>NZ_WLUN01000016.1:0-1198737 GCF_009706645.1 Providencia sp. wls1914
AACATGAACCAATTGGTTTTTACGATCAAATCTAATGGGATAGTGTGTCCAAGCAAACCATTCAGTTTTAAGTAAATAAGCCATGAATATAATCATAGGTGAAAATATAAATGCTAATAAAAAAAAACCAGTTAATTGATTTGAAGTATAACTATCAGATATTGCCATTGATATTGCCATTGATAATAGAATACCTAAAAGAGCTATGCATGCAAACGATGAAAGAAAACTCATATAACCACGGCCTGAGTAAAATTTATCAACCAACTCTAAATAATGCGAATTAATTTGAATCACAGTCAGGTCAGGTATCACTTCTTCGTGAGTTAACTCAAGTCGTATATTTTGGTCAAGGTGCTCTTCACGTTCTTTGTTGGTAAGAGGACGGTTAAGCTTAAACTTGGGGTGTAATCCATAAATATCCATGATGTTATCCTAGCCCTAAAGCGCGTTGCAATTCATCCAGTTCCATATCCATGGTTGGATATATATCAGGTAATTTATTTTCTGAGTTTTCTGAGGGTTCAACGCGCCATAAGCATCGTTCTAACCATTTTTGGATATTATCCTGCCCTGTTATGGCAATATAAATTGCAGTACCTATTGCGGCAATAACTGCAAATAAGGTGATGACTAAACCTACAGGTCCTAATGTGGCAGCAAAAATAACATAAATAAGCCATATATCAGCTAATGTTGATATTCCATAAGCGAGCATTAATCCAGTATGGCCCTTGCTCCATTCATCGAATGTATGGTAAGCATCAAAAGCAACGGCGACCATTCCCCCTACAAGGCCAAATCCTTTTTTAGCGATATTCGAAAAGGCTTCAACACCTTTTAGCCCTTTAAATGCAGATGTGTTTACCGCATCATGTTGTTGCAAAAAAACTTGCACACCAGTTTCAATAACGCCAAATGATCCGGATACTATACCTGCAACCCCGCCATAAAATCGGCCATTTTCTTCTAATTGTTCATCACTGAGTGTTTTTTTATTCCCAAAGTCAGCAGTCGTTAAAACGGCCGCTGATTGTAAAATAATTGACAAAATTCCTCCGCCCATTAACGTGATGCTCTTACCCGTCCCGCTTGTTACTTGAGTTTGCCATTTTTCTAGGTTATGCACTTTGGCTTCAGGGCTAGATAACATTAGCTTAGAGAACTCCTTTGCCTTTTCTTCCTTAGATAATTTATTGATATTTTCTACCTGTTTCGGGTCTGCGTCGATAAAAAAAGCTAATGCTCGTTTTTCATAATCAGGAAAACCCAGTTTTTTTCGACGTTCTATTATTTTTTTGACTTCTCTTTCAACTCTATCTTGATTAGGTTTCACTCCATTGTCATTTAATGACATCAATACTTTCACAATCCCTTTTATGAAGTGTTTTTCCTCAGCATATTGAGATACAGGTATTAATGCACGGTTTTGGAAAATACCTAACGCAACAATAAAATCAAAGGTTTTTTTTGACGAAAGGGTTTTATTGATGCTTCCTGTAATAGCCGCAGAAATATTGGCAAGGTAGAGCCCAATGACGGATTGTGTTGCTGGATTCGATTTTTCGATTATTTCATTAACAGCATCAACGAGTCCATTCCATGGTAGCGAAATATAATCCGGGGATTGGCTTGTCGCTGCATTAATTTTCGTTATTAACTTTTCATTATTAATAGCGAGTGCACGTCCTAAGATATTGCTTGTATTCGTTAAAGGCTGAAATAAGGATTCATTAAAAAAATCTAATGTGCCTTTTTTATTTAGCATATTAGTAATGCAATAATTTATTGTTGAAGTATATGCAAGGCAACTGATTAAATCATCAGAATCAAAATGAGTGGTGAAATAATGAACTAAGGTGGGTGTTTTAAGCCAATTAAGATAAAACTCTGTGCGTGGTGAGATGATTCGGGAATCATATTCTTTTAAAATGTTATTGAATTTATTTTTAAAAGTTTCAAGCTTATTTTTGTCATAATACTTTTGATAATCAGCCCAAAATTCTTGTGTTTTATTATCAAGCTGATCTTCGCGTAATTCACTATACCATGTTCTTGGTGCTGGTTTATTTAAAGTAAAAAGCAATGTTCGTGGATCATTCTGTATATATTTTTCACCTAGCTGAGTGTTAGCATTATAGCTTAGTTTGAATTGCCTTTTCATTCCATTTTCTAAACTGCTAATTGATGCATAGAGCATCACTTCACGCTTAATATCAGGGCGCTGATAGACATTCTTGCGGAGTTCGAATTCTATTAATGTTGAGATATCGCTTAAAATTCCTGTCGGGTCTTGCAAGACAAGAAGTGCTCCATTGGGGTGAAGGTCTTGACTTGCCGTCGCCTCTACTTGCCGACCAGTTGCTATTGGACTGAACTTCGAGGTGATGGGATACACCAAGGTCTTGAGCCCTTCAAGGAGGTCGAGCTGCGCGATGAGCACTGACCATTTCCACATTTGGCTTTTTTTGACGTGCTGAAAGTAATCCGCGACGGTATTTTCCAACTGCGATAACGGTAACGCCTGTGCCGCGGATTGAGTATTTAGCCATGCATCCATATCAAAAGGCTGCATATACCGTTCACGGTGGCTTTTATCTTCGAATTGTTTTCGGATGGATTCTGTCCATTTCACTTCAGACCATGCAAACCAAAACAGTCCATTTTTCATTCCGTCAGGCATCACCGGTAAGGTGATGAGAGAGGCTTTAGCTAACTCCTCAGGCTGGTCAATGCAGGGTTTCATTTTACCGGATGCGACCTCATCGGGTACATCTCCATTTTCTGGGAGAGGGTAGTAAAAACCGCCCTTGGTGACAAAATAATTAATCCATGAGTTACCTAATTCATCCCAAATATTTAAGTAGCCAGAGCGCAATAACCGCAAGGTATACGTAGTTTCCCCTTGGGCTTCAACGGGGACATGAATACTTTTAGGCATAACAGGGAGAATATCATGTTGAGACATAATAGCAGGGCGAGCGAGTAAAATGGGAAATCCACGTCGAATGCAAAAACTGCAACCTTGCGACTCATTTTTATCTTTCATATCTAGATTCCTTTAGACGTTATTAACGTGGGAGCATTGGCTTTTATTTCTTGCCAGCGCTTTTCATTCCAATTGGAGGTTGTACGACGGTAATATTCAGGATTATGAGCAGCAACTTTTAATACAGCTTGAACATCATGATGTAACCAAAAAGCACATTGTTGCTCGATGCCTTGTTGTACAAAAATATTTATATCTTTATTTATAACCAAACCACAATTGGATGCGATCAATAGCAACTCATCAATGTGTCGGCTAAGTCTAATTTTTTCGTCTAAGTTTTTTGTAATAGGTAATTGTTCTAACACTTGGTTAATTAAACCAATCCTATTAATTTGTTCTAACGGTAAATTAATAGGATCATTTTTGATATAAGGTGCTTTTTCTTGAAAACTTAACGTATGCCATTGTTTATCAATAAAAAATGTCCAAGATGGAATTGCTTGCGTTTTTAAGTAAGTTTGCAACTGCCAAGGGGTCAGCATCCAAGATAATTGAATTAAAACTCTGGGATCGTAGTAGCGAAAAAGATAGTTTTGTTGTTTTTCATCATTAATTAAAAGAAGGCTAGCTAGCTCATTGCGCAATGATTCTGCTGATAAAGGGCTGCTGAGTAATAAGTTGATGTTAGGTGTTGAAAGCCCTTGAGATTGTTCTGTTATTTTAGTGATGAACTTTTGCCAATCTGGCGTGGGTAATTCATGCAGTGATATTAGTGCTGGGTATAAATGTGATTGGGGGGCCAAGTGTGCTGAGACAATATCTAATGAGGGATAGTCATCAAGTAATGAACGAGCAAATGCTTTATCAATTAATGCAAATTGGTGCTCACCGAAATTTTTATGTTGGGGTAGATAGTGTGTCATACAGTATCCTTAGCGTAGAGGTACAATACCTGAACCCTGTTGAGCAGCTTCTGAAGTCATGGATTCACAAGCAGTAAATTGTGGATACGGCATATTCAACGTTGCAGCATCCATATATTGAAGATTTGAACTTTTTACATTGAAGTCTCCACTCGTTCCGTGCTCTATCTGTGAACCTTCAATGGTGATATACGAGCTACCAGATTGCAGTGTAATTTTTTTCTTTGCACTGATGATAATTTCATCGTTAGTACTCGTAATATTCAGCCCTTTTTGTGCAATGATGTCGACTTCACCTGTTTGAGCTTGTATTTCTACCTTACCTGCCGCACTAACCAGTTTCATGCCTAGTTCATGCGCAAATAAAACAACTTTTTTCTTAGCAAATAAGACAAGGCGCTTGAGTGATGATATTTCTGTATTACCCGCAGCGGTATAAATTTGATTGCCGTTACTACTGTATTGAATATGTTTAGGGGTTGAGGTTGCAATACCGCCTGGAGCACCGATGAGTACGACTGGTTCTTGCAGTTGCTCAATGTTTTGTTGTAAAAATTGTTCTTGTGTTTGATTATCGAGTGATTCGATATCCGCTTGTTCTAATATTGATGATAGAGATTCCGCCATTGATAATGCATCAGAAAGTTGACGTTTGATTTCATCTATATTGAGTTGTTGCTCGTTCGCTTTTTCTTGCTCATGAGTACTTATTAATAACCCTTTACCCGCACGAATCGCGCCCCATCTGTCAGTACGTAACTCAAAACCATCACCGCGCTGTTCGCGCTCGGCGTTGACCAAATGCCCCAGGTTTAACTGGGTTTTTCCGCCATACTCGGTGCTGAGCTTAATATGCTCTTGCCCGCGTTTATCCTCCATGCGCAGTTTGTTATTCGCAGGCGTGCGGATCACATTGCGGGTGTTATTTTTATCCGTAACGTGGTCGGGGTGGCGAGAATCATGCAGTGCGTGGGCGATGTAAGGGCGATCAGGGTCGCCCTCGTGGAAGGCGATAGCGACTTCAGTCCCTTGAATCAGTGGGAAGTGCATTCCATATGTATCGCCGGCGTAAGGCTTCGCCAAACGCACGGGCATACTTTCATAGCCCTTGGTTTTATCATCGCGATCCGCATCGAATTTGACCCAATAAAATCCATGTTCATTTTGATGGGCATAAATATCGTGGTCTTTTGCACTGGTGACGCGCGCCATTAATGTTCCAGCAATGACCGGGCGTGGTTTGAGTGCAGGACGCCAGCACAGTGATTCTGTGTAAGGCACGGCGTCAAAGCGAACAGTTAGCGCTTTATCTCGGCTGGCGGTGAAGCGTAGGCGAGTAATGAGAATTGGCGATTTGAATACGCTGGGTAACGCCGAACTGAGCGGGTTATCTTGAATGCTTAGCACTAATAATGGCGTCAGGTCTGCAGCGCTGCTTTCTCCGCGGAGTAAAGTCTGACGCGCTAAAAAGCGCTCGTGATCGAGTCTTGCCCAGAAGTTAGCGGTTTCAGTTTCAGGGCGAATTTTGTCCCCGCGGGTCAAGTGGCGGCCTTTATAGTGATAAACATCGCCGTAGTTAGTTTTTTCGCCATCGCCACGAGTCATGTCCGCGACAGCGGAAATCAACGTATCTTCAGCCAGTCTGTGGTTATAATCTTTGGCAAAAACAGTACTTTCAACTACTTGATGACGCAAAGATAATCCCCAAACACTGTCAACATGGTTATCGCTCAGCCCAGATGGGCTATTTAATGGCAGCGTTTTGTCATACACATAACCGCGTTGACTGTCCGTAAAGTGGAGTACCTCGGTTTGGGTATCATCTTGTAAACCAAAGCGATAAAAAATACCCACTTCACTGAGTAAGCGTTCAATAAATTGGCGGTCGCTTTCGTTAATTTGGTTGATTTGTTCGCGTTTTGGGTACTCTTTGTCGAGATGAAATTCGAACTCCCAGCCTTTGAAATTATGTTCACGCAGAATTTGTTCAACCACATCAGGAATGGATTGGTTGATAAAGAAGCGGTGGCTGCGAATTTGATGGCGGAGTAGCGCAAAAAAAGGCTCGATGACTAACTGGTAGCGAGCTTCATCCGCAGAACCAGAGAGACGACGAAAATCCGTCACCACCCCATGAACGCGCTTGGCTACGCTAGGTTGAGTGGCGAGTCCCATTAAATTATTTATCGGCGCGGAAAAGGTCAGGCTGGCATTACGGCGCAATAATTGTTGAGCAGAAAGATCTTGGGCAGAACAGGTAAACGTGATTTGGTAGCGATAGGTATCGCTAGCGGCTTCACGACCCGTAAAATGTTCAACATCCAGTAAATCTGAGCAGCCTTGCACTTCTAGGCGATAGCGGTTTTGGCCTTGAAGGAGGTTTTTGGCTGTATCGAGTAGGCTCATGGATTTATCTCCTCAATATCACGGAAACTCAGGGTGATCCCGTCTTCTTCGCTATAACCCAACGTCAGGCTTTGTGCTTGCTGGTGGTTAGCTTGGCGCATCAGCAGTTGTTGGCTCAGTACTGGTAAAATCTGCTGATTCAGTAGGCTGTCTATATTGCGGGCGCCAGTGTCAGGTAATAAACAGGCGCTCACGAGCGTGTCATAGAGCGCTTCTTCGATAATGCCCTCAAGCTTGTAGTGGGTGTAAAGACGCTTAATCACGCTGGCCAGTTTCATTTCAACAATTTGGCGCAGAGCGACAGGGCCTAATGGACGATAAATTAGGGTTTGGAAGCGTGCGAGTAAGGCGGGTTGGAAGTGTTCGCGCAAAGTTGGGTGCAGCAGTTCTTGCAGCTCGCCGTCGGTAGACTCAGGGAACTCTTCGAGTTGCTGCATCAACAAGTCACTGCCCAAGTTTGCTGTCATTAAGATCACGGTATTGCGAAAATCAATTTCACGACCTTCGCCATCGCGCATAAATCCACGGTCGAAAACTTGATAAAACAGGTTGAGTACATCGCGGTGGGCTTTTTCCACCTCATCAAGTAACACGACGCTGTAAGGACGCTTGCGAACGGCTTCCGTTAAAATCCCGCCTTGACCGTAACCCACATAACCTGGAGGCGAGCCTTTTAATTGGCTGACAGTGTGGGCTTCTTGATACTCGGACATATTGATGGTAATTAAAGATTTTTCGCCACCAAACAGGACATCTGCCAAAGCTAAGGCGGTTTCAGTTTTACCGATTCCGCTTGGACCCACTAATAAAAATACCCCTTGAGGGCCATTTTCTGAGGCGAGACCCGTGCGAGCTGCACGTAGTCGCTGTCCAAGCCCCAGTAATGGGCTTTCTTGACCCACAACGCGTTTACCTAGCGAGTCTTCTAACTCCAGTAGCTCAGTTTGTTCGTCTTTTAAGAGGCTGGATAATGGCACACCCGTCCAGTCGGCGATAACAGTAGCCACCGTTCTAACATCCACATCGGGGGTGATCAGCGGTTCATTTTGCTGAATAAGTTCTAACTGTGATTGGATATCGCTGACATCTTGAGATTGACGGCGCTGTTCTAAGAGCTCGCTGATAAGGTTTTTTTCTTGCTCAAAACGCTGTTCTAAATCAGCCAGCTGTATGGCGATTTGGGCATCTTGAGTGACTAGTTCGCTCAGTAGGGATTGGTTGGTGGTGTTGCCAATGGCCAAATCATCAAGGATCGCTTGCTGTTCAAGTTCTAATGCATTGCGCTTGGCTTTTAAACGGGTCAGTGCTTCAGGAAGCGTATCGAGGCTCATGCGGATACGGGCGCTGGCGGTATCGAGCAAATCCACGGCTTTATCGGGGAGTTGGCGACCGGTTAAGTAACGGCGAGATAAGGTGACAGCGGCTTTGACCGCATCATCGGTAATGTGAACACCATGATATTTTGCATAGCGTGGTTTTAGTCCACGCAGCATTAAGCAAGCTTTCTCGTCATCAGGTTCATCAACTTTAACCACTTGGAAGCGGCGCTCTAAAGCGGCGTCACGCTCGAAATATTGCTTATATTCAGACCAAGTGGTTGCCGCGATAGTGCGTAGTTCACCACGGGCAAGGGCGGGTTTGAGTAAGTTAGCGGCATCAGCGCCACCGGCTTGGTTGCCTGCGCCAATGATGGTATGGGCTTCATCGATAAACAGTAAAATCGGCGTAGGAGATTGTTGTACGGCTTCAATCACGTTTTTTAAGCGCTGTTCAAATTCGCCTTTGACGCCAGCCCCCGCTTGCAGTAGCCCTAAATCTAATGTGCGTAATGATGTGGTTTGCAGGCTGACAGGAACATTACCTTCAACGATACGTAGGGCTAAGCCTTCCACTAACGCGGTTTTCCCGACACCCGGTTCCCCCACGAGAATGGGGTTATTTTTGCGACGGCGAGACAGAATATCGACCATTTGACGGATTTCGTCATCACGTCCAAAGACAGGGTCAATCACGCCTTCGCGTGCTTTTTCGGTCACATCCACCGTAAATTTATTCAGCACGGCGAGTAAGGCATCATTCAGTGTGTTACCGATGACATTCGGTGCTGGAGCTTCGTTTGTTGATTGCGAGTCAAGTGGCGCTTCTGCTGGTAAAGATTGATTATGCGCCGCAAGTTGCTGAACTTCAGGGCGTTCATCGGATTGAGCATCAAGCATTGGTCTTAAACGTTGTAATTGCGTGAGGCTTAAGGTCATTAATGGCCAAAGGGCGTCGTTCAGAACTAAAGAGGGTTGTTTCACCATCGCTGCAAGAATATGGACGCTGCGAATGTGCTCGATATCTTCATCCAATGAGGCTATCACCCATGCGTTTTGAATTAAGTTTAGGAGTGATTTTGAGAGGGATGGGCGGCTATGGATAGAGCGGGGTAGGCTGTCGATGTCTGTTAACAGGCTTTGCCAAAGTGCAGAAATATCCCATTCATAGCGGCGCGCTAACACAGTGATATCACTTTCTCCTAGCTCAAGCAGCTTGAGTAACCAATGTTCGATGGTGACCTCAGCATGGGCGCGTGTTTGGCACAAGGAAGCTGCTGCCTCTAGTGCATTTGCACAGAAAGGGTTTAGGCGACGCAATAACATAACTGAAGAATTTTCCATGTTCTCTCCCTAGATAATCTGGTGGATATCAATGTGTTTAGGCACGCTACCGCCCCTAACCGTTAACCGAGGTTCATAAGGTGATATTGGCGATGGGAATGCGCGGTTGAAAGCGCGTATAGCTTGTTTAATGGCAAAATGTGTTGTGTGTGAGTGAGGTTGCGCAAGAGGCGCAAGAAAAAAGCAGACGCCGAAACGCCTGCTTGTCTTAATTAAGCGGTAGCACGCTCATTCCAAGAATCGGAATGGATGATGTTGCCGTCTTTGTATGTCCAAGTGATTTTTTCATAGCGCAGCTCAATCTCTTCGAGATGGTTATGCTTCTCTTTACCTGGATCTTTAATGTCGTGCATTTTTGGAGCGACTTTCACGACTTTGACGTTTTCAAGCTTGGTGTTGAAATATTCGACTTCTTGTCCTGCGTCATCAATGCGATACCATTTGAATTCAGCTTCTTTCAAGGTTTGACCCGTGGTCACAGCCTTGTAAAGGTAAGGGCTTGAAGCATCAATTTCTTTAACGAAAATGAATGGCGTATGGATACGAGTACCTGTTAATTTACCGGTATTGTTATCCGTTGGGATGTACAGGTTATGGTCTTGAGCAACCACTTCGATGCTGCCTTCACGGTCTTGTACGTCGACAGAACCTTTAATTTCAGCACCGCCATCATCTTTCAGCCATAAATAAACTGGAATAGCCATAACTACTTCTCCTTTAGTGTGGAATGTGTACCACCATCCATCGATGGTACGGTGTTGACGCCTAATATCTGACAAGCTTCAGCTTGAGGTATCAGGCGAATTTCTACGCGGCGATTGCGAGCTCGTCCGTCAGTGGTGTTGTTGTCGGCAACGGGGTTATTTTGCCCGTATCCCTGCACAGCAAAGCAGGTTGGCGAGATATCGCTGGTTTGAATCATCCAATCACGGACAGACTCTGCGCGTTTTAAAGACAGTTTTTGATTTTGTTCTGGATTCCCGGTGTTATCGGTATAGCCAGAAACCATAATTAACCAGCCGGGTTTGGCTTTGATATTGAGTAACGCATCAACTAATACTTTGGTCGCGCCCGTTTTGAGTGTGTATTGCCCAACATCGAATAAAGACAAGCTATCCAAAGTGACAATTTGAGGTGGGGCAGTCGGCGCTTCAGGGGCGATTTCAGGTTGAGAAGGCGCCCAACTTCCTAGCAGAGTATGTAAGTAAGGCAATATTCGATTACCTTGATATAACGCTAAAGAGTAAGCGCTTGGGATCCCTTCACGCTCCCAGCGTGCAAGCTCAGCGGCATCATCTTGGAGCTGCTGATAAGCGGTCAATTTTGGTGCGAGTGGAACATCTGAAAGCTGAGAGAAACGAGCAATATCTTCACCAATATGGCGAATGAGTTGTTGGTTGTGGTGGTAGCTGCCGACTAAAGCACCCACTAAGAAAATCCCAAAAATAGCGCCAATTGCACCGAGGCTTTTTTCCGTTCGGCTTAAGCTAATATCATGATGTAAGCGGCGTAGCATGACATCCGGCAAAGGGAGTAAATCCGTTGTTTGTACTGAGGAGTGTAATGGCAATGTGGTTTTTTCTTGGATGAATTGCTGCCATAAATTGTTCGGCTGACTAGTGATATCTATCCACTGAATGGCCCATGCTGAAGGGATTTGCTTCGGAGCTCCAGCTTGAGGCAGGGTGAATTGAGGCACTAAAACCTGGTTTAGCCAACTTTGTAAGGTGTCTAGCCACAGCGAAAATTGTAGGCTTTGTTCTGACTGTCCGAAATGCGTAGGTAGCCACACGGAGTAAGGGACTGACATCGCACCTTCTTGCTCTACCTGAAATTCAGTTTGGTGGCTGAGTAACGTCATCCAAGGGGTATGTTCATCATCAACATGTATAGCGGTTTCAGCGTGATGAGGTTTAGAAAGGTATACCGTTACCCAAAATGGTAATTTAGCACCGATTTTTTGACGGCCTTCTCCAATCGCTCGACGCCAATTGAGTAGCGCTTGTGTCAGGGTTTCTTGTTGGGTCAGTTGCTCGGGTAATACAACGTAAAGTAAGGATAAGTGCCCAGATAGTGAAGGGGCATATTCCACCAATGCGGCAATCAGTTTAACGAGCTCAGTGGGCGCGGATACACGAATGTACCAACCTTGATTTGTTTCTCTGTGTAATTGGTCATCCAGGAATAGTGCTTGAGATTGACCACAGACTAAAATGACAGGTCCCTGATAATTATCAGCCGGAAATGCACCCGTATAATCATGTTCAGTGGATAACACTTGGCGTCGTTGTTTATATTGCCAAAACAACATTCCACCCGTCAGTACTAAGACGAAGGCGGAAACAAAAATGGTGACACTTTGCCCTAGAGACCAAAATCCCCAGAGTAGCCACAAGAAAAGCCCTGTAGCAAAAAGCGTCAGACACTGTCTGATTGGATTTTGCATGCCTATCCCTGTGTCATCCACTGTTGTAGTAAATGTTCTAGCGAAGCACTGAATCCCCACCACATGGCGGTGAGTATTAGGATGCCACCTACCCAACCAAACCAGTAAAGTCTGCGACGGCTAAACCGTAATTTAGGTTTTACGACGAGAGGCAATTCTGAAGCGATCAGATAGTCTGGAAGTTGAACATTAAGTTGAGCGACGATGCGTTCACGTTCTGGCGCCTCTTTTTGGCGAAACTTACCGACAAACCCGAGAGTAAGCACGCGATGAAAACAGAGCAAAACGTCAGGATTCGGAGCGGTTTCATTTAAAATGCTGCGTAGGCGATCCCAAAGTTTGTCTCCCGCTTCTAATGTATTGAAGTAGCGTGCTTGCAAAGGAGATTGGATCCATGTGTTGTAGCCATCATCTTGGTGTTGGCGATTCATCACAGATTCATCAATCAGGGCACATTGAGCGTATTGCATATGTTCAATGGCGGATTCAGGGTAGCCATGTTCGAGCAGTTTTTGACGTGTTTCATCAATGAGTTGGCAAACGCGACGATAAAAACTATCCCCTTGAGTGATGGTGGTGCCTTGATGTAATTGGCAAACCATCAGCCAAGTTTGGGCGAAGATCATGTCGATAGTATGGTGCGATGTTGTATTGTTCATGAGCGAAGTACCGCAAACAGCTCTAATTGAATGTCACCTAACGTGCTTGGAACATAGAAAGCACATTGCCCAGAAGAGAGCATGGCTTGACCCGCAGGTGTTTCAATATCTAGCGCAAAATATTGGTTTTCTAAGCGAAGAGGGACCGCCGTTGGAACATGGCTGAGCGGTTTCAATGGAATACCATTGAGTGCCACATTAACGACGTCCGCCACATCATCACTGCTGCCCGCTTTGCAAAGGAGTGGAAATTGAGCGATCAATAAGTGAGCAGGCAATGATGAGCGAACCGATAAGTAAAAATCGGCTTCTTCACGTAATCGACCGTCATGGAGTTGACCTTTCCAGAATGGACCTTCTTTCGCCAATTCAATGCTAATAACGCGAGAAGGCAAACTGGCTTCAAGCAGTGTATTTAACAAGGCAAAAAGAGGTGGGAAAACAAGCTCTGGCTGCTCATGTTTGTATAGCGGGATATCTTCCAGCTTACTTTCTAAGGAAAAAGTTAATAAGCTGCCCGCTAAACGAGCTAGCTCTCGATAGAGTAATTCAGGATGACGATGTAATGCGGTGCTGAGTTCATTGAGGACCGGCTCGGCACTATTCAGTGAATTCAGTAACCAAAACAGTGAAACATCAGCGACCACAAAGTCGGCCATTTTTTCATTACTTTCGCGACGTAGCGCCATTAAACGACGGCGCTTAGCCACTAAACGGTGCATAAACTCAGAAAGCAATGTGCGTAATTCAGCACTTCCTTGACAGGAAAGTAAGGGAGGAATGAAGTGGCTATCAAATTCCCACATCCCTTGAGCGTTGCGAATAAGGCGTGCAACAGGGCAGGTCATATAGGCTTCATTCTCATCATGAGCAAAACGCAGTGTTGCCACGTGACGTAACACGGCAATATCTGTTTGTTCATGCCCTAATAAGTCTTGAACTTTAACCCATTCTTGGCTAAATCGACGTGGGCGATCGGTTCCTGTTTCAGGAACTAAGTTTCCGCCATTGGCTAGCATTAAAGGCAATGCCAGAACGATATCCAATGACTGGCGATCCGCATAATCATTGAGGGACAATACCGGAGGAAGGGCATCAGCTAAGGTTGTGTCAATCAGTGTGCCATCGTGAAAGCGCACCACGATTTTTTGGGCGCTTACGCGAGAGAGCGTTAATGCACTGGCATCAAACTCGGTACTAATGACGCCCCACGTGGAGGCGATACCCATTTGTGCGACCACTTCAGCAACATGACCGTCCCAACGGGCTTGCTGTTGAAATTGCTGAGGGGCCAAAAAGGCCCCGTCTGTCCATAGGGGACGGTAGATTTTCATCCTGAATGACCTTTAATAACCGTTAGGCTTTTGCTTTAGGCATTTGTGAAACTAGCGATAAATCAACATCCATACCTTCGACTTGGAAGTGTGGAACCGCGTACAGTTTCACACGGAAGAAGCCCGGGTTATCTTCGATATCTTCAACAACCACTTTTGCATCACGCAGCGGGTGAGAAGCTTGTAAATCATCACCAGGATCGGTCATTTCAGTCACTAAGCCACGAACCCAGTTGTTGAGTTCTAATTCAAGTAAGCGTCTGTCTTTGGTGGTACCAATGTTTTCGCGTTGAATCAGCTTCAAGTAATGGGCGATACGGGACAGTAAGAAAATGTATGGCAAACGAGCGTTGATACGGCTGTTTGCGGTGGCATCCGCGGTATCGTATAACGCGGGCTTCTGCGCCGAGTTAGCAGAGAAGAAACAGGAGTAATCACGGTTTTTGTAGTAAGACAGCGGGATAAATCCAAGATTGGCGAATTCAAATTCACGGGTCTCTGGGATCATCACTTCGGATGGAATTTTGACCTGACTGCCCGTTCCTAAATCAAACAGGTGGATTGGGAGATCTTTAACAGCACCACCGGCTTGAGGTCCACGAATTTGGACACACCAACCATTGTTGATAAAACTTTTAACCATGTTGGCAGCAAAAGCAAAGGTGGCGTTGGTCCACAGGTATTTCTCGTGGTCTGGGCCTTTAACTTCTTCAACGTAGTTGAAGCTACGAACCGGTACAGTATCTGGGCCATATGGTAGACGACCAAGCACACGAGGCATGGTTAAGCCGATATATCGAGCATCATCAGAGTCACGGAATGATTTCCATTTGATGTATTCAGCACGATCAAAATAGTTGCCAATATCTTTGATTGCCGCCACTTCTTCCATCGTCTCTTTACCGAAGAATTTTGGTCCTACAGAGCCGATAAATGGCATATGTGCGGATGCTGAGACTTTGGAGATGCTACGCAGTAAGGCGATATCTTGCGGGCTACGGTCAAACTCATAGTTAGAAATCATTGCTGCGATAGGTTCGCCACCTGGGGTGTCATATTCCGCAATGTAAGTATGGTGATAAAGGCCGCTTTGAATGACTTCTGGGCTATCTTCGAAATCTTGGCGTAAATCGTCTTTCGCAATATCTAGCAGTTCAATTTTGACGTTTTGACGAAAATCAGTGCGGTCAACCAGAAATTTCAAGCCACGCCAAGTGGATTCAACTTTTTGGAAGTCTTGGTGGTGCATGACTTCATCCAATTGTTGGCTGATTTGCTTATCAAGTTCAGCAATATGATGGTCGAGCAGGTTTCTATCTAAACGCTCGACTTTTTGACCTGATGATTTTAAACGATCGAGGAAGACTTGAACGGCGACAGTGACGCGTTCGTCAGCCGTTGCATCTGCCAAGGCTGCATTGTCTTGGAATGCGTTAATATCACTGATTGATGCGACTGGCGTTAAATTGATTTTTTCGAACAAAGAAGCATAAACACCTTGATTTGAGGTGTCATCCAGCACAGTTGTTGCGCCTTGAGTTGATTCAGTTTTTACAGACATCAGCATAATCCTTTAATAATCCAAATTAATCTTTCTTCGGTGCTAGCTGTGCTAGTTCTTCACGAAGTTCATCACTGAGCTCTGGATCTTTAAGGATGTTTTCCAGTTCACGGCGGAACGTTGCGTTATCGAGGAGATTAGATTTCAGGTCACGCAGCAAATTGCGCATAGCTAACATTGCGCGTAGTTGAGGAATTTGACGGGCAACTTGCTCAGGCTCAAAATCTTTCATGTTTTTGAAAGAGAGGTTGATGCTTTCTTCACTTCCATCACCGGCAAGGGTGTTTTTCACTGTGAGATTAATGGCCGGTGCAAATTCAGTGAGTACACTATTAAAGTTATTTTTATTGATATTAACTTTTTCGCGCTCAGATAATGCTCGATTATCTTGTCCATTGCTGTAATCACCAACAGCTAATAATTTAAGTGGTAATTCCACTTTTTTCTGCGCACCACCCGTGTGCAAGTCTAATTTGATATTAACTCGAGCCTTCGGTACTTCATTTTGGAAGCTATCTGACATTTTAGGAGTCCTTTAGTGGTATTACTCGCTTTAAATATGAATTATTGGTAAATGAAATATATTCTTCAACTTTAATTTGGCTTAAATCAGTTTGCTATTTTATATAATTTTAAGGCTGATAGATCAAGGTTTCTAATGGATATGATTTTATGTTTGAGTGTGATGTAACGTATTTTTACGTATTAGCAGCTATTTAATTAATTAAAAATCATTTAAAATCAAAGATAATGTGTATTCACAATGAAAGTGAGTGGATTTTTTGCAGGAAATTTTGATAGTGAAAATAGAGATTATTCTTAAGAAAATCAGAATATATAAATAATTTTACACATAAATAGGGTGATATCGGACGATAATATAGACGAAATACTATTCATGGAGTTATTTCTAATTTTTAATATAAACCGTTAGTTAAAGCTAAAAATAAAGTGTAAAAAAATGTGTAGTGAATATAAATTACTCGCAAAATTTAAAATAAAGCATAATGGATGATTATGCTAAATTAATTCGGTTTACTAAGATTTATTCTGGATTATTTAAAAAATATTTTTTTCAGTGAGGTATTGCACAAACTTTAGATAATTTTCGTGTGAATCAAACGCTCGTTTTGGGAAAATAAAGGCGCTAGTTCTATCAATAAATAGATAATGTGTATCTCCATTTTGTTTTATAAAACGCATTGAATTCCAATTGTAATGCCATAAACCATAAGCACTCTCAATGTGTAATCCATTCTCATCTGCTGTGAATGTTTTTGTGCAGAAAGTTGAGCTATCCATATCAGGAATCGCTTTGTTCAATGTTTTAAACAAACGTATTGCAAAGATGGCATAAAGTAATATCGCCATCAGAACAGCGACAACAAATTGCCCCATATTAAGCTCAATATCAAAATGCTGGAGTAAGGTGAATACCCCACCCATGATGGCAAAGAAAGCCAAATAGAGCAGAGTATAAGTGAGCAAGCTGCGGTTTTTGGGTAAAAAGTAGTTATTTTTATGGCAGTAGCGGCTAAAGGCGATAAATTCTTGGCGTGATAATGCAACCGTGACGGATAGCGACATACTGTGTCCTTAATAAAAGGTTAAAAGAATAGTGTCTATTATTCCGATAGCGATGCAATTTGGCTATCAGATAATGGTCAATGAAAGGGAAGTATTGAATAACAAAAAGCCAACCGAAAAGGCTGGCTTGAGTGAGAATTTGGTCGGCACGAGAGGATTTGAACCTCCGACCCCGGACACCCCATGACCGTGCGCTACCAAGCTGCGCTACGTGCCGATTAATGAATACATGCCTTTACAACAAGGGCTTTAGGCAAAAAATATACTACTCAAAACATTGGCAAAATCAAGAGTAAACCCAGATGACTGATTGAAATTTAAGCGCTAATTTTCATTGAAGCGTTTAAGTTCAGTGAAGATTTTCAGTAGCTCAGCAAGGTCTGGTTTGTCGTCAGTCTGCTCGTTGCCTTGTGGGTCATAGATATTAAATTGGCCATTATGATCCATATACATGGTCGCGCTGTTGGTGGTAATGACGACATCGCTTTTATCGCCGGTGATCACCCACGGATAAGTGCGCTGCGCACTGAAGAGATCTTCACCTTGGCTGTAATCATCAGGTGGGTTATTGACATGTAACACACGCTGCATGAGGGTGGTCATTACGTCTTGATGGCTAGTCAGCTTATCAATTTGTTGTGCTGGAGTATTCGGCCAGTAGATAAATAACGGAACTTGCATACTGTCACGGTTAAAGTGTTTCTTATTCACCCAATCAGTCTCTTGCGAACCGTTACTGTTGTAGTTTGCTGTGATCACCACAATGGTATTGTTAAGCTTGTTCTGGCTCTTCAGCGTATCAATGACTTGGCTGATTTGGTTATCTGTTTGATTACTTCCCGGCGCTCCCTTGATGTTTAAGAATGAGAACCAAGGTGAGCCATGCTTCACGTTATCCAGCCATAAATTCCACTGTGCAATAGTTTGTTTGTCACTGTCCGATGCTTTTGTCGGCAAAGAGTAGTCAGATAAAATCGCTTGTCGGAATAATGGTGAGCTAAACCCATCAGTGGAGAATAAACCAAACTGATAGCCTTGATGTTGTAAAGCTTCAACCAAGACAGAAGGATGGCGACCATTGAGAATATTATCAATATAACTTGATGAAATACCGTAGAACAGCCCAAATAGGGCGGTATCATTGCGTAACCCAGAAGTATAGTGATTGGTAAATTGGGAGCTGATATTTTTGAACTCTTTCAGTGAGTTCATTTGGTTTTGCTGAGAAACATTACCTAAATCATCGACAACCAATAAAAGTAAATTGTAACCCGTACCTTGGTCTTGGTAGCTAAGTGGCTTCAATGGGTACTGAAGTTTCAGTGCAGTTGGACTACCTTGCTGGAAGACACGATTTTGATGTGCAGTCAGGTCGAGTAGCCCATATTTATCAAGAAGTTTGCGCGCTGTCATTGGTTGAGACAGCGGGTAGTTATAGCGTTGCATCGTGATCGGGCGATAAAAATTGGCATCCGCCCACGCATACATTAAATGCGACATCACAAATGTTGCGATGAATAGGCCTGCCAGTGGGCGCCCAAATGTTTGACGACTTAAGCTGCGTAATTTTTGCCAGCTCCAGGTCGCAAATAGCATCTCAACCAAAAAGATAATGGGGATACTGATGAACATCAGTTGCCATTCGCGTGCCATTTCACCTTTGGCGGGGTTAATCACTAAATCCCAAACCTGCGGTGTAAGATGGAGGCCAAATTGGCTAAAAACGCGAATATCAAAGAGTAATAAGGTGAGTCCCGCGGTGGCTAGCGCCACACAGATAACCCTCAACAATCGTTGGGACATAACGATAAAGGTCAGTGGAAAGATGATTAGCAAGTAAGTGGCGAACACCACGAAACTGAAATGACCCAACCAACTGACGAAGGCATAAGCGCGACCAGCGAAGGTATCTGGCCAGTCAAAAATAAACAGATAGCTGCTACTTAGCAAAAGGCAAAGTAGTATATTAAAAAGTGCAAACCAGTGCCCCCAACCAATCATGTTGGAGACTTTATCACGGTAGCGCTGATGGGTGACCATGCTGTTTATTTATCAACCAAATTAGTGTGATTTATCTTCTTGTACAGAAGAAAGTAATGCATTGGCAAAGGACTCTGCAATCATTTTACGCTGAGCAGGGGCGACAGACGTATTGAGCAGATTGGTAACCATGTTACCAAGTACCATTAATGATAGATCAACGGGAGTATGGTTTTTTTCTAACACACTAACAAGGTCAGACAGTAAACCTTCAACTTTTTCATCACTATAGCGAGATGATTGTGGCATAAATTATGACATCCTAAATTAATGAAAGCTCCATATGATAGCCCATTGTGGGTGACTTTTCTTCTTTCTTTAAACAAATTTTCGTTTAATTGATAATAATGTTTATTTAGATCACCGAAGTGGATAATAGTTCGCCATAAAAGTAATAAAAAAATGGCGGTTAACGGTTTCAGTTGCAGACAAATACTAACAGTGTTTGAATACGCGACATTATTTCTGCTAGCGAAAGGAGCCAACAATGAGTCTGGAAATTACCCAGATAGCGTTACACCAGTTGATTAAACGAGATGAACAGACTTTAGAAGTCATGTTGCGTGATTCGTTATTGACGACAGACAATGTTGTGCAAGACATGATGGCAGAATTACATCGTGTATACAGTGCAAAAAGTAAGGCATTTGGTGAGTTCAACGAAGAGAGTGAACTGGCTGAAGCGTTAACGTTACTGCGTAAGGGCGAAGAAGAGTTTTTAGGCTTTAGCCGCGCAATGACCGTGCGTTTAAAAGATGAGCTGGCAAAATACCCGTTTGCTGAAGGCGGCATCGTTCTCTTCTGCCAATATCGTTATTTAGCGGTGGAATACCTGCTGATTGCCGTTCTTAATAGCTGCGATAGCATGTTTGTGACTGAATCCCTCGATTTAGGTACGACTCATTACTTAGATATTCCTCATGCGGATATTGTGGCACGTATTGATTTGACTGAATGGGAAACCAATCCAGAGTCGAAGCGTTATCTGACTTTCCTTAAAGGGCGAGTAGGGCGTAAAGTTTCTGATTTCTTTATGGATTTCTTGGCTGCATCTGAAGGTTTGAATGCGAAGGTACAGAATAAAGGGTTAGTCCAAGCATTGGATGATTTTTGTGATAATGCGCAGATGGATAAAAATACTCGCCAAGCTTACCGCCAACAAGTTCATAGCTATTGCAGTGAGCAATTGCAATCAGGCGAAGAGATTGAGTTGAAGGAACTCTCAAAAGAGCTACCGATGGTGGAAGAGCAAAGCTTTGAAGATTTCACTCGCCAAAATGATTATCAATTGGAAGAGAGTTTTCCTGCTGATCGCGGTACTTTAAAGCAGTTGACGAAATTTTCAGGTAGTGGTGGGGGAATTACGATTAGCTTTGACGCGATGTTAATGGGAGAGCGTATCTTTTGGGATCCCGTGACAGACACATTGACTATTCGTGGAACTCCGCCAAATTTACGTGACCAGTTGCAACGTCGCGGTAATAAATAGTGAACGATAGATTTTCTATAGAAATCTTACGTTAGAAATCTTGTCTTAAAAATAAATAACGCCGCAATTGCGGCGTTATTTACTCGGCGTCCCGAAAAAACTTTAAAGCTCGGCTATGGGCTTAATTAAGCGCGCAGGAAGTCAATGTGCGTCACTTTTGGCTTAAATGGGTGACGTTGAACAGCCTGAACTTTTACTTTAGTTTCTTTACCATCGACAACCAGAGTCAGAACTTCGTAAAATTCTGCTTTGCTTTCTTGGTTAATGATTTCATCGTGGTTCAGAGTAACAGAGATAGCTTCTTGGTTGCCACCGTAAACGATAGCTGGCAGTTGGTTAGCTCTGCGCAGGCGGCGGCTCGCACCCTTACCCTGCTCTTTACGTTCAATTGCATTGATAGTTAACATTACAATTTCTCTATAAAAGAAAAAATAAAAATCCTGCTACAGGCGACCCAGCAGCAGGTTCGAGATTTGGCCCTGTAACATCATTTCGCGAAGCGAGACATACAAAGGCGGGCGGCATTTTAACGAAAAAACGGCTAGCGGGCAATCATTAAGATCATTATCTTTCTGACTTGGCATGATTTATTCATCATTAATTGCGTTTTTTCTGATTATCTTAATGATGCGGCAAGACGGAAACGTCCCTGATAATCAAAGATTTTTTCTCTAATCTCCCAGTAGCTTTCTTTTTTTCGCGCAACAACAAATTGCGGGTAACGTAATAATGCTTGTTGTGAAATTATGTCGTTCGCATTATTCCAATGGAAGGGAACGCCAGGGGCACGGTGATGCTCGCGTAAAAAACGGAATTCAAATGCGCGTTTTTGAGCAGAAGTGGTGAGTCTAAAACGCTCAGACACCGACGTGCCATCCTCATCATAGTAAGTGATTTTCAGCCACTCGCCTTTTGCATCCGAGCCTGAAGTGAGTTCCATTCCCCCGCAGCGTAAGATTAGAGCATCTTTAAGCCGTAAAGCGGCTTTAAGCATATCATCGGGGTCCGTGAGGACTTCTTGGCATTTATGGCAACGTCGTGCGGCAATATCATTTTCAGCGCCGCAATGAGGGCATTGTTTAAATCGAAAGCGGAACTCGCATTGTTGTCTGCGTCCATGCTCATCTTCTTCCCACCCTTGGCAACGACGCCCGTAGTGCTCGACAATTTGACCATCAGCGGTGCATTTTCCCCAAAAAACATTGGCAAATTGACACAATGGACAGAAAACTTGGACTGGAACGCTGGTGGAGTTGGGTTTGCTGCTACCCACTTCGGGGCGAAAGAGGTCATGAGGATTTCCGGCATAGTCCAGAATTAGGCACAGTTTCTTTCCTTCACTCAAACGTAAGCCACGTCCAACGATTTGCTGATATAAGCTGACGGACTCTGTTGGGCGTAAGATGGCAATTACGTCTACGTGTGGCGCATCAAAACCAGTGGTCAGTACTGAAACGTTGACAAGATAATGTAATTGCTTGTTTTTAAATTGCTGAATGATGTTTTGGCGCTCAAGGGATGGTGTCTCTGCGGTGACTAATGCCGCAGTATCTTGAGGTAAATAACTGAGGATCTCTTTAGCATGTTCAACCGTAGCGGCAAAAATCATGCACCCTTGTAACGGCGTGGCATACTCAATAATCTGCGCCACAATTTTTGGTGTAATGCGCTGCTGTTTTTTGAGGGATAAATTGAGTTCTTGCTCGCTAAAAATTCCCGATTGGTTAACCGATACCTGACTAAAATCATACTGCAGCACTGGCATATCAAGGCGTTCAGGGGGAACCAAAAATTGGTTTTTGATCATGTAATGCAGCGGCAATTCATAGATACAATCACGGAAAAAACAGTGTTCATCCCCTTTAACCATTCCGTGGTAGTGGTATTGGTAAATCCACCCATGCCCTAGGCGATAGGGAGTTGCGGTCAAACCTAAAATGCGCAGTGCAGGGTTATGCTTTTGTAAACTTAGGATAATTTGTTGATACTGACTTTCTTCGTTTAAGCTGATGCGATGACATTCATCGATGATAACTAAAGAGAATTTGTCGTCAAAGTGTTCAAGATTACGCGCTACCGATTGTACGCTTCCAAAGACCACTTTACTGTGGGATTCTTTGCGATTGAGGCCTGCTGCGAAGATATCTGCTTCTAGACCATAAGTTAGATATTTGGCGTGGTTTTGTTCAACTAACTCTTTGACATGGGCTAAAACTAATACGCGCCCACGAGCCAATCTCGCTAATTCTGCGATCACTAAGCTTTTTCCTGCCCCTGTCGGGAGCACAATCACCGCGGGCGTAGTGTGACGTCGAAAGTACTGGATTGTCGCGTCAACGGCTTCTTGTTGGTAAGGGCGTAAAGTAAAACGGGATGAGGCTGCAGGCATATGAGTTAGTTTTTTCAAAAAAGTCAGATTATTAATGTTAAATTTAAGTTAGATCCGTGGCTAGGTCTAAATTTAAGCGTTCCCTTTGCTGTGCTATCACTTGTAACAGGTTATTGGTATAATAAATTATGTGATAGTAATCACAGCAATCCATCTTTCTATCTTATGACAGCGCGGTGCTATTGTACCTCTCGCTGACATTCCATCAAGTTAAGAGAATCTATGCGACTGGATAAATTTTTGTCCCAGCAACTTGGGATAAGCCGGAGTTTGGTGGCGCGTGAGCTGCGTGCCGGTAATGTCATGGTTGACGATGAAGTAGTAAAATCAGGTTCGATGCAGGTGGGTCTTGATAATGAAGTTGCCTATGATGGCAATGTGTTAGTGCAAGTTACGGGGCCTCGCTATTTTATGCTCAATAAGCCTGAAGGCTATGTTTGCTCAACCGATGACCCCACGCACCCGACAATTCTCTATTTTATTGATGAGCCCGTCGCCCAAAAACTGCATGCAGCAGGTCGCTTAGATATTGATACGACTGGGTTAGTGTTATTAACGGATGATGGTCAGTGGTCTCATCGCATCACCTCGCCAAAACATCATTGTGAGAAAACGTACCGAGTTCAACTGAGTGAAGATATCGCGGATGATGTCGCGGTACAGTTTGAACAAGGCGTCATGTTAAATGGTGAAAAATCACTCACGAAACCTGCGCAGCTGGAAATTATCTCTCCACGTGATGTCCGACTGACAATCAGTGAAGGGCGCTATCATCAAGTTAAACGAATGTTTGCGGCAGTCGGAAATCATGTATGTGGTTTGCATCGTGAGCGAGTCGGGGAAATTCGTTTAGATGAGCAGTTAGAGCCGGGTGAATACCGTCCACTGACGGAAGCAGAGATTGAGAGTATTACGGTTCCCCGTTAATGATGTCATAGCAGGAGTTAATAAGTGCAACAACAGCGTTCATCCTATTTGGGGCTGATTTTAATTTTAGGTTTGCTATCAATGCTAATGCCATTAGCGATTGATATGTATTTACCGAGTTTCCCTGCAATGACAGGTTACTTTAATGTAGATGAAGGGCGCATTCAGATGACCCTGAACAGCTACATTTTTGGTTTTGCAATTGGTCAGCTTTTTTATGGTCCGATGGCGGATAGTTTAGGACGCAAACCCGTCATTTTAGGTGGGGTGATTGTCTTTGCACTAGCCTCTGCGGCTTGTGCTGTTGCAGAATCTATCGATACATTTATCTGGCTGCGTTTCCTTCATGGATTTGCGGCAGCCGCAGCCAGCGTCGTGATCAACGCCTTGATGCGTGACATGTTTACTAAAGATGAATTTTCCAGAAGTATGTCTTTCGTCGTGTTAGTGATGACCATTGCACCGTTGATGGCACCTATTATGGGCGGCGAAATGATGCGCTGGTTCTCATGGCATGCCATTTTCTGGAGCATTGCGATTGCGGCTGTCATCGCTGTGGTGCTGGTTAGTTTATTTATCCGAGAAACGCTACCGGTTGAAAGGCGACAAAAATTCCATATCGGAACCACATTACGCCAGTTTGCGACGTTATTCAGAGCCCGCCAAGTGTTGTTCTATATTTTGGCTAGCTCATTCTCGTTTTCCGGTATGTTTTCTTTCTTAAATGCAGGGTCATTTGTCTATATCGACCTTAATGGGGTATCGCCTCAACATTTTGGCTATTACTTTGGCATTAATATTGTTTTCTTATTCATTATGACGACGATTAACGGCAAATTTGTAAGGCAATTTGGCGCTGAGCGAATGTTATATTTTGGGATTATTGTTCAGTTCGTTATGGGAATATGGCTATTAACGACGACAGCATTGGGTATGGATTTCTGGACATTGGTGATTGGCGTCGCGATTTATGTGAGTGGGATTGCCATGATCACCTCAAACTCGATGGCAGTGATCCTCGATAATTACCCTCATATTGCAGGAACAGTTTCTTCACTTGCAGGCACAATTCGTTTTTCTATTGGTGCATTGGTGGGAACGTTGTTATCAATGATCCCTGCTAAAAATGCCTGGCCGATGGTAGGTTCGATGGTAGGCTGTGTGGCACTCTCCATGTTATTTGTGCTTTTAGCGAAACGCGCAAAATAGCATCTCTAATTGAATCAGTTTCAAGGATGAAACTGACAAACTGATTAGTTCCATTCCTTTATTTATATCATTCTGATTTATCTCACAAATACACTATTCATAATACCCATAGATTAACCTGTACAATACATCGATAAAACTGACTAATTACGTAATGTAATTAAAGTATTTATCAAGAAATGATCCATATCAATTATCTTAAGTCGAATATTTGTTAAATTTCTGTTTTCAATGAAAGGTGGAGCTCACTTTTTAATGATCCGAAATAAGGTTGCATGAGCTTAAAAAATAGATGATTGTTAATATGCTTCAGTGATAATGTAAAAAATAAATTGATTTATTATGGTTTATTTTGAAGGTTGTTCTCAAAATTTGTTTAAAAATTAACTTTTTTGTCAAAAAAATTCGTATGCAATGATGTGTGTCACAAAAATTTAACGACATGCTACTTTTTTAATGTTATATTTAAGTTCTTGCTTTTAACATTCATGTTACTTTTTGATTGGGTTAAAAGTTCGGTTTGAACGAGGATTTCTTTAAGACTTATGTAGCTCTATTCGCTCTCTAATATAGAGAGAGGTACAAGGAAGAGAGACGTTGTCTCTTGGGGGAGTTTCAGTATCTAAAAGAATCGATATTCATTGAGTGAAATGTAGATTAAATGGCGATTTAGCTAGTCAATTTACTTGGCAAAATGATGACATATTTTAATAGGAAATTTTTGTGGAAAAATTAGGTCTTTCGGTGGTGCACAGGCTGCCGCAAAGCTATCGCTGGTTATCGGGAAAAATAGGTACGGATGTTGAGGTTGTGCCTATGAATGATATTAATAGCGATAAGCTAGTGGGGCTAAAATTGCTGAGCCACGACTGTGCAACAGATTGTATTGCAATGAAGCATTTGTCTGAATCGTTATCGGAAATGCAGATCGATAACGCCATTTTAGAATGGCAAAAAGAGATGTGCTTATTTATCCGAGCGAGTGATGAGCTAACAGCAATGTGCCGTTTAAAAGCATCGGGTGTTGCTATCGCAGAAATGGCTTCTGGTTTCTATTGTGCCTAATGGCATTGAGACTATTTAATATTAAGGTCGTCTTTATGATATTCGACCCAATAAAAAAGCTTCCGGTTTAGAGCCTGGAAGCTTTTTTATTGGCAAGGTATCTATATACTACTGCATTAATGTTTCTGGGTTTTAGGAACCATTAACCACACGGCGGCTTGCGTAATAACGCTTGCTCCAATAATCGTTAGTCATTTCAGAAACGATAACGCCATTACTTGTAGAGGCGTGAACAAATTTATTGTCCCCGATATAAATCCCTACATGCTTCATCGTGCGACCTGTTTTAAACAGAACTAAGTCACCCGCTCTTAAATTGTTGCGTTTTACACTTTTACCTGAAGATTCTTGTTCAGAGGTAGTACGAGGTAATTGCACGCCAAATTGCTCGAGGAAAGTACGTTGTACAAAGCTAGAACAGTCAATACCACTTTTAGTGGTTCCACCTAGACGGTAGCTAACGCCTTTCCAGCTTGCATATTGATCCATGATTTTGGATTTGGTATCAACACTTCTGACTAAATCTTCGAATTCATCTTGAGATGCCATTGCGAGTGAGTCATTCGATGTTGCGTTTAACATGCGAACATCTGAAGATCTTGCGGTAGTTTGACCATTCTTCGATGTTTTTGGTGCCGTACATGCTGAAAGCGTTACGGCAATTGCGACTGCCGGAACAATGCGCCAGACATAGCGCTTAAATTTTTCAGAAGTTAACATTAATAGAATATCCCTTGCCATTTATTTGTTGCCGTGTGGAAATTACACAACACACTTAAACTGATCCCTGTGAAAAACGCATTATAACGACTGAGTGTATTTTTCGCAGAAAGTGTTTATGTATTGAACAAATTATGCTCTAAATTAGCAGCTGTCTTGTGCTCTAACACCTGTTGATTATAAAAAGATAATCAGAAGCTGCTAAAAATCGTACTTATTTTATATATTTGGCTGATGAATATTGAGTTCTTTAACCAAACATAAAGAATATACATAAACAAAGCTGAAATGGCGAGTTAATAGGGGGATAATTTACAAAACATTATATAAAACGAGAGATCCATCATTAACTTGCCTTCAGAATGCGAATAATCCAGTTTTTTTGCGCCCTTACAGAGACCGTTCTCAAAGAAAATATGATCATAGTCACGTTTATTATCTAATATCTTTATAAAAACAGTGGGGATTTTTTAAATTTCAATCTGAATTGTAAAGAAGTTTAAATTTATATTGTTTGTCACCTAAATGTAAAAGCAATTGGCTGTATCCGATAGCTATATGTTGCGGATATTCTTACTACATTATCGTGTATTTTTTATGCATTAGTCTTCAAGTTAAGTGAGCTAAACAGCTATGTTCACCATTAGGTACTATGAAGTTTCACGCTTTTAATAAGTGAAAGGAATTAAATAGATTAAATTTTCACTAAGAAAATGAATTTATATAGAGAGTTGTTTATAGCCGTTCTGATTAATAAATATCAAATTTGATTGTTGGAGTAGATGACTGATTTTAATAAAACACAGAGTGATTTGTTATATAAATGAAATCAGTTTCAATGAAATTTATTGTATCTAAGTTAAATTAAAGGAGTTAAAGGTCGTGCCTATCCTTTGGGGTTATTTAAAAATAAAAAATAGCGGCCATAAGTGAAATAACTATTCCCCTCCACAAATTAAGCTTATATCCGAAATTTATTAAGTAATGCATCAATTAGATGTAAATAAATTTTAGTAATTGACGATAACTTAATTTTAAGCGGAGAAATTCTTGTGGATCACTCAGTAAAAAAAATAACATTAGCAGTATTTTCTTTAATGGTATTAACATTCGGTATGCACGCTAAGGCGTCTACGCACAGCGAAGCAAAACCCGTTTCATCAGGCACAATCCACTTTGTTGGCGCAATTGTCGCATCACCTTGTGTTATCACGAGTATTGAGCAGAGCATTGATACAAAATGCTGGAATGATGATGGCGTCGTTAAAACGACCTCAGTAAAGTTTAATAAATTGAGTGAAAAAGGGACTATGCTTCCAAATCAAAAAGGAACTCAAACATTTAAATGGATTAACAAGGAAAATAAAATAGGGGTTTACACGGTTATTTATGACTAATAACTAAATTGTCATATTTATATTAATTTTTGAATATTAAATGGAATACTATTCTAGGATGAATTGGTGATGTTTATTTATAATAACGCCTATGGGCGGAATGCCCATAGGTAATGTAAGCTTATTTTCTTATTGAGAAAATAGGGCGAAATAATTAATCACAACGGCCCATATAACGGCGTTCAGGGATATGAATACGGATTTTTTCACCGGTAGTTATATATTCAGGAACTTGAACGGTTAAGCCTGTCGGCATTGTTGCAGGTTTAGTACGAGCACTCGCAGAAGCGCCTTTAATTCCTGGTGTTGTTTCAGCAATCACCATATCGACAGTTTGTGGTAATTCAAGAGCTAGAACTTGCCCATCCATTGTTAAAACCTGCATTCCTGGTAAACCTTCTTCAGGAATAAATAACAGCTCTTCTTCAATATCAGATTTTTTAAAGATATATGGGGTATAGTCTTCATTGTCCATGAACACATACTCATCACCATCAATATAAGAGAAGCTTACCGCACGGCGAGTGAGTGAAATTGTGTCTAAAATATCATCACCTTTGAAGCGCTCTTCAACTTTTTGGCCAGTTTTGATATCGGTAAAGCGCATTTTATACAGTGTACTTGCGCCACGAGCGCTTGGGGATTGGATATCAATGTCTTTAACCAGCAGTAATTTCCCGTTGTAGTTTATTGCAAAACCACGTTTGATTTCGTTGGCCTTGGCCATAAATAACCTTCTTTGTTATTGTCAAAAAGAGTTCGACAAAATTACTCGCAGATAAGGGATTAGGCAAGATGTTAACATCAAAAAAATCCCTAGTTTTCACGCTAGGGATCTCTTTTTAACCAATGATTGTCTTTGAATAACTTAATAGACAGGTAATAAACCTAGCAGAGACAAAATATGTGCGGCTGCGTTAATCAAACCAAATAAGATGACGAACCCAATCACAAAGCTTCCACCGGGTGTTCGATAGCTATTATTAGGAAAACGCTTACGGCTTGCTCTTGCCATCATGGCAGGGACAATGACCGCCCAAATAGTTGCTGCGAGTCCTGCAAAACCGATGGCATAAATAAAGCCGTCAGGGAACGCTAAACCTAAAACCGTTGGCGGTAAGAAAGTAATAATGACTGATTTAAAACGCCCTTGATGGCTATCGTTAAATTTAAAGAAGTCCGCGATAAAATCAAATAAGCCGAGGGATACGCCTAAAAACGAGCTTGCTAATGCCATATAAGAGAACAGCGTTAAAAATTGCGAAATAAAGCTACTCTGTGCGGAAATATTCATTTGATTCAGTAACGCGCCAATATTGTTACCATTTTCTCTGATCGCAATAAAGGACGAACGTGGAATATTACCTTGGATAGCATACTGCCATAAGATGTAGATAGTGACCGTAATTCCTGCGCCGTACACTAAGCTCAACATGACACTACGGCTGTCTTTATTGTAGTACTTCACTAATCCCGGTACGTTACCGTGATAACCAAAAGAGGTCAGTAAATAAGGCAACGCAGCTAATGCATAAGGTAAATATTCACTTTGACTATTTTCATATTGGTTGAAAAGAATCAACGGTGAGGCGGTAGTGACCATGCCGCCGATGGACATCACAAATGTGATCACCATCCCGCCAATTAAAATCGTACTTAACCTATCAACTGCACGGGTAGATAACCAAACAAAAAACGCGATAACCACCGCAAAAACAAAGCCAGAAAGCGCTTGCGGAACTTGAACATATTTTGAAATGTTCTCGGTGATGATCGAGCTACCCGCCGAAATATAGGCATAGGTTAAAATATACAACACAAACGTGATGGAGAGAGTGTTAATGGTATTCCAGCCAGAACCTAATAAATCCTTCACCATGGTATGAAAACTAGCACCTGCTGGGTAATTCATATTGGCTTCTAAAATCATTAATCCTGATAACAACATACAGATAAATGTGTAGATCAGTAAGACAACTGAACCGGAAAACCAAACACCTGAAGTCACCATCGGAATAGAAAACATACCTGCACCGACTGCGGTACCGGCTATGATCATTGAGCCGCCTAAAATAGAGGGGCGCTTTGGTGGTTTTGTTACATCGACTTCCATGATGACTCCTGAATGATTGTTTCACTGTACTAGCTGAACGATACATTAGGTCGGAAATAATGTAAACATCTAAAAGATAATAAAATAAAAAATAGTTAAGAGTGGTTATTATATGCACAAGCAGTGAGATGTTTGTGCATATTGGGTTTAGATATGCGGCTGATAGAAACGTTTACTGAGCCATAATTCGATCGCATTACGGCTAGCTTCAAAATGAGGTTCAGGTAATGGGTCAGTTGGGGAGATCCACAACAGGCTTTCGCATTTATCCGCTTCCATGATCTGCGGGGCAACTTTCCCGTTATATTCCACATGCATACAGATAGAAACCGTATGTTTACCTTCTTGTCGGAACGTTTCGATATTATTGCTGAGACCAAATACAGTTGGGGTATCGATATCAATACCAATCTCTTCTTTTATTTCACGGATTGCGCAGGCTTCGAAAGATTCTCCAGGGTCAACGTGGCCTCCGAAAATAGACCAGTAAGGTGCATGTTGGCTGCTACGTTTACCCAGTAGAATTTGCCCTTGGTCGTTCGTAATCAGCACACCGACACCAACAACAACGCATTGAGGACCCGACATTATTTTTCCTTCTTCTTATTTTTATAAAGAAAGGAATTTTGCCACGTTACTTTCAAATTACAATCAGGAAAAAATACAAATATCACTGAAACCAACAGTTATTAATGTTATAACTATGCCCTGAAAATCTTGTGATAAGACTGTCTGCACGAAGACAATAATGATAAGGGAGATAAGTGGTTATGACTCGCCGGGTTGCTACAATTACATTAAATCCTGCTTATGACCTTGTGGGGCTATGCCCTTCCATCGAAGTCGGTGAAGTCAATTTAGTTAAGACCGCTAGTCTCAATGCTGGAGGTAAAGGGGTCAATGTGGGGAAAGTCCTGCGTGACCTTGGTATTGATATCACTGTTAGCGGCTTTATGGGTAAGGACAACCAAGAAGAATTCCAACACTTCTTTAGTGAAAATGGCATGGCAAACCGTTTTAGCATGGTGCCAGGTCGTACACGCATTAATGTTAAGCTCACAGAAAATAACGGTGAGTCGACAGACTTTAATTTCTCTGGTTTTGATGTCAGTAAAGAAGATTGGAACCGTTTTTCCACGGAATCCCTTAATTGGCTTGGTCATTTTGACATGGTGGTGGTCAGTGGAAGTTTACCTAACGGGATTGAACCTGAAGAGTTCACACGTTGGATGACTCGCCTGCGTCAGTTATGCCCTTGTATTATCTTTGATAGCAGCCGCGAAGCATTAAAAGCGGGTCTGAAAGCATCACCATGGTTAGTTAAACCTAATCGTCAAGAGCTAGAAACATGGGTAGGGCGCAAATTACCGGATTTAAAAGATGTTATTGCTGCGGCGCATGAATTGCGCGATAAAGGCATTTCTCACGTGGTTATTTCCCTCGGTGAAGAAGGCGCTCTTTGGGTAAATGCTTCAGGCTCTTGGTTAGCGAAACCGCCTCAATGTGAGGTTGTCAGTACGGTAGGCGCTGGCGATTCAATGGTTGCAGGGTTAGCTTACGGCTTATTAAATGGTGAGACTAGCGAACATACACTCCGTATGGCGACTGCAATTTCTGCGTTATCGGTTTCTCAGCCGGATGTTGGTTTGAAAAACCGTAATAAACTGGCCGATATGATGGCAAAAATTGAGATGAAATCGCTGTAACTATTTTACGATTATTTCATTGGGAAGGCGGCTTATAGAAGGCCGCCTTTTTGTTTGCTATGCGTTTGGTTTATTAGCAGTCTTATTTACTGAAAGCGTTAGCTATTTTGTTGCGATTTTAACCATGCAATTTCTTGTGGCCAAATATCGGGATTGATGGTCTCTAAAATCAGCGGAATACCATCAAAACGCGGGTCTTTCATAATATAGCTAAATGGCGCATAACCAATATTGCCTTCACCTAAGCTATGATGGCGGTCAACACGACTGGCAAATTCACTTTTCGCATCATTAAGATGCATACCTTTTAAGAATTCAAAGCCCACAATGTCAGAAAATTGTTGGAATGTTTTCTCGCAATCTTCTGCTGTACGTAAGTCATAACCAGCTGCAAAGGCATGACAAGTATCTATACAAACCCCAACACGGCTTTGATCTTTCACGCGTTCGATGATTTTAGCTAAATGCGTAAAATCAAAACCAAGGTTTGTTCCTTGTCCTGCGGTATTTTCAATGACAGCGATAACGCCTTCAGTTTCTTCTAAGGCGATATTGATCGATTCTGCAATGCGGGCTAGGCAATCATCAACGTCAATTTGTTTAAGGTGGCTGCCGGGATGGAAGTTCAGCAGGTCAATCCCCAATTGCATGCAACGCTGCATTTCATCAATAAAAGCGACGCGAGATTTCTCTAATGCTTCAAATTCAGGGTGTCCCAAATTAATGAGATAACTGTCGTGGGGTAAAATTTGGTGTTTCCCATAACCGTATTTAGCGCAGTTTTGTTTGAAGCTTTTAATGACTTCGTCGCTAAGGGGGGCGGCTTTCCATTGACGCTGATTTTTGGTAAATAAAGCAAATGCGGTGGCTCCAATTTCATGGGCGCGAATCACTGCTTGGTCAACGCCGCCAGAGGCGCTGACATGTGCTCCAACATATTTCATGATTGACTCCTTTTTTCAGGAGTATGCCATTAATAATTAAAGAAATGAAACCAATAAAAAAATGCCGCTTATGAAAAGCGGCAATCGGAGGTGCTCAAAAAAGGAGACAAACTTAGCAAATAGAACATGAGGGTTAAAACACCGACTGGATAACAACGTTAATCACAATACCGCCAAAAATTAACCAAGCGAACAAGATAGCTGCCATCAGTAAAGGTTTGATCCCCGCTTGTCGAATCGCACTGACATGCGTTGTCAACCCTAATGCCACCATCGCCATCGCTAATAAGATGGTATCTAACGTAATAATTTGTTTAACCAGTTGTTCAGGTAATAAGTTGAATGAGTTAAACGCGGCGACCAAAATAAAAATCACGGCAAACCAAGGGATCGTAATTTTACTTTTCTGAGCGCCTTCTTGTGTACTGGCCGCATTTTTACGACTAATAAATGCAGACAAGATAATTAAAAACGGTGCCAGCATCATGACACGCAACATTTTTGCTATCACAGAAGCATTTTCTGCATCTGGACCAATAGTATGACCTGCGGCAACCACTTGGGCGACTTCATGAACAGTTGAACCGATATAAATCCCGAACGTTTCTTGAGTTGCAGGGATCCAGCCGAAATGTGCATTTAACTGATATAACCATGGGTAGACAAAAATACCGATGGTACCGAAGATCACCACGGTTGAAACGGCAACAGCGACTTTACTTGCAGACGCTTTAACCACTGGCTCGGTTGCCATTACAGCGGCGGCACCACAAATACTGCTACCTGCACCGATTAACATGGTGGTTTCATCATCAAGTTTGAATACTTTTTTACCAAGCCAGTAAGCTAAGAAAAAAGTGGAGGTTAATGTCAGGGCATCAATAATCAGTCCTGTGGCTCCCACGTCGGTAATTTGCTGAAAAGTAAGGCGAAAGCCATACAGAATAATACCGGCACGTAAAAAATAGTGCTTAGCAAATTTGATCCCTGCATCGCTACTTGTACTAATAGCAGGGTAAACGGTATTTCCCACACAAATACCAAGAAGAATAGCCAGAGTGAGAGCGCCCAGCCCAATATCCATAAACCATGACTGTTCCCCAAGGTATATGGCAATGGCTGTTAAAATTCCCGCTAAAATGATCCCCGGAACAAGTTTTAGAATAGGGAATGAATTATTTTGTGTGATTGCTTTGGTTCCAGTTTTATCCATGACTACACTCTTTATGACGACTTAGATTAAGTTGGAATAAGCATATAACAAAAAATTCAATAATCTAAATTGATTGTTTTTGTATTATTTATCTAAAAAATAGATTAAGAGTTTCTTCTGGTATATTGCTAATAAATGATTAATATTAACAATATTATTACAACTACATAATCATCTTGGAGCTTTCTGTATGCGTATTACACTGAGGCAGCTTGAAGTTTTCACGGAAGTATTGAAAAGTGGCTCCACGACGCAGGCATCGCAATTATTAGCGTTATCACAGTCCGCAGTGAGCGCTTCACTGACTGACTTGGAAGGGCAGCTAGGCGTGCAACTTTTTGACCGTGTAGGTAAACGACTTGTTACTAACGAACATGGGCGCCTACTTTACCCAAAGGCATTAGCGTTATTAGAACAAGCATTTGAAGTTGAGCAACTGTTCAAAAAAGAGATGGGCGCAGTTCGTTTGGCGGCAAGTACCACAATCGGTAACTATATGTTGCCTGAAATTTTAGCTGGGTATCGTCATGATAATCCTGAAATTCCACTGGAGTTATTCATTGGGAATACTGAGGAAGTCATTAAAGGTGTGATGGAGTTTCGGGCGGATGTGGGGCTGATTGAAGGGGTCTGTCATAGTCCAGAACTCATTTCAAAACCGTGGTTAAAAGATGAGTTAGTGGTGTTTTCTGCACCAAGTAACCCATTAGCGCAGAAAAAAGTGACTTTAAAAGAGTTAAAAGATGCGCCATGGATCTTGCGTGAAAGGGGTTCTGGTACGCGCGATGTACTAGACCAACTGCTATTCGCACACCTTCCAGGCTTCCATATTTTGATGGAGTTAGGTAATTCCGAAGCGATTAAACATGCGGTACGTTTTGGGATGGGTATCAGCTGTTTATCTCGACGCGTGATTGCCGAGCAGTTAGAGAATGGCACGCTGGTGGAGCTTGAAGTGGAAGAGTTACAACTTGAGCGTACGCTATACCTGATTTATCACCGTCAGAAGCATCTTTCTAACGCGATAACGAATCTGCTGGATTATTGTCATTGACGTTTTATTCACCATAACGTGTTTTGCTAATAATTATCGCTGGATTATGAAGGTATCTTATAACAGCAAAGAGTTGCTTAGTTCTGCCGTTTGAGTTTGTTAGAATCCCCCGCGTTATTGACTGAAAATAAAATACAGGGAACAGATGGCAGAACAACATACAACGACATCGATGAGCGGCGGACCAAGATTACGTCGAGAACTAAAAGCTCGCCACCTCGCGATGATCGCAATTGGCGGCTCCATCGGAACCGGTTTATTTGTGGCATCCGGTGCCACAGTAGCACAAGCTGGACCGGGTGGAGCGCTCCTCTCATACGCCATTATTGGTTTAATGGTGTATTTCTTAATGACCAGCTTAGGTGAATTAGCGGCATACATGCCAGTCTCCGGCTCCTTTGCGACTTATGGCGCAAAATATGTCGATGAAGGCTTTGGTTTCGCACTAGGTTGGAACTACTGGTACAACTGGGCTGTCACTATCGCAGTTGACCTTGTCGCTGCACAATTAGTGATGACCTACTGGTTCCCAGATACCCCAGGTTGGATCTGGAGTGCTATCTTCTTAGCAATCATTTTCTTACTGAACTATATTTCCGTTAAAGGCTTCGGTGAAGCCGAATATTGGTTCTCGCTAATCAAAGTGACCACGGTGATTATTTTTATCGTCGTCGGTGTGCTGATGATTTTCGGCATTATGAACGGTGCAGAAAACGCAGGTTGGCATAACTGGGAAATTGGTGATGCACCATTTGCAGGTGGTTTCTCTGCAATGATTGGTGTGGCGATGATCGTAGGGTTCTCATTCCAAGGTACTGAATTAATCGGTATTGCGGCAGGTGAGTCAAAAGATCCAGCGAAAAATATCCCACGTGCGGTGCGTAAAGTGTTCTGGCGTATTTTGCTGTTCTATATCTTCGCGATTTTAATCATCAGCTTAATTATTCCTTACACTGACCCAAGTTTACTGCGTAATGACGTAAAAGATATTAGCGTGAGTCCATTTACACTAGTATTTGAAAATGCAGGTTTATTATCAGCAGCAGCGGTGATGAACGCCGTTATCTTAACAGCGGTTCTCTCTGCGGGTAACTCAGGAATGTATGCCTCAACGCGTATGCTGTATACCTTGGCTCGTGAAGGTAAAGCACCGAAAATCTTTGCTCGCCTGTCAAAAGGTGGCGTACCACGTTATGCATTGCTGGCAACTACGGTTGTGGCGGGTCTGTGCTTTTTAAGCTCAATGTTTGGTAATCAAACTGTGTATTTGTGGTTATTAAATACATCGGGTATGACTGGATTTATCGCATGGTTAGGGATTGCTATCAGCCATTATCGCTTCAGAAGAGGCTATATTGCGCAAGGTAGAGATCTTAATGACTTGCCATATCGCTCAGGATTCTTCCCAATCGGGCCAATTTTCGCCTTTATCTTGTGCTTAGTGATTACACTGGGTCAAAACTACCAAGCTTTCTTAGAAGATAAAATTGACTGGGTGGGCGTCACTGCAACCTATATCGGTATTCCTTTATTCTTAGCTATCTGGTTCGGATATAAAATCGTGAAGAAAACCTCGATTATCCGTTATAAAGAGATGAGCTTCCCGTCATATAAAGAGAATTTAGAGAAGTAATTTTCTCTTAAAATTAAGATGTTAATGGGTAATGTGAGTCAGTGAGTTTGCTGACGACATTACCCATTTTTGTTTTCTAAGGGGATGACGTTGATTGGGTGTTTTCCGGTATAACTAGCATTGCACGCAGCACCATCTCTCCCGCATCAATTAGCGTGGACAATTCCTCTTCCGTTTCACCCGCTCTTGCTCGTAGCGATACTGAATGCAGCAATGCGACAAGCGTTTTTACCAGTAATCGCGCATTTTCAGGTTCACGTAAGGCCGATTTTTCCTTTTCGATACAAGTAATAAGCATCGTCTCCTGTGCAAGGATAACGTCTTTTAGGAAGGCTTGTACCTGTGGGTCATCGGTTTCTGCTACGGCAGTGGAGAGCACCATACAACCTGTCTTACCATCCACTCCGTTATACAAGGAGACGGTGGCACGTAGCCAACGACTAAGTCGTGCAAACAACGGCTCATTTGGCGATTGAGCAGCAAGTGCCGCTGCGTAATGTGCCTGCGCAATTTCACCAAACCGTGCCATTGCTAATTCATATAGTCGCGCTTTGTTTCCAAAAGCGGCGTAGAGACTTGGCTTTTTCATCGCAGTGACGTCAACCAAATCTTCAAGTGAAGTCGCGGAATACCCCTTGCGCCAAAATAACGCCATGATGTTATTTAGCGCTTCATGGCTATCATAATTTCGTGGTCTACCTTTTTGTGCCATTTTATTACCATTCAGTACAAAAATAGTTTACTTCATTGTATATCATATATTATCTTACCGATCAGTATAATAATGATGATTAAATAACCAAAGGTAATAGAATGAATAAATATGATTATGTCATTAGCACAGACGCTGGGTTGACGACACCGTCAATTCAGGCGCTGATTGCAGAGGGGAGGGCGCAACAATCGTCTTTACTTAAAGTGGGTATTTTTGTCTGCCCAGGATTTATGCCAATGGACATTAATGGGGCACAATCCGTTTTTACTATTGTGGGCGCTGAAATTTATTTTATCTGGAAGCGTAAAGAGTTGCTTGAGGGCTACACAGGGTGGCCAACGATGCCAACAATGACATTCGATGAGTGCCCTGATGATTTAGATGTTTTAGTCACGGGTATGGTGCCTCCAGAGGTTATTGAAGATCCTGAAGTGATTCAGTTTTTTGCTCGGGTTGGGCATACCGCAAAAACGGTGATTGGTACTTGCTATGGCTCGTTAATGCTAGGAACGGCAGGGTTATTGCGGGGTAAGCGGGCAACCAGTAATAGTAATGTTGTCCCGATGCTACCAGACGTAGGGGCAATCGCCGTAGGGGGCAGTGATGTTGTCATCGATGGTTCGATTTATACCTCTGGACCCGCAACCGGTTCATTTGATGCCTCACTGTTGGTGCTCAAAGCCTTACGTGGAGAAGAGGTTGCCTCCCTTGTCGAATTGGCAATTGAGTATGATCCGCGCCCACCGTTTCGTACCGGTTCACCTGAACTTGCAGGCCCTGAAATGACGGCAATAGCACAGCAGATGACAGCACCACTAAACCAAGAGTATCACGCTGCGGCAAAACGCGGTTACGCACAATTTAACCAGAATATTAATCAATAACCTTCCGTCTCTACTGTCTTTTCGCGCTTGTATTTAGTCTTTTTTTGGCAAGCGCTCACCTTTCTTCGTTTTTAATTTGATCTGCTGCGGATGTGTAATCCGCAGCAGATCTCGATTCAAAAGATTTAACCTTTGACTTAAGTCACACAATTCATCACGGAAAGTCATGAATCATTCAATAATGGTATTGATAAGTATTACCATTTACATTATTGTTACCGCCTGCGAATGAGAGTTAATTACTTAATTGATTTAACTTCAAAAGTGGTAAACCTCAGAAAGTATCATGTCAAAAAAATAATAAACCGTTGGGGCGTTAGACGACCCATGCTGAGCATAGAAAATTCATTGTTAAGATAAAGAAATCTCTTGGAGAATTGGGAATGGTTGTTTTTACTAAAAGAAAAATAGCAGTTAGCATTATTGCGGCTATCACTGCGGTACCTGCTTTTGCGGATGACAGCAGCGATAAAATTTTTGTAACAACTGCATCAGGCTATCAGCAAAAGATTGAAGATGCGCCAGCATCAATTTCCGTTGTGACACGTGAACAGCTGGAAACTAAAGCTTATCGCGATGTGACGGATGCCCTGAAGGATGTTCCAGGTGTTCTTGTTACCGGTGGTGGTAGCAGCTCCGATATTAGTATCCGAGGGATGGATGCAAAATACACCATGATCCTTATCGATGGGAAGCGTGTAGATACACGTAGCATCCGACCAAATAGTGATGGGGCAGGTATCGAACAAGGCTGGTTACCACCATTACCTGCCATCGAGCGTATCGAAGTGGTTCGCGGTCCAATGTCCTCTCTTTACGGCTCTGATGCTATGGGCGGGGTTATCAATATTATTACTCGTCGTGTTCAGCAAGAGTGGACAACGAGTTTACGTGCAGATACTACCATTACAGAACGCAAAAATTCAGGTAATACAGGGCAAGGTAGCTTCTATACCTCAGGGCCATTAGTTGATGGTTTATTAGGAATAAAGTTACAGGGTCAATATTCACACCGAAGTGAAGATAAAATTATCGATGGATTTGGTCGCCAAATCATGACCAGTGGTGGGGGTACATTATCACTGACACCAAATGAGCAAAACGCCTTTGATTTAGACTTTAAAAAAGATAACCAGCATCGTGACTATCGTGAGGGTTATACCGCTGCTTATGGTGATGGTAGCGGATTTAGTAAGTATGACATGACCCATGTAGCTTTAACGCATACAGGTACTTATGATCTTGCATCGACGGACACTTATGTTCAGTACGATGAAGCGAAAAATCCAGGTCGTAAAATGACGGCAGAAGATTTAGTCGTCCGTAACCAAAGTGTTTTCTTACTGGGTGACCACAGTGTCAGTATTGGTGGTCAGTACCGTAAGGAAAAGCTAAAAGATCAAAGTAACAAGCTACCGGGAAATAGCGAGTTAGACAGATACAGCTGGGCATTATTTGCAGAAGATGAATGGTTAATGACAAATGACTTTGCATTAACAGGTGGTCTGCGAATGGATAATGATGAAAACTACGGTGCTCATTGGACTCCTCGTTTATACGGTGTTTGGCATGCAGATGAGCAGTGGACGATTAAAGGTGGTGTATCTACAGGCTATAAAGCACCAAGTTTACGTGAATCATCTGCAAACTGGGGACAAGCAACAGGTGGCGGTAAAGGAAATGCAATTATTTACGGTAACCCAGACCTGAAACCAGAAAAAAGTATTACTGAAGAAATTGGTGTTATCTGGAACAACCAAGATAACCTAACTGCTGGGGTTACTATTTATAATACTGATTTCAAAGATAAAATTACGGAAATCAGACGTTGTGACAATAGCATTGACACAATCAGAGACTGTACGTTAGCCGATGGTGAAGGTGACAGCCCAGGTAAACCGTACCGTTTTGTTAGCGATAAAGCCAACGTTGACAAAGCAAGAATGCAAGGTGTTGAAGTGACTTTCAACTGGGGAATTCTTGATAACCTCGAATTTGCAGCGAACTATACCTATACGCACACAGAGCAAAAAAGTGGTGTAAATAAAGGTAAGCCGTTGAGTAAGCAGCCTAAGCACATGGTAAATACCACCTTGACTTGGGATACAACAGAAGATTTACAAACTTGGGGTCGTATGAATTTCCGTAGTGAAACTTCAGATTATCAAGGTCGTGGTCAGCAAATGAGTAAAGGGACACCATCCTACGCAATGTTTGACCTGGGTACGAGCTATAAACTCAGTAAAAATGCCAACATTGTTGGTGGTGTTTATAACGTATTAGACCGCCGTGTAGATAAAGGTACGTATGGTGCCGAGTTAGAAGGTCGTCGTTATAATATCGGCATTAACTACAACTTCTAATTAAACTATTAATTTTTATTTATCTAAGCCCTTTGGTTAATCGCCAAAGGGCTTTTTTGTACTATTATTTAAAAAGAAAATAGGTATCCAAAAAGAAAATCAGTAATTCGGAAATAAAGATATGGTTATTTACCGCTAACTGAGTCAATCTTCCTCACCGCGATATGGAGCCGAGCAGGAATAGACTATGCCCAAATTTAACCGTTATTTTAGAGCTAGTTGTCTGAGTTTTTTACTATTTATAGGCGGTATTTCCCATGCTCTTGCAGGTGACCCGGGACCTTACCGATTAGTTTTTCTCGATATCTCGCAATCACCGTATCAAGATGGTCAAAAATTATTAATCGAATTACGCAAAATGGAGAGGCTATCCTCAGTTCAAAGGGATGCCTGCTTTATGTGTAATGGCAGTGATGATGGTGATTCTGATGTGGAAGTGTTGTATGTCTACTCAGTTCCGGTGGGGTTATCCATCGAAGCACTCCGTAAAGCCGTCAATGGTGATGTTGAGGCGAGAAACAGTATGCAATCGGTACTGGGTAATTTTAAAGATCAATATGATTATGGCGTGGATGGTTTATTGATTTATAACCATCAAGAGGGAAAAGTAACGGTCTATACGATGGATAACAAAGTCGGTAGTCCATTGCAGTCAGAAACCAAAGCCGTAAAAAGTAAATTACTGCACTCAAGTTTAGATATGTTATTGGAAAAAAGTGCCGCGAAATTAGACCGACCGGTTTAGCATTTTATTAAGGATAATCAATCAACTTTAGTATCATTTATCGTCTTAAAAGCATGTCATATTAGCTATCAGAACGGAAAGTCCAAAATTATCAGAATTTCTCATCGAAAAGGGGGCGTTTTGTTAACAAATTGGCTTGCTATTTACAGGTATGACGTGCAAAATGCGCGGACTAAAAAATGACTGATGCCTGATAAAAACCGGCATCGGTTTTTTTGCTTTTTAGGGTTCTTTCATTTTAACGGGGCCGGATATCAGGCCGGATAGATAAATAAATATTTACGTGTAGCTAATATTTCATGCTACAGCTTTGAGGAATGCTTTTATGGCTTACTTTTTCGCACTGGCAGCAGGGCCAAGCGGTCGTCGTTGCCGCATTGATGACTACGGAGCAAACACCGGCTTCGCACAGACGCTTTTCCACTTCTCTTCTTTCTTCTCTGCTTATAGGCAGATGCAAAGTCTTCCCAGTAACTGTCGATTGAGTCGAAGTACGCAATCGAAAGTTATGGGAGGGCTTTATCATGCAAAATAATTCCGTACCTTTAGATATCGGCCACAACCAAACTGGCGCCAATAACCGTGTTCAACTTGCGAAGACATTAACGCTTGTACAAGTTGTTATGATTGGTATTGCGTATATTCAGCCAATGACTATCTTTGATACTTTCGGAATGGTATCAGATAAGACGGGTGGTCACGTCCCGACTTCATACATTATTGCACTTGCTGCGATACTGTTTACTGCGCTGAGCTACGGTAAGCTGGTTAAACGCTTCCCATCAGCCGGTTCAGCCTATACTTATGCCCAGAAATCAATGAGTCCACATATTGGTTTCCTTGTGGGTTGGACATCTTTGCTGTCCTACATTTTTATGCCAATGATCAATATTTTATTGGCGAAAATTTATTTACAAGATATTTTCCCGAACGTTGAACCTGCGTATTTTGTTATTGGCTTGGTCATTTTAATGACGGCTGCTAACTTACGAGGCATCAACGTGATTGCAAACTTAAGTACTGTAATTGCGATTATCCAAATGGGGGTAATGGCGGTATTTACAGGTTTAGTGATCCACGGGGTTTCAAATGGTGAAGGGACAGGGGAGATCTGGACATTCAATCCATTTGCGAATGAAAAAACGGAAATGATCCCGCTGATAGCTGGGGCAACCATACTCTGTTTCTCATTCTTAGGTTTTGATGGGTTAAGTTCACTGTCAGAAGAGACACCAAACGCAGGTAAAGTCATTCCTCGTGCAATTTTCTTAACTGCACTGATTGGTGGTGTGATCTTTATTACCGTTTCGTTCTTCTTACAGCAATTTTTCCCAGACGTTTCACGCTTTGCGAATATTAACGAAACACAGCCTGACATTATGCGATTTGTGGCCGGGTCATTCTTCCAAGCCATTATCCTTGTGTTCTCCTGTGTCACGGTATTAGCATCGGGTATGGCGGCTCATGCGGGTAGTGCGCGTTTAATGTATGTAATGGGTCGTGATGGCGTATTCCCAGAAAAAGTGTTCGGCTACGTTAGCCCAACATGGCGTACACCAGCTTATAACGTCTTATTAGTTGGCTTCTTAGCCCTCGGCGCTATCTGGTTTGAGATGGATTTTGCAACCGCATTAATTAACTTTGGTGCGCTGATTGCATTTACATTCGTCAATATTTCAGTCATCAGCCAATTCTTTATCCGTGAACGTCGTATTAAAGGCTTCAAGAACATCATGAACTATTTGATATTACCGATCATCGGTACGCTAACAGTCTGTGTGCTGTGGTTGAATATCGAAGAAGATTCAATGGTTTATGGTTTGATTTGGACGGCGGTTGGTCTGGTGTATATGGCGGTGCTGACACGTATGTTCCGTAGGCCGATGCCGCAGATGAGCGACGTATAGATATATTCTTCATTCTTCGCGTCGTAGCGTTGTTGGCTGCACGCACTAGCCCTAGTCACATACTTATGTATGCTCCTAGGGTCTAGCTTGCTTGCCGCCTAGCTACAACACGAATTATTTTGAATATATGTCGGCATTGCTGCCTAAATATAACTTCAAATAAAATATAGCTTCAAATATAGGTTGGCATCGAAATAGTTAAACTGCGAACTAAAATTGAAGACTAATAAAAACAGCGCCTTTGGGTGCTGTTTTTGTTTCTAAAGGGTATTAATAATTTCTTAACATATTAATCTTATGTGATATTGTGGATGGGTTTAATGACAAGACCCTGACAGGAAGGCATGAGATGAATGATGTAAAAAATCCTGAGAACCAACGATTATTACTCACACTCAGGAACATTGTTGGCAAAAAAAATATCCTTACCGAACCCCATAAAACAGAACGTTATCGCAAAGGCTTCCGCTCAGGAGTGGGTGATGCCATTGCCGTTGTATTCCCAACCACGTTACTTGAACAGTGGTATGTATTTAAAGCCTGTGTTGAAGCCGATAAGATTGTGATTATGCAAGCGGCCAATACAGGGCTCACTGAAGGCTCAACCCCCAGCGGTTATGATTATGATCGCGATATCATCATTATCAGCACGTTACGCCTAAACCAAATTCAAGTCCTACCCGAATTTAACCAAGTGGTCGCGATGCCGGGTAGTACGCTCTATGACCTCGAGAAAATCCTCAAACCACTGGGGCGTGAACCTCATTCTTTAATTGGCTCTTCATGTATTGGTGCCTCCGTTGTGGGAGGGATCTGTAACAGCTCTGGTGGCTCCCTTGTCCGTCGTGGCCCTGCCTATACTGAGTTAGCTTTATATGGACGCGTCAATGAAGATGGCAAAGTTGAGCTGGTAAACCATTTAGGTATCGAATTGGGGAAAACCCCAGAAGAGATCTTAACTAACCTACAAAACCGCCGTTATAGCAGCGAAGATATTGAAAATAGCGAAAAGTTGGCATCTGACCATGATTACGCAGAACGTGTGCGTGATGTCGACGCAGACACACCATCGCGCTTTAATGCGGATGAGCGTCGTTTGTTTGAGGCCTCTGGCTGTGCGGGTAAATTAGCTGTTTTCGCTGTTCGTTTAGACACTTTCCCTGCGGACAAAGCCACCCAAGTTTTCTATATTGGTTCGAACAATCCAGATGTCCTTGAAGACATTCGTCGCCATATCTTGAGTGAGTTTGAAAACTTACCTGTCGCGGGTGAGTATATGCACCGTGGCTGCTTTGATATTGCAGAAATTTATGGCAAAGATACGTTCTTAATGATAGATAAATTTGGTACCGACAAAATGCCAACCTTCTTTACCATTAAAGGACGTATGGATGCGGTATTGAATAAAGTACCACTGCTGCCATCAAACTTAATTGACCGTACCATGCAGCTGCTAAGCAAGCTGTGGCCTTCTCATTTACCACCACGCATGAAACAGTTCCGTGACCAGTACGAGCATCATTTAATGCTCAAAATGGCGGGAGACGGTATTGATGAAGCCAAAGTCTGGTTGAAATCCTTCTTCGCCACAGCCGATGGTGGCTATTTTGAATGTACACCGGAAGAAGGTGCAAAAGCATTCTTACATCGCTTTGCCGCTGCGGGATCTGCTGTTCGTTATCATGCCGTCCATAATAATGATGTGGAAGATGTCCTGCCGCTAGACATAGCATTAAGACGCAATGACCGTGATTGGTTTGAAAAACTGCCACCAGAAATTGAAAATCTGATTGTGCATAAATTATATTGCGGACATTTTATGTGCCACGTTATGCATCAAGATTATGTCCTGAAAAAAGGCGTGGATCCGAAAGAGTTAAAACAGAAAATGTTGGAGTTGCTAGATGCGCGGGGCGCTCAGTACCCAGCAGAGCACAATGTTGGGCATTTGTATAAAGCACCGGAACAATTGAAATCGTTCTATAAAGAGTCAGACCCAACAAACACTATGAACCCAGGTCTTGGAAAGACCACTAAGCGGAAACATTGGGAAGGGGATTGTGGTTGTGACCACTAGGTCACTAGAACAATAAAAGATAATAAAAATGGGCAGGTTTTCTGCCCATTCTCATTTCTATCGCTAACTATTAACTTGCTAATTCGGCGGCATAGTTCACTAAGGCTTTTAATTGTTGGCAGCGTTTTTCATCTTCATGATGAACTTCCATGAGCAATTGAATTTGCTGTAGATAATCCGTTAAACGACTTTCAGTAAAATAATCGCGGCGATGCTGTAACCAACGCTGTTGCTCTTCATAAGAGAGTGTTGCAGGGAAATTACGTGCCTTATAACGGAAAAATAGCTCCTTCATACGCTTATCTTCAAAGCTAAGATCTAATGCGGGTAAATTTTGGGGTGGCGTTTCGCGAATAATGTCCATCGTAGAGCGATCGGACGGGCTGAAAAAACCATTATAGATTTGGCTATCCACGTCATTTGACTCTTCAAATTGTTGGGCGACGCTAAACAACTCAATCAGTTTATTACGCACATCAGGGTTCTTACGCAACAATTCTAAATTACGCATACACAGGTCACGGTCAATGCCTGTACGTTCAGCATCCACCGTTCGCAAGGTCTTTTCAGGGGCAAGGATTGGGCATTTGTTAATATGTACCAATTTAACTGGGACGGGGAGCTCGTCACCTAATTCGGCTTTCGGTGTGTATAAGCGCTCACGAAGTTCATCCGCATTTAACGTGAGAAGCGGCGACATATCGGCAGACAGGTCACACATAATCACCGCGTTTTTATTCTCCGGGTGCCACGCAAGAGGGGCAACTAAGCTAATATAAGAGCGTACCGCGCCAAACATCCCTGATACATGAACTAACGGGGTCATATCCACGATGTCGATCAGCTGGTTAACTTTGTTTTTATTTCGCAGTTGATAGAAATAATCAAACATGCGGGGTTGAGCTTGTTTTAGCAATTTAGCCATATTGATGGTCGCTAAAACGTCAGACATCGCATCATGGGCATTTTCATGGGCAACGCCGTTAGCTTTGGTTAAATGTTCAAGGCGCAAGCTAGGTAGCCCGTCATCATTTTCTGGCCAGTTTATCCCTTCAGGTCGTAATGCAAAACAAGCGCGTAATGCATCCAGTAAATCCCAGCGAGAATTACCTTGCTGCCAGCTATAGGCATATGGATCATAAAAGTTACGATAGAAAATATTTCGCGTCACTTCATCATCAAAGCGAATGTTGTTGTAACCCATAATGCAGGTGTTAGGTACGCTGAATGCGTTATGAATGCGCTTCGCAAATTCCGCTTCATTCACGCCGTTGGCCATCGCGATTTGCGGGGTAATGCCAGTTATCATTACCGCTTCTGGTTGAGGAAGATAATCATCCGTAGGTTTGCAGTAAAATACTTCAGGTTCATCGATGATGTTGAAATCTAAGTCTGTCCGCACACCCGCAAACTGAGCAGGGCGATCCAGAGCCGGATGCTTACCAAATGTTTCATAGTCATGGATAAAGAAGGTCGGCTGATTATGCTTATTTTTCAAAATGAGGTCCATCGTCGATTTAGGTGAGTAATGCAAACGCATAAAAGTTTGATGCTATGGTAAACCATCTGGCAGAAAATCTAAACTTATGTGGGGGATAGCGTTGCTAGTGAAGAAAATGGTATGCCAGTTGCATTAATGATGCTGCGTAGTGTTTTTAATGTAGGGTTTCCTGTCGGGGATAATGTTCGATAGAGAGTTTCTCGGGATAAGCCGGACTGTTCGGCTATATCTGCCATCCCTCCTCGAGCTTCAATAATATGGCGTAAAGCTAATAAAAATGCGGCTTGCCCGCCATCTTCATCAATCTGTACAAAGGATTGCTGTAGGTAAATTGGGATGAGAGTTGGGTCTTTGCGTAGCATTTCAACCACTGCATCGTCATGTAATCGGGATTTAGCCATATTAGTTCCTACCTTAAATAGTCGGTTAGATACTGAATTGCGATACCAATATCTGCTTGCTGTGTTTTTTTCGTACCCATTAAAAGCAGTAAAATAATCTCGTCTCTAACTAAGCTGTAATAGACTCGATATCCAGGTCCTTGCTCAATTTTTAACTCCCATACTCCATCTCGACAGTATTTGTGTTTCCCTAAATTTCCCTTAGCGAGTTGGTTAATACGCATGACCACTTTAATTCTAGCAATTGGGTCTTTGATTTTATCGATGAAATCTGAGCATGGATCTTTACCATCCGTGGTTAAATAATGCCGAATTATACGCATATGTCCTCATGGTATCTTATAGGCTACAATGTTCAAGTGTTTTGTTTCAGTGAAGAACGTTATTACTAACATTGATTAATAAAACAGGCGGAATTTAATGGAGGAAGTTTGTCTGTATGTAAATGGCTTACGAGCACGCTCGCAATTGAAGTCTAAAGATGCATTGGCAATGCAAATCATTAAATTCAAATCAATAAAATAGCGAATGTGTCTTGTAAGGTGACCCTAGAAGAAGGTATTGTGTTAATAGACAATACATTTTGATTATTGAATAGGGGATTTTAAACATGGACAACGCCAACAAACCAACTTTCCAGAATGTACTGGAATTTGTGCGTATGTTTCGTCGTAAAAATAAAATTCGTCGCGAAATCACGGATAACGAAAAGAAAATTCGTGATAACCAAAAGCGTGTTCTGCTGTTAGATAACCTGAGTGAGTATATCAAACCAGGCATGTCCATTGATGATATCCATGGCATCATTGCAAACATGCGTAGCGACTATGATGATCGTATCGATGATTACATCATCAAGAATGCTGAGTTATCCAAAGAGCGTCGCGAGATCTCTAAAAAGCTTAAAGAGATGGGTGAGCTGGCGCGACCTGAAACTAAGTAATTATCGCCTGACTTAATTTTAAGGAAGCTGAGCTATGTCTCAGCTTTTTTTTAGTAATAAAATGAGATGGTTTACTTAATAATTAGTTGATTGGATTTAAAATACATATATATTAATAACTTAGTTTTACTATGAGTTTTCATTCGCATATGTGTTTTGTTATCATTAACTCTTTAGTTGGTAAGAAAACACGCAATGAATAAACGATATTATATTAAAAATATGTGCTGGGGATGGTTTATGGGTTCATTATTTTTATACTCTTGTTTAGATAATGAGCTTAAATATAAACCATTAATTATACTGATAAGCATTATTGGTATTGTAATTTTTCCGCTGGCTAAATGGGCTGTGGAAAGCTTTTTTTTAATTTTTACTACTAAAGAATTTTGGAGTAGAGGCTTGTTGATGGACACTCCAGGTAAGGCTGGAGGATTAGCTTTGTATCATGGTGTTGTTTTTTCCTTCGCAATTCCAATAACGTTAATATTTATAATAACTATATTTATAAAAAGATGGCAGTAATCAAATGAACTGCCTTCTTGTGGCTTACTATAGGCCAACTAGCTTATTTGCTTTTTCTACCAAGCTATCATCAATTAGAGACCCTATTCCGGCAAGTATGAGTCCATAGCCTAATATTCCAACTGGTCCACCTAATAAAAAACTAAAACCTAAACCAGCAATACCCGTAGCACTAATTCCTATTAATATAGTTTCTACTTTCACAAAAAATGGTCTCCAATTATCAGTTTCTACGGCTTTAACCAATTCAATTCTTAGGTCGTTAGCATCAATTGAATAGCTTACAAAGCCCATGCCTTTACTGAATTTTTTCAAGTTTTTTGCAATCTCATCAACGTTGAGTGATTCTAATGCTGATGCAATAATTTTCCGGTTTTTAGTATCGATCTTTTTATTAATATTAGTTTTATATTTATCATAAGCTCTTAATGCATCTTCAACATTACGAATCCTTTTTCCTCTGGATTGCTCCGCTATAGTTTTAGCCAGTTTTTCTGCTTTTTCTCCATAGGTATTAAAAACGTCTTTATAAAAATCAGTTGTAAATTTAACTGACTCCTTAATCTCCTCTGACTCTATTTTATTTATTTCATTTAAATCCTGCTCTATTTTCGGTTTCATCATTGGGTACAACCCGCCAAAAGAGCGCCAATAAATGGTATACATTAATTCAAGTTGTCCACTGTGATAGGCGCTTAACATTTTTTTATAAGGGGATGTCTTTTCGAAACGGCAATTACCGATCCCACAAACTCCGCATAATCCTTTTGCCATCGCATTCAGAATGTGGTCAGGCAGAATTCTGTTGTAACTTACATGAAGGGTTGGGAGTAGTAATACACCATCGCTTGCATAGGCATGGCCATTTTTCCAATGGTCTATTTGTGTATAATCATAATCCATAGAAATATCCTCATTAAGTGTGCTTTCCCACGGTACATATGTCTTTTATGCAAATGTACAATGCAGTTATCTACGATATTTCGTCAAAGGCTTTAAGATGATAAATTTCGTTAGTATTTAATAAATTACAACAGACCCAATTTTTTTTGGGCAAAAAAAAGCCTTGATAGTTTCCCATCAAGGCTTTCGTCAGTAACTTGCTAAAATCAGAAGCTAGCAGGTTTTGCCATTTCTGATGTCGCAACATTGGCTGCCACATGTCCACCTGCACCTTTAGATTCAAAGGTTGATGGCTCACGTTGATACTCTTTAATTTCAAAGTCTGAAGCCACTACAGCAGGCGCTGGGGCTTTCGTCATTGGTGAGTATGCATGGCGTTTATGTAAGCTAACTGTATTTGCTGTTGGAGCTGGTTCAATCACGGTAGTTTCAACGACTGCTGCAGTCACTGCGGTTTCAATCACCACATCTGCAATGACAGGTTCAACAACAGGTTCAACAACAGTTTTGATTTCTTCAGCGACAGGGACTTCAACCAGGGTTTCAACGACTTCTGATTTTGTCTCTTCGATAACGTCTGCTGCTACATTTTCAGCAACAACATTTTCAACAACAACATTTTCAACAACATCGCTTTCCATTACAGCGGCTTCAACAACAATGCTGGCTTCAGTTTCTGCTTTTGGTGCTTCGATAACAGTTTCAGTAGCAACTGGGGCTTCAGTGAGCTCGGCTTTCACTTCAACATGTTCAATCGGTGCAGCTACCACAGGCGCTTGAACGGTATTTTGTTGTTCCAGCATCTCTTCATTGGTCATGATAGCCATGCTTTCTTGTTGAGGTTGAACAACAGGGTAGCGAATAAATACTTTACCAGAGGCTAATTCAGGGGAGGCTACAGCCGCCGCTAAAGGCATTGGTGATTTATTCAGATGACGCTCATCACGGTAACGGCGACGACGCTGACCACTCACACGCAGATGACGAGGTGAACGACGAGAACGGCGTGGAATGATGGTGTCTTGTTTTTCATCATCATCCAATTGTTCTGAGTTAGTCGCTAAGTTGTCATCTTCGTCCAGAGAAACATGAGCCTGTTTTTTCTCAACATTCACTGCTGCTGGTAATGCCGCAATCGGCGCAGATTTTTCTGCAACAACGGCGGTATCAGCAACCATTGACGTTTCTGCTGCTTGGTCATTGTCAGTTACACGAATTTTTTGTGTTAATTGACGACGTTCACGACGAGGAGCAACAGGGCGTTGTTCTTCTTCATCTTTTTCTACAGCGGCATTATCAACAGCTGTTTGCTGGTTATCTTGCTGCGTTTTTGCAGTTTGTTGTTGACGTTTTTCATCTTGACGACGACGACGTTCTGCACGCTGATCACGACGTTGCTGCTGATTTTCGCGGTTTGCACTGTCAGTAATTTGCTCTTCAACTTGGTTCGTATTCTTGTTATTACGTCCCTTGTTGCGGTTTGCAGCATCTTCAGATTGTGCATTGCGATTATTACGGTTATCGCGATTGTCACGATTGTCGCGGTTATCACGATTTTCGTAATTATCATCGCGGTCGCGACGATTGTTATTACGGCGGTCGTTATTATTGCGACGACGATCATTATTGCGGCGACGGTCATTGTTATTCTGACGAGGTTTCTGCGCTGGTTTTTCAACGGCTTTTTCTTCTTCAGCAAAGAGGCCTTTAAAGAAAGCGGCAATTTTGCTAAATAAACCAACTTTAGGTTGCTCATCCACTTTGGCACGAACTGGTGCTTTAGCCGGAGCTTCTTTTGGTTTCAGTGCAGGAACTTCAACTGGCTCTTGCAGTGCAAATGCTGAAATAGCAGGTTGTTCAGGTGCTTTACGCTCAGTCGTCGCTTCTTCACCGTGGTTTAAGGTTTCAGTTTCATGATACTGGGCTAAGTTGTAGCTCAGGGTTTGAACTTCTTCACCTTTACGGATACGGATGACGTGGAAGTGAGGCGTTTGCATCTGGTCATTCGGTACAATCACAACGCGAACGTTACGCTGACGTTGTTCAATTTCTGTAACTGCTTGGCGTTTTTCGTTTAACAGGTATGACGCGATTTGCACTGGGACAATCGCATGCACTTCATGGGTATTTTCTTTCAGTGCTTCTTCTTCGATTAAACGCAGTACTGACAGTGACAGCGATTCGTTATCACGGATAGTCCCCGTACCTGTACAGCGTGGGCAGACGTGATGGCTGGACTCACCCAATGATGGGCTAAGACGCTGACGAGACATTTCTAACAGACCAAAGCGTGAAATACGCGCGATTTGAATACGCGCGCGGTCTTGGCGAACAGCTTCACGTAGGCGGTTTTCAACTTCACGCTGGTGGCGAACTGGAGTCATATCGATAAAGTCGATAACAATCAGTCCACCTAAGTCACGTAAACGTAATTGACGTGCAATTTCGTCAGCGGCTTCAAGGTTGGTATTGAATGCGGTTTCTTCGATATCACCACCACGGGTTGAGCGTGAGGAGTTGATATCAATAGCCGTTAATGCTTCGGTTGTATCGATAACTAACGCACCGCCAGAAGGTAAACGCACTTCACGCTGGAACGCAGATTCGATTTGAGATTCGATTTGATAGTGACTAAATAGAGGAACATCGCCACTATAATGTTTAATTTTACTAGCAAAATCACCACGACCAATCGCTTCGATATGGTTACGTGCCATCTCAACCACTTTCGGGTTATCGATTAGGATTTCGCCGATGTCAGGACGTAAATAATCACGGAAAGCACGGACAATTACATTACTTTCTTGGTGGATTAAGAACGGAGCTGGACGGTTTTCTGCGGCTTTTTGAATCGCTTCCCAGTGACGTAAGCGATACAGTAAATCTTGTTGCAGGGATTCTGCTGATTTACCCACACCCGCAGTACGGACGATGAGTCCCATGCCATCTGGAATTTCTAAGCAAGATAATGCTTCTTTTAATTCTGTACGGTCTTCACCTTCGATACGGCGAGAAATACCACCGGCACGTGGGTTGTTTGGCATCAGAACTAAATAACTACCCGCTAAGCTGATGAATGTGGTTAAGGCTGCACCTTTGTTACCACGTTCTTCTTTATCAACTTGAACAATAACCTCTTGGCCTTCTTTCAGCACATCTTTGATGTTAGGACGACCTTGGGAGTGATAATTGCTTGGGAAGTATTCGCGAGCGATTTCTTTGATTGGCAGGAAACCGTGTCTTTCAGCGCCATAATCAACAAAAGCAGCTTCGAGGCTTGGTTCAATACGGGTGATTTTACCTTTATAAATGTTGGCTTTTTTTTGCTCATGACCTGGGCTTTCAATATCCAAATCGTAGAGTCGTTGCCCGTCAACAAGGGCAACACGCAACTCTTCCTGTTGAGTTGCGTTGATTAGCATTCTTTTCATGTTATTACTTACTCATTATTTTTTAAATAATAGAGCAGCGAAAGAAGGAGCTACTGTAAACCGATGGCCTCATGATTTTTACAAAGCCGTCTACCTCTCGGCAGTCGTTCGTATAGAGACGCGCAGTATTCGGTGAACCTGATTTTTAGATTAAAAATTCAGCGTTCTTAATCAGGATGCCGTAGATTTCTTAGAAAACGGAGACTCCCAACCCAATAAGCTAAAATTCGTTGCTCGCTAATTTATTTGATTTAGTTAGATGTCTTACGCCATTGCAGCATCGTTACGCCATCAAATAATAAATTCCTACAGTATTACGTCTAACTTGTATTCTACTAGCTAAAAATAATTATAGCCGAAAGTGCAAAAACACCTAAAGCTAACATAGCAAAGCCAATTTTCGTTTTTAAACATCTTGGCACCGCTTATTATTCCATTGCCAAGTGCATTATAGCAAGTGCAACGTAAGTTATATGGAAATTTTATTAAGAAATTGAGCCGATCATGCAGAAATTGACCAATTTAAAAAAAAACATAAAAAAATTCGTGGAGTCGGTATGATATACCGATGTAAGTGAGACTATTTATTCATCAATCAGAGTTAACGCATTCCCGAATGAAAACAGAAAACCAAGTCCAATTTATTGATATTAGCGATGACGAAGCAGGGCAACGCATAGATAATTTTTTGCTGAGCAAGTTAAAAGGTGTTCCTAAGAGCATGATTTATCGCATCATCCGTAAAGGTGAAGTGCGCGTCAACAAAGGGCGAATTAAGCCTGAATACAAACTACTCGAAGGGGATCAAGTTCGCGTCCCGCCAGTGCGTGTTGCTGAGCGTGAAACTGCACCTGTTTCAGCGAAATTGGATAAGGTAGCAGCATTAACGGACTGCATTCTATTTGAAGACGAATCCATTCTAGTCATCAATAAGCCATCAGGCACCGCAGTTCATGGTGGTAGCGGATTAAGCTTCGGTGTGATTGAAGGGTTACGTGCATTACGTCCGGAAGCCCGTTTTTTAGAGCTGGTGCATCGTTTAGACAGAGATACTTCCGGTATCTTATTGGTCGCTAAAAAACGTTCAGCTTTACGTGCTCTTCACGAGCAATTACGTTTAAAACAGATGCAAAAAGATTATTTAGCGTTGGTACGCGGTAATTGGCAGTCACATACTAAAGTTGTACAAGCGCCATTATTGAAGAATATTCTACAAAGCGGTGAGCGTATTGTTCGAGTCAGTAGTGAAGGAAAGCCGTCTGAAACGCGTTTTAAAGTCGAAGAGCGATTTGAAAATGCGACGTTAGTTAAGGCGAGCCCTGTGACTGGACGTACTCATCAGATCCGCGTACATACTTTACACGCAGGTCATCCAATTGCTTTTGATGATCGTTATGGTGATAAGCAATTTGATAGCCAGCTGGCAGAGACAGGATTGAAGCGTTTGTTCTTGCACGCGTATTCACTGAAATTTACTCATCCGAAAACAGGTGAAGAGATGCGAGTTGTTGCACCGCTACATAACGATTTGAATCAGTGTCTGAAAGTGTTGAGAGCGAAAAAAGCGCAGTAATAATGATAATAAAGGTTAGCAACACCCTGCAGGTTAGCTAACCTTATTATTTAGTCTAAGAGTGGATTGACCCCATGCTGGCGTAACATTTCCAGCAATAAAATAGTTGGCAAACCAATCAGCGTGTTTGGATCTCGCCCTGAAAGTTTATCAAACAGGCTAATGCCTAGTCCTTCCGATTTAAAACTGCCCGCACATTGATAAGGTTCGTCTTTATTTAGGTATTGGGTGATCTCTTCATCCGTGAGCTGTCTAAAATAGACATCGAAGGGTTCGCACTGGAGATTGAATTTACCTGTCGCACTATCTAATAAGCAAAGCCCAGTATAAAAAGTCACCCGATGACCTGACGCTGCCTTGAGTTGTTTAAAGGCATTATCAAAATTATGCGGCTTTCCGACGATTTTATCGTCAATGACGCAAACTTGGTCAGATCCAATAATTAAATGCTGTGGATATTGTTGAGCCAATGCATTGGCTTTTTCGTGAGATAAGCGCATCACTAAAGCTTGAGCCGATTCCTGTAGAACAGGGGTTTCATCAATGTTGGGCGCAGCAGCAAGAAATGGGATGCCCAGCTTCTTAAGTAAGGCTTGTCGGTATTCAGAGGTTGACGCCAAAATAATCGATTTCATGATTTTTCTCGAAACTCATAGCCAAAAGGGTTAACTCATTTTAAACTATATCCGCTTAACCGGCGATTTTTTGGTGAAAAGGCGAGTTTATCCCGCCTTTTTCTTTGACTATAGTTCATTACAAAGTTAATATGCGCGCCTTATGCAAAAGGTAAAATTACCCCTGACTATCGATGCGCAGCGTGCAGCTCAGAAAAACCTCGACTATGTCGGGAGTTACACACCTGAGCAAGTTACACGAATTGCCGAATCAGTAGTCAGTGTAGATAGTGATGTTGAAAGCAAATTATCATTTAAAATTGATAATCAGCGCTTGACGGTCATAGAGGGGCATTCTGAATTGGATGTCACCCTACAATGCCAACGTTGCAGAAAAGATTTCAAACATCATGTCTACGTATCGTATTGTTTTAGTCCTGTCGTCAGTGACGAAAAGGCCGAAGCATTACCGGAACAGTATGAACCAGTTTATGTAGATGAATTTGGTGAAATAAATTTGCTGGGAATGTTAGAAGATGAAATAATTCTATCCCTACCAGTGGTTCCGGTTCATGATTCTGAACACTGTGAAGTGTCCGAAGCGGACATGGTGTATGGTGAACTACCTCCTGAGGTAGAGAAACCAAATCCATTTGCCGTATTAGCCAGTTTAAAGAAAAGTACTTAAGGAGTAAGGTCAATGGCCGTACAACAGAATAAACCAACTCGTTCAAAACGCGGTATGCGTCGTTCACATGATGCACTGACTGCTACCCTAGTTTCTGTAGATAAAACTTCCGGTGAAACTCACCTGCGTCACCACGTGACTGCAGATGGTTACTACCGTGGCCGTAAGGTTATCAGCAAGTAATTGTTGATACTTTGGCTAGTCTAACCATCGCGTTAGATGCCATGGGCGGGGATGTTGGTCCCCGCGTCACGGTGCCTGCTGCATTGCAGGCACTGGCATCTAATCCAGCATTAAAATTACTGCTTGTCGGTCAACCCGAAGCCATTCATCCTTTGCTTGCACAACAAAGTGCGGAGCAAATTTCGCGTATCGAAATTATCCCTGCCGAAAACGTCATTGCTAACGATGCCAAGCCATCCCACGCAATTCGCCAAAGCAAAGGGACGTCAATGCGAGTGGCATTAGAGTTAGTGAAGACAGGTCAAGCACAGGCTTGCGTGAGTGCGGGTAATACGGGTGCATTGATGGGCTTGGCAAAATTGATGTTAAAATCAATTGAAGGTATTGAGCGCCCAGCGTTAATGACCATTTTGCCAAATCAGAAAAAAGGAAAAACCGTTGTCCTCGATTTAGGGGCTAACGTGAATTGCAGCAGTGAAATGCTCGTGCAGTTTGCAGTGATGGGTTCGGTGATGGCGGAAGAAGTTGCCAACATCAATCAACCTAAAGTCGCTTTACTCAATATTGGTGAAGAAGAGAGTAAAGGGCTGGACAATATCCGCGAAGCCGCCGCTATGTTGAAAGAAACGGCGTCAATTAATTACATTGGTTATGTTGAAGGCAACGAGTTGCTGACAGGTAAAACAGATGTATTAGTGTGTGACGGCTTCGCAGGTAATGTCTCACTAAAAACGATGGAAGGGGTGATTCGTGTCATTCTTTCATTGTTAAAATCAGCCGGTGAAGAGAACAAAAAAAGCAGTTGGTTTATGCAACTCGCTAAGAAATGGTTGAAAAAACGGCTAATGAAGCGTTTTGGGGATATGAACCCCGACCAGTATAACGGCGCGACTCTGTTAGGATTAAAAGGGATTGTTATCAAAAGCCATGGCGCAGCGAATGAAAATGCGTTTAAAGCCGCAATTGAGCGTGCGGTACAGGCTGTTGAACGACAAGTTCCCGAAAGAATAACAGCTCGACTTAATATTGTTTTACCCAGGAGTGATCAATAACCTATGTACAGTAAAATATTAGGAACAGGCAGCTATTTGCCATCGCAAGTTCGTACCAATGCTGATCTGGAAAAAATGGTTGATACTTCTGATGAATGGATTGTAACGCGTACGGGTATTAAAGAGAGACGAATTTCAGCTGACGATGAGAACGTGTCCACAATGGGTTTCCAAGCAGCAAAAAATGCGCTGGAAATGGCACAGGTCGACAGCAGTGAAATTGGTTTAATTATTGTCGCGACAACCTCCGCAACCCATGCATTCCCAAGCGCAGCCTGTCAAATTCAGCAAATGCTGGAAATTAATGATTGCGCGGCATTTGATGTGGCAGCGGCTTGTGCTGGTTTTACTTATGCTATCAGTATCGCTGATCAGTTCGTTAAAACGGGCATGACCAAAAAAGCACTGGTAATTGGTGCGGATGCGTTATCTAAAACGTTAGACCCAAATGATCGCGGAACCATTATTCTATTTGGTGATGCCGCGGGTGCTGTGGTGATCGGTGCTTCTGAAGAACCAGGGATCATTTCTACACATCTACATGCCGACGGGCGTTATGGGGATTTACTCTCCTTACCAAACCGTAGCCGCTGTTCAGATGACCAAGCTTACTTGTCCATGACAGGTAATGAAGTATTCAAAGTTGCTGTGCGTGAATTAGCCCATATTGTCGATGAGACATTGGCGCAAAACGACATTGCAAAAGAAGAACTTGATTGGTTAGTACCACATCAAGCAAATTTACGAATTATTTCCGCGACCGCAAAGAAATTGGATATGACCATGGATAAAGTGGTTGTTACGCTGGATCGTCATGGAAATACTTCTGCGGCATCAGTCCCAACAGCACTCGATGAAGCAGTGCGCGATGGTCGCATTCAGCGTGGCCAATTAGTGTTATTAGAAGCATTTGGTGGCGGTTTTACTTGGGGCTCCGCACTGGTTCGTTTTTAATTTACTGAGAAAACAGACATGACACAATTTGCTATGGTATTCCCGGGGCAAGGTTCCCAATCTTTAGGGATGTTAGCTGATTTAGCAGAACAAAATCAGCTGGTTAAAGAAACATTCGCTGAAGCGTCTGAAGCATTGGGTTACGAACTCTGGGCATTAGTTCAAAATGGACCAGAAGAAGAGTTAAACAAAACATGGCAGACTCAACCTGCATTATTAGCAGCGTCAGTGGCTATCTTCCGTGTTTGGCAAGCAAAAAATGGCAAAATGCCTACGTTGATGGCGGGTCACAGCCTTGGCGAATATTCAGCATTAGTTTGTGCGGGTGTTATCGACTTCAAACAAGCCATTAAATTGGTAGAACTGCGCGGCAAACTGATGCAAGAAGCGGTTCCTGAAGGCACTGGCGCAATGTATGCAATCATCGGTTTAGATAACGAATCTATCGAGAAAGCATGCCAAGAAGCGGCGCAAGGGCAGGTGGTTTCACCTGTGAACTTTAACTCACCAGGCCAAGTTGTTATTGCCGGCGAGAAAGCTGCTGTTGAGCGCGCAGGTGCTGCTTGTAAAGAAGCTGGCGCCAAACGTGCGTTGCCACTGTCTGTTAGCGTGCCTTCCCACTGTGCATTAATGAAGCCAGCTGCAGATAAATTAGCTGAAGCATTAGAAAAAATTGAATTTTGTGAGCCGGCCTATCCTGTTATCAACAACGTTGATGTTAAAATGGAAACGTCTGCGAAAAATATCCGTGATGCATTAGTGCGCCAATTATATAATCCGGTGCGCTGGACTGAAACAGTCGAATTCATGGCGGAACAAGGCATTGAGCAATTGGTTGAAATGGGTCCAGGCAAAGTTCTGACTGGTCTAACCAAGCGAATTGTCTCTAATTTAACTGCCGTTGCAGTCAATGATCCTGTATCATTAGACTCGGCTTTAGAAACTATCTGAGGACGACAATGAGCTTTGAAGGAAAAATTGCACTGGTAACTGGTGCGAGCCGCGGGATCGGTAAAGCAATCGCTTTAACCTTAACTGCACGCGGTGCGACTGTTATCGGTACGGCAACAAGCGAAAAAGGCGCGGAAGCGATTACTACCTATTTAGATGGGAAAGGTAAAGGCTTAGCGTTAAACGTGACAGATCCTGCATCAATTGAAGAAACATTGACCCAGATCCGTGCGGAATTTGGCGAAATTGATATTTTGGTCAATAATGCAGGTATTACGCGTGATAACTTATTGATGCGTATGAAGGATGATGAGTGGCAAGATATTATTGACACGAATCTTTCATCCGTTTACCGTTTGTCTAAATCCGTTTTGCGTGCCATGATGAAAAAGCGTTGTGGGCGAATTATTTCCATTGCATCTGTTGTGGGTGTTATGGGAAATGCGGGACAAACAAACTACGCGGCAGCGAAAGCTGGGCTGATTGGTTTTAGTAAATCATTAGCTCGTGAAGTCGCTTCTCGTGGTATCACTGTTAACGTTGTAGCGCCCGGTTTTATCGAAACTGATATGACTAAGGCATTGACAGACGAACAACGTGCAGGCATTTTATCTCAGGTTCCTGCGGATAGACTGGGTGATGCACAAGAAATTGCCAGTGCTGTAGCATTTTTAGCTTCTGACGAAGCTGCTTACATCACGGGTGAAACATTGCATGTCAATGGTGGCATGTACATGATCTAAAGAAATGAGGGAACCATTTGCATATTTTTGTGTTGCCTAATGCAAAATTATGCAAAATAATGGTTTCCACAGCCGGGATTGGGTTGTATCTTTTCCTGTATTTCATAAACTACGAAAACCATCGCGAAAGCGAGTTTTGATAGGAATTTTAATAGTATGAGCACTATCGAAGAACGCGTTAAGAAAATCATCGTTGAACAACTGGGTGTTAAAGAGGAAGAAGTTGTGAATACAGCTTCATTTGTTGATGACTTGGGCGCTGATTCTCTTGACACAGTAGAACTGGTTATGGCTCTGGAAGAAGAGTTCGATTGCGAAATCCCTGACGAAGAAGCTGAAAAGATCACTACAGTACAGGCTGCAATTGACTACGTCAAAGCATCTGAGTAATAGCGGTAAAACTTATCTAGGCGATCATTCGATCGCCTATGTTTCTTTTGTAACTAATTCCCTCCTTGGAGGACATACGTGTCTAAGCGTCGTGTAGTTGTAACCGGACTTGGCATGTTATCTCCTGTCGGCAATACAGTTGATTCATCATGGAAAGCTGTTTGTGGCGGACAGAGTGGTATCAGCCTAATTGATCATTTTGATACTACTAACCACGCAACTAAATTTGCAGGCTTAGTAAAAGATTTCAATTACGAAGATTTTGACATCTCTCGCAAAGATGCGAAGAAGATGGACCCATTCATTCAGTATGGCATTGCAGCTGGTTATCAAGCCATCAAAGATTCTGGATTGGAAGTAACAGAAGCCAATGCTACTCGTATCGGTTTAGCGATTGGTTCTGGTATTGGCGGGTTAGGTCTCATTCAAGACAACTGTGAATCGATGTTACACGGTGGTCCTCGCAAAGTGAGCCCATTCTTTGTACCTTCAACAATTATCAACATGGCTGCTGGTCACTTAAGCATCATGTATGGTCTCCGTGGTCCAAGCATTTCAATTGCAACAGCTTGTACATCAGGCGTTCATAATATTGGACACGCAGCACGTATGATTGCGTACGGCGATGCAGACGTAATGCTGGCTGGCGGTACTGAAAAAGCAACAACACCATTAGGTGTGGCGGGCTTTGGTGCAGCGCGTGCATTATCAACCCGTAATGATGACCCACAAGCGGCTAGTCGCCCATGGGACAAAGACCGTGACGGTTTTGTTCTTGGTGATGGCGCAGGGATCATCGTACTTGAAGAATATGAACATGCTAAAGCGCGTGGTGCGAAAATTTACGCAGAAATCGCAGGCTTTGGTATGAGCAGTGATGCTTACCACATGACGTCACCACCAGAAAATGGTGAAGGCGCTGCATTAGCGATGAAAAATGCGCTAAACGATGCAGGCGTTAAGCCAAGTGATATTGGCTATATCAATGCTCACGGTACATCAACACCAGCAGGTGACTTAGCGGAAGCGCAAGCGGTTATCTCTGTATTTGGCGAAGACACAAAAGTATTAGTCAGTTCAACAAAATCCATGACAGGTCACTTATTAGGTGCAGCGGGTGCAGTTGAATCTATCTTCACTATTCTGTCTCTGTGCGACCAAATCGTTCCACCAACAATCAACTTAGATAATCCTGATGAAGGTTGTAAGCTTGATTTTGTTCCTGGTGAAGCCCGTAAAGTTGAAAACATGGAGTATGCTCTGTGTAACTCATTCGGCTTTGGTGGTACTAACGGTTCCTTAATTTTCCGTCGCTATCACGCGGAATAATCAATAATACCGTGCATTTCTAAGCTCCAGTGTCTTTGATGCTGGGGCTTTATTTTTGCCTTCTTTTTGCAGTACTCTTTGCTTTAGTTTATGATATTACACACTATGTTACTGCCTGATTTATCAGCTTTTATTATAAGAAATGGTCATGACTTATTGGGTTAACGGGGTTTCTTGTCAACAAATTGATATTACCGATCGCGCTATCGCCTTTGGTGATGGCTGCTTTACGACTATCCATGGCGTGAATCAACAAGCAAAGATGTTAGATAAGCATATTTTACGCTTACAGCAAGATTCCGCTCGACTCAAATTACCAGTGATAGATTGGCCACAACTGACGCAACATATTGAAGAGATTTGTGAACAACAAACTGATGAAGAGTTTGTGGTGAAGGTCATGTTAAGTCGTGGGCAGGGTGGTCGAGGTTATAGCTCTCAAGGGTTTGAACACCCGACAATCATCGTAATGGTTTCGCCTTTCCCAAAACACTACGCAGCATTACAGTGCCAAGGGGCATCGTTGTTGCTCAGCCAAATTCCATTAAGCCGCAATCCACTCTTAGCAGGCATGAAGCACTTAAATCGCTTAGAGCAAGTGTTGATCCGCCAAGAAATTGACGATGCTAAATTGGATGAAGCCGTGGTGTTGGATACAAATGGCGTCATTGTTGAATGCTGTAGCGCCAATATTTTTTGGCGTATAGGGCGTGATGTTTATACGCCTATTCTTAGTCACTCCGGCGTTAATGGATTAATGAGACAAAAGATCATAGCGCAGCTCAATAATAGCCAGTACCATCTGGCAGAAGTCGAGCGCTTTCCTGCCATTTTGACTCAATGTGATGAAGTGATTATTTGCAATGCTTTAATGCCGGTTTTACCGGTGAAAAGCATCCGATTTTCAGAGGATAAAACAATCAGTTATCAATCAAGAGAACTGTTTGAGTATTTACTATTACAGCGACAAATTTAAAGCTGATAACCATTTAACTCTTATCATTCATCGACAAAAAATACATTTAAGTGACCCATAATGAAATTAGCGAAAAAAATAACACTGATTGTCTTTGTCCTTGCGGTTATCGGCGCGATTGTGGTGTATCTGCAATATCGCCAAGTTCTTGATTATGCGAAAAAGCCTATCAACGTTGTCCAAGAGACAATCTTTACTGTGCCTGCTGGGACAGGGCGAGTGGCCTTAGAAGGGTTGCTTATCAAGGAAAAATTTATTGAAGAGGGACATAATTTTCAACTTCTTCTAAAAGCACGGCCTGAATTAGCTCAGTTCAAAGCGGGAACCTATCGCTTACAGCCAAACATGACGGTGGAGCAATTATTAGCGTTGATTGCCAGTGGCAAAGAAGCACAATTTAGTATTCGTTTTATTGAAGGTAACAAACTGGCGGATTGGAGCAATATTTTGCGTGACGCTCCTTATATGCAACATAAGACTCAAGATGCTACGCCAACTGAGCTTTATGCCATGCTGGATTTTAAAGAGGGTGATAACCTTGAAGGTTGGTTATACCCTGATACCTATTTATACACTGCGGGCACCAGTGATGTTGAAATACTCAAGCGTGCTTATAAACGTATGCAAGCCGCGGTGGAAGAAGAGTGGAAAGGTCGCGATAAAGATCTACCCTATAAGAATGCCTATGAAATGTTGATCATGGCATCGATTGTTGAAAAAGAGACTGGCGTGGACAACGAACGTGCACAGGTTGCTTCGGTATTTGTGAATCGCTTGAAGAAAAACATGCGCTTACAAACAGACCCTACGGTTATCTACGGGTTAGGGGAAAACTATCGTGGTAAAATTTATCGCAGTGACTTAGATAACTACACCGCGTATAACACGTATAAAATTGATGGTTTACCACCAACGCCAATTGCCATGCCGAGCCTTGCCTCAATAAAAGCGGCGGCTCACCCAGCAAAAACAGATTATTTATACTTTGTCGCCGATGGTACAGGTGGACATACTTTTAGTCGCAATCTTAATGACCATAACCGCGCTGTTAAGGTTTACCGACAAATTGAGCAAAAGAATTGATAAACGAAATGAAAAACCAATTTATTGTTATTGAAGGATTAGAAGGTGCGGGTAAAACGACGGCAATCAACACCGTTGTTGACACATTAAAGCAAGCTGGCATCCATGATATGGTATTTACCCGTGAACCGGGTGGTACGCCGCTTGCGGAAAAACTACGTGAATTGATAAAGCAAGGCATTGAAGGTGATAGAGTCACCGACAAAGCTGAGCTATTAATGTTGTACGCGGCACGTGTTCAGTTAGTTGATACCGTCATCAAACCTGCACTTGCAGCAGGAAAATGGGTTATTGGTGATAGACACGATTTATCCTCCCAAGCTTATCAAGGTGGTGGTCGTGAAATCGATCGCCATTTAATGGCCTCATTAAGAGATTTAGTTCTTGGTGAATTTAAACCAGCTCTGACTCTTTATTTAGATTTACCGCCAGAATTGGGTTTACAACGGGCTCGTTCTCGCGGTGAATTAGACCGTATTGAGAAAGAATCGCTGGCTTTCTTTGAACGCACCCGAGCGCGTTATTTAGAACTGGCTGCGGCAGATGACACTATTTTAACCATCGATGCGAGTCAAAATATTGAACAAGTGCAAGCCGATATTCGCAGCACATTACTGACATGGCTGGCAAAATAAGGCACTAATGATGAATTGGTATCCATGGCTTAATGAAACTTACCGTCAATTAATTAGCGCTTATCAAGCAGGGCGTGGACACCACGCGTTGTTGATTCACTCAATAGCGGGCAATGGGGCTGAAGCATTAAGCTATGGTGTGAGCCGTTGGTTGATTTGCCAAAATAAAGATGGTTTAAAAAGCTGTGGAGAATGCCATAGTTGCCGCTTAATGTTGGCAGGTACACATCCTGATTATCATGTTCTAGAACCTGAAAAAGGGAAAACGACCATCAGTGTTGATGCGGTTCGTAAGCTAACTGATACATTAAGTGGTCATGCGCAGCAAAGTGGTGCAAAAGTCGTTTCCATTCCCGATGCACAAGTATTGACGGATGCTGCGGCTAACGCGCTGCTCAAAACCTTAGAAGAACCCGCAGGGCAGACCTACTTTTTATTAGGCTGTGAAAAATTAGATAGCTTGCTGGCCACATTAAGAAGTCGCAGTTTAACTCACTTTTTACCGGCGCCTGACCAGCAAGTTGCGTTGTATTGGCTGCAAAAACAGCAGGCGGGTTTATCCGTAGAGGATGCTGTGACTGCGTTAACCTTGTGCCAAGGCGCGCCTGTTGCTGCTTTACAGTTGCTTGAGCCGGAGCAGTGGCAACGACGTCTGCTATTGTGCAACGAGTTAGAGCAGAGCTTACGTCAGAAAGATTTTTTAAAGCTTCTGCCAGCGTTAAATACCGACAATGGGCCTGAATGCATTAATTGGCTACTCGGGTTAATTGCCGATGGCATAAAATTGCAGCAAAAAGCAGGACAGTATGTTGTTAACCAAGATAAAATGGCGTGCGTCACTTTGTTGGCAACATCCATGAGCAGCTCGCAGCTATTAGATGTGTATAGCCAGTGGCAAGCGTGTCGTTATCAGCTATTAACCGTGCCTGCGCTGAACCAGGAATTGATCCTGACCAACCAATTATTACACTGGGAAGCGTTATTCGCTTCGCCTTCAAGATAAAAAGAGTAGACTATGTTTGTTGTTGATTCACACTGCCATCTCGACTGTTTAGATTATGAAAAATTACACACTAACGTCGATGATGTTATCGCAAAGGCATCTGCACGAGATGTCGGCTTTATGTTAGCCGTGGCAACCACCTTGCCAGGTTTTGAAAGCATGAAACAGTTAATTGGAAAGCGCGACAATGTCGCGTTTTCTTGCGGTATTCATCCACTAAATTTGGATGAAGGTTATGATTTTGAAAAGTTGGCGCAATTAGCGGCGGGGAGTGAAGTGGTCGCGCTCGGTGAAACGGGCTTAGATTACTATTATCAGCAAGAGAATGCGGCACTGCAGCAAGAGTCATTTCGTCAGCATATTCGCATTGGTCGTCAAGTGAATAAGCCAGTGATTGTGCATACTCGTTCCGCTCGAGAAGATACACTGTCTATTTTACGCGAAGAGAAAGTTGACGAGTGTGGCGGTGTGTTGCACTGCTTTACGGAAGACCAACAAACGGCTATCGATTTACTGGATTTAGGGATGTACATCTCTTTTTCCGGTATTGTCACGTTCCGTAATGCTGAACAGATCCGAGAAGCTGCACGAGTTGTGCCATTGGATAGAATTTTAGTGGAAACAGATTCACCTTACTTAGCCCCAGTACCGCATCGTGGTAAAGAGAACCAACCTGCGTATGTACGTGATGTGGTGGAGTATATGGCTGTATTGAAAGGGGTGAGTGTTGAGGAAATGGCACAAATCACCACCGAAAACTTCAACCGTTTATTCCATTTACGCGCTGGGCAATAAATAGATAACTATTAAATTATTAAGGAATTTGTCATGGCAGAAGAGACTATTTTCAGTAAAATCATTCGACGTGAAATCCCGTCTGAGATCGTATATCAAGACGAACTGGTCACTGCATTTCGTGATATCGCGGCACAAGCGCCGACGCATATTTTGATCATTCCGAACAAATTAATTCCAACCGTGAATGATGTGACGGTTGATGATGAGCTGGCATTAGGGCGCTTATTTACCGTGGCGGCGAAAATTGCGAAAGAAGAAGGGATTGCAGAAGATGGCTATCGCCTGATTATGAACTGCAACAAACATTCAGGACAAGAAGTCTTCCACATTCATATGCACTTAGTGGGTGGACGTCCATTAGGCCCATTATTGGCTAAGTAATTCATCATGAAACGCGCTGCATCAACCTTAAAATACGTCGCCACACTGGGCTTACTTATGCTGTTTCTCAGTGGTTGTGCTTGGAACAAAAAAACAGGGTTATCATTTAATGATCAGCAGCGCATCGTGATGGAGCCTTCCGTGCTAGCCGCGGGCGTGATTGTAGAAAAACCGGTGATTAAGGTCGGTAGCGTAACGGCGACCGCAACGATCAATATGAGCAATATTGAAAAGAAACCGGTGACTGTGATGTATCGTATCTTTTGGTATGACGAGCAAGGACTGAGAGTGGATTCAACAAAGAGTCAACCTCAAGTCATCCCTGCTAATTCGTCAGTGATGCTAAAAGAGGTCACGACATCTCCGCTTGCACGTAATGCGCGTATCTATGTTTTCTTACCTTCAACGGCTGGAGAGTCACAATGAAACGGATCTTATTGGTCGCAGCAGCAGCATTTATTTTGGCAGGTTGTCCGTCAGTCCCTCAAGGGCCTAAACCCCCAATTGTTCCTGTTGAACCGGGTGGAACACCGAAACAGCCTGAAAAGCAGCCGGAATTAACACCGCCACCACCAACAGACACAGTACCGATGCCACCAAAGCAGCAAACCATTGATTGGGCTGGGGCATTACAGCCTTTAGTCAATAAAATGGTGGCGGATGATGGCGTTGAAAGTGGCAAAGTCTTACTGGTTGATTCTGTCAAAAATAATACCAGTGGAAGCTTGCCTTCACAGGCAGTAACGGCTGCATTAACCAATGAAGTCATGAAAACCAATAAGTTTAAAGTGGTTCCTCAAGGTGTCGTCAGTGCAGCCCGCAAAACATTGGGATTGTCACAGGATGATAGTCTGGTCACTCGTAGTAAAGCGATTGGTTTAGGGCGTTATGTCCAAGCGCAATATGTGATTTACAGTGTCATGTCAGGCTCTACCAAAGAACGCAGCATTGAAATGCAGTTAATGGAAGTGCAAACCGGTGAAATTGTGTGGTCTGGAAAACAGAGTATTGAGTAATCAATCATCACTGTTTGCATTACTTTCTGAATGCTTCCCAGCAGTTTTAGCATCATGCTGGGAAGTCTCTCCATTAGCGGGGTTATCGGGTGGCAGCTATTTAGTTGAATATCGAGACTCTATTCAAACCCAAGACACGGCTCCCTCCATTAAATTAATCGCCCGCTCAGATGGGCAAGCGCAAAATGCGTTGTATGTTAATCGCCGCAAAGAAGCGCATATTCTTAAGCAACTGAAAGATTTTCCTTATTCCCCCCAAGTCATTGGGCGGAATGCCCATTGGTTATTATTGGAATGGGTTGATGGAGATCATCCTAGCCGCGAACAATTTCTTTCCTTTGAATTTCAAAAAAACTTGGCAGGAGTCGTTGCCAAGCTCCATAATCATGGCGTATTAAATTACCGATTACCGTTACGTAATGAGATTGCTCATTACGGCTATTTAATTGATAATAAAAGAGTCTCTGCACGCTGGAAGCGAATACATCGTCGCTTCCTCCGCACGCCAATGCCAAAGGTGTTAAAGCTCGCACCCGCCCATATGGATATTCACCCGGGCAATGTGCTGTGTGAGCAAGGGGTGCCAAAAATGCTAGTGGATTGGGAATATGCAGCAAATACCGATATTGGGTTGTCCCTAGAAACCTATTTTCAATTCAATAGCTTGACGGTAGAACAACGAGATTATTTTTTGACGCAATATTGCCACACCTATGGCGCCTATAAAGATAAACCGCGTTTAGCAGAGCGCTGCCTACAATGGGAGCCATGGGTCAAATACATGACGTTAATGTGGTATGAAGTTCAGTGGTGCCAGCGTCAAGAAGCGCAGTTTTTAAATGATTCTTCCCCATTACGAGACTATTTTGGTCTTTGATTGGGCAATATAAAATCTCCGTGAATACACGAGAATTTGTGAAAATTAATCAAGTGAGGCATGTTATGGGTCCGATAATGCTGGATGTTCAGGGTTATGAACTGGACAACGAAGAGCGTGAAATTTTAGCTCATCCACTGGTAGGCGGGTTGATTTTATTTACCCGTAACTTCCATGATGCGGCACAGTTGCGTGAGTTAGTGCGACAAATCCGTGATGCATCAAGACACCGTTTATTGATTGCAGTGGATCAAGAGGGTGGCCGTGTACAGCGTTTTCGTGATGGATTTACCGCATTACCTTCCGCGCAAGCTTTTGCTGCACTGAACAACCAGATGGACGGCGCTAAATTAGCACAAGAAGCAGGCTGGTTAATGGCGGCAGAAATGATTGCTATGGATATCGACATTAGCTTTGCGCCTGTACTGGATTTAGGACATGAAAGCATCGCCATTGGTGAACGTTCATTCCATGCAGATCCTGAAATTGCAATGGTGATGGCAGAGCGTTTTATTCGCGGTATGCACAGCGCAGGAATGAAAACCACAGGTAAACACTTCCCAGGGCACGGCGCCGTCAAAGCCGATTCCCATAAAGAAACGCCACGAGATGACCGCCCACTCGAGCAAATTCGCGGCAAAGACATGTCTATTTTTAAAGACTTTATTCAGCGTGAATTGCTTGATGCGATTATGCCAGCTCACGTGGTTTATACTCAAGCGGACGATCGTCCTGCGAGTGGTTCACCATTCTGGCTAAAATCGGTATTACGTGAGCAGCTTGGTTTTGATGGCGTTATCTTCTCTGATGATTTATCGATGGAAGGTGCTGCCATTATGGGCAGTTATCCAGAAAGAGCGAAAGCATCATTGAATGCGGGCTGCGACATGATCCTTGTTTGTAATAATCGTGAAGGTGCGGTGAGCGTACTGGATAACCTACCGAAACAAAATGACAGCCGCGCTTCTAAGCTGTATCACAGTGGCCGCCAGTATTCATTGAATGAGCTACAATCTGTGGATCGTTGGAAGCAAAGTCACCGTCAATTAGTCGAATTACATGAAAAGTGGCAAGAACACCGTAGCCGCTAATTAAATCGTGTTGAAAATGAACCGATGGGATAATAACCCATCGGTTTTTTTTATCTTAAATTCACTGAATAAGTTACGGGTAACCTTATTGGTATAAGTTGAATAGGAACAAGGAAAGGGATTGTCCTATTTGATTAGTAATACTGTATCTATATTCAATATATGTGTAAAAAACACGCATCAATATTGGCTGCCACATGGAATTTACTAGGAATAATTCCTAGTTCAAATAAAAATTTGGCGTTAAATAATCTATCTATATGTGATAAATAATCTCCATTGTGACTGATCAAACCAGTATATTGCTTAAAAACAGGATGATTGACTTGGCCATTTATTTAAAATGGAGAGCTAGGTCATGCTTTAATATTATTGGTTTAAATAAAAATGTTATTTCACTTTAGTAAATAACATTTCATTAAAATATAGGCGATTAAAATAGCAAAATTATTGTTTAAATATGAAATTCAATTAATAGATGTAATAGCCAATAAAGTGATTAATATCACATCGAATGATGTGTGATTTGCAATGCATCTAGTTTGTTGTGACACCGATCGTGTTAATTGACACAAAATTACGTTAGCATACTTTTCATTATGAATATCAACCCAAAACACTCCTTAAGAGTGCGGTTGAATATTGCCCAAATAAGTCTGAAATCATAGTGTGAACTTAAATCAAATCCGTATGTTTGGATTAATTATTTCGACTTATAAAATAATTAAATTTTATTCTTAATGCTCAGAAAATAAATTGTGCTTAAAGAATAGAGGATGCTACTTAAATTAAATAATCATTAAAGACTATTGCAGTAATTAAAGCTAAATAAAATTGTTACTTATTGAAAGATAGCAAGGTGTCATAACGCCCAATAAAAATTGGGTGCGGGTAGTTATATTCTAATAATCACGACTAGGTTTAATTTAAATGAAAGTCAAAAAAATAGCGTTAATATTGTTTCCATCTTGTTTCGTTGCGTTTGGGGCTAATGCTGGCGATTGGGAAAATGCCATCAAGGAAAACTCATTTGTTGCAGACTCTGAGTTAGAGCTTTCTACACGAAATATGTGGAAATACCTAAAGTCAGAAAACCGTTACGATGCCAATGAGCAGCGTTACAGAAAACAAGTTGCACAAGCTTGGGGTCAGAATATTCAGTTAGATTACCAATCCGGATATTTTGCCGATTTTATCGGGTTTGATGCCTCTTATTATGGCGCGATCAAACTGGCGGCAAGTAAAGACTTCGCCTCCCGAGCGATTTTATATAACGATGATGGTGAAGCGAAAGGCTATAACAAAATTGGTCAACGTTACGCTAAATTCAAATTAGACTTTGAACCCGTTAATTTCAAAGGTAAAGCGGGTTGGTTCACGTTGAAAAATACAGGTATTTTTACCAACTCCCAGCGTTTATCTTTAAACACCTATAATGGTTATTATACCAACACCGCAATTAGCGATTGGAACTTAGATTTACTCTATCTTGATGGCAAAGTAATGCGTCGTGATAGCCCGAATATTGACAGAATGTATTTCCGTGACGGAAATGGTGTCAATCATGATATCAACCATGTGGTTACGGGTGGCATTAACTACAACACCAAACCATTGAAAGCCTCTTACTTTATTGGTCAGGCGGATGATGTTTTCCGTCAACAAGGCTTAGAGATCAAATACAAACTAAACTCAGATATCACCTTATCTTCTCAAATTTATGGTCATGAATACGGTAGCGATGGTAAACGTACATCGACAGATACCAAACGCGGCAAACAAAACTTTGATAAGCGTGCTTGGCACTATGCGGGTGAAATTGAGTGGCGCGTTCCAGAAACGCCATGGACTTTAATGACAGGTATCACGCATACCACCGCACATAAAACTAATGGTGTAGGGCAATTTGCGCGTAACCCAATTGGTAACACCCGTGGACGTTTTAACTCACCAGCTTATGCAGATATCGACTATGTGCGTGATGGCGAAACCATGCTGGCATTAAAAGCAGAATATCAAGTTAACCCAACGTGGTCAGTCGGGGCTAATAGTAACTACAGTGAATTCTCTTACTCAGGTGAGCGTTTAAAACAAGGTCAGGTTGGCTTATTTACTTACTGGAAGCCAACTGAGAACTTGTCAGTTTCATTAAGTGGCGGTATGGGTTGGCACCATCAGCAAGAGTCTGATAACTCCACTCCAAAACTGTATGATGGTGAGTCGCGTCGCGCACATTCGTTGTCCGGTTCGATGACAACCACTTATCGCTTTAAAATGTAATTGGGGGCAATGAATAGATGAATCATAAAATCAGTTTAGTGACATTGCTGGTATCAGGTGCTTTATTAGCAGGCTGTGCCACGAAACAGAGCGATACCGTCAAAGTTCAAGTCATTGGTATTAACGATTTCCACGGTGCATTACAAGCGCCGGGGGATGGTAAACTCGGTGGAATCGAATCCATTGCAACACTGGTCAAGCAATTAAAAGCGGAAAACGCCAACACCATTATTGTGGGCGCAGGGGATTTAGTGGGCGCGAGTCCATTACTGTCATCGATGTTCTACGATGAGCCTACTATTGAAGCGCTTAGCGCAATTGGTCTTGAGACCAGTGCTGTCGGTAACCATGAGTTCGATAAAGGTAAAATCGAGTTACTGAGAAAGCAAAATGGTGGATGCCATCCAACCGCAGGCTGTGTGGGTAAAGAGTCTTTTGCTGGGGCTGACTTTAACTATTTAGCCGCGAACGTGATTGTCAAAGAGACCGGTGAAACGCTATTCCCTTCTTATTACGTTAAGAAATTTGATGGCGTACCAATGGCATTTATTGGCTTAACGCTGGAAGGAACGCCAGCCATCGTTACACCAAGTGGTACTGCGGGCTTAGAGTTTAAAAATGAAGCCGAAACCATTAACCAACAAGTGAAATTGCTTAAGGCGCAAGGTATTCGTAGCATTGGTGTGTTGATCCACGAAGGGGCAACTCAGCAAGTGGATACCAAGGTTAAAGATATTAACCGTTGCGATAACATCAAAGGACCTATTGTTGAGATCGTTAAGCAGCTCGATGCCGATGTGGACTTTGTGGTGAGCGGCCATACGCATCAAGCGTATAACTGTGATATTAATGGTAAAAAAGTTATTTCAGCACAATCTAACGGGACATTATTGTCTCAATTGAATATTGAAATTGATAGAAAAACCAACGATATCGTCAGTATTAATGCGAAAAATATTCCGGTTGAAACCAGCCGTTATGAGAAAGACCCACAATTAAGCCGTTTTATCCAAAACTATGAACGCATTTCTAAACCGATTGCTGAGCAAGTCATGGGTACGTTGAGTGCGCCTGCGGATAAGAAATTAGCGGCGGGTGGCGATTCAACATTAGGTAAGATTATCGCGGATGCTCAATTATATGCTGCTGCTACTCCAGATGCGGGCGGCGCCCAAATTGCCTTTATGAACAGCGGTGGTATTCGTGCTGATCTTAAAGCAGGGGAACTGACCTACGGAGATATCTTTACGGTGCAGCCTTTCTCGAATGTGGTCGTTACGCAATCATTAACTGGAGCGCAAATTAAACAAGCGTTAGAGCAACAGTGGGATCGTGAACGCCCGCAAGTCATGCCAGTTTCCCACGGTTTTTATTACGAATGGGATGATAGTCGTGCGGTAGGTGATAAAGTGATTGCAGGTTCCATGAAATTAAATGGCAAGCCAATCGATATGAAAAAAAGCTATCGTGTCGCTGCCAATGAATTTCTGGCAACTGGTGGTAGCCGTTTCTCTGCCTTTAAACAAGGTAAAGATCGTATCTATAGCTTGCCGGATAACGAAGCGCTTATGAAATACTTCAAAGATAATTCGCCAATTCAGTTACCGACGGACGAGCGTATTAAGAAAGTGAAGTAAAATACCCTCACAAAATGCTAGGTTTCCAAGCCCGAGAATAACGCCATTCTCGGGCTTTTTTGTCTCTAAGTTAAATAAAGCTGACTCGTTTCTTTTTTTTTCAAAAAATGATTTGACGAGCGTGATCGTTGTCATAATAATCAACTAAATTGATTTGCATCAACATTTGGTATGACCAAATACCCAAGCGTGATATTCTTCAAACCCAAACAAAATAAAACATGGCGAATTAGTGTTATTTAAGTTTTTTGTTATTAGAAATCTTAAATAACATTAATATATTTTATATGAGGGGCGTATGACCTTAACTCAACCTAAAATCGTTGTTGTAGGCGGTGGTGCTGGTGGTTTAGAACTGGCAACACGTTTAGGACGTAAATTAGGGCGTAAAAAACGTGCGGATATCACGCTGATTGACCGTAATCCAAGTCATTTATGGAAACCATTACTTCATGAAGTCGCAACAGGCTCACTGGATGATGGTGTTGATGCTATCAGCTACTTAGCCCATGCTCGTCACAATGCATTTCACTTCCAATTAGGCTCCCTTACGAATATTGACCGAGAAAATAAAAAAGTGGTTCTCGGTGAATTGCGTGACAAAGACGGCGAGCTGTTAGTGCCATTGCGTGAAATTGATTACGATATTTTAGTCATGGCGTTGGGAAGTGCCTCGAATGATTTTGGTACCCCAGGTGTAAAAGAAAACTGCATTTTCCTTGATAGTCCTGCACAAGCTCACCGTTTTCACGATGAAATGCTGAATTTATTCTTGCGTTATTCAGTACGTGATAATGCGGAAGAAAAAGTGAATATCGCTATTGTCGGCGGTGGGGCAACGGGAGTGGAACTTTCTGCTGAACTGTATAATGCGGTGGAGCAGTTAACGAGCTATGGTTTTAAAGGGTTAGACACTGATGCGTTAAATGTGACGCTAGTGGAAGCGGGCGAGCGTATTTTACCTGCGCTACCTCCACGTATTTCAAGCGCTGCACACCAAGAATTGAATAAATTGGGCGTGAAAGTATTAACCAAAACCATGGTGACCAGCGCGGATGCCGATGGCTTAAATACCAAAGAAGATGGCAAAATTTATGCGGACTTAATGGTGTGGGCTGCAGGGATCAAAGCACCTGATTTTATGAAAGATATTGCAGGGTTAGAAACCAACCGTATCAATCAATTGGTGGTTAAGCCGACACTGCAAACCACGTTGGATGATAAAATTTTCGCGATTGGTGACTGTGCGTCTTGCGCAAAACCGGAAGGCGGCTTTGTTCCACCACGCGCGCAATCAGCTCATCAAATGGCAAGCCTTTGCTATGACAATATCGTGGCATTAATGAAAGATAAGCCACTGAAAAACTACATTTACAAAGATCATGGTTCATTAGTTTCGTTATCTCGCTTTAGTACTGTAGGTAGCTTGATGGGGAACTTAATGCGTGGAGATATGATGGTAGAAGGGCGTATAGCGCGTTTCGTCTACATTTCCCTATATCGCATGCACCAAATTGCATTACATGGCTATATAAAAACGGGCTTAATGATGCTGGTTGGCAGCATTAACCGTATTATTCGACCTAAACTGAAATTACATTAATCTGTAGTTATCGTTTTTTCGGTTCTGCAATCGCAAGGATACATACGGTTATTAGTGAATAATCGTGTGTATCCTCCAATCAGAATAAAGATGTATTTAGAATAATAGTACCCAGTTAAAGCGGTACATATATTTTAAATATTTATTCATTAAATAGACGCCATAAAGTCAGCTAATTACCCTAATGAGTTTGGGTTAAGTGTGATTTAATACAAAAAGGCGACATATTTTTAATTTAAATCACTCTTGATACTCATTAATTGGTAGGATTTATTTTTTTGTTATAAAACAAATAAATAGATGGCTTTTATATTTTATGTAATATATTGAAATGGATTTAGTTAATTATTTACGACTATTCGCGGTAAACTTATTACGCGTAAGTAAATAAGATGTATGTCTCATACTCAGACTAATCTAAAAAACCATATTTATTGTATGTAATTAATGTAGTTGATACTAGATAAGCTACAATAGCTAACACATTCACTATTTAAAAAAGGGCAAGCGATGAAGCTAAAAATTAAGTTGTTGTTAGCCGCATTCGTTGTTGTTTGCCTAATTGCTGTCGTTTATTTCTCTTTTGTGCGCAGTGACGAAGTGAAAATTGCCACTGTTTTATCTACCGAACCCATTAGAGCAACGCGTATGGTGGAACATGAAAACTGTTCGGTCACGGGTATTCTAGGCACATTCACGCAAGAGTCGTTATCTCGCTGGCACCCCGCACAACGCGAATGCAGAACCATTTTGATGATCCAATCCTTACAAGGAAGGTCGCTACCGCCATTTTCGAGCAATGAACCAAGAACGTGTGTGATCACCAAAAGTTTAGAGCAGATTATTGTGGGTTATGATGTAATTTACCGTATTGGCGATACGATTGGTAAGGTGAGAATGCCGTATGAGCCAACGGTGTTTATTCCTCTCAATGAAAATGGGCAGTTAGATTTAACCATGTCCAGTAAAGCAGCATGCGAAACCCTGCGCGAAGGGGCAAAAAGTATTTTGCCATTCTACTGTATGAAGCCAGATGACCTACCAAAAGCTTACCAGCCGTCTACCGTACTGGAAGTCAAAACGGGCAAAAATACCTTTGGAATGTTTGAGTAGAAAGAGAAACTATGCTTAAAAAATTACTGGAATTTTTAGGTTTCACGTCGCGCAATATTCCCTCATTTAATGAACTCATGTTGAAAGCCAAAAGTGGCGACCTCGATGCGCAGTACGAAATTGGTACTCTGTATGATGTGGGGGAAGGGGTTGAAGAGAATGAGGAAAAAGCCATTGAGTGGTATCTGAAAGCCGCTAGCCAAGGGCATTCTCAAGCGCAATATATGATGGGAATGATGTATGAAACCAGTGAGCATTTATCCGGTGATTCTCACCTATCCTTAGAATGGTTCCAAAAATCTGCGGCGCAGGGCAATAGCAATGCACTGGGGCACTTAGAAACAATAGGTCATTCTATAGATAATAAAAAGTAGTCATTTATTGGTTAAAACCACATAAAAGAAAGCCATCGAAACATCATGAATCGATGGCTTTTTTGTTGTCAATTTCTGGTTTATGGCGCTAGCTGATGCTCATCAAAATCAGCGACTAGCTGCTTGATAAAGTCTAAACGCGTCGCTCTGTCGGCTAAATCGTGGAAGAATTTCAAACGGACAGGGCCTTCCATGCGGAACGTTTTTGGCTGATTTTGCAGTAAGCTGATTAAGAACATCGGGTCGACTTTGTTGCGTTCATTGAACTCAATAAACCCGCCTTTTTCATGAGCTTCAATACGTTTCATGCCCAGTTTTTGTGCTTGTAAACGAATGCCTGCTGTAGATAGCAAGAATTTACCTGCATCAGGTAAAGTCCCAAAGCGGTCAATCAGCTCGATACGCAGCTCATCCAGTTCGGTCTGGTCTTTAGCACTGGCAATACGTTTATAGAAAGACAGGCGAATATTCACATCGTGGATATACTCATCAGGCAGCAGTACTGGCATGCGCAGTTCCACTTCAGTTTGCTGGCTGGTGAGATCTTCAAGGGATGGCTCGCGTCCTTCTTTCAGTGCATCGACCGCACTTTCGAGTAGCTCCATATATAAGGTGAAGCCGATGGTGGTCATCTGCCCACTTTGGTCTTCACCTAATAGTTCGCCAGCACCACGAATTTCAAGGTCATGGGTCGCCAGTGCAAAGCCAGCCCCTAAATCTTCAAGGGAAGAAATGGCTTCGAGGCGTTTTTGTGCATCGGTGGTCATGGCTTTTGGATGCGGCGTCAGAAGGTAAGCATAGGCTTGGTGATGGGAACGACCCACACGACCGCGTAGCTGATGCAATTGTGCTAAACCGAAGTGGTCAGCACGTTCAATAATGATGGTGTTCGCCGTTGGGATATCGATACCCGTTTCAATAATCGTAGTGCAGATCAGGACATTAAACCGTTGATGGTGGAAATCTGTCATGACTCGCTCAAGTTCGCGCTCACGCATCTGCCCATGACCGACAACAAATCGCGCTTCAGGTACTAAGGCTTCCAGGCGCGCTTTGGCTTTTTCGATATTTTCCACATCATTATAAAGATAATAAACCTGACCGCCGCGTAACGTTTCCCGCAGAATCGCTTCGCGCACGACTAAATCATCATATTGGCGAACAAAGGTTTTTACAGCTAAGCGGCGAGCGGGTGGGGTCGCTATAATCGATAAATCTCGCATGCCACTCATTGCCATATTCAGGGTGCGTGGAATTGGCGTCGCCGTTAAGGTCAGAATATCCACGTCAGCGCGCATCGCTTTAATGCGCTCTTTATGACGAACCCCGAAACGATGCTCTTCATCCACCACCAGCAAACCCAGATCTTTCCACTGAATATCGCTTTGTAGCAATTTATGGGTACCAATCAAAATATCCACTTTGCCTTCAGCGGCCTCAGCAATAATTTGCTGCTGCTCTTTGGCCGTTTTAAAACGCGATAGCATTTCGATACGTACTGGCCAATTCGCAAAGCGGTCGCGGAAATTATCATAATGTTGCTGGGCTAATAGCGTGGTAGGAACCAGTACAGCCACTTGCTTATTATTGTTGATCGCTAAAAATGCGGCGCGCATGGCGACTTCAGTTTTACCAAAGCCCACATCGCCACAGACTAAGCGATCCATTGCTAGTGGCTGGCACATATCACTCAATACTGCGTTAATCGCCATTTCTTGATCAGTGGTGGTTTCGAATGGGAAACCTTGGCAAAACTCCCGATACTGCTCTTTATCATGTTTGAAGGCGAAGCCTGCTTTCGCGGCTCGCTGAGCATAAATATCCAGAAGTTCAGCGGCCACATCCCGCACTTTTTCCGCCGCTTTTTGGCGAGCGCGTCCCCAACTGTCACTACCCAATTTATGCAGCGGCGCATTTTCATCGGCACCACCCGCATAACGGCTAATTAAATGTAATGAAGAGACAGGGACATACAGTTTATCTTCGCCTGCGTAGGTGAGGATCAAATACTCCGCGGGAATACCACCTGCTTCTAAGGTGATTAAGCCTTGATAGCGGCCGACACCATGTTCAATATGAACCACGGGTTGACCCGGGCGTAACTCTGCAAGGTTACGAATGAGCGTGTCAGTATTGATGGTGCGGCGTTGGTCACTGCGGCGGCGTACGACTCGCTCACCCAGTAAATCGCTTTCGCAAATTAATGCGCGGTGGCTTTCTGGTTGAATAAAACCATGTTCAGCCGCCCCAATCGTAATGGCAAAGCGGTCTTGGGTTTGACTAAAATAGTTGCTGATAATTTCAGGACGAATTTTCAGGCGTGCGAGTAATTCACTCACCGTTTCACGGCGTCCTTCACTCTCCACGGAGAACACAATCGTGCCATCAAACTGTTCGGTGAACTGACGCAGTTTTTCCAGTGGATTTTTACTTTGCCCTTGAGTGCTAATATCCGGAAGTGGCTGATAGTCTAAATTGGTATTGGCGGCTTTCTTCGGTAACTTTTCCGTAGACAGCTGCACCCGAGGCCAATTTTTTAAGTTCTGATTCAGTTGTTCGACGGTTAACCATAACTCGGCAGGGGGAAGTAATGGGCGCATTGGGTCAACGCCACGGCTTTCATAACGCTGTTGAGCGTCTTGTTGGAATCGTTCTGCAGGTTCTTGCAGATTTTGCGAAACAAATAGGGTGTTAGCGGGTAAATATTCAAATAAAGAAGGCAATGGCTCAGCGAAAAACAGTGGCTGCCAATACTCAATCCCACTTGGTAGGGTATTTTTACTCACTTGCTGATAGATATGTTCGGGATCACGGCGAACTTCAAAGCGTTCGCGCCACTGGCTTCGAAAACGCTCGATAGCGTCTTTATCGGTCGGAAATTCGTGAGCAGGCAATAAGTTGATTGCACTAACTTCTTCTAAGGTGCGTTGGGTATCAACGTCAAAGGTACGTAAGCTGTCAATTTCATCATCAAAAAAGTCGATACGAAATGGCAGGTCGCTACCCATTGGGAATAAGTCAAGTAATGCCCCGCGAATGGCATATTCACCGTGTTCAAGTACTTGCTCAACATGGCGGTATCCAGCTTTATCCAGCTCGTCTCGTAGACTATCGCGCGAGAGTTTATCGCCTTTAGCCATCACCAAGGCATGTCCCGTTAGAAAATCAGCAGGGCACACTTTCTGCATTAAGGTATTAACGGGGAGGATCAGCGCCCCTTTTTGCAGGGTTGGCAATCGGTATAGAGTGGATAAACGGTGAGAAATGATTTCTTGATGCGGCGAAAAATTATCGTAGGGTAACGTTTCCCAATCCGACAGTGTCTCTATAGGATGTTGGGTAAACTGTTGAAGTTCATCACGAACGCGTAATGCGTTTTGCATATCACGTGTGACAATCACGACAGGACCTTGATGGCGTTCAATCATTTCTGCGCATTCTAAGGGGCCTGCAGCACCAATTAAGCAGCCTAAATGGCGGACATCTCCAGCACGACTGGGCAGTTCATAACGATAATTTGACGACATAGAAATATTCAGCTTCTCATAGCTAACTAGTTAATTAATTATTAGTTAGGCAATTAAAAATTAATTAAACGACCCACAGAACTCATTGAGTAGTCTGAAAGTGATCTAAACAAATAGTATTTATAATAAAAAAAACCACAAAAGCGCGGTTGGGTGGTTCCATTCATCAATCGTACCCTTTATTATCCCTGAACACTTCGCTTTGGCAACAGGGACATTACGTTTTCATGCATCAATCTGTCTCACTCTTTATAGGTCTGCGCTATATGCGTGGGCGCGCGGTCGATAAATTTGGACGTTTTGTGTCCAGCTTGTCGGCGATAGGCATAACCCTTGGTGTTGCGGCATTGATTACCGTGACGTCTGTGATGAATGGTTTTGAACGTTCGTTACAAGATAGCATACTTGCTTATATGCCACAGGCCATATTGACCTCAAATACCGGAAATATCGATCCCAATCAACATCCCATCACGGACTTAAAAAACCTCAAAGGCGTTAAGAAAATCGAGCCGATTGTTCAGTCGGAAGTGGTTTTACAAAGCCGAACTAACGTGGGGGTGGGGATGATGGGGGGAATTCGTTCCGATGAATCTTCCTTGTTACTCGATAAGCTGATAAGCGGGGATCGCCGTGATTTAGTCGATGGCGAATACAACGTTTTTCTCGGTAATCGACTGGCGGAAACCCTCGGCGTAAAACGCGGTGACCAAGTGCGCTTGATTATCCCCGGGGTGAGCCAATTAACCCCAATGGGGCGTATACCTAGCCAGCGTTTATTTACGGTTGCGGGTATTTTTCAAACCAATGGCGAAGCGGATACGAGCGAATTGATTGTTGCTCAGCCTGATGCAGCGCGAATGCTACGTTATCCAACAGGAAATATTACTGGCTGGCGTTTATATCTGGACGAACCTCTGCAAGTGGATGTGGCGAGTAAACAGACACTGCCAGAAGGGTTAGTTTGGACAGATTGGCGTGAGCGTAAAGGCGAATTTTTCCAAGCAGTGAGAATGGAAAAAAACATGATGGGCTTGCTACTGAGCCTGATTATCGCGGTAGCGGCCTTTAACATCATTACCTCGTTATCCTTATTAGTCATGGAAAAACAAGGCGAAGTGGCGATTTTGAAAACCTTGGGGCTCAAGCGTAGCAAAATCCTGACTATCTTTATGATCCAAGGTGCGGGCGCGGGCATTATCGGGACATTGATTGGTACCGTATTGGGCACGCTGCTGTCGAGCCAACTGAACGTAATTATGCCGCTAATTGGCTTATTACCACGGGGAGTGGCACTCCCGATTGTACTCGATTATCCGGGTATTTTAATTATTGCGCTGTGCGCGATGCTGATTTCTTTGCTGGCGACGCTTTATCCTTCTTGGCGTGCGGCAGCGGTACAACCTGCTGAGGCTTTACGATATGAATAACCAACCACTTCTGGTCTGTGAACATTTAAGCAAGATTTATCAAGAAGGCGCACTCTCCACAGAAGTGTTAAAGAATGTCAGCTTCACGATGAATGAAGGCGAAACCATGGCTATCGTGGGTAGCTCCGGTTCCGGTAAAAGTACCTTATTGCATTTACTTGGCGGGTTAGATACGCCATCTCAAGGTAATGTGATTTTCCGTGGGCAGCAGATTAACCAGCTTTCTTCTGATGCGCGTGCGGCTATTCGGAATAAAGACCTAGGCTTTATTTATCAATTCCACCATTTATTGCCTGATTTTACGGCATTAGAAAATGTGGCTATGCCACTGTTAATTGGCGGTGTGGCGAAAGCAACGGCGTTTGCGAAAGCCACCGAAATGTTAAAAGCGGTAGGGTTAGAGCACCGAGCCAATCACCGTCCATCTGAATTATCCGGTGGTGAGCGTCAACGTGTTGCGATTGCCCGTGCATTGGTGAATGACCCAGCGTTAGTGCTGGCGGATGAGCCAACAGGTAACCTCGATTTGCGTAATGCGGATGCGATTTTTGAATTATTGGGTGAGTTAAACCGTAAGCAAAAAACCGCATTTTTAGTGGTCACCCATGATATGAAACTGGCGAGCCGTTTATCCCGCCGTTTAGAAATGCGTGATGGTCATCTGCAACAGGAAATTACGTTGGGGGCAATGTAATGATTAAAATGCCTCTGACGCTATTAGCGGCATTGCGATTTAGCCGAGGACGCCGTAGGACAGGCATGGTGTCTTTGGTATCGATTGTCTCGACCCTCGGGATTGTTTTAGGTGTTGCGGTATTAATTATCGGCTTAAGCGCCATGAATGGCTTTGAGCGAGAACTGAATAACCGCGTGCTTTCGGTGGTGCCTCACGGGCAAATCTACGCCGTTGAAGCCCCTTATCAAGATTGGGAATTCGCCCAAAATGTGATCCGCAAAACGCCGGGTGTTCAAGGGGTCAGCCCCTATGTGAATTTCACGGGGCTACTTGAGCGCGGCGCGAACCTGAAAGCCATCCAGATTATGGGCGTGTCTCACGAGACGGAGTCCCAAGTCAGTGCATTGCCAGAGTTTATCTTAAATGATGCGTGGCAACATTTTGAAGCGGGTAAACAGTCGATCATTTTAGGTCAAGGGGTAGCGAATTCACTGAATGTGAAAGTCGGGGATTGGGTGACTATTATGATCCCGAATACCGATGACAGCATGAAAATTCAGCAGCCTAAGCGTATTCGTGTCCAAGTAACGGGGATTTTCCGCTTAAGTGGGTTACTCGACCATCAGCTCGCCTTAGTTCCGCTGGCGGATGCACAGGAATATCTCGGTTATGGAAACGGCATTAGCGGTTTTGAAATTAAAGCGAAAGATCCTTTCGAAGCCGATAAAGTGGTGTATGACGCTGGGCTGAAAACCATGCATCATGTGGTGGTGAAAAGCTGGATAGGTGATTACGGCTATATGTACAACGACATTCAGGTGGTTCGCAGTGTCATGTACTTGGCGATGATTTTAGTCATCGGGGTCGCTTGTTTTAATATCGTCTCCACGCTCGTGATGGCAGTCAAAGATAAAAGCAGCGATATTGCGGTTCTGAGGACATTAGGGGCAAAAGATAGGCAAATTCGCGCTATCTTTCTGTGGTATGGGTTAATCGGGGGGCTGGTTGGTTCACTTATCGGCGTGGTGCTGGGGGTATTAATCTCCCTGAATTTAACCACGATGATTAAGGGACTTGAAGTGATTATCGGTCATCCTATCTTATCAGGGGATGTCTACTTTATTGACTTCCTGCCTTCCGAACTGCATGTGATGGATGTGATTTACGTGCTGTTCACCACGGTTGTTCTGAGCTTATTAGCCAGCTGGTATCCAGCAAGACGCGCAAGTAAGTTAGACCCAGCCCGTATTCTAAGCGGTCAGTAATCAACAAGGCGCGAGTGGCAACAGTCGCGCCTTATTTCATCATGTTATCTAAGGCTATTTCATCAAACTCTCTAGGTACATCTGTTTGTAGCTGCGGGTTTCAATTAATGCTTCAGTAAAACCATAATGTTGCGCTGTAGACAGTAACTTTGTATATAAGTTGTCTAGCTCACTCTCATCGTCCGTCATAATCGCAAATTCAGCAAACCAACCAATACTTTCTAAATAATCAATGGTGATATGAATATCACCCAGGAAATAGATGCTGCGCTGTTTCGCAATCGTTAGGTAACATTGATATCCCAAAGTGCTCAGCATATTTTTGACATGTTGGCAGTCTGCAATATCAATCGCTTTACACTCGGAGCTGCTTGGTCCTTTGACTATCCATAGTTTGATCCCAGACGGCGTCATCTCCCGCACGGACATACTGATATTTTGTGCGGCTAAGTGCCCATCTTGATAATCAAAAAAGTCATCAACTTCATGATTATTTACGGTAAATGCTTCAGCGTTATCATTGATAAGCTGCTTAAGAAAAGTGTCAGAATTGGGTAGTTTGAACTTAATTTCGGCTTCAAATTTCCCGACAAAATGGTCACTCATTCTGTTATCCAAGGCTGTTTTAAATGATAGATTAGGTAGGTGGATAGTAACATAGGGAATGATGGCGTGGCTAAAGATAATGTTAAGCCGTATCAAAGAATAGCGGAATAATTAGGTACGAAAAGCTATTCTCGTACCTATGGTTTTCAATGATAAGGTTTTCAATGCTAATGACTGTTTTAAACTCCAATAACAGTATCAAGGGAAATCGAATTCGCAACCAACAGATGTCCTGCGTGGTTAAGGTGGAGATGATCACCGGAATCATAGATTAATGCTAATTGCTGAGGATTTTGTGAGTCGCGCACAAGTTGCTCAGTGTCAATTAATGCGTCAAATTCACCGCTAGTGCGTATCCATTCATTCACTTCTTGGCGAATAGCTTCTTTTTCGGGGGTATAGAAGTTATCTAATCCATATTCGTCTGTACAACGTAACGGAACAAGAGTGACGCCGACGACGCGAATATTATGCTGATGCGCTATATCAAGTAACTGACGATAACCTTCAATTAACTGGCTAGCGGAAGGCGTCATATCCGCAGGCGCGAGGGCAGTTTGAGCAAGCCCTATATCATTGAGACCCACTTGTACAACGCAAGTGGTTACGCTAGCTTGCTCAATAACATCCCGAGTAAAGCGAGATAATGTACTGATGCCAATTCCATCTTTGAGTAAACGGGAGCCCGATTGCCCCGCATTGATCACCGCAGTGTGTTGAGAAACGGTACGCTCAGCAAGAAAATCCACCCAACGGTGATAAGTTCCCATTTCGACACCATTGCCATCCACCATGGAATCGCCAATGACAACAATCGCTTGGCTTGGCGCCTGATTCTGGATTTCAACAGCCTCTAATAATAAACGCGAACTAATTGGCAGGCTTTCTTTCGTCGTTTTGGAATGAACGCCGTTACCCGATGTTAATTGAGAATAATGTCGCGCATCCCAATGAAAGGTCTCTACAAGCGTAGGGGCCGGTAGATAGGTTCGTAGGGTGACTTCAGACAAATCGTCAATAGGATGGATGATTTCATCACTGTACACCACTTGTCCTGCGGGGATAGAAACACCAGATTGCCCATTAAACAGAACAGACGCACTCCATGATTTTCCAGATGGTGAGTTTACAACAATGGCATTTTCACCCAGCACTAAGGGTTGAGAGCCATAACGATTCGAAAACACAAGGCGTAATTGTTGTCCGCCTAATGTGATGCGCAGTGTTTGCTGTAGGGTTTGGTTATTCAATAAGGTTGGGATCTCCAATGGAAACGGAAATGCCTCACCGGTGGTGGGTTGAGATGTTGAAAGCCATGTGCAAACCCATGCATGACTGCGAGATGAACCGAATGAGGACATAGCGATTTTTTCCTAAAATTGAAGCGGATAATCAGTGGGTAGTTGATGCTGTTATAAAAGAATCAAACCCGGTCATAGCAACGTTAACCATCGCGAGCAACTGCGCTTTACTCACCCCGTCGCGAGCTTGAATCGAAATGCCGTGAAATAGTGTTGATATATAATCGCCAAGTGCTTGGGTATTCGTTTCCTTGGGTAAATCCCCTTGAGTTACGCCCTCATTTAAACGTTGTATGATGGCGATGGTACGGGCTTTCCGGTAACTCGCCAGCCAAGACATAATGTTTTCATTTTCACTGGCATAGTTGGTCAATGATAAAACAACCATGCACCCCTGTGGATGCGTTTGTTGGGTGTAAGTTTCGACAGCTTGGGTTAATAACTGCGTTATCGCTAGACGTGTATTTGGTTCTTGTAACGCGGTATCTGCAAAAGCGCCTTCTTGGCTTAGATACAGGGCGATAGCTTCGCGAAATAGGTTTTCTTTCGAGCCAAACGCCGCATAAATGCGAGCAGAAGCGATGCCCAGAGCAGAAACTAAATCTGACATCGACGTGCCTTCATAACCGCGCTGCCAAAAGACAAGCTTAGCTTTATTCAATGCTGCGTCTCGGTCGAACTCTCTCGGTCTTCCCGCCATAACTATGGTCCCCCTAAAACATGATAATGATGCGCTGAATGAGAATGCGTTCATACTATCACTTCTTTGTCGAATGACAAATAATTATTGTTTATCGATTGACAAAGAATTAAAAAAACCTTTAACCTATTTATTGTTGATCGACAAACAATTAATGCGACTCGTGAATGAGTGGCTTTTTTACTCACATAAAAGTGTATGGAACAAATATGAATTCGGTATTTAAAAAGGTGTTGCTCGTCTCCCTGATGACGCTCTCTTTGCAAGTAACAGCGACGTTAGCAGCAGGAAATCTAACTCAAACAGCCAAAAGTGCTGCGCTTCCAACCATTGAGGCGAATGAAGCTAGCTTTCAACATCACTATGTGAAAGTGAACGGGCAGCGCCTTCACTATGTTACCGCAGGGGAAGGGGAGCCGGTCTTATTGATCCCCGGCTGGCCACAAACGTGGTATACATGGCGCTATGTGATGACGGAGCTCGCAGCTAATGGTTATACCGCTATTGCTGTCGATCCACTGGGAACAGGGTATTCTGATAAGCCAGACAATGGCTATGATACGGGCGCTGCCGCAACTACATTACACGAAATGATGAAGCAACTAGGTCATACTCACTATTCAGTGATAGGGCATGATATTGGCATGTGGGTGGGGTATGCGCTGGCCAGTGATTATCCCGCAGACGTGAAAAAGATAGCCTTAACCGAAGCGGTTATTCCGGGGTTAGCGCCAGCACCGAGTATTTTTGTGGATCCTGAGGAGAATATTTTCCTCTGGCATTTTATGTTTAACCAAGTGCGAGATTTACCGGAAACGCTGACAGCAGGTAAAGAGCGTGAGTATCTTAACTTTATTTTTGATCATTGGGCATATCGTCGTGATCGCGTTGCCGCACAGACGTATATTGATGCGTATGCTTCACCGGGTGGGCTGAGGGCAGGTTTTGCCTATTATCGCGCTATTCCACAGACGATTGAGCAAAATAAACTGCGAGCGCAAAAAAAACTCACTATGCCGGTATTGGCGATAGGGGCGGATCAGGCAACCCGGGATGCGCCGCAATTGACATTACAAGGGCGAGCAACCCAATTACAAGGAGCGATGCTTGGCGAGTGTGGCCACTTTGTGACAGAAGAGTGTCCTGAGCAGTTAATGAGCTATATTTTACCGTTTTTGAAAAAATAATTTTGGAAACAAAAAGGGAAGCTACGGTAAGCTTCCCTTGTTTTATGCCGAATCGCGTGTATTGAGAGAGATTAATACTTGGCTTTCTTGGTCATTTTATCCAAATAACCCATTACAAACGCTGATAGCACGAAGGTTAAATGAAGGATCACATACCACATCAACTTATCGTTTTCGACGTTTTTGAGGTTCATGAAAATCTTCAATAAGTGGATGGATGAAATGGCGACAATGGAGGCTGCCACTTTATTTTTCAGTGACGTTGCATCCATGGTTCCAATCCAATTCAGCTTTTCATGATGATCAGACAAATTTAATTGGGAGACGAAGTTTTCGTAACCTGAGAACATTACCATCACCAGTAATCCACCCACCAACGCCATATCAATGAGCGACAGCAACGTGAGGATCAAATCAGATTCTGGAATGTTAAAAATATCGGGCAGAATATGAAATACTTCTTGGAAAAATTTGATGGTTAACGCCAGCAATGTCAGTGATAGCCCCAAATAAATGGGCGCTAGGATCCAACGTGAAGCGTACATCATTCTTTCAAAAAACTTTTCCATGGAAATCCTTCAAATAAGAGAAATCAAAATAGTGAGATGGCGGCTATTTTAGCCGTTAGGTGTGATGGGGATAAAGTTTTTTGTCATCTGAAAGTGAAAAAAATGTCTTTTTGATGATAAAAAAGTTATTAAATCGAGGTTATTGAGATATTTGTTTTACTTTGCAGGAGATGAAGGGTTTTAGTATGTTACTATCCAAATTATGTATAAATAACATAATTTACCATGTTTATACTTTCACTTTTTATACCGACAAATTCACTGCAAGGATGAAAGGAAATTTCCGATGTTGCGATTTCGCCGTAGATTGAAAAAAATAAGTAAAAATAAATGTAAACGCCGTCAGCGACTTCGCAATCGTTCTTACTACATTGATAATAGACTGCTCAGTATGCAAAACATTAACGTGGTTGTATTAACCGGTGCGGGTATTTCTGCAGAGTCAGGGATTCAAACCTTCCGTTCAGCAGATGGTTTATGGGAAGAGCATCGTGTGGAAGATGTGGCAACGCCTGAAGGCTTTGCCCGTGATCCGCAATTAGTTCAGCGCTTTTACAATGAACGGCGTCGACAGCTGCAACAAGAGAATATTCAACCTAATGCAGCGCACTACGCATTAGCAAAATTAGAACAAGTGCTCGGGGATAGATTTCTGCTAGTGACGCAAAACATTGATAATTTACATGAACGTGCAGGTAGCAAGCGCGTGGTGCATATGCACGGTGAATTATTAAAAGTGCGTTGTAATTGGTCAAACCAAGTCCTCGAATGGAAAGGTGATTTATCCGTAGAAGAGCGTTGCCATTGCTGCCAGTTCCCACAGCCATTACGCCCGCATATTGTGTGGTTTGGTGAAATGCCGTTTGAAATGGACAGGATCTACCAAGCACTTGGGGAAGCCACGCTGTTTATTTCCATCGGAACATCGGGGCATGTTTATCCTGCGGCAGGGTTTGTACATGAGGCGCGTTTACAAGGTGCTCATACGGTACAACTGAATTTAGAACCAAGCCAAGTGGAAAGCGAATTTGAAGAGCGCCATTATGGGTTGGCGAGTAAAGTGGTTAGTGAATATGTGGATGACTTGCTGGCAAAGTTAAACAGCGAAGAATAAAGATAAAAGGGAGCTTTAGCTCCCTTTTTTATGGTAGATATCAAACATTCTCATCTAACATAGCAGGCATGGTTATTTCTTTTACACAGGTGGCGCTGCTGGTGCTAAGAATAAAGCGCACCGCATTCACCACATCTTGCAGCGGAATTAACGCACCTTCACTTTTTTCAATCACCTCACTAACTGGCATAGATAACGGATATTCCGTGGCGAGATAACCTAAGTTCAAAATAGAAATACCAATATTATCTTGGCGCAAGGTTTCTCTCAGTGATTGTACAATCCCGCGTAAGGCATATTTGGTTGCGCTAAAGGTGACTTCTTTACCATTATGATTATCCAGCCCCCACGTAGAGCCAATTAAAATAATTTTACTATTGGTACCTAAACGCAAGTTGCTAAGCAGTGCTTTCAAATTCAACAGGCAGGCGCTGATATTGGTCTGGATCATGGTGAGTAATTCAATATCGCTGGTGGACTCGAAATCATATTCTTCAGTAAAGGCGAGCTTTTCCCAAATGCCGACATTATAAATGAGGGTATCAATGGGTTTTTCGCCTAGCTGCTTTTTGATGATTGAGGCTGATTGAGTGTCACTAAGATCAGCAGGTATCCAGTGAAATTGCGCATCACCGAAAGGTGGTTCAGTGCGAGAAACACCGTACACAGTATCAGTTTGGTCAGGCACTCCTTCAACTAATGCTTTACCTAACCCTTTACTGACACCGTAAATTAAAAATGTTTTTGCCATCGTATTCCCACCTTAGAAATCATTCTATAGCGCATTTAGTTATATAAGATAGTCATTATATAACATAGTACTTAACGCGTTGCGTTATCCAAAAGTGCAGCCCAAAATGAACAATAAATTAAATTAATTAGTTATCTTCCTCACTCTTTAGCTGCAAATCTGATTTGAAACAATAATTGTTTCTGTGATCTTTCCCATAATATCCCCATTGATATTTAGGGGGAGGAAGTATGGACAAACTCTTGGAGCGGTTTTTTGAATACACTGCGTTTGATACACAATCAAAACTGAATGCAAAAACAGTACCTAGTAGCACAGGCCAGCTAAAATTTGCCCGCGCGTTAGCCAAAGAATTAAATATCCTTGGCTTTGAAAAAGTGACGCTGTCGGAACACGGCTGTTTAACGGCTATCATGCCATCCAATGTTGATTGGGATGTGCCTGCGATAGGTTTCATTTCGCATTTGGATACCGCCCCAGATTATTCGGGCAAAAATGTGTGCCCGCAAGTGCTTGAGAATTATCGTGGTGGCGATATTGCTCTGGGTATTGGTGATGAAGTTTTATCCCCCGTTATGTTCCCTGTATTGCACGAAATGATTGGCAAAACGCTGATTATGACCGATGGCAAAACTTTATTAGGGGCGGATGATAAAGCGGGTATCGCAGAAATTATTACCGCGATTGTGCGTTTAGAAGGGCAAAATGTTCCACACGGAAAAATCTGTATTGCCTTTACGCCAGATGAAGAAATCGGTCGTGGTGCACAACATATCGATTTTAAAGAATTTGATGCTCGCTGGGCGTATACCGTTGATGGTGGTGGCGTTGGTGAACTCGAATTCGAAAACTTTAACGCGGCCAACGTCTCCATCAAAATTGTGGGGAACAATACCCATCCCGGTAGTGCCAAAGGCGTGATGGTTAATGCGCTAGGTTTAGCAACGCGAATTCACTCCATGTTACCGCCGGATGAAACCCCTGAAAATACGGAAGGTTATGAAGGTTTTTATCACCTAACGTCCATTAAGGGGAACGTGGAAAAAGCGGAAATGAACTACATTATCCGTGATTTTGACTTAGCCAATTTTGAAGCGAGAAAGAAAAATATTATTCGCATCGCGGAAAAAGTAGGTGAAGGGCTGCACCCAAGCTGCTATATCGAACTGACATTGGATGATAGCTACTACAATATGCATAAAGAAGTGATGAAATATCCGCATGTTGTTGAATTAGCTAAACAAGCGATGCTGGACTGCGATATTGAACCTGTTATCAAGCCCATCCGTGGAGGAACGGATGGTGCGCAGTTATCATACCGAGGCTTACCATGCCCGAATATTTTCACTGGTGGCTATAACTTCCATAGTAAACATGAGTTTATTACTCAAGAAGGCATGGAGCAGGCGGTGAGCGTGATTATGCGAATTGCGGAATTAACGGCTATCCATGCAAAACGTAATACTGATAAATAGTTTTGATACGTTCTTAATATAAAAATTAGTGATAAAAATGCCCCGATGTGAGGTGATGACATTCGGGGCATTTTGCTGTTTTTTGGCGGTTAATTATAGGAATAATTAGTCGTCAAAATACCAATATCCACTATTAATCAATGCTGTCATTAAGGCGATAAAATTGACATCGTCTAACGCGTCACCAAGATTTGCATGGTTGACGGAGTCGAAACGGCACAGGCTATCTGCGGCTTCATAGCATTTAGTCTCTAAAGACTCACCATTAACAAAGAATTGGTCACCAACACGAAGAGCGCGCAACCCATTGAGTTTATATAGGGTTTCTTGCTGGTCTTTCAATAAATTATAAATCTCATCTTGTTCATAAGGCGGCTCTGGCGGTGCCAAATCCAGCTCGTGACGTGATTGAGAAATGAATTCACCTAACCATTTACGGAATAGCTCAGGATCATGAATCAGTGATTCCATCATTTCGCGCAACTTAATTTGTTCGCCTTGCAAAATTTCAGCCGGATTATCACGGAAAGAAAGATCAGGGTCGCTGTAACGGTAGCTACCTAACTCATTGGAGATTAAATGATCAGCAAAGCTGCTCATTAATTCACGGGCATTGGGTGCACGGAAACCGACAGAATAATTCAGTGATGGCTCAATGGCATAACCTTCGTGTGGGAATCCAGGCGGGATATACAGGATATCGCCGGGTTCCATCTCTTCATCGATAATGGCGTCAAAAGGCTGTACTTGCAGTAGGTCAGGATGTGGGCTGTGTTGTTTCATTGGGATTTTTTCCCCAACACGCCAGTGGCGACGACCTTCGCCTTGAATAATGAATACATCATATTGGTCGAGATGAGGGCCTACACCGCCACCCGGAACGGAGTAGGAGATCATTAAATCGTCCATACGCCAATCAGAAAGGACACGGAAAGGTTTCATCAGTTGGGCACTTGGGTGGTGCCAGTGGTCAACCGCTTGAACCAAGATTGACCAGTTTTCTTCACCTAAATGATCGTAGCTCTCGAATGGGCCGTGGGCAACTTGCCAGAGGCCGTTTTGATGACTGACTAAACGGCTATCAACCTCATCTTCCATCGCTAATCCCGCGAGTTCATCAGGCGAGATAGGATCAATAAAACGCGTAAAACCCTGTTTGATAAGCAGAGGTCGTTTCTGCCAATGACTGTCCAGAAAACTCTGCCAGTCAAGATTCAGTTTATAATCCATCTTATTGTTCCCTAGTTATGACAAAACTTCCTAAATAGTATACCGGAAATGGATTGTAAAACAGGGCTTAGAGGGCGTCAGTTCACAGATTAGCCATCTTCATTGACGGATGAACGAATTATCTTCGTTTATGCCTAGCTATCTCAATTCAAGGCCTAAGCATCTTCAATCACCGCTTGCTGCCTAAAGGTGACGGCGACGCGAGCACCACCAAGTGGACTATCCGAAATAGTGATTTCGCCATCATATTGGTCGATGATATCCACCGCAATTGATAGCCCTAAACCTTGTCCCGGTCGCAGGGTATCAGCGCGTTGCCCACGCATAAATATCATGCTGCGTTTACTTTCGGGAACGCCAGGACCATCGTCATCCACAAAAATGGTTAGGCTATCATGATCAACAAGCGCGGTGACTTCCACAAACTCAAGGCAATATTTACAAGCGTTTTCCATAACATTGCCCATCACTTCCATAAAATCATTAGGCTGGCCTAGCCATGTGATTTCAGGGGAGATATCGACGGTGATGGAGACACCTTTGTTGAGATACACTTTATGCAGTGCGCTAGAGAGGCTATCTAAGATAGACGGCACCGATGCAATTTCCCGTAGCATCAGGTTTTCATCCCCTTGGTTCGAGGCGCGATGCAAATAGTAGCCAACTTGCTGAGAAATACGTCCTATCTGTTCCAACATGATAGGCTCTGCTTGTTCGATGGTCATTTGCTTACCGGAACGTAGGAGCCGCAATGTGGACTGTAACACCGCCAAAGGCGTTTTTAGGCTGTGAGTTAAATCAGACAATGTAGTGCGGTATTTGCTATAGCGCTTGCGTTCGTTGCTCAGCAAAATATTCAAATTTCGCACTAGGCCTCGCAGCTCTGCTGGCGGGTTTTCATCCAACGTTTCTCGTTCGCCTTTTTCAAGGCTACTAATTTGCGAAATCAGTGACTTAATGGGGCGCACACTCCAATAGGCTGCGAGCCATAACAGTGGGATCACCAGTATAAAGTTAGCGAGTAACACGTAACCAAACCAGTCCCAGACAACGCCAGTGCTTTGTAAGTCTTGAGGTAATGTATCGACAACAACAATCGTCAGTGCTGGCATGGTTTCAGTTTCTAAATACTGGTTAACTGAAACGGAGTGCGTTAATGGCTCATCGATATTATCAATATCATTGAGTCGATGGCTGTAGTCTGGGTTATTATTCATTAATTGACGCGTTTCATCGAAATCAGTATCAATTTCGTATAACCCATTCTTTTTTAACCAGTCGAGTTGAATAAGACGCTCGACGCTGGGGACTTCACGTTGGCGCCAGACGGTTTGCCCATTCTTATCATAAATAATGATCAACGAGGGGTTGTTCAACGTAAAGTTTGGGGGAACGCGAATATCAATTTTATTATCTTGCCACTGAGCAAGGCTGTAAATTAGGTTACTTTGGCTACGTAGTAAGGTGTAGGTGGTTCGGTCAAAACTGACTAAATAACCCACAACAGCCACAATCCCATAGGCGAGGGTTAGCGCAAGGATGACGGCTGACGTTGCACAAATAAAACGCGCCTGTAAAGAGAGGGGCTTGAACCTAAATTTACTCAGTTTCATATTAGCTGTTCACATCGAAACGGTAGCCTTGACCGCGAACAGTCACAATCACTTCTTGGGAATGGAACTGTTGGATTTTTTTACGTAAACGCCCCATAAGCACATCGATGGTGTGGCTTTCGCGTAATTCTGCGTCTGGATAGAGCTGGCGCATAAGGGAGTCTTTACTGACCACTTTTCCATTATTACGCAGCAAGGTTTCAATAATCGTGTATTCAAATGCGGTGAGTTTGACCGACTCGCCGTTAACCGTAAATTCTTTGCGGGAAAGGTCGATAACAAAATTTTCAAGTTCAAGCACTTGGGAGGCTAACCCGCTGTTACGGCGCATCAACGCTTGCATCCGCGCGACCAACTCTTCTAATTGAAAGGGTTTGGTGACATAGTCATCTGCGCCACTATTGAGCGCTTGAACCTTCTCTTGCCAACTTTCTCGTGCGGTTAAGACGAGAAGCGGAATGCTGACATGGTTGCTGCGCCAGCGTTTGATCATGGAAAGCCCGTCTTCATCAGGAAGACCTAAATCCACGACTGCAATATCGGGATGGCTTTCATTCAGAAAATAGTCCGCTTCTTTTGCATCTTCAGCAGAATCCACTTGATGACCTAATTCTTTGAGTTGAACCGTTAAATGGTGACGAAGTAGGGCGTTATCTTCGACGATAAGAATGCGCATCTGAGAACCTCACATAAAGAAAGCATGCAAATGATAATATTATAGTGAGTATGGTAGAAAGAGATGGGATAGGGAACAAGATCTTAACTAAATATAAGTCAAACAGATCGGAAAAATAGTCGAATCTGAGATTTTTTGGAAAGGAAAAAAACAGGCGACACGAATGCCGCCTATTTTAATAACTATTGATTACTTGATTTCATCAATAAAATTAACTGCATAGCCAATATAGTTAGCTGGCGTCATCGCTTTCAGACGTTCTTTTTCGCTTTCTGGAAGCTCTAAACCATCGATAAACTGTTTCATGCCTTCTGCGGTAACGCGTTTACCACGAGTCAATTCTTTCAGTTTTTCATATGGTTTTTCGATGCCATAACGACGCATTACGGTCTGGATTGGCTCAGCTAGGACTTCCCAGTTTTGATCTAATTCATCCAGTAAGTGCTGTTCGTTAACTTCTAACTTGTTCAAGCCTTTCATTGTGGACTGGTAAGCAATCAGGGCATAGCCTAAACCGACACCTAAGTTGCGCAGAACGGTTGAGTCAGTCAGGTCACGCTGCCAGCGAGAAACTGGCAATTTGCTTGCTAAATGACCTAATACAGCGTTTGCTAAACCTAAGTTACCTTCTGAGTTTTCGAAGTCGATAGGGTTAACTTTGTGTGGCATGGTGGATGAACCAATTTCACCGGCAATGGTTTTTTGCTTAAAGTGATTTAAAGCAACATAGCCCCAGATATCACGGTCAAAGTCCAGCACGATCGTGTTAAAACGTGCAACGCAATCAAACAATTCTGCGATATAATCATGCGGTTCGATTTGCGTGGTGAACGGGTTCCATTGAATGCCTAGTGAGGTCACAAACGTTTCACTGAATTCGTGCCAGTTAACTTCTGGGTAAGCGGCAATGTGAGCGTTATAGTTACCAACGGCACCATTGATTTTACCTAAGATTTCCACTTGTTCTAACTGGCGGAATTGGCGCTCTAAACGGTACGCAACGTTAGCAAATTCTTTACCAATAGTGGATGGTGTTGCTGGCTGCCCATGAGTACGTGACAGTAAAGGTAAAGTACGGTATTCGTGCGCCATCGCTTTAACTTTATCAATGATTTGACGCCATTGTGGCAGTAAAACTTCTTCACGAGCAGTTTTCAGCATCAATGCATGGGACAGGTTGTTGATGTCTTCAGAGGTGCAAGCAAAGTGAATAAACTCAGAGACCGCATGTAGAGCAGGGATATGCGCCACTTTTTCTTTCAGGAAATATTCTACTGCTTTAACGTCGTGGTTAGTTGTGCGCTCAATTTCTTTGATACGCATTGCATCTTTTTCGCAGAAGTTCGCGACGATTTCATCTAAGTAAGCGATTGCGTTGGCATCAAATGAAGGAACTTCTTTGATTTGAGCGGTTGCAGCCAGTTTTTGCAGCCAGCGAACTTCAACTTGCACACGAAATTTCAGTAAGCCAAACTCACTAAAAATAGTGCGTAAAGCGCTGACTTTATCACCGTAACGGCCGTCAATCGGGGATACAGCGGTCAGTGAGGATAATTCCATTGGTAGCAACTCCAGATTTATAGGTGAGACAAAATTTGTTTCGCCTGATTAGACAGACGGCTTCGAGAAAACATCAGTTGGAGGCGACTTCCACCAACTTGCTGCCAGAGAACTGCGCAGCGAATACCTGCGAGCAATGTGGCTCTAACTTTGGCTTGAACAACGGTATTTTTCAGAATATCAGGGGAGCCAGTCACTTGAATACGGGGGCCTGCGGGACTGACTACATCCACATAAATTCCGGCGAGTGCGTTAAAAACACCTTCAGACATCGGTTCGAAATAGCTGGCTTGACGCTCAAATTGCTCAATTCGTTGACCGAGTTGGTTCATGGCATTGTCATCTTTGCTTAAGCGGCGCTCTAATGCCATGATGCTAAGCATATAGCGGGTCATTTCCGCAGAGATCCCGCTATTACCCCCGGTTAACATACCCAGCAGGGCAGTTAAACCGGTTTTTAAATTCGCTTCGTCATTACCGAACACATCCAGCGTGGTGGATGGATTCATGTTGGTCAGGCTATCGACCATGGTTTTACCATCTTGCTCATTAAAGGTACCTTCATGAGCGAGCTTTTGTACCATCAGACTTGCTTGGCAGATACCCGCTAAAGCTAGCGTGATATCGTAATAGTTTTTAGCCACATTTACTCCTGAATACGGGCTTCAATAACGCCGCCACCGAGGCAGACTTCGTCGATATAAAATACCGCAGATTGTCCCGGAGTAACAGCCGCAACCGGATAATCGAAAGTGACTTGGATTTTCTCGGCACTCAATGGGGTGATTGTACAAGGGATATCCGCTTGACGGTAACGGGTTTTCACCACGCAGCGCAATGGCTCCGTTAGCGTTTGTCTATCGACCCAATCTAATTGCTGAGCAATTAAGCCAGTAGACATTAAACGTGGATGTTCATGGCCTTGCGCCACAATCAATTGATTGTTTTCAACGTCTTTATCCACCACATACCATGGTTCTTCAGAACCGTCTTTGGTGCCGCCAATGCCTAACCCTTTACGTTGACCTAATGTGTGGTACATCAACCCTTCGTGCTGGCCAATGGTTTCACCGTCAACGGTAACGATTGGACCCGGTTGAGCAGGGAGGTAGCGACCAAGGAAGTCACGGAATTTACGCTCACCGATAAAGCAGATTCCGGTAGAGTCTTTTTTCTTCGCAGTCACTAAACCAATTTCTTCGGCGATGCGGCGTACTTCTGGTTTTTCTAATTCACCCACAGGGAATAAGCTTTTTGCCACTTGTTCATGGCTGAGGGTATACAAGAAGTAGCTTTGGTCTTTGTTGTTATCTAAGCCGCGTAATAGCTGGCTTTTGCCGTCAACATCACGGCGACGAACATAGTGACCCGTTGCGATATAGTCTGCGCCCAGATCTTCGGCGGCAAACTCTAAGAAGGCTTTAAATTTGATCTCTTTGTTACACAGAATATCCGGGTTTGGGGTGCGACCCGCTTTGTATTCTTCTAAAAAGTGTTCGAATACATTGTCCCAATATTCAGCGGCAAAGTTGATGGTGCGCAGTTCGATACCGAGTTTGTCGCATACCGCTTGCGCATCTGCAAGGTCAGTCGCTGCGGTGCAGTATTCTTCGTTATCGTCTTCTTCCCAGTTCTTCATAAACAGACCGACCACCTGATACCCTTGCTGCTTGAGCAGGTAAGCGGAAACGGATGAATCAACACCACCGGACATACCGACGATGACCTTAATTTGGCTGTTATCTGATTTGGTACTGTTATTTGACATGGGAAATAGTCTCAATGCGGAAAAATCAAGCCCCATACTTTAGCACGTTGCCCCCTTGTTGCACCAGCGTTAGGAGAATAATGTTACTCGTAATGATCACCGAAGGCGGCTAAAACGCTTAAAGGATAGCGAGTACCTTCTTGGTAGCAGCGGATACTTTGGGCAACTAAAGGGGATCGAAGGCATTGGCTAGTCAGAATTTCTTCTGCGCTAACCCAATGACAAGCACTGATATCATCATCGTGAGGATGAGTTTCACATGGAGCATCCAGTTCAAGGGCGAATAAGACACGAATAAATTGGGTTTTATCGGGGGCTATCCATTGATGAATTTTAATTAATGTCTGAGGCTTACCAATAATGCCTGTCTCTTCATACAGTTCACGAACGGCAGCTTGTACTAATGTTTCATCGGCTTCAAGGTGTCCTGCGGGTTGATTCCATGTGGGTTTGTTATTAATCCACTCTTCGACCACTAAAAAACGCCCTTGGGCATGGACAATGGTGGCAACGGTAACATTGGGTTTAAACAACAGTGACCTCCTTCCATTCGCCGGAAGATAAGTTATCGAGCGTAAAATTCCCCATGGCGTAGCGTATTAATCGCAATGTGGGAAAACCAATATTGGCAGTCATCCGACGAACTTGTCGATTTCTTCCTTCATAAAGCGTGATCTTCAACCAAGAAGTAGGGATGTTCTTCCGCTCACGGATCGGTGGAACTCGCGCCCATAACCATTCTGGCTCACTGACTAATTCGATGCCTGCGGGTAGGGTGGGTCCGTCATTTAGGGTTAATCCTTGACGAAATTTTGCGAGCGCGCTTTCATCGGGAATGCCTTCTACTTGAGCATAGTAGATTTTTCCTGTTTTTTTCTGCGGCTGGGTAAGCTGAGCTTGTAATTTGCCATCATTGGTGAGGACTAACAGACCTTCACTATCTCTATCTAAACGTCCCGCGGCATAAACATCAGAGATGGGAATATAGTTTTTTAACGTTTCCCGTCCTTGCTCATCTGTAAATTGCGGTAGTACATCAAATGGCTTATTGAAAATAATCACTTTACGTGGCTGGGTTGAGCGTGCCACGCGAGAAGATGAATTCGTTGCCAATGAACGATGTGGCTTTGACGGTGAGGATGTGTGCTTGGTGCGGTTACGGTTAGGTGCGTTCATCATTATTTATTGAAAGTCATTTATGTAATGCGCAATAGAATAGCGATATTTTGGCGATAAAGTAAGGCTGTCTTGGTTGGTTATTTAAGGGAGAGATATGAGCAATCAACAGGCAGCTCTCCCTTGATTTATGGTGTTATTGATTTATAGCTTATTGATTTATTTCATCGATAAAATGAGAAAAAGCGATAAATATTCGTTCTATCAAATGCACACAAAGAGCGTGTTCTTCATCTGTATAATTAATGGTATCAATTAATTCTGCATCACTGCCCATGGCATGACCGGATTCGTGAGCCAAATGAATCTCACCGCAATATTTCAGTGGTATTGGCGATAATTTAGCGATTTGATTGACGTAAGTGAAGAATGTACGCCCTGTTGCTTCCATACTTTCAATGACAGCTAAGCGAATTTTAGCCGGTTGATTGACAATGGCGCTGATTAATTCATAAACGAGCTTACGGTTAGCTTCCATTTGTGGCGACCATAACCATACCAAGGTATCCGTAATAAGTTGTGGCTCATTCATTCGCAATGTGCGGAGATCATCGATATACCAATACCAATGGTCGGAATCTTCTAAAGCATGATTATTGACCGCTATCTCTAAATCATCTTGAGGATTTTCAAAGGGAAGAATGTATTTATTAATGTCCCCAAAGGCCAAAATAAAGAATGTAAGTTTCGGTAAAAATGCCAGTGACTCTTTGATGGGTAAGGATGGGTTGATGGGTTTTAGAAAAAAAGGATGCTGTAAGAAGATTTTTTGCTTGAGATTGATTAAGTCCGATAACTTTTCCATATATTCACCTTTTATATTATCTTGAATTAATAATTATATTTTTAATAAATAAAAGTTTATCTTTCTTAATCTATTACGGTATTTCATTATTTATTTAAATAGAATTTAATCAAATTGGCAATAATTTAAAATTATTAAAAATCAATGCGATTTTGGTTTGTGTGCATTAAAACCATTAAGTACGAATAATTTAATTAAATCTATTAAATCATAAAGATAATATGACAATATATTAATTTCTGTGAGCAGTACGAATGTTTGGGTAGAGTATTTTAGATAAGCTATGGAATAAGGCCGTTCAGTATTTAGGTGGTTATTTAGCTTAGCATTTGACTTTTTAGAGTATTGATGTTTGTTTTAATGGTATGATTTAATTGAAGTTGTTTTGATTTCATTGAGTGTTTGGACACGAAGATAATGCGTTAAATGCGATCTGCATAAAAGCTTAGCTTAGTAATCATTGGCGTTCGACGCAGATTGCAGTAGTATTGACAGGTCTCTTACAAAAAATTAACAAGCAAAATACGCAAGTGAAGGAGAGGTTAATGGATAGCAAAGTAGTAGTTCCGGCAGAAGGCGCTAAAATTACCATTGATTCAAAAGGCAAATTACACGTTCCGAACAACCCAATTATCCCTTTCATTGAAGGTGACGGTATTGGGGTTGATGTCACTCCAGCAATGTTAAAAGTTGTCGATGCTGCAGTTAAAAAAGCCTATAACGGTGAGCGTAAAATTTCTTGGATGGAAATTTATACGGGCGAAAAATCCACTCAGTTATATGGCAAAGATGTTTGGTTACCGCAAGAAACCCTCGATTTAATCCGCGATTACCGCGTTTCTATTAAAGGCCCATTAACCACTCCAGTTGGTGGCGGCATTCGTTCCCTCAACGTTGCACTTCGTCAACAGCTTGATTTATACATCTGCCTACGTCCAGTACGTTACTATAAAGGGACACCAAGCCCAGTTAAACAGCCTGAACTCACTGATATGGTGATCTTCCGTGAAAACTCAGAAGATATCTATGCAGGTATTGAGTGGAAAGCGGGCAGCGCAGAAGCAGACAAAGTGATCAACTTCCTGCAAAATGAAATGGGCGTGACGAAAATTCGTTTCCCACAAGATTGCGGTATTGGTATCAAGCCATGTTCTGAAGAAGGCACAAAACGTTTAGTTCGCGCGGCAATTGAGTATGCGATCGATAATAACCGTGATTCAGTGACTTTAGTTCATAAAGGCAACATTATGAAATTCACTGAAGGTGCATTTAAAGATTGGGGTTACCAATTAGCACAAGAAGAATTCGGCGGTGAATTAATCGATGGCGGTCCATGGGTTAAAATCAAGAATCCAAAAACTGGCAAAGATATCATTGTTAAAGACGTTATCGCGGATGCATTCTTACAACAAATCCTGCTGCGTCCAGCAGAGTATGATGTTATCGCGTGTATGAACCTAAATGGTGACTATATTTCTGACGCATTAGCTGCACAAGTTGGTGGTATTGGTATTGCACCGGGTGCAAACATCGGTTCTGAATGTGCACTGTTCGAAGCAACTCATGGGACTGCACCGAAATATGCAGGCCAAGATAAAGTAAACCCAGGTTCTATCATTCTGTCCGCAGAAATGATGCTGCGCCACATGGGTTGGGTTGAAGCGGCAGACTTAATCGTTAAAGGTATGGAAGGCGCAATCGCGGCTAAGACTGTAACTTACGATTTCGAACGTCAATTAGAAGGCGCTAAGTTACTGAAATGTAGCGAATTCGGCGACGCAATCATTAAACACATGTAATTTGTTACGTAGTGTGAATAATAACGGGAACCTAAAAGCTCCCGTTTTATTTTGTCTAAAAAAATTCTTCTGCAAAACCCCTGCAAAACTATTCTGCAAAACCGGCTACAAAATAAGCGCTATTTTATCGCTAAAACCTGTTGAAAGTTATATTAATTAATCCCGTTTCGTTTTGAACCAATAACCGCCTAGTGCGGTTTTTTATTAAATTTAAATAATTAAATAGGTATAAATACGTGTAAATCTTATTACCTAAAGATTATCTGAATGCAACGTGAAGAGATTTAACAAATAAGTGTTTATACGTATTTGTTGTTTTTTTATAAAAAATGGCGCTGGAAGTTAGTTTGATAAATGTTAATATGACTAGGATTATTTGTAGTAAAATTAATGATGTAAATAAAAATTAGAAAAGAATAGTTATAAATTTAGAACACAGCAAATTAGCAATTCTGAGGTATAGAATTATATGAATAACAAATACTTAGCTTCAATTGTTCAATTGGCATTATTTACCGTCTCTTTCCAATCTGCTGCATTTCAAAAAAATGAGTATAACCCGATCGTTTTTAATCTTGCTCAACTCTATGATTTTAATCCAGTTAAAGGCAATATCAAAGAATTGAATACCTTTGTTTATAATGAGGATGAAAGCATTAATTACCAATCTGCGTTAAAGGTTGGTCGTGATGGTTGTGTTGATAGTTTTACAATGAAACAAAAAAAAGATGAATATTTAAATAGCATTGATAACTGGCTTTCAATCAAACGAGAAAAAAATAAATTGGTGGGTTCAGATGCGAATGGGCCAGTTGAAATGGAAGTGGCTGCGAATTGCTTGATTATTTCCAGAACTGATAGTAACGGAAAGTTAATATATCAGTACAATAATGATGGGATAATTATAGGCTCAATGAGTGCAGAGCCTAAAGTTCAATACAGCGAAAACACGTATAACAAAAATAACCTTCCTGAGACGATAAAATATTATAAAGATAATATTGTGTTCTCGGAAAGTATCATTAGTTACGGCAAGGACGTAACAAAGCCATTTGATCTTCAAATGGAAATTAAGGCACTTGGATTGCCAATCTTAGTTGTCGATTCTAAATGTGATTATGACAAGCAAAATATTGCACACAAATGCAATTTTATACTCACAATCGTATCAAATGGAAAAACAATAAAGTTACCTAAAAGAAGTGTTACGGAAACTGTATTTTACTAGCGGCTAATGGATTGAAGTAAATAGATTAAAGATGCTATGAAGAGAGTTTTAAAAGACGGTTAAATAAGCCCCTTACTTAATAAGGGGCACTATTTTTATGCTTTTGGATCTGCGCCAAAACGGTTATCGCCTTTAGTACCCTCTAAGCACATGAAGACGAGCAATACGATCGCACCAAATGGGATAAATGAGATTAAATACCACCAACCTGATTTTTCAGTATCATGTAAGCGACGGACTGATACAGCAATAGAAGGGACGATAGTGGCTAACGCATAGATCCCTAATAAAATTCTAGCAATCATTCCTAATCCACCCATTTCACCTGTTGTGTAATCAACAGATGAAATGATCAATGCATATAGAACCATAATGATGATCATGTTAATAAGAGTAAACATCCAATACTCTTTACGTCTAGCACGACCTTCGAAATTAGCATAGTTGTTCTTGATGACTTCTAAATACCAATTCATGTTTATTCCTTAACGAAAAATTGAGTGGTGAGTATAGGTAGAACTTAAATTTGTGTAAATCAGCATTATCTGTATATTTCAATATAACAGTAAGATAACTCTCAATAAATTAATTTATCTTCCATGAGATAATCTGTTAAAAACAGGCATACTTGCGAAACTTTACATTAATTCTAGCAGCTTATTTCACTTTGCTAAAAGATTGTGCTGGTTTTTTCTTATTTTAAAAATGTATGACTTAAATGAAAATAGTTTTATGTTAGAGATAAAGATAGTATGGCCGAGAGCATTTGTATGATAGCGCGTCTAAGCTCTAAATTTCTTGAGCTCAGTGAGGTAGTCTACCTTTAACTTTAAACGTAAGCACAGTAAAATTAGGCGCATCCTTCTGGTGGTGTTTTTACGTATAAAATTTCAAGTTCATTAAAATAAATAGTAATTTAACTATCAGAATAAATATAAAAATTAGAGGGCAGCATGAATATTAAGTTCTTATCGCTGGCTTCCAGCATAACAACATTTTTTTTACCATTTCAGGCCGGTGCAGTCCCTATGGATAAATATAACCCGGTTGTTTTTAATATGGCTCAACTGTATGATTTTAATCCAGTAAAAGGCAATGTTAAGCATGTTAAATCTGTCGTTTATAATGAAGATGGTTCTATAAACTATGAGTCAGATTTGAAAATAGCAAAGGATGGTTGTATAGAAAGCTTTAGCATGACTCGTACAAAAGATGAGTATATCAACAGTGTACATAATGAGCTTTCTGTTAAACGTGAGAAGAATAAATTGATTGGTCAAGATTCTAATGGGCCAGTAGAAATGGAAGTTGGAAATAATTGTTTAATTCTATCTAAAAAAGACTCCGATGGTAAATTAACCTACCAGTATAATGCTGATGGTTTCATTAATAGCTCATGGGTCGCGGAACCTAAAACTAAGCTCAGTACGTTTCACTATGATGAAAATAATCGCTCATACAATGTTGCCTATTACAATGATAATAAATTATTTTCAGAGATTTCCGTAAGGTATACGAGTGATGAAACTAAGCCGTATGATCTTATTCTAGAAGTTAAAGTGCTCGATCAGTCTGTGCTAACTGTTGATACTCAATGTGAGTATAACCAGCAGGGCGTGTCGCATAAGTGCCAATTTGTATTGACACTTATTTCGGATGGAAAGCAAATTACATTGAAGAAACATAGTACGACGGATGCTTCATTCTATTAACTGTAGGTTAATGGGGTGCTTTTCTCCATAGGATAAAATGCAATAATCCCATGAGACCATGCCCCACAATATAAGCTTCGATTAACCCCGTGAGTGTTTTATGAATATTTCTCGCTTCAGGGGCTAATGGTGAGTTTTGCCACCATAAAATAAACCAAGTCACACCAGAAAGGACAACTAGCGCCAATGCACCCAATCCAAGCCCTTGGACACTTGTTGCTAACCCTTTTGGTGAGCTGTCGGGAAGCTTTAAATTAAATAAGCTTTTGACATCATTTTTTATCTGAGTGAGATCCCCCCATAAATAAGGATAGAAGTATTTAAATCCTCGATTTGAAAGGCAGATAAAAATGAGAATAGTCGCCAAAAATAATAAACAAAGCCCAATGATAATGTGTAGCCAAGTAAAATAATACGCAAGCCCACTTGCTGGGATCACGCCACTTTTACTGACAGACATCCAATTGCTGATGATAATTTGGCCAATGACCAATAAAAATATCATGCAATGAGTTAAGCGAACGGCGGGTGTTTGATAAATACCAAAAAACTGCCAAATAGATTTAAACAGCTTCATATTATTCCTTAAAAGAAATCTTTCTCGATTACTCTACGTTGTAGTCTTTCTACTTATGAAATTCAATAAGTTTGTTTTGATGATAAAAATTAGATGAATGGATTTGCTTAATGTAAATAAGAATTATTTTTATTCTAATAAAGCAGTGTGATTGAAAGTCATGTGAGTTGGCCAAATATAATATTAAGAAATGAAAAAATAATATTATATAGAGGAATAGGCATGAATAAGATGGTATTTGTGGAACAGGCATTGAAAGCGGTTCTTGGTAAACAAATTGGGGATTTGGTAGTAATTAAACAATTTTTTTCATCGGATTATGTGCAAGTAGTTGATGGGAAATTGATTGACTTCACTGAGTTCTGTACGCATATGCAAGTGTTAAAAGAAGCCACCGAGAGCATCACGATAGACATTAAGTCAATTGCAGAAGGTGAAAACTGTGTTCATACACAACATATTGCGAGAGCAATAAAGAAAGAGGGCACAGTGAGTGAATTTGAAGTATTTGCTTGTTTCCATTTGATGAATGGAAAAATTATTCGATGTGAAGAGCTGACGAGAATGTTATCAGGCTCAAAACACGATAATGATCTGGGCTCAAGAACATAAATATATTTGTAAAGGCAATCAGTATGAAGCCATGTAGCTAATATAAATGCTATTTCAATTAGCTACATGATTAAGTGTTATTTTATGCAGGGTAGATGAGTTGCATGCCGGCTCCGACCTCTTGAACAGGGGCGTGTTTCGCTAAATGAATTTTGGCAGCCAAGTCAGTGCAATGGCATGGGTGGATCTGCAATAAATTCTGTTTTTTAAAATAGTCACTGGTTTGGTTTAACAGCTCATCGGAAGCTTGTTGTAAATGAAATCCGCCAATGACAGTCACAATTTTGTCTATTTTGGTGACTCGCTTAGCATGCTCGACAATATTACAGATCCCTGAGTGTGAGCATCCCGTAATAACAATCAGCCCTTCGGAGGTTTTAATCGCGAGGGCGCTATCATCAAGAACATAATCATCAACGCTGTTGTTATGTTCATCGATAGTTTTACCTACCGGCTCTTTCCCTTCAAATGTGTTATTTCTTGGGATCTCACCTAAGAAAATCACATTCTCAGAAACAGAGTAAGCACCTTTGGTTTCAACAGTATCAAAGTAGGCTGTTAAAACATTTTTTGGAGTATTCGCGCCAATAACTTTTGAGTGATAACTTTTAGGTTGCAAAGCGTCTGGGTGATAAATCAATTTTTTGGATTGCTGGGATTCAACATTTCGGCGGTCTAAATATTGAATAAGGTGATTAATTCCCCATGTATGATCATTATGACCATGGGATAAAACGAGGTCAGTAATTTGAGCAAGGTCGATATTGAGGATATTGGCATTGTTAATGAAAACGTCGGAATAGCCAGTATCAAATAGGATTTTTTTACCGTCAGCTTCAATGTGGTAGCAAACTGCGGGTTCACCACAGAAATAGCTGTCAATCAGGGTGTTGTTATCAACGAGTACAGAAATTTTTATTGTCATTTTTATCTCTTTAGTTGTTTCATTATACAAAGAGGTTATATCAGAATAATGGCAAAAAATATTCAACCATCGATAAACATATAGGGTGTAAAAAATCACATGTCTAAATATGTGATCGGGAAAGGATTGTTCATGAAAGCTAACTAGTCAATGTGAGTAGTTTAGAGTGATAATCAGTACAATTACTCTTAACCCTATTGAGTTTGCTATGATTTCTTTATTAATAAAATGCCTATTTGGTGCACTTGCTGTTTTAGTTATTGCGATCCTCTCGCGAAGCAAAGTTTATTATATTGCGGGATTGGTTCCTTTGTTTCCCACTTTTGCATTAATTGCCCATGTGATTGTGGTTCAGGAGCAAGGAGCGGAGGCCTTAAGAAAAACAGCATTATTTGGTTTATGGTCATTAATCCCTTATGCAATGTATTTAATCACTGTTTATGTCTTTGCAACCAAATTAACACCGTGGATTTGTTTAAGTTTAGCAACATTGATTTGGATAGTCACTGCAGCTGTTTTAGTGTATTTCTGGCAGCTTACCCAGTGAAATTTATCAATTTAACGCCTTCGTGGCGTAAACCAAATAAAAAATGCGATTTTTAGCATTTAAATTCATATACAACATTTCTGTGTTAGATTTGCACTCGAATTATTTTTTAGACGATTTATAATAATACTTAGTGTGTTCTAATTCGCCATTCTATAGAGAAAAATGTTACTAAGAGTCCTTGTATTATTATTAGTTGCTGGCTGTTCCTACATAGCAGGTGTGATGACAGAAGTTTCTTCAGATACTGAGATGGACGCGGAGAGTAAAGTCAAAAGCGCCGTTGAAGATTTTCTGGTATATCCATCAGCCGCAACATACAAAAATGTGAAATATCATGTCCTGAATCAGAATGAAGAGGGCGATGAGACTGGCTACTATTGTGGTGAAGTTTTTGGGTTTGAAGATGGTTTACCTTACGGATATAAACGATTCATTGTTCGTTTACATAAAAACAAAGATGGTAAAACAGTGGTATCTATTCCACTGGTTGAAAAAGTTGATGACATTGTCCCCGTTGAACAATTTGACCCGATCTGGGAACGTTATTGCAATCGATAGTCATAAATCATAATAATTAAAAGGCAGACTAGTCTTTGTATTATCAACTCTGCCTTATGATCTTATGGTTTTATTGCCAGTGTCGCTAGGAATGTCGGTAAGAAATTATCGATAACAAAACGAGGATTCGGCTGCCAATCTTCTTGAAAACCTGCAATGTTAAAGCCCGCCTGTATTTGCCCACCAATTAAGTCAGTCAGTGAATGACCAAAGACAAACGCTTCTTGCTTCGCTTGTTTTAACGCCATTTTTTCTTGAGATAAATGATCTAATTCTGAAAATGGCATGGTATATCGAGGTCGAATAATGGTATTTTCAGCAGAACTTTTTTCTTTATCATCCATAAATTCTCTATCACCAACAAATACGACAGGGTTAAAAAAACTTGAGAGCAATCGACCTTGCGGTTTAAGTACCCGAAAGCATTCTTGCCATACAGGATTAACATCAGGAATATATAAGTTTGAAATTGGGTGAAAAATAATATCAAATGAATTGTCTTCAAACATAGGGAGATGACGCATATCTCCTTGAATTGTCGTCAATGTTAAATTATCCCGCTTAGCCACCATGCTGTCCTGTTCTAACTGTTTTTCTGACAAATCAAATACTGTCACGATGGCACCCGCAGCGGCCAGGACAGGCGCTTGCTGTCCACCGGCAGAAGCTAAACAGAGAATTTTTTTCCCTTTTACGTTACCAAGCCAAGCTTTATTTAATGGGGTTGGCGTTAGATGAATTTCCCAATTTCCTCTTTTTGCTTCTTCAATTGTTTGGCTGTCAACCGGAGTAGACCAAGGTTGTTGAGATGCAGCTTGTTGATCCCATGCCTTTTGATTTGCAATGATAAAATCCGTCATAAAGTGTACCTCTAAATACATTAATTGAGTTCATTGTAGTCGCGGTGAGATTAAAGTAAATAATAAAATGTACCTATAAGTACAATTTATTTTCCTGCTGGGAAAAAATGCAAGCTATTTAGTTGGTTATACGTGAGAGTAATAATGAACAAGTATGGGAAGATGGTTGAATTTAGGGGGAGTTATTCGCATAATATATGCATATTTGAACTTGCCATTGGCTTATCATGCTTGCAAAATTTTATCCTGTCATCTTATTGGTTATTTCCAATGTATTTATGATGTTCGCTTGGTATGGGCATCTAAAATTTACGAATAAGCCATTATATATTGTCATATTCTTTAGTTGGTTAATTGCATTTGTAGAATATTGCTTCGCGGTACCTGCAAATCGCTTAGGGCATCAATATTACAGCGCTGCTGAATTGAAAACGATGCAGGAAGTGATTACGTTATGTGTATTTGTTGGGTTCTCTGTGCTTTATCTCGGTGAGAGTTTTACAATAAACCATATTATTGGCTTTATTCTTATTTTTGCAGGCGCATTTTTTATTTTTAAAGGCCCTTTTTAGTTATCAGCATCTTCTACTTTATAGAGAATGGTAGGGTAGAAGATGCTTGGTAAAGAAGGGGGGTTTTTACTTACACCCAACCTTTTTGACGAAATTCTTTAAGTACCGCAACGAACTGTTCCATTTCTTGTGGGGTACCTAAGGTTAAACGGTTCCAGCCCATAACAGGTGGAAACTCTCTGCCAACCATAATATTGGCCTCTTTCATGCGCTGTTTATAGGTTTTCACATCGCCTTTTACTTTGTGGAAAATAAAGTTAGCTTGTGATGGCGCATATTCTAAGCCTAATTCATTGAGCGCAGTTTCAACGATTTTACGCGAAAGATTGTTAGATTTAAGGCTATATTCTAAGAATTTCTTATCTTTCAATGAAGCAATGGCAGCGACTGCACCCGCAGTATTGGTGTTATCAATCGAGATAAACTCATCGACTGCTTCAATGATTTCTGGGGTAGCAATACCGTATCCCACTCGCAAACCTGCTAATGCGTAAATCTTCGAGAAAGTCCGTGTCACGATCAGGTTTTTTTGTCCTGCTTTGACTAATTCGATTGCGCTCACAAATTGTGGATCTTCAACAAACTCGGCGTAGGCTTCATCAACAATAAAAAATTGTTTGTCTGAAACTTTTTTCATCCAGCTATCGAGCGGAGTATGTGGCGTTATCATTGCCGTTGGATTATTTGGATTACAGATATAGATAATGGATAAACCGTCGAAATCATTAGCGATTTGCTCCATTTTTTTCAGGTCAAAACTCAAATCTGATTTTAATGGAACTTTAGTAATTTCTACACCGAGTGGGAGTGCATAGAGTTCAGCATAGTTAAATGTAGGATCTGGGGTAACAAGCTGAATTTTTATGCCTTCTTTTCTTGCCTTATTTGCGAGCATGGCGACAGCCGCCTGAATGGTTTCTGATGAACCATTTCCGAGGGTCACATTCTTGCTGTCTAGGCTATGCAGTGTACCAATATTGCCGATAAGTTCGGAGCGCGCATCATCAGGATAACGGAATGAACCTGGTAAGGCTTCGATGACCGCTTTTTGTGCATTAGGTGACATTCCCAATGAGTTCTCATTGAAATTGAGTAATAACGGATGTTGAGCATTCGGTTTGACGAGGGCGTTAGTATTTGCACTTGCTTGATTTAAAACTGAATTTAGTGCTAAGCCACCAGCAACAAGTGAGGTTGATTTTAGAAATGAACGACGATCCATAATGAGTCCCTGAAATATATTTATTTTGTGTGATTAGATTACTAGAAATAATTCAGTTGTAAATAAATATATAGTTAAAGTGATTTTTTATTCATTTTGTTATGTTTGTAAGGAGTGTTTTTAGATGGGGTTAATTTTTAAATTTATATAATTATTTGATTTTAAATAGTAATTTAGTTTAATGGTTATTTTTTGCAATAATGTTAATTATTGCACGTTGAATTGATATGGTTATATATTAAAATATACAGCGATAACTAATCACAGAGAGATAATAATGAAGCTATTTATGTTTTATGTTGGTGGTAATGCCGGAAAATCCAATATTGAAGTACATGATGTGCAGTTTGCCGCAGTCAACACACCAGAAGAAGCTTGGCCATTATTGCGAGATGCTTGGTTTGGGGATAAAGATAAAATCCATGTGGATGGGTATGCAGATATCAATTGGGCAGATGGATTCGACATCAGTTTGAGCAAAGAACCATCAGACAGTGAATACAAACTCTATTTTATCAATGTAGGCGGATATATTTCATCTACACTTGCAGAGCTGCATGAGTTTGATCTGTTTGTGGCAAAAAATGCCCAAGAAGCTAAACAAAAAGCAATTAGCCAACTTTTAGTTAATAGCCAGCAACAGCATAAAGATAATTTAAAAGATGTCGATGATTGTTTATTGCTACAAAAAATTGGTGAATATTATATTCATCTAAATAAAAATAAGAATGGAAATAAATATCAAGCATTATGGCAAGGATATTTACCAATAGGTATAAATAGCTAATTTTTAGTTAATACGTAATAGCCAGCATTATTAAAGATATTACTGGCTATTATTATACAGAGTAAAATTTATTGGACTTCCTGTGTGGCTAAGCTTGGTGAGATTTCAACCACTGCCACTTTCACCATGTATTTTTTGTTATTCTCACCTTTTGGCACTTCCGCTGTAATTTTCTTTAACGCCTCTTCTGGTTGAGTGGTTTGTACAGCTGTGGAGTATTGCATCATGCCTTGATGGCGCCCCATGTATTGCCCACGGTAGTTACCATCGCATGGTCTATCATACTGAGCTTGGTTAGATCCATTACACCAACTTCCATTGCCATTTCGGTGATAACCATTACCATGATAAGCAAATGTAGAGAAACTCACCGCTAATAAACTACCGACTAAAATAAGTGATTTAAAATTTTTCATTTTGATTCTCCTCTTTATTTATTATCAGTTTGTCATTGTGGTTTTTTATTTCAATCTGATTTACCTAAATATAGGAGGGTTTCATATTTCAAACACAGTTATTCATTATTTCTTCACACTGATAAATATTTGTTAAATAAATTGTGGTCGTATTATAAAGACTGAGAGTCAATATTATATAAATCATAAAATTTTAAATGTAAAACAAATTCATTTTTATTTTGTCAATTAGATGGAGCTTTTTGTGCGGCATGAATATCGAGATACTTATTATTGACAGGGGAAAGGTGTTAACATGATCGATAAGCCCATAAGTGTAGTATGAGAAGGATTTGAGATTGAAACGTATAAAAAGCAAGCTACTGATAGTGATTTTATTGGCGTTAGGCGTATTTGCTTATCAGTTTTATACAACAATCGGTGATAGCGATGTCACCAAGCAAGCTGAAAAGCTTATCGAGAACAAGTTAAGTTCAGGAAGCCCTTTGACTTTTGATGATGTCAAAATTGTTCTGAAAAGCGAATTCAAAGAAGGTGAAAGTTACCGAGTCTGTGGTTTTTATCAAACCCGTGAGCAAAGTGATAAATTACCATTTGTTGCTAGCGTCAGTGTACAAGGTGGAAAATTCTCTGAGCATCATCAATTGATTACTAGTGATACACCGGAACTACGCACTGCCATTGTGTCATTATGTGAAAAATCGCAGTAGTTTTCTCTGCGAGATTGACGGAATATCTGAGAACTCAATTCAGGCGTTCGCCTAAATTTCCCCTATAAAAAAAGCCAGTAATAGATACTGGCTGCTATAAATTAGCAAAAGCAATGTAAATGAAAATTCGTTATATACATTATCATATAACGCTTAAAAGAAAAGGACTTTTATACAAAGTTGACTAACATCATCATTAACTATGATCTTGATCAGGGTTTGAAATAGGGAGAAGGGTGAGAGCGATGAGTTCCAGCCTAGCGGTTATCGCGAGAGGCTGGAAAATAGGGCTAGAGTATTATGCTTTTAACCAGTGACCATGACGGAAAACATCTTCAACCAGTTCATGAAGAACGATATGCGCTTCTTTATCATCATGGAAGCCTTTGGTATTGAAGGTGGTTGCACCACTGTCATGTGTAATGAAAAGGTTACTACCTGGGTATACTTCTAAAACTCTGGCGTGCAATTCAGCAGTGAACGCGTCATAGGATTTTTCAGAGAGCGTTGAGACTAAATCGTCAGAAACTTTGATGTGGATTTCCATATATTACCCTTTGATGTAGAAAGCAAATTAGCGATAAGTGTATTGGTATCATAAAACATTAGCAATAATCTTATTATGATGATTGCAAAATGATTATTTTGATCTGAAATAGGTTTAATCGGTAGATTTAAAATAAGTAAATATAATTCAGTAAAGACGTATCAAACTATATTTAATATTTATCTTCAATGGTTATTCAAAAGAGTAATAATTAAAAGCCATCAATTAGTTATTCAATTTAAAAAGTACGGAAATATTATTTTAATTAAATACGCTTTCAGTTAATTAAATTTAATATTTTTTTACTTATAATTGTAAATTCTGGTTAAAAATTGGCATGTTTTTAATCAATTGATTGAGATTGTTCTTAAAGTAGTCAATAAATCTGTATCATTTTGTTTTAACTGCTATTTAGTTTCATTTTTTTATTCTGACTTACATGATTTTTCGCTGTCTTAAGTATTAAATAGGCTGAGAGCCAGAAAAAAATTTACAGAGAAAGTAAAAAAAATATAATTCATGGGTCTTGTTTAATAACATTGATTATTCATGATGAACCATCATGGTTTATATTTTTATGTTTTTAATTACTTAAATAATATGGAGCTAAATAACTCACCAACTAATACCTCTATTAGTGGATATAATAAAAGGAGCATAATTTGATAGAATTTATAAACTCAATCAGCAATCTTATTTGGGGCTCGTTATTAATTTATTTATTACTGGGAGCCGGTTTATATTTTACAATACGATCTAAATTTATTCAGTTCAGGCATTTTGGTCACATGTTCGGAGTACTGAAAAATAGCACTCAATCGGACAGTTCAGGTATTTCTTCATTCCAAGCATTATGTACCAGCCTAGCGGCTCGAGTCGGTACTGGAAATCTAACGGGTGTTGCTATCGCGATTACAGCAGGCGGCCCCGGCGCTATATTCTGGATGTGGGTCGTTGCATTACTAGGAATGGCAACGTCATTTGTTGAATGCACATTAGCGCAGCTTTATAAAACCAAAGATGACCAAGGTAACTATCGCGGCGGGCCTTCTTATTATATGGAGAAAGGCTTAAAACAACGCTGGATGGGTGTACTGTTCTCTATCTTATTAATCATTGCATTTGGTTTGGTTTTTAATGCAGTTCAAGCGAACTCCATTGCACAAGCAACTGCTGTGGCATTTGATTTTAACCCACTCTATGTTGGAATCGCCTTAGTGATCCTCAGTGGCATCATTATTTTTGGTGGATTAAGATCAATTGCTAAAGTTGCCGAATTTGTTGTGCCAATTATGGCTGTTGCTTATTTAGTGCTGGCTTTCTGGGTAGTTGGTCAAAATATTGAGCGTTTACCGGATGTCTTTATGCTGATTTTCCGTAGCGCCTTTGGTTTACAGGAAGCCGCAGGCGGCGCCATTGGTTATGGTATCGCTCAAGCGATGACGCAAGGCATTCAGCGCGGATTATTCTCGAATGAAGCCGGAATGGGTTCTGCACCAAATGCCGCGGCGTCTGCGTCACCTTATCCACCGCATCCAGCTTCCCAAGGCTACGTGCAAATGTTGGGTGTATTCATGGATACCATTGTGATCTGTAGCGCTACAGCCATTATTATTTTGGCTTCTGGCGTGTTAGATGGTCCAGTGGGTAAAATCAATGGTATTGAGCTGACTCAGCTAGCTTTATCTTCTGCGGTGGGCAGTTGGGGGAGTATCTTCGTTGCGATTGCAATTTTCTTCTTTGCCTTTACATCAATCATTGCCAACTATGCTTATGCAGAAAGCAATATGATTTTCTTGGAAAATAACCATACAGCCGGGCTGTTTATTTTCCGCTTAGCAACATTGGGGATGGTGATGTTCGGGGCACTCGGTGAAATGCCACTGATTTGGAAGCTTGCAGATGTTTCGATGGGATTAATGGCAATTACCAACTTGATTGCCATCCTCTTGTTGTCCGGTGTGGCATTCAAACTCGCGAAAGATTACAACCAGCAATTAGGCGCTGGAAAAATTCCAACATTTGATATTAATGAACATCCAGAGCTGAAAAAACAGCTCAATGAAGGAATTTGGGAAAAAGAGTCAGTTGAGCAGTGGGTTAAGAACGAAGCCCATTAGTTTTGCAGCCGCTGATCGCTGTTGGCTGCAATTGACCACAGTTGAAAGAAAATAGAAGGCGCTTAGATTTGTTTCTAGGCGCCTTTTTTATTCTTCATTCTCTGGTCAATAAATATAAAAAACTTGCTTTATTGCCTTTAGAGCGTAAGGTTTTGGAGGAAAATAATAACCAAGATAAATATGAAATAAGGTGTTGATCAGGAAGATGAAACTCGGACGATATGCAGCAACATTTTACGGGGTCGTATCCATTTTATTGTGGAGCACGATGGTAGGCCTTGTTCGCAGTACGAGCGAAAACTTTGGTCCTATTGGTGGTGCGGCACTGATCTATTCGATAGGCAGCCTGGTTTTGGTTGTTGTAATGGGATTACCGAAAATTCATCTTTTCCCTAGACGCTATTTATTTTGGGGGGCATTTTTATTTGTTAGCTATGAAATCTGCTTTATTTTAGCGCTAGGGCTTGCCAATAATCGTCAGCAAGCCATTGAGCTGGGGATGGTGAATTACTTATGGCCGAGCTTCACAATTGCGTTAGCGGTTTTATTTAATCGGCAGCGTTTTAGCCTATTACTGATTATTGGGCTTATTTTAGCGTTTGCAGGTTTATTGTGGGTTATCTCTGGGGATCAACCTTTGTCCCTAAATGCGATTCTTTCAAATATTCAAAGCAACCCGCTTAGCTACGCTTTAGCCTTTGTTGGTGCACTGCTGTGGGCTTTTTATAGCAATATTACGAAACGAATGTCGAATGGCTGCAATGGTATGGTGCTGTTTTTTATCATGACATCGGTCGGATTGTGGATCTTATTTATCTTCTCGACGCCAGCGCCATTTAATATCAATGTGAATAGTGTCAGTTTGTTATTTGTCACAGCCATTGCAACCGGTGGGGCAAATGCGCTTTGGACTGTGGCAATCATTAAAGGCAATGTGGCTTTTCTTGGGACATTGTCCTATTTCACTCCAGTGATCTCTACGGCATTCTCTTCAATGTTATTGAGCACCGCATTAACTCTGGGCTTCTGGCAAGGTGTCTTGATGGTAACCATAGGGTCAATCACTTGTTTTATTGCCACAAGGCGCTGAGTTAAATTTTGGGGGGTGCGTGCTCATGCTAAAAAATAAAAGCCGAATGTCAGCGATATGCCAACATTCGGCTTTTAAATATCAAAATTAAGCTAAGTTTTGCTCAGCAATAGGCTCGCTTTTTGCGGTCAATTTGCCGATAAACATCGAGATAATAAACGCGATAATTCCAGGGATTAACCACCCCATACCTTGCTCAAACAGCGGTAAGTAGGTGATCAGGTTTGCTTTTACCGTCTCATTAAGCAGTTTCATATTATTGAGCGTATCAAACAAACTCATCAGAACCACGACAGCAATGGTGATCCCATAAGTGACTCGAGGAGCAGCCATAAACTTGCGCGCAAATTGCAGGAACACGATAGTGACCGATGAAGGATAAATCATCAGCAGCGCCGGAATGGTGACGCGCAATAAGGTGTCGAGACCAAACGTGGACACGACGGTGGTTAGCATTGTGAAGAAAACCACCCAGAAGCGATAACCTAAACGGTGATGGAAAGTCGCAAAGTAATCCGCACAGGCGCTGGTCACACCCACTAACGTGGTCATGCTTGCCAGTAATACAATTCCGCACATGATCCACGTACCGACTGCACCAAACAGGACATCGACGTAACGAGAGAAGATCTGTCCGCCATTGGTGGCTGTATTCGCCACTTGTTCACTGGTCGCCCCTAAATAGAACAGGCAGATATACAACGCCGCGAGTAAGCTTACTGAAATTAAACCCGCTTTAATGGTGATAGTTGCGACTTGGCGTGGTTCAGTGATCTGTTTCGATGCTAATGCGCGCGCTACAATCCCACCAAACGCCATCGCAGACAGTACATCCATAGTTTGATAGCCATCAATCACGCCGCCAAAGAAGGCAAACTCAGCATACTGTTTAACAGGGGGATTCATGTCAGAAAGCGGGTTAATGACCACGGCAATTCCCACAACCACTAACAAAATAAGTAACGCTGGAGTCATAAATTTACCAATCGCGCTGATCATGGTGCCTTGCTTCAACATGAAGAACATCGAGGTACAGTTAAAAATGAGTGCGAAAGTGAGATGCGAGAATGTACTTTTTTCAACAAAGCCTAATGGTAAAAAGCCCATTTCAAACGCGGTATTCGTTACCCTTGGCATCGCAAATGTGGAGCCGACGATTAAGTAGAGTGCAACCCAAAAAATGACGGCAACCCATTTGGGTAAATCAACAGACAGCTTTTCACCACGCCCTTTTACTGCAACCGTTACCAAGGTTAGGAAAGGTAACAGAACACCGGTGATCAGAAAGCCTAATGAGGTATCAAACCAGTCTGTCCCTGATTGATAGCCAGCCATGGGTGGAAAGATGATATTTCCCGCGCCTAGAAATAAGGCGAATACCATCATCCCCAGAATTAACATATCTTTAGTCGAAAACATTTTACTACCTGTTAGTGATGTGGGTTTTATTGTACTTATAGTTGAATGACAATTTTTGAAAGAGGCAGATAGTATCAAATTTGGAAGAGTAAGTAAGGTGAAGGATAAAATAGTTCTAAAAGGAGTGCAGGAGATGGATATGCCAGAATGAGGATGTCTAGGCATATCCCGTTAAATTGTATTTTGGTCTAGAGATTTGAACTCTAAATTAACCTCTCACTAGATAATAAATTTGTTTATTGCGACAGCAACGCCATCACAATCGTTGGTATCGGTGACAAATTTCACTATTTCACGAATATGTGGTGCAGCATTTCCCATTGCAACCGAAACACTCGAATACTGTAGCATGGCAACATCATTATTTTGGTCACCGATGCTCATGACTTTGTCTGGCGTGAGGGATAATTTTTCACATAACACTTTCAGCGCAGAGCCTTTGCTTGCATCCTTATTCGAAACTTCGAGGAAATAAGGGCTGGTTTTGATTAGCGAATAGTTTTCAAAGGTATTTTCAGGAATATAGCTAATACCCACATCCAGTTTCTCAGGATGGTCAATAATCATGATTTTGGTAAAACTGAGCGAGCTATCCATTTCGTTAACGGGGCAATAGACCAGAGGTGTATTGGTGAAATAGGCATCATGAATGGTATAGCGGCTAATATGGCGATTAGCGGTGAACATGGTGTTATCCGCAAGGGCGTGCATATGGACCCCCACGTTGTTAGCCAGATCAGCAAAATATTGATAATCTTCAAAATCTAACAGATTTTCATACAGGTGGCTGCCATCATTGGCTTGATGGATCACGCTGCCATTGTTACTGATGCAGTAGTTGCTGGCAGTATCTAATCCAAGTTCTTGAAGGTAAGGTAAAATGCCAGAATAGGGGCGACCTGAGGCAAGGACAATTCGCACACCTTGTTTGTGCGCGCGGGTAATGGATTCTTTCACTGCGGGAGAAATTTGGTGCTGCGAATTGAGTAACGTGCCATCTAAATCAATGGCGACCAGTTTGATTGACATCAATGCCTCCTAAAATAGAACTTTTACACGTACCTTACTCTGATTATCGAGAATGTAAATTATCTAAGAGGGCAACGAATAAGTTGCTCAGTAAAAAGGATGAGAATGCCCATGTTTTATCGCATTAAAACTGAAAAAATGCAGGTTAATGCGCGTAAAACAAATTCACTCATCATCCGGGGTTAGGTGTAATGGCTCTTTTACATCCAAATGAATTTGGTCATTTTGACGGAAATCAAACGGTGTAATGCCATATTCTTTGCGGAACATATAGGTAAAATGAGATTGCGAGCCGAAGCCAAAATCTAACGCAATATCAAAAATGCTTTGGCTGCTATTTCTTAATAAATATACGGCGCCAGCCAGTCGACGTTGACGGATATATTTTCCTAAGGATATCCCTGTGACTTCCTTAAAGATTTTTTGCATATGCCAAAGGGAATACCCAGAATAGGCAGCGAGTTCTTCCAAGTGGATGACTCGACCTAAATGCTCTTCAATCCATTTACTTAGAGCATTAACAAGTGCTACGTGGTTATCTTGTGCCATCTCAAATTCATTCTTATTTTACGGTAACTGAAGTATACACAACTTCATTTCACCATGACAAAGGTTGGTTGTACGGTATTACTAATTTATGTATAAAAATCACACAACAATAGCCAGTTATTTATCAAGAGCTGCAAAAATAAACAATTGTTTTCTTGAAAACGATGAATAGCCCATTTTACGCAACTAAAGACGGTAATATCGATTAATATTGCCAGATGATGTGACTATTAAGAACCCCATTATCTATGCGAAATATGCTATTAATCATCAGCATTGTAATTATTTGTGCTTTTTTATACCTCTTAGCGATGAATAATCTCTGCGATCAGGGTGGGGATGACTTTCAACTCGGCGTTTGCCGCGTGACGGGTTTGTTACCATTTTGAGTTTGCATTTTGCAACGTCTTACTGGATATTAGTTTGTCATTATTTGGAAACATTAGAAGACAGGCAGAAAGCCAGCTTTACAGTGGTGTAATTGCGAGTGGAGTTCATGCAAAAATTCAAATAAACTTGCGTGATTATCACAACTGTGGACGATAACAAAAAGCTAGAGGACGAAGGGTAAAGATATGGCGCAACAGACGTTAAAGCGCGGATTGAAAAACAGGCATATTCAGTTAATTGCCTTGGGGGGCGCTGTCGGTACAGGGCTATTTTTAGGGATAGCAACCACTATCCAAATGGCAGGTCCGTCGGTATTACTCGGGTATGCATTGTGTGGATTTATCGCTTTTCTGATCATGCGTCAGTTAGGTGAAATGATTGTTCAAGAGCCTGTTGCAGGGTCATTTAGCCATTTCGCATTCAAATATTGGGGCGGTTTTGCCGGATTCCTCTCGGGTTGGAACTACTGGGTGATGTTTATCCTCGTGGGGATGACTGAACTGACTGCGGCGGGTAAATATATGCAGCATTGGTGGCCTGAGTTACCTATTTGGGTTTCGGCGCTGGTGTTTTTTATTGCAGTTAATGCGATTAACCTGATTAATGTTCGCTCCTACGGGGAAACAGAGTTTTGGTTTGCGCTGATCAAAGTTGTTGCGGTTATCGCGATGATTTTATTTGGCTGTTACTTGCTGTTTAGTGGCCATGGCGGCCCTCAAGCCAAAGTAAGTAACTTGTGGGAATACGGCGGCTTCTTTGCCAAAGGCTATAACGGGCTATTGGTTGCGCTGGCGATTATTATGTTCTCATTTGGTGGACTGGAGTTAGTCGGGATCACCGCAGCAGAAGCGGAAGATCCAGATAAAAGCATTCCAAAAGCCATCAACCAAGTAGTTTACCGTATCTTAATATTCTATATCGGCTCATTGGCGGTATTACTGGCGCTGTATCCATGGGTACAACTGGATGGTAAAACTAGCCCATTCGTACTGATTTTCCATGAGTTGGGTGACTTGCTTGTTGCCAACGCATTGAACGTGGTGATTTTGATTGCTGCGCTGTCGGTTTATAACAGTGGTGCTTATTGTACTAGCCGCATGCTGTATGGTTTAGCACAACAAGGTAACGCACCGCGCTTTATGGCAAAAGTGAATAAAGGCGGCGTGCCTGTAATGGCGCTAATTATTTCAGGTATCGCGACTTCTGGCGGGATCTTGATTAACTTTGTGATGGAAGGCAAGGCGTTTGAATTACTGATGTCCTTAGTGGTAACAACGCTGGTGCTAAACTGGATTATGATTTGTGTTTCTAACTTGAAGTTTAGAGCCGCGATGAATAAACAGGGCATTGAAACGAAGTTTAAGAGTATTTGGTATCCGTTTGGTAACTATCTATGTTTAGCGTTCTTGTCGCTGATCTTGATTATTATTCTGACAATGGATGGGTTACGCGTTTCTGTACTGATTATGCCTCTCTGGGTCGCGGTTCTGTGGGTTGGTTATCAATTCTCAGGCGCCAAAAAACAAGGTATAGAGAGCAAGGCTGCATAAGTAAAAAGTCTTGATAAATAAAAAACAAAAAACCGGTAAGATGTTTAATCTACCGGTTTTTTTATGCGCTTATTTTCTGTTAAATCAGTTCTGCTAAATCAGTTTCTAGCGAGATGAGCGTAAGCTCAAGCGCTTACCACTGCCAACGTAACCAAGCAAACAGGACGTTACCGTTATTGTATGTTCCTGGAATATAGGTCGCTTGAACAGAAAGCTTATCATATTCAATAGAAACTAAAGGCAGGGGCGCAGGGAGTGGAATATAGCTATATTCTTCACGTGCGGTGATACCTAATGTGAAACCTGCTCCCATACGGAAGCCATCAAGGTCACCTGGGATCCACATTTTTTGGAAACCATAACCTACGATTGGCTCGACTTTATTATGGGAATCCATAAATGCCATCGCGTAGAGCGCATGCCAGTCATTATCTTCATCATAACGATATTTACCGATACCAAAGCCCCATGGCTCTTCATTATAGGTATCTGTTTTTTCTTTATCGTACATAAGACGGTTATGCCATGTGAAGAACGGGATATACAGCTCGTATTTGTCAGAATCCCAAGTGGTACTGACATTATTGGTGAATTTATCCCATAAACCGACTGACTGCTCTTCAGCCAACGCAGGTGATGACATGCAGATTGAAGCGCTCAGAATTGCCGATGCGCCTACAACCAACTGTATGTTTTTATTAACTCTCATTGTGGATCCAATCTAGTGTTATCTGATAGATGAGTCATGATAGACATTGACAATGATGACATCATTATCGCAATTGTAATAATTGTAGTGTGAATTATTTTAATAAAGATAAGCTAAATAGGACAGCAATAAATGGTTAAATTAGGATAATGACTTATTGGGATCGTAATTTGCTGTAAGAAATCAATTCGATATTCATAGCAAAAATAGATATTTCAATGAATATTCATCATGCAACATGATGATTTTCAAATACAAATTAAACTCGTTGTTTTTGATGAAAATCAATTGCATTTAATTATTGAGGTCAATGGATAATCTGCTAGTAATTAGCATTGTGTATGAGACAATTCATTTAAGGACGTTATTTAATTAACTTAATGATTTTTATTAAGTTAAAAAGATGCAATAAGCGCAATATGACTAAGGTCAATTATCTTTCTGAAGGCAATTATTTTTCTGAAGACAATTATTTTTCTGAAGACAATGGAGGGGCATTAATGAGAGTGAATGCATTAACGATTGCGGGAACGGATCCATCAGGCGGAGCCGGTATTCAAGCAGACCTGAAAACATTTTCCGCACTCGGTGCGTATGGAACCAGTGTGATGACTGCGCTGGTGGCACAAAATACGCAAGGTGTTCAAGCCATCCATAATATCCCTTCAGACTTTGTTGCGGCCCAATTGAACTCTGTTTTAAGTGATGTCCGTATTGATGCCGCGAAAATCGGTATGTTATCTAATCGCGATAATGTCCAAGTGGTCGCCAATGCGTTGAAAAAAACACCCGTACCTTATGTGGTACTCGATACGGTGATGGTAGCCAAAAGTGGAGACCCGCTATTATTACCAGACGCCGTAGAGACCCTAAGACGCGAGCTTTTACCCATGGTTTCGCTGATCACGCCAAATTTGCCGGAAGCAGCCGTATTACTTGATGAGCAAATGGCACAAACTGAAGAACAAATGCGTGAGCAAGGACAACGTTTACTGCAATTGGGTTGCCAAAGTGTCTTGATGAAAGGTGGGCACTTAATCGATTCTCAAAGCCCTGATTGGTTGATCACCCCAGAAGGCGAGTGGCGTTTTACGTCGGTGCGTATCGATACCAAAAATACCCATGGTACAGGATGTACATTATCAGCAGCGTTAGCCGCACTGAGACCGCGTTTTGCGAATTGGCAACAAACGGTTGTGGAAGCAAAAGCCTATTTGCAAGGGGCGTTGGAGCAAGCGGATAGTTTAGAAGTCGGCAGTGGTTTTGGACCTGTACACCATTTTCATCGCTGGTGGTAAGAATTTGGGGAGCTAGAAAAAAGAAATGGCTAGCTCAAGGGAGATTGAGCCAGCCAAGGAGGTGGTTCCTAGTCTTAATTTATGACTTTCTAGTTCTTCGTTTTCGACAGTGACTATACGATATAGAATAACCAATTGATGTGATCTGTTGCATAAATTTGGATATTGAGTGCACTTTTTAACGAAACTGTCAATAACGAGAATGATTCTCAACTAAAATAAAGCATAAAATGACCGTTTTTTACACGAATACCTAAGAAAAAACCCATAGTCATCGACCATGGGCTTCTATTTAGTAAAACGTGTTTAGCAATAAGCTAATGGAATGCTCGGTAGTTTCCGCTTTTTCTGCTTTTACGCTTTTTCTTCTTGGGCTTGATGCGGGTCTCGAGTAGTCGTTCCCGCAAGATTGCGGATCAACAAGCCAAAATTTACATCCACATCTTCGGGGATTGGCAGATAAACCACATGCCCATTACCAGGAGCCACATCAACAGATTCGCCTTTGCGGTTAGTTAATGCATCCAGAGTGAAGACGATATTACCTGACGGTGTCATTAACTCTAAGCTGTCACCGACACTAAATTTGTTCTTCACATCGACTTCCGCTAAGCCATTCACTCGGTTGCCTGTAAACTCACCAACAAATTGCTGGGTATCTGAAACGGAATAGCCATATTCATAGGTTTGGTAGGCATCATGGGTATGACGACGTAAGAAACCTTCGGTATAACCGCGGTGTGCTAACCCTTCAAGGGTAGAAAGCAGGGTTGGGTCAAATGGCTTACCCGCTACTGCATCATCAATGGCGCGGCGATAGACTTGGGCAGTACGAGCACAATAATAGAATGATTTAGTACGGCCTTCGATTTTCAGTGAATGAACGCCCATTTTTGTCAGCGTTTCAACGTGCTCGATGGCGCGTAAATCTTTCGAGTTCATGATGTAAGTGCCGTGTTCGTCTTCAAAGGCTGTCATGTATTCGCCCGGACGCATCGCTTCTTCAATCATGTAAACTTTATCGGTTGGAGCTCCTTCACCGAGTGTTGGCGCTACGTTTTTAACTGGGATTGGCTCATGGACATGCACGATGTTACCCACATCGTCTTCTTTACCTTCCTGAACTTTATATTCCCAGCGACACGCGTTAGTACAGGTACCTTGGTTCGGGTCACGCTTATTAATATAACCAGATAGCAGGCAGCGACCGGAATACGCCATACATAACGCGCCGTGTACAAAGACTTCCAGCTCAATTTCAGGCACTTGCTGGCGGATTTCAGCGATCTCTTCCAACGATAATTCGCGGGATAAAATCACGCGAGTTAATCCCATTTGTTTCCAGAATTTCACGGAAGCCCAGTTGACGGCGTTAGCTTGAACCGATAAGTGAATATCCATCTCCGGGAAGGCTTCACGCACCATCATAATCAGACCGGGATCGGACATAATCAGTGCATCGGGGCCCATTTCAATCACGGGAGTGAGGTCACGAATAAAGGTTTTTAACTTGGCGTTATGTGGCGCGATATTGACGACCACATAGAATTTTTTACCCAGCTCATGGGCTTCATTGATCCCTTTAGCGAGATTCTCATGGTTAAATTCGTTATTGCGCACGCGTAAGCTATAACGAGGTTGACCGGCGTAAACCGCATCGGCACCGTAAGCGAAAGCATAGCGCATGTTCTTCAAGGAACCTGCTGGGGATAATAATTCTGGTGTAAACATGTTAGTTCTCAGTCTGATGTCAGGTCAGCACCAAGCCGGATGGCTTGGTGTAAAAATTCGAGGGTGGGGATTTTAACGCTAAATGACGGGAATGCCAAATTTCCCATGTAAAAAACAGGGTTATAATTTTGTTACAGAAACGCTGGCTGTGATTAGATGTCGTCCCAGCGATAGCCTAAACCATAGATGGAGCGGATAAAGGTTTTTTCGTCATCCAGCGATTCGAGCTTACGACGTAAGTTTTTGACGTGGCTATCAATGGTTCTGTCGGTGACCACACGATGGTCGTCATACAAAATATCCAGCAATTGATCCCGAGAAAACACCGTACCTGCGTTATCTGACAAAAACTTTAGCAGGCGAAATTCTGCGGGGGTCAATTCCAGTAATTTATCCCCATAACGGACTTGGAACGCATTTTCATCGATAATCAGTTGAGTCTCTTGGCTTCCCGCAGAAGAAGGGGCTCTTTGGCAACGGCGCAAAATCGTTTTCACACGGGCAACCACTTCTCGCGGGCTAAAGGGCTTACAAACGTAGTCATCGGCACCGATTTCTAGCCCTAATAAACGGTCAATTTCTTCCGTTTTAGCCGTCACCATAATCACTGGAACGTCGCTGAATTTACGCAGTTCACGACAGACTGAAATACCATCGAGTCCTGGTAACATCAAATCTAATAAAATCAGGTCAGGAAAGTGCTTTTGTACATAGGGGATGACTTCATCACCGCGCATCAGCAAGGCGGGAACATAGCCAGCCGCTTGCAGATAATCAAACAGTAACTGCCCAAGTTTAGGTTCGTCTTCAACAATCAGAACATGGGCGCTATTGGCTCCCAATAAAGGGGATTCAGACAAAGACACTATTGCTCCTCCTGCGTCGCAATGGGAAGTTGAATGGTTATCTTCACGCCACCGAGTGGAGAGGGTGCCGCAGAAATAGTCCCGTTATGGGCTTCGACAATATTATAGCAAATCGCCAGCCCCAAACCTGAGCCGCCACTCGCACGGTTACGAGAAACTTCCACACGGTAAAATCGTTCAAACAGACGCTGGCACTGCTCAACACTTAATCCCGGTGCGCTATCTTCCCACGTGATCACTAATTGTTGGTCATGTTGGCTCACGTTGACGGCAATTTTACCGTGAGGATCGGTATAGCGCAGGCTGTTTTCCATCAAATTATAAAACAGTTGGTTGATGCGATCAGGGTCAGCAAATAGATGGGAATGGGCAGAAAATTGAGTTTCTAACGCCAGCTGCCTATCTTCCAATCGCCATTTGGCTTGCCCTAAATTCATCTCAATAATCGGGATAATATCGATAAATTCCATACGGTAAACCAAGGAGCCTCTATCGGATAACGAAAGCTGATGCAGGTCATTGACCAGTTTTATCAGTGTTTGAGTCTCATTGAGTAGGGAATTGATGGTTTCAGGCGTTGCTTGGCGCACACCGTCTTGCACGGCTTCAAGTTCGCCGCGTAAAACGGAGAGCGGGGTACGTAATTCATGGGAAATATCCGCCATATAATCGCGGCGCATTTGCTCATTTTTTTCCAAGGTAGAGGCGAGATGGTTAAAGTCTTTCGCCAGCTGTCCCAACTCATCTTGACCAACCTCAGACACCCGCGCACTGAAATTACCTTTAGCGAGTTGTTGAGTACCTTCCAGCAATCGGGTGATGGGCTTTAAAAAGCCGCGAGCTAAAAATAGGGTCACTAGTAGCGCCACGAACAGCGATAACCCTGCAATTACCCAGCTAATGTGCATCTGCTGGGTATCGAAACGTTGGTCTAATTGGTTGCTGATCCCACTTTCATAACTGGCGACTAGCCAGCCGACGGTTGCGCCTCGGTTCGTTTTGACGGGCACGCGGATGACTTGATCCGGTGGGGGGAGGTCACGCCCCCAAATCAGGTTGTCTTTGGTGTCATAAACCCAAAACATACCGCGCATTCGCTTATGACCACCGCCATGACCTTGCCCTTGGTGCTGATTATCGACATTGCGTAAAATACGGAAAAACATCCGCTCATCCACCGCCAAAAAACGCCAACTTTCTTGCTCCTCATATTGTTCGGCAAGCGCTAAAGCGAGTAGCTCAGCACGTTGTTGGTCATTCTCTTTAATATAGTCAATAAAACCATGCTGGAAGCCCATTCTGACGCCTTGGTGCATGATAGCCACCAGCAGCAAACAGGTGGCAAAGATAGCGATAAATAACCGAGTACTGAGGCTCGAGAGTTTAAGCTTCATGGAATTTCTCCTGCATTGAAGGCGCTTTGCGTGAAAAACGCTGTCTCAAGCTATCAAAACTGAGATACACCACCGGAGTGGTGAATAGGGTCAGCAGTTGGCTCATAACCAAACCACCGACAATCGCGATCCCCAGCGGTTGTCGTAACTCTGCGCCATCACCCGTGCCTAGCATCAAAGGGAGCGCCCCAAAAATCGCAGCAAGGGTGGTCATTAAAATCGGCCTAAAACGCAGCAGGCTCGCGCGTAAAATAGCCTCTTTCGCCGATAAGTTCCCATTGCGTTGGGCTTGAAGGGCAAAATCCACCATGATAATGGCGTTTTTCATCACAATACCAATAAGCAACATAATGCCGATTAAGGCAATGAGGCTAAATGGCGTATCAAATAATTCCAAGGCTAATAACGCACCGACACCTGCGGATGGCAGTGTCGACAGAATGGTAAGTGGGTGAATATAACTTTCATACAAAATACCCAGTACCAAATAGACCGTGACAATCGCCGCTAAAATTAAAAACAACTGAGATTTTAAGGTATCTTGGAAAACTTGGGCGGTTCCGGCGAAAGTGCCACGCACCGCCGAGGGAACGCCTAAAGCGGTCATGGTTTTCTCCACCGCCACAATGGCATCATTTAAGGTATAGCCGTCTGCCACGTTAAAGGAAATGGTGGACGCGGCTGATAACCCTTGGTGGTTAACACTTAACGGTGCATTGGCGGGCTGCCAGCGAGCAAAATAGGAGAGGGGGATCGCTTCTCCTTGTTTATTCACCACAAACATTTTATCCAGCGAACTGACGTCTTGGGTATATTCCGGCGCCACTTCCATCACCACTTTATATTGGTTCATAGCTTCATAAATGGTAGAAATTTGACGTTGACCAAAGGCGTTGTTGAGCAGATTGTTTGCATCACGCACATCGATCCCCAGTTGCGCCATCAAATCGCGGTCATAGGTTAATGCCATCTCCGCACCTTTATCTTCTTTATCGGAGTTCACATCGGTTAACTGAGGTAAATCCCCCAGCGCTCGGCGAATAGCGGGCTCCCATGAACGTAATGCATCCAGCTCGTCGGCTAACAGGGTAAATTGATAGCTGGCTTCGGATTGGCGTCCGCCCACGCGAATATCTTGCACGGGCATCATAAATAAGTTGGCACCCGGCTCGCTCGCCAGTTTCATGCGCAAGCGGTTAATCACGCTGTTAGCACTCTCTTTGCGCTCATCCAGTGGTTTTAAGGAGATAAACATAGAACCGCTGTTGACGCGACTGCCGCCCGTAAATCCAGTGACGCTATCCACGGCAGGATCCGCTTTCACTTGCTGCATAAAGCTAGTCATTTTTTGCTTCATTGACTGGAATGAGATGCTTTGGTCTGCTCGAACGAATCCCAGTAATCGCCCCGTATCTTGCTCTGGGAAAAAGGCTTTAGGGATCGAAATATACAGATAAACATTCAAGCCAATTGCCGCAATCAGCACCGCCAGCACACTGCGACGATGAGATAACACCCAATTTAATGTGACGCCGTAACTTTCTTGTAACCGAATAAGAACGCGTCCAAATCCTCGTTGCTTGGTATTGGCTGCGCCGCGTTTTTTCAGTAAATGTGCGCACATCATCGGGGTTAACGTTAGGGAGATAATCAGTGAAATCGCGATGGCAGTCGAGAGCGTAATGGCAAATTCGCGGAATAATCGCCCAACTAATCCATCCATCAGTAACAGTGGGATAAACACCGCCACTAAAGAAATACTCATCGAAACGACGGTAAAGCCAACCTCAGAAACCCCTTTAACAGCCGCGATAAACGGTTTTCGACCATTTTCAATGTGCCGAGAAATGTTCTCCAATACCACGATGGCATCATCCACCACAAATCCGGTGGCGACGGTTAAGGCCATTAATGACAAGTTATTGAGGCTAAACCCGCATAAATACATGGCAGTAAAAGTACCAATTAACGAGACAGGCACAGCAATGGCGGGAATTAAAGTGGCACGACCTGAACGTAAAAATAGCAATACGACGAGGATCACCAGCGCAATCGCAATCATTAATGCTCGTTCGACTTCTGCCAACGATGCTTTGATGGTCGGAGTTCTATCTTGGGCAACCTGTAAATCAATGGCGGCGGGGATCATATCCTTAAATTCTGGGAGTTCCTCGCGAATGCGTTTGACCGTTTCAATGATATTGGCACCCGCTTCGCGGCGAATGATGATCAAAATTGCGGGTTCACCACTGGACATCCCTGCGGCTCGCACATCTTGGACAGAGTCTTTTACGACGGCGACATCACTGAGTTTGACGGCATTGCCATTACTGTAATGGACAATAATTGGACGGTAATCGGTGGCTTTTTTCAGTTCGTCGTTAGTCTGAACTTGGTAGCGATTATCGTCATTATTGATATAGCCTTGTGGTTGGCGCACGTTAGCACTACTGATGGCAGAGCGCACAGCATCAAGGGAAACCCCTTGATTAAATAGGGCTGTTGGGTTGAGTTCCACACGCACAGCAGGAAGAGAACCACCCCCTACTGCAACTTCACTGACCCCATCGATTTGCGCGATACGCTGAGCTAAGCGTGTAGACGCCACATCATACATTTCCCCTGTACTGAGGGTTTTTGATGTGAGGGTTAAAATCATGATCGGCGCGTCAGACGGGTTTGATTTATAGTAACGAGGCCGGCTTGGCATGCCGCTAGGTAATAAGTTCTGTGCGGCATTCAACGCTGCTTGTACTTCCCGCGCGGCATTATTGATATCTTTGGTTAAATCAAACTCTAAGGTAATGGAGGTTCGCCCTAACGAACTGCTCGAGGTCATCTCATTTAATCCAGCAATACTACCTAATGAGCGCTCAAGCGGTGTCGCGATGGAGGAGGCCATAGTTTCAGGAGAGGCACCTGGAAGTGACGCTGTCACTCTTATCACAGGGTAGTCTACCTGTGGCAATGGCGCCACAGGTAAAAATAGAAAGCTCAATGCACCGCACAGGGTAATGGCGACACTGATTAATGTGGTTGCCACCGGACGGCTAATAAATAAAGCAAAGAAGCGTTTCATTAAGACTCCTGTGCCTTGTGCTCACGGCGATTGAAGCGATGAGCCAAACGGTCAAACATCAGGTAGATCACAGGCGTGGTGAACAGGGTTAAAATCTGGCTCATGATCAGTCCGCCCACCATACAAACCCCCAGAGGCTGACGCAGTTCTGCGCCGACACCGGTACTGAGCATCAGCGGGAGCGCACCAAGCAATGCGGCCATGGTGGTCATCAGGATCGGGCGAAAGCGCAGTAAACAGGCCTGATAAATCGCATCATATGGAGATAAACCTTGCTCACGCTCTGCGGCGAGGGCAAAGTCAATCATCATAATGGCGTTCTTTTTCACAATCCCGATCAGCAAAATAATCCCGATAATGGCGATCACATCGAGCTCATTGCCCGCCATCATGAGTGCGAGTAAAGCACCCACCCCAGCAGTCGGCAACGTGGACAAAATAGTGATTGGATGAATAAAGCTTTCGTACAGAATACCCAGCACGATATACATCGCGATGATCGCGGCAAAAATCAGCCAAACGGTGCTACTCAGCGCCGCTTCAAAGGCGAGGGTGGCACCTTGGAATTGGGTGGTAATCGATTTTGGCATCGCAATCTGTTTTTCAGCCAATTTCACCGCATTGACTGCCTCTTCTAATGAAGAATCTCCCGCCACATCGAAAGAGAAAGTGACTGACGGGAATTGGTCGAGGTGATTAATCGCTAAAGGCCCATAACCTTCTTGAATATTCACGAGGGTATTCAGCGGAACAATGGCGCCATCAGTGCCTTTTAAGCGAATATCATTGAGCGCCTCCATTCCATCACGGGTTTGGGTATTGTGTTCTAAAATCACGCGATACTGGTTAGCTTGGGTGTAAATGGTGGAGATCATGCGTTGACCAAACGCGTTATACAGCGCGTTATCGATATTCGACATGGTAATACCAAAACGGCTCGCGGTATCACGATCCACATTCACATACGCGACTAAACCTTTATCTTGCCAGTCGCTGCTCACATCAATGAGTGCGGATTGTTGATTTAAGGCTTCCTGCAATTTTGGTACCCAAGTGCTAAGTTCATCCAGTGAGCCTGCTTGCAGCGTGAATTGATACGGGGTACGGGAAACTTGCGTATCAATGGTTAAATCCTGTGATGGCTGCAAGTAAAGATTAACCCCTGTAATACCGCTGGTGGCTTGTTGTAAGCGAGGAATAATCGTAGGAACACGATCGTCGCGTTCATCAAGGGGCTTCAATGTGATTTGAATACGGGCGTTATTCAGAGTGGCATTGTTGCCATCGATCCCCACATAGGTGGTGACGTTCTCAACCGCCGGATCTGCCAGAATAATGCCCGCCACTTCTTGCTGCTTCTTCGACATTGCAGCAAACGAAATAGATTGGCGGCTTTCAATGGTACCTTGAATAATGCCGCTATCTTGCAGAGGGAAGAACCCTTTCGGGATCCACATATACAGCAGCACGGTTAGTACCAAAGTTCCTAATGCCACACACAGAGTTAACCATTGGTGGTTAAGAATCCGTTTTAGCCAAACACCATAACCCGCAATCATCCACTCAAAGAAATGCTCACAGGCGATTTCAAAGCGGTTATGTTTATGTTGGGATTCCGGTTTAAGCAAGCGGGCGCACATCATTGGGGTGAGGGTGAGGGATACCACGGCGGAGATTAAAATCGCTACCGCTAACGTAATCGCAAACTCACGGAATAGGCGCCCGACAATATCCCCCATAAACAGCAGTGGGATCAGCACGGCAACCAAAGAGAAGGTCAGGGAGATGATGGTAAAACCGATTTCTCCTGCACCTTTTAAGGCGGCAACAACCGGTTTGTCCCCCTTTTCAAGGTAGCGGGAGATATTTTCGATCACCACGATGGCGTCATCCACCACGAATCCCGTGGCGATGGTTAGCGCCATCAATGTGAGGTTATTGACGGAAAAACCACAAAAATACATGACGGCAAAGGTGCCGACTAACGATAATGGCACGGCGATACCGGGGATCAGCGTCGCAATCCCATTACGCAGGAATAAGTAAATCACCATCACCACGAGGGCGATAGCGAGCATTAATTCGAATTGGACATCATTGACGGAGGCGCGAATGGTGCTGGTGCGGTCGGTCAAAATATCCACATTAACGGATGCCGGTAAGCTCTCAATCAATTCAGGCAACAATGCGCGGATAGTATCTGTAGTGCTAATCACGTTCGCGCCCGGTTGGCGCTGAACGTTAATCACAATTGCTTGTTGGCTATTGGCCCATGCACCGAGATAGGCGTTCTCAGCACCTTGTTCAATAGTCGCAATATCCCCCAAACGCACTGGTGCGCCATTTTGGAAAGCCACAATCAACTTGCGGTAATCCTCAAGGGATTTCATCTGGTCATTAGCAGATAACGTCACAGAGCGGGTTGGGCCATCAAAACTCCCTTTTGCGGAGTTGACGTTCGCATTATTGATAGCGGTACGAATGGTTTCGCTGTCTAATCCTTTTGCCGCCATGGCTTGTGGATTAAGGTTGACGCGCACAGCAGGGCGTTGCCCCCCCGCTAAGGTGACTAAGCCCACCCCAGTCACTTGGGAAATTTTCTGTGCCACGCGGGTTTCAATAATATCTTGTACCTGCGTTAACGGCATTGCATCTGAGGTAACGGCGAGCGTTAAAACGGGCGGATCCGCAGGGTTTACTTTGTTGTAAATCGGTGGATATGGTAAATCTGAGGGCAGCAAGCTGGTGGCAGAGTTAATCGCCGCTTGGACTTCTTGCTCCGCCACATCGAGAGGCAAAGAGAGCTGGAACATCAAGGTGATCACCGACGCGCCGCCAGAGCTGCGTGATGACATCTGTTGTAAGCCGGACATTTGACCGAATTGCGTTTCTAGCGGTGCCGTGATAGCCGACGTCATCACATCGGGGCTGGCTCCGGGGTATAAGGTCACAACTTGAATAGTCGGGTAGTCAACTTCCGGTAATGCCGAGACAGGTAAAAACCGATAACCGATGATCCCTGCGAGCAAAATCGCCACCATAAATAAGGTGGTTGCGACAGGGCGTAGAATGAAGAGGCGGGATGGGCCACCGCCTTTATGTGTTTCCGGCTGCATTAGGCTTTCTCCGCACTATTGCGAGGTTTTCTCTCTGTGGAAGCCGGTTTCTTTTCGAGGCTTGAAGCGTTGACCACTTCAACTTTCGCGCCATCTGTTAGCTTATCGACGCCATCGGTAATGACTTTGGTGTTAGCGGATAAACCGCTTTCAATCACCACTTGTTGGCTGTCTTGAATGCCCACCGTCACAATGTGTTTCGTCACGGTATCATCGTCGCTCAATACCCAAACATAGTGACCTTCATTGCCCATTTGCAGAGCAGCAGTTGGGATCACGACGGCATTTTGTAAGGTCTCTACCTGCATTTTGACGTTCACAAACTGGTTCGGGAACAGTTTTTGCTCTTCGTTAGTAAAGCGTGCTTTGATTTTCAGTGTGCCCGTTGCTGGGTCAATTTGGTTATCGGTACTCAATAACTCTCCGCGTGCAATCATGGCAATATTATTGCGATCCCACGCTTCAATCAGGACTTTATTCCCTGCTGCTTGCGCTTGTTGGATAGCAGGAATGTCACCTTCAGGTAAGGCAAATAGTACGTCAGCAGGTTGCGTTTGGGTGATCACCACAATCGGCGTGGAAGTCCCTGAAGAGATAAAATTACCCACATCCACTTGTTTTAAACCGATGCGTCCAGAAATAGGCGCGGTAATTTTGCTGTAGGTCAGTTGCAGCTTGGCGTTATCAACGGCGGCTTGGTCAACTTTGATGCTACCCTCGGCTTGTAATACAGTAGCGCGCTGGTTATCCAACTCTTGTTGGGAGATGACTTTGGTTCCCGCCAGTTTTTGGTAGCGGGTCAGATCTAATCGAGCATTGGCTAAAGTCGCTTTATCTTTGGCTAATTGACCTTCCGCTTGGGCAAGTTGCACTTCAAAAGGGCGAGGGTCAATTTGCGCGAGTAAATCACCCGCTTTGACGGATTGCCCTTCGGTGAAGTAGATATTCATGAGTTGGCCTTCAACACGGCTAGTGACCGTCACCATGTTAGCGGCCTGCACGGTACCTAAACCAGATAGAAAACGCGGCACGATTTTTTCTTGGGCAGTGGCAAATTGAACGGGTGCAAGTGGGCGTGATGGTCTTCCACCTGCTTTTTTCGCTTGTCCGCCTTGGGTTGCACTGGCTGTGGTTGGTACTTCATTTTGGTTATTTTTATGGTAGACATACCACGTTGCGCCAGCCGCAGCTAACAGAGCAACAAACAGGGCAGAGCGAGTCAAAATTGTACGGCGTTTCTGTGTCGTCATGGTGGGTAATTCGCTTAACTCAAGGTTGAGTAAAATCAGTTAGGAACCATTCCAATAAATTTAACTGAATATAATAAGGTATATATTAAAAATTAATCAGTTGCGTATTTTAATAGTTTAGCTTGAGGGGAACAAAAGAAAATGGAGGAAATATGAAAAAATGGAAAAGAACTATGGATAAAAGCACGGTTTTTCGTAAGAAAATAAAAAAGCCTGTGACTTTACAGCCACAGGCGAGTAATTGTTCTAATTCGTTTTATTGAGTTACGCTGGTTTTCAATACTGCCGCAGGGTTACGTTCCTCTTCTGCGGTACGAGTCCAACCTTTGTATGACAGAGGGATAAACGCCACGGCAACGGCTAACAAGGAAACTCCTGCAACATAGTATGCTGGTGCCATATGGGATTGCTGTAACCATGCCCCTGTTAAGATTGGGGTCAACCCGCCAAATACCGCATACGCCAAGTTATACGCAAAGGATAATCCAGAGAAACGAATTTCTGGTGGAAATGCGCGAGTACTGATAATTGGCGTTGTCGCAATTGCTCCCACGAAGAAGCCCATTAATGCGTAATTAAACGTTAAGGTATTCGCAGAAATATCGGATGACAATGATGAATAGAAGTAGATAGCGGTAACCGCTAATCCGCCCCAAGACAAGGTCATCGATGTACGAGTCCCTGTTTTATCTCCTAACCAACCCCAGAAAATACAGCCTAAAGTTAAGGTCAAAGTTGCCGCGCAGTTGGCTTGCAACGCAATATTACGATCGATGCCATAAATACCTTTTAATACCACGTCAGGTGTCATCAAAATGGTGACAACGATAGCGGTAGACAGCGACCACGTCAGTGCAGCGGTGATCATGCAAGCTTGTTTATGGGATTTAACCACGGTTTTTACTGGTAACTCTTTGGTTAATGCTTTTTTAGCTGCCATCTCTTTGAAAATCGGGGTCTCTTGTAAGAAACGACGCAGATAGACAGAGATAAAACCAAAAATGCCCCCTAAGATAAACGGAATACGCCACGCAAAATCATGCACTTCTTGGGTGGTATAAGAACGCTCAATGATAATCGCGACGATAGACCCTAATAAAATCCCGCCAGTGATCCCTGAGGTTAATGTTCCCACTCCTAAACCATAACGCTGTTTCGGAGTATGTTCGGCAATAAATACCCATGCACCTGGCATTTCACCGCCGATAGCAGCTCCTTGCATGATACGCATTAATAACAGTAACAGTGGTGCAGCGGCACCAATGGTCTCAAATGTTGGCAAGAAACCAATAATAAAAGTTGGGAATGCCATCAAGAAAATACTTAAAGTAAACATTTTCTTACGACCGATTTTATCGCCAAAGTGGGCCATAATAATGCCGCCCAATGGGCGAGCAAGATAACCCGCAGCAAACAGACCCAGCGTCGCCATTAATGCGAGAAATTCATTATCGCCCGGGAAAAATAGTTGGGAGATAATTTTCGCGTAAAAAACGAAAATAACGAAATCATAAAATTCTAATGTGCCACCTAAAGAGGATAAGCCCAATGTTTTATAATCTTCTTTGCCTAACGGTCTGGCCGCAGGCTGGCTGGTTGTTTGCGATGTCATAATTCTGTCCTTCTAAATACACAACATTTCAATATTAGCGCGATGAGGTTATTTGTAATAATAGGTACGTTAAATAGCGAAGTAATTAATATTATTTGGCAAAGGATATGAGAGATAAAACGAGGGAAAATAAACCAAGGTAATACTCTGTATCTCTAACGTGCCTTCATTTATAGCAGAAAGTTTCATATTCTGTAAACTGCCACCTTGAAAACAAGCATAAGATTCTATTTAGTTAAAAAAGGTCAAATTACTACTCTAAATGATAATTGAATGCCACGATATGATATTAATAAACTAGCAATTACAGACGATTGTATATTTTGATGTGCAAAATAATCACAAAAAAGGCAATAAATATAATGCTACTCATTTATTGAGTGTGAAATTAAATAGAGTAAATAACAGGTATAGATAAAATAATATAATTAATTTGCAGGTGATAAGGCTATTTAAATAAATAATACTCGCGGATATGATCTGTCAGTTATTTCTATTTTAGTATGATTAGGAGGTTTTGCAGGAAATGGCAGGTTTTTATAAACCCGCGTACCTAGCTTAAGGCAAAGTACGCGGGTAGGCAGTTAAACTAAGAATAGGGTAGCTAACCCTAAGAAGATAAAGAAACCGCCAGTATCAGTGATTGCGGTGATCATCACGCTAGAGCCGATAGCAGGGTCTTTACCCATCTTAATCATAATTAATGGGATCAGAACACCCATGATGGCAGCCATCAAGAGGTTGAGCACCATCGCGAGGGTCATCACGGCACCCATAGCGAGATCCCCATAGAGAAGGTAGGTGACGACGCCCATAATACCGCCCCAAACCACCCCGTTAATAAAGGCGACTCCAAGCTCTCTGACCATCAGGAAGGAGAAACTACCGTTCTGAATTTGGTGCAACGCGATGGCACGGACAATCATCGTAATAGTTTGGTTACCCGTATTACCACCGATACCCGCTACGATTGGCATTAAGGTCGCGAGGGCAACCAACTGTGAAATCGTATCTTCGAACACACCGATAACACGAGAAGCGACGAAAGCGGTACACAGGTTAATGGCAAGCCATGTCCAACGGGTTTTAACCGCTTGACCAACAGGAGCGAATACGTCCTCTTCAGGACTTAACCCCCCCATACGGCGGATGCTGTTATCGTTTTCTTCGCTGATATTATCAACGATGTCTTCAACGGTTAGACGCCCCATCAGCAAGCCGTTACTGTCCACAACCGCGGCAGAAATTAAGTCGTAACGTTCGAACGCGCTCGCTGCATCTTCCCCTTTTTCATCGGGTAAGAAGGTGACGGTATCGGTTTTCATCACGTCGGCAACAATACGTTCTGGCGCTTGGATCAAAATGGTGGTCAGGGGTAATTCGCCTTGCAGATAATTATCTTTATCGACAACGAAAATTTTATCCGTTGCTTCAGGAATTTTTCCCCGTTGGCGTAGATAGCGTTGCACTGTTTTCAGGGTGACGTTTGAACGCACGGTGACGAATTCGAAATCCATCATCTGCCCAACGCTGTCTTTGGCGTATTGGAGAACTTCACGAATACGGCTGCGTAAGCTTGGGTCTAAGTAGGTGAGGAGACGGCGCATGGTATCGCGGGGCAAGTGCTCGGCGATATACGCTTGTTCGTCCACATGTAAGCCAGCAACCGCTCGCAGCAGTTCTCGGTCTGACATATCTTTAATCAGGCTGTCCCAAACAGAGACGGAGGCCTCAACCAGCACTTCACCGCGTTCGTTGTTGTCGACTAAGCGCCACAGTGCGAGACGTTCGTCGTACGGTAGCATTTCAAGAATATCGGCGATATCCGCGGTGTGGAGGTCAACAAGCAGTTCTTTAACTGTGCTAATTTTTTCACTAAATGCTTTATCATCCATACTGACGTGTTGGTCTTTCTCGACAAGAGCATGAACAAACTCTTCGTCTTCCATGAATAACGTCAGTATTTGCTGGCGGATGTACGCCAGTCTTTGTGAATGCGGATTGATTATTGGTGCCGCATCAGTTGAAAAAGCAGTTTGTGACATGTTAATCCTTAAACCATTCGGCGCCGAAGCGCTTTAAATTAATTCGCCTGCGAGGTGACGAAACTTCTACCCAGTATTGTCGCTGATCCCAAAAAAATATCAAATTTGTTCATAATTCGAATAAGAAGAACAAAACAACACTGACCGCAAATCATTATTTTTTGTTTCTATTTTCTAAATCAGACTCATTTCTGAGTCATATAAGCCTATGGCTCATTTTCTGCGCAAATGGTGAGTTTCCAGCCCGGAACCTCTTCCCAGTAGGCACTCTCTTTTTCAAGGTCGAGCAGCATTAACGCATTGTGGGCGAGATACTGCGCAGGTAAGAAAAGTGTCCAATGACCTTCGTCGGTTTCAATGCGCATAGACGAAGGCGTTGTTGTTGATTGGCGCTGATTATTCAACAAGATAGATAAGCGCAAAATCTGAATCAACGGCATAAATTGCTTGCGTTTAAACAAGTTAAATTTAGGTATTTCATCGTATTTAATGGCACGGCGATGATTACGAACCAACGTCGCTAATAGCAATTGTTGCTCTTGGCTAAATCCCGGTAAGTTGGTGTTTTGTAAGATATAAGCGGAGTGGCGATGCATGCCGCTATGGTTAATACTCAATCCCACTTCGTGCAGCATAACCGCCCAAATTAAAATGGATTCTAATTGTGGATTGGCCTGTTTAGGGTTCTGCTGGCGCCATTGATAATACAGCTCTTCCATGGTTTTCAAAACCCGTTTGGCTTGTTCACGGTCGATATTATAGTGTTCGGCAAGGCTTAATGCAGTGCGTTGCCGAATATCTTGGTGACGAAAGCGACCTTCCATTTCATAGAGAACACCTTCACGTAAGGCGCCGTCGGAGAGCCGTAATTCTTTGATGTCGAGGGAATCAAACACCGCAATTAAGATAGCTAAACCCGGCACAAAAACTTGTTTACGATCAGAAGAAAGTCCCGGAATTTCTAATGATTTAAACGTTTTGTACTTCAATGCTACTTGTTTGATTTTTTCGAGGCGTTCGCGGGTAATAATGCCATCACGATCGCCCATCTCTACAATTACCGCATGTGCCGCTTTAATGGTACCGGAGGCTCCCATCGCCACATCCCAAACTTGCTTTTTAAATAGGGTAGCGGTGCTTTCCAGTTTTAAGCAGGCGGCTAAATAGGCGCGATTAAAATTATCTGGGGAAATGGTTTCATTAGGGAAATAGTGACGCGCAAAGCTCACGCAGCCCATACGGCGGCTTTCAATTAAAATTGGTTCAAATTTCTCGCCAATCACCAGCTCTGTGGAACCGCCACCGATATCGATGACCAGTTTACGACCCTTTTCCGGCTGCGTGTGTTCAACGCCCATAAAAATCAAACGCGCTTCTTCTTGCCCTGAAATGATCTCAATCGGGTAGGGGATAATGGCTTTGGCTCGGCGCAGAAACTCTTCAACGTTGGTGGCGACACGCAATGAATGGGTGCCGACGATACAGACGTTATCAGGCGTGAAGCCTTGTAGACGTTCTGCAAATAGAGATAAACACGCTAAGCCGCGCTCCATGGCTTCTTCACTGAGTTCATTGGTATCACTCAGCCCATCAGCAAGATGAACACGTTTTTTTAAACGGGTTAGAACTTGTAGTGCTCCATTGACAATACGCGCAATAACCATATGAAAACTGTTTGAACCCAAGTCAATCGCCGCAATTTCTTGTGGTCTTGGGGTAGATGAACTGGCAATTGGCATAGTATCAAGCTCTTGTTTCAGGCATTTCGAGTGCTTTTAAAAATTCATAAACAGCTAATTGAGCGCGAATTTTGCGCTTATTGCCGCGGGGAACATAATGATTACTGAGTTCTTTGTCAACAAAGCGGGCTTTGACGGTATCACTGAACTGTAATTCGAGGATATCTAAAACCAACTGTTTAAGTCGTGGATCCAGCAAACGAACAGCCACCTCGATACGGTAGTCAATGTTGCGGGTCATCCAATCGGCCGAGGAGATAAACACTTTTTCATCGCCAGCGTTGGTAAAGACATAAACGCGGTCATGCTCTAAGAATCGGTCCACCACACTGGTGACTTGGATATTTTCGCTATAGCCTTGTTGCCCTGAGACGAGTGAACACATGCCACGCACTAACAAGCGAATTTTAACCCCTGCATTGGAGGCATCGTAGAGCTTATCGGTCAGTTCTTTATCGACTAAGTTATTAATTTTGAGTGTAATGCCACTAGGCAACCCAGCTTCAGCATTCGCAATTTCTTGGTCAATTAATTCAGTGATTTTGGTGCGTGTATTTTGTGGAGACACCATCAAATTATCGAAAGTCACAGGGCGATACGGGTTTTCAATAAAACTAAATACTCGGCGCACTTCGTTGGTGATTTGCTCGTTACAGGTGAGTAATGAATAGTCGGTGTAAAGACGAGCGGTTTTCTCGTTAAAGTTACCCGTACCGATATGGGCATAGCGAACAATTTGGCCTTCTTCCATACGGGAGATAATAAATAATTTGGCGTGAATTTTAAGCCCCGGCGCGGAGAAGATAACGTGAACACCCGCTTCAGTCAGGCGTTTTGCCCAGTGAATATTGGCGGCTTCATCAAAACGCGCTTGCAGCTCCACCACTACAGTGACTTTTTTGCCATTGTGGGCTGCGTGGATCACGGAGTCGATGATGCGAGAATCTTTTGCCACACGGTAAATATTGATTTTGATGGATAACACATTCGGGTCAAACGACGCTTGGCGCAGCAATTCTAATGTGTGCTCGAAGGTGTAATAAGGGTAGTAGAGCAACACATCGCGTTCGCGAATAGCATCAAATCCGTTACGGAAATTATCAAACCAGCGGTGGCGCAGGCGTGGTAACGGTTTGTTGAGTAAGTTTTTATTTCCTTCATTCGGGAAGTTAATAAAATCTTTAAAATTATGGTAACGGCCACCAGCAATCACCGAGTCATCGCTCGATAATCCCAGCTTTTCTCGTAGCAGTGCGACCATTTCATCGGGCATATCACGTTGATAAACAAAGCGAACTGGCTCAGCGGTTAAGCGCTGTTTTAACGTGGATGACATAATTTCCAGCAGGCTAGATTCCATCTCCGTGGCGATATCATATTCCGCATCACGGGTCATTTTCATGGAATAGGCGTTGAGTTTGTCATAGTCAAAGAAGCCTTTGAAAATTTCATCAAGGGTATAGCGAAGGATATTATCAATTAAAATCATTGATTTGCGACGCTTTGGCATCTCCGGCGGGAGATTAACAAAACGCGGAACTTTATCCGATGGGATCTCCAATAAAGCGTATTGCACTTCAGCACCATTAATAATTTCAACGGCGAGGTAGGTGTAATCGTCTTTAAGAAATTCCACTAAGTTAGTATCACGATTGATTAAAATTGGCGTGATATGTTGGCGTAGATTTTGACGAAAATATTGGCGTAACCAAATTTGCTGACGAGGTGAAATTTGACGCTCGTTAATTAAGAATATTTGGTTACGTGCCATTTCAAGGAGCAGGTCGTTATAGAGAACGTCGAACTCTTGCTCCTGTTTGGCCACTTTAGACTGAATGCGTTTGAGCAGATGACGGGCACCGCTAGCGGAACCGCGCTCTTCATTGATTAAGATGCGACGTTTTACATCCGCAAAACGGACTTTGTAGAATTCGTCTAAGTTATTGGAGTAAATGCCCAAAAAACGCATTCGTTCTATAAGAGGGTTCCGCTTATCCGCGGCTTCTTGGAGAACTCGTTCGTTAAAAGAGAGCCAGCTGAGCTCTTTTTCATGATAGAGGCGTTCTTGGGACATTGTTGCTCCGTATTCGACTGGTTAATGCTGATAAAAACCGATTATCACCTTTGACTTCTATCGCGCTATTCTTGGAAATATTACGCGTTTTCAGACTGCTGTTTCATTGCAAAATATTGGTGCTGGAACACACACATACGGATTGCGGTGTGGTAGCGACCATTGACGAAAAATTCGTCAATCAGCTCGCCTTCTGTGTGGAAGCCGAGTTTATTATAAATATGGATAGCTTTGACATTTTCTTTATCGACTATTAGATAAAGTTTGTACAAATTGAGCACTGAAAAAGCGTAGTCCATGGCCAGTTTTGCAGCGCGGCTTGCATACCCTTTGCCTTGATAGCGGGGTGCAATGATAATCTGGAATTCAGAACGACGGTGAACATAATCAATTTCAACCAGCTCGACTAAACCGACTTTTTCACTGTCAGATTCGACAATAAAGCGGCGCTCGGATTGGTCATGAATATGCTTATCGTAAAGATCACTGAGCTCAACGAATGCCTCATAAGGCTCTTCGAACCAATAACGCATAATGTTGGCGTTATTGTCCAGCTGGTGGATGAAAGCTAAGTCTTCACGCTCAAGTGGGCGCAACTTAAACAGATGAGCTTGCCCGGTCGTCATAAAACACCTCGATTGTTGTTAATTATAAAACTATTTATGGCGAAAGTATCAACTAGAAAATTAATTACTTAGCGCTGTTATAAGGATACCACTTATTTGCAATAAAATAATGACAGAAAGCAGGGTGAGGGTGAGTTTGTCGAAGATTAGTTTGTTTAAGGGGGAGTGGTTAGCATGTAGTTTGACATCGTTAAGGAAAACATAAACATAGTATAGAAATAAAAACGCTAGATTAAGTCGGTTTTCTTTAAAGGTGTGTTTGATTTTTCTACACAATCGTTTCATGCATCGGTCAGATAATACCATCGTATTTTTCATGGTTGGATTGAAACGCGAGGTCTTGTCATTCGCTTTACAGTGCTCACTCATGTGCAGAACCAAGCCATAAATACGTTTGCATCTACGAGATGTTTTGATGATTTCAAAATAAACACATATGATATATCATATGTGTTTGGTGTGCTAAACGGAGTAAGTAATGCTACAACCTGTTCAGCTTTTTAAAATCTTATCGGATGAAACTCGCCTCGCCATTGTCATGCTTCTCAGAGAATCGGGTGAACTGTGCGTATGTGATATATGTGCGGTTACTACTGAATCACAGCCTAAAATTTCTCGTCATATGGCTATCCTGCGTGAGGCTGGGCTGGTGCTAGATCGTCGGGAAGGAAAATGGATTCACTATCGTCTCTCTCCCCACATTCCCGCATGGGCTAGTGAAACAGTAACGACGGTATGGCACTGCCTGCGCGATGATATACGTGAACGCCTGAAAAAATCTGCATGTACTTCTTGCTGATAAGTTTAATTATATACACATAAACATATATAAAGGAGTCTGGAAATGTTTCTTGCCGGGAGTATCTTTATACTGACGTTGGTTTTAGTCATCTGGCAACCTAGAGGACTCAGTATTGGCTGGAGTGCAAGTATTGGAGCCGTGCTAGCGCTGGGAACGGGGGTGATCCAATTTGATGATATACCCGTCGTCTGGCATATCGTCTGGAATGCTACAGCGGCATTCATTGCGGTCATCATCATTAGCTTGTTGCTAGATGAATCTGGTTTCTTTGAATGGGCGGCATTGCATGTTTCCCGATGGGGAAAAGGGCACGGTCGTCTGTTGTTTACTTGGATAGTCCTGCTTGGCGCTGCTGTTGCTGCACTGTTTGCAAACGACGGCGCAGCCTTGATACTGACACCGATTGTGATTGCAATGTTACTCGCACTGGGGTTCAGTCAGGCAACAACACTGGCATTTGTCATGGCGGCAGGATTCATCGCTGATACCGCTAGCCTACCGTTGATTGTTTCTAACCTAGTCAATATTGTTTCAGCGGATTTCTTTGGTCTGGGCTTTACACAGTATGCCTCCGTGATGGTTCCTGTGAATCTGGCGGCTATTGCTGCTACTCTGGTTATGCTGCATCTCTTCTTCCGCCGCGATATCCCTGCCAGATATGACGTTTCATTACTAAGAATACCTAGTAGTGCGATTAAGGATCCCGCAACGTTTAGAGCTGGCTGGATTGTTCTGCTGTTCCTATTAGTTGGTTTTTTTGTTCTGGAGCCGTTGGGGATCCCTGTCAGTGCGATAGCAGCCGTTGGTGCGGTGGTATTGCTAGTGGTAGCCAAGAGGGGACAAGCCATTAATACTGGGAAAGTGCTTCGCGGTGCGCCTTGGCAGATCGTGATTTTCTCGCTGGGTATGTATTTGGTTGTCTATGGTTTACGTAATGCTGGGCTCACTGAGTATCTTTCTTCCTTACTCAATATACTGGCGGATAAAGGCTTATGGGCTGCGACATTCGGTACTGGCTTCCTGACCGCATTCTTATCGTCGATGATGAATAATATGCCGACGGTGCTGATTGGAGCGCTGTCGATAGACGGAAGTGCTGCGACTGGTGTTATCAAGGAGGCGATGATTTACGCCAATGTGATTGGTTGCGACTTAGGTCCCAAAATTACCCCGATAGGCAGTCTTGCCACATTGTTATGGCTTCATGTACTGGCTCAGAAAAATATGACAATCACGTGGGGGTATTACTTCCGTATTGGCATTATCATGACCTTGCCAGTTTTATTTTTTACTCTGGCCGCGCTAGCGTGGCGGCTATCTATCATTTTGTAATGAGATACTGATATGAGCAACATTACTATTTATCACAATCCAGCCTGTGGCACTTCACGTAACACGCTGGAGATGATACGTAACAGCGGTAATGAACCGACGATTATTTACTATCTTGATGTGCCACCAACCCGCGATGAGCTTATTAAACTAATTTCAGATATGGGGATTTCTGTACGATCATTACTGCGTATGAACGTTGAACCATATGAGGAGCTGGGTCTTGATGAAGACAAATTCTCTGATGAGCAGTTGATTGATCTTATGCTCCAGCATCCGATCCTGATTAATCGACCAATTGTAGTTACGCCGCTTGGTTCAAGTCTTTGTCGACCCTCAGAAGTTGTGCTGGATATTCTACCTGAAGCTCAGAAAGGCTCTTTTACTAAAGAGGATGGTGAAAGGGTTATTGATGAAATAGGGAAACGAGTAAAATAACTTTTCAGGTTAATATTATCGGGTGTCTGTTTATTTCATTCAGACGCCTGTTTTCCGCTCAAAACTACCTCTCGGGTTGCCCGACAAAACATTTCTTGCGGAGGGGAGATGGCTGAACTTGAGTTATTCGCTCAGACCTGCCACCAAATCTGAGCGAATATATTGAAACTTATCTAACCGCGCATTAATTTGCTTGATAGCCCGTTGCCGATAACGGCTGGCCATCGAGTAGGGTTTTACCGTCTTGCATTACAAGGCGGCCAGAAACAAACCACGCAATGACTTGAGGGTAAATCAGGTGCTCTTGCAGTTTTACGCGTTCAACCAAATCGTCTTCGGTGTCTTGTGGTAAAACAGGCACATGTCCTTGTAAAATAATCGGGCCGCCATCCAGCTCTTCAGTAACAAAATGCACGGAAGTGCCGTGTTCTTTATCGCCATTTTCAAGTGCGCGTCGATGGGTATGTAGCCCCGGATATTTAGGCAGTAAAGAAGGGTGGATATTCAGCATTTTCCCTGTGAAATGTTTTACAAACGCAGGGGTTAAAATGCGCATAAACCCAGCTAATACCACTAAATCCGGTTGATACTGCTCGATAGCCTCTAACAGTGCAGCATCGTAGGCTTGGCGCTCAGTGAAGGCTTTTGAGCTAACACAAAGGGCTGGAATGCCAGCCTCTTGTGCGCGAACCAAACCGTAAGCATCGCTTTTATTACTGATCACTGCGACGATTTGCCCATCGATTTCATGGCGTTGGCAGGCATCAATAATCGACTGCAAATTACTGCCACTGCCTGAAATCAAAACAACGATGTTTTTCATTAGCGGATAACAACCTGCTCTTCACCCGCAGGTAAGTCGCCAATGGTTCCGATCTGCCATGCATTTTCACCTAACGCAGTCAGCAGTTTTAATGCAGACTCAACTTCGGTTTGTGGCAGGGCAATGATAATACCGACGCCGCAGTTAAATGTACGATACATTTCGTGAGTGGTGACATCGCCCGCTTGTTGCAGCCATTCGAAGACTGCAGGCCATTCCCAGCTGTTGCCGTCAATGATGGCTTGAGTGTTGTCAGGTAAAACGCGAGGAATATTTTCCCAGAAGCCGCCGCCCGTAATGTGTGCAATGGCATGAATGTCGTTTTTAGCGATCAGTTCTAAGACATTTTTAACATAGATACGGGTTGGTTCTAACAGGTGATCAGCGAGAGGTTTGCCCGCTAATTGCGTGGTTTCTGGATTGGTTTTGCTCACTTCCAGAATTTTACGCACTAATGAATAACCGTTAGAGTGAGGGCCGCTTGAGGCTAACGCGATCAGCGCGTCGCCCGCACTGACTTTTGTGCCATCAATAATTTCAGAGCGCTCAACAACACCCACACAGAAGCCTGCAACATCATAATCTTCGCCGTGGTACATACCCGGCATTTCAGCGGTTTCACCACCAACTAATGCACAGCCAGACTGCTTACAGCCTTCCGCGATACCGGTGATCACGCTTGCAGCGGTATCCACATCCAGCTTACCGGTTGCATAATAGTCTAAGAAAAACAGCGGCTCAGCACCTTGAACAATCAGGTCGTTGACGCACATAGCGACTAAATCGATACCGATGGATTCATGACGTTTTAAATCCATCGCGAGGCGTAGTTTAGTTCCCACACCGTCAGTGCCTGACACTAAAACAGGCTCACGGTATTTTTGTGGCAGGGCACACAGTGCGCCGAACCCTCCCAATCCGCCCATCACTTCTGGACGGCGAGTCTCTTTCACCACACCTTTGATACGTTCAACCAATGCGTTACCTGCATCAATATCAACACCGGCATCTTTATAGCTGAGAGAGGTTTTATCAGTCACTACGGCCCCCAAGGCAATTGCATTTTGGAAAAGATAACTTCATTTGCCGATATTCTATCAGGCTCCGCAAACGTTTGCGATAGCTTTCTGACTGAAATATTTGATGCAATAAATCGTGATGTCGTGACGCAAAGCGCATGATTTTATTCGCTGCCTACACCATAAAAAATATTATGTGTATACTAATTCAGCAAATAACGTGTGATTGATGATTGTTTGACCTGAATCAAGATGATACTAGTGGCATTGAGGGAAAAAAGCGGTATAATCCCGCGATTTTTTTGTCCGGTGACGTTTTAAAAAAAGTAGGAGAAACCCATGAAGATCGTTGAGGTAAAACACCCTCTCGTTAAACATAAACTCGGCCTGATGCGAGATCATGACATAAGCACTAAGCGCTTTCGTGAACTGGCCTCAGAGGTTGGTAGCCTACTGACTTATGAAGCGACCGCTGACCTAGAAACTGAAAAAGTAACAATTGATGGTTGGTGTGGTCCTGTAGAAATTGAACAAATTAAAGGTAAAAAAATCACTGTAGTTCCTATTCTACGTGCCGGTATTGGCATGATGAACGGCGTATTGGAAAGCATCCCAAGCGCACGTATCAGCGTAGTGGGTATTTACCGTGATGAAGAAACGTTACAACCTGTCCCTTATTTCCAAAAATTAGTTTCTAACATTGATGAGCGTATGGCGCTGATTGTAGACCCAATGTTAGCAACGGGTGGTTCTATGATTGCAACCATCGACCTCCTGAAAAAATCCGGCTGTAATTCCATTAAAGTCTTAGTTTTAGTTGCTGCACCGGAAGGTATTGCTGCATTAGAAGCAGCGCACCCAGACGTTGAACTGTACACGGCTTCAATTGACCAACACTTAAATGATGAAGGTTACATTGTTCCGGGTCTAGGAGACGCGGGCGATAAGATATTTGGTACTAAATAATAATGAAGCCGACTGAAGAGTCGGCTTTTTTTTGATAAAAAAAATAATATTCACGACGCATAAGAGGATGACGAGCATGACACGCCGCACGATAAGTGTTGAAGAAAGACCACCATTACTACAAACCATTCCATTAAGCTTTCAACATTTGTTTGCCATGTTTGGGGCAACGGTTATTGTTCCTATTTTATTTGGCGTGAACCCGGCAACGATTTTATTATTCAACGGGATCGGTACGCTGCTGTATTTATTTATCTGTAAGGGCAAAATTCCCGCTTATTTAGGGTCGAGCTTCGCCTTTATTTCTCCAGTATTAATTTTACTGCCTCTTGGGTATGAGCTAGCGCTTGGCGGATTTATTATTTGCGGGGCACTGTTCTGTATAGTAGCACTGATTGTCAAAGTGGCAGGGCGCGGCTGGATCAACGTGATGTTTCCACCTGCAGCGATGGGGGCGATTGTCGCGGTTATCGGTCTAGAATTAGCGCAAACGGCAGCGGGTATGGCGGGCTTATTACCTAAAGAAGGCGCCGCGGTTGATTCAAGCACTTTAATTATCTCGATCACCACATTGTCGGTCACTATCTTGTGCGCCGTAGTTTTCCGTGGGTTCTTATCGATTATCCCAATCTTAATCGGTTTCCTATCAGGTTACGCGCTTTCCTACTTTATGGGGATTGTGGACTTTACACCAGTAATTGAAGCGCCATGGTTTGCTATTCCAACATTCTATACGCCACGTTTTGAATGGTTTGCGATTTTAACCATCCTACCTGCGGCGTTAGTGGTCATTGCTGAACACGTTGGGCACTTAGTGGTGACCGCGAATATCGTTGAGCGCGACTTAATGAAAAATCCTGGCCTACATCGCTCCATGTTTGCAAACGGTTTCTCTACCATGTTATCGGGTTTCTTTGGTTCAACGCCAAATACCACTTACGGCGAAAATATCGGCGTAATGGCGATTACTAAGGTCTACAGTACTTGGGTTATCGGTGGTGCGGCTATTATCGCTATCTTACTCTCTTGCGTGGGTAAATTAGCGGCGGCAATTCAATTAGTGCCAGTACCTGTCATGGGTGGTGTTTCACTGTTACTGTACGGAGTCATCGGCGCTTCGGGTATTCGCGTTCTGATTGATTCAAAAGTGGATTATAACAAACCACAAAACCTGATTTTAACCTCAGTGATTTTAATCATCGGAGTGAGTGGCGCGGTGATCCACATTGGTCAAGCTGAACTGAAAGGGATGGCGCTGGCGACTATCGTCGGTATTCTGATGGCGCTGTTATTCCGCTTTATTACCTTTGTTCGCCCAGAAAAACAGTTTGTGACTTCAGAAGTGAAAGTCTTAGACGAAAATAAAAAATAAGTCACGATTAAGTAAAATAGATTGCCGGAGTGGCTAAAGCTCCGGCAATTAACCGTCAGGCTGTTCATCTCTTCTTGTTATTTATGATAAACTCAATGGCGTTAATTGAACTGCACAATCAGAGGCGCTTCTGAATACACCATCTCAACTCTCATTACCACTTTCTCTTCCTGATGATGAAACCTTTGCCAGTTTCTATGCAGGGGAAAATGAGGGATTACTCTCTGCGCTAAAAACGGCGATTAATCAGCCTCATGGTAGTTATATCTATTACTGGTCAAGAGAAGGGGGCGGTAAGAGTCATTTACTGCATGCGGCATGTGCTGAATTGTCTGAGCAAGGTGTTGCTGTGGGTTATGTGCCGTTGGATAAACGCGCTTACTTTGTGCCTGATGTGCTCGAAGGTATGGAACATCTTTCTCTGGTCTGTATTGATAACATTCAATGCATCGCAGGAGATGAAGAGTGGGAAATGGCCATCTTCAATTTGTATAACCGCATTTTAGAAATTGGTCGAACGTGCTTACTGATCACTGGGGATCGCCCACCGCGCCAGATTGATTTGAAGCTGCCGGATTTAGCCTCTCGCCTAGATTGGGGGCAAATTTATAAACTGCACCCTTTAAGTGATGAAGACAAAATTTGTGCGCTGCAATTACGTGCCAGTATTCGTGGATTTGAATTGCCTGAAGATGTTTGTCGGTTTGTATTAAAACGGTTAGACAGAAAGATGGGCACCTTATTTGATATCTTAAATAAGCTTGATCACGCCTCGATTGTCGCTCAGCGTAAAATGACCATTCCTTTCGTTAAAGATATTCTCAAATTATAATAAATTGGCAGCCCATCGACTGCCAATTTATTGTCTGCCAAATAGCCTGCTTATAAAATTTCCAGCACCTGCTCTGGTGGGCGACCTAACTTGGCTTTTTTACCTTTTACCACAATCGGGCGCTCAATTAACTTTGGATTATCATGCATGGCTTGAATAAGCTGCGCTTGAGTAACGCTGTTATCCGCTAATTTCAGCTCTTTATAGATATCTTCTTTGGTGCGCATTAATTGGCGCGCATCGGCAAATCCAAGCATCTTCAGCAATTTTTCAATATCAGCCACTGAAGGTGGCGTCGTTAAATATTCAACGACTGTTGGCGTAATGCCTTTTTTTTGCAATAAAGCCAGCGTTTCACGGCTCTTAGAACAGCGAGGGTTGTGATAAATTTTAATTGAATCCGTCATTATCTTTATTCCTTACGGTTTTGCGTTGCTATCGCGCTCTTTTAATCGAGTAAGTTCATCGATTCGCGCATCAAAACGTTGTTGTTCATAACTGCCTAAGCGGCTTTTACGGCTCGCTTCGCTTAAATAATTAATGGCAGTGTCATAGTTACCGCGCAGTGCCATGCCTTCAGCATACGCCGCCAATTCTGCATTACGATCCCCCAGTTTTGCGGAGGCTTCGGCAAGCAGATCCCAGCCAATTGGGTCGTCTGGGTAATCAAACGTATATTTATTCAATAAATTAGTGGCATCTTTATATTGCCCGTTACTGACGTATGCGTTCGCTAAGTTGACAATAAACACCGTATTTTTCGGTGATTTTTTCAAGGCATCTTGCAAACGAGCAACTGCTTTGCCAACTTGTTTTTGCTCAATATCGATATCGGTCATGGAGTCGATAAACCACGGGTTATCCGGCTGCTTGGCTAACAATTCAGAAATAATAACGCCCGCTTCGCTGTATTTTTTATCTTGAGATAATAATAATGCTTTACCGTACTTCGCCGCCATTTGCTCTTGAGCATTGCCTTTACTGTAGTTTTCGATGATTTGATCCAGTGCATTGCGTTGATCCGCAGGGCTGTACATGGACAAAATACGAACACGTGCCAACATAAAGTCTAATGAAGATGGGGCATGGACTTTAGGATATTGGTTTGAACGGTTACGGGCATCGGCTAAACGACTGTCTGGTAAGGGGTGAGTCAGTAAAATTTCTGGTGGTTTAGACATATAGCGGGTTTGGTCCGACATGATTTGCATAAAATCAGCCATGGCATGAGGATCAAACCCTGAACGACGCAATGTTTGCAGGCCAATACGGTCGGCTTCTTGCTCATTGGCTTGTGTAAAACTGATCATCCCTTGCTGCATTCCCGCGAATGTTCCCGTTAATGCGGCAAAACCGGCTTGCGGGTTCGCCATCACCAGTAATAGAGAACCGATAGTACCTGCGATAGCTAACGGCGTTGTGGCTTTTTGGTCTTCCATCATTCGCGCCAGATGGCGCTGAGTCACGTGAGAGATTTCGTGCGCCATAACGGAAGCAAGCTGGCTTTCATTTTGGCTATAACGAAACAGTGCAGAGTGAAGAACCACGTTACCGCCAAAATAGGCGTAAGCGTTAATATTCGGGTTATTGACTAGGTAAAATTTAAATGGCGTTTTGACAGAATCGGCATTCGTCACTAAACGTTGCCCCAGTTTATTCACGTACTGGGTTAGTAATGGGTCATAAATGAGGGGGGTACTTCCTCGAATTTGACGAGTGATGGCATCACCCATAATGATTTCTTGGTTAATGCTGAGCGTTCCTCCCGCGGTTGTACCAATATCGGGTAGGGTATCTTCAACAGCACTATAGGCAGGTAATACAGCACCATGGATAAGTGCGGACATCAGGATAGCGAGCAGTGGATATTTCAGTTTTTTAGTCATCATGCATATCTTCACTTATTACCTACAAAAAACGCGAATTAATTGGGAGATATGATAGCAAAAGCTATCGTAAAATCTGTTATTCGGTATAATTTTCTTCAATTTAGGAACTGTCTTTGTTTTACATTCCCAGGAGCCAATGAATGTTAGAAATGTTTTTACAATGGTACCGTCGGCGCTTTGCTGACCCGCAAGCAGTTGCGTTGTTTAGTTTGCTGGTTATTGGCTTTCTGGTCATCTTTTTCTTCAGCAGTATACTGGCTCCATTATTAGTCGCAATTGTCTTAGCATATTTACTTGAATGGCCAACACATTTACTCCAACGACTGGGTTTATCCCGCGTTTTAGCGGTTAGCATCATTTTGACCTTGTTTGCTGGAATAAGTGCCATGGTGATCTTAATTATTGCACCAACAGCGTGGCAACAAGGGATCAACCTCGTGGCGGATTTACCTAACATGGTCAATCGCTTTAGCGAGTTTGCTCGCCGATTACCGGAGCAATATCCCGCACTGGTAGATGCTGGTATCATTGATATGATGGCAGATAATGTGCGCAGTAGGTTGTCAGTTGTTGCGGAGTCTGTGGTGAAAGCGTCGGTGGCCTCACTAATTGGTATTTTCACCTTAGCAATCTATCTGGTTTTAGTACCATTGATGATGTTTTTCTTATTAAAAGATAAAGAAAAAATCACCAAAAGCTTTGTTAAACTTCTCCCGAAAAATCGCCAGTTAGTGAGTAAAGTCTGGTTGGAAATGAATCAGCAAATTACCAACTATTTACGCGGTAAAGTCACGGAAATGGTGATTGTTGGCGTCTGTACCTATATTGGTTTTGCTTATTTTGATTTGCGTTACTCAGTGTTGTTGTCCGTGCTGGTGGGTGTTTCGGTGCTTATTCCTTATATTGGTGCGGTTGCGGCGACGATCCCTGTCGTGCTGGTGGCATTATTCCAATGGGGCATAGGTACTGAGTTCTGGTCACTGTTTATTGTTTATCTGGTGATCCAAGGGCTAGACAGCAACATCGTCGTGCCGCTGTTGTACTCAGAAGCCGTGAACTTACACCCACTCGTGATTATCTTGTCGGTGGTGATTTTTGGCGGGTTATGGGGATTCTGGGGCGTGTTTTTTGCGATACCGCTTGCAACTTTAATCAAAGCGGTGATTAACGCGTGGCCACAAGATTTAAGTGATAGTGAGACAACAGAAAAAATAGAAGGCTAGAAAAGAGCCAGTAAGAAAAAAGGGTTGCTAAATTAGCAACCCTTTTTAGTGATTAGGTTTTAGTCACTATGTATCAGTAATTAGGCGTTAGCGTTGATGTACGCTAATACGATTTCATGGTGGTTACTGGTTTTGAAATCGTCAAATACGTGCTCGATGGTGCCATTTGCATCGACAAGGAAACTAATACGGTGGATACCGTCATAAGTTTTACCCATAAATTGTTTTTCACCCCACACACCAAATTGTTCACAAATTTGATGATCTTCATCGGATAACAGTGTGAAGTTTAATAACTCTTTTTCAGCGAAACGAGCCAATTTTTCTGGTTTGTCTGTACTAATACCTAAAACTTCGACACCTTTTGCTTTTAGTGTATCCATCTCATCACGCAGTCCACATGCTTGAACTGTACAGCCTGGCGTCATCGCTTTAGGATAAAAGTAAACTAATACGCGTTGACCCTGGAAATCAGAAAGATTGATGATTTCACCATCTTGGTCAGGAAGGCTAAATTGAGGTGCCTTATCACCGGCTTTCAATGGGTTCATTACATATATCTCCGTTAACTCTGCATTTTGGGGTTGTTAACAATACTGATGTTGCCTTTGGCATTTAGCATTGTACATAGTTGTTGAAATTTATTCTTTATAATTATGCCATTATCATCCAGTGGGTCATGGGCTGTAATTTGAATTTCCAATTGAGCCGGTTGTGTATCATTTGCAGGCTGTGTTTTAGAAATCAATTCTGCGATGTTGCACTGTTGAGTGGTAAACAAATTGGTAAATTGTTCAATAATACGCGGCGCATCGTCGACCATCACATTCACGGTTACAGTAGACGGATAGTAGGTTTTTTGTACGCTATGCGTGCGTTTCATAACAATCAGCAAATCTAACTCTGCCCCTTTAGTTGGTAAAATCGCCTCTAGAAGCGTGATAGCATTCCAACTGCCGGATAACATCATTATAAAAGTAAATTCCTCGCCAAACATAGCGAGTCGACTATCCTCAATATTACAATCACATTCACTGACAAGGCGTGTAATTGTATTCACAATGCCCGGACGATCTGTTCCCAGCGCAGTAATAACAAGAAATTGCGGTTCAGTCTTAGGCAAAGTATCTTCCTTATTTTGACTAAATTTAGGTCAATGATATTGACTCAGGATGCTGGTAAGGAAACCATAAAATTGTGAATCTGCCAAGTGGGGCGATTCACTCTTGCGACAAATATGGCTGAATTATTACTTCTATTTAAGTTAATGTCATCGGCATTAACAAAATTCATTAAAATCTTGCGTTTGGGTGGTTTTCTTCTGTGAAATGAAAACGTAACATGGAAACTCACTATTTAGGGGGCATTGCGATGGCTAATCAAAACGTAAACTACAAAGACTTTTTACAAGGCAGTATTGTTGCTGTGATCACACCAATGGATTCAGCGGGTAACGTTGATAGAAAAAGCTTGAAACAGCTGGTGGATTACCATGTCGCAAATAAAACCTCTGCGATTGTGTCAGTGGGAACAACGGGGGAATCAGCAACATTAAACCATAAAGAGCACGTTGATGTAGTGAAAGCGACGCTTGAGTTAGCTGATGGCCGTATCCCAATTATTGCGGGAACAGGTGCAAATGCGACCGCAGAAGCGATTTCGCTAACAAATGAGTTTGAAAACAGTGGTGTAGTTGCGTGCCTAACAGTAACGCCTTATTATAATAGACCGTCACAAGAAGGCTTATATCAGCATTTTAAAGCAATTTCAGAAAACACCAGCTTGCCACAGGTTCTCTATAATGTACCATCGCGCACTGGATGTGATTTATTACCTGAAACTGTGGGCCGCTTGGCGAAATTGGCGAATATTGTGGCAATTAAAGAAGCCACAGGGAACTTAGCACGTGTTCATCAAATCAAAGAGTTGGTTGATGACCATTTTGTTCTGCTTTCTGGTGATGATGCGACTGCACTTGATTTTATGCAACTCGGTGGAAAGGGCGTCATTTCGGTCACCTCCAACGTCGCGGCTGCACAGATGGTAAAAATGTGTGACTTAGCGCTTGCGGGCAAATATACTGAGGCCCGTGAATTGAATAAACAGCTGATGGGACTTCATCATCAGTTATTTGTTGAGCCGAATCCAATCCCTGCGAAATGGGCTTGTCATCGTTTAGGTCTTATTGCGGATGATACGTTACGGTTACCAATGACACCGTTAACTGTATCTGGACAGCAAAAGGTTGAAGATGCCTTGAAACTCGCGGGTTTACTGTAAAATTTAGGGAATTTTAATGGCAACATTATTGCAAAAATCGAAGGTTATGAAGGTTGCTGGCCTGTCACTTGTCGTGTTACTGGCAGCCTGCTCCAGCGATCAGCGCTATAAACGTCAGGTCAGTGGTGATGAGGAATATCTTAATGCTGCGCCATTGAAAGTGCTGAATGCGCCGCAGGGGATCACTTTACCAGCAACTAACGGTGAATATGATCTTCCTAAAACCACCTCAACAGGAGCGGTTGGGAAAGCATTAGATATTCGCCCACCAGTACTGACGATTTCACAATTAGCCGGTTCACGCACTGAAAACAGCGCAGAAGCCAGCCGTTTGTTGCTAGATAATACTCCTGAAAATAATGCGTTATGGTCACAAGTGACCATGATTTTAGAACAGCGTGGCATCCCAGTTTCTACGAAGAACGATGGTTCTCGTTCTATCGAAACTGACTGGATTAAATGGGATCGTGCAGACGAAAACGTCCCATTAGAGAGCCGTCATAAAGTCACTGTTCAGCCAGAAAACGGCATGATTGCATTAACCGTGACTAACCTAGGCTTACGCCAAGGTGATGAAACGGTAACAGATGCAGCGGAAATTCAACGCTATAACAAACTGTTATTAAACGATTTAACTGATGCTCTGTATACACTGCGTGATACCTCAAGCAAAAATAGTCTGCAAAGCGCCTATGGCATCATTGATGTTCAAACAGGTAGCAATGACACTGGCTTACCAGTGGTTATCGTTCGCGCGCCGTACGATGCAGTTTGGGAGCGTTTACCTCACGCATTAGAAAGCGTTGGTATGAAAGTGGGTGACCGTAGCCGTTCAGCAGGTTCCGTCATGGTGACTTACAAAGGCTTGAGCAGCTCTGAGTGGCAAGCGCTGGGTATTGATGACCCATCGGTACCGGAAGATGACTATAAAGTTCAAGTGGGTGATTTGAATAACCGTAGTAGCCTACAGTTTATCAACACCAAAGGCGTACCATTAACTCAGAAACAGAATGATGAAATGGTCGCCGCACTGAAAGCCGCTTTCAGTAAAGCACCGACTAAAAAATAAGTTTAGTTAGCTAATTTATTTGTTCTAGCAAGTGAAAACGCCGTCCTATGGGATGGCGTTTTTTTTCGGATAAACTTCAGGCTGTAATGGCTAACAGTGAAAGAAAAGTTATGGATAATAACGCATCGAAACCAATGGATAGTAGGAATAATATAACGATGCCAAGAAGAATTGCCGGGACAAACTTTAATGATAATTTACTAAATTCATTAAATAATATTGCTCATACAAGAAGTTTTCTAGAGGAGGGTGTAACTGTTTTTAATTTACCAAATTATGTGGTACCTCAAGGATATCAATTAATGAAAGTATGTAAGAAAAACCAATATCGGATGGTGACTACTGGAAGGGAGCCAGAAACGATATATTTGCTAGAATTGAAACTGCGTAGTGATATTGTCTTTGGTGAAACTACATGCACTCAAATTAAAGTTTGGCGCACCATATCTCATTTGCATCGGAATAATATTGGAGATTTACCTCGAATATTTTTCATTCATTTACTCGACAATCATAGCATCATGGTAACGGATGAAGAGCATACTCGAGATGGACAGCGCTTCTGGGAAATTATGATTTCTTGGGCATTTTACCAGCGCTATTATATTTATGCTTCCGATGGCACGCTCGAAGACAGACCACTAACACAAATCCATACTGAGTCTGAATTCTTTGAGCAATGGGTCAATCAACTTTGGGGTAGAGATATCGACGTATATACCCACAAACTGATTGTTATCAGCAAACATCCATTACTTTAACTACCCATCTGCACATCTATCCATCATAAAATTCTCAGTGAAACAAATGGACAAAAAATCAGTATTTGCAGCTAAGTAATCGTTTGCGTATGCGCGAGAATTTTATTATCATAATTAGCAGTTAATCATAAAATATTGAATATCAGTTAGTTAGCACGGTATCAATAATTTTTGGATAACTGACTGAATCAGAGCAGAAAATTAACAATGAATCCGCTATTTTTAGCGGTTTATTCTACTGTTACTTATCTGAATCTGCTGTGCAGGTTGATTTCTATTGAGTGTAATCACATCCCTGGAGTGTTTAAGATGCAAAAGAAAGCTGAGTTGTATCGTGGCAAGGCAAAAACGGTCTATACCACAGAGGATCCAGATTTATTAGTTCTGGAGTTCCGTAATGATACATCAGCACTCGACGGTGAGCGTATCGAACAGTTTGACCGCAAAGGTATGGTTAATAACAAATTTAACCATTTCATCATGACTAAGTTGCAAGAAGCAGGCATTCCTACACAGATGGAAGCTTTGTTATCTGATACCGAAGCCTTGGTTAAAAAACTGGATATGGTGCCGGTTGAATGCGTTATCCGTAACCGCGCGGCAGGCTCTCTGGTTAAGCGCCTTGGGGTTGAAGAAGGGATGATTTTAAACCCGCCTCTGTTCGATTTATTCCTGAAAGATGACGCTAAACATGACCCGATGGTGAATGAATCTTACTGCGAAACGTTTGGTTGGGTGAGCAAAGAAAACTTAGCGAAAATGCGCGAACTGAGCTACAAAGCGAACGATGTTTTAAGCAAGATTTTTGCGGACGCAGGTTTGATCTTAGTCGACTTTAAACTGGAGTTCGGTTTATTCAAAGGCGAAGTCGTGCTGGGTGATGAATTCTCTCCAGACGGTAGCCGTTTATGGGATAAAGAAACCCTGAACAAAATGGACAAAGACCGTTTCCGTCAAAGCCTCGGTGGCTTGATTGAAGCGTACGAAGAAGTGGCTCGTCGTATCGGCGTTAAACTCGACTAAGTTTCTAAAATCATCTTGAAAGAAACAATGATAGCCTGCCAACCGCAGGCTATTTTTTTGCCTTTAAATTATGGTTTTACCAGAAATTGCTGAATCCAACGCTCAGCTTGGCTTTCGATAGGTAGATTCAGCTGATGGCTGAGTGAATGCAAAGTCGGGGATGGCAAAACGGAATCTGGCTGTAACTCAGGGTGGCGTAACACCGTTTCAATATTGCCATCAGCCACTAAGCGACCTTGGGATAAATGTACTGCCCGAGCAAAATGACGCGCGGCAAAATCCAAATCATGGCTGATCGTAACAACCGTGGTACCCAATTGCTTTTGATAATCTAGCCATTGCTCAAAATACCCTAGCCACCGTGTATCGAAATCACGGCTTGGCTCATCTAACAGCAGCAATTTAGGTTGAACCGCAGTTAAACAAGCCACAGCGACCATGCGCCGCTGCGCGGAATGCAAATCAAGCGGGTGTTTATCCGCAACATCTGTTAAATGGCAAAGTGTTAAAGCTCGCTCTAATTTTTCAGCAATATCCGACGAGGATAATTTTTGGCGGCGTAATCCAAACATAATCTCATCTTTCACCGTGCTGTGAAAAATCTGTTTTTCAGCCTCTTGGAATAAAATGCCAATTTGTTGAGCGCGTTCCGCGGCTTTCAATCTACTGATGGGTTGTTGATTAAAATTGACTTCCCCACTCGAAGGCGGCAATAAACCCGCCATTAAACGCAATAAGGTGGATTTTCCCGCACCATTGTCTCCCACTAATGCCACCCATTCTCCAGCGCGAAGCGTAAGTGTAAGATCTTCAATGGCATGTGCGGTTTTCGGGGTGTATTGAAAGCTTAATTGATTAATTTGCAGCATAACACGCCTCAATACCTTGAATCAGTTGTAGTTCATTGCGAGGCACTGGGGAATGCCAACTACCATGCGCCATTAATTTCCCGACAACACGCCACGCATCGGGCATATTGATTGTCTGCTGTGCGGGTATAAATATGGCGTCAATATCCCCTCGAGCAGCAATAATGCCTTGTTCCAGCAATGAAAAATCATTGCAGAAATGTAGAGCTGGCAGTAAATGCCGTTCGAATAAGATCACGCAACAGCCAGTTTGTTCACTGTAATTTTTTAACTGAGTGAGTAATCGATGCGTGGCTGCGGGAGTTAATCTGCTAAAAGCTTCATCTAATAGCAATAATCGTGGCCGCATAGCTAGAGCGCTCGCCAATACCACGCGTTGAGCTTCCCCGCCAGAGAGGGTGGCTGGGTGACGATGACGTAAATTCTGGCTGAACGTTAACTCAAGAGCCTGTTCAACCCGTTGAACGATTTCTTCAGGTGGAAGTCCTAAATTTTCGGGGCCAAACGCCACTTCTTGCTCAACGGTAAACGTACAGCCAGAGAGTTGTAATTGCGGAGATTGCTGCACGAATTGACGTTCAATCGATAGCTCAACTAAAGATTGCTCTCCTAATGGTTGAGCAAGGATCATACCATTACCAGTGACTTTGCCGGTTAACTGATCAGGTAACCAACCCGCCAACAGTTGGGCTAATGTGGTTTTGCCGCTGCCATTACCCCCTAAAACACAATGCCAATTACCTTGGTTTAGCGTTAAATCAATCCCGGAAAGGATAGGGTGATCGATGCCTTGAGGTGTAAAAGAAAGTTGTTGAAGGTTTACCACCCTGTTTTCCGTGATATTTACCAACATAGCGCCAAACCTCCTTCAATTACGATCAGTGCTAATAAGCCAAAACGCAATATATATTGAAGGCGGCTATCAGCAGGTTTATTCAATGTGGTGCGATGGCGAGTGTAGCGAAAACCTCGCATATCAAGGGCTGCACTGCGGACAGTTAGTTCACTGAGTGCTTGGCTCGCCAGAGGAAGCAATAGGGCGGGTAACGTAGTTAATCGTTGCCAAAAGTGGCCATCTAAGGGAACCCCTCGGGCAAGCTGAGCTTCGCGAATAGTGGCAAGCTGTTGACGAAGTTGCTCAACAAGTAAAAGTGGACCCGCAAGCACATAGGCAAAACTGGCCGGGAGGCGACTGGCAAATAGCGCTCGGATAAATCGTTCAGTAGGAACATACTGTAGCCATAATTGAGATGCACTAATGATGGCGAGCAGACGCAGCCATAAAGCCATGGCTTTTTGCTGCTGAAGGGCTTGTGGCGGTGAGCCTGTTAATAATTCACTTAGCCACCCTCCGTGGATTAGCCAAAGTCCTACCGCCATTGGTAACATAATTGCTGCGATAAATTTCCAGCGATGGAATGACGCTGAGCGTAAGATGACTGCGGCAAGGGTAGCGAAAGCAACGAGAACTAACCCCCAGCCTAGCGGTAGCATCAATGTGCTAGCGCTAAACCAGAACCATAAGGTTAATGAAGTAAAAGGGTGCATCCTAACCCCTAACGCACTTTAGCCATATTCGGGAAAGTACGTTGAACGCGCTCAGGTAAACGACGAACAAGCAACCAAGCCACAATGGCTGAAATTATTTTATCCGCAATATTAGCGCCTAAAACGGTGATAGCCACAGACTCTAATAAGTTTTCACCAACAGCATGGAAATAGGCTACAAAAAAGTCTGCGCCACTACCGGTAGTACCCGAAAATAAGTAGGTACGAATAGGCACGGCGACGATCATCAGTGCGATAGTGATCACCACGCCCGATAAAATAACGCGTGGTAGGGTACGAAAACCGCCAGCACGTGCCAGTAAACCAGCACTTAAGCCGATCATCATCGCAACAGGCGCAAATGCCGCCGCGATAGGGCCTGTTAAAAGGCCCCAAAGCAAGTTAGTCGCTAAGCCACTAAAGATAGCCGCCCAAGGACCTGCGAGCAGTGCACAGATAATAGTGCCGATAGAATCAAGGAAGATAGGCAGTTTTAACATGGAACTTAATTGCCCAACCACCATGTTGATTGCAATAGAAAAAACAATTAAAGCCAATGTTCGGCTGGAAATGATTGACGAGTTTGCCATGAATTAAATATCCCTAATAAGTTGTAAAATAAAGCCAGAATAAAAATCAAAATAAAATGAAAGTTAACGAGAGGTGACGACCAATTCTTCATATCCTGAGAGCGCGCAAGGCTCGCGGGTAAAGGTTTTATTTTCCAGTTCGCCAATAATCAATTCGAGGGTGGTTCTGACGGTGCAACCCGGCATCATATGTCCACCGCGCATTTGACCGTTTTCATCGGAAACTGCCAAATGCAAATGTTCACCCTGGGCATCAAGGGTGCCTATCAGTGACACAACTTCAAACTTACCAGAAATAAGATGGGTATTTTCTTGCCCAGCAAAACGCAAGGAGACATCGGTCAAGCTACCCACGCAGCCAGCAATAAATGCAGCTTGCAACTGATGATGTTTGACCTGCTCTCGTAAGGTAAGAATGACATCTTCCCCTGGACGTAGACGCAGTGCGATAAAGCGAGCGTTTGAATAAGTGGTTAAATCGTGAGACATAGCCGAGATCCTAGTAAATCGTGTTTATAGATTACGGCAATCTATTATACGAATAGATAACTTGCTGTCTGGGAAAGGGATTTTTTTCAGTTTTTTTTAGTGAAACACTCTGTATCTTAAAAAATATTGATCAAGAAGGTCGGAATAGTGGGCGAAAAAACAATGTGGAGTCTCGAATATTCTGATTATTTAACTTAAGTTTTATTAGGGTTCCGTGAATGAAGGAGAGCCTATTTTCTAAGATAAACTTTTTTCAGATAAACTATAGAAAATAGCGTTTAAAGGTGAAGGATGATTTGCCTCTTCAACGCGAGATCAATAACATACTAACTCAATTGACACGGTGGAACTGTGTTGCCGCAATGTATTTATTTTACAGGGGAAAAATTATGAGCCAAGTGGATCCTACACTGATCATTTTGCTGGTATTGGCAGGATTAGGCATTATCAGCCACAACATGACAGTGACGTTAGCCATGCTATTTTTGCTGGTGGTGCGGATCACGCCGCTGAATAATTTCTTCCCTTGGGTCGAAAAATATGGATTAACCATCGGAATTTTAATCTTGACGATAGGTGTCATGGCGCCTATTGCGAGCGGAAAAATCTCAGCGAATGATGTATTAAGCTCCTTTTTGAATTGGAAATCATTATTGGCAATTGTGATTGGAATATTGGTTTCTTGGCTAGGCAGTCGGGGTGTTGCACTGATGGGAAGCCAGCCTTCCACGGTGGCGGGGCTATTGGTGGGGACAGTGATTGGAGTTGCCTTATTCCGAGGTGTTCCTGTTGGACCATTGATTGCCGCAGGGATTCTGTCATTACTTATTGGTAAATAGTCACCTTGGCGATGAAAAATTCATTACAAGCGATTGTTGAGCAGCTACATCATATCGGTTTCCGCCGCTTGCTAGTTTTATCGGGAGAGCATGAGTGGGGCAAAACTCAGCTTCAGGAGTTTCAAGATTTCTTAGTGGGGGATTGGCTCTGTCTCTCACCTGAATTACCCAATAGTATTCCACCAGAAAAAGCCCAACTATTGCTTGGACGCGAATTTGTTCATGGTATTTTTGATGCGCGTAAAGGGTTACATAGCGAGGCGCTGGCTATCTTAGCGGGAACCTTAAAAGCCGGAAGCTTGTTAGTACTATGCACACCGCCACAATCCCGATGGGCGCAGCAAAATGATGCAGATAGTGTGAGATGGAATGAGCAATTTGGTGAAATCCCCACACCTAACTTTGTGCATCATTTGCAACGCACTTTCCGGAATAGCCCTGATGTACTGTTTATTGATCAACAGCTTGAGGAACAAAAACAGCCGCACGGACTGAATTTGCTACCCGATCACCCCAAATGGATAGCCCCCACGGGGCAGCCGACAGAACAGCAACAAGCGGCTCTTGGACAATTGCTGAGTGCAGAGAATGGAATATGGGGATTGATAGCGCCGCGTGGACGAGGTAAGTCCACGGTTGCGGGTATGCTGATTAAGGAATGGCAAGGTGTTTGTTGGTGTTGCGCGCCAGCGAAAGTGACCACTGGCGTAATGGCCGAATATGCTCAGCATGAACTCAAATTTTGGGCACCTGATGCGCTTTTGCACTATTGCCAATCAGGGCAGCAGATTAATGCTGATTGGTTAATTATTGATGAAGCCGCTGCCATTCCATCTCATATTCTGCGGCAGATTATCGCCTTTTTCCCACGGGTACTTATGACCACGACGGTGGAAGGTTATGAAGGTACGGGGCGTGGTTTTATGATGAAATTTTGTGATAGTCTCGAAAATTTCACATCGCTGTCGCTCACTCAGCCGATCCGCTTTGCAGAACATGACCCACTCGAAAGGGTGATTAACCAAAGTTTATTATTGGAAAGCGCTACTTCGACGAAGGCCGTGGCAGAGCCGATTATCCTCAAGCCACTTAGCCAGCAGCAACTGGCTAATGATCCTAAACAGCTCCATGCATTTTACGGTTTATTGACCGCGGCACATTATCGAACCTCGCCGTTGGATTTACGCCGATTATTGGATGCACAGCACCAGCATATTGCCGTCGCAAGCCATCATAATCAGGATGTTATCGGCGCTGTATGGATGGTGGATGAAGGTGGTTTAGATGAAAAACTGAGCTGGCAAATTTGGGCAGGACAACGGCGACCACGGGGAAATCTGGTTGCTCAATCCCTCGCAGCGCATTGCTATTTTCCTCAAGTCCCGAGATTACGTTCTCGCAGAGTGATGCGCATTGCCGTGAATGCTGGATATCGTCGCCAAAAAATTGGCTACCGGTTATTAGAATTGCAAATTGGACAAGGCATTCAGGACGGTTTAGATTTCCTATCGGTCAGCTTTGGTTTAACCCCAGAGTTATTGGCTTTTTGGCAATCATCAGGGTTCCAGATCGTACGAATTGGGCGGCATGTTGAGGCGAGTAGTGGCTGTTTCACTGCGATGGCGGTGTTGCCATTATCCGCAGAAGCGCAGTCAATTTGCTATTTAGGGCAACAGCGATTGCAGCGGGATTTATTCTGGCGTCAGGATCTGAATGAATTTAGTCTGAAAAGCACATCTGAGCAGCACCTTGATGATGGAGATTGGCTAGAATTGGTTGGCTTTAGCGATTATCACCGTTCGTTGGCTGCAAGTGAGGCGTCATTACAGCGTTTTTTAGCGGTTTTACAGCAACGAGATTCGGTTGAAATCACCGGTTCAGCCCTTGGGGCTTATTTTCATCAAGGGCAATCTGTTGAACATATTGCTGGGCAACTCGGGTTAGCAGGGCAAAAACAGTGGTTAAAACGGGCAAGAGCAGAAGTCGCACAGTGGCTGAATGGCTATTACCCTGAAGAGGTGAAAAGTTTAAGGCAACAAATTAGTGCTTTTTGTCTTTAGGCCAGTCGTCATCTTCATCGTCCCACAGGTGATTATTATCTTTGTGAGGCGGAATCTCTGGTTTGTCATCTAAATATTTTTTGGGGTCGAGTCGCATCATCTCTTTGACTGAGTTCCAAATGACCCCGACTAATAACAGTAGGATGACCCACCAGTAATCGGCTAACCAATGCATATTTGCCTTCTTATTTTAATCATAATAATGTGTAACCCTGCCCACATGACGTAGTTGGTAGGCTTTAGTGGGGTCATTTAACCATGTTTTTTGTTGTAACGGGAGAGCCTGAGTGAATATAAAGAAAATCATATTCATTACAGTAGGGTGGATTGCTGTTGGATTAGCTTTTCTTGGCGCTATTTTACCCGTCATGCCAACGACCTGTTTTTTATTATTAGCGGCATGGTGTTTTTCGCGTTCCTCACCACGCTTTCACAACTGGTTGCTATATCGTTCATGGTTTGGCGGGTATTTACGTCACTGGCAAGCGCATCGCGCGCTACCAAAAGGTGTAAAACCGAAAGCTATGACGTTAATCGTTATTACGTTTGCCTTCTCGATTTGGGTGGTCAGCTATGGTTGGCTAAAAGTCGGGCTATTTTTAGGGGTGTGTTGGTTGCTGATTTTTATGTACCGTTTACCTGTCGTCGATGTGTCAAATTCGGATCAGAATAACGAAGGTTTGTAATCAGGAAAGCTATCACTCAGCAAGAGGCTGAGTGACAGATAAATCATTCAGGCACTTTAATATAGCGGTTAAAAACATACTCAAGGTTATCTAATAACCAAGTTTTTCCACTAATATCTTCTTCGGTGAGCACCTGTCTAACAATTTCGGGCGTCAATAGCTGTTCAGCTTCATGGGACAACGGCCAATAACTAATATGCCAAGGTTCTTCCGCTATACCTGCATTGGTGGCGGTGAAAGGGCGGTAGAAATCAAAGGTTGCCATATTGTCGGTTAACCAGTGATTAAGCTCAGCAAAATAACCCCCTTCTTGATATTCCCAAGGTTCTAATTGCAAGGTTTGCCCCGCAGGAATACGTAGTGGGTCGTAAACATCAATCTCAGTTCCCCAGTGGTGACGGCTTGCTCCTGGTAGCGCAGACCAATGCAAAATCGCCTCACATAATTCCCCTTCCGTTAATGTTGAAATATCTAACGGCTGGCTATGGGTATCAAGAACTGGGCGTTTGCCAGCAAATTTTTCATTCCAAATAATTTGCTGGCGAGCAAAATCACGAAAAGCACTGGCGGATTGTAGCTTAAACCCTGCGCGTGCCGCAGCTTGCTGCATGGCAAGAAACGCTTTAGTGGTATTAAACTGTAGGCGATGATTACCGCCCAAAGTCACTAAATGGTCGGTGGAGCGCCCTGTCAACATTTCGATGGAGAGAGTCATAGTAATAGTAGTTCCATTATGCGTTCGTAGATAACGGCAAGCTGTTGCAAATCATCGACGTTAACGCACTCATCCACTTTATGGATCGTCGCATTCAAAGGGCCGAGTTCGATAACATGGGTTCCCATTTGGGCGATGAAACGTCCGTCAGAGGTGCCGCCACTGGTGGATAAGGTGGTGGCACGTCCTGTCACTTCTTGGATGGCTTGCACCGTTGCACTCACTAATTCGCTGTCACCCGTCAAGAATGGTTGACCCGATAAGAACCAATCTAAATGATAATTCAGTCCGTGGCGCTCTAACATGTCTGTCACGCGTTCGCGGATCATGGTATCGGTCAGTTCGGTACTAAAACGGAAATTAAATTGCACTTTTAGCTCACCGGGGATGACGTTATCGGCACCAGTACCCGCATTGATATTGGCGATTTGCATGCTGGTAGCTGGGAAATATTGGTTGCCATCATCCCATTTAGTGGAGACTAACTCTTGCAGAAAGCCGGTTGCACGATGTACTGGGTTATCAGCAAGATGTGGGTAGGCAACGTGTCCTTGAGTACCCAAAATAGTTAAGTGTGCGGTGATAGAGCCGCGACGACCATTCTTAATGATGTCACCAAGTGCAGACTGGCTGGATGGTTCTCCCACTAGGCAGTAATCGACTGGTTCATTACGGGCTTGCAAGGTTTCAACAACTTTCACGGTACCATGGGTAGCTTTCGCTTCCTCGTCAGAGGTAATTAAAAACGCAAGACGGCCAGTATGGTTAGGGTGTTTTTCTACAAAGCGCTCGGCGGCAACCACCATGGCGGCAATGGAGCCTTTCATGTCGGCAGCACCACGACCGTATAAATGTTGGTTAATAATTGTTGGGGTAAATGGCGGAGTTTGCCATTTACTGTGATCGCCTGCAGGGACGACATCGGTATGACCCGCAAAGGCGAGGGTTTTGCCATTATTGCCACGGTGAGCCCAAAAATTGAGAGTATCCCCAAATGGCATTTTTTCCACCGTAAAGCCGATTTTATTCAAACGTTCGATGAGTAAATCTTGGCAACCTTGGTCATCCGGGCTGATAGAGGGACGGGCGATAAGTTGTTTTGCAAGTTCAATGACAGGGCAGTTCATTGAGTCACCTTTTATTTTGTGAATTTTTTGTAGTCGTCGGCATTAAACCCGACAAGGTAATGACCATTAGCAGAAACAAGAACAGGGCGCTTGATCATCGCAGGTTCAGCCAGTAAGACTTTTTTCGCGCTATCAGCATCGACAACTGCATTTTTCTCTTCATCGCTGAGCTTACGCCAAGTTGTACCGCGTTTATTCACCAAGGTTTCCCAATCGATGTGTTGCAAAAATGTAGAAAGGAGTTCATCAGTGATGCCATCAACACGGTAATCATGGAATTGGTAGCTAACTGCGTTATCGTCTAAGTAACGGCGAGCTTTCTTAATGGTATCGCAGTTTTTAATTCCGTACATGATATAAGGGGATGCAGGGGTGTTGGACATATGATTTTCCTCTAATGGCGAACAATGTATGCCCTACATAATGCGGGAAAATACAATTATGGTCTACCCCTTTGAATCGAAAAGATTTATTAATCTAATAAGCGATTTAATAATAACTAAGGCAGAGTTAATATTCATAATATTATATATAAATAATAAAATAATTAATTTAGGAAACTTACGTTAATTAAATTAAATCAGATGAAATTATTTTGAACGCATGTATATTAAACTGGCTTCTAAACGAGATCGAACTCGTAATTTCTTTAAGACATTTCGGATGTGAACTTTAACGGTTTCTTCAGAAATAAATAATAGTTGAGAGATTTCTCTGTTTTTTAATCCAGCTGCCATTTCGTGCAATATTTCGCATTCACGGCGAGTTAATGTGGAAAGAGGATCTTTGGATTGATGCCGGGTAATCAGATGCTGATAAACTTTTTCGCTAAATACATGGTGTCCCTCCATCGCTTTTTTCATACTATTAAGCAGCATATCGAGTTCGCTATTTTTTAATAAATAACCTTGAGCACCTGCATCGATAGCGGCGTAGATATCAGTTTTCATCGTTGAGAGTGAAAGAACCAGCAAATAACTGTTAGCGCAATGCTTACGTAGTAATCGAATCGTCTCGAATGTTTTATTACCATGAAGAATAGTATCTATCAGTATCATATTGGGTTGTTTGCTGGTGGCGATATTCAGCGCTTCTTTACTATTTGAAACTTCTGCCGTTACGTCAAAGTCAGCTTTTGATTTTAATAAATGAGATAGTCCAAAACGAAAGATAGGATGTTCATCGATAATCATAACCGTATAATTAGACATAGTGGGTTCCTTTTTTATGTCTGACAACTTATTAGATTAACTAGAATTGATATAGTTAAAATATAATATATTTAAGATTACATGAAATCATTATTCTTAATTGATAAATTAATTAGCTGTATAAAAGCATGAATAATGGAAGCGAAAACTATGAAGCTGGATATATTTAAGGCTAAAAAGAAACGAGCTTTCGAATAATACATTAATTTCAAAAAAATAATAACTAAGATTGAAAAAAATTAAAGTGATTTAAAAAATGATATGAATAAAAATAATAACAATATTGTGTATCTCTAGAAATTCACCATTGTATTTTTGTGACAAATCCGTGTAAATTCCTTGTAAATGAAAGATTTTTCTGGAAATCATAGGCGTGATCATGATTTGCTAACAAGATGTGTTTATACTGTGATGGCTCTTACCTTACCAAATTTTGAAAGGACTTGATGATGGATGATAAATTAAAACAAAGTGCTCTCGATTTTCATGAGTTTCCTCATCCTGGGAAAATTACTGTAACACCAACCAAACCATTAACCACGCAACGTGACCTAGCTTTAGCGTATTCCCCGGGCGTTGCCGTACCTTGCCTAGAAATCGCAGAAGAACCTCTAAAAGCGTATCGCTATACAGCGAAAGGTAACCTTGTGGGTGTTATCTCTAATGGTACTGCGGTACTAGGCTTAGGGAACATCGGTGCATTGGCAGGTAAACCTGTCATGGAAGGGAAAGGGGTACTATTTAAGAAATTCTCGGGTATTGATGTTTTCGATATTGAAGTCGATGAAACCGATCCTGATAAACTGATTGATATCATCGCGTCGCTGGAACCAACATTCGGCGGTATCAACCTCGAAGATATTAAAGCGCCAGAGTGCTTCTATATTGAACAAAAATTACGTGAACGCATGAATATTCCTGTGTTCCATGACGACCAACACGGAACCGCAATTATCTGTACTGCGGCGGTGATTAACGGTCTGCGCATTGTTAAAAAAGACATTGGCAATGTTCGTTTAGTTGTATCCGGTGCGGGTGCCGCATCGATTGCCTGTATGAACTTATTAGTGGCGTTAGGATTAAAGCGCGAAAATATCACCGTTTGCGATTCAAAAGGGGTGATTTATAAAGGTCGTGATGAGCGAATGGATGCGACTAAAGCCGCGTATGCCATTGACGATAACGGTCAACGCACATTAGCGGATGCTATTCCTGATGCTGACATTTTCTTAGGTTGTTCAGGCCCTCGCGTGTTAACACCAGAAATGGTGAAAACCATGGCAAAAGACCCACTGATCTTAGCATTAGCTAACCCTGAGCCAGAAATTCTGCCACCATTAGCGAAAGAAGTTCGCCCAGATGCCATTATCTGTACAGGTCGTTCAGACTACCCGAACCAAGTGAACAACGTACTGTGCTTCCCATTCATCTTCCGTGGCGCGCTGGATGTCGGCGCAACAACAATCAACGAAGAGATGAAGCTGGCTTGTGTTTACGCTATCGCGGACTTAGCGCTGGCGGAGCAAAGTGAAGAAGTTGCATCAGCGTACGGTAACCAAGATTTATTCTTTGGCCCTGAATATATCATTCCAAAACCATTTGACCCGCGCCTTATCGTGAAAATTGCGCCAGCAGTGGCAAAAGCGGCAATGGAGTCAGGTGTGGCGACACGTCCAATCACGGATATGGATGCGTATGTTGAAAAACTGAATCAGTTTGTCCATAAAACTAACTTATTTATGAAGCCAATTTTCTCTCAAGCGAAAAAAGAGCTAAAACGCATCGTATTAGCGGAAGGGGAAGAAGAGCGTGTATTACACGCAACTCAAGAGCTAGTTTCTCTCGGTTTAGCATTCCCTATTCTGGTCGGTCGCCCTAGCGTGATTGAAATGCGTATCCAAAAACTGGGTCTGCATATTGAGCTAGGTAAAGACTTTGAAGTGGTCAACAATGAAAATGACCCACGCTTTAAAGAGTACTGGCAAGAATATTATCAAATCATGAAACGTCGTGGTGTTTCTCAAGAAATGGCGCGTCGCGCATTAGTTGCTAACCCAACGATTATCGGCGGTATCATGGTTCTGCGTGGTGAAGCTGATGGGATGATCTGTGGTTCAATCGGTAGCTACAGTGAACACTACCAAGTCGTGAAAGACTTGTTCGGTTTCCGCGAAGGTGCGCATACAGCTGGGGCAATGAATGCCTTGTTATTACCAACCGGTAATACCTTTATTGCCGATACTTATGTGAACGAAGATCCAACGCCAGAAGAGTTAGCGGAAATCACATTAATGGCAGCGGATACGGTTCGTCGATTTGGTATTGAGCCTAAAGTGGCGCTGTTATCTCGCTCAAGCTTTGGTTCTTCAGATTGTGGTTCAGCACAAAAAATGCGCGATACACTGGCATTAGTGAAAGCGCGTGAACCAAACTTGGAAATTGACGGTGAGATGCATGCGGATGCGGCGTTGATTGAGTCAATCCGTAAAGATGTGATGCCAGATAGTCCACTGAAAGGCTCAGCGAACTTACTGATTATGCCAAATATGGAAGCGGCGCGTATTAGCTATAACTTGCTGCGCGTGACAAGTTCTGATGGTGTCACCGTGGGGCCTGTGCTAATGGGGGTTGCAAAACCTGTCCACGTCTTAACGCCTATTGCATCTGTTCGTCGTATTGTCAACATGGTGGCGTTAGCCGCAGTGGAAGCTCAAACGAACCCACTGTAATTAGCATCATTATAATAGTTTCTCGAATGATTGATTAATCATCGAGTTCCGCATAAAGACTTCCATTGTGGTTAATGGGAGTCTTTTTTATTTGAAAATGATTATCATTATCTGTATTTTGAATGGCTTCAAAGTCACTATATGGAAAAGATAATGATATCAGCACGTTCTTTGAATTATTTAACGAAAAAAACATCACTGTTGAGTTTAGGGATGCTTTTCGTTTTGAGTTTCACACAGTTAGGATGTACCTCACAAACACCAAAACCCGCTCAACAACTGGATCCTCAACTCACACAAACCGGCAAAATCATTGATTTAGATTCGGGCAAATCCATCACGCCACAGCAGTTAATTCAAGAACTTGCTGCCTCACCTCGCGTGATTGTCGGGGAGAAACACGACAATATTTACCATCATCAAATCGAGCAGTGGGTCGCCCAAGAAATGCAGAAAATACGCCCCCAAGGTGCGGTGTTACTGGAAATGCTTACCCCTGATCAACAAAGTCGAGTAAACAATGTTCAAAAACAGATGCAGGGGAACCCGTATATTCGGGATGAAAAACTGCAAGAGGTTATACATTGGAATAGTGGTTGGCCGTGGGCGCAATATGGGGAACTCGTGAAGTATTTACTGGCTCAGCCATCCCCAGTTTTAGCGGCGAATATTAATCGAAATGCTGTACTGAAGGCTTATGACAACCCACCTACGCTTAAGGGAACACATTCAACGCAACCCGTTATTCAGGAACTGATCAGCGAAACCATTAAACGCTCACACAATGGTGAGTTGGATGATAAACAAGCGGAAAAGATGCTGGTGATCCAGCAACTAAGAGATAGGGCGATGGCTCAAGGATTATTGGATGCTCCGGCACCCGCATTGTTATTTGCAGGGGGTTATCATGCAACGCGAGCGATTGGCGTGCCGCTACATATGCTCGATTTAGCGCCAGATGAACCATTGAAAGTATTGATTATTTCGGAGCAAGGCGAGGAAATCGATAACTTGCATGCAGATTATGTGTGGTACACGCCGAAATAATCAACAAGTGCGAGCAATATGATGATTTAAAATCGTTAATTTTGTGAAGTAATCATCACATTTATTTACAAATAATTTCCATTTGCATTCGTTATTAATTATCATTTGCAACTCTGTAAAAGCACGTAAGATGACTATGAGCACAATAACGTTTGAAAGTGGGTATGTGAATCGAACCTCCAGAATGGGCGGGTGGCTGGTTTTAGCCGTGGCACTGCATATTGCCATTGTGGGATTTTTTATCTGGATAACACACAATGCGCGATGGGAGGAGTCACTGCCGCCCCCTTCAGTGGTGATGGAATTATCTATCGAAGCACAAGCTAAACAATTAACGGAAGTGAATATTGGTCAAACTCAAGAGCTGGCTGTGGCGAGTGAATCCCATAAAGCGCAAGCAGAGGAAGCCATTATTCCCCCATTGCCTGTTAATGAGCAAGCGGAAGTGCAACTGACGAAAACAACGGCGAAAAAACCAAAGCCCGAGTTAAAAAAACAGAAACAAGAGCAGCAGCAAGTGAAGAAGGTGCAAACCACAGATTCGAAAGCCAGCGATGCGCCAGTGACCAGCGATGCGGCGGCACTCGTCCAAAGCCAGCAAATTGCTGCGGAACTTAATAGCCAGTCCGAAGCCCTTGATAGCCTACAAAAACAGTGGGAAGCGATGGTGCTTGGAAAATTGAATAAATATAAACGTTACCCTGAAGATGCAGGAAGGCGTAACCGCATAGGGAAACCGGTGGTGATGTTTACGGTAGATAGCCAAGGTTTTTTACTTGATAGCAGTTTAGTGAACTCATCAGGCACACGTTCTTTAGACAAAGAAGCGCAGCAGGTGTTATCTCGCGCGGCGCCGTTACCCGTACCGCCAGCAGAAATTCTCAAGAATGGACGGATAACGGTTAGGTTACCTATTGATTTTACTCTTAATGATAAATAGATTGGACTCACCATGCGTCATAAAACCATACATAATAAAACCATGCGTAATAGAATCACCACTTATTGCGTGGTTACACTACTTGGGTTATATGCGGCCAGCAGTGCTGCGGAGGACAAAATGCTAGCACCAATAGCGAAAAAACAGCCCCACACTATGACTATCCATGGGGATCAGCGCGTCGATAACTATTATTGGTTAAGAGACGATAACCGTGAAGCCCCAGAGGTCCTTGAATATCTGAATCAAGAAAATACCTATACCACGCAGCAGCTTGAATTGGGTGAGCCATTAAAACAGGAAATTTACGACGAATTATTATCTCGCGTAAAGCAAGATGATGAATCGGTACCATACAATTACAATGGCTATACATACCGTTCTCGCGTTGTCGCCGGTAAAAACTACTCCATTTATGAAAGACGCCCTATTCATAGTGATGGCGAATGGACAGTTTTGGTTGATGGTAACCAACGCGCGGAAGGCACTGAATATTACCGAATGGGGGCGTTAGCCATTTCCCCAGATAACACCACGATCGCGATTGCTGAAGACCGCCAAGGTCGTAATGATTATGCGGTTTCGTTCCGCAAAGTTGATGATGCAAAGTGGCAAGAGAATGTCCTAACTAACACCTCCGGCAATATTGTATGGGCAAATGATAATCGCACACTGTTTTATGTTAATAAAGACAAACAAACACTGTTGCCTTATCAAGTGGTTAAACACCAATATGGAACGGCGCAATCCACTGATAAATTGGTGTATGAAGAGAAAGATGATACTTACTATGTCAGTTTAGCGAAATCCACCTCTAAAGATTATATTCTGATTGGGATCACTAGCACCGAAACGTCAGAATATCGCCTTCTGGATGCGAACCAACCGGAACGTGATGCGGTAGTACTACAACCTCGCAAAACGGGTGTGGAATATTACCCTGATCATTTCAACGGTAAATTCTATATTCGTTCTAATCATCAGCATCCATTATTTGGGCTGTATATTGCGGATAATGCCACGGCACCATGGGTGAGTTTTATCGCACCTCGCGATGATATAGACCTTGAAGATTTTGCATTGTTTAATAACTGGTTGGTGATTGAAGAACGTCAAAACGGCTTAGTGAATATTCGTCAAATTAGTTGGTTAACCCACAAAGAACATTCTGTGAGCTTTGATGACCCAGCTTATATGGCGTGGATTGGGAACAACCCAGAGCCAGATACTGATAAATTACGCTACGGCTACTCCTCCATGACAACACCATCCTCGGTGTATGAAATTAATATGCTGACTCAAGAGAAACAGCTATTAAAACAAGAGGAAGTGAAGGATTTCAATAAAGCGAATTATCAAAGCGAACGTATTTGGATCACTGCCCAAGATGGGGTGAAAGTACCGGTTTCATTGGTTTACCGTAAAGATAGTTTCAAACAAGGTAAAAACCCACTTCTGGTCTACGGCTACGGTGCATATGGATATGGTATCGACCCGTCATTCAGTTCTTCTCGCTTATCCTTGCTTGACCGTGGATTTGTGTATGCTATTGCCCATATTCGTGGCGGTGGGGACTTAGGAAAGAATTGGTATATTCAGGGTAAAACGGTCCATAAAATGAATACCTTTACGGACTTCATTGATGCGACTAACGCGTTATTGGCACAAGGCTATGGGGAAAAAGGCCATGTCTATGCCATGGGCGGTAGCGCTGGCGGCTTGCTGATGGGTGCTGTCGTCAATATGGCACCTGATTTGTATGAAGGCGTGGTCTCTGCGGTACCATTCGTGGATGTCGTAACGACGATGCTAGACCCATCTATTCCGCTGACCACCGGTGAATACGATGAGTGGGGCAATCCTGAAAATGAGGAAGATTACTGGCGTATTAAAGCTTATAGCCCGTATGACAATATCAAAGCTCAGCATTATCCGCATATTTTGGTCACCACGGGGTTACATGATTCCCAAGTACAATATTGGGAACCGGCAAAATGGGTGGCAAAACTGCGTGATCTGAAACAAGGCAATTCTTTATTGTTATTAGAAACCAATATGAATGCCGGACACGGTGGAAAGTCCGGTCGTTTTAATGCCTTGGATGATATTGCCAGAGAATATAGCTTTATTCTGATGTTAGAAAATAAAGCGAAATATTTTCCAGATTTAAAATAGCGTTACCCATAATAAGTAACCAAAATAAGGTTACCAAGGATTAGTTGTGAAGTTATAAAAACTTGCAACTAATCCTATTCGCAGAAAACATATTTATTCTGCGTTTGCAATGTGAGCGGCTGTTTTATCAGTACGTTTACAGGAATGGTTTAATGAATAATAAAATAATAATCATGGTAGCTGGGACTATTTCCGCAAGCTTCCACGGCTTCGCTTTGTCTGAAAATACACAGCAGACAAATAAGCAGAAAGATGATGTGGTTAATTTTAGCCAATTAAAAGTGTCGGGCGCACAAAAACAAACGCCGTTGGTCAAAGCCTTGGAAAAACCGGGGGCCTATAGCGCAGTCGGTACCGAAAATAAATTACAATCCATGGATAAAATTATCCGTTCGATGCCCGGAACCTATACCCAAATGGACGCGAGCCAAGGCACCATCAACGTGAATATTCGCGGGCTGAGTGGCTTTGGGCGCGTAAACATGATGGTGGATGGTGTCACACAGAGCTATTACGGAATATCGCCGAGTAAATTCACCCATGGCATGCAGCCGAGTAATGACTTTGGTTCACTTATTGACCCTAACTTTATTGTGGAAGTTGAGGTAGAAAAGGGGCAATTGAATGGTAGTAACAGTGTTAACGCCTTAGCGGGAAGCGCCAACTTTCGGACCTTATCTATTGATGATGTGATTTTCAAAGATAATTTGTGGGGAGTACGTAGCAAAGGGAGCTGGGGAGATAATGGACTCGGCTATAACGGCATGGTTTCGGTTGCGGGAAAAACGTTATTAAATGAGGGTGACGGTTATTTTGGCGGCTTAATTGCTGTGAGTGGGCACAATATCCCAGGCAGTTATAAAAATGGTGATGGATTTGATACGGATGAATTTGCAACCGACCCGACATTCAAACAAAAACCGCAATCTCAATTAACTAAATTAAAATATAAACCGAATGATAGTCATGAAGTCGAATTCAGCGGCCGATTTTTACAAAACAAATTAACTAGCCGTAAGATTAACAGCGAAGATTATTACCTTAAATATAAATACACGCCAATCAATGAATTGATTGATGTGGAAGTGCTGGCGAGCCATGGATTTAATACTCAAAAATTCCAAGGAGAGCCAATTGGCGGTGCATTAAAAGACGCAGAATCAGAAAACAAATCTGACAGTATTAATATTTCCAATACCAGCCGTTTTTCTTATGGCGACACTGATTTTAAGTGGCAGGTTGGTTCGAAATTAATGAAGACTAAATACCAAAAAATCACAAAACCGGTAGAAGATCCAAACACAATTACTTACAACCCATTCTCGCCGAGTGGTACACAAGATATTACGAGCTTGTATACGCAATTTGAGGCGCAGTACGATATTTATACTGCTACATTCGACCTCAATTATTTAAATTATCGCGTTCAAGGATATAAACCCGCTTGTGATGAAACCGAGAAATGCTTCCCTCAAGAAGCGAGTACGTTAAATCTGCGAGAAAGTGGTATTAACCCCGGAGTGTTAGTTTCTGCACAAATTATTCCTGAATTTCAGCCATTTGTGAGTTATGCGCATTCAATGCGTGTGCCGAACTCTCAAGAAGCCTTTTTCTCTCAAAATGGCGGTCAGAGTATGAACCCATTCCTAAAAGGGGAAAAAGCACAAACTTGGCAAATTGGTTTTAATAGCTTTAAGCCAGATTTAGTGGTGGAAGGAGACCAGTTTAATCTGAAAGCGCTGTGGTTCCACACTCATATCAAGGACTACATTACCAGTAAATCCTTCATGCTATGTCGTGCAACTTCTCAAGAAGAATTTGATTGGTGCTTAATTAACGACGATGTGTGGGATAAAGAAAATCCAGATATTTTCCAACGTGCAGATATGTATGTGAACGATCCTCGGGATGTTAATTTGCGCGGCTACGAGTTGCAAGCTAACTACGATGCTGGGGTATTTTACTCCATGGTTTCTTACACCAAAGAGTCTGGCAAACAACCGGTATCAATCAACAGTACATCGGTATTTAGTGCAGGGGACTTTACCCAATTACCTGAATATTATGTGACTTTAGATTCGGGTGTTCGCCTGTTTGATGAAAAACTGACCGTAGGCTCGACAGTGACATGGACGGGGCCATCTAAACGTATTAGCCCAATTCCTGACGGTGACATGAACGGGGATGCGATGACGGAGAAGTATGAAAAACAGCCAACTATCGTTGACCTGTACGCAGACTATGAAATCAATAAACACTTCAAGTTAATGATGGCGATTAATAACCTCACTAATGAAAACTACACCGACGTGTTAAACCGTGCAAACTCTGGCGCAGTGATGGAAGAACGTGGCAGAAATAATGAAACGGGAAGAGGGCGCAGTTATATGATTGGCGGTCAAGTGCGCTTCTGACCAATAGATAGTTAACGGAAAGCGTTTAGTATTTTTAGCCTTACTCACTAAGGAAGATTGATAGGCTTATTATCTAAACGCTTTCAATATTGGCTACGCCACTCTCAGTTTGTCCCTTTGGATTCATTACAATCAATGAATAAGAATGTGGAGATTGCAATGAAAACAACCAATAAAATCAATGTGCTTGATTTAATTTCGCCAGAGATGCAAAAAGTAATTCAATACTATGAGCAACAGACATCGGTGGAGCCAACCGACGGAAGTTATGCAGCTCAGCGCCTTGCTTATAATGAAGATCGTCGTTATTGGAATGCCAATGCACCGGAGCTTTTTCGTGTTGAAGACATGACGGTTAAAACTGCTAAATGTGACGTTGTCACGAGAGTGTATCATCCTATTGAACATACGCCTGCTACACTGTTTTATTTGCATGGTGGCGGGTTTATCCTCGGTAACCTCGATACCCATGACCGAATTATGCGTTTATTAGCATTGTATTCAGGCTGTACTGTGATAGGTGTTGATTATTCGCTTTCCCCTGAAGCTCGTTATCCTCAAGCGATTGAGGAAGCGGTAGCGGTATGCCAGTTTTATTCTCAACACGCTGAAAAATATTCGTTGAATATGCACCGCATTGGGTTTGCGGGGGACTCTGCTGGAGCGATGTTATCCCTTGCTACCGTATTATGGTTACGGGATAAACAAATCTACTGTGGTGATGTTTGTGCAGTTTTACTGTGGTATGGATTGTATGGTTTACAAGATTCCAGCAGTCGCCGTTTGTATGGCGGTGAATGGGATGGGTTAAGACGAGAAGATCTCCAAGAGTATGACAATGCTTACTTAGGCGAACAAGGAAGCCGTGAAGAGCCTTACTATTGCTTGTTTAATAATGACCTTACGCGAGACATTCCACCTTGTTTTATTGCGAGTGCGGAATATGATCCGTTACTTGATGATAGCGTGACATTATTTCAAACGTTTCAATCGCATAAAATACCTTGTGAATACCGAATGTATCCGGGGACACTGCATGCCTTTTTACATTACTCCCGCATCATGCCAACGGCGGATAACGCCATTCGAGATGGTGCGGAATATTTGAAAAAACAGCTATTTGGTTGATCTTTTCGCTCGAACCTTCTGAATATTGGTCACTTGGCTTTCAACCCAACCATCATTTAAGCGAGTTTTGAGCTGTTGGCCTAATTTCACTTGGCTGGTTTTTTTCAATACAGCGCCTTCAGCGGTTTCGCTGATACTGAAACCTCGGGCGAGGGTAGCAAGCGGGCTAACAGCCTCCATTTTGGAACAGGCAACAGCAAAACGCTGGCGGTAGTTATTCACTAACTGAGTCAGCATATTTTGTAAATGATACTGCGTTTGCTGCAATTGGCGCTGTTGGCGTTGTAATTGAGGGCGCAGGTCATTTTGCATCAAGCGGCGTTGGTTTTTATCGAATTTAAAGGTGGCCGATTGTAGCTGGCGGCTGATGGCATTGGTCAGTTTTTGGCGTAAGGCTGAAAGCTGATTTTGTTGCCGAGCAAGGCGTAATTGCGGGTGTTGCTGTTGTAAACGGTGCTGAAGACGTGCGAAACGTTGCTGCTGTGCCGCCAAATAATAATCCATCGCCATCTCTAGGTGCTGTTGCCCTGATTTCAATTGGCGCAGCATTTCGGTTTGATTGCGACTGACAAGCTCCGCGGCTGCGGATGGCGTAGGTGCACGTACATCGGCAACATAATCGGCGATGGTCACATCCGTTTCATGCCCAACGGCGCTAATGATCGGTAATCGGCTAGCAAAAATGGCACGTGCCACGATCTCTTCATTGAATGCCCATAAATCTTCCAGTGAACCGCCACCACGCCCCACAATGAGAACGTCGCATTCATTACGTAGGTTTGCGAGTTCGATGGCTCTGGCGATTTGCGCAGGCGCTAAATCCCCTTGAACAGCTGTCGGGTAGATAACCACGGGTAGGGATGGGTCACGGCGATGTAGGATATTTAAAATATCATGCAGGGCAGCACCGGTTGCAGAGGTAATAATCCCCACGCGTTTTGCTGGAGATGGCAAGGCTTGCTTGTGAATAACATCAAATAACCCTTGGGCATTAAGGGTTTGTTTGAGTAGCTCGAAGCGCTGTTGCAGTAGACCTTCACCAGCGGGTTGCATGCTTTCGATGATTAGCTGATAGTCTCCACGCGGCTCATACAGTGTGACAGTGGCACGGACTAACACCTGCTGCCCATTTTGTGGACGGAAGGTGACGCGAGTATTTTGCCCACGGAACATCGCCGCGCGAACTTGGGCACGATCATCTTTGAGTGTCAGGTACCAATGTCCCGAACTTGGCTGCGAAAAATTGGAAATTTCGGCCGTTAACCAAATTCGTCCCATTTGGGTATCAAGAAGTTCTCTTACCGTTTGGTTGAGCTTGCTGACTGAGTAAATTGCGCTATTTTGTTGAGTCGACATGTGAGCTAGATCAAATTTTAAAACAATGACTTAATTGACTGATACTAACGTAGCCGACGGACTTATCAAGTTTTTTTTGAAAAAAGTGCTGGAAGCAACCGATTACGGTGTGTATAATGCCGCGGCAATATTTTATACCTTTCATAACGCTGCCTGGTGGGATATTGCCTATGTTACGCATTAAAAAAGAAGCACTAACTTTCGACGATGTTTTACTCGTCCCTGCACACTCAACTGTACTGCCAAACACGGCAGATCTGTCCACTCAACTGACCGCAAAAATCCGCCTGAACATTCCTATGCTCTCCGCAGCGATGGATACTGTCACCGAATCTGATCTGGCTATCGCACTAGCTCAAGAAGGTGGTATTGGATTTATCCATAAAAACATGTCCATTGAGCGTCAAGCTGAAGAAGTCCGTCGTGTGAAAAAACATGAAAGCGGCGTGGTGACTGATCCTGTCACTGTTACCCCAGAAACCACAATTCGTGAAGTGCAAGAAATGGCTGAACGCAATGGTTTCGCAGGTTATCCTGTTGTCTCTAAAGATAATTCTTTAGTGGGTATCATTACAGGTCGTGACGTCCGTTTCGTAACGGATTTAGACCAACCAGTGACTGCGGTGATGACGCCAAAAGAGCGTTTAGTGACCGTGAAAGAAGGCGAAGCACGCGAAGTCGTTTTACAAAAAATGCATGAGCAACGTGTTGAGAAAGCTTTAGTTATCGATGATAACTTCCATCTGTTAGGTATGATCACCGTTAAAGATTTCCAAAAAGCAGAACGTAAACCAAACGCATGTAAAGACGAGCAAGGCCGTCTGCGTGTAGGTGCGGCTGTTGGTGCTGGCGCAGGTAACGAAGAACGTGTTGATGCATTGGTTGCAGCAGGCGTTGACGTTCTGCTTATTGACTCATCACACGGTCATTCTGAAGGGGTTTTACAGCGTATTCGTGAAACTCGCCAAAAATACCCTGATTTACAAATCATTGGTGGTAACGTTGCAACAGCAGAAGGCGCAAAAGCGTTAGCAGACGCTGGTGTTAGCGCAGTGAAAGTGGGTATCGGCCCAGGTTCAATTTGTACGACTCGTATTGTTACTGGCGTGGGTGTACCTCAAATCACGGCAATCGCTGAAGCAGCGGGCGCATTAGAAGGCACTGGCATTCCTGTTATTGCAGATGGTGGTATCCGTTTCTCTGGTGATATTTCTAAAGCTATCGCGGCTGGCGCTGCGTGTGTGATGGTCGGTTCCATGTTTGCAGGTACCGAAGAATCTCCTGGTGAAACTATCCTGTTCCAAGGCCGTACCTATAAAGCGTACCGTGGAATGGGTTCTCTGGGCGCAATGTCTAAAGGTTCTTCAGACCGTTATTTCCAATCTGATAACGCAGCAGACAAACTGGTTCCAGAAGGTATCGAAGGTCGCGTGGCTTACAAAGGTCGCTTAAAAGAGATCATTCACCAACAAATGGGTGGTTTACGCTCATGTATGGGTCTGACAGGCTGCGGTACTATTGATATGCTGAGAACGAAAGCTGAATTTGTGCGTATCAGTGGTGCGGGTATTCAAGAAAGTCACGTTCATGATGTGACTATCACTAAAGAGTCTCCTAACTATCGTTTAGGACAGTAATTATTGTTTAGGATAATAACGGCCATTTCGAAGCGCTATTATCCTTTAAAACAGTAATCGAAAAGTTTCAGGGTGGCGCACATACTGATGGCGTCACCACCTTTTATTTTGACTTGAATTGCTGGAATTCTCCTCAAATGACTACAAATATCCATAAGCATCGCATTCTTATTCTTGATTTCGGCTCTCAGTATACTCAGCTGATTGCACGTCGTATCCGTGAAATTGGCGTCTACTGTGAACTGTGGGCGTGGGATGTGACCGAAGAGCAAATCAGAGAGTTTAATCCTAACGGGATTATCTTGTCTGGTGGTCCAGAAAGTACAACAGAAGCTGATAGCCCACGTGCACCAGAGTATGTATTTAATGCGGGCGTGCCTGTTTTAGGTATCTGCTACGGCATGCAAACTATGTCCATGCAATTAGGTGGCGCGGTTGAAGTGTCTGGCGAACGTGAGTTTGGTTATGCGAACGTTGAAATTCTGGAAGATTGCGACCTGTTCCGCGACATCCAAGATGCGCTGAACGAAGATGGCAAGCCAGTTTTAGATGTGTGGATGAGCCATGGCGACAAAGTAACTGCTATTCCATCTAGCTTCAAAACGATTGCAAGCACGCCAAGCTGCCCATATGCCATCATGGCTGATGTTGAGAAACGTTTCTATGGTGTTCAGTTCCACCCAGAAGTGACCCACACTCATCAAGGTTTAAATATTTTAAAACGTTTCGTATTGGATCTGTGCCAATGTGAAGCGTTGTGGACATCAGCTGCGATTATCGAAGATACCGTTGCTCGCCTGAAAGAACAAATCGGTGATGACCATGTTCTGTTAGCTCTGTCTGGCGGTGTGGATTCTTCTGTCACTGCGCTGTTATTAAACCGTGCGATTGGTAAACGCCTGACTTGCGTATTCGTTGATAACGGCTTACTGCGTTTAAATGAAGCTGATCAAGTCATGGAAATGTTCCAAGGTAAATTTGACCTGAACATCATCCACGCAAAAGCAGAAGACCGCTTTATGAACGCACTGGCAGGTATTTCAGATCCAGAAGCGAAGCGTAAGAAAATCGGTCACGTATTTATCGAAGTGTTCGATGAAGAATCTTCTAAGCTGCCAAATATCAAATGGTTAGCGCAAGGAACAATTTACCCAGATATTATCGAATCTGCGGCATCAGCAACAGGTAAAGCGCACGTTATTAAATCTCACCATAACGTGGGTGGCTTACCGGAAGATATGAAACTGGGTCTGGTTGAACCTTTGAAAGAGCTGTTCAAAGACGAAGTGCGTAAGATTGGTCTGGAGTTAGGCCTGCCATACGATATGCTGTACCGCCACCCATTCCCGGGTCCAGGTTTAGGTGTTCGTGTTCTGGGTGAAGTGAAGAAAGAGTATTGTGACTTGCTGCGTCGCGCAGATGCTATCTTTATCGAAGAGCTGCACAAAGCGGATCTGTACAATAAAGTTAGCCAAGCATTCACCGTATTCTTACCAGTGCGCTCTGTTGGCGTAATGGGCGATGGCCGTAAGTATGACTGGGTTGTTTCTCTGCGTGCAGTTGAAACCATCGACTTTATGACTGCTCATTGGGCTCACTTGCCATATGACTTCTTAGGCCGTGTGTCTAACCGCATTATCAATGAAGTGAATGGCATTTCCCGCGTAGTTTATGACATCAGCGGCAAGCCACCAGCGACCATTGAGTGGGAATGATTTAGCGATAATCGATAGCGATTTTTAGAAATCATTAATGTTAAAGGCATCAGTTACTTACTGGTGCCTTTTTGTTTTTAGTGTTGGAATGAGAATGATATGAAAGAATACCAAGATACTGAAACGGGGCAGATCTATGAGCTTGAGGATGATTTTACCCCTTTCATGGCAGAAAACAGAAATCTTCCTAAAACCCTCTCGATAATAGTTAAACCGAAGCCCGATGAATATCATGTCTGGTATCAATGTAATTGGATCAAACAACAGGATGCCCCAGTTGGTTATACACCGCCAATATCGAGTATTCCCTCATATAACCCTGCATGGATAGCTCATATGCAGCCATATAGCGCGATTTATCGGACTACTGATTCTGGCTTGAACTTTACGCTAGGCAAATCAACTTAAATTCTTATGAGGGAAGTAAACTTGCGGAGGTGGTAACTTCACTACCTCTTGGGAATTCCAGTGGAATTCCAGCTCTTGTTAGTTATGATGGAGCCATAGCGATTCCCCAGTCTAGTGACTTTCCTAGCCGAGTTGATGGGCTAATCAAGTTGAATGAGATACTTTGTAGCCTTCTTTTGGGGGGAGTACATGTTGAGGTTCTTCGTGCCGAAGAACTGGTTATCGGAGCGTTGCTGAATAAGATCAGTCTCTTTGCATACACTCCATCTATTCACACAAGCCTTAGATTGAACTGGGCAGCTCCGATAGATCGCTTGAGGCCTTTGATGGACCCAAGAGTTCTTACCGTGGATGAAATGCGCAAAGCATTTGAACAGGGACAATGTGTCATTAAATCGGTCAATTCCTTTTCTCCAATTTTTCTATTGAATGGCTACACTGCAATGGTGTATCGGAATAATAGCGATGCGCTAAACAATCTTTGGATAACTGTGGAGCAACTCACGGAGCATATATGGAAAGAGCTATATCGGAAGGAAAGGAACAGATTTTCTAGCTCAGTTGAAAAAGCCCACTTGAGAGGGGAGAGACAGAAAAAACAAAGCCCCATTTCTACAAAGCATGAACTTCTGTACCTGTCAGATATTTTTAGTAACGATTGTTACACGGTGCTTGATCGTGCACGGCGAAAAAGAAATGCCCTTGTACATACAGGCGCAGTACCTGATTCTGGTCTTGTAGAGCAGTTATGGAATGTAATTCCTGAACTAATTGAAGTGGCTTCTGGTTCAGAGGCTTTGGGGTTGAGGCAACTCAGCGGCGGAGCAGTGGAGAACTGGAATATCCCAGTAAGAACTGATTTTTGTGAGTGGATAAATCTTTCGAAGACTCTTTAACAGGTCTCAAATCTTTCTCATATAAAAGCAAGGATCAGATACGGAATGATGGGAACGATAAAGTATGAAGGGCTAAATTGAGCCAGTGGCTTAGTTGTGTCTGTTCGTTTTTGGTGAGTGCATTATACGCAATAAGTTAAAGCTTTTTATTTAGATTTTTTAGATTAACGCCATTCTTCATTTCAGCATTCTTTTCATCAATTTTTCTATTGCGGAAATCATTAAGCGGGCGTTTAGATGCACGATCGATAGCACTATTAAGAACGCCACCGCCATCAGGAAAAGGGATCCACGAAATTACCATTCTAATTCTTCCTCTTTAGTATCAGTATGGTCAGCACGTTGGCCAGATGCGCGTTGTCGCTTTTTACCTTGTAATTTCATCAGTTGAATAGGGGATATTGGTTGCGGAGGTAAAAATAGGTCTAATTGCTCAGTTAGGTTTAGCGCCATCATAATGGCAATAAACATTTCTAGCTGAGTATGACCTTTTTCAGCGGCCATGATCGTTTTGCGTGAAACACCCACAAATTGGGCCAACTCTGTTTGGGTTAAATTTTGATTAAGTCTTGCTTGTTTTAGCCGTTCGCCGATTTGCTCTGCATAGGCCAATGGTGATTTTTTTCTATTCATAGAGTCCTCTAATATGGACTTAATATGCAAAAATGCATAATAATGTACCAAATATAGGACTTTATATTCTAATAGTCAAATCACCATGAATTAAGTCCAAAATTAAGGACGTTATAATGATTTATCACACTTAAAGTTCATAATATTGGACTTTAAGTGTGATAAATTTTCTTCCTCGGAACAATAGCCCCTAACGAATAGCATAGACCCGTTAGCCCTGCGAGGCTCAATGGCAAAATCATAACGCTATCATTCTTGAGTGGGTTATCTAAGTTAAACATAATCACGATTAAGAATAAATTACTCGCGAAGGTGGCGGCGGTGTAGATAATTGCCACCTTTTGAGGTAAACGAATTAACGAAAAATCCTCGGCAAACTTATCAAAATGCTCCCAAATAAGGAGAATCACTAAATAACCAAGAATAAGCGTAAAGTAAAATATACTGAGTGCTTGTGTGGTTTGTGGGTGAAAAAACTCAATCATATTTTATCGAGATATAGATAAAAATAAGGCTGAGGATAGCCGATAGAATATAAATATTGGTGGTCGTTAAAATCAATGATGGAACGATAAGTGATATCACACCATTGAGTGCTAACGCTGAGCCAACGCCTCCCGTAAGAGGATTCATTATCTTTTGAATTATCCAATTCATAGTTTCCCTTATTTATTAGTTAAAATAACGTGCGTTAAAAACGAGATAACGGAACAGCCAACAAAGCTGATGATTAAAACACAAGCACATAAACACAAACGCACCCAGAATAATATTATCCAAAAAGAAAAACATACCTCGAACAAGGTAATTTAAAGCAGAAAAAGTGATTATGAGAGCAGCCTCGTAAAAAACATTATTAGGATAGTTTAGAGGTACTTGTATTCCGGTAAGTCATCCTTCAGGAAAAGATGGGTAGTGCAGGGATTACTATAAATTCACTAAAAATGATTTTTTATTCAAATTCTGGCAATTATTGCTTGTTCAATTAATTCAGATTGTTATTATCAATAGCCTATATACATACAAGGTATATGTTCACTCCCCGTAATCATAATAATAAAGGTGAGGGGAAACTCACTGATCCATGGCTAAGGATAACAACGTGGCATTTCGTCTGAAATATCTTGCTCTTCTTCCTCTGCTGGTGGCGACTGCATGTCAGCAACCTGCGAAAACTAACATCATAGAAGCCCAATCAGCACAAATTCAACCTGTGCTTGTTAACAATGCGTGGATAGAAATTTCTCACAGTGCGTTGGATTATAACATCAAGAAAGTGCAAGCATTATTGGGTGATAAAGCGGGCATGTGCGCTGTTTTAAAAGGGGATGCATATGGGCATGACCTGACGTTAGTCACCCCAGTAATGATTGAAAATAATGTCCAGTGTATAGGGCTCACCAGTAATACAGAATTGAAGCAAGTTCGTGATTTAGGCTTTAAAGGTCGTTTAATGCGTGTGCGTAACGCCACGGAAAAAGAAATGGCTCAAGCAACTGAATTCAATGTAGAAGAGTTGATTGGTAACTTGGAGATGGCGCAGCGCTTAAATGCTGTAGCGGCGAAGCAGGGCAAAGTTATTCCGATTCATCTTGCATTGAACTCGGCGGGAATGTCACGAAATGGCTTGGAAGTCAGTAACGCGGAAGGATTACAGCAAGCTAAGTTGATCTCACAGCTACCTAATTTAAAAATCGTCGGGATTATGTCTCATTATCCTGAAGAAGATGAGGCGCAAATCCGAAAAGATTTGGCCAAATTTAAAAAAGAGTCTCAACAAGTTCTGAATGTGACAGGATTAAAACGTGAAGATGTTACTCTGCACGTTGCGAATACTTATGCAACATTAACAGTGCCAGAATCGTGGTTGGATATGGTGCGTGTTGGTGGTATTTTTTATGGTGATACGGTTGCCACTAAAGATTACAAGCGCGTGATGACGTTTAAATCGAATATTGCGGCGGTCAATCATTACCCGAAAGGGAACACTGTCGGTTATGACAGAACGTATACGTTGAAGCGTGATTCTGTATTAGCCAACATCCCTGTCGGTTATGCGGATGGCTACCGCCGTGTATTCAGTAATGCAGGGCATGTTTTAATTAATGGGCAGCGCGCCCCCGTTCTTGGGAAAACATCCATGAACACGGTAATGGTCGATGTCACTGATATTAAAAATGTACAGCCAGGGGATGAGGTTGTTTTCTTTGGTAAGCAAGGGAAAGGGGAAATAACCGCTGAAGAAGTTGAAGATATTAGCGGTGCGCTGTTTACTGAAATGTCCATATTATGGGGCGCAACCAATAAGCGTATTTTAGTGAACTAAACCATATCATTTTAATAGAAGCCCGCTTCAAATGAAGCGGGTTTTTTTATTGGTGTAATGGGAATCAGATAAACTGCAATCTACAATAGAGATCCGATAAGTGCGGTTTAACAGAATTGTTATCGAATCCTTGATGGCGATATGTTAGCTTGGGATAACCTTTTCAATCTGAATAATGTCAGAAGGCAAATAGAAGAATTAGAAGGATATTTTATGTATCAAGTTGATTTACATGCGCACACCATCGCCAGCACCCATGCATTTAGTACTGTTAATGAATACTTTGCGGAAGCTGCCACTCGAGGAATGAAACTATTTGCCATTACCGATCATGGCCCTGAAATGCAAGATGCGCCACATGAATGGCATTTTGGCAATATGCCGATATTGCCGCGCATTGTTAATGGCGTTGGTTTGTTATATGGAATCGAAGCAAACATTAAGAATAAGCAGGGTGAGACGGACTGCAATGAAAAGATAGCTCGTCACCTAGATATTATTTTAGCCGGATTTCATGAGCCAGTTTTAGAACCGCAAAGTTTAGAAGACAATACGGAAGCGATGATCGCCACTATTCGTAGCGGAAAGGTGCAAGTTATTACTCATCCTGGTAATCCCAAATATCCTATTGATATTAAAGCCGTTGCCCAAGCAGCTAAAGAGTGCAACGTAGCACTAGAGATGAATAACTCCTCTTTCTTGCATTCAAGAGCAGGTAGTAAGAAAAACTGCATAGAAATAGCAAAAGCGGTGAAAGAGGCAGGTGGTTGGGTTGCGTTAGGTTCAGATTCACATCATGTCAGTTATTTAGGGCGTTTTGATGAAGTGGTTGAGATGTTGAAATCCATTGATTTTCCAGAGTCCCGAATTTTGAATACCACACCACGCCGTGTTTTAGATTTTTTAGAGGCTCATGGACGTAAACCTATTCCTGAGTTTGCTCATTTTTAATTTTCAAATCGAATATCGTAACGTCAAAAGCCATTCAAATTTGAATGGCTTTTTTACTTGAAGTAAGCAGAAAAATTTCTCTTTAGATAAAAATAAAAGTTAGTGCATCTTAAAAAAAAGAAACTTTATTAAATTGGCAAGATAAAAAGTGAATTTTTAAAAGAAAAATGAAGAAAAAATAGATATCAAATAAATTGGAATGAAGATGATCTTTAAAATCAAAAAGTTAACATCAAAGTTATTTTTAATTTATCTAATTGATATTTATAAATAAATTAATTTTACGGTAAGTCAAAAAAAGATTAAAAATTAACCTTTTAAAGTAAATAAAATATCAACAAAATTAAAATATTTATTCATTAAAATAACCTATAAAAAATTTAAGAATCTTTAATATTCTCCTATTGCGAAATGATCTGCAGATATGATTTATTAGTGTGGCAAGAACATCCTTGCTTAATAAATTAATTTTAAGGTACTTAGTATGAAAAAGTTATTAGCAATCGCAACCGTATTGTCATTAGCTGTTTCTGGTGCTGCATTAGCAAATACAACAACCAAAACTGAGCCAGTAGCGCCAATTGCTGCCGCTCATCACTCAGCGAAAGCTCATCACGCAAAAGTGAAAACTGAGAAAAAAGTGAGTGCAACTAAAGATAAAAGTGCCGAAAAAGCCATTTAAATTTTTAGCTACACCAAAATATAAGTTTTATACCAATGACTCGTTAGTTTGAATTTAAATAAGGCGTCCAAAATGAAAAAATTATTAGCAATCGCGACTGTTCTGTCATTAGCTGTTTCTGGTGCTGCATTAGCAAATACCACTGCGAAAACTGAACATGCAAACCATGGTGTGAAAACGCACGAAGTTGCTAAAGCAGAGCATGGTAAAAAAGAAGTTAAAAAGAGTGAAGTGAAACAGTCAGGTGAAGTCAAAGCACCTGAAGCGGCTAAAGCAGGTAAATAAGTTCGCTATACTCCTCTAGATTACGTCACGGTGCCATGGGGTATAATTCCATGGCGCTGCTTGACAGCTTATATGGTATACTGCGCATTATTTTTAAATCAGTGTAACCATATGAATTATCAATGCCCTCTGTGTTTTAAACCCCTCAATTTAATTAACAATAGCTATCGTTGTGAAGCAAATCACCAGTTTGATTGCGCCAAAGAGGGTTATGTTAATTTGCTCCCTGTACAGCATAAGCGTTCTAAAGATCCAGGTGATAGCCTAGAAATGATGACCTCCCGTCGTCAGTTTTTAGATGCAGGGCATTATCAGCCAATGCGTGATAAGGTTGCTGAAAAACTCGCTCAATACCTGCCTGAAAACAGCGAAAATATACTCGATATCGGATGTGGAGAAGGGTATTACACTGACCATTTTGCTCAGTCATTAGAGGCTGCATCTAAATCTGTTAGTGTATATGGATTGGATGTGTCGAAAGTGGCGATCCGTTTTGCTGCTAAGCGCTATAAATCCGTCAATTTCTGTGTTGCTTCAAGCCATCGTTTACCATTTGCGGATTCGAATTTGAGTGGAATTATTCGTATTTATGCCCCCTGTAAAGCGCAAGAATTAAGCCGAGTATTAACACCTGCGGGGATTTTAATTACAGTAACGCCGGCAGCAGAACATCTGCAAGAATTAAAAGCTCTGATATATGATGAAGTAAAATTACACCCAGCAAAAGACGAAGATCTTCCTGACTTTAAGTTGATTGATGAAACTCGCTTAAATTATGCGATGGATCTCGCAGGAGAAGAGGCGTTCGCATTGTTAGAGATGACGCCGTTCGCATGGCGAGCTTCTGAAGAGGTGAAACAGCAATTAAAGCAGGCTGAAGTGAAGGGTTATACCGCTGATTTTCTGATCCGAGTTTATCAATATCAAGTATAAAACTAGTATCATATCTTAACTATTCCCCCTGAATGGGTCAGGGGGAACGGGAAGATTATGGTGCGTACATAAATAATTCGAGATGCTCAAAGAGGATATTAAACCCAATCGCAATAAGCACCAGCCCGCCTAAAATCTCTGCTTTTTTTCCTAATAATGGGCCTACGTAACGGCCAATCATCATGCCAAATGTCGCCATTATCATTGTGGTTAAGCCAATAGTCATGGCCGTATGGACGATATCCACTTGTAGGAAAGCCAGGCCTAAACCAATTGCCATAGCGTCAAGGCTGGTGGCAATGGCAGATAACACTAAATTTCCTGCACTGTGACTTGATGGTTTAGCGCAACAATCTTCATCTTTGGTTGTCAGACTTTGCCAGATCATACGACCACCAAGAATGAACAGTAGGGCAAACGCAATCCAGTGATCCCAACGGATAACATACTGGCTGGCTAAAATACCAATACCCCAGCCAATGATCGGCGTGATAGCTTCGATAAAACCAAAGATAAAACCAGTGCGGAGAATTTCACGAAAACGGGGTTTATGGAGCACTGCACCTTTACAAATAGCGACAGCGAAAGCATCCATAGAGAGTGCGAGGGCGAGGATGAGAGTTGCGTAAAAGCTCATAACAATAATCTCGGTTGGGTGTTTCCATATACACATAAATTACCCCCAACCAAAAGGCGTATTTATGTGTCTATGGTCTTGCCAACCAATAAATGGCATCCGCACCACGTTTAAAAACAAACGAGTATGTTGACACGGATTTTCTGGAAAGAATACATTCCAGAACAGGCTACTCCCCAATGACGTGGGACGAAAGATAACATAGATTTTAATAAAGGCAAAATATTAATTATTAATAAATATATCATTTTAAATGAGAATAATTTTCATTTTCGATATTAACAAAGTTAAGGTTAATTAAACATTTAATTAACCTTAATATTTATACCAATATATAAAGTAGTTATTTATGATTAATGAAGAAATCATAAATCTTTTGTAAATCATCAAGATGGTTAACTTGAACATGGATTTTCTTTTGCTCTAATCCAATCATTAAAATACCATCTTCAGATAAATTCATTGTCTTAATTCGCTCATATAAAATAAAAGTATTGGCGAAATAAAAACCGGTTTGTTTAAAAAATACTTTTGGCCGACGAATGAAAGCTAAATAAATAGCCATAAAAATAGTAATCATTAATAAATAAGTGGTTAATAAATTACCATGTCGAACAATATTTGTATAAATGACAATACAAGAGAGCACAATAAAAATGATGGCATCAACTCGATGTTTACGTTTTAAGTTAACTTTTAGTAGAGTTTTGCCTTTCAGAATTCCTTGAATAAATTCATCATAGATTGCGTATACAAGCATGATCAAAATGATAATGGCTAAAACGGCATCATTTAAGGTCATTTGAGTACCCATGACTAAGTGGACGAGCTACCAAGCTTAAAAGTAAAAAAGGGAGGCTGCAACCTCCCTTTTTTGATATTTAACAGGAATTATGGCGCTAAGAAATTCAACCAAGCACCCAGAATACCTAAACCGAAGAAGCCGATAATGATCCATAAAGCGTTCACTTTACGGCGTAATAGCCACATACAGGCGAAGGTCAGTAACAGTGGAACCAAGCCCGGCATTAATTGGTCGAGGATCATCTGAACAGTAGTGATATCTTCAACGCCAGTTGTTTGGTTTTTGATCCGCGAAACTTCGAGTGGAATGTTGACGTGAGTCCATTTATTAACTAACGCCCCCATTACAAACAGACCTAGAATTGAAGCCCCCTCGGTCAGTTTTTGCAGGAATCCACCGCCCATATCTTGAACGATATCAATCCCTTTCTTGTAGCCATAAGCCACGCCGTAATAGCGAGTTAACAGACGTACAAGGTTAAACAGAACGAAGAAGAGTACAGGGCCTAACAAGCTACCTGTCATCGCGATACCTGCACCCAGTGCAGCAAAGACTGGACGCACGGTTCCCCAGAAAATTGGGTCACCCACACCGGCTAATGGTCCCATCAGACCGACTTTGATACCGTTGATTGCACCGTCGTCGATGTCCGCGCCATTAGCACGTTCTTCTTCCATCGCCATCGTTACACCCAAAATAGGCGCTGCAACGTAAGGGTGGGTATTGAAGAACTCTAAGTGACGTTTAATCGCTTGTTTACGGTCATCATTGTTTTCAGGGTATAAGCGACGGATCACGGGAACCATTGAGAAACAGAAACCCAGAGCCTGCATACGTTCGAAGTTCCAAGAACCTTGGAATAAGTTAGAACGCAAGAAAACCCCACGAATATCGCTTTTTGTCAGCCGTTTTTCAGTAGATTGAGTTTGTTCAACCATTTTCACGTTCCTTCTAGTCTAATTCGTTATCAAGATTGTTGTTACTGTTTGATTGGCTGACAACAACTTGGGATTTGTTGTATTTCGGGCTCAGTTGGATGTACAGAATTGCCATCACAACACCAATCACACCAAGTGCAACAAGGTTGAAGTTAGTAAAGGCCGCAGTTACGAAGCCTAAATAGAAGAACGGCATCAGGTAGCCAGCGCGCATCATGTTGATAACCATCGCATAACCGACCACAACAATCATACCACCTGCAATGTTCAGACCATTGGTAACGACTTCAGGGATAGAGTTCAGTAAGTGCTGGACTTCTGAAGTTCCCACTGAAATTGCGACGATCAGCGCAGGGATTGCGATACGCATTGCCTGCAGTAATAACGCAGAAATGTGGATGATGCTCAGGGAGGTTAAATTGCCGGAGACCGCAGCACGGTCAGCAGCGTGTTGGAATGCAACGGTGATAGTACGAACGATAATGGTCAGTACTTGTCCGGCTGCTGCCAGTGGGATAGCCAGCGCGATACCCGCACCAATGCTTTGACCACCTGCAATAACCAGAATGGTTGAAATGATGGAGGCTAATGCAGCATCGGGTGCAACGGCCGCACCGATGTTCATCCAACCTAACGCGATCATTTCCAGCGTACCACCGATAATAATACCGGTTTTCATATCACCCAGAACAATACCAATAAGCGTACAGGCAATGAGAGGGCGGTGGAACTGGAATTCATCGAGGATCGATCCCATACCGGCGATACAAGCCACAACGAAGACCATTACTATTTGAACAACGGTAAGTTCCATTGTTTAATCTCCTGTAACCAACAAGTTTCTAAGTCTGTTTTTGAGTAACGGTTCAATAAGAACGAATTTATAAAACATTATTTTTTGAGTTTATTAATTAAATCCATCATGTGGACTTTACTGTCTGAAGCGACTTTACGAACTTCTAACTCAATATTTTTGTCATTCAGATAATTGAATGCATCGATATCTTTTTGATTAATTGATACGGCATTGGTGACCATGGTTTTACCTTCGGTATAGGCCATTCCACCAATATTGACCGAGTCAATCTCAACGCCTTGCTCAACAATGCGCTGTACATCGGTTGGATTAGTGAATAACAGCATTACGCGCTCGCCGGAATATTTTGGGTTGTTGTAAACACGGACACATTTGTCTACATCAACAACGTGGGCGGTAACACCAGGAGGAGCAACTTGTTTCAGTAAGGTAGAACGAACGGTGTCTTTAGACACTTCATCACTGACAACGATAATACGTTTCACACGCATTTCTTTTGTCCAGCGAGTCGCCACCTGACCATGGATCAATCGGTCATCAACACGCGCCAAAGCAATAATCATGTGTTCGCCCGGACCTGCAATAACAGGTTGAGGAGCAGGTGCACTGACTGCTGCGGGCGCAGGAGTTTCTGCAACAACTTCTTTAAACTTGAATGGACGGATGCCACCGCGACCGGTTTCGAGTGCGACGGTGATTAGCTCATCCATGGATGGGTTGTCATCGCGGCACATAAAGGTCTCGACGAGCATTGGGACATTTACGCCTGTAATGATTTCGTAATTGTCATGCTCATTGGCAATGCGTGTAGCTGCATTAAATGGACTACCTCCCCATGTATCAACAAGAAATAGCACACCCGCTGAGGTATCAAGCGAAGTCAGCTTTTGTGTGTATTTTTCAAATAGGGTGTCAGCATTTTCCCCAGGGACAAAGTCAATAAACGAGACGTTTTCTTGCTCGCCTATTAACATCTCGGTGGTTCGGAGTAGCTGTTCGGCAGCAACTCCGTGGGTACCAATCATAATAGCTATACTCACTATTTTTCCCTCTTAACAGATAAATCGAAACATCATCGACGATAGAATAGAAGTTAGAAACTGGACTCCTTCTCTATGTGTTTCCCCTGCACCTTAAATAGTAGCTGAATAAATTCAAACTAAGTGGCTAGCTAATAATTAGTTAAGTGCAATTATTAGCTGAATGGTCAGCCTGATCATATCACTAGGATTAATCCAAAAAACTTGTTTCGCGTCAGAAAAATAAAAACAGATCCAAATATTACTGATAAATAAACCTATAACTCTAAATGTATTAATTTATCCGGAGTATTGTCATTGTTTATTAAAAGATAACAGAGCAATACTCTGTTATCGGTAACAAAAAATGGGTTTATTTAATAAGAAATTCGTCAGGAAGAGCAAAAAGTGAGCGAAAACAGGAGTGAGCGATAGAATTTAAAGGAATAACAGAATCAAAATAGTGATTCAAAAAATAGAAAGTAGGGTGAGAGAATTGAAGGAATAAAACGATCATAGACGATAAAAATCGAAAGCTGAAACGAGAAAAGCAAAAAGAAGAAAAAAGCGATTCTGATGAAAGTAGTGAAGCTTAGCAGACTTAATTAAAAAAATTAAATAAGCGTAGAAAGAGTGGGGGTAAAACTCCCTCTTCACCACTTAAATAGTGAAGAGGGAATATAGATTACGGATTAGTCACACTGGACTTTGATAGCTAATCCACCACGAGATGTTTCGCGGTATTTAGCATTCATGTCTTTACCCGTTTCGTACATGGTTTCGATAACTTTATCGAGAGACACACGAGGCTCGCTGGTTCTGCGTAAAGCCATGCGTGCGGCATTGATAGCTTTAACAGAGGCGATTGCGTTACGCTCAATACAAGGTACTTGAACTTGTCCAGCAACAGGGTCGCAGGTTAGACCTAAGTTGTGCTCCATACCAATTTCAGCAGCAATGCAGACTTGCTCTGGGCTTGCGCCAAATAATTCTGCTAAACCTGCTGCCGCCATTGAGCAGGCAACGCCGACTTCGCCTTGGCAACCCACTTCTGCGCCAGAGATAGACGCATTCATTTTGTATAGAATGCCTACGGCTCCAGATGCTAAGAAATAGCGCAAGTAAAGTTCTGGCGTGACGGGTTCAACGCAATGGTTGTAGTACGCTAAAACAGCTGGAACGATACCACAAGCACCGTTAGTTGGTGCAGTAACAACACGACCACCCGCTGCGTTTTCTTCGTTAACAGCCAATGCATACATGTTGATTAAATCAACCACGTTCATCGGGTCATTAGACAGTTTACTCGCAGAGGTCACTAAGCGATTCAGTGCTGGTGCTCGACGAGGAACACGCAATGGACCTGGAAGGACACCTTCAGTGTTAAGACCGCGTTCAATACAGGCTTGCATGGTTTTCCATACATCTGCAAAGTAAGCGTCAATTTCTTCACGAGGATGCAAATCCAGCTCGTTCTTCATCATCAGGCTAGAAATCGATAAGCCAGACTCTTTACATTTTAAGAGTAACTCACTCGCGGAGTTAAATGGATAAGAAACAGGTTTGCTGTCTGAAGAGGTTTGGCCAAAATGTTCTTCATCGACAATGAAACCACCGCCGATGGAATAATAAGTTTTAGTGTAAATTTCCTTGTCGCCAGCAAAGGCGTGGATAGTCATCCCGTTTTCATGTAACGGTAAGTTATCTTGACGGAAATTCATGCCACCATCACGAGGGAAATCAACAGTATGAGTGCCATTGGCTAATAGCAGCTTTTCTGTCTCCTCCACATTCTTGATAAAGGATGGGATTGATTCAATGTCAACGGTAGCAGGGAGGTTGCCTGCTAAACCCATAATAATGGCGATATCGGTATGGTGACCTTTACCTGTTAGGGATAAAGAGCCATAAACGTCTACTGCGACACGGGTGACGGATGGCAATAATTGCTTATTGACCAAATCATCGACAAATTCTTTCCCAGCTTTCATCGGACCGACGGTATGAGAGCTTGAAGGGCCAATGCCCACTTTAAACATGTCGAAAACGCTTATCACGCAGGACTCCTTAAACAAAAGATGAAGATATAGTGATTTATTTTAAAGGGCGCTACTTTACTGTTATTTCGTAGTGTTAACCAGTAAGTTTAAAGTATTTTTTGAAATAAGGTAGTTACATAAGGTGGATTGGTTATAAATAGCACTAATTGTATTTTGGAGAGTGGAAAAATGATTGAATAAAAGGATTATTGACTATGAAAGCTAATCCAGTTGTAGGGCGAGTTGATGAAGAATGGATGCTGTGAGCCCCCAAACTAAGTGATTGTTATACCAGTAAAAAAAGACTCGTTTTTCGCGACCCGAGCGGTTGATATCCACATATTTATGTTTTTGCAGGGATAATGCATCAAACAGGGGAATTTCAAAAATAGAGGAAACTTCGCTTGGGTTCGCCTGATAGCGAATATTATCGGGTACAAGACCGACAATCGGGGTGACTTGATAACCCCCAATGCTGGAGATAGGTGCAAGTTGCCCTAAGACCTGTACTTTCTCTGGTGGAATGGCGACTTCTTCATAGGCTTCCCGCAATGCGGTCGCAATTAAGTTTGTATCTTCAGGATCGCGAGAGCCGCCCGGGAATGCCACTTGACCAGCATGAGAACGTAATAGCGGTGATCGTTGTGTGAGCAATAATGTCGGATTGGATTTATTGATAATTGGCAATAGCACTGCAGCCGCTTTACCCGCCGATGTGGCGGGTTGACGAGAAAGCGGGAGTGTAAATTGAAAACGGTTAATAAAGCTATTCAGCTCGGTCATCGCTATCGAGTTTTCCTAGTTTTGGCAAAATCAGGCGTAATTTGTCAAAGGTCTCTTGGTACTCTTTATCGGCTTGGCTATCGGCAACAATACCACCGCCTGCCCAGCAATAAATCTGTTTTTTGTCAGTTATCAGCGTACGGATTGTGATGTTCGTATCCATATTGCCACAGAAACTAATATAGCCGATTGCGCCACAATATCCATGTCGACGATTGGGTTCTAATTCCTCAATGATCTGCATTGCACGAATTTTCGGGGCGCCCGTAATGGAACCGCCAGGGAAACAGGCACGCAGTAAGTCGGTAGCTTGGTATTGGCTGTCTAATGTGGCGGTGATAGTGCTAACGAGGTGATGAACTGCGGGAAATTGTTCCACTTTAAAGAGCTCAGGAACCCGTACTGTACCTGGTTTTGCCACACGTCCAATATCATTACGCAGTAAATCCACAATCATCAGGTTTTCAGCACGATCTTTCGGTGAATTGGCTAATTTTTCTGCTTGAAGTTGGTCTTCCTCCGGAGAGTCTAAGCGAGGGAGTGTACCTTTAATTGGGCGAGTTTGAATTTCACCTTTCTCTAATAAAATAAAGCGTTCAGGAGAAACGCTGATAACCGCATTATCAGGTAAGCGAATAAACGAGGAGAATGGGGCGCGGTTGCTTTCATTCAGCGTTAAAAATGCATCCCACTCATTGCCCTTATATTTGGCTTTAAAGCGCTGAGCAAGGTTGATTTGGTAGCAATCCCCCTCCCGTAAATATTGATGGATGCGGGCAATATTTTCATGGTATTGCGCTTCCGTCATGTTGGCATGCCATGGGGACGTCAGTGAGAAGGCACTTTTACGAGAGGCTTTTTGTGCTTGTAACCAAGTTAGGCGCTGCTCGACATCTTGATGGCTGAATAAGGTCACACGTTGTTCATGGTGATCAACAATAAGAGCCCATAAATAGATGCCTACTGCCATATCTGGAAATTGCAGTTCAGTGGTGGCAAGTTCAGGGAGTTTTTCGATACGGCGACCTAAGTCATAGCTCCAAATTCCCATTGCACCACCTTGGAATGGCAGAGTTTCATCAGAAAATTCGGTGATTTGATATTGATCCATATATTGCTGTAACAGGGCAAAGGGATCTTTTTCTGAAAATTGAGCAGGCTGATTTTGCGCTTGAGTTTCAGTTTGCAAGCCACGAGTTAATAGTGTGACAGCGGGGTCAGCAACGATGATATCGTAACGGTTATGAGAGTGTTCAGCTTGACCAGAATGAAGCAGCATAGCCCAGGGTTGGTGCGATAACGGTGCAAAATAATCTAATGCCGCATTGGGGCTGTAAGGGAGTTGTATTTTATTAATAGCCATATCAATCAATTAAAATCAGGTTCCACAAGTGAATAATGTCAGATTACCATATAATCTTACCTTATTAAGGGAAGAGCTGTTAAAATTTGCTGAAAATCTTAACGTATTAAATAAGTCTGCAATTTAAAGAGGTTGATTATGTTTTCAGGTATGCCAGCACTGTCCCACGCAGAGCAACAAGAAGCGGTTGAACGCATTCACCAACTGATGGCAGAAGGCATGAGCAGCGGAGAAGCCATTGCGCTGGTCGCTCAAGAAATCAGGGAAAACCATCAAGGTAAAGAGCAAATTGTTGCTCGATTTGATGATGAAAATTAATAATTAATAAACATCCTATTAACATTTAAATATATTTCTGATAAATTCATATCAGTTAAGTCATTTTGCTCATAGGTTTTATTTTTACAACTACACTAGATAGACAACGGCAGCCTATGTGCGTGTTGTTAATGATGCTGCAGTTTTGGTGAGTAAAATGGATCTCAATTTCATCTACATCTCGTAGATGCCGGAGGATGGTATGAATGTTAATAAAAAAATAGCAATGGTTTTAGGCAGTTGTGCGCTTGTATTAAGTTCGTTTGCATTCAGTGCTAACAAGGAAGAAGGTAAAGCAGCTGCATTTGTGAGCTGTGGTAATCTGACTGAGCCACAAATTGCGGCGCAGGTTAAAAATGATTTTATGAATAACCGATTACCACGTTGGGCAGATGAAAAAGCGGCCGTGGGTAAAAAAGCGGTTGCATGGATCAACGACAGTGAAGTGACGAAAACGGAAGATGGCTACTCGCTGCCTTTAGTGGTCAGAGGGTCGAAATCCGATCTGCATTACCGTGTCGCTGTGGATTGTAAAAACAATACCATCACCTATAACACCAGCAAATAATCTGTGGTTTTATAGAATGAAAAAGGAGAGTGTAACTCTCCTTTTTTTGTGTCTAAAATTCGATTCTTAGCGATTTCTTGGCTCGTAGGGCATACGAGCGAAATTCATCGATAACTGGCGATAGTGAACCAGCCTTTCACGAAAATAATCCCGTAAATGTTCTGGCTGTTCGCGTTCGACGGCTTCAGGAATAATGGGGATATTATAACGTTCCTTGAAAGCAACGCCGGAAGCCAGCAGGTCAACGTTAATTTTGTCCATCTCTTCTTTTGGGAGGGTGGCAAGATTGTGGCTCATTTCAAATCCTAACAGTTAACAACATCAGCATGAATTGTAGCAATTGAAGTTCAAAAAATCTTGATGAAATAGTGAGATGGTTAGCGAATAAAATTAAATTCAAACATGATAATAGTAAGCAATTAGGATTATTATGACAAATAAAAGCTAATGCGACTGATTCGTGTTATTTTTACAAAAAATCATTGTTAATCAATAAATTAATTTTTATAGGAAGAATGTTTTCTGAATGCATTTATTATGTTACTGTGGGATATAACTTCATAAAATCATCATCATTAAGGTAAAGATATGTTAAAAGCTGACATGATTGAAGCGTTAAATAAACAACTGAATCTTGAGTTTTTCTCCGCTAATCTGTATTTGCAAATGAGTGCTTGGTGTAGTGATAAAGGTTTTGAAGGTGCAGCTGCATTTTTGAAAGCTCACTCACAAGAAGAAATGGAGCATATGCAGCGTTTATTTAATTACCTTAGCGATACAGGGGCATTACCACGCTTAGGTGCGATTGCTGCACCACCAGAAAATTTTGATTCTATCGCTGATGTGTTCAATAAAACGTACGAACATGAGCAATTAATTACTTCAGAAATCAATAAACTCGCGCATTTAGCCATGACAACCCAAGATTACTCAACATTCAACTTCCTGCAATGGTATGTTGCAGAGCAGCATGAAGAAGAGAAACTGTTCAAATCGGTACTGGATAAACTGGGCATGGTGGGTGAGTCTGGTAAATCACTATTCCTGCTGGATAAAGATCTGAAAGGTTTAGCGGCGGCTGCGCACGTTTAATCATTCTTTTAAATTGCTCGATTATCGTGTTACTTATCAAGTGCCAATTCAGAGATGAATGGCGCTTGTTCTATTTTTGCGAGTGAGTTTTATTCGCATTTTGTGCCAAGCCTCACAAGCTGAATGATAAAATCTGATTTTATCGCTGCGTATCGTATTATTTTCCGTATAATGATTGGCAATATATCTAAATTCACCTGCAAATTAAGAGGTTACTATGCCAATCAACCAAGTAAAATCTTCTTGGCGTAAATTAAGCGCGGTCGCTGTACTGTTCTTAGGTATGTCATTCCAACAAGCATTTGCTCATGCGCATCTAAAAGATCAATTACCTGCAGAGGGCGCTGCGTTAGAGCAGGCACCAGAAGCTATCACGCTAAACTTTTCTGAAGGCATTGAAGTTAACTTCACTAAAGTCAATGTAACGGATGCGAACAAGCAAGAGATTAAGACGGGCAAAGCCGCGTTAGATCCTAGCAATAACACTAAAGTCATTATTCCTGTTGAAAGCAAATTAGCAGCAGGTAAATATGATGTTCAATGGAGCGTAGTCTCTGTTGATGGACACAAAACCAAAGGGAACTATAGCTTCACTGTGAAATAATATGTCACTGGAAGCATTTTATACCTTAACGCGATTTGCTCACTTTATCGCCGCAATGTTGATGTGTGGAATGTCAATGTTTGCGGTGATAGTTTCCAATGGGCAATTTCGCGAACTACTCCAAAATGTACTAAAGAAAAGCATTATCTTTAGTGCAGTTATCACGATTATCACTACATTTTGCTGGATGATTGCACAATCTGGTTTAATGGGTGATGGTTGGGAAGATGCGCTGAATATGGATATTTGGCAAGGTGTGCTGGGCACTACCTTTGGCCAAATCTGGCGCTGGGAAATCCTCAGTACGGTTGGTTTGTTTGCCGTTCTATTTATACGCCCGATCACCCTAAAACTTTACCTCATTCTTGGTTTCTCCGTCATTATTCTGGGGCTACACGCTTTCATTGGTCATGCGGCGATGCATGAAGGGTGGCTGGGCATTGCTCATCAAACTAATCAGTTTATTCATCTAATCAGTTGTGCGTATTGGTTCGGGGGGTTGTGGCCTTTCCTTATTTGCATTCAGTTTTTACGTAGTAACGATAAGCTAAAAGCAGGGCTAGAAACGCAAGTTGTCGTATCGATGAAGCGTTACTCGCAGCTAGGGCATGTTGCTGTGGTTTGCGTGCTAATAACGGGAATTATTAATAGCCTGATTTTATTGCCCGGATGGCCATTTATCGCAACACTATCTGAATACCAATCTTGGTTATGGCTAAAAATTGTGTTGGTTGGGTTGATGGTGCTATTGGCATTAACGAATCGTTATTGGGTCGTGCCGCGTCTTCAACAGCAGGGGCGGATCAATTATTTGATTATAAATAGTTGGGCAGAATTACTACTCGGTACTATTGCTATCCTTGCAGTGGCTATTTTTGCTACTTATCAACCTGTATAATGGCTCATATCTTTGTATAACCCCTGTTTGACAAGGTCATTTTAAATGAAATTTAAATTCATAATTTGTGCGTTAGTACTGGGTGGAACATTCAGTACGGCGATGGCTGCGCCATTGGCGAGCGTCAGTAAAAAACAGTTTGGTGATGATTGGCCGCTAAAGCGTGAAGAAGTAATGTTAGAGTGTCGTGCTAACGGCGCATTGGTGGTCATTAACCCGTCTACGTTAATGCAGCATCCATTGAATGATATTGCAACGGCACAAATGGAAAAGAAAGAGATCCAAGCACAACCAATTGATGTGTTATTAGCGCCTATTGAGACCACTAAATCAGTTGAAGAGCGAGTATTGCCGCTGAAGCAAGCCGCAGAGAAATTGTGTGGCAATAAGTAAGGTGTTGTTAGCCTTTAGCTAGAAAGATCAAGGAGATGGCAATTGAAAGGTTTTACTGATTGCTTAGATAGGTTTAACTTATCATGCAAATAGTTCAATCTTGGAAAATTAAGCAATAAATTGTGTTAAAAATATGTAAAATAATTGCTAATTTAAGTGGTAAGAACGTAAGCTGAACGCTAGTATTAGGGAGTACTTTGTTACGTCTCAATGGCAATTTTAGCGCACGGCTCTGCCAGAGCCATTTCCCAAGGCCCGGTAATCGGAATCTACCAGGCCTCTTTTTTTTGTATTATTTCCCATCTGACCGTTCTATTGAATATCACCATCTTCATCAAGCAATTCTCATGAGCCAATGATGATTTTCTTTATCATAACGCTGGCGATAGAGCAGAACCGGTTTTTCGTCCAGTGTCGCAGGGATACTCGTGTGTTCATCCCAACCATCCAATTGCATACAAAATTCAGAATCGGAATCGCAAGGAATACTCACAGTATCACTACGCTTATCAGCCATAACGGCATCATTGATTTCATAGGAAGAGATTTTCAATTTAACTATGCTCATAACATTTCCTCTTTACTCTTTATTTTTACAATAAAAAATCAGCCCAACGAAATTAAGCATAGTATAAATGGAATTCATTTCCAAAATATATTTTCAGTAGTGGATAATAAAAAAGGCGTCATGCTGTGAAACATGACGCCTTGTTAGGGATTATTTTTTGGGGATAGGGGTTCCCCAGTCTAACCAGTCCGCTGGTGGCTCTAATTTCAGAATGAAATGCTGATCCGGCTTGGCTTTAGGTGCCAATGGCACTGTTGGCGGGGTTGCCAGCGAAATTCCACCACGAACAAACTGCTTGAATGTCCCGCTTTTCACTACGCCGCCTGTTAAACCAAAGGCGAGGTTGTAGCCTGAAGATAACCAGAACTGGGTATTATCACGGATCAGATATTGGTATTCTTTACCTATACGCGTTGCAACATAAACGCGATCGGAAAGCTCTCCCAAATAAAGCCCGGTGACGGTTCCGATCTCTAATCCTCTAAACAGAATTGGCGTTCCTACCTGAATAGAACCTGCCTCACTAGCATCAAGGATAATGGTGAGACCATCGAGATAACGGGAATCTGTGATGTTGGCAGTTTGCAATTCAAATTGGAAACGGCTCTTATTACTGCGTCCTGGCTCTGCACTGATATACGGTTGGATCAGTGTATCGAGGTTGTTAACCCCCGATGGAGAAAGCTCAGGGGTGACAATGGCAAAACGGCTGCCAATTTTGGTGAAATTCTCCACATATTCAGGATACAAAATTGCTTTCGCTTTCACTTCACGATTATCCGCAGACAGCTTCAGTGATTCGATTTGCCCGATGTTAATACCTAAATAACGAATAGGCATGCCTTCGGATAGCTTAGACGCATCAAAGGTTGTCAACGTTACCGCACTACCAATCGCTTTTGCCGCAGTTTCTGATGGGTAAAGTGTATGTTGGCGTGAAGTATCTAATGAGCCAGTTTGAATATTATCAAAACTAATCGCACCACTAAACGCACGGCTGAGTGGGGAAGCTTGAACCGTTAAACCTCCAGCATTTAACTGAACTTTAGCACCACCTTCAGCCCAGAATACGCTTTGTGGGGTCAATAAGTTACGGTATTGCCCTGAGATATACACATTCACTGCAAAGCCGTCATTGTTTGGTTTAATCGACACAATTTTACCGACTTCAAATTGGCGATATAACACCACTGAACCTTGTTGAATGTCGGGAAGGGTATTGGTGTTTAGCGTAATGGTGGTCGGCGGTGCGGAACCTAAAATACCCGCCTTGGCATTTTCATCGGTACGATATAACGGGAATGAGTCTGGTAATGTATCTTTACCTTTCCCCGGAATGATATGTAGGCCGCCTTCTAGCCACTCTTGCGGCGTTGCGCCTTGGAATTGTAATCCGCTCATACCTAACTGCACATCGACACGGCTATTGGCGACAAATTTACTGTCCTGTTTAACCAAATGTTTAAATTCATTAAACACGGCAATTTGGAACTGAACATTGTCATCCGTTAAGTGACGTTGCAACACTTCACCGATTTTTATTCCGCGATAGACAACAGGTTGCCCCACATTTACCCCAAAGGTATCCAATGCGGTGAGGGTCAGTTGCAAGTCTATATTGCCTTGCTGATCAAGCGGTTTGACATCCTCTTTACTCGGCTGCAATTCATATTGTTGCCCTGTTTGTGCTGGCAGGCTATTTTCTGGGGAATCAAATGCGACAGCGCCATTGATCACTGCTGACAGGCTTTCCATCTTGATGCTGGCGCCGGTATTCAGGTCGAATCCACCTTCAATACCGGAGATATTCCAAAATTGGCTATCTGACCGGACGAGATTAACGTAGCGCTTTTTAATAATAACCGCGATGGAGACACCTTTATTTTCAGGTAATAAGGAGTAATCAGAAATATAACCGACCGGAACTTTACGGTAATAAACGGGGGAGTTTTCGTTTAATGCACCTAAATCTTTCGCGGTGAGGTAAATCAGTAATTCACCTTCATTTAAGTTTCGCTGTGGTGGCGTATCGAGCGCCACAAATTGGGATTTTGGCGAGCCAGTGCTTGGTTGCATACCAATATAGTTCCCACCTACCAGAGCATCTAAGCCTGATACGCCGGCTAGAGAGGCTTTAGGTGTTACCAGCCAAAAACGCGTTCCTGAAGTGAGTGCAGAGCGCATGTCTTTATTCACATTGGCGGTAACAATGACGCTTTTCATATCATCACTGATAGAGACGGTTTGTACCATGCCGACATCCACACCTTGGTAGCGAATTGGCGTTCGACCTGCAACAACGCCAGAGGCGGATGAAAATTGAATAGTAATTTGCGTGCCACGCTCTACCCATTGTTGGAATAGCAGCCAGCCTGCGATCATGATCGCGATGATGGGAAGCAGCCAAAAGGGCGAAATTGTCGTCCTTTTACGGCTGATAACCTCCGAAACTTCATCTGAAGTTTCACTTTGATGGTTTTGATTTTCCATAAGAATCCCAAATTAATCGACTGTCCAACCACTCAACAGCAAGGATAGTTAAAATAACAGCGGTACCAAAATATAAAGCCGCAGGTCCCATCGTAAATGACATTAGCATATCGCGGTTAACTAAGGTCATCATCAAGGCGATGACGAATAAATCTAACATCGACCAACGCCCAATCCATGAAACGAATTTCAGCAATTTCATCCGTAACACTGGGTCTGTATGGCTTTTAAGTTGAATTGAAAATAGTAACAGTATCATGATGATAATCTTCACGAAGGGCACCAAAATACTGGCAATAAAAACGATAATGGCAATCGGCCAGTTTCCTGAGTCAATTAAGGAAACAACACCGGAGTAAATCGTGTCTTCTAAGCGTCGCCCATTTAAATAAAACGTCGAAATGGGCAGTAGGTTAGCAGGGATCAACAACACCATGGCGGCAATCAGTGCGGCCCATGTTTTTTGTAAGCTTAAAGGTTCGCGATGGTGAAGTGGACGGTGGCAGCGCTGGCACTTGCCTTTCTTATTGGGTTCGCCAGTAAAATGGCAGGCTAGGCAGGTTTCTGCATGAGGAGCATCTGCATTTTCCTCTAAAGGATAAAGCCGTCGCCACAGTTCATCGAGATTAATATGGATTAAAATAATAATACTAATCACAGACATTGTGCTAAACGCAATCAACCCGTGCCCGACAGAAACCGTCGCGTAATCTTGCATTTTAATCGCGGCGATACCCAAACCGACAAGATAGACATCCAGCATGACCCACTCTTTGAGATGCTTCATCATCAGTAAAATGGGACGCATGTTGATGGACAGGTAACGCGCTAATACCAAAGATAAAATCGAAATAGGCAAAAGTAGCGGTGCTGCTATCGCACAAAAAGCCACAATGCTGGCGGTAAAAGGGTCACCTTGCTCGCTAATTAAGCGGATACCATCAAGCACATTAGCATTGATTTGGGTGCCAAATAGATGAATAGAAATCAATGGCTGCCAAAAAGCGATGGGCGCAAGAAGCAGTAAAGTGATAGATAATAGAGCAAGACGACGGAGTGACCATGAACGCCCATCATTTAATTGACTAGAACATCTTGGGCAAACAATGACTTGCCGTGGTCGAAAAGGCGGAGTCACTATTTTTTGGTTACAATGGCAACAACGTTGCAAATTCATGGCAGTATGATTAATGTGGGTCATATATATTCATTGTATGAATTAATTTGCTTGTAATCTAGTGTAAAAAAATTTACGTAAAAGTGACAACTTGCTAACCTACGGTCTACGCTTACTAATATTTTTTACTTGTTTATGTATAACTGAAAATAAATATGGATAAAAAGAAGTATTATCTCGAACTTTCAGATAGTTTATCTGCACTTCTCGCTGGAGAGTATGATTTAATTGCCAGTTTGGCAAATAGCAGTGCGTTATTATTTGAACGTTTATCCGGTATCAACTGGGTTGGTTTTTACTTGAGTGATGGAAAGGAGCTGGTTCTCGGACCCTTCCAAGGCAAAGTCGCTTGTGTACGGATCCCGTTCAATAAAGGCGTCTGTGGTGCTGCATTTTCCGAAGCGCGAGTTCAGCGTGTGGAAGATGTGCATGCTTTCCCAGGTCACATCGCATGTGATGCGGCAAGTAACTCGGAAATCGTCTTCCCTCTGAGTGTAAATGGCAAGATAATTGGGGTTTTAGACATCGATAGCCCAAATATCGGTCAATTCGATGAAGAAGATGAAAAAGGGCTTCAATACCTTATAGACCAGTTATGCCAGCACTTGGCAATGTGTTCTATACCAAAATATTATTAATTATTGGTATGTAAAATCAATAGGAACGTGGCAATTGTCAGCAACACGATTATAATGTCCGCTTGTTCATGCCCGTGAGGTTGGCAAAATCGTTGTTATCAGGAAATTTCATGGAAAATCAACCTAAGTTGAATAGTAGTAAAGAAGTTATCGCATTTTTGGCAGAGCGTTTTCCACGCTGTTTTATCGCTGAAGGCGAAGCACGTCCGCTTAAAGTCGGAATTTTTCAAGATATCGTAGGGAACTTGACCGAAGAAGATGGTATTAGCAAAACGCAATTACGTTCTGCGTTACGCATGTATACCTCTAGCTGGCGTTACCTTTACGGTGTTAAAGAAGGCGCAAAACGTGTTGACTTAAATGGAGATGACTGCGGTGAATTAGATGCAGAGCACATCGCCCATGCGCGTCAACAATTAGCTGAAGCGAAAGCGAGAGTCCAAGCGCAACGCGCAGAGCAACAAAAAACGCAAAAGCGTCCTGCTGCGAAAAAGCCTAGCGACAAAGCACCTCGTCAAAATGATGCGAACAAAGAGAGCACATCTCGTCGCCGTCCATCAGACAAAAAAGAACGCCCACAAAATACAGCTCCGAAAAAACCTCGTAGCAACCCAGCTGAAGAGAATTTGAAATCAGTTACTGATATCAACACACTGAAAGTCGGTCAGACTCTGAAAGTGAAAGTGGGTAGCAGTATGATGGATGCCTCTGTGCTGGAAATTGCCAAAGATGGTGTTAGGGTTCAATTGCCATCTGGTCTGGCAATGATTGTGCGCGCGGAACATTTAAAGTTCTGATACGGAGGTCACTCAGGTCATGAACAAATTACTCAAAGTTGCATTTGTTGTGAGTCTCGCGACTTTCGGCACCGCAATAGCTAATACTCAGGCAGTGACTCCGGTCACTGCTGCTCAGTTACCTCTTTTAAAGCAGAATACACAGCACGGTACCGTGAGTGAGCGGGTGACATCGCGTTTTACGCGTTCTCACTATCGCCAATTCGATTTAGACAAAGAGTTTTCTGGGAAAATATTTGACCGTTATCTCAATATGATTGATTACGGGCATAATGTTTTACTTCAATCCGATGTTGACCAGTATGCAAAAGATAAAGCAAAAACGGGTGAATGGCTTGAAGATGGCAAGTTAGATAAGTTCTATGACCTGTATAACCTTTCTCAGCAACGTCGTTTTGAACGTTTCAAATATGCACTCGCGCGTTTAGATCAACCGATTGATTTAAACGCGACGGATTCTATTGAAGTTGATCGAACTAAAGCACCTTGGCCGAAAGATAAAGAAGAACTAGACCGTTTATGGGATCAAAAAGTCCGCTATGATTGGTTGAGTTTGAAATTAACGGGCAAAGATGACAAAGAGATCAAAGACAAACTGACTAAGCGTTACAATTTTGCATTGAAACGCTTATCTCAGGCACAAAGCGAAGACGTATTCCAATTAATCATGAATGCGTTTGCTCGCGAAATTGACCCACATACCAGTTATTTATCACCTCGTAGCACAGAGCAATTTAACTCGGAAATGAGTTTATCCCTTGAAGGGATTGGTGCTGTATTACAACAAGATGATGATAATACGACAATTAATTCTTTAGTTGCGGGTGGTCCTGCGGCTAAAAGCAAAGAACTAAAAGTCGGCGACAAAATCATTGGTGTTGGTCAAGTTGGTAAACCTATAGTTGATGTCGTGGGTTGGCGTTTAGATGACGTCGTCGCGTTAATCAAAGGGCCAAAAGGTAGCCAAGTTCGTTTAGAAGTTGTTTCAGATACGAAAGGTGCTAAGCCACGTATTGTGACAATTGTTCGCGAACAGATCCGACTGGAAGATAGAGCGGTAAAACTGTCTATCAAACAGCAAGGTAAAGAGAAAGTCGGTGTATTAGATATTCCAGGTTTCTATGTTGGTTTGACCAATGATGTCAAAACTGAACTACAAAAAATGGCGAAAGAGAATGTTTCGGCTCTTGTTATTGACCTGCGCGGTAATGGCGGTGGGGCATTAACAGAAGCGGTCGCGTTATCTGGGCTGTTTATTAACAAAGGGCCGGTTGTTCAAGTTCGTGATAACAATGGTCAAGTTCGCCAAGATGCGGATGACGATGATGTTATCTATTACAAAGGTCCATTAGTGGTTCTGGTTGATCGCTTTAGTGCTTCCGCATCAGAAATTTTTGCTGCAGCAATGCAAGATTATGGTCGCGCTTTAATTGTCGGTGAACCGACTTTTGGTAAAGGAACGGTACAGCAACACAGAAGTTTAAGCCGTGTTTATGACCAAATGCTTAAACCAGAATGGCCATCATTAGGTTCAGTGCAATACACTATCCAGAAGTTCTATCGTGTAAATGGTGGAAGTACTCAGCGTGAAGGTGTGACGCCAGATGTGGTTATGCCAACAGGGCAAGATCCAGCAGAAACAGGCGAAAGCTTTGAAGATAACGCATTGCCTTGGGATAGCATCCCGGCTGCGAATTACACTAAATCTGGGGACATTAACGCTGATTTATCTCCGATTAAAACCAAGCATTTAGCCCGTATCAGTGTTGATCCTGAATTCAAATATATCGATGAAGATATTGCGCGTTACAAGTCATTGAAAGCGACTAAGAATCTGATTTCTCTGAACTATGCTCAGCGTCAGAAAGAAGATGATGAAATTGATGCGACCAAACTGAAACGCATTAATGAGCGCAATGCGAAACTTGGCAAGCCATTATTGAAGTCGATTGATGATTTACCGAAAGATTACGAAGCGCCAGATCCGTATTTAGATGAAACGGTGAAAATGGCAATAGACCTTTCGAATCAAAACACTAAGATGCTTTCTGGTGCCAAGCAGTAAAAATAAAAAGTATTTTCTAGAGCCAGCGCAAGCTGGCTTTTTTATATCTAAAAATACCATAATTAATTGATTTTAAGGTGATTTATTTTATTTGGTATTTTATCTACAGACTTAAATTCAACTAAACTTAAATTTTTATTTAAAAAATTATTGGGTTTTCTTTCGCTTTTTCAAAAGTATCCTACACTTCAGTTAGTAATATCCCTTATTAATGAGGCAAAACAATGCGTAAATTATCTGTAGGTTTATTAACTGTCATGGCGGTCATGATGTCGTCAATGGGTTCTGCGAATGCAAGTAACTACCCTTGTTCAGGCGCTAAAGGTGGAATTGCTCGTTGTGATGGCGGGCAATTTATCTGTAATGACGGAACAACCAGTCGTTCGGAGCAAGTCTGTACAAATGAACTAAAAAACTCAATCAATAAAAATGCAGGTATTGGTGCGGGTATTGGGGCGGGTGTGGCAAAGCAGTCCAGCAAACCATCAGCGGTAGATTCTATCAAAGAGACAGGTGACAACATGAGTAAAACTGCAAAAGATAAAGCATCAAAAGCAACTGATAAGGCTAAAGCAGCTGAGAAGGAAACATCGAAAGCTGTGAAAGATAAGGCAAAAGCAACAGAGAAAGAGACCTCTAAAGCTGTAAAAGAGAAAGCAGATAAAGCCAAAGCTGCTGATAAAGAAACCTCTAAAGCTGTAAAAGAGAAAGCAGATAAAGCTAAAACTGCCGACAAAGAATCTGCAAAAGCAGTGAAAGAAAAAGCAGATAAAGCCAAGGCTAAAGAGAAGGAAACCTCTAAAGCGGTGAAGGAAAAAGCCGACAAAGCTAAAGCGGTAGAGAAAGACAAAACCAAAGCAGCAAAAGATAAAGCAGACAAAGCAAAAGCGGATAAAGTGAAAGCCGATAAAGCTAAAGCTGCAGCAAAAACAACCGCAAAAGTTTCTAAAGGCAAGCCAACTAAAGGTAAAGTGAGCTGATCAGTTTCTCGTAGTGCCTTATCGTTATCATTTAAATGCCGTTTATTAAAACGGCATTTTTTATTGCTGTGTGTAAAGATATGTTATTTTATGACTTTTTCCTGTTAATGGACTTGAAATGGTGTGAAAAAACCTTATTTATGAAGTAAATTTGTCGTGATGTTTGTTTTGACCAAGGAACCTATAAAAAATGATGAGAATTGCTTTATTCTTGCTCACAAACTTAGCTGTTATGTTTGTGTTCGGGATTATTTTAAGTTTAACCGGGATACGTGGAAGTAGTGCTCAAGGTCTGCTGATCATGGCGGCATTGTTTGGTTTTGGTGGCGCGTTTGTGTCGCTGCTCATGTCCAAATGGATGGCGCTGAAGTCCGTTGGTGGTGAAGTTATCGAACATCCACGTAATGAGATGGAACAGTGGTTAGTTAACACTGTTAGCCGTCAATCCCAGCAAGTGGGTATCAAAATGCCACAAGTGGCAATTTACCATGCACCGGATATCAACGCATTTGCAACGGGTGCACGCCGTGATGCTTCTTTGGTTGCGGTAAGTACGGGTTTATTGGAAAACATGAGCCGTGATGAAGCTGAAGCCGTTATTGCTCATGAAATCAGCCATGTCGCTAACGGTGATATGGTTACCATGACCTTATTGCAAGGTGTTGTGAATACCTTCGTTATCTTTATTTCACGTATTTTGGCGCAAGTTGCGGCTGGCTTTATGTCAAACAACAATGACAATGAAAGTGAAAGCAGCAATGGTAACCCAATGGTTTATTTTGCCGTTTCGATGGTATTAGAAATCGTGTTTGGTATTTTAGCGAGCATCATTACGATGTGGTTCTCTCGTTACCGTGAGTTCCACGCGGATGCAGGCTCTGCCAAATTAGTCGGTAGAGAGAAAATGATTGCTGCACTGCAACGCCTGAAAACAAGCTATGAGCCGCAAGAAGAAGGGCGCTTGATGGCATTTTGTATCAATGGCCGTGGTAAAGCATTTAGCGAACTGTTTTTATCTCACCCACCATTAGATAAACGTATTGAAGCATTACGCTCAGGCCAATATCTGAAATAGCCTACGATGTTAATGCGATAAAATGAAAGGGAAACGTCATGTTTCCCTTTTTTATTTGCTCATCCTACCTCTATCCCCACCGTATTCGATTTATCATTTTATCTAACTATTCCAGCGAATAGTGCCAGCAAAGTGGTACGCTAGTAGAAGAAAGGCGTATCGCATTTTATGCTGAAGAGAGCTAAATAAACATACTGAAAGAAAATCGCACCTAAATTGAATGACATTAAACTCTCAGTTTAAAAATCCCGTATGTTTTTTAGACGCTGATGTTTATTTATCTTATAAATGTTGAACAAATAGACTAAATACTCCTTTGTGGTTATTTTAATTTAAATAAAGTTAAACGATGAATACGCTTTATTAGCGTTAAATAATGTAAATAAAAAAATAAAGACCGCGTGTAATGCTACATATTTATGGTTAACTAAAATTAATAGCATGTCATTAATTTTTGAAAATTATTCACCATAATTAATATATTGATTCTGACTATTTTTATAATTCCTATCTGTAACTATTACTTTTTTAAAGATTCAAAAAATAACGCATAGTTATGCATTAATAATTATTTGTAATTTATTTATCTATTATGCTATGGTGCGAAAGTATCCTTTTCAATCAAGCTAAATGTCGGATTATCATAGGGTTGTTCCATCTTGGGTTAAACCCCTCAATTACTCGCCACTGTTGTATATGCATTAAATCTGCATAGGTAATGGCGTGTTTTTACGCGTCAAATGGAATATTCGACAATATTATTGTCTATAGGTAATAAACATTTCATTTTGTTTGGAATAAAAGTCTTATCGTGCGGGAGTCAATTTTCTCATTGAAATATCTCGCCATAAAATAATAAATAATAGGAACTCAACATGCACAATGAATTTTTAACACACAAAGCAGAAATGCTGGACTTATTAAAGCAAGTGGTTAATACAGAATCCGGTTCATACGATAAAGAGGGGGTGGATAATCACGCGGCATTTTGGTGTGAACGTTACCAATCAATGGGTTTTGAGGTGGAAATAATCCCAAATGAAAAATTGGGCAATAATTATCGTATTTTCCACCCATCGACCACGCCTGAAATTTTGATTTTGCTGCATTTGGATACCGTATTTCCAAAAGGTACCGTATCAGAAAGACCATTTAGTATTGAGGGTGATAGAGCCTATGGTCCTGGTGTTATCGATATGAAAGGCAGCCATGTCATGGTGTATCAGGTGATCAAACAGCTTTATGCCTCCAGCGATGAGCGTTACAAAAAAATTGAAGTGTTGCTGAACTGCGATGAAGAGATTGGTTCTATTTCGTCACGTCCGGTCATCGAGCAATGTGCAAAAGGCAAACGCTATGCGTTAGTGATGGAGCCAGCACGTGCGAATGGTGCCATTGTTAGCGCCCGTCGCGGTGTGGGAACCTATGTTCTGACTATTCAAGGTAAAGCCTCTCACTCAGGTATTGCTCCTGAAGCTGGGATCAGCGCTATCCAAGAACTTGCTTTTAAAATCCAAAGCTTACATGCGCTTTCTCAGCACGATAAAGGGCTTTCGGTGAACGTGGGTCTGATCACAGGTGGAACATCCGTTAATACCGTCGCGCCAAATGCGCGTGCAGAAATTGATGTGCGGATCTCTTCTGAGCAGCAAGGTATTGAAATCGACAAGAAAGTACGTGAAGTGTGCAGCCAGCCTGTTCTAGAAGGCATTCAGCTTTCACTGACAGGCGGGATCAACCGTCCACCAATGGCAAAAACGTCAGAAAGTGCCGCGCTTATCGACATCATCAAACAAGAAGCCGACAAACTGGCAATCACTCTGGAAGACGTTTCTACAGGTGGTGGCTCAGATGCTTCATTTACCGCGGGTGTGGGGACACCAACGGTAGACGGTTTAGGCCCAATTGGCGGCTATCAACATAGTGACAAAGAGTATCTTGAAATTCCCTCTTTAACTGAGCGCGCTCAGTTATTTTTCAATGTGTTAAAACGCATTACGCAGTAATTATGGCTAACAAAACAAATAATAATCCAACAGGATAAATCTATGGCAACATCCATATCAACATCAAAAGCATCAACAACACCACCACCACAAAAAAAGCGTTCTGATGGGATAAACCCGTATGTATTGCTCTTTTTCATCTTAGTAGCGGCAGCGGTTGCGACTTGGATCGTTCCGGCTGGGCAATATGCCTCTGAAACGAAAGTGATCACGACTATCAAAGATGGCGTGGAAACCCAAGTCAAGAGTTCCTATACCATTCCGGGGAGTTATGAGCGTTTACCTGAACAGCATGGCGTTTTACCAGGGCAGGTTTTCACGTCGATCGCTGACGGGCTAGTTAAAGCGGCTCCGATCATTTTCCTGATTATCTTTACTGGGGGCGCGTTGCATTTGCTTGAAACGACGGGTGCAATCAACAAAGTTCTGAGCAATATTTCACGCAGTAAAAAGCTCAATGACTTTTTGTTGATCACTATCTTCTTTGTGGTGTTCTCCATTTTGGGTACCACTGGAATTGTGGTGAACTCGATAATTGCATTCGTGCCAATAGGTTTATTGGTGGCGAAGTCTGTCGGAATGGATGACAAGTTTGGCGCAGCGATCGTCTATGTTGCGGCATACTCCGGCTTTAACGCTTCGGTAATGGCACCGATGACTGTCGGGTTATCTCAAGGTTTGGCTGACGTTCCACTGCTATCGGCATTTGGCTTCCGTACTGTGGTTTATATTAGCTTTGTGATTGCAGGGATTATCTTCTTAACTCTGTACGCGAAGAAAAGCCGTCGCCAAGGGATGGTGCGCCCAGAAGTACAGATTGATGACAGCCAATTTGAGACCTCAAAAATCTCTTTACGCCACGTCATTACATTATCCTATGCCGCATTCTGTTTAATTGGCTTTATTTTTGGTGCCATTGAGTGGAGCTGGGGCGAGAAAGAGATGATGGCCATGTTTATCATCTTAGGTGTGGGGGTAGGCGTACTGAACAGAATGTCACCGAATGATATTGCAACCGGCTTCCTGAAAGGCTGTGCTGGCATGGTTGGCGGGGCATTTATCGTTGGTATGGCGCGTGCGATTGCGATTGTATTAGCGGATGGAATGATCTTAGACACCATCGTGAATTCGATTATTTCTCTGATGGATGGATTACCGAAAACATTATCTGCGATTTCAATGTTCGGTACCGCTGCTATTATGCACTTCTTTATTTCTTCAGGTTCCGGTGAAGCGGCAGTTTTAGTGCCTATTTTCACCCCAATGGGCGACCTGTTAGAAATCACCCGTCAAACTACCGTTCAAACGGTATTAATGGGCGAGGGTGTCGTGAACTGTATTAACCCAACATCAGGTATCCTGATGGCAGTGTTAGCGACGTCGAAAATCCCATACACCAAGTGGCTGAAGTTTATCTGGCCGCTGGTATTAACTTGGGTCATTATTTCGATTATCTCGATTGTTTACGCTGTCATGACGAATTTAGGTCCGATTTAAGTCTGTTTATTACGTTATTTAGACAGACAGGGGATTTATCAAAGCGCTACTCGAAAGAGTGGCGTTCTTTGTTTTTTAAGTGAGTGAAAGGTAGGATTTTAGGCAAAAAAAAGCCCCCTTCATAGGGATCTGAAGGGGGAGCTAAATGAATAAAGAATGGTTTAATTCGAGATCAAAGATAAAGGATCCTAGTGAACGAAACTTAGGTTTTTGTGCACTTTAGTTCGCCGTTTTTAGTTAGCGCTTAGAATCGCATTTATCGCTAAAGCTCTTATTGACGATAACCAGTCTTGATTTGTTCTAAAATGTTTTTGTAAGTCTCAGCTTGCTTCTCATCTTCCATTGAAGCGACTTCGCGTTGCATTTTGATTAGAATTTTACCCGCATCAGCCTGACCGATAGCTTTAAGCATATGAGTAACAAGATTTTTTAAACAAGTTACTTCGTCTGCTAATGCGTTTACGTCTGGCTCAGTTGGAAAATGGGTTTTCATTTAGGAATTCCTGTAAGAATAAAAAGTAATTTGCAGATTGTAGCATAGAAGAAATGATTCTGTCGCTTTTCAAACTGATATGAAAATTAAAGGGGAGTGACCGTTTCTCTGTGAAAAAATAGTGTGAACATGATAATTTTCAATCCTTTAAAGATGAATGGCGAATGTGATATTATTCACAAAAATGTACTGAAGGCTGTTATTGGCCTTAATTATCATCAACAGGATGTCGTAAACCATGTCCCAGGTTTCTCGAAGCACTGCGTGGATCCGTGTATTGGCGCTTTCCGTTGCGGCTTTTGTCTTTAATACCACCGAATTTGTTCCTGTCGCATTATTGAGTGATATTGCTGAAAGTTTTGATATGACCGTTGCCCATACAGGGCTGATGATCACCATTTATGCGTGGGTTGTCGCGGTGATGTCGCTGCCATTAATGCTGATGACGGGGAAATTTGAGCGGCGAAAATTACTGGGAATTTTGTTTGTTGTCTTTATTCTCAGCCATATTCTATGCGGGATTGCGTGGAGCTTTGAAGTGCTGATTATCGCGCGTATCGGTATTGCGTTATCTCATGCAGTTTTCTGGTCGATAACGGCATCATTGGCGATCCGCGTCGCGCCTGCGGGTAAAAAAGCGCAAGCTTTGGGCTTGCTCGCCACGGGAACGGCACTGGCGACCGTGTTAGGATTACCGTTAGGGCGAGTGATTGGGCAATGGATGGGCTGGCGAGTGACATTTTTATGTATCGGCGTACTGGCGTTATTAACCTTGATTGCGTTATTGCGATTCTTACCTCGTTTACCGAGCGAACATTCCGGTTCGTTAAAAAGCCTACCAGTTCTGTTTAAACGCCCCGCATTGATGGGTGTCTTTGTGTTAATCACCGTCGTCATTACGGCTCATTTTACCGCGTATAGTTATATTGAACCGTTTGTACGCGATATTGCCTTACAGAGTCAAAATTTTGCCACACTCTTATTATTAATTTTTGGTGGAGCTGGCATTTTTGGTAGCGTCTTGTTTAGCCGCTACAGTAGCCGCTTTACACTCTCATTCTTACCGGTATCGATGGCCTTACTGACACTTTGTTTAGTGTTATTTATGCCATTAAGTGGTGATGTTTGGACGTTGATTGGTACCTGCATATTCTGGGGTATGGCGATTATGTGTATTAGCCTCGGGATCCAAGTGAAAGTGTTGGACTTGGCTCCAGATGCGACCGATGTCGCGATGTCGATTTTCTCTGGATTATTTAATATTGGCATTGGGGCTGGGGCATTATTAGGGAACCAAGTGATTACCCATATGGGAATGACCAATATTGGGTATGTGGGGGCGATTATCAGCCTTTTAGCACTTGCTTGGTGCGTGTTTATCTATACCCGTTATCGCTCAGCTTTTGTAGAAAAACAGCCAACCGCTGCGAATCATTAAGCTAGATTTATTCATTTGGCACTGTGCTAATTAAAGGTTAGTGCGGTGCTTTTTTGTGTGTTAAATTTTTGCCAAATTTTAGGCTAAAAACAGAGAAAGGTGAACAATGAAAGGATTGGGCTTCTTATTAATGTCCATTATTGCGGAAGTGATTGCGACAACAACGTTAAAAGCGTCGGATGGTTTTAGCCGTTTTTGGCCCTCTTTAGTGGTTATTATTGGCTATGCAGTCTCTTTTTGGGGGCTTTCCCAAGTTGTGAAGGTAATGCCGTTGGGTATCGCGTATGCCATTTGGTCAGGATTGGGAATTGTGTTGGTTTCTGTGGCGGCTATCTATATTTATAACCAAAAACTCGATTTACCCGCAATTATTGGTATGCTATTAATTATCATTGGTGTATTGGTCATCAACCTGTTTTCTAAAAGCGGCACCCATTAATGAGATTCAAAATATAGTGGGACTCGAAACAGCGCTGATACTATCGGAGAAAGAGAATGAAAAGGAAAAGTCAGGCGCTGTTAAAAACAGTCGTGGCAATGGGCTCAGCTACCGTGTTATCCATTTTACTTTCAGCGTGCAGTAGCCCTGATAACAGTAAGATGACAAGAGCAGAAACGTCCGGTTCTCAATATGCTCAACAAGTGGTGAATTTGGGCCCAGGTGCGCAAGAAGCATGTACTTCAGCGGGTGGGTTACCTTCACTGAATTTAGAACTCAATGGTGAAAAGACCCCAGTTTGCCAGTTTGCAAATGGGCGTCGTTGTGCCGTTTCGGCAATTCGTAGTGGGGCCTGTATCTAAGTATTTTGGTGAGCTAATGATTTGAATCGCCCATCAAGCACAGTTGATGGGCGAAAAAAGAAAGGTTATTTTTTACTTGGGAAGAAGAGGCTGATCGCAACGATGATGCCAACTAAGATGTAAGCTGCAAAAATACCAACTAACCACTGCGGCATGTCTAACCCTAAGAATGCCCACTGTCTAACCGCACAATCCCCTGTCGCTTCAAACACAGACGGTACCCATTCTTGCAGCGGTAACCAGTCTGGGAAATTGACAAAGAAATCACAGGATGCAAACGGAGACGGGTAAAGTTGCAGCATGGTATGTTCCCATGAAAGGTCTAATCCACGCCAACCCGCATACAGCCAAACCACAATCGCAATCACTTTAACGACGGTGCTTTTCGGTGCAATCGCTCCGATTAAACCTGCCGCAATAATTCCCATCAATGCAACGCGCTCATAGATACACATTACACAAGGTTGCAGTTTCATAATATGTTGGAAATACAGAGCAGCACATTCAAGCATAAAAGCAGTGAATGCCATAAGCAGCCAAGCTGACCGTCCTTGAGAACAGTAATTAAAAAATCTGAACATAATAAATTCCCTTCATTAATAATCGGCTTATTTTGCCTCTATCTGGGTGATAAAAAAAGCAGCAAAATCAGATTAGAATAAGATTAGCTTAGTTTTTACGTTTTATTACAAAAAAAGCCGCATAAATATGCGGCTCAGACCATTTCCAAGCCCATCAGGTTTGGAAATGGCTCTTTTGGGTTGTAATATTGACGAGGAAAATCAATTTATTGATTTTCGCCTGATAACACAAAGAGGGAAAAACCACGCTTTTATCCCTCTTTGTCATCAACCTCAGCCGCATAAATATGCGGCTTTAAATCCTGAATGTGATTAATCAATATTGATCAACGTGGAATAGAAATTAACCCTAAGCTTTCCATCCAATCAGTTAATGGGATAAGCCAGAGCTCAACACCTAGCAGACCAACGATGGTCATCACAACCGTAAATGGTAATGCCATCCACACCATTCGACCGTAAGACAGACGAATCAGCGGAGACAGTGCAGAGGTTAACAGGAATAAGAAGGCGGCTTGTCCATTTGGCGTTGCAACCGACGGCAAGTTTGTTCCGGTGTTAATTGCGACCGCTAAGTGTTGGTACTGCTCAGCTGAAATTAAACCCGCATTCGCGGCTTTCAGCGCTTCGGTAATGTACACGGTGCCGACAAACACGTTATCTGATACCGCAGAGAGCAACCCGTTAAACAGATAGAACAGGGATAGCTGCGATGATTCAGAGGATTGCAGCACATACTGAATAAATGGCGTAAATAGCTGTTGGTCAATGATCACGGCGACAACACTGAAAAAGACCGTCAGTAGGGCAGTAAACGGCAAGGCTTCTTCAAAGGCTTTTCCGAGCGCGTGTTCTTCAGTGATCCCACAGAATGTCGTGGCAAGAATGATTACGGACAGACCAATCAGACCCACTTCAGCAAGGTGAAATGCCAACGCGAGAATTAACCAAATACCGATAAGGCCTTGGACGATAAGCTGTGCTTGCTCTTTCTTGCTGCGCTTAGCACTCATTTTTTTGTCGTGTTCGGTCAATACTTGGCGCACGGTGTCTGGCAATTCAGCCCCGTAGCCAAATACTTTGAACTTTTCAACGAGGAAACAGACCACGAGCCCACATAAGAAAACAGGGATAGTGACTGGCGCCATCCGCAGATAGAAGGTAATAAAATCCCACTCAACATGTTTCGCGATGATCAGGTTTTGTGGTTCACCCACCATAGTCATTACGCCGCCAAGGGCAGTACCGATACCTGCATGCATCATTAAGCTACGTAAGAATGCACGGAACTGTTCCAATGTCTGCTTTTTTTCAACCGTATCAATGAAGGAATCGTTTTGTAGATCCGTATTGCTTGGCTGGCTAGAGGCATATTGGTGGTAAATTGAGTAGAAGCCAATAGAAACGCTAATGACCACAGCAATGACGGTTAAAGCATCTAAAAAAGCGGATAAAAACGCACTTGCTAAGCAAAATGACAACGCTAAAATTCGTTTAGAACGGACGTTTATTAACAGCTTTGTAAACACAAATAACAGAAGTTGCTTCATAAAGTAGATGCCAGCCACCATAAAGATCAGTAACAGAACCACTTCAAGGTTATTACTGATTTCATGAGAAATCTGTGCAGGGGAAGTCATACCAATTAGCACGGCTTCAATGGCTAATAACCCGCCAGGTTGTAATGGGTAGCATTTCAGTGCCATCGCCAAAGTGAAAATGAATTCAATGACGAGTAACCAACCGGCGATAAATGGGTTAACAAAGTAGAAAACAATTGGGTTTATTATTAAGAACAAAATGATAGCAAGTTTGTACCAATCTGGAGAATTTCCCAAAAAATTCTTCAAAAATGCTCTTCTTAAACTAAAATCCATTATGATTTTTAATCCTCTTTAACTGGTGTTGTGTGACAGCGCGTTACATACTACTCTTATCTTTTATAGAATTTAAGCTTATTTGCTAATAGATAATCCATTAATTATATGGGGTTTTTACGATTCACCTGCGGTTTATTGGAAAGCTAACTATCTCAGATTGTGACAATCTGGTATGCTTCCGCGTAGTCCGTCTAAAAATGTTTGGAATAATAAAAATATGGTTATTAAAGCTCAAAGTCCGGCAGGTTTTGCGGAAGAGTACATTATTGAGAGTATTTGGAACAATCGTTTTCCTCCAGGATCTATCTTACCCGCGGAGCGTGAGCTATCTGAATTAATCGGCGTAACCCGTACGACATTACGTGAAGTTTTACAGCGTTTAGCCCGTGATGGGTGGTTAACCATTCAACATGGTAAGCCAACCAAGGTCAATAACTACTGGGAAACGTCAGGATTAAACATTCTGGAAACGTTGGCGAAACTCGATCACGACCGTGTACCTCAGCTAATTGATAATTTATTGGCAGTACGTACTAATATTGCGGCTATTTTTATTCGTACCGCATTTCGTAATGATCCAGAAGCCTCATTAGAAGTGTTATCGGGTAAAGATAAAGTTGAAGATAACTCAGATGCATTTAGTGATTTGGATTACAACATTTTCCGTGGACTGGCCTTTGCGTCCGGTAACCCAATCTATGGTTTGATTATTAATGGATTACGAGGGCTATACACGCGAGTTGGGCGTTATTATTTCTCTAATCCTGAAGCCCGTCGTTTAGCGTTAAGTTTTTACCAACAGCTGAGCAATTTATGCCGTGAGCAAGCCTATGACCGTATTATGGATTGCGTCAGAAACTACGGTAAAGATAGCGGCGTGATCTGGCACAATATGCAAAGTAATATGCCATCTGACCTCGCGAATAATATTTAACACTGCCATTTTCAAACAAAAAGCCAGTGCCTTGCACTGGCTTTTTTTGTTTCCGATTGATTGATTAGTGTAATCATCTACTTAATTTGAATTTATCAATGTTATTATCTAGCGTGGTGAGTTATTCGATATTTAGCTTCTAAATATTGAAATGGAATAATCTTTTGATGAATGAATATAAAACTCTGTTTAACTCATTATTTAATCAGAGTTAATTTTGGGAGTTTATTTTTAATAAGTTGATTTATATATATTAAATTGATTTATTCTCTTTTTGATGGGTAGAATAAAATTTCACTGGATTTAAGAGAACCTAAATTTGATAGAGGATTTAACTTTTTTGTTAAAAATGTTAATTAACTGTATTGGAAAATAAAAACTAGAATATTATGCTAACAGTAATTCCATTTTGTTCTCTTGAGGGGTTCTATGAAAGTTCTCGTTTTAGGTGCTGGCGTTATTGGTGTTACCACTGCGTGGTATCTAGCACAAGAAGGGCATGAAGTTTGCGTCATTGATAGGCAGCTTGATGTGGCTGAAGAAACCAGCGCAGGTAATGCAGGGCAAATTTCTCCGGGATATGCAACCCCATGGGGTGCGCCGGGGATCCCTCTTAAAGCCGTAAAATGGATGTTTGAAAAACATGCCCCTTTAGCGATCAAACCCGATGGTAGTCTGTTCCAATTACGTTGGATGTGGCAAATGTTGAAAAACTGCGACATGCAGCACTACACCATGAATAAAAGCCGCATGGTGCGGATCGCAGAATATAGCCGTGATTGCATTCGCCAACTTAGAGCAGATACCGGCATTGGCTATGAAGGTCGTCAAGGCGGTACGTTACAGTTGTTTAGAACGGCAAAACAGTTTGATAATGCGGCCAATGATATCGCGGTTTTGCAGCAAGAAGGTGTGCCATACGAATTACTGACCTCAGATCAGCTCATTACAGCTGAGCCTGCATTGGCTTTTGTAAAACATAAGCTGACAGGTGGTTTACGCTTACCAAATGATGAAACAGGGGATTGCCAGCAGTTCACCAAAAAACTGGCGAAAATGGCAGAGCAAGTTGGAGTTACATTCCGCTTTGGCTGCCATGTGGAGCAAATTTTAACGGATGGCAAGCGCATCAGCGGTATTAAGGTCGATGGTGAGATTTTGCTGGCGGATCAATATGTCGTTGCCATGGGGTCATATTCCACTCAGATGTTGCAGCAATTGGTGAAGATTCCTGTTTATCCTCTGAAAGGTTACTCATTGACGATGCCAATCATCGATGAATCTCGAGCGCCAGTTTCGACTGTGTTGGATGAAACCTACAAAATAGCTGTAACACGGTTTGACCAACGTATTCGCGTTGGGGGAATGGCAGAAGTGGTTGGTTTTAATCTTGATGTACTGAAAAAACGCTGTGAAACCCTAAAAATGGTGGTGCAAGATCTCTATCAAGGCGGCGGCGATATTAATCAAGCACAGTTTTGGACAGGATTACGTCCAATGACGCCAGACGGAACCCCGATAGTTGGGCCGACAGAATTCAGCAACTTGTATTTGAATACGGGGCATGGAACCTTAGGTTGGACAATGGCTTGCGGCTCTGGCAAATTGTTAGCTGATTTAATTTCAGGGAATACGCCGGACATCGCTGCGGATGATTTATCGGTATTCAGATATACCGATGGTTTTAATACGAAATTAATAAGTACGGGTCACTTATCGCCTGCGCGTTAATTGAGCGACGTAAAAAATCAATAATAAGGAATCGCAATGCCACGCCCAATTCGTGCTGTCATTCATCAACATAATTTAGAACATAATTTAGCAGTGATCCGTCAGAACATCGGTCAAGCGAAGATCTGGTCAGTGATGAAAGCGGATGGTTATGGCCATGGTATTAAACGAATTTGGCGTGGATTAAAAGACTCTGATGGGTTTGCCGTTTTAGATCTCCATGAAGCCATTTTATTGCGAAATGAAGGGTGGAAGGGGCCAATTCTATTATTGGAAGGGTTCTTCCAAGCTGATGATTTAACAGTTATTGACCAGTATCAGTTAACAACCAGCGTACACAGTCGCTGGCAGCTAGCCGCCATTGAGCAAGCCTCACTGAGCAAACCTATTTCTGTGTACATTAAGCTTAATAGTGGAATGAATCGCTTAGGTTTCTCGGTGGATGAGTATGCGGATATTGTCTCTCAACTGAGCCAGATGAAAAATATCGCGAACGTGACGCTAATGAGTCATTTTGCCAATTCAGATTTGGTTGAGGGAACACAAGCGCCGTTAGCAAAAATTCAACAATTTGCTCAGTTATCACTGCCGACCTGCATTGCGAATTCGGGGGCGGTTTTATGGCATAAAAATACCCATTATGATTGGGTTCGGGCTGGAATTGTGCTGTATGGTGCATCTCCGAGCGGCAAATGGGGCGATATTGCTGAATATGGTTTAAAAGCGGCGATGACGCTGCAATCGGAAATTATTGCGGTCCATGATATTGAAGCAGGTCAATCCATTGGCTACGGCAGCAAATTCACGGCAGAAAAACCAATGCGTATCGCGACGGTTGCCTGTGGTTATGGCGATGGATACCCTCGTCATGCGCCAACAGGAACACCAGTATGGTGTCAGGGACAGCGTTGTGCACTGTTGGGGGCAGTTTCTATGGATATGCTCACGATTGATATTAGTGATTGCCCAGAAGCCACTATTGGTTCTAAAGTGGAGCTGTGGGGTGAAAATTTACCTGTTGATGATGTGGCACAGGCGGCAGGCACAATCGGTTACGAATTATTATGTGCACTAGCACGTCGCGTACCTATTGATTTTTAATAAAAAAGTACATCATTCATTCACTTGGCTTATATTCTTGATTGAGAAAGATAGACAATCAAAGTAATTTAGCTTTAAATGTGAACCATCTCATTAACGTGGGTGAAATTTCCCACGTTATTCATTGTTTATTGTTAACTTCATCTGAATAATTTGGGTTTAATTTAAAATGTCTAAAATAATCAAAATGACCACACTTGCCATTGCGTTAAGTGCGGCTTCAACTGCTGCGTTTGCTGGAACTTGGTCTGTTGGTGGCTCTGTATTAGCGCAATCAACACCTTATAAAGGCATCAAAACGAGCGACTATATTACGCCAGTTCCCGTTGTAAATTATGAAAGTGAAAATTTTTACTTCCGCACTTTAGCTGTAGGTTACTACCTGTGGAATGATAAAGTTGACCAGTTGTCTTTAGATGCTTATTACTACCCACATTTCTTTAAGCCAAAAGATAATGATAATGCCGACATGCGTAAGCTGGATCGCCGCCGCGATACCGTAATGGGCGGCTTTACTTACCGTCATAATGCAGACTGGGGTACATTGCGTTTCAATGGCTCTCTCGACATGTTGTGGGAAAGTGAAGGGATGCGCGCGGAAGCCGCTTACCTATACGCATTTAAAGGCGATAGCTGGTCTTTAACCCCAGGTGTCGGTATCAAATGGGATAGTGCGAAACTGAACCGTTATGAATTCGGTGTGACATCCAAAGAATCTGCAAATAGTGGATTAAAACGTTATGAACCAAATTCAAGCTGGACACCGTATGTGGAGTTATCAGCTAATTATCGCATGACAGACAGCTGGTCGCTGTTTGCACTGGGTCGTGTTGATAAACTGTCTAGTGAAGTAAAAGACAGCCCAATGGTCAATAAATCCTATTCAGCGATTATGTGGAGCGGTGTAACTTACACCTTCTAATTTATACGTTGGAATAGAATGAAAAACCCCAAAATGGCTAGGCTGTTTTGGGGTTTTATTTTTGCATTTATTCTTACGATTATTTTACGCGTGGTTATTCTTGCTGTGGCTGCGGTTTATTTTCGCGGCATACCATCACGAGAGAAAGGCGAGAAGGGCTTTGCGCTTCAGATTTCATTGGCATATGAATGCGAGCCGTTTCCACACAAACCATCTGTTTGTAACCATTATTAGGCATATCCTGCATGCTGCACGATAACTCCGCCCAAGGGTTCCAGCACACCACGTCACTATGATGATAGTGATGCAGCTCAATAGTGCGATTCCAGCCATCATCACGCAATAAACTGTATTCTTCTGGCTCGGTATATATGCGGTCAGTGTGCTTATTAAATTTTAGCGGTTCTGAAATATAGGCTTCTCTATCGGCGACTTTATCGATGTAATGCCCACCAAGTCCATAAACGGTGGCTTTCTGGATATCACTGATATTGAAATAGCTGTGTAGTGCAGCGGTGGCCTCGAAGTCACCGTAGCTTTCTAATTCAAGTTCGCAAGTTTCCCCGAGCTTCATACGTAGGATCAGCGTGAACTCATGAGGCCAGAGTTTGCGGGTGTATTCGTTGTCTGTCAGGGTAAAGGTGAGAATGACACCACAATCATGTTCATTATGAGCCGTAAATTGCCAAGGTAAAATACGGGCAAATCCGTGACTAGGGCTATTTACAGGTCCAAACCATGGCCAGCAAATAGGAATACCGCCACGAATGGCAACCCCTTCTTTAAACGCACTTTCTGGACTTAACCAAAGGCAGGGTTTTTGACCTGCGGGTTGCCAGTCAATTAAGTGGGCACCTTGTAGGCTCACGGCACCTCGCACTTTTGGGTGGGAAATGACGATCAGCGGTAAATCGTCAAGTTGACGTTGGGTAATGTAAGGAGAAATTTGTTTGATAACAGGTAAAGCAAAAATTTTATCATGCATTGTCTTGCGCCTGTGGTTGTTGGTCCATCATCACGACCTAAATCAGCGACTATAAATAGAACAGCGCCTATAAATAGGGCAGTAACTAGAAATAACAATATAACAAACTCACGATACTGCAAGTGGCATTGAATGAAGCGGGGGACGCAGCTTGGAGTATATTGAGCTGGGCTTTAATTTTGAATGTATGAAAGATACAAAAGAGCCGCCAAGAGGCGGCTCAGTCACACTGGTTGCTTAACAGCTCTTATTTAGAGATGTGAGCAATCAGGTCTAGAACTTTGTTAGAGTAACCAGTTTCGTTGTCATACCAAGAAACCAGTTTCACAAAGTTGTCGTTCAGAGCGATACCTGCTTTAGCATCGAATACTGAAGTCAGTTTTTCGCCGTTGAAATCGGTAGATACAACGTCGTCTTCAGTGTAACCCAGAACGCCTTTCAGCTCGCCTTCTGCTGCTTCTTTGATAGCGTCACAGATTTGTGCGTAAGTTGCTGGTTTTGCCAGACGTGCAGTCAGGTCAACAACAGAAACGTTAGGAGTTGGAACACGGAAAGACATACCAGTCAGTTTACCGTTCAGCTCAGGAATAACTTTACCTACAGCTTTAGCAGCACCAGTTGAAGATGGGATGATGTTTTGAGAAGCACCACGACCACCACGCCAGTCTTTGTGAGATGGACCATCAACAGTTTTTTGTGTTGCTGTGGTTGCGTGAACAGTGGTCATCAGACCTTCAACGATACCAAATTTGTCGTTGATAACTTTAGCCAGTGGAGCTAAGCAGTTAGTTGTGCAAGATGCGTTAGAAACGATTTCTTGACCTGCGTAAGCTTTGTGGTTAACGCCCATAACGAACATTGGAGTGTCATCTTTAGAAGGACCAGTTAACACAACTTTCTTCGCGCCTGCTTGGATGTGTTTACGAGCAGTCTCGTCAGTCAGGAAGATACCAGTTGCTTCAGCAACAACATCAACACCGACTTCGTTCCATTTCAGGTTTGCAGGATCTTTCTCTGCTGTAACACGGATTTTTTTACCGTTAACAACTAAGTGACCATCTTTAACTTCAACAGTACCGTTGAAACGACCGTGAGTTGAGTCGTATTTCAACATGTATGCCATGTACTCTGCATCGAGCAGGTCGTTGATAGCAACGATTTCGATGTCAGAACGCTCTTGTGCAGCACGGAAAACGATACGGCCGATACGACCAAAACCATTAATACCTACTTTGATAGTCATAGTATTTCCACCAGCTATTTTATTTCGTGAATTAAGATGTACTTAAAGTTACCAAAACCTTGCCAGCCGTCAAGCGGAATCGTGTCAATTATTGAAAAAAATCAATTCTGATACCACTATCTGCATATTTGTCAGTCACTTCAGCAGCAAATACAGCCGCACGTATTATCGGGATTGTTCAGCATAATGAAACCATCCATCAGTGATATATGTGAGGCTCATCACAAATCAAACCGTAAAGTTCTAACCTTAATAGTCTAGAATAGTTTTCCACTGAGCGTTGTTAAGTTTTTGTTGCTTGAAATGGGTGCGAAATCGCTTTAATACGCATCTTTTTGAAAAAGAGTAGGTAATCGATGTCGAATAAAGATAAGCAAGCTGTTGATTTATCAAAGCTTAACCAAGTCCAGCTGTATGTTACACAAGAGGCTGGCACTGAGCCCCCATTTAGTGGCCAATTATTGCATAACCGTAAAGATGGCGTGTATGAATGTCTCTGTTGTGGAACTCCTTTATTCCTTTCTGAGACCAAATTTGATGCGGGCTGCGGATGGCCGAGTTTCTTTCAACCAATTGATGAAAGTTTGATAAAATTTATCGAAGATCTCTCTCATGGAATGCACCGTATAGAAGTGCGCTGTGGTAATTGCAATGCGCATCTTGGACATGTATTTCCTGATGGTCCACAACCAACCGGACAGCGTTACTGCATAAATTCAGCATCGCTAAGTTTTACAGATGACCAAACGGGTGAAAAGACCGCAGGATAGCGTGCTGAAGCTTGCTGAAGTATGAAAATATGTTCAGCAATAACGACTCGGCTGATTATTCAAAATGCCATATATTCATAAAACCATAAAAAATAATTATCTTGATTGCCACTAACTTGATGTGATGAGGCATAACGTGAGCGTAGAAATGGATGCACAACAAATAGACCAATTGCTGTCTGTCATGACCCCAGAAATTTACCAGCGTTTAGTGACGGCAGTGGAGTTAGGTAAATGGCCGGATGGCGTGGCATTAACGCCAGAACAAAAAGAAAATACCTTGCAGATGGTGATGTTATGGCAATCTCGCCATAACCATGATGCGGAGCATATGACGGTCGGTACAGACGGCCAAATTACCATGAAGAGTAAGCAAGAATTAAAAGCGCTTTTTCAAGGAGATAGGCTTGCGACATTGAAACCGCAAGAAAACGACGAATAAGATAGTTAGCCCTGCAAATTAGCAGGGCCAAAATTTGAAACTCATTAGTAGGGTGATGGAACGCTAGAGTGGCAATGTTACTAACTTAGCACCCGCATTCTGCATTTCTGCTAAAGCCTTCAGGCTATCTTCAGGGGCTAAATTAACGCCGCGACACCCATCCGTTAGCACATCGACGCGGTATCCCAGTCTCAGCGCGTCCAGTACAGTAAACTTCACACAATAGTCGGTCGCAATGCCCATAATCATTAAATGGCTGATTTGTTGCTGCTGAAGCCACACATGAAGTTCAGTTTGACTGACTCGGTCATTATCAAAAAAGGCACTGTAGCTATCTACCTGCGGATTTTCACCTTTAGTAAATACCTTTTGAATAGCTTGGCGATGAAGCTCTGGATGGAAATCAGCACCATGGGAGCCTTGTACACAGTGAACCGGCCACCAAACCTGTGGCAATCCATTCAGTTCGCCAAGGGTGCCAACAGGCTGGTTAGAATTGACGGCAAAACTGAGGTGGTTTTCTGGATGCCAATCTTGGCTGGCGATCACCGTAATACCCTGTTTTTGGCATTGCTTAATAACGTGGTTTGCGGTTTTAATAACCTGTTCGCTTTGTTTTACAGCGAGAGCACCACCAGTACAAAAATCATTTTGTAAGTCGACTAACAGTAATGCTGATTTCATCATTCTTCTCAGTAGGTTATGGCTTATTCATCGGCGTAGCTTAATTCACCACGTAGATTATTTTGCATTAATTCTCGAATAAGCTCAGAGGTATAATCTTGGCTTAGTAAGTAATGTAATTTACTCAATGCGGCTTCAAAAGTCATATCAAAACCACTGATCACTCCAGATTCTGCTAATGCGTGTCCGGTGGCGTAACCTTCCATATTTACCCGCCCAGAAATACATTGGGTAAGGTTGACGACAATAATGCCGCGAGAAGTTGCTTCACGAAGAATACGCAGAAGTTCCGGTTGCTGAGGGGCATTTCCTACACCGTAAGAGCGCAAGATTAGCGCTTTAACCGGTTGCTGAAGAATATTTCGTACGATTTCAATCGATAACCCCGGGTAGAGCGTGACAACTCCAATAGGCTGCGGGGTAATGCGATGGGTTTTTAATTCGCCAACGCCAATCGGTGCTGGGCAGGCATTGAATGTACGGATATGAATACCGGCTTCCATCAGTGGGGAACAGTTTGGCGAGGTGAAAGCTTCAAAACCATCCGCATGAGCTTTCACAGTGCGGTTACCGCGATACAGTTTATTATTGAAGAATAACCCCACTTCATTGATCGGGTAGTTTGCCGCTAAATAGAGTGCATTAAGCAGGTTGGTTTGCCCATCGGAACGTAGGGCTTCCAGTGGAATCTGTGACCCTGTCACAATAATCGGCTTCTTCAAGTTTTCAAACATAAAGGAGAGTGCAGAAGCCGTAAATGCCATGGTGTCAGTGCCATGCAGGATCACAAAACCATCATATTTATCGTAATTTTCACTGATGTCATCGGCAATATTTTGCCAATCTTCCGGTGTAATGTCAGAAGAGTCGATTAAAGGCTGGTGTTCACGGATCGTAAATGTTGGCATTTCAGGGCGATGAAACTCAGGCATTTGGGCTAATTGTGCCTGTAGGTGACCAGAAACAGGAATATAGCCTTGAGGAGAATGGCGCATGCCGATGGTGCCACCCGTATAAACGACATAAATCGATTTCTTCTGCATTTTGTTACCTAACGATGACAGATAAAGTTCTGTATGAATAAGAAATTCTGTGTGTGAATAATTTGGATTATAAGGATTTTGGCTTATTTACTGGAGATAATCTATGGATAAAACAAGATATTGCAGATTGTTGTGATGGAAACTTCAGTTTACGCCAGCGTCATCCACCGCGAATGGCAGCCCCCTCTAAGGTTGCCTTGAGAGGGGAGCCATGGGTGAAAATGAATAATTAGTTAATTTCTGCGCAGTTTAAGCAAAATGCGTAACGATTTTGTGGATCGTTCATTTTTAAGAAGAACTGAGCTTGGCGGCGAATATCAGTAGCGACCGCTGGTGGTAGGAATGTTTGCAATGCATCAGGCATCATGACTTGAACGTTGCTAGTCAATTCAAGGATCAACTGATCCATAAAGGACAGTTCAGGTTGCATCCAATCCAGCTCGACAGATTTTACTTTCGCTAATTCGGCGGCTTTTGCGACGGCATCATCGAAATCACCGAGTTCATCGACTAAACCAATTTTTAGCGCATCCTTACCAATCCACACGCGACCTTGGGCAATCTTATCGATTTCTTCCGGTGTTTTATGGCGAGATTGAGCGACTAAGCCAATAAAGGTTTGGTAGCCATTTTCGATGGTGATTTGCATCATATCGGAAAATTGTGGGCTAATCCCTTTAGTGACAGAAACGCCTGCTAATGGGGACGTCGAAACACCGTCAGTATAAACGCCGATAGATTCTAATGAGCTTTCAAAGGTATTGATCACACCGAAAATACCGATAGAGCCGGTTAAAGTGCTTGGGCTAGCAATGATGTAGTCAGCTGGCGTTGAGATCCAGTAACCGCCTGATGCGGCCATGCCACCCATGGATACGACGACCGGTTTCTTCGCGGTACGCGCAGCGGCTAATTCACTGCGGATCAGGTCAGAAGCACTGACACTTCCCCCTGGGCTATTAACACGTAATACGATGGCTTTAATGTTTTCATTTAAGCGCGCATCACGGATTTGAGCTGCTAGGGTTTCGCCACCAGCAATACCGGGAGTTTGTGGACCATCCATGATGGCACCTTGAACGACAATAACCGCAATATTACCGTCGCTGTTGCTGGTATCGGCAATTTTAGTGGAGTAATCATAGATGCTAATGCCATTGAATGTTTTATCTTCTTTATTCCAACCAAACTGATTAGAGAACACATTTTCGGCTTGCTCACGAGTGTAAATCTTATCCACTAATTTTTGCTGCAAAGCATACTGCGCAGTATCACCCTTGGCGGCGCGAAGTTGTGCAATGAGCTTATCTGCTCCCGGGAAGATTTGTTCAGCTTTAGATTGGCGATTCTCCGCGATAGATCCTAAATAATTATCCCATAAGGTATTTAACCAGAGCAGGTTAGCCTCACGGGCTTCAGGTGACATATTATCGCGCATCATTGGTTCAACTGCAGATTTGTAGGTACCAACGCGGAAAATATGGGTGCTTACCTTGAGTTTTTCTAATAAAGATTTGTAATACAGGGTATCCGTTGAGAAACCGTAAATACCGACGGCGCCATGGGGGGCGAGATAAATTTCATCCGCGAAGCTCGCTAAATAATATTGAGCTTGTGTATAGCTATCGCCCATTGCATAGACTGATTTTCCAGAGGCTTTAAACTCTTCAATCGCTTTACCGATGTATGCCATGGAGGGTTGATCGGCACCAACCAGATTATCTAAACGTAGTATTAGACCTGTAATGCGGTCATCGTCAGCGGCTGTACGAATGGTATCGACGATATCGAATAGCGAGTTTTCCTGCATTAAGTTGTTCGAGGTACCCAGCAATTCGCGGCTCATGCGTCCGAAAGGATCCGGGGAAGAGACCTGGTCGACAACAACCCCTTGTAGATCAACAACCAGTGCACCAAAATAGTTTTTTTCTGGCTCGCTGTCGGATTGCAAGAGAGAATAACCGCCGATCACTAAAAATAGCAACACGAAGAAAATTGCGTTGAAAACAAATTGTCGAATGAAATTAATGACTCGCCAGCTAAACTTAAAGACGGTGGCGAAAATATCCCAGAGTTGTCGCATTTTTTCTCCAGTGTGAGGATATCAATCAAGTTGGCGGCATAAGATGACGCGCGAATGATTTAGAATATCATCTATTTGACAGATGATTAATAGATAGATTAATCAATAGATTTAATCCTATACAGTATCAAACGATGACAGATACCAAATAATGTAATACAGGATTATTCATAACAAAACCATTGTGAGCGTTGTACAATAGCCCGATGGTATTTCTATTTTGCTGAGCACTACATCAGCTTACTCTTAATCGGAGATCAATATGGATGCATTAACCCTTTTGTTGAACCGCCGTTCAGCTTCACGCTTAACCACTCCAGCGCCGCAAGGCGAACAACTCGACAATATTCTTGCCGCAGGAATGAGAGCGCCAGACCACGGGGCATTGAAGCCATGGCACTTTGTTGTCATGCAAGGAGATGGTATCGCTCGCTTCAGCCAACTGCTTGAAAAAGCGGCTGTAGAAGGCAAGTTAGGCGCGGAAGTTGAAGAAAAAGCGCGTAATGCACCATTTCGTGCGCCGCTCATCATTACCGTGATTGCGAAAGTGAAAGATCATCCCAAAGTGCCACAGTGGGAACAAATTGTTGCCGCAAGCTGCACCGTACAAGCGATGCAAATGGCCGCATTAGCACAAGGTTTTGGCGGTATTTGGCGTTCAGGTTCATGGACGGAAGACGCTATCGTGCGTGACGGTTTAGGTTGTGAAGAAAATGACCATATTGTCGGTTTCCTTTATATAGGCACCCCAGAATTAAAAGCACCTGCAAAAGCTCAACAACCTGATATGACAGGCTTTGTGTCCTATTTTTAAATAGATAGCGAATTTCTAAAGAGACAGACAATGACAGAAAAAATTAGACTGACCCAATATAGCCATGGTGCTGGTTGCGGATGCAAAATCGCACCAAAAGTGTTAGAGCAAATCTTACATACGGAACAAGCTAAATTTCATGATCCTCACTTATTAGTGGGCAATGAAACCAAAGATGATGCCGCAGTTTATGATTTAGGTAATGGCATCGGCATTATCAGTACAACTGACTTCTTTATGCCTATCGTGGATAACCCATTTGAATTCGGACGTATTGCTGCAACGAACGCTATCAGCGATATTTTTGCGATGGGCGGTAAGCCAATTATGGCGATTGCGATCCTTGGCTGGCCGATTGCTAAATTGCCACCAGAAGTGGCTCGCGAAGTGATTGAAGGCGGACGTGCTGCTTGTGCGGATGCAGGAATTTCACTGGCAGGCGGTCACTCTATCGACTCACCAGAACCTATCTTTGGTTTAGCGGTGACTGGGGTCGTGAACACAGATTATGTGAAGAAAAACAGTGCTGCGAGTGCAGATTGCGAACTGTTCCTAACCAAACCGTTGGGTATTGGTGTGCTAACCACGGCTGAGAAAAAAGGCGTGTTAGCACCAGAACATGCGCACCTGGCTGCTGAAACTATGTGCCAAATGAACAAGTTCGGTGCGGTTGTTGCACCTTTAGACGGCGTGACGGCGATGACGGACGTAACGGGCTTTGGTTTGCTTGGTCATTTAAGTGAGATCTGTGAAGGCTCCGGTGTTCGTGCTCAGATTTCCTTTAGCAAAGTGCCAAAACTTGCTGATGTGGAAAAATACATTGAAGCGGGTTGTGTGCCGGGTGGAACTCAGCGCAACTTTGATAGCTACGGTCATTTAATTGGACCAATGAGCGATATGCAGCGCCAATTATTGTGTGACCCACAAACGTCAGGCGGGCTTCTCATCGCGATTAAACCATCGGAAGTCGCTAAAATTAAAGAGATTGCACAGCAGCAAGGTGTTTTGTTACAGTCTGTCGGTACCTTATTACCTGCACAAAGCGGTGTGCCTTTAATTGAAGTGATCGACTAATCTATGCGTTTGTTTATTGCGGAAAAGCCCAGTCTTGCACGGGCCATTGCGGATGTACTGCCAAAACCTCATCGTAAAGGGGATGGTTTTATTCAATGTGGCGATGACCAGATGGTCACGTGGTGCATTGGGCATCTTTTAGAACAGGCTGAACCGGATGCGTATGATCCGCGTTATGCCCGTTGGAATTTGCAAGATTTGCCGATCATTCCTGAGAAGTGGCAATTGAAGCCTCGTTCCGCAGTAACCAAACAATTAAACACTATCGACACGCTACTTAAACAAGCCAGCGTCGTTGTCCACGCAGGAGACCCCGATAGAGAGGGGCAGCTGCTGGTGGATGAGGTGCTGGATTACTTCAAGCTTGATCCCGAAAAACGTAAAAGCGTGAAGCGCTGTTTAATCAACGACTTGAACCCTCAAGCTGTTGAGAGAGCGATTGATCGTTTACGTGAAAACCGTGAATTTATTCCATTATGTGTTTCTGCATTAGCCCGCGCTCGTGCAGATTGGCTGTATGGAATCAACATGACTCGCGCCTATACCTTATTAGGACAGCGAGGTGGTTACCAAGGGGTTCTCTCTGTTGGGCGCGTACAAACTCCGGTATTAGGGCTGGTCGTTAGGCGCGACGAAGAGATAGAACACTTTGTACCCAAAGACTTTTTTGAAGTTAAAGCGCACATTGTCACGCCAAAGGATGAGCGCTTTGTCGCAATTTGGCAGCCAAGTGAATCTTGCATCGATTTTCAAGATGAAGAAGGGCGTTTAATTCATCGCCCATTAGCGGAACATGTGGTTTCTCGCATTGAAGGCAAACCGGCAATTGTCACGCAATACCAAGATAAACAGGAAACTGAGATTGCACCATTGCCGTTTTCATTATCCGCTTTGCAAATTGAAGCTGCCAAAAAATACGGTTTAAGTGCTCAAGAGGTGCTGGATATTTGCCAGAAACTGTATGAAACCCATAAGCTTATCACTTACCCGCGTTCGGATAGCCGGTATTTGCCGGATGAGCATTTTGCAGGGCGTCATGCGGTATTAAATGCGATTGCGGTACACCAACCCGCATTAACTGAATTTGAATTACCTGAACTGGATAAGAAAAACCGTTGTTGGGATGATAAGAAAGTAGATGCCCACCACGCCATCATTCCGACGGCTAAAACAGCCGCTGTGCGTTTAACTGAAAATGAAAGCAATGTGTACCAGTTAATTGCTCGTCAGTACATTATCCAATTTATGGCGGATGCGGTTTACCGTAAATGCACCATCGATTTAGACATTGAGAATGGCAAATTTAACGCTAAAGCGCGTTTTCTTGCAGAAGCGGGCTGGCGCGTCGTGTTAGGCGGGAAAGAGCGTGACGCGGAAAACGACGGTATGCCATTGCCTATCGTGAAAAAAGGCGATGATCTTTTGTGTGAAAAAGGTGAAGTGGTCGAACGGCAAACTCAGCCACCACGTCCATTTACCGATGCAACGTTACTTTCGGCCATGACGGGGATCGCCCGTTTTGTGCAGGATAAAGCATTAAAAAAAGTATTGCGTGAAACGGATGGTTTAGGCACCGAAGCGACGCGAGCGGGGATCATCGATTTGCTGTTTAAACGTCAATTTCTGTTTAAAAAAGGGCGTTATATTCACGCCTCACCTGCTGGGCGAGCGCTGATCCACGTTTTACCGGATATGGCGACCTTGCCCGATATGACGGCTCACTGGGAATCAAGGCTAACGCAGATCAGTGAAAAACAGACTCGCTATGATGATTTTATGCAGCCGTTAAGCCAGACGTTAATCAACTTAATTCAGCAAGCTCGTCAATATACAAACTTGCGTGCGTTTCGTGAGTTGCCACCTGTTGCCAATAACAAAGGGGCAAAGAAGGGCGCGAAAAAAGCAAGTTCGAGTAAAGGGAAAAAATCCTCACCGTCAGAATAGGTGCAGTGGATTTCTAAACTTGAGCGCACTAAGCAGTAATTGGTTGAATTCTTGAGGTTGGTGGCGCTGGCCGCTCATTTGTCCGCCAATCAAACACAGGTGAATGAGATTCCCTAGCGTTTGGGCATAACTGTCAGGAATAAAACGGTTTTTTAGTTTGTTTACCACAAAAGCCAAGCGAGTATCATCTACGCGTTGCTGATATTCTGCCACGATTTTATCGCTGAGTGCCCATGCACGGATTGCGATTTCCCGGTCGGGTTTCTTATTGGCGGCGATATCTAAATAGTGACTCAAAATATCATCAAGGCTTTCGCCTTTACTGGCATAGTTGAGCATATTCTCGGTATATTCGGTTTCCCAGCAGGTTAGTAGAGCACGTATAAATGCCTCTCGCCCTTTAAAATGGTGGTAAAAAGAGCCGCGCGTGACATTCAATTTGCGGGCGATGCGCTCGATAGAAAATTGCGTGTACCCTTCACTGTCTAGCACGTCAAATCCCATCTTAATCCAGCTTTCACGGGTTAATTTCTTCATTCTATTTTCTTGCTCAATACAGACTGTGTATGGTGGTAGGGTGATTGTTATCTTTAAAGCCTAATTATTTTCTGGGGAATAATAAAGGTACAAATCATGAAAGAAATCGCCATTATTGCATTTGACCAGTTTACGGACATCGATCTGTTTCTTATGTGGGATATTTTGGGGCGTAATCGACAGGATTGGCGCGTACGTATTTTGGGAAATGCATCAACATTACGCTCTGCCCATGGATTAGAAATTACTCCACAGGGTGCTTTGTGTGAGGCAAGCCAAGCGGATGCTGTTTTGTTCTGTAGCGGCAAAGAGGGGGTTCCACTAGCTTTAGCTGATTCGAGTTTTTTACCCTCTATTAACTTGGACTCATCTCGTCAATATATTGGTTCTATTTGTGCTGGGGCATTTATTCTCAATGTGTTAGGGTTGTTGCCTAAACGTCAAGCATCTACACATCCTGAAGCGATGGCTGTGCTGAAGACATTGTCAGTGGAGCCAGTAAATCAACCTTTAGTGTGCGATGGTCATGTAGCAACGGCAGGTGGTTGTTTATCTGCACTGTATTTGGTGGGATGGTTAATTGAATCGCTGTTTGATAAACAAAAAAGAGACGCGACGCTACAACCTGTATTGCCAACAGGCCAGCAACAGTTATTCAATTCATTGATTGAATTTAGTGTGCACCAAGGACGAATGTAGGAAGGGATCTAGGGGAAAGCATAGGGCATATGATTATGCCCTATAAAGAGAGGCTTGGGATTACTTAGTAAGGTCAAACTCGGCCCAAACAGGTGCGTGGTCAGACGGTTTTTCCATGCCACGGATGTCGTAATCAATACCTGTTGCGCTACAACGGCTGGCGAGTTTCTTTGAGGCGAGCAGAAGGTCAATACGCAGACCTCGGTTATCGTCAAAGCCTTTGGAGCGATAATCAAACCATGAGTAGCAATCGGTGGTATCTGGATGCTGTTCACGATAGGTATCAACAAGTCCCCAACTCAGTAGTTTATCCAGCCATTCACGCTCTTCAGGTAAGAATGAGCATTTTCCGGTTTTCAACCAACGCTTACGGTTAACTTCACCAATGCCGATGTCTAAATCCGTATGGCTGATGTTCATGTCACCCATAATCAGCAATTGGGAATCCGCGGTTTGCGTTGATGTTACGTAATCTTGCAGATCACGATAGAATTTTTCTTTTGCTGGGAATTTGGTCGGGTGGTCACGGCTTTCCCCTTGAGGGAAGTAGCCATTAACGACGGTCAAAATTCCTTCGCTGGTTTGAATATCAGCCATGATGATGCGGCGCTGAGCTTCATCATCATCCGTTGGAAACCCTTTTCTAACGGCAAGTGGTTCATTTTTCAGGAGTAATGCTACGCCATAGTGGGCTTTTTGACCGTGAAAATAAACATGGTAGCCTAATTTACTGACTTCCTCGTAAGGGAACATATCATCGTGGACTTTTGTCTCTTGTAACCCAATGACTTCAGGTTGATGCTTCTCAATAATCGCTTCCAGTTGATGAGGACGTGCTCTTAGACCATTAATGTTGAACGAAATAAATTTCATGGTTACTTATCACCCATTGCTTTGAACATGACTGAGGGATTCTATCAGATGCTAACAATAGTGTAACTATTAAATATTTTTTGTTTATATAATTGCCCATAATTTATTAGGGAACTTTAATTTTTAATAATAATATATCTATGACTGTTAATTAAAAAATGTTTGTTAGTTTTATAATTAACTACTAAAAGGTTCATTTAAAGTCAGTTGGTTATTTATATTTTAATGTGATTTAATGGTGGGGCAATAAAAAATAATCAAATGAAACAATATAATATATTGCTTTGCCATGTTGGAAATTATAAAAATACTTTTATGAAATATTGTTAACCATCAAATGAAAAAATTTATTTAAATTTTTATTTGATGTGGAAGATTATGGGTTAATCAATATGCTGTTATTTAAAATAATCATGTTGGTTTACATTTCAATAAATAGAATGGGGTCATAGATATGTTCTTTTCAAGAAAATTAGAGGCGTTTATGGCAGTTGTTGAAAATGGCTCGCTAAGCAAGGCTGCAAGGGTGATGAACCGCACGACACCCCCCATCGCAAAATCCATAAAAGACTTTGAAACGAGTTTGGGTAAACGGCTTTTTAAACGAGAAAAATTTGGAATGACATTAACTAAGGACGGCCAAGAACTTTATAATGATCTTAGAGATCTCTACTTGCAGGAGAAAGAAATAACGAAAAAACATTTTTCTGGTTATATCGTCAATGAAGCCAATATTTATTATGACTGGGGAAAAGAAAATCATCTAATTAATTTATATCAAGCAGCACACAAAAATAATGTACAGGTTAATATATTAAGATTTAACTATGATGAGGTAGATGAAATTGTCGATTATGATGGGAATACTTTAATTTTAAGTTCTGAATTAGTCGTCAGTGAAAGATTTTCATTACAAAAAAAAATAGAGAATGCTCCGTTAGGTATTTATTGCAGAAAAGAGTTATATGAAAAATTTAATCATGATGTTGTCGTATTGCTACAGCAAAGTACTTGGCTATGTGACCCTTCATTTTATAAAAGCTCACTAATGAGTGACTTGCTGGCTAAAGTTGAAACCGCAGAGAGTAAATCCAGTATACGACAGATGGACAATATTGGGTGTTGCCAGAGTTTCATTCAAGACGGTGATTTTATCGGGATTATAGATCACTATCCTGAGGATGAGCTGATTGATAGGTCACTGATCTATGTCTCATTAAATGGAATTTTGGATAAAAGTGACTGTTATATTTATAAATCAAAATCACATTCAAGTGTGTTAAATCGATTTATTGGAGTAGTTGATAAACTGGGAAAAGAGACTGCTTAGATGGTGGTGGGAGAAGGATTCGAACCTTCGAAGTCTGTGACGGCAGATTTACAGTCTGCTCCCTTTGGCCGCTTGGGTATCCCACCAGATTTTGAATTGCTGTAATCGTTCACAGCGGGCGGCATCATATCAAATGACGCGCCCCTGTAAAGTATTAATTGAAAAAAAATGTCTGAATGCTGATTTTTTAATCTCAATGCGTGATAAATCAACAAATTACTACAATTAATAACTGATGCGCTATGTTATAAAATAATTGTTCGATTTCCATAAACAAAGACGCGCTGTGCCAATACCCAATATAAAGCGTGGCTCAGTACGTTCTTTTCAACGTCTCGACCTGCACGCATCATATCATCCGCAGTAAATGTGTGGTCCACATTGATAACGTTTTGCGTGATGATTGGGCCCTCATCCAAATTATCATTCACAAAGTGAGCGGTTGCTCCAATGATCTTAACTCCACGCTCATAGGCTTGGTGATAAGGACGTGCGCCAATGAATGCAGGTAAGAATGAATGGTGAATATTAATAATTTGATTAGGGTAATGCTGAACGAAAGCAGGGGTTAACACTCGCATATATTTCGCAAGGACAACGTAATCAGGCTGATATTGATCAATCTGCGCAGTGAGCTTTTCATCGTGCTGTTCGCGGGTTAACCCTTCATGGCTAATATGGTGGAATGGAATACCAAACTGCTCGACCAAGTTTTTCAAAGTATCGTGGTTGCCGATAACGGCAGCAATATCGACATCTAACCCATCGTAAGCACTTTTCATCAGAAGATCACCAAGGCAGTGCGCCTCTTTTGTGACCATAATAACAATGCGGCGACGCCCTGCAGTGTTTAATTCACGCTTAGATCCTTCCGGCAATGCATCATCTAAATCAGCCAGTAAAGTTTCATCGTTAAAAATCCCTTCCAGTTCCGTTCTCATGAAGAAACGACCAGTACGGTGATCAACAAACTCATTATTTTGGATAATGTTCAGCTGGTGTTTGTAGCAAATGTTGGTGATTTTAGCGATCAATCCTTTTGCATCTGGACAAATGGTTCTGAGAATTTTTTTCTGTACATTTTTGTGTTGCATGGAACTGTCTAATCCTTAACTGACTAAAGCCTAATAATTTAGGCTCATCGTAATTTGTGCAATGAATATACGAATTGATAAACAGAGAATTAATAACTATCGCAGCACTTCTTAAATTTTTTTCCTGAGCCGCATGGGCAATCATCATTGCGCCCAACTTTTGGTGTTATTCCGTCAATGTAATACCACTGTGTATCAATGCGAAGAAAACGGGAACGTTCGTGAATAAGCTGTTTATGATCAGCTTTTTCATCAATAAAGCAAGCCGAAAATTCGACATAAGCTTCGTCAGGATTTTTAGCATGAGAAGAACTAATGACACGCAGGCCCAGCCATTCAGTTTGTTCAAAACTATCTAATATAGCCTCTCGCCACTCTTGTGCTTGGCAATCTGGATGCCATGTTTTGATGAGGTAATCCGCATTGTGATGGACATAAGCGCTGTATCGTGAACGCATTAATTGCTCTGGGGTTTCAGCAATAGCCTGCCCAAGCAACAGCGGAGAGCAGCATTGGTCAAACGGCAGAGGATGACCACAGCTACAATTATTTTTTAAAGATTGGCTCATTCTTTTCTCGATAAAATAACTATACTTAAAAATATAGTCGTTAATGATTTTATAATATGACTATTGTCGTCAGAATATATTACTTATGAAACCAGGGTTGTCGTGGTAGGTATGATATGAAAAATAGAAAAATACTCATAGTTGAAGATGAAAAAATTTTTTGTACTATTCTTCGTGAATACCTCGAAAGTTTAGAAACAGAAGTCTACATCGCGGATAACGGTGCGCTTGCACTTGACCTGATCACGCAAAAAAAGGTGACTCCCGATGTCATTCTTTGTGACCTCAATATGCCTGTCATGAATGGAGAATCATTTATGGCGGAGCTGGTGGAGCGCAATATTAATGTACCTGTGATTGTTATTTCGGCAACCACAGACTTCACGCAATTAGATAGAATGTTTCGTCTTGGGGCGAAAGATGCGTTATTAAAGCCAATAAAAAACCTTGATGAAGTGAAAGTGACGATTCATGCGGCCCTGTATCCAGAACAGTATGACTCTGAAACACTCATTGAAAATGAAATCCAAAATATTTCGAACATTTTGAGTAATGACAAGTTGGATATGTTAGCTATTTTGAAACAATTACAGCCTCCCGTGGCGCAGGTTATAAATGGCTATAAGATAAACTATAGGCAATTAAACGAAGCGAATCGTTTTGGACTGTTGTTGGACATCGCTGCAATATCGGAAGATCAAATTGGATTTTATTGCATTGATATAGAACGCTCCCCGCAAGAAGGTGTGATGGCGGCCTTTTTAATTCGTGTTGTGTTTAATGATTTGTTAAAGAGTGCGGTGAACAACCGAGATAAAAAGTTACCGCAAATTGATAATATTATTAATCAAATAAATCACTTACTGGAAGACTCTGGCTTTTCTGGTCAGTTCCCATTGTTACTTGGTTACTTTAATACCAAATCTAAAAGTGTGATTTTGGCGAGCGCAGGGCTGGAAGCCAATATTACAACGGAGCACCATCATTATCATCTTGCGCGCAATGTCCCATTAGGTACGCTAAAAACATATCATTCAAATCGATTAGATTTTCAAGGCGAGAATTGGAAGTGTCTTATTCATAATTCTAATCAGAAAATTAAGTTAATGTTTAATCCCGATGCTCAAAAATAATGCACTTATTTAATGAATATAGGTTCTATTTATCCTAAACGAGCCTATCTCTATTTATTCAATAATGAATCCTGATATACTAGCGCGCACTAAAAACGCGCCAGTATAGTTTATTGAAGATATAAACGGTGCTTATTAAATTTTTGGAGTTCTCGAGATGATCAAACGCAAGGTGCGTAAAGCGGTAATCCCAGTAGCAGGTTTAGGAACACGTATGCTTCCAGCGACGAAAGCCATTCCTAAAGAGATGTTACCGGTTGTTGATAAGCCTTTAATCCAGTATGTGGTTAATGAGTGTATTGCCGCAGGGATTAATGAAATTGTACTAGTGACACATTCATCTAAAAATTCTATTGAAAACCACTTTGATACCAGTTTTGAACTTGAAGCCATTTTAGAGGCGCGAGTTAAGCGCCAATTATTGGATGAAGTTAAATCCATTTGCCCAAGTCATGTGACTATCATGCAAACACGCCAAGGCATTGCTAAAGGCTTAGGTCACGCCATTCTGTGTGCTAAGCCATTAGTCGGTGATGAGCCTTTTGCCGTGATCCTTCCAGATGTTATTTTAGACCGCTACAGCACCGATTTAACGAAATTCAACCTTAAAGAGATGTTAGAACACTACGAAACTACTGGGGCTAGCCAAATTTTAGTTGAGCCAGTACCAGAAGAAGATGTTTCTAACTACGGAATTGTGGATTGCAACGGTGTGACTTTACACCCAGGTGATAGTAAACCTATTTCTCGTATGGTTGAAAAACCGAAACGTGATGAAGCGCCATCCAATTTATCTATCGTAGGACGCTATGTATTATCCGAAAAAATTTGGGATGCATTAGCGAAAACAGCACCGGGTGCTGGCGATGAAATCCAATTAACGGATGCAATCGCATTAATGATGGAAAATAAGGAACCCGTTGAAGCATACCACTTATGTGGTAAAAGTCATGACTGCGGAAATAAATTAGGTTACATGAAAGCCTTTGTCGAATATGGCATGCAACACGATACGCTAGGAAATGATTTTTCCGTGTGGATTAAAGAGTTAGCGGCTAATTTAGATTCATCATCGAAATCTAATTAAATTACTAATCTTTGTTGTACAGATAAAAGCTAACCTTTATGGTTGGCTTTTTTTATAGATGCTTTATATGGGAATATGTAAAAGGGAGTACTCAGATTTTAAGTGTCATTAAATGTCAGTTATATAATATAAATCAATATAACCCGCATGGCGCGTAAAATAATTAGTGTAGGGTGCTTAGAGGGAACTTAAAGAATATCACTGGATTAAATTACGTAACTTTACTTTAACGTATATTTTATTTTGTATCATTCTTTTTGATTAAAAATAGGTGAAGGGAATGGAGCATAGGGGATGATAAGTGGATATTAATAAGGCTGCTATAAATAAAAACACCCTTATAAAAAGGGTGTTTAGAATTTGAAGGGGTATCAATATTAGATTAAGAAATCGTCTAAAGATTTGCCTTGTTCTTCGATTGCAACTTTAATTACTGCTGGAGTACGACCTTGGCCTGTCCAAGTTTTAGTTTCGCCGTTCTCATCAACATATTTATATTTTGCTGGGCGAGCAGCGCGCTTAGCGCGAGTGCTGGTGCTTTTACCAGAATCCATAGTTTGCAGAAGGTCATTTAAATCTACGCCTTGCTCTAAAATCATTTCGCGAACTTTTTCCAGTTTGCGATTACGTTCTTCGACTTCAGCGCGAGCTTGGCTTTCTTCTTCACGACGTTCATCAACAACGACAGTTAATTTTTCCAGCATTTCTTCTAAAGATTCTAAAGTAACTTCTCGTGCTTGAGCACGAAGCGTACGGATGTTATTTAATGCTTTTAATGATTCGCTCATTTTCCTGGTCTCAATTTTATATGTTGGCATGTGTACAGTAATAATAGAGTGCTATTTTAAATTCTGCAATAGCTAAATTACTTTGGTAGTTTAAAAGTTATCTTTAACGAATGCAATTTTTTTACAAAAGAATTATAAAAATTTTCGTTGCTATAAATTGCTCTATTATCAATAACGGTACTAATGAAAAAAGGTAATTAGAAAATGCCACTAAATTTTATATTAATAGCCTAGTGATAACCATTACCTTTTGTTTGTCGATGTATCAATGGATGTTTTAACGTAAATTTTCTTTTTTTGACAGAATCAATTTGGCAATATGTGCCAATGGCTATACCAGATAAAGTTAATATCAGTTTGAGATTAATTGTCTACAACACAGATGATGTGTGATCTAAAGGAACTAATTTAACATAGTGATAGATGGAAATTCATACACTTAGTTATCTACATAGGTTTAAGTTAATCTTAAAAAGCCTTTATGCTAAAGTATTTGCGAATATTATTTTTTAGGGAACCGCCCAATGGCACAGCTATATTTTTATTATTCTGCGATGAACGCGGGTAAATCGACTTCATTATTACAATCTTCTTATAACTATCACGAACGTGGGATGCGTACGTTGATTTTTACCGCTGAAATCGATAACCGCTTCAGTCAGGGTAAGGTATCTTCGCGGATAGGTTTATCTGCGGATGCGTTATTATTTTCGCCTATAACGAATATGGCAGAAATTATCAAGAACGAGAATGATGCACAAAAAGTACATTGCGTACTTATTGATGAATGCCAATTTCTGACAAAACAGCAAGTAGAGCAATTATGTGATGTTGTCGATAATTTAGACATTCCGGTACTCTGTTATGGTTTACGAACGGATTTTTCTGGAGAATTGTTTGCTGGAAGTCAGTATTTATTAGCATGGGCAGATAAGTTAGTTGAGTTAAAAACCGTTTGTTACTGTGGACGTAAGGCAAATAAAGTTTTACGGATTGGTGGTGATGGCATCCCTGTATATGAAGGGGCTCAAGTGGATATTGGTGGGAATGAAAAGTATATCTCTGTTTGCCGAAAGCATTACTCTGAAGCCATTAAGCAAGCTCAATTAATGAATAGTGGTGCAATTGAAAAAATACCGTTTAACTTCAAATAAGCATTAATTAAGATTAAAGGGTCGTATAGTTACAAATAGGAATATCAGATTATTAAGATATTTTTGTCAAATAAAGTAAATGAATTAATGAAATACTCAGTTTGCTAGTTCTTAAAAAGGATGCATGGAAGATAAGTTTTCAGCGCTCATAGAATAAAAACGGATTGAATAAGATTTGATAAGCCTCATATTTTTAACATGGGGCTTTCTTTTTATGGCAGTTTAATTTCACACTTTGGTACATTATCATATAATCAAAAAATGCAAATCTGCTCGAAACGGTAGGGTGTAATGAAATTTAGTATTTCAGCATTTAAAAATGGCACGCTTTTATTATTGTTTTCTTTACTGTGGAATACGTCCACAGCGTTAGCAAAAACAGCAACATTGAAATTACAAGGTGTTGTTGATCTTACCATCGCTGAGCGAGTGCCAAGAGAAATACCAGCAACGCTGACGGGCGATGTTTTTCTGGATGTAACTCCCGTTTATTCAAACACAGTGAAAAAATCCTGGAATTTTACCATTCCCATAGTCGGGTTCAGCCAAGCTAAGAATTCATGTGATATGTCAGGGTTGCACCAAATTCCCTATTTCTATCATTTAAATGGCGTGCCACTCACTAACCGTGATTCTGGTGAGGTTGATGGGTATTTGATTCCGAATATTGATTATCAAATCAATATAATGGATCACGGAACAAATTTAGAACCCGTTTATGCTGGGACATTTTTTACGCGAAACTTTAGTAGCAAGTTGATAGAAATTCCACAAGTACGAGTTAATGGTGTTTGTCTTTACCCTCAAGATAATTACCGTGATATTCCCTCGAAAGGGCGTAAACAATTGAGATTCTCAGTTAATCAACCACAAACTATTTATTTAAGCCAAGATTTGGTTTCAGGAAAAATTGCATTTAATAGCACTAAACCCTTTTACTTAATGACGGGTGGGTTTGATCTTGAAGCAAGAGATACCATTTTATTGAACATTGAAGCAGATTTAACTATTTTACGATTTTGTGAAGTCACTGCTGTAACCAATAATCATATCCAGCATACTTTTGTGGATGATATGGAAGCGCAGTACAACTCATCAATTACTCTTAGCTGTAATGGAACGAAGCAAGATACCATTCGTATGGTGGCTAAAGCGAAAGAGACCGATTTCGACCCAAGCAACCCGAAAAAACTTTTATTAAAACCCGTTGATGAAGGGATGAAAGTTGGAAAACTACCGTGGGTATTAGGCGGCGTGAGTGAGTTGGGTAAATCGCTGAAATTAAACTGTAATGATGATAAAAATTCACAATTAATGAGTTTTAATGGCGAAGAGGTCGATTTAGGTATTAAGAATACTCAAAAACCCATATTACTTAACGTGACATGGGCATTATGCCGAACCCCAGAGGTGAAAGGTGGCGAATATCAAGGAAAAGCGGATCTCGCTTTCTTTATTAAAAGCTAGTCGTGGTGGGGTTATTCACTCACACATATTGCTGATATACCCCGAATAGGATGGTCTTCCGTCGGGGTTATCACATCTAAACCCGTAAAATGTGCCAAACAGGATTGTGGTTTACTGGCTCCCCATTGAATGCGTAATGTCCCTTGATTGGGCAGCCCACTCATATACAGTTGACCATCATCACCGACCAATCCCGTATTTTCATCATCTTGATTATCATCCAATAATGTCGCAACAGCACCAAATGGAACGACACCATTGTGATGAATTAAATTGATAAGTGCCTGATAACCCATTCGAGTATCAAATTTAACTTTGACGATAGCACCAGAGGTTGGGTAAACATTTTTCGATGTCTGCTTTAAGGTGACATTTTCAGGTAAGGTATTTACATCTAAGCCAACGGTATTTTTACTGTAGTCAGATAAATAGGGATAAATAGCCTGACCTTGGGCGTTTATTTGCGTATTCGCAATTGTTAAGCGCGTACCTTCAGCGCCTTCGGCTTCAATGATAGCCATACTATTTCCCATGGTTTTACCAAGTAATAATCCACCAGAATAAATAATGGCACCACCATTTAAGCTACCATTAAATGCATTATAATTTTGAGAATAGCTATAACCGGCGGAAACTGTCCCTCTATTACCAGCATAGTTGGTGTAGAGGCTCCCCGAGTTTCGTTGATTCTGATTACCCCAACTCTGTGAAATACCATAAGTGAGTTTTGAATTTAATAAATTACCATTTAGGCCTGCTTGCTGGGTTGTTCGACCGTTATTATCATGGCTAATCGAATAGGTACTACTCATATTAGTTAGCATAGGGTCATTTGAGAAAAGGCTAAAAGGCACACTGACATTAAAGCTTATTTGACGGTTTTCAGGCCATTGAACGCTATTTTTAGTCCGGTCAATACTGTAGTTAACCCCGTAGGAAATACCTTTATAACTATTATTGTAACCTGCGGAAACTTGGGTAATATTTTGCTGATTATCCCAATACTCATAACGGCTTCCTGAAAAATAGAGTGAACCGAAATTATTGAGTGGTTGTGAAACTGAGATTGAATATTGACGTTTTTCAGGAAGTCCTGTCCATGGCGCGATATCATCAATATATCGATAATTATGGTTATTGAAATTATTAAAGGTGTAATAATCTTGTGATGAATAGTGAGTGCCTGAGATATCGACTGAAGTATTGGTTGTTACGAAATTCTTAGCGTAACGCACTCGGTAAGCTTGACCCTTCTGGGTTGGAAGATTATCTAGAGTCGCTTGTGCGTGAGTCACATCAGTAGAAATAGCGCCAAGATTTCCCATTGAAAGCCCTAAACCTGCAATGCCAGACCAATAATCTTGTGCGCCAATACCGCCCCCATACAGAGTAATGTCATAAGGAAGTCCATAAATAGCGTTAGCTAAGACAAAGTCGGCTTCTTTCGATCCGACCGTGACCCCGCCATTGTAACGACCCGCGGTTAATTCATATTTCCATCCACCAGGGCGCTGCATAATAGGCAGGGAGGCAAAGGCAACGGTGAATGTTCTCTCTGTTCCGTCCTCTTCCTTGATGGTGACATCTAATGCGCCAGAGTTACTTCCGATAGCCAGATCGTCAATACTAAATGGGCCCGGCGGTACATAATTTTGATAAACCACATAGCCATTTTGCCGGATTGTAATCTGGGCATTGGATTGAGCAATTCCCGTCACATTGGGTGCAAAACTGCGTAAACTACTGGGTAACATTTGGTCGTTGGATGCTAATTGAACCCCTTTAAAAGGGATCGAATCAAACAGTTCGCCGCGGGTGCTACTTTCACCAATTAAAAGGTCAGAACCCATATCATAAAGATGGCGAGATACTGCGGTGTTCGCAAAATCGGTACTGGATTTTGTGCGGTTATTGCCCATACCGGAATAGCGGTTGTAGGCATAAGACATATTTGTTCTGAGCCGCCATGCACCAGCATTTAATCCGCCGTTTAAATTAATAAATAAATTATCGGAAGATTGCTTACCCGTAGAGAGCTTATTATTAGAGCGGTTACCCGAAATCATATAGTTAGTGGTAAATGCAGGGATACCGTCATCCAATAATTCTTTGGGAATATACCCGGCAACCTGGTTATTCATCGCGATTTGAGGAGCGCTAATATTCACTCGTAGCTTGGAAAGATCTACAGTCACTTTGGCATCATCAATATAATGAGGAAGGTCGGTAATTAATGTGTCAGGGGGAAGATCACGCAGCGATTTTATTTTATCTACATCAATTCCGAATGTAGCTAATTGTTTTATGGATAGCTCAGGAACAACTTGGTTATTGTCATTCTTCACAAAATTCAGGGAGTATTCACCTTGAGGTTCCTGATTGACTGTCACCCACAAGGTATATTGACCCAGAGGTAAGGAATTTTCTTGGGAGAATTGACTGAGATCTACCTGTGCAGGATCTAATCCTAGGTGCTCATCCAATAAATTAGGGTCAAAGTAATCTTCGCTGTATCCAATAAACGGAAACAAAATCAAAGAAGATAACAGACTTATTTTAAAACTCGGTAACTTTATCACGTGCTGCTGCCTGCCTGTTGTGTGTATTTTTAGACTATTTTAGTTATTGCACGAGGCTATTTTTTTGTTTTGTGGGTAGGAGATATTCATCCATTAACGCCCAACTAATGGTTCCAGCGATTAACTGCTTAAAAGGGTAACGCTGTTCAGAATAAGGAGCGACTGACATAAATAGTATGTCGCTATCTGCGGGAATGCCATTGATTGAAAGATTATCGAAAGTCGCATAAATAGGACTGTTGTTTTTCACAACAAGATAATTGTTTTCGCGTCGAAAGGATAATTGATTGGACACTTGTTCTAATGTCATTCCCTTTAAATTGGCTGGACGATAATAAACTTTAAATAGCAGAGAACGCGTCACCGTAAATTGCATTGATTCATCATGCTGTGGCTCTGTAGAGGGAATGGCTTTTAATTGGAGTAAAAATACACTTTCCCGATCTGTGGGCAAACTGGGTGTTTTCCCAGTAAATAACACTCGCCAGCTGTAATACTCATCGCTAGATAATTTGTATAATGGCGGCGTCACGGTAAACGGAATTTTTTCTGATTTATCAAGAGTATTCAAGCCCGTGGATTCATCAAGCCACAACATATTAGCTTGAATAAGATACGGCGATTGACTAGTGTTACGCAAACTCATCGACACGCTGTTATCGCCAGCAATATATGTGAGCCGCTGCAATGAGAATTTCAAACTATCATCAATAGCTTGTGTGATTACGGGAAATCCTAACATCGTCAATAAAAACAAAAACAGAGAAAAGCGCATCAGTCTCATGGAATTTATTGCCTTATTTATTCTTAGCTGGTGGATAAATAATAACGTCTGAAAGACCACCAAAATCATTAATCATCTGCCAACGGGCTTGGGAAATATGACCTTGTAAATCAGCTATTTCCGTATCACTAAATGGCGGGAGGATCAGGCTTTTCTTGTAGCTTTGCTGGTTATATTTAAGATTCACCACCGTCAGATAATACGGTGTAGGGTTATTTAGCATCCACTGTTTTCCCTGTTGCTTTAGGCTTACTTGCTGGAATACAGCGTTATTAGGTACGGTCAGTTGACTCGGGCGATAAAAGACTTTAATCACGATATTTGTCACAAATGTGAGTTTAGCGTCATTTGTCTGTTCATTAGGATGCTTTTCCGCTGGAATAGCCCGTGTATTTAAAAAGAACAGAGATTCTCTATCTGTTGGTAGTTCGCTTTTATTTTTTAATAATATACGAGCGCTAAATTTACTGTTTGCATCTAATCTGAATAGCGGCGGCGTCACCACAAAATAAGGGGATTTGGCACCTTCAAATTGTTCAGTTACGGCGGTTTGAATTAAATAGGGATTCAAATCATCATTTACAACGGTAAATGTCGCATTGGGTTTGGTACTATTTAAGATTAATCGCGTTTGTTCTAAACGCAAGCCAGCGCTGTAAGCAAGAAAGCTCATCATGAATAAAATTATGTAGGTAACGCCAGCCAGTTTTTTCATATCAGCTTATTTAATCCACGATAAAGGAAAAAGTAATTGTCGATTGGAAAGGGCCAATTTGCGGATCACAAGTTTTTCCAGACGGACACCGAATATAAGTATAAAGAGTTTTATGCAGTTGATCCTGGCTGATGTTTTGCCAAGCATTACTGCCTTTTTCAATAAAATCGCTAAAATTTGCAGAAGCTGCAACGTTATTACTTTCAGAAAAACTGACACCAAAATTTTTTCTTGGCTCATCAATAAAGGTAATCGGGTCAATATAGTTTTTTGGGGATATTTTGACGACAGCATTGTGAAAATTATTGGTGGTGCAATCAGAGAGCGTAACTGTAATTGGAATAGGTTGGACTTGATTGGTCTCAATATTTGAAACAGTAATATTGCCAAAATCCACTTCATTCAGGGAAGTGCCCTCAATTGAAATTCGACACATTTGTTCGATAACTTTGACATTAAAATCGAATTCAGCGTTATTCGCACTCCATCCTAGATTGGATAAAAGAGATAATAATGCAGTGCTGAATAATAATTTCATGGCTTTCTTCTCATATTTAGCAACGGTCATATCTACACACGATCATGGTTGCAAAAACGTGAACACCACAGCCGCGCTAAGTTTTCCTGCGCTAACTGGCGTATTATCTAATTTCACCACTTTTGCCTCGAAATGTTTTTCGTTATCGCCATTAGTGACAGGAAATGCAATGGTTGAGGTGTCTCCTGTAAAATCAATGGATTGGCAATTTCCTTTCACGCTATTACATTGGCGCAATGAAAATGCAGCATGAGTGATGTTTTCTTTCGGTGCTAGCTTGCCATTCGTAATAGATGACTGACTATCTGCAGCCAATGAAACCTGTAAATCAGGTAGCTCTTCGCCATTATAATCTTGGCAAACATATTCAAGAGAGAAAGGCTCTGTCGCAGCATCACCATTAAGATCTTGTTGTATATTTCGCGCAATAATAGGCTGCGAAAATGTCACCGTTTTATTGGAAAAAGAAAAAGAGCAACTGCCTTTAGATACATGACCTTTTACCACTAAGTCGACACTTGCATCTTGGTTTGATTGAGCAAGTGCAGTCGGGCAAAAAGAGAATGCGCTGAGAAAACAAATGGTAACGTTAAGGAAGTTGCGCATTGAATTCATGGGTACCCCCTAAGTCAGTAATGGTGCGCCAAATAATGGCACCTTTGTTCATGCCAGGTGAAATAGGGTAACTCAATGACGAAAATGGGGGGATGGTGGTATTTTTCTTTTCTAAACTTACATCAAGACGCTGCTGATTAATTTTAACTTGCGCTAGGTTAATGTAATAAGGTGTATCGTTGGTTGCGATTAATTGGGAACCTTTAACCGTAAATTTTAATTTTTTTTGGGCGTCATCAGACGTCAATGGCAGATTTTTTGGGCGATAGAATAGTTTAATGACATGGTCATAACCGATATTTAAACCATCCCCATCGACTTTTTCAGATTGACCTGCAATCATCATTGCATGAAATAAAAACAGTGATTCCCGATCTATGGGGAGTGTATTATTTTTTGCTAAAATTCTGACTTCTTGTTGACTATTTGGGGCAACTTTAAATACAGGGGGCGTCACTTCAAATGGCGTATTACGGTCATTATTGTCAGTGGTAATAAATGCACGAGTTAAATAAGTGGTTTTTGCTTCACTATTAACAACCGATATTGCGACGCTTTTCTCGCCTTGCACATACACAATACGAGTTGCATCTAAGCTGACGCCTTTGGCGGTAGCATTGGCAGAAAAAACAAATAATAAGCTGCAAAATAGACTAGATAGGTTGCTAATACGTAGTTTCATCGAGTTACCTTAATGAGCAGAGTCCCAATAGAGAAACAAACAACGACCTCTGCCCATAATGTACACTTATTGATTGTATTTTGATATGGGGAATTAATTATAAGAAACAGTAAATGTGACAGGGACTTTTAAGCTATCACCTTCATTTGTATCATTGATTTTTATTAAGCGTGCTTCCATCGGAATATTAGCAAAGCCACTCGTTGAAAGATTATTTGCCAGCGCGACAGTTGATTCTTTATTTGGTAATACACTGACTTTTCCACTATTTTCACTGATGGCTTTTAATTCTACCGCTAGGGATTTAGCAGCGGAGTTTGCAAATAAATTTGGGTTGTATTGTGATGCTGAACCCGATGCATGAACTAATACGGTACTGTCATCCTCTTGAGGTTGAGAGCACTCGGTTAGTACTAAATTAAAGTTTTTGGTTTCGCCAATCGCTGTATTTTTCTCAATATCTTTCACACTTTGAGAGGTAAATACGCCCCAATTAACCATGCCGCCTTCAGTGGTAGAAGAGACGTTACAGCTAGCAGCACGAACGTGGGCTTCAAAAGTGACCGTGGCCCCGTGATTACCCTGTGGTGTATTTTCTTCCGCAAATGCGGCTGGTGTTGCTAAAACAGAGGCTAATAAGATTGCTGGTGTAGCTTTATTTAATAATGACATAATTATTCTCTTAATAAGTTTAAATGTGGTGACTCTTGTATTTATAAAAATCAGTGAGTGAGAGCCATTAATGAAAATGAATTAATGCAAGATAATTAACTGCCCGCCTTGCTTCGATGAAATAAGAATACAAGAGGTAATGAAGGGGATAAATGTGAACTGTGTATCAAATCAGGGTGAAAGTGTTAGTAATTTACACCGCATAAGAGTGATGGTGAGGTGAATATATTTCAAATCAATAATTTACTCTTTTGACGAGGAAATATTTTGACATATTCTCATCGGTTTATGATGGTACAATAACGAGAAAGGCTCCAAAAGCGTTAGGGAGACCCTAAATCTTTTGAAGCCTTTTTTATCTATTAATGGCTAAGCCATCAGTATATTAACTATTTTTTGCTACTTTTCTTTTCAGCTTTTGGTGCCGCTGGCTCTGCACTTTGTTCAGTAAATTCACGACCGTAGTAAGAATCCAGTAACAGTTGTTTAATTTCAGAAATCAGCGGATAACGTGGGTTAGCGCCAGTACATTGGTCATCAAATGCATCTTCAGACAGTTTATCTAAGTGAGCTAAGAAGTCTGCTTCTGCAACGCCAGCTTCACGGATAGACTTAGGAATGCCTAAATCAGCTTTCATTTCTTCTAACCAAGCCAGTAAGCGTTCAATTTTCGCACCAGTGCGGTCGCCTGCTTTAGTTAACCCTAAGTGGTCTGCAATTTCAGCATATTGGCGACGTGCTTGAGGGCGGTCATATTGGCTGAATGCTGTTTGCTTAGTTGGGTTATCATTTGCGTTGAAACGAATTACGTTACAAATCAACAGGGCGTTAGCTAAACCGTGTGGAATATGGAATTCCGATCCTAGTTTGTGTGCCATTGAGTGACAAACCCCTAAGAAGGCGTTAGCAAAAGCAATACCCGCTAATGTTGCCGCATTATGAACGCGCTCTCTTGCTACTGGGTTTTTTGCCCCTTCATGGTAGCTTGCTGGCAGATAATCTTTTAACAGGGTCAGTGCTTTGAGTGCTTGACCATCAGAGAACTCATTTGCCAGAACAGAAACATAAGATTCTAATGCGTGAGTCACTGCATCCAAACCACCAAACGCAGTTAAGGATTTAGGCATATTCATCACAAGGTTAGCATCAACAATCGCCATGTTTGGTGTTAATGCGTAGTCCGCTAATGGGTATTTTTGACCTGTTTTATCATCAGTCACAACGGCAAATGGTGTCACTTCTGAACCTGTACCTGAAGTGGTGGTGATAGCGACCAGTTTTGCTTTCACACCCATTTTCGGGAACTTATGGATACGTTTACGGATATCCATAAAACGTAACGCTAATTCTTCAAAGTGTGTTTCTGGATGTTCGTACATCACCCACATGATTTTCGCGGCATCCATTGGGGAACCACCACCTAAGGCAATGATTACATCCGGTTGGAAGGCTTGCATTTGCGCAGCACCTTTACGCACAACGGATAATGTTGGATCAGCTTCAACTTCAAAGAAAACATCGGTCTCAATATGGTGTTTTTTCAGAACATCGACAATTTCATCAACATAGCCATTATTAAATAAGTAGCTATCGGTCACGATAAAGACGCGTTTTGCACCATCAGTGGCTATCTCTTCTAAAGCGATTGGAAGACATCCACGGCGGAAATAGATTGAACTAGGAAGTTTATGCCACAACATATTTTCAGCTCTTTTTGCCACGGTTTTCTTATTGATTAAATGTTTTGGTCCTACGTTTTCAGAGATAGAGTTACCACCCCAAGAACCACAACCCAAGGTTAAAGATGGCGCCAGTTTAAAGTTATACAGGTCACCGATACCGCCTTGAGACGCAGGGGTATTAATCAAAATACGCGCCGTTTTCATTTTTTCGCCAAAATAGCTGACACGGTCATGCTGGTTATCTTGGTCAGTATAGAGACAAGATGTGTGACCGATACCCCCCATTTCCACTAACTGTTCAGCTTTCTCTACCGCATCTTCAAAGTTTTTAGCGCGATACATCGCTAAGAGTGGGGACAGTTTTTCATGAGCGAATGGTTCTGACTCATCAACAAGTTTGACTTCACCGATTAAAATCTTAGTCGTTTCAGGAACAACAACCCCAGCCATTTCTGCAATTTTAAATGCAGGTTGACCCACGATAGCCGCATTTAAGTTGCCATCTTTCAAAATAATATTTTGTACCGCTTTGAGCTCTTTACCTTGCAGCAGGTAGCCACCGTGGGTAGAGAAACGCTCACGGACTTGGTCATAAACCGCATCAACTACCACAACAGATTGTTCAGATGCGCAAATCACGCCGTTATCAAACGTTTTTGACATTAAGATAGAGGCAACAGCACGTTTGATGTCTGCAGTTTCATCGATAACAACTGGCGTGTTACCCGCACCAACACCAATCGCAGGTTTACCGGAACTGTAAGCTGCTTTCACCATGCCTGGGCCACCTGTCGCTAAGATCAGGTTAATGTCAGGGTGGTGCATCAGGGCATTGGATAGCTCAACAGAAGGGGAGTCAATCCAGCCAATAATATCTTTCGGTGCGCCAGCTTCAATGGCCGCATTCAATACAATTTCAGCTGCACGGTTGGTCGCAATTTTAGCGCGTGGGTGTGGAGAGAAAATAATTGCGTTACGGGTTTTTAAACTAATTAATGATTTAAAAATTGCGGTAGAGGTTGGGTTAGTAGTTGGAACGATACCGCAGATAATACCAATCGGCTCAGCAATGGTGATGGTACCAAAAGTTGGGTCTTCAGATAGAACACCACAGGTTTTTTCATCTTTATAGGCGTTGTAGATATACTCAGAAGCGAAGTGGTTTTTAATCACTTTATCTTCAACAATTCCCATGCCTGACTCTTCAACCGCGAGTTTTGCTAATGGAATTCGTGCATCAGCAGCAGCAAGGGCAGCGGCGCGGAAAATACGATCAACTTTCTCTTGAGAGAAGCTGGCAAATTCACGTTGAGCTTTTTTGACACGAGCAACAAGTTCATTGAGTTCAGTAACGTTTGTTACGGACATATAGATTACTCCTGATAAAGTTAAAATTTTTAAGCCAATGAGCAAAGCATCTAAAAAAAGCTGTTGTGGCTAGAGCGTCCAAAGTGGCCATTCTAAATAAGTACCTAAAACAACAGTATAGATAAACTTAATAATAATGCTTTTCACCCTGCTAATTGGCTTATAAATCTCAGATAAATAGCTCAAAAAGTAAAAATTAACTGATTGATCACTGCGTTTATCAGTTGAGACTAGATTAACAAAAAGGGAATTTAATAAAGTGATCTAAATCACAAAATATGCAAGCTGACTCCATTCAGCATGCCGTTTTTACGGGATTCCTTGATTTGCAAAAAAATGATTAATTTATCGCTAAAAAGAGGTGAATAAATCATCCTTTTTTAGTCATTAAGATAAGCTGCAATAAATAATTCTATTAAGATGCACAAAATTGTTCTTTAACTAAGGATTTTAGCGATTTCAGTGATAAAATTAGTTCAGGTAAGCGTTTCTTGTTTAAGAATTTTATGAGGGTATTAATGGGTGAGCGCAACATTACTTGATTTATCAGGCTATATTAAATTTTTTATTGGTCTATTTGCGTTAGTAAACCCGGTTGGTATCCTGCCTGTGTTTATTAGTATGACAAACTATCAAACCGTTGCGAGCCGCAATAGAACTAATACGATAGCCAACTCATCAGTCGCAATTATTCTCTGCACATCACTGTTGGTGGGGGACTCGATATTACAGCTGTTTGGTATTTCAATTGACTCATTCCGTATTGCGGGGGGAATTCTGATTGTCACCATCGCGTTATCGATGATCAGCGGTAAAATTGGTGAGGACAAACAGAACAAACAAGAAAAAACAGAAACCGCAGTGCGAGATAGTATTGGGGTGGTGCCGTTAGCGCTTCCGTTAATGGCGGGTCCCGGGGCAATCAGTTCGTGTATTGTCTGGTCATCACGTTGGACTGGCTGGCAGAACTTTATTGGTTTAGCGTTAACCAGTATTTTGTTCGCTTTTTGCTGTTGGCTGTTGTTCCGTTCTGCATCTTTACTGGTTCGTTACTTAGGGCAAACGGGCATCAACGTTGTCACCCGTATCATGGGCCTGCTACTTATGTCATTAGGCATCGAAATCGCTGTAACCGGTGTTAAAGCCATATTTCCAGGTCTTTTATAGTTTGAGCATTATTTAGCCGTCTTACGAGACGGCTATTCTCATCCGCTTTTCCCGTCATTCCATTATTCCTTTCGAGTTCAAAATACTCACTCAATTATTTTGGCGTGTTCTGTGCAACCAAGCTGTCCTTTACAACCAAAATAATTCCACTACGCGATAAATTTGAAATGTGATTATGTGTCGCACTTTTTGCAAAATTAGGCATAAAAAGTAAGGAAATGTGAGCTGCGTAAATTTATTCACTATTCTCATCAGAGATTGTTAATGATATGTTTGGATTATTGTTGATAAAGATTTTAAGAGTTATTTAAGGTTTTTTATTATCTAGTTGTTTTTATTTGAGTATTTAAAGGTTGAGAAAGTGTGTTACCCCTTTTAAATAGACTCTCTAACTTGAAATGTTAACTAAATGTAATTTTTTATAACTTTTTTTTATAAGCTTTCTGAGCAAAATTGCACCTTTAAGGAAAGCTTTTGGCGGTTAAATTAGAAAACAACTTAGGAAACAGTGACTAGAGCAGCAGTAAGTCAACAATGTGGAGGCGTGCCAAACGTCGTTCAACATACGTTGAAACGTTAACTGTAAAACCGTAACTATGAAATGGAGAAGGCGCAACGATGAAACTTACTACTAAGCACAGTTTACTTTCCTGTCTCATTTTCTCATTAGCAATTTCAGCTCAAGCCTCATCAATCCCCGATAAATCTTCATCAAATAAAACTTCCATAAATAAAATAGTGGTCAATAACGGTTCAGAAGTCACTTCACTCGATCCTCATAAGGTCGAAGGGGTGCCTGAAGGCAATATTATTTTAAATTTATTGGAAGGGCTGGTTTACGACGATATTAATGGAGTGGCCGTGCCTGGGATGGCAACGAGCTGGCAGAATGAGAACTACACCACATGGACATTTACCTTGCGAGATGATGCCAAGTGGAGCGATGGCACCCCCGTTGTTGCAGAGGATTTTGTATATAGTTGGCAGCGTTTAGCGGATCCTAAAACCGGTTCGCCTTATTCCAGTTATTTACAAAATGCTTATATTGAAAATGCAGACGCTATTTTAAAAGGTCAAAAACCCAAAGAATCGTTGGGTGTCAAAGCCCTTGATGACAAACATTTGCAAGTCACCCTAAGCCATCCAGTCCCGTATTTTATCGATATGCTTTCCCATACATCAATGAAACCAGTTAACCGTAAAGCTATTGAAAAATATGGTGATAAGTGGACTCAACCGGGATCTTTTGTGGGCAATGGTGCCTATGTGTTGGATGAGTGGACGGTCAACGAGCGAATTATCATCAAGCGTAATCCGCTATATTGGAATGACGCAAAAACGCAGATCGATCAAGCGACTTTTTTAGCCATTACCTCTGAAGTCAGTGATAACAACCGTTATCGCAGTGGAGAAATTGATATTAGTAATTCGGCTATTCCCCCAACACTGTTCAAAAAGATGAAAGCGGAAAAGCCGAACGAACTGTATGTACGTCCGTTTCTGTGTACGTTTTATTATGAAATTAATAACCAAAAAGCCCCATTCACTGACCCTCGGGTACGCGAAGCCATTAAATTAGGTTTAGACAGAGAAACCATCACCAATAAAATTATCGATCAAGGACAGACGGTAGCTTACGGTTTTACACCAACGTTTATCCATAATGGTAATTTTGCAGAGCCTGAATGGGCAAAGCTCACGCCAGAACAGCGTTATCAACGTGCGAAAGCGTTGCTTGCGGAGGCAGGATATAGCGCCAAAAATCCGCTTAAGTTTACCTTGCTATATAACACCTCAGACCAAAATAAACAGCAGGCAATTGTGGCCGCATCCATGTGGCAGAAAAATATTGGCGCAGAGGTAACGCTGCAAAACCAAGAGTGGAAAACCACACTGCAAAATCGCCATGAAGGGAATTATCAGGTTGCAAGAGCAACATGGTGCGCCGATTACAATGAACCGTCTGCATTCTTGAATTCATTACTGTCAGAAAACAGCAACAATACCGCTGCCTATAAAAATAAAGCTTATGACCAACTCCTTTTAGAGGCTTTAACTGCACCGAATGACCAAGCTCGTCAACAGATTTACCAACAGGCAGAAACCTTGCTGGATAAGGACTCTGCGCTAGTTCCCGTTTATTACCGTGTGAGTGCAAGGATGATCAAGCCCACAATCGGAGGATTTAAAGGTGAAGACCCTCTTGATCACATGGATATTAAGCGGTTATATATTAATTCTACTAATTAATAATTTTGTAATAAACAAAATAACTGCTTACTGACTCAGTAGGCAGATGCATCAACAACACAACCAAAACAATAGTATGGGAGTAACCAAAATAATGAGCAAATTACTGAATAAGACATTTGTTGCTTTAAGCGTTGCTGCTGGGTTAATGGCAGGGACGATGGCGACAAGTTATGGTGCAGTGGTGCCAGCAGGTGTCGAACTGGCTGAAAAACAAAATATGGTTCGCAATAATGGTTCTGAACCTCAATCCCTTGACCCGCATAAAATTGAAGGTGTTCCAGAGTCGGCTTTAGCAAGAGACCTTTTTGAAGGGATTACGATTGTCGGTCCTGATGGTGAAATTTTACCGGGCTCTGCTACAAGCTGGGAAAATAAAGATTTCACCGAGTGGACATTTAAAATTCGCGATGGCGCCAAATGGTCAAATGGTGACCCTGTCACGGCGGAAGACTTTGTTTATAGCTGGCGCAGACTCGCAGATCCTGATACCGCATCCCCATACGCGAGTTATTTGCAGTATGCACATATCAAAAATATTGATGATGTTATTGCCGGTAAGAAAAAACCAGAAGAGCTGGGCATTAAAGCGCTGGATGATAAAACTTTAGTGATTAGCTTGAGTGAAGCCGTCCCTTATATTCCCAAATTATTGGCACACTCCTCGATGTCACCAGTGAATAAAAAAACAATCGAAAAATATGGTGCTAAGTGGACTCAACCAGCCAATTTTGTGGGTAATGGCGCCTATAAATTAAAAGATTGGACAGTTAACGAACGTATTGTTTTAGAACGTAGTCCAACCTATTGGGATAACGCGAACACCGTGATTGACCAAGTGACTTTCCTGCCTATCTCCTCTGAAGTCACTGATGTTAACCGTTACCGCAGTGGTGAAATTGATATGACCTATAGCAATTTACCAATCGAACAATTCAAGTCACTGCAAGAAAACATGCCAAAAGAGCTGCGTGTAAACCCGTATCTCTGTATCTATTATTACGAAATTAATAATGAAAAACCGCCGTTTAATGACCCGCGTGTTCGTGAAGCGTTAAAGCTTTCAATGGACAGAGATGTCATTACTTACAAAGTGAAAGCGCAAGGTGATATTCCTGCTTATGGCTTCACACCACCGTTTACCAGTGGCATGAAAACAGAAAAACCAGACTGGTATGCGAACATGACTCAAGAGCAGCGTAACGAAAAAGCCAAACAGCTGCTGGAAGAAGCGGGTTACAACAAATCAAATCCATTGAAATTCAACTTACTGTATAACACGTCAGATTTACATAAACGTATCGCGATAGCCGCATCATCCATGTGGAAGAAAAACATTGGCGCTGATGTGAAACTGGAAAACCAAGAGTGGAAAACTTTCTTAGATAGCCGTCACCAAGGTAACTATGACGTAGCGCGTGCGGGCTGGTGTGCGGATTATAACGAACCGTCATCCTTCTTAAACATGCTGCTTTCTTATAGCAGTAACAATACCGTGCATTATAAAAACAAAGATTTCGATGCCATCATGAAGAAAACACTTCAGGTGAAAACGGATGAAGAGCGTGCTGAGTTGTACCAACAAGCTGAAAAACTGTTAGATAAAGACTCTGGTATCGTGCCTCTCTACTACTATGTGAACACCCGCTTAGTGAAGCCATACGTGGGTGGATATACGGGTAAAGATCCATTAGATAACTTACATACTAAAGATCTGTATATCATCAAGCACTAATCACAACAGGCTGGCTCCTTGTGAGCCAGCTATAAGCCTAATGGCAATATTACCTAAATGGCAATAGAAGTAGGAAAGGGCAATGTTTAAATTTATTTTGCGTCGTTTGCTTGAAGCAATTCCGACTTTACTGATTCTTATCACCATCTCATTTTTCATGATGAGACTCGCGCCGGGTAGCCCGTTTACCGGCGAACGTAAACTTCCACCCGAAGTTATGGCCAACATTGAGGCGAAGTATCACCTTAATGACCCTATGTATAAGCAGTATTTCAACTACTTATTCCAACTTTCTCAAGGGGATTTCGGTCCTTCTTTCAAATATAAAGACTACAGTGTCAACGACTTAGTTGCGAAAGCCTTTCCTGTGTCTGCAAAATTAGGCGCCACAGCCTTTGTGGTTGCGGTGTTATTTGGTGTTACTGCGGGGGTGATTGCCGCATTAAATCAAAATACCAAATGGGACTTTACAGTCATGGGATTCGCCATGACGGGGGTTGTCATCCCAAGCTTTGTTGTGGCACCACTTTTGGTGCTAATTTTTGCCATTCACTTGAAATGGCTCCCCGGTGGAGGCTGGGATGGTGGTAATGTCACGCACATGATTTTGCCGATGGTGGCGCTCTCTTTGGCGTATATCGCCAGTATTTCGCGTATTACCCGTGGCTCGATGATTGAGATCATGCACTCAAACTTTATTCGTACTGCACGAGCAAAAGGATTACCGCTGCGTACCATTATTTTCCGCCATGCGTTAAAACCTGCATTACTGCCAGTGCTCTCTTATATGGGGCCTGCATTTGTGGGGATCATCACGGGCTCAATGGTGATTGAAACCATTTTCGGCTTACCGGGAATTGGGCAGTTGTTCGTCAATGGCGCACTGAACCGTGATTACTCGTTAGTGCTCAGCTTAACGATTTTAGTTGGGGTATTGACCATTGCCTTTAATGCTATTGTCGATGTGCTGTATGCCGTCATCGACCCGAAAATTCGTTACTAGAACCGGAGAAACACTATGTTATTAAACAACAAAAATAGTGAAGCTCTGGAAAATTTTTCTGAGCAATTAGATATTGAAGGGCGCAGTCTTTGGCAAGATGCAAGACGACGCTTTATGCATAACCGTGCGGCAATTGTTAGCCTATGCGTGCTATTTTTTATCACGCTGTTTGTGATTTTTGCCCCGATGTTATCGCCGTTTTTATATGATGATACCGACTGGGAAATGATGTCGACGCCACCTGATTGGGCGACGGGACACTATTTTGGAACCGATGCTTCAGGGCGTGATCTACTTGTGCGCGTGGCAATTGGTGGACGAATTTCGTTAATGGTCGGCGTAGCGGCGGCATTAGTCGCGGTGGTGGTCGGCACCTTATATGGCTCACTGGCAGGTTATGTGGGTGGTAAAGTCGACTCCATCATGATGCGCTTACTGGAGATTTTAAACTCCTTCCCATTTATGTTCTTCGTTATTTTGTTAGTGACGTTATTCGGTACCAATATCCTATTGATCTTCGTGGCCATTGGGATGGTGTCATGGCTGGATATGGCGCGTATCGTGCGTGGGCAAACATTAGGGTTAAAACGCAAAGAGTTTATTGAAGCGGCGTTAGTCTGCGGTGTTAGCACCCGCCACATTATCCTGCGTCATATCGTACCGAACGTACTGGGTGTGGTCGTGGTTTACGCATCATTATTAGTCCCAAGTATGATCCTGTTTGAGTCATTCTTAAGCTTCCTTGGCTTAGGAACGCAAGAGCCACTCAGTAGCTGGGGTGCTTTACTCAGTGATGGCGCTAACTCTATGGAAGTCACGCCGTGGTTACTGCTGATCCCCGCTGGGTTCTTAGTTATCACGTTGTTCTGTTTTAACTTTATCGGCGATGGCTTACGTGATGCCCTCGACCCGAAAGATCGCTAAGGGGCTAATTTATGGAACATTCAACACGCAAAAGCCCTTTATTATCGGTGCAAGATTTAAACGTCACATTTGCTACCCAAGATGGGGATGTGACGGCGGTGAATAAACTCAATTTTGAATTGAGTGCTGGGGAAACTCTGGGAATTGTGGGGGAATCCGGCTCGGGGAAATCCCAAACCGCTTTTGCCTTGATGGGATTGCTGGCAAAAAATGGCCGAGTAGGTGGCTCCGCCATGTTTAATGGCCGTGAGATTTTAAACCTCAAGGAGAAAGAGCTTAACCGCATGCGCGCGGAAGAGATCTCCATGATTTTCCAAGACCCCATGACCTCCCTCAACCCATACCTGAAAATTGGTACGCAGTTATCTGAAGTGTTGATGCTGCACAAAGGGATGAGTAAGAAAGAGGCCTTTGAAGAATCCGTACGTATGTTGGATGCGGTAAAAATGCCAGAAGCTCGTAAACGCATGAATATGTATCCGCATGAGTTTTCTGGTGGGATGCGCCAGCGTGTGATGATTGCGATGGCGCTACTGTGCCAACCAAAATTGCTGATCGCCGATGAACCGACAACCGCCTTGGACGTCACGGTACAAGCGCAGATCATGACCTTGCTGAATGAACTGAAGCAGGAATTTGATACCGCGATCATCTTAATTACCCACGACTTAGGGGTTGTCGCTGGTGTGTGTGACAAGGTACTCGTAATGTATGCGGGGCGCACGATGGAGTATGGCAGCGCACGAGATATTTTCTATCAGCCATCTCATCCATATTCGCTGGGTTTATTAGCGGCAGTGCCGCGCTTAGATGGTGATGACGATAACTTAGCCACGATCCCAGGCAACCCGCCAAACTTATTACGCTTACCAAAAGGGTGTCCGTTCTCACCGCGTTGCCAATATGCAAACCAGCACTGTGTAGAGCAAGAACCTCAATTAGCCAGTTTTGCACAATCACGTTTACGTGCCTGCTTTAAGCCTGTGGAGGAATTAGTATGAGCCAAGAAAATAGGCAGGTGCTGCTGGAAGTCAATGACTTAAAAGTGCATTTTTCCATCAGAGATAAACAACAATGGTTCTGGCAGCCGGATAAAAGTTTAAAAGCCGTCGATGGGGTGACACTACGTTTATACGAAGGGGAAACCTTGGGTGTGGTGGGGGAATCTGGCTGCGGTAAATCCACATTTGCACGTGCATTAATTGGTTTGGTGAAATCTACCAGTGGCACGGTGACGTGGCTAGGGCAAAACTTGCTCACCATGAACGACAAACAGTGGCGTAATGTGCGTAGCGATATTCAAATGATTTTCCAAGATCCACTGGCATCCTTAAACCCACGGATGACGATTGGAGATATTATCGCGGAGCCACTAAAAACTTATCATCCGAAGATGCCACAAAAAGAAATCACTGAAAAAGTGAAAAAAATGATGATGCGAGTCGGGTTACTACCCAATCTGATCAACCGCTATCCTCATGAATTCTCTGGTGGCCAATGTCAACGCATTGGGATTGCACGGGCGCTGATTTTAGAGCCGAAATTGGTGATTTGTGATGAGCCAGTGTCTGCGCTGGACGTCTCCATTCAAGCGCAAGTGGTGAACTTACTGCAAGAACTTCAGCGGGAAATGAAGCTTTCTTTAATCTTTATTGCCCACGATCTCGCGGTGGTCAAACACATTTCAGACCGCGTACTCGTCATGTATTTAGGACATGCGGTGGAGCTGGGAACTTACGACGAAGTGTATAACAACCCGCTGCACCCTTATACGCGCGCATTGATGTCTGCGGTGCCAGTACCGGATCCAGATAAGGAAAAAAATAAGCAAATTGAGCTGCTTGAGGGGGAATTGCCATCACCAATTAACCCGCCTTCAGGTTGTGTATTCAGAACCCGCTGCCCAAGTGCGGATGCTGAATGCGCTAAAACCCGCCCATTACTAGAAGGAAGTTTCAAGCATGCAGTGTCTTGTTTGAAAATTGACCCACTGTAATCGATAAGATTTGCGTTTTATTGTTGTATTAAGGCTCCCTTTATCATTCATAAAGTGGAGCTTTTTTATGGGGAACAGTTTTCAGAAAATTCAAACCTAATTGCTACTTAAAATAATCAGTTAGCTATGATATTAAAGGCAATGATATTAAAGACGATAATATTAAAAATAAATAATTAAAACTTATAGGGCAGTAACCATTAATGAGTGACCACTTGCAGCAGATCCATCAAACATGGATAGCCATCAACCAGCGCTATGCAGATGACCAAATCCAACGTATTCAACAAAAACTCCCCCTTGCTAAGCAAATGGACAGCGATGAAGCGTTGTTCGGAGCGGACAGCCACCATTATCAGCTCAATCCACCTTTGGATATGGCACAGATAGCACAGTGGCAGCGACGTACTGGTGTGCAATTACCCCAAGAATATGTGCAATTTATGACGCAATTGGGTAATGGCGGTGCAGGCCCTTACTACGGTATAGAGCGCTTTGAAGACAGTGAAAATCGTTATGATGCGGTGGCATTACCTTGCGTGCTTAGCCCAACCATGAGCAATGAAGAGTGGCAAACACTCAGTCACTTAGCGGAAGATTGTAGTGATGAAGAGTACGACTCACGGGAAAGTTTGCTTCACCAAGGGCTGTTTTACCTTGGCACTTGCGGCTGTACGTATGACATCCTGCTGGTGGTGACGGGCAAACATGCCGGGCGACTGGTTTATACCCACGAATGGTGTGACTCGCCAACACCGTATCAGTTTGCTTATGAAAGTCATTTCTTGGATTGGTATGAACGCTGGCTAGATGAAATTATTCAGCAATATGATACTGGTTGGTTTGGACATCGGATGGGCGGTGATGAAACTACGTTATTCAACCTATTTCATCATGAAGATAATGAAAAAACGAAGCTGGTGGCGCTAGAAGGACTGAAAAAGTTACCGTCATTATCGGAAAAGGGCATTGAGCAACTCGCTCGTATATTAGATAACGAAATACTCAACGTTTACCATGTGAAGGCACTGGAAGTATTAGCAAAATATTCCGTTGCTGCTTCATCGGACTATTTAGCCCAAACGCTTGAGAGCCAAAATATTGCGCAAATTAATCGTGGATTGCAGCTGATTTATTGGTATCAAAAAGCGGATTTAGCGAAGTTTCAATCGGCTATTTTAGCCAAATTAGCACAGTGCGAACATGCAGATACGGTGAGCTTTGCGGGATATATCCTCAAGGAATTGCAAGCGATCAAAGTGGAAGATTTCCAACACTTATTTAATCATGCTGATAGTCAGATTGCCGTCAGTGCGTTGTATGCGGCTTCCCATGATGTCAATTTTAGCCAAAAGGTCGCTAATTACTTTGAATATATGATTGCGGATAAGAGTGAAGTTGCATTAACCGCGATCCAAGCTGTCGCGCGTTCACCTGAATTTGCGGATGGGGTGGAACCGTATATTGTGGCGGCGTGGGAAAAATACCCATTAGATAAGAGTGATTATATTCGCAATAATCTGCGTCTCTATATTAAGAAGCATCATTTGCCGTTGGATTTAGCAGAATAAAGTTTAATAAAAGATGAGGGAATATTTCCCCCATCTTTTATTTCTACTTACTGTTTCCATTCGATATGTTGGAAAGGGTGCTTAGGGTTCCGGCTGATAAGAATTCGTGCAAAGATATCGTCAATCTCATCCTCTGGGCTTTTAGCAAGTCCGATCACCACTTCACTCATTTGCGCTAAAGGTAATCCTTGAGTGGCGAGAATATGCCAATCTTGACTGAATGGCACAATTTCAGCCGCGCCACACTCTTCGAACTGCAAAGCGAAAATCACTTGGTCGGCAGGCTCTAAGTTCTCCATCGCACCTTCAAGGAAAAGGTCATAGGCAATTTCAATGATTTCATCTTCATCGATTAGGTTAATACTTGGGTTCTGGCTCATGACGTTTTCCTAACAGTTAAGCAATGGTGATGATAGTTATTATAATTACAATAATGGGCTAAAGAAGTAGCACAGGCGCTCAATCACACGGTTCCAGAACGGGCGTTGTTCCCATTCTTCAATATCTAAGCGTGTGGAGCGAGCCATATAATCATACTGAACCAGCGTCAGATCGCTACCAAAACTTTTATCGTCAATCACGACTGTAATTTCAAAGTTCAGCCATAAACTGCGCATATCTAAGTTTACTGAACCGACTAAGCTTAATTCCCCATCAACACAGACACTCTTAGTATGCAGCAACCCATCTTCAAACTGGTAAATTTTCACGCCAGCTTCCAATAATTCTGTATAGAAAGAGCGGCTTGCCCAACGAACTAAGAAAGAGTCATTATGGCGAGGCATGATGATACTGACATCAACGCCGCGCATCGCTGCGGTACAGATTGCATGCAGCAAATCATCACTTGGTACAAAGTATGGGGTGGTCATGATCAGCTGCTTACGAGCGGAGAACATAGCCGTCATTAATGATTGCTGGATAAGTTCTTCAGGGAAACCCGGGCCTGAAGCAATCATTTGGGTAGTATGTCCGTTATCTTGCTCGAACGGCATGATATTGCTATCTGGTGGCGGCGGTAAAATGCGTTGTCCTGTTTCCATTTCCCAGTCAAAGGCGTAGACAATCCCTAATGTGGTGCTCACTGGGCCTTCCATACGAACTAAAATATCTACCCATTCACCGACACCCGCATCTTGTTTAAAGTAGCGCGGATCCACCATGTTCATACTGCCGGTGTAGGAGATATAGTTATCAATGACAACGATTTTACGATGCTGGCGTAAATCCATACGGCGCAGGAAAAAACGCATAAGGTTGACTTTTAGAGATTCGACAAACTCAATCCCTGCGGCACGCATTTTATCGGGATAATCACTGCGGAAAAAATGCCAGCTTCCTGCGGAGTCCACCATAATACGGCATTTAACACCACGTTTTGCCGCATTGAGAAGGGCTTCAGTGACTTCATCGACTAGCCCACCTGGTTGCCAAATATAGAACACCATTTCGATAGAGTTCTTAGCATTATTAATATCATTGGCAATGGCTTTTAGTGAGTCTTCGCTGGTGGTCAGTAATTGAATGCGGTTGCCTTTGACGCCTGCAATACCTTGGCGTTTCTCACACAGTTGGAATAATGGCTCCGCAACGGGGCTGTTATCATTAGCAAAAATGTGTTTGGAGAGGCGTAGATTTTCCAGCCAAGTAGCAACTGATGGCCACATTTGATGGGCTTTATCGATACGACGTCGACCTAAATGAAGTTCACCAAATGCAGCATACGCGATGATCCCCACCAGTGGCAGGATATAAATGATCAGCAACCATGTCATCGCTGAGGTGACGGGGCGACGTGTGACGAGGATACGAACAGTAACCCCAGCCACAATTAACCAATACAGAAAAAATAGTAACCAACTCATTAAGGTGTAGACGGTTGCCATAATGGATAACAAGCCTCACTGACAGAGAGAAAAAGAGTCGAAAAAAGAAAATATGTCTTATTAAATATAGACTAAGAATAAACATACCAGAATTTAGTAAAAGTTCTGAATAAAAACTGAGTTAAATAGATAAAAGTGCAATTAATGATAAATTAATTGGTTCAACTCCATTTTTTGCGTGATGATTTTGTTTTTTCCTTGATAACTTCCTCTTGGTTCTCGTGAGTAAAGGCATATAATATTTCGCTGTTACGAACACACACCTGATAAGGATTAAAAAGATGAGACGCAGTAGGCAAGAAGTGGGTCGCTGGAGAATGCTAAGACAAGTCGTTCGCCGCCGTCGCCGTTGGTTAGAAAGACACTCTCGCCGCAATATGCACATTTATTCGCTCCGCAAAATGGACATCTATAAACGTCGTCATTCCCTGTTATTTACACAGTGGATTGAGTAAGGGTATTCACGTTTATACTCACATTTTTAACTTTGTTCGCTAAACCTTATTGAATATGATTGCTATTTGCATTTAAACTATTAGCCATATTCAATAAGTAAACGGTGTAGGGTAAAAATTGCATATGCGTGGTATCAGACTGTTAGTGATCATTGCTGTTTCATTATCAATTCATGCGGGCTTGGCTATGGCGTGGATTTTTAATCAACCGAAATTTCCTCAACCTGAGGAGCCAATCTCGATAGCAATGCTTTCCTTTGCTGAACCAGCCGCCACTACACCAGCCGAAACACAGGCAGAGCCAGAGCCGGTCGTTGAACCTGAACCTATCATTGAACCCGAGCCTATTGTTGAACCGGCGATAGTCTTACCGCAGAAAAAACCAGAAGTAAAAAAGAAACCTGAACCGAAGAAAGAACCTAAAAAAGAACCGAAAAAAGTTCAAGAGCCAGTTAAACCCGTTGAGAAACAACTGGCGATGAACAAAACACCATCCACAAATACAGATACTACGCCAAAAGAAGTCACCAACACGCGCGGAACTGATACTAACGTCAAAAATAATGCAACAGCATCTAACCAATCTACGGGGCAACGTGGTCCAAAAGCATTAAGTAAACAAGCGCCTGAATACCCAGACCGCGCTCGTCGTCTAGGAAAAAATGGTTATGTGAAAGTACGCTATGACATCGATGAAGATGGGCGAGTGCAGAATATTGAGTTTGTCGAAGCGTCACCGAAAGGGATGTTTGAGCGAGACGTGAAGCGTGCAATGAACCGTTGGAAATATGAAAAGCTGCCAGCGAAAGGCTATACCACTGAAATTTACTTCAAAGTGGATGGCACAGTAAGCCAAGCTTAAATGCTAGGAAATATCGGGATCAAAAAAGGGCGCTTATGAAGCGCCCTTACTGTATCTGAATAATTAAGCTTGAGGCTGTGAACTTTCTAATTCGAAATGTTGTTTATCTTCAGGTAATGCACGAGGCGTATTGTCATCATTGACCGCCACATAAGTAAATACTGCGTCAGTAGCTTGATAACGCTGACCTACAGGGTGGGTTGCCACTTTTTTCACCCACACTTCAATATTGATAGTGACGGAACTTTTCCCTGTTTTTAAGCAGCGAGCATAACAACAAACAACATCACCAACAGCAACTGGTTTTTGAAATTTAATGCCATTGACTGCCACTGTTACTACGCGACCCAGAGCAATTTCTTTTGCTAAAATCGCGCCGCCAATATCCATTTGAGACATTAGCCAGCCACCAAAAATATCGCCATTCGCATTGGTATCTGAAGGCATTGCCAAAGTACGTAAAACGAGTTCACCGTTAGGTAATTGCATATCAAACTCTTTATTAAAAGGAATTAAACACTATGATTTTGTTGCTCATTTATAGCAAACAAACATAAGTATAGTAAACCGCTAGAGTACATCCAGTCACAGATAATTGTAACAAATCACTGTGATAGGCATAAAAAAGCTGCGAAAGTGCGCAGCTTATTTATCATCATAATAATTCGAAGAAATAAATTACTCTTCTGGCTTTTCTGCCTGAGGCTCTTTAGTCATGTGTTTGAAAATATATACCACGCTAAGGATTGTGAAAATTAAGGTGCCAGCCGTCAGTCCAAACACTTTAAAATTGACCCAGACACTCTCAGCCATCCAATAAGCCACGTAAATATTAATAACAGCGCAAGCAATAAAGAAAATACCCCAAGCGGTATTTAATTTTAACCAATAGCTGTCTGCTAATTTAATTTCTTGGTTGCTACCCAGCATTCTTTGAATGAGTGGTTTTTCTGTAAACCATTGGCTCGCAAACAGAGCAATACCAAAAAGAGCATAAATAATGGTGACTTTCCATTTGATAAAGTCAGCGCTATGAAATAACACCGTTAACCCTGCAAATACCATCACAATCGCACAGGTGATTTTTGCCACTCTTTCCACTTTTTTATAAATAAAGTAAGTGACCAATAAGGAAATCGGGGTGGTTATCAGTAATGATTGGCTAGCAACATAAATATCGTATTGCTTATAAAAGAGAAAAAAGATAACCAAAGGAATAAAATCAATAAGTTGTTTCATAACGGTGGATTCAGATCCTTAACGTGAACATAATCAGCTTAAATAGAGTCAATTCAAACAGAGTCAACTTAAACGTAGTGGCGTAGTTTAACTGATTTTGCGCAGATTGTTAAAAGTTTGCTCTCTTTTACCAAGAATTAAGCCTGTAAACCAATCAAATTTGCACTATTTTACCCTTATTTGACTTAGTCCTAGATAAACTTTAATAGTTCGGATATAAATAGTCTACACAAGAAATTAACTGATTAATTTTTAGAGATTTTTCCATGATAAAGGCGCGATTATTTAATCTGATGCCCGGTTTACAAACCTTTAGCCAATATCAGTTGGCGAACTTGGGACCGGATGTGAAAGCGGGGCTGTCGGTCGCCGCCGTGGCGCTGCCTGTGGCAATTGCTTATGCTGAACTCATGGGGATCAATGCCATTGTCGGGCTATATGCCTGTATTTTACCGATGTTGATGTATGCATTGTTTGGAACCTCTAAACAATTAATCATTGGGCCGGATGCGGCAACCTGTGCGGTGATCGCCGCTGCCGTTGCGCCCTTGGCGATGGGGGATGAAAACACCCGTTGGCAATTAATTATTGTGATGAGCTTAATGACGGGAATATGGTGCCTGATTGCGGCACGTTTTCGTCTGGGGATGTTTGCCGATTTCTTATCCGGACCGATTTTACAAGGGTTATTAAATGGGGTCGCACTGACCATTATTGTCAGCCAGTTAGGCAAAATTTTTGGTATTGATTCCCTGCCTTCTGGGTTTATCGAGCGTTTAGTAGCGCTACCGCTCGCGCTATCGGAAACCCATATTCCGACATTAACGGTGGCGGTATTAACGCTAACGGTGACGATGGTCATCAAACGGGTACGCAGTAAATGGCCTTCATTGTTAATTGCGATGGTCTTGGCAACCAGCGCCAGCATTGTTTTCAATCTTGAGCAATATGGCATTAGTACCGTCGGTAATCTGGGTAATGGATTACCCTCTATAGCGGCACCGGATTTTAATCCCGGCTTATTGCGGGACTTGGTGACGCCATCCTTAAACTTGGCAGTCATCAGCTTTGTGAGCTTTATGATGACGGCGCGAAGCTTTGCCAGCAAAAATGGTTATACCGTGGATGCAGACCAAGAGTTGCGCGCCTTAGGCATGGCGAATATCGCGTCTGCATTATCTCAAGGATTTGCGGTGAGTGCGGCCAGTAGCCGAACTGCTGTAAACGATATGATGGGCGGTAAAACGCAGATGGTATCGGTCATTGCCGCGCTTACTATTTTGGTGGTGTTGCTGTTTTCGATGGATTTGTTGGGTTATATTCCGATGCCTGCATTAGGGATGGTGCTGGTAGTATCCACGTTTTCACTGATTAGCTTTCGCAGCATTTATTCTATGCGTAAACGTAACCGACAAGCCTTTTTCTTATGCGTTTTTACTTTATGCGCAGTGCTAGTGGTCGGCTTGATCAGCGGCGTGGGTTTTGCCGTGTTGTTAGGTTTGCTGCAATTTTTGCGGGTGATATTCCGCCCAACAGATCAATTATTAGGGGTCGATGAACAGGGCATGTTGCACTCTATGAACCCTGATAATGATATTCAGGCGGTTGAAGGGGTGCTGATTTATCGCTTTAACTCACCGTTGACCTATTTCAATGTTAACTATTTTAAAGATCGTTTAAATAAGCATATCGATAGCCAGCGTAAACGTCCGGCGTGGGTCATTGTGGACGCTGCCGTTAGCTTCACCCATAACGACGTGAGCGTTTTCTCTGCACTTAATGAGCTCGTGACGTCATTAAAAGCGAAAGGGGTAACGCTGGTGTTGGCTGGGCGAAGAACATCCCTAAACCGTTGGTTATCACAAAATAAAATTAGTCGTTCTGATGATGATTTACTGGTAGTGCCAGATATCTATTTCGCTATCCGCTTGATCCAGAGTAAACAGCATATTCAGCAAAAAAGTGTTGAAGAACGCAAGGAGAGTGAGGAAGGAATCGTTGATAATAAATTGTCAGAGTAATGGTTTCGATAGAATGAAAAACAAAAGGGCGTCACTTTGAAGAGATGCCCTTTTTAGATCATTAAATCTGTTTCTATTTATGCGTAATGCGTTATGCGTTTTTGCTACTCAGCATATATAAACGGAAAAAGTAAATTAAGGCAAAAGCGGCAATCATGTTGTTGATCAGGAATGAAATACCATTGACCACAATATGATTCAGTTGCAGGCTGCTTAACAGCATACTCACTAACATTTGCGTTGCCATCCAAATTAAAATCATTGGGGCAGCGATACGCCAATTGGCAAACGCCAGCTTCCAGCTTCTGCCCATGGCATTAAATGGATTCACTTTTTCATTCATTAAAATGGCAGGAGCTAGAGAAAAGCCAATCGCCAAAATCAGACCAGGAAGTACCATCAAGGTGATACCCAGCTGAATTAATAAGGAACAGATAATCAGCAGCAGGAACATCGCAGGGGCTTTAGGTAATGATGAAACCAATGCTTGAGTCCCGTTCACGGCTTCACCGCGAGATAAATTGGCGATATAAGAAAGCACGCCGCACATCAGTACCAAACTTCCCAATGCTACGGATAAAATCAAGCCCATAGACACACGCAGAATGCTGTTTTTCTCGTCTTCAGGTAAGTTCAGTACCCAATTTTGTAACCCAGCATTACCCGCTTCAAGTAGCTGGTTCTGCGCTTCAAGTAACACGCCAATCATCCGTTCATTAGGAATTAACATTGCGTAGACAATCACGCTGATTGCGGTGGCGATTAACACAATGGTGAAGAGGCCATTCAACTGGTTTTTAAAAAAGTTGATGCTGTCACGAAAGAGTGAGTTGGCCGAAATGGACATGTAACTGCTCCTATCTACAAACGGAATAAAAATTTGACGATGATTGTAACTGAGTATCGGACGTATAGGTAGAGAAAGATAAGAAAAGTCTGGGAGTTAGCCTAAATAGGTGCGCTACTCAATAAATGAGTGCATCTCTATTAATAAAGAATAATCCTAAAGGTGTATTTTAAATATATATTTAAATCGCAGTTTAATTAGCCATTAATATAAAATCATTTCTTATTTTAATAGTTATTTCATGAAAATTGATTCAAATCAAAATAGAAAAAACCAGTAATGGAATAATAAACTCAGCTTTATTACGAAATATATAAATTAGCAAAAGATGTGATCTTGATTTGAATATTAAATTTAAGAATAGGCTATATTTTGCTAAATAATAAACATAGGAATGGGATTGACAATGAAAAAACTCACTGCGCTTGTATTGGCTGCTGCAACTTTAGCTCCAGCGGCTTCATTTGCTCATGAAGCTGGCGACTTTTTATTCCGTGCAGGTACGGCTACGGTAAGACCAAATGTTGGTGGCGATGACGTTAAATTAGGCAATGCAAATTTAGGTCATTTTGATGCAAATAATAATACCCAATTAGGTTTAACTTTCGGTTATATGATCACCGATAATATTGGTGTGGAATTATTAGCAGCGACTCCGTTTGAGCATAAAGTTGGTACTGGTCCAACAGGTAATATTGCAACAGTTAAACACTTACCACCAACTCTGATGGCTCAATATTACTTCGGCGGTAAAGAAGATAAACTGCGTCCTTATTTAGGTGCAGGTCTGAACTATACCTTCTTCTTTGATGAGAAATTTAATAGCACTGGTAAAGAAGCTGGTCTGTCTGACCTAGACCTGTCAAGCTCTTGGGGCTTTGCAGCGCAAGCAGGTATGGACTACATGCTTGATGAAAACTGGATGTTAAACGCCTCTGTTTGGTGGATGAATATTGACACTGACGTTAAATTCAAAGCAGGTGAAGACCGCGTTAAAGTTGATACTCGTTTAGACCCATTTGTATTTATGTTTGGCGTGGGTTACCGCTTCTAATTTTTTAAGGACTTAAGCAAGTTTATTCTTGCTCGCTAATGGATTAGAAAGCAGTAAAGAAATCCGGGAATATATTCCCGGATTTTTCGTTTTTAGAGAATAAAGAATATAATGAGTAGAGAACTCAATGTTAAATTATGTATATTTTATTTAACATTGAGTTCACAATTTTAAGAAAGACCAATAATCAGAGTGGAAATTTAATTCTATAATTAAATACCAAGATAGATATTTAAACTAAATTAGACTGAGTGACTTTACCTAATATATTTTAAATATTATCCTCGAAGTAGAAATTTGACAAAAGCAATTGAATACATTAACGGCTATTTGAAATAAAAAAGCCATCAAAATATGGATGGCTTTCTGACACAATGAAGAAAATAAATTAAGGCGACTATTTCTGCGTGGCGGCTTTCATATTTGCCACAAACTCCGTTAATTTACTGAGCATCTCTTGTGGTTGCTGTAGGTTATTTTCAATGATTTTTACCACAGCAGACCCCGATATTGCCCCCGCAGCGCCATTACGAATGGCTTCAGTCACTTGAGCTGGCTCTGAAATACCAAATCCTTGAAGCGCTGGCGCTGCGCCATATTGGGTTAATTTGCTCACTAAATGGGTTAATGGCATTTGCGCTCGCTGCTCTGTGCCAGTGACACCAGCTCGAGAGAGTAAATACGTATAACCTTGGCTATGTTCTCCAATCTCTTTTAGCAGTGCGTCATCCCCATTTGGTGGACAAATAAAGATAGGGGCGATGCCGTGGGCGATGGCTGATTCACGAAATGGCTTTGATTCACGCATTGGTACATCGGCAACTAAAACGGAATCTACGCCAGCCTGTTGGCAACGCTGATAAAAATGGTCGATCCCATTGGTGAAAACTAAGTTAGCATACACCAATAAGCCTATCGGCATATCAGGGTGTTTGGCTCGAATACGCGCTAATAATTCAAAGCATAACGTCGGTGTGATATCGCTTTTAAAGGCACGTAAATTGGCATTTTGAATTGTCGGGCCATCCGCTAAAGGGTCAGAGAAGGGGATGCCTATCTCTAAGGCATCTGCACCACCGGCAATTAACGCATCGACAATTTTTAAAGAAAGCTCAGCATCAGGGTCGCCTAACGTGACAAAGGGAACAAAAGCGCCTTGATTTTGTTGGTTTAAACGCTGAAAAAGTTGAGTATAACGCGTCATTAGATTTCCCCTTTGCTGGTCAAAATATCATGTACCGTAAAAATGTCTTTATCACCACGACCGGATAAATTGACAATTAACAACTGCTCTTTGTTTGGATTTTGTTCTGCCATTTTGAGGGCGTAAGCCAGTGCATGAGATGACTCTAATGCAGGAATAATCCCTTCTTTGCGTGACAGTAATTTAAAGGCGTTTAGCGCTTCATCATCGGTAATCGAAACATATTCCGCACGACCAATACTGTTTAAGTGTGCATGTTGAGGCCCCACTGATGGGAAATCTAACCCTGCTGAGATGGAGTAAGATTCTTCAATCTGCCCTTCAGAGGTTTGCATCATTGGGGATTTCATGCCGAAATAAATTCCAACACGGCCATGTTTTAACGGTGCTCCGTGTTGCCCTGATTCAATACCGTGACCGGCAGGCTCAACACCAATTAATCCGACGCTTTCTTCAGGAATAAATGACGCGAACATACCGATAGCATTGGAACCGCCGCCGATACAGGCGATCACCGCATCCGGTAGGCGACCTTCTTTATCTAAAATTTGCTGTTTGGCTTCATCACCGATCATGCGCTGAAATTCACGCACAATGGTCGGATATGGGTGAGGACCCGCCGCCGTGCCTAATAAATAGTGTGCGGTTTCATAACTGCCAGACCAGTCTCTTAGCGCTTCATTACAAGCATCTTTTAGGGTTGCAGAGCCGCTATGTACAGGGATCACTTCGGCGCCCATGAGCTTCATGCGAAACACGTTCGGAGATTGGCGTTCAACGTCCTTTGCACCCATGTAGATACGGCACTTCATATTTAATAAGGCGCAAGCAAGGGCGGTAGCAACACCGTGCTGACCCGCGCCCGTTTCAGCGATAATTTCATTTTTACCCATACGTTTGGCGAGTAATGCTTGACCCAACACCTGGTTGGTTTTGTGCGCGCCACCGTGAAGTAAATCTTCGCGCTTTAAATAAAGTTTAGTTTTGGTTCCTGCTGTCAGGTTGCGGCACAGAGTTAATGCAGTTGGACGACCCGCATAGTTTTTAAGTAGGTCATGGAATTCGGTTAGGAACGCAGGGTCATTTTGTGCGTCAATAAAGGCATCTTCTAGCTGGTTCAATGCTGGGATCAAAATTTCTGGGACATATTGCCCACCAAACTCACCGAAATAGGGGTCTAATTTGCTCATTATTTATTATCCATTTTAAGTTTATATGTTCAGTATGATTGATATGGCTTTGTGCTAAATCGCCATACGGGCTGATTTCAATGCATCAAAGACTTGGTTTAATTTTTGTTCGGATTTAATACCCGGTTCGACTTCAATGCCAGAGTTAAAATCAAGCCCATTGCAGACGAGTTGGGCGGCTTGTTGGCAGTTTTCAGGGCTAAGTCCGCCAGCCACCATCAGTTTGTGGCCACTATTTGTTGGTATTGATGACCAATCAAAGGTTTTTCCTGTACCACCCGCGCCGTTATCTAATAGCAGTAAATCAATTAACGCAGGGTCATAATCGACGATTTGGCTATCAGCCATATTCAGCGCTTTCCAAATATGGCAGTGAGTTGGCAACATTTCACGTAATTGTGCCATGTAGGTATTATCTTCATCACCGTGTAGCTGAACCGCATGCAACGCCAATTGTTGGGCAATATGCGCCACAAAATCTGCGGATTGATTACGGAAAACGCCCACAAATTTAAGTGGTGCAGCATGAATAATTTGCCTTGCCTGTGACAGTGTCACTTTACGGGGGGATTTTTCAGCAAAAATCAGTCCACCAAAGTTAGCGCCTGCAGCAAATGCGGCTTTAGCATCTTGTTCACGGGTTAATCCACACACTTTATGCTCACCAATCAGCAGGTTACGCAGTGCTTGAGGTAAGTCCGCTTGCTCCATCAGGGCACTACCAATTAAGAAGCCGTTCGCGACATCTGCAAGGCTTTGAATATGTTGATGTTGAAGAATACCTGACTCGCTGATCACCACGGTTCCAGCCGGTAAACGCGGAGCGAGATGACGTGTACGATTTAAATCGATAGACATATCGCGCAGATCGCGGTTGTTGATCCCAACCACCTTGGCTTTCAATGTTATCGCACGTTCCAGCTCTTCGTCGTTGCTCACTTCGGTGAGTACGCCCATATTCAGTTGGTGTGCAACATCGGCAAGGGCAAGGTATTGTTCATCATTTAATACGGACAGCATTAATAAAATGGCATCCGCTTGGTAATAGCGAGCAAGGTATATCTGATAAGGGTCAACGATGAAATCTTTGCACAGAACGGGTTGTTTCACGGTATTGCTGACGATGGTCAAATAATCCATTTTGCCTTGAAAATATTTTTCGTCAGTCAAAACTGAAATTGCAGAAGCATAAGGGGCATACATGCCCGCAATCACTGCAGGATCGAAATCTTCACGGATAAGCCCCTTGGATGGAGACGCTTTTTTGCACTCTAAAATAAATACAGGGCGCTTTGCTTGTAAGGCTGAGTAGAAATTTCGTTGAGCAGGTTGCACTTCAGATTGAAAACTTGCCAGCGGTTGACGCTGTTTGCGCTCTATTAAATAGGCAAATTTATCATCCACAATCTTTTGTAATACAGTGCCTTTCATCTTAGTGCTCCCTTGCAGCTAGTGCCAGAACGCGGTCAAATGCTTTACCGCTACGAATAATATTGAGTGCGTGTTCGCTGTTTTCTTTTAAATCTTCGTAGCCATTAATACGTAATAACATGGCGACATTTGCGGCGACAGCAGCTTCATGAGCAGCTTGACCATGACCTTGTAATAATTGTGTCAGTAGAAAACGGTTTTCATCTGGGGTACCGCCTTCCAAATCTTTCAGCTGATAAGGCGCTAAGCCAAAATCTTCAGCTGTCAGAGTATATTGCTGAACCTCACCATTTTTTAACTCGGCGACATGGGTTGGTGCATGAAGTGAAACTTCATCCATCCCTCCACTATGTACCACAGCAGCGCGGGTAAACCCAAGCATTTGCATGGTTTTTGCTACCGGTTCAACCAATGAATCTTGATAGACGCCCACTAAAGCTAACGGTGGGCGAGCTGGGTTAATTAATGGGCCCAGAACATTAAATAAAGTACGGGTTTTTAATTGGCTACGTACCGGCGCGGCATGGCGGAATCCACTGTGATATTGCGGCGCAAATAAGAAACATAAGCCTAATTCGTCTAACGCATCACGGGCACTTTGAGCGCTTAAATCTAAAGCAATGCCAAAGGCGGCGAGTAGATCCGATGAACCTGAACGACTGGAAACGCTGCGGTTGCCGTGTTTCGCGACTTTGATCCCACATTCTGCCGCCACAAATGCGCTGGCGGTGGAAATATTAATACTGTTGGCGCCGTCTCCCCCTGTGCCGACAATATCACTGAATTGATAGTCAGGGCGTGGGAAAGGTTGGGCGTTTTCTAAGCATGCCAATGCAGCACCGGCAATTTCTTGTGGTTGTTCGCCACGCATTTTCATGCTGATCAAGACGGCAGCAAGTTGGGGTTCAGTGAGTTCACCTTGAATAATCGCGTTAAATAAATATTGGCTCTCTTGTTGAGTTAACGCTTGCGCCTTAAATAATTTATCGTAAATGTTTTGCATGATTGGCTCTCTGTGTCCCATTAGTGCGAATGTGATGTTGTTTTGTTGGGGGAAGAAAGCGCCCATGCCACCGTATTTTCTAACAACAATTTTCCTTGGGTGGTTAAGATGGATTCGGGGTGAAACTGGAATCCACACACTCGCTGTTCATCATTGCGCACCGCCATGACCATGCCATTGGATTGTGCGCAAATAGTTAATGATTCAGGGATTTGGCTACCCACTAAAGAGTGATAGCGAGCCACTGAAATAGGGTTTTCTAAGCCGGTAAACATGGCTTGTTCATCGTGGGTCGCCATTGATGCTTTGCCGTGTAAAATTTCACCCGCAGGGGAGACTGTTCCGCCATAAGCTTCAACAATGGCTTGATGCCCTAAGCAGATGCCAATGACAGGAATGGTGCCTATTACTGATTTAAGTACTTCCGGCATACAGCCCGCGTCACTGGGTTTTCCAGGGCCCGGTGAAAGGACTAAAATCGCATCATCGAGCTGATTCAATACAGATAAAACATGTGCCGCATTAACGGTGTTGCGGTAGATCACCACGTGATGACCACCAGCGCGTAATTGGTCGACCAAGTTGTAGGTGAAGGAGTCGACATTATCGAGTAGTAAGATATTAGCCATTAAAATAACTCCTCAACTTGGTGGGCTTGGGCAATGGCGCGGATCACCGCACGGGCTTTATTACGAGTTTCGTCGGCTTCACCTTGTGGAGACGAGTCGAGGACAACGCCTCCGCCAGCTTGAACGGTGGCAATGCCGTTTTCGACATACGCGGAACGAATAACGATGCAAGTATCAAAGTCGCCTTTACCATTAAAGTAACCCACTGCGCCGCCATAGGAGCCTCTGCGCTCTTTTTCACATTCTGCGATCAGTTGCATCGCTTTAACTTTCGGCGCGCCGGTTAATGTCCCCATATTCATACAGGCTTGATAAGCATGGAAAACATCTAAATCGCTGCGTAAAGTGCCAACAACGTGGGAAACTAAGTGCATGACAAAAGAGTAGCGGTCAACTTTGGTCAGGTTGGCAACATAGCGGCTACCTGCTTCGCAAATTCGTGCTAAATCATTACGGGCTAAGTCCACTAACATAATGTGTTCGGCCAGCTCTTTTTCATCGGTACGCATGGCTAATTCAATACGGCTGTCTAAATCTAAGTCGATATTTCCTTGCGCATTGCGTCCACGAGGGCGGGTACCTGCAATTGGGTAGATTTCCACCACGCGAGTTTGTTTGCTGTATTTCAGCGCGCTCTCAGGTGAAGCACCGAACAGGGTGAAATCGTTGTCTTGCATATAGAACATGTACGGGCTTGGGTTTTGCGCCTTAAGTTTTTGATAGGCAATCAACGGTTGTGCACATGGCATACTGAATTTGCGTGATGGGACGACTTGGAAAATATCACCGCGGTAGATGGCTTCTTTTAATGTATTAACTACACGCCCATATTCTTCATCGTTTTTATTGGTAGTGACGCTGAAGTTGTCTTGTTCACCCAGAGGTAATGCGGGTAAGTAAGGGCGGCACGCAACGATAATGTCGCTGTGGCGTTGTTTTACTTGTTCGACGATGTGGGTGTCTGCGGTAAATAACAGGCTTTTTAAGCGCGCAGCTTGGTTCTGATGGTCGATCACTAAATAGTGTTCAGCGACAAAAAAGCAGAAATCTGGGCATTGGTTTGTGGCTGCGACTTCTGGTAATGCTTCAAAATTTGCCACTAAGTCATAGGCAAATAATCCGCCCATAAACAGGATTTCTGGTTTCGGGAAGTGGGCTTGCGCCAGTGCAGGCAATGCGCGTAATACATCCAAACATGATGCGCTTTTTAAGCGGCTATCTTCATCTAATTGGCTTTCTGGTTGAGCAAAGATGACGGTCAGATGGTTTGTGGTTAAATCGCGAGAAATCGCTTTCTCGGCTAATTGTGCATTAATTAAAGGTAATAGGGCCTGGCCATTTTCAGTTAAGGCTTCAATTTCAACCCGTTGACCAAATGCACGGATGCGTAATGCGCTATCGATGATTAACAGGCTTTGTAGATTGGCTTTGTTGTTGACTTCAGCCGACTCTAACAGCATGGTAGCGGCTTTATTCTGGCACAGGTGATTAAATAACAACGTTGGATCCGGTTGATAGTTAATTGGGCTATCCAGATGATTAAAATGTGCTAATGTGGTGTTTTGTTTGTTCATTTTGCTGCCTTAAGCTAATTTTAGACGTAAAAAAACCCGCTGGTTGAGGGCGGGTTCGGCACTGAGGCATTAACAATTTATGCGCGTGCGGCTTCCGCCCAATTTGGGAAGTCGCGCCACCAACGATTTGATAAATTGAAAATAGTCATACATGCCTCACTGGATAAACAAATTAAGTTTTAAATGCTTTTGAATACTAATTCTTTTGAATACAAGCAATCTTGCGTACTAGTAAACTAGATCGCGTGATTTGTGTCAATAGCAGTTTGTATTTATTTTTAATTTTCGTTAAGTCGAAAGGGAGAAGGTAACACTATGTCGCAAGATTCGACGCCAATAATGACTCGCTATGACTTACATAGCCATACGAATGCATCAGATGGAGAATTGCCTCCCGCTGAGTTAGTCGAACGTGCGATAGCAATGGGTGTGAATATTTTATCAATTACGGATCATGATACTTGTGATGGCTTAATTGCTGCCAAAGCGTATCTTGCTGATAATTCACGTCCATTAACATTAGTTAACGGGGTTGAAATATCCACCTTGTGGGAAAATATTGAAATTCATATTGTTGGTTTGAATTTTTCACCGAGTCATCCAGCAATGGAAACGTTACTCACGCAGCAATCACAACGCCGTCTAGAACGCGGGATTGAGATAGGTCGTCGCTTGCAAAAGGCGGGGATTGAGGATGCGTGGGAAAATGCCCAAGCGATTTCAGGTGGCGGACAGGTCACACGTGCGCATTTTGCGCAGTATATTGTCAAAATTGGCAAAGAGAAAACCATCAATAATGTGTTTAAGCGCTATCTGGCGAAAGGAAAAACCGGCTATGTGCCTGCGCAGTGGTGCAGCATTCAAGAAGCCGTGGATGCCATTCATCAATCTGGCGGTGTCGCGGTTCTGGCGCATCCATCAAAATATCAATTATCGAATAAATGGTTAAGACGCCTGATCGATCACTTTAAAGCTTGCCAAGGGGATGCGATGGAAATTTCTCATTGCCAGCAGCCGGCGAATGAGAAGCGATTTTTAGGAGAGTTGGCACAAGAGGCAAACTTGAAAACCTCTGTTGGATCAGACTTCCATCGCCCTTGTTCGTGGATTGAGTTAGGGCGGAATTTATGGCTCCCTGATGATGACCAAGCCGTTTGGACCCTCTGGGATAAAGTGAATGAGGGATAAAGTGAATTGACGGGCAGCTAAAACCCCCTAGTTTGTAAGAATATTACCTAATTCGTTGATGGATCACGGTTTGGGTGTAAAATAGTCTGTATATAAATTATTTTGTTGAGTCACAATATTATTTGATAAAGATATTATTGTGACCGTTTTGTTTTGTAAGAATAGATAGTGCCATTTTTAGGTCGTTCACCGGATGATGCTGTCGATACTCAACTATAGAGGTCACTATGAGCCAGTTTTTTTATATCCATCCGGACAACCCTCAGGCAAGGCTGATAAGCCAAAGCGTTGAGATCCTGAATAAAGGCGGTGTTGTCGTCTACCCGACAGATTCAGGTTATGCCATTGGTTGTCGTTTAGAAGATAAAAATGCCCTAGAACGTATTTGCCGTATCCGGAAATTGGATGCGAACCATAACTTTACCTTGATGTGCCGTGATCTATCCGAAATCTCTAATTATGCCCATGTGGATAACACCGTATTTCGTTTAATCAAAAACAATACACCGGGTAATTACACCTTTATTTTAAAAGCCACCAAAGAAGTGCCTCGTCGCTTGATGAACGAAAAGCGTAAAACCATTGGGTTACGCGTACCATCAAACCCTATTGCCCGCGACCTGTTAGAAGCGGTGGGTGAGCCATTAATGTCCACTAGCTTGATTTTACCGGGAGATGATTTTACCCAATCTGATCCAGAAGAGATCCGCGACTTACTGGATAAACAAGTGGATTTAGTGATCCACGGTGGTTACATCGGGCAAAAACCAACCACGGTAATTGATTTTACCGACGACACACCAGTTGTCGCCCGTGTCGGAACTGGCGACCCAACCCCATTTGAATAAGCCAGTCTGCCTTGAAGGTGCATTCTTTCAGGAAAGACGATTAGTCATAGGGGATCACAATAAACCTGTGTATAATGCGCAGGTTTTCAAATTCATCACTTTTTGCCGATGACGCAAGACTTGTTAATTGAGTGAGACGTGTTTTAATCGTGCAAAAAGCTATTTGACGCCTGTGAAGGCGACAGCTGAGGATCTCATGAGTTCTAAACCGCAACAAACTGAAAAGTTACAAAAAATTCTTGCCCGTTCAGGGCATGGCTCCCGCCGAGAAATCGAAGGTCTATTGAAAGAAGGCCGCATTAGTGTTGATGGCAAAATGGCAACATTGGGTGACCGTGTTGAAGTCAAAGCCTCCACAAAAATTCGTCTTGATGGTCGAGTCTTAGCGATAAAAGAGCCAGAAAAAGAAATTTGCCGCGTGATGGCGTACTACAAACCGGAAGGGGAATTGTGCACGCGCCATGATCCTGAAGGTCGCCCAACGGTATTTAACCGTTTACCAAAACTGACTGGGGCTCGTTGGATTGCTGTAGGGCGTCTAGATGTGAACACCAGTGGTTTATTGTTATTTACAACCGATGGTGAATTAGCTAACCGCTTAATGCACCCAAGCCGTGAAGTGGAACGCGAATACGCAGTACGTGTATTTGGTGAAATCACGGATGCAAAAATTCGTCAGTTAACCACTGGCGTGCAATTAGAAGATGGTCCGGCATCCTTTAAAACTGTGTCGTATCGCGGTGGTGAAGGAATGAACCAATGGTATAACGTCACCTTAACTGAAGGTCGTAACCGTGAAGTTCGTCGTCTATGGGAATCTGTTGGTGTGCAAGTGAGCCGCCTGATCCGTGTTCGTTACGGAGATATTGATTTACCAAAAGGTTTACCACGTGGTGGTTGGACTGAATTAGGTTTAGAGCAAACTAACTATTTAAGAGAGTTAGTTGAACTGGATGTTGAAACAGAAAGTAAAGTGTCTGTTGAGCGCGATCAGCGCCGCATCAAAGCTAACCAAATTCGCCGTGCGGTGAAACGTCACACTCAAGTGGTATCTCGCCCAGCAGCGAAACGCCAAACTTCACGCCCAACGGCTAAGCGCCGCACTCGAATCTAATCGTTTTAACGTTATTCGAATGCTTTAAAATAAAGGTTATGGTATTTGCCATAGCCTTTTTTATTTTTGTTTCAGTTAAATAGAATAGCGAAATAATCTGCTACTCTTTTTGAACACTTCAATTATTAATTCATTCAATTTTCATTTATCTAGCAATTGGTTTGTTATGGAAAAATTGACTTAAAATCAAACAATCATTTCCGATAATATAAATAAACTATCCTAATCTTAAATTATTATTTATTAGTTGTCTTTTTTTGACTAGAAAGCGATAAAGTAAAAACAGGCTGGGTTATTCCACTTATTACTTTTACTTCTTTGTTATTTTGATATTTAAAACTTAAAATACGCCAATCAAGAGTTTATAAGGTATCTGTCACATTATGAGGCTTTTATATTGTACAACTCGTCCATCTAATCTATTTTTATCATAATGAAACAATAAAAGGTTTTAATGTTTATGTTATGTGCAAAGTCGGCGAAATATGCAGCACTATTGAGTTTTGGCATAACAAGTTGTGATGTTTATCAACCACATACTTCAGAGAGTGGGCGCTTCTTTTTTAGTAATGACTCGTCGGAAAATTATTCTTTTTTTATTGATAATAAACTGATGGTGATCCCGAAAGCGTCAGTGGGTAGCTTGTATTTAAAGCAAGGCTTACATTCCATGACAACCGGAGAAGGCCAGCACATTTATTTTATGGTTTACCCTGGTAATAAAGGGGGGATATTAAATCCCCAAAAGCATCTTTATTATTCTTATGGCTTTGTATACGGTAATAATGGAATTCCCTCTATTCATAATAAAACCATACAGGAATTAACTGTGGGTGATTATCGAGTAAAAGGGAGAGTTGAGAGTAGTGATGATTTCATTATTGATAATAACGTATTCAACTGTGATTACCCGATCGGAACACGGATCCCTGATGAATTAAATTCGCTAACGACAGTTAGTAAAATAAAAACAAAGTGTTTCTCTTATTCAGAATTAATTACGGCGATTTCTTCGGATGATAAGCAAATGACGCAACTGGTTGTGCGTCAAAATGAACCCGTACAAAACAATACGGTGAGTTTAACATTTGACTATCTTGTCACACTCCCTGTTTTTGAAGATCAGCAAATCCAGCAGTACGCGATGAAAGTGAACACACTGATTCAAGATTACCGAGCATCCTCTGACCCAGAAAAAAAACAGAACTTTTATAATCAATATCATGTAGCCGTATCGAATATGGCGGAGCTCTATAGCCAATGGGAAACTGGGGATAATTGTCTTGAAGAGCGACAAAAATATTTGCAATTCTTGTCGCAAACCGCCGCTATTTTTAGTGCTGGGGTTTTAAAACTGGATGTAGCACCGAAATAGCCTGTGGCAGCTAACGAGTATGTTGCCAGTGGCTACCAATCAATCCCTTTTTGCGCTTTGATCCCCGCATCAAAGGCATGTTTAACAGGGCGCATTTCTGTCACCGTATCGGCAAAATCTAATAGATCACGGTGGCATCCTCGACCCGTAATAATGACGGATTGATTTTCAGGGCGGCAACTTAGTGCATTCATTACTTCAGCAAGAGGAAGATAATGGTAACTGACCATGTAGGTTAGCTCGTCTAGGATCACCAAGTCATATTGAGGGTCTTGCAATAATTCCACTGCATGCTGCCAAGTTTCAAGGCAAGCTTGTGTGTCAGTCTGCTTGTTTTGCGTTTCCCAAGTAAACCCTGTGGACATCACATAAAAGGGGACGCCGTGAGGCTCTAAAAGATTGCGTTCGCCATTGTCCCAACCCCCTTTAATAAACTGGACAACTGCCACTTTTTTGCCATGACCGACAGCGCGACAAGCGGTGCCAAATGCTGCCGTCGTTTTTCCTTTTCCATTGCCAGTGAAGACAATCAGGATCCCGCGCTCCAACTGGGCGGCTTCAATTCGCTCATCCACTTTTTGCTTTAAACGTTGTTGGCGTTCTTCGTGTCGGTCTTGGCTCATGGTTTGCTCCGTTTCAGTCGATTTTAAGCTTTAATCGGTTTTAAATTGGGCTGAGCGTCCACGCTGGTTCCTGTTTGCTCGGCGCTATCATCACCCATTAAGTATAGATAAGTCGGCATAATATCGGCAGGTGTTTTTAAGGTCATTGGATCTTCACCGGGTGCAGCGCCTGCACGCATAGCGGTACGGGTGCGTCCAGGGTTAATGCAGTTAATGCGTAATCCAGTGCCTTGGTACTCATCGGCTAAGACTTGCATTAAACCCTCAGTTGCAAATTTTGAAACGGCATAAACGCCCCAATTAGCGCGCCCTTGTTTACCGACACTTGAACTGGTGAAAATCAACGATGCGCGAGGAGCTTTTTCTAGTAAAGGAAGTAATGCTTGTGTGAGCATAAAGCCCGCATTGACGTTAACTTGCATGACGTCATGCCAGAGTCGAGTAGGTTGCTCGCTGATTGGTGCGATATTTCCTAGCAAGCCAGCGCTATGTAATACACCATCTAAATAAGGGTGTTGTTTGGCAACATCGTCAGCGATAACTTGGCAAGTTTCGTCAGTTGCAGTCAGTAAATCAATCACATAGGTTTCTACGGATGCGCCGGTAGAGTCAATAATTTGCTGTTTAACCGCGTCTAATTTTTGCGGGTTACGGCCTAATAAAATGACAGAGGCGCCAAAGCGTGCATACGTTAATGCTGCTTCTTGACCAATCCCGTCGGTAGCGCCAGTAATTAAGATAGTTTTACCATTTAAAAGATCTTGTCTAGGCTGATAATGAAGCATAATTTTTCCTATCGTCATGAGTCGCGTTGAAGGTTATCATCGCGTAGATTGCACGGGAGGGCAATTTACCACATTTGTTTCATGTCTGTGGTTATTGATAACAGTTTTTTTACTGGTTGTTTATGAACAATCATGCGATCATTTTTTTATTAGCGTTAAATATTAGAAGGATCAACTTGTGGAGTATTTCTCTTTGTACGGACTGTTTTTAGCAAAAGTGGTCACCATTGTGGTTGCCATTGCTGTGATTGCAGTATTTGTATTTGGCGTAGGTATGAGACGTCAAGGAAGTAAAGGCGCGTTAAAAATTATTGACCTAGGTGAAAGTTACCGTGAACGCCAACGTCAAATGCAGCAGATCAAAATGAATGATTCTGAGCAAAAAGCGTGGTCAAAGGCATTTAAAAAGCAGGAAAAAGCCAAGTCTAAAAATGAGAAATCCGGGGCGAAAATGGGGCAAACAGCCGTCAAAAAGCCTTGCTTATATGTCTTAGACTTTAAAGGCAGTATGGATGCTCGTGAAGTTAGCTCTTTACGTGAAGAAATCAGTGCAATTCTGGCAGTTGCGGATCAACAAGATGAAGTTTTACTACGTTTAGAAAGCCCAGGTGGTTTAGTCCATGGCTATGGCTTAGCAGCTTCTCAGTTGATGCGATTGAAAGAAAAAAATATCCCGCTAACAATTGCAGTTGATAAAGTTGCGGCAAGTGGTGGCTATATGATGGCGTGTATCGCGAATAAAATCGTTGCGGCACCGTTTTCTATTATAGGCTCTATTGGTGTTGTCGCTCAGGTTCCAAATATTCACCGATTATTGAAAAAACACGATGTGGATGTGGAACTGCACACAGCAGGGGAATATAAACGTACTCTGACGATGCTTGGCGAAAATACAGAGCAGGGGCGTAAGAAATTTGTTGAAGATCTGAATTCAACTCACGAACTGTTTAAAGACTTTGTTCATCAAAATCGTCCATCTCTTGATATTGCAGCGGTGGCAACAGGCGAATATTGGTATGGAACGCAAGCGCTAGAGAAAGGGCTCGTTGACCAAATTGGTGTTAGTGATGATTTGATCATCAATGCAATCGAAACCAAAGAAATTATCAGCATCCGTTTTGTGATGAGCAAGAAAATGGTAGAGCGCTTTACCAGTAGCGCTGCAGAGAGTGCGGATAAGCTATTATTACGCTGGTGGCAGCGTGGGCAAAAGCCGCTTTTATAAAAAAGCCATAATGTTCACTGAATATTCATGACACAATATTTATGTTGAACTACCCTTAAAAATACCGGCTATAAAAGCCGGTATTTTTTTATGACTATTCTGATTCTTGCAGTCGGTACTTATCAGAAAATAGGTGCGCCAAATGCTTATACATATTAAAAGCTGCTGGACTTTTTAGGGATGGGATCCCGTTTTCATCAAGGAAGAATTCGCCTTTGAAAACTAAAACATCGCGATGTTGCTCGACATTATCCACGAACATGCCATCAAGGTACTCATCGTGGTTTTTGATGATTTCGTTGGCTTTTTCAAGCAGTTCTTGCTTTGAAATAGTTTGAATCTCATTGTTCATAGAATGCCTCTCTTGAAAAAATAATTGGTTGCTTCTAGCATTTTATCAGGTACAGTGTGTGTTTTTCAATGCGGCTAAACTGCATTATGTGGTTAAAATCAGTCAACTAGAGCAATTTGTATGCTTTACAAAATAATGTGACTGATGGATAAAATTCGTTTCGTTACAAATTATTGTGCGAAAAAATATTGATATATTGTGATTCTGTCGCAATATAAAAAAGAGATTCTCATTTTGCGCATTTGAATAGAAAAATGCGCCTTCGTTGATAGTAGGTAAAGGTAAATATGGGTAAAGCTCTTGTTATAGTGGAGTCCCCGGCAAAAGCCAAAACGATCAATAAGTATCTTGGCAGTGGCTACGTTGTAAAAAGCAGCGTTGGCCACATTCGTGATCTGCCGAAAAGCGGCTCTGGTTCACAATCCGGCTCACCAAAGAGTACAGGCTCATCTACCGATAAAGCAAAGACCGACAAAACAAAGAAAGTTAAAAAGGATCCGCAAGAAGCGTTAGTTAAACGCATGGGGATCGACCCTTATCATGGTTGGAAGGCGAATTATCAAATTCTGCCGGGTAAGGAAAAAGTGGTTTCTGAATTAAAAGCGTTAGCCGAAGATGCTGACCACGTCTACCTCGCGACGGACCTTGACCGTGAAGGGGAAGCTATTGCGTGGCATTTACGCGAAGTGATCGGTGGTGATGATTCTCGTTTTAGCCGAGTGGTGTTTAACGAAATCACTAAAAATGCAATTACTCAAGCATTTGAAAGTCCGGGCGAATTGAATATCGACCGTGTTAATGCTCAGCAAGCTCGTCGCTTTATGGACCGTGTTGTTGGGTATATGGTCTCTCCATTATTATGGAAAAAAGTGGCGCGCGGATTATCTGCTGGACGCGTACAGTCCGTCGCAGTAAGACTTATTGTTGAGCGTGAACGTGAAATTAAAGCGTTTGTTCCTGAAGAATATTGGGAGCTCCATGCGGATTTAGCGGATAAAAACGCCGTTAACTTACGTTTAGAAGTGACTTCCCAAGCGGGGAAAGCCTTTAAACCTGTTAATAAAGTCCAAACGGAAGCAGCGGTTAAATTACTGGAAAAAGCACGTTATCAAGTAATTGATCGTGAAGATAAACCAACGTCCAGTAAACCAAGTGCACCGTTTATCACGTCGACACTCCAACAAGCGGCGAGCACTCGCTTAAGCTTTGGTGTGAAGAAAACTATGATGATGGCTCAGCGCTTATATGAAGCGGGTTACATCACTTATATGCGTACGGACTCAACGAACTTGAGCCAAGATGCAGTGAACATGGTACGTGGTTATATTTCCGATAACTTTGGCGCTCAGTATTTGCCAAAAGACGCCAACGTTTACACCAGTAAAGATAACTCCCAAGAAGCGCACGAAGCTATCCGCCCATCCAGTGTTGATGTATTACCTGATTCACTGAAAGACATGGAAAATGATGCGAAGCGCCTCTACCAGTTAATTTGGAATCAATTTGTTGCATGTCAAATGACCCCAGCAAAATACGACTCCACCACATTAACGGTGAAAGCGGGAGATTTCGAATTAAAAGCCAAAGGCCGTACGTTACGTTTTGATGGTTGGACAAGAGTCATGCCAGCACTACGTAAAAATGACGAAGATAAAACATTACCTGCGATTCAAGTGGGTGCTGAATTATCATTGCTGGAATTACTACCAAGCCAGCACTTTACTAAGCCACCAGCGCGTTTTAGTGAAGCTTCTTTGGTTAAAGAATTAGAAAAACGTGGTATTGGTCGCCCATCGACGTATGCGGCAATCATTTCAACGATCCAAGATCGTGGCTACGTAAAAGTGGAAAACCGCCGTTTCTATGCGGAAAAAATGGGTGAAATCGTTACAGACCGTTTAGAAGAAAACTTCAACGACCTGATGAACTACGACTTTACCGCTCGCATGGAAAACCAGCTGGATCACGTTGCGAATCATGAAGCAGAGTGGAAAGCGGTGTTGGATGAATTTTTCTCTGACTTCAGCAAGCAGCTTGATGTCGCAGAAAAAGATCCAGAAGAAGGCGGCATGCGTACCAACCCAATGGTGATCACTTCGATTATCTGTCCTGACTGTGAACGTCATATGGGAATTCGTACCGCATCCACAGGGGTATTCTTAGGCTGCTCTGGCTATGCATTGCCACCAAAAGAGCGCTGCAAGAAAACCATCAATCTTATCCCTGAAGATGAAGTATTAAACATCCTCGAAGGCGACGATGCAGAAACTAACGCCTTAAGAGCAAAACGTCGTTGTCCAAAATGTGGCACTGCGATGGACAGCTACCTGATTGATAATGGTCGTAAATTGCATGTGTGTGGTAACAACCCAGCATGTGAAGGCTATGAAATCGAAGAAGGCGAGTTCCGCATCAAAGGTTACGATGGTCCGGTGATTGAGTGTGATAAATGTGGTTCTGAAATGCACCTGAAAATGGGACGTTTTGGGAAATACATGGGTTGCACCAACGAAGAGTGTAAAAATACCCGCAAGATCTTAAAAAGCGGTGAAATTGCACCACCGAAAGAAGACCCAGTACCGTTACCTGAATTACCGTGTGAAAAATCGGATGCTTATTTTGTGTTACGAGATGGTGCAGCTGGCGTATTCCTCGCTGCAAACACCTTCCCGAAATCAAGGGAAACACGTGCGCCATTAGTCGCAGAACTGCAACGATTTAAAGACAGACTACCGGAAAAACTGGCGTACTTAGCGGAAGCACCAGCACAAGACGAAGAAGGCAACCCAACAGTAGTTCGTTTTAGCCGCAAGACAAAACAGCAATATGTTTCGTCCGAGAAAGATGGCAAGGCGACGGGGTGGAGTGCGTTTTATGTGGATGGGCAATGGAAACCCAAAGAGTAATTATTCGTCATATTTCGCGTGATAACGGCGTTGGCGTCACTTGGCTACTCGGGTCACATACTCATGTATGCTCCCCGAGATATCCGCGCTAGCCGCCTTGTTCTAACGCGAACTATTTAGAATAATAGTTTGGAATTCTGTAACGAAGTTCAAAATAAAAGCCAAAGCCAAAGCCAAAGCCAAAGCCAAAGCCAAAGCCAAAGCCAAATCTGAAATCATATAGAAGAGCCCTCTGGGCTCTTTTTTTTGTTCATAATTCGATAGCTCTCACATAACAAAAGCAGTAATCGCCCATTTTCATTCATTTATTATGCTAACGTTTAGCTTAAGGATAATAATCACAGTGAATGACTGGAGGCAATATGAAGTTCAAATTATGTTTATTAGCGGCACTATTCACAACTAGCGCAGCGTATGCGGCACAAACCACGGTAGAGTTGAAAGAAGCGACAGCCAAAGGTGAGGGTAAAGCTATTGGTGAAGTGGTGATTTCTGAAACTGAATACGGATTACTCTTCACGCCTAAACTCTCAGGCTTGCAAGCGGGTGGCGTGCATGGTTTCCATGTACATGAAAACCCAAGTTGCGAACCGGGTGAAAAAGACGGTAAAACCGTACCAGCATTAAAAGCGGGCGGACATTTAGATCCAGCCAAAACCGGGGTTCACAAAGGACCTTATGACAAAACAGGCCACCTCGGAGATTTACCGGGCTTAGTGGTTGATAGCCAAGGTAATGCTACCTACAGCGTGTTAGCGCCAAAATTAAAATCCTTGAAAGATGTCCAAAACCGCGCACTGATGGTGCATGCGGGTGGGGATAATTATTCCGATCATCCAGAGGTTTTAGGCGGTGGTGGGGCTAGGATGGCTTGCGGCATCATTCCTTCGTCATAATTCGCACCGTAGCTGTGTTGGCTACACTCACTAACCCTAGTCACATACTTGTGTATGTTCCTAGGGATTAGCTCATTTGCCGCCTTGCTACAGCACGAATTATTTAGAAGGAAGTTTCTGGAGTATAATTCGCGTGATAACTGCGTTGGCGTCACTTGGCTACTCGGCTCACATACTTTTGTATGCTCCCGGAGATATCCGTGTTAGCCGCCTTGTTCTAATACGAATTATTTAGAATGAATGGCAATGTTATCGGTCATAAAAAGACTTAAATAGAAAAAGCCTCTTATCCAAGAGGCTTTTCAACATTATCTTACCGACTCAACCAATCACCAAATCTTAATTCGTTTCTCCGGCTCGAGGTATAGGGCATTATCCTTATCAACGCCGAAGGTGGTGTACCAATCATCGATATTACGGACAACACCATTAGCGCGGAACTGATTTGGACTGTGTGGATCAGTGAGGATCTTGTTGCGCTCAGATTCCTTATTCGACAACTCCTGCCAGGTTCTGGCCCAGGAAATAAAGAAACGCTGCAAGCCAGTCATACCATCAATAATCGGAGGCTCGCCATTTGGGTAGTTCTCTTTAGCAAATTGCTTATAGGCGCTTAGCGCGATGTTTAAGCCACCTAAATCACCGATATTCTCTCCGAGGGTTAACTCGCCATTCACTTTCTGGCCATCAACGGCAAAGCCATTATATTGGTCCACCAACTTGGCCGTTTTCTCTTTAAAATGCTCTTTGGCGCTGTCGCTCCACCAATTGCGTAACTGGCCTGTGCCATCATATAAGCTGCCTTGGTCATCAAAACCGTGGCCCATTTCATGACCGATTACTGCCCCGATGGCACCGTAGTTATAAGCAGGATCCACATTTGGGTCGAAGAATGGTGCTTGTAAAATAGCCGCAGGGAACACAATTTCATTTTGCACTGGATTGAAATACGCATTGATGGTTTGCGGTGTCATACCCCATTCCCATTTGCGGACAGGTTGACCAATTTTGCTCATGGCATCGTTGTATGACCACGCTTCCATTTGCTTATAGTTATCCATCAACGTATTTGGTTTCAAATTAACGCTACTAAAATCATTCCATTTATCAGGGTAGCCGACTTTAACCGTAAACTGCTCTAATTTTTTCAGCGCTTCTTGGCGGGTAGGTTCATCCATCCAATCATTATCTTTCAGGCGTGCATTAAAGGTACCGCGCACATAACTGACTAAATCTTGGATTTTTTCTTTAGATTGTGGATTGAAATATTTCTCTACATAAATCTGTCCGAGAGGCTCACCTTGCAGGGAATTGACCGTTTGAAGTGCACGTTCTTGACGAGTCCGCTGTTTTTCAACGCCATTGAGTTTTTTCGAATAAAAATCAAAGCGTGCATCAGATAAGGTTTTGTTCAGATAACTGGCATGGTCGTTCACGTACTGGAACGTTAGATAATCTTTCAAGACTGAAACCGGGGTTTTGGCAAAAATCTGCGCCGTTTTTTCTACCGCCGTATCATTCTCAACCACCACTTTCGCCAGTTGCTGATCGGTTAACTTCCAGTGCTGAATAAAGCTATCCCACGCAAAACCATCGGTAAATTTCTTCATTTCAGCGAGGGTCATAGGGTGATAATTTTTGATGGTGTCACGGCGAGCTTCTGGGCTCCAATGTACTTCAGCAATGGATTTTTCAAGGTCGAAGATCTGCTGCGCTTTTTTCTTAACGTCTTTTTCGCCGGCTAATTTCAAGATAGTCGCAATATACGCAATGTAGTTTTTGCGGATCTCTTTCATTTGCGGGGTATCGTCAAGGTAGTAATTACGATTAGGTAACCCCAGCCCACCTTGACCAAGATACAGAATATACGTATCTGGCGCCTTGGCGTCCAAATCCACCCAATAAGAGAGCACGGAGGTATAACCCGGCAGCGTCATCAGACGGCTAATATCATTATGATCTTTGGCTTTAGCAATGGCCGCTAAGTCGGATTTGATTGGCGTTAAACCCGCCTTTTCAATGCTGGCCTCATCTAAATAACTCAAATATAAGTTACGAATATTTTTCTGATTATGATCCAAGCTGCTCTCTGGGGCTTGCTTTAATTCATCGATAATCGATTGAGTTTGCTTTTCGGTACTTAAATACAAATCCACGAAAGAGTTAATTCGTGGCATGCCCGTTGGGATTTTCGCTTTATTAATCCAATCATGGTTAACGTACTGGTAAAAATCATTACCCGGTACGATGGTGTCAGATAACACGATTTTTTGCTGGCCGTAAGATAGCTCTTTTGCTAATAAGTGAGGCGCAAAGGATAGGGTTGATAAACCGACCATCAGGGCTAAAACTTTTATACGCATCTAGATAACCTCTCTGTAGTCTAAATAGGATGCTCACCGCAAAAATGGAAATAAAATTCGTATGCTAATTATTCAAGCATAGTCGAAGAAAAAAATAATCTGACTTTGCAATACCTTACTTGGGTGCCGTCTTTTTTTCACAGCAAGATGAAATAATATCATCATACTGTTTATTCTCATTAGTTTGATGTTATATTGATTATATATAAATTAAACAATATTACTTTTTGTTATATGTAATGTTTTTTAGCTATAGCAGAAATGATTTCCTGTAAGAGGTGGAGCGAGTATGAAGTTACAGCAACTGCGATATATTGTTGAAGTGGTGAATCACGACCTGAATGTTTCATCGACAGCAGAAGGGTTATTTACTTCCCAACCGGGGATCAGTAAACAAGTCAGAATGTTGGAAGATGAGCTAGGCATTCAAATTTTTGCGCGTAGTGGTAAGCATCTGACTCACGTGACTCCAGCCGGCGAGGAAGTGGTACGCATTTCCCGTGAAGTGCTCTCCAAAATTGAGGCCATCCGTTCTGTCGCCGGTGAACATACCATTCCTGATCGCGGTAGTTTAAAAATCGCCACGACGCATACCCAAGCCCGTTATGCCTTACCACCGGTGATTAAAACCTTTATTGAACGTTATCCTCATGTTTCCTTGCATATGCAGCAAGGCTCGCCAACCCAAATCGCGGAAGAAGTTTGCAAAGGGAATAGTGATTTCGCTATCGCGACAGAAGCGCTCCATCTGTACAGCGACCTTATTATGTTGCCATGCTACCACTGGAACCGTTGTGTGATTGTCCCTAAAGGGCACCCTCTGACCGAGAAAAAGAACGTTACGATTGAAGATATTGCAGAATACCAAATTGTGACGTACACCCACGGGTTTACTGGGCGTTCAGAGCTGGATGTCGCATTTCAAAAAGTGGGCTTAGAACCCAAAATTATTTTCACTGCCACAGATGCGGATGTGATCAAGACCTATGTGAAGCTCGGTTTAGGGATTGGCATTATCGCCAGCATGGCGGTGGATCCTGAGGTGGATAAAGATCTCGTGGTTATCGATATGCGCGATAAGTTTAGTTACAGCACCACGAAAATCGGTTTTAAGCGTACCAGTTTCCTGCGCAGCTATATGTATGATTTTATTTGGCGTTTTGCCCCGCATCTCACGCGTGATGTGGTGGATAAAGCCATTGCCTTGCGTAACAACGAAGATATCGAAGAATTTTTCAAAGAAATTGAGCTTCCTATTCTTTAATTGGCACAAAATCTATAGAGGAAATGATTATGAGGACTATGATTAATAATACTGCGTAAAAAAATAAGGTGATAAAAACGCCAAGGAGGAGTTATGTCGTTGAGTTTAAAAACAAACAGTGCAGCAACACTGAATGTCGGTAACAAACAGTATAATTACTTCAGTCTTGCCCTTGCAGAGAAACAATTAGGCAGCGGGGCGAGACTTCCTAAATCCCTCAAAGTTCTACTCGAAAACCTACTGCGTCATATCGACGGTAAATCCGTCGTAGACGCCGATCTCCAAGCCATTATCGATTGGCAAAAAAACGCCCATGCAGATAGAGAAATTGCTTATCGTCCTGCGCGGGTGCTGATGCAAGACTTTACCGGTGTTCCCGCGGTTGTCGACCTTGCGGCCATGCGTGAAGCTGTCAAATCCCTTGGTGGTAACGTTAATCAAGTTAACCCGTTATCTCCCGTCGATTTAGTTATTGACCACTCAGTAATGGTCGATGAGTTTGGTAATTCCCAAGCGTTTGATGACAACGTCGAAATCGAAATGAAGCGTAACCACGAACGCTACCTATTTTTACGTTGGGGACAAAAAGCGTTTAACCGCTTTAGGGTGGTACCGCCGGGAACGGGGATTTGCCACCAAGTTAACCTTGAATACCTCGGTAAAGCGATTTGGCATGAAGAGGTCGACGGAAAATTAGTTGCTTATCCCGATACTTTGGTTGGAACTGACTCTCACACCACCATGATCAACGGCCTTGGGGTATTAGGCTGGGGCGTTGGCGGAATTGAAGCAGAAGCCGCGATGCTGGGGCAACCTGTTTCCATGCTGATCCCCGATGTGGTGGGCTTCAAGTTAACCGGTAAATTAGCAGAAGGGATCACCGCGACAGACTTGGTATTAACCGTTACTCAGATGCTACGTAAGCATGGTGTGGTGGGTAAATTTGTTGAATTCTATGGGGATGGATTAGCCGACCTGCCATTAGCCGATCGCGCGACCATTGCCAATATGTCACCAGAATATGGGGCAACCTGCGGCTTCTTCCCTATAGATGAAATTACCCTTGCGTATATGAAACTGACAGGGCGTGAAGATGATGAAATCGCGCTGGTGGAAGCGTACAGCAAGCAACAAGGTTTATGGCGCCATCCAGGGGATGAACCGATTTTTACCAGTACCTTAGCACTGGATATGGGGACGGTCGAATCGAGCCTTGCGGGGCCTAAACGTCCACAAGACCGCGTTGAACTGAGCCAAGTTCCGAAAGCATTCCAAGGTGCTGTGGATTTAGAACTGAATAAGCAAGACAAACATGCGCATCCTCGCGTGAATTTTCAAGGGCAGGAATTCGACCTTACCGATGGTGCGGTAGTGATCGCTGCTATCACATCCTGTACCAACACCTCTAACCCTAGCGTATTAATGGCGGCAGGGTTACTGGCAAAAAAAGCGATAGAAAAAGGGCTTTCTCGTCAGCCATGGGTTAAGTCTTCCCTTGCGCCGGGTTCGAAGGTCGTGACTGATTACCTCGCGCTAGCGGGATTAACCCCTTATCTTGATCAACTGGGCTTTAATCTTGTGGGGTATGGTTGTACGACCTGTATTGGTAACTCCGGTCCGTTACCTGCACCAATTGAAGAGGCGATTAAGCAATCTGATCTGACGGTTGGAGCTGTGCTTTCAGGTAACCGTAACTTCGAAGGGCGCATTCATCCGTTGGTAAAAACCAACTGGCTGGCATCACCGCCACTCGTCGTTGCCTATGCACTAGCGGGCAATATGCACGTTAATTTAAAAACCGACCCTTTAGGTGTGGATAAACAGGGGCAGCCTGTCTACTTGAAAGATATCTGGCCATCCAGCGCGGAAATTGCCAGCGCGGTTGAGAAAGTCAAAACCGATATGTTCCATAAGGAATATAACGCGGTTTTTGAAGGGGATGAAGCTTGGCGTGCGTTGGATGTTGAAAGCTCGTCAACCTACCATTGGCAAGGGGATTCAACCTATATTCGCCATCCACCATTCTTTGAAAACATGCCTGCGCAACCTAAGCCTGTCGCTGATATTCACGGGGCAAACATTCTCGCTATTCTCGGAGATTCTGTGACGACTGACCATATTTCTCCGGCAGGGAATATTAAAAAGGAAAGTCCAGCGGGGCGTTATCTCCAAGAGCACGGTGTGGCGGTTGCGGATTTTAACTCTTACGGTTCTCGTCGTGGTAACCATGAAGTCATGATGCGTGGCACGTTTGCCAATATTCGTATTCGTAATGAAATGGTGCCGGGTGTAGAAGGTGGCTATACCTTACATATTCCAACAGGCAAACAGATGGCTATCTTTGATGCGGCGATGCTGTATCAGCAACAAAAACGCCCGTTAGCCATTATTGCAGGTAAAGAATATGGTTCAGGCTCTAGCCGCGACTGGGCAGCAAAAGGCACTAATTTATTGGGTGTTCGTGTGGTGATCGCTGAATCCTATGAACGTATTCACCGTTCTAACTTAATTGGTATGGGGGTGATTCCATTAGAATTTACAGGTGGCGAAACCCGCAAAACCCTTGGTTTAAAAGGTGATGAGCGTATTGATGTTGCCGGTTTGCAGTCTCTGACACCAAGTCAAAATATCACCGTCAAAATTACATATGGTGATGGTAAAGTGAAAGAGGTGAATACTCGTTGCCGCATCGATACGGCAACTGAAATGGAATATTACCGACACGGTGGGATCTTGCATTATGTGATCCGCCAAATGCTCAATTAATCTATGTTTATGGCGCCTGCAGAATTTTGAGTATATTCAAAGCTCTTGTGGGCGTTTTTTCTTTATTAACGCTTAATATTGTTATTTCTCAAGTTTTTTAGCCAGTTTCTCAGTTATTGTGATAGTCAGTATTCAGAAAAAGCTCAGTAGTTTGATGGAATGAAGTGACCGCATTTATCGAAAATAGCGTAAAGGAAATCAATATGGCAAATATCAATGAAACTGATTTTTTCAAGGGTGCATTATGGGCGGCGGACATTCTATTAAGCACTTCACATTGTGCGGGTGCGAATGACGAAGTTCGTGACATTTTAGAACATATTCCGAATCTCTATTCGGTTGTAATGAGAACCCCAGAAACCGAAGTCCATGATTTAAGATTATATGCAGATAAAGAGTTCCCATTAGGCTTGAATGCCGAGTACACCGCAATTTCTATTGCACCTCTAAAAGATTTCTTTGATATTTTGCCTGTCACTGATCACGAACTTGATTGTGAAGCCATGGATATCGAAACGTGGGGCGTCGTTGCTAACCTTGCAAATGGTAAAAAAGATCTTCTGATTGCAGGGCTACTGACCCCAGAAACAGCTCAAATGTATGCAGACCGTCTATCCGAGCAGCTAGAATTTCAACAAAAAAAGGCGAGTTAACGCTCATATCGTTGAATAAATAAGCGGAAATGAACAAAAACGCCAATACTGTATTTATATCCAGTATTGGCGTTTTGTTATCTTAAAGAGAGATTACAGGATCTTATTTTCAGCTAATTGCAGGGCGAAATAAGTAAAGATTAAATCGGCTCCCGCGCGTTTAATGGCCCCTAGGCTTTCTAATGTGACGCGAGTTTCATCAATGGCGCCTGCTTGCGCGGCAAATTTGATCATGGCGTATTCACCACTGACTTGATAAGCCCCAATCGGTAATTGGGTGCATTCACGTAGGTCACGGATAATATCTAAATATGCACCCGCCGGTTTGACCATCAGCGCATCTGCGCCTTCTTGCATATCAATTAGTGATTCGTGCAACGCTTCACGGCGGTTCATTGGGTTCATTTGGTAAGTTTTACGGTCACCTTTTAAACATGAACCTGCTGCATCACGGAATGGGCCATACAGCGCGGAAGCGAACTTCGTGGAGTAAGACATAATCGCCGTATCGGTAAATCCGGCTTCATCAAGTGCATGGCGAATTGCGGCAACTTGCCCATCCATTGCAGCTGAAGGAGCGATAAAGTCAGCACCCGCACGTGCAGCAGCAACGGCTTGCAGACCTAAATTATGGATAGTTTGGTCGTTATCAACCACGTCACCGTGCATCACACCGCAGTGACCGTGAGATGTGTATTCGCAGAAACAGGTATCTGACATCACAATCATTTCTGGGACGGTCTCTTTACAGATACGAGACATACGTGCTACCAGACCATTGTCTTGCCATGCATCGCTACCATTTTCATCTAAGTGATGAGACACACCGAAGGTCATGACCGACTTAATGCCCGCTTTTGCAATACGCTCAATTTCATAGGCTAAGCGTTTTTCTGGAATACGCACAACGCCTGGCATACTCGCAATCGGTGCGTAATCATCTAAGCCTTCTTCGACGAAAATAGGCAAACACAAGTCATTGATGGAGAGGTGGGTTTCTTGGAATAGGTCGCGGAATTGTTCACTTTTACGCAGTCTTCTCATGCGCTGGATGGAATGCAGGTTATTCACACTATCTCCTTGGTAGACGAAAAATAGACATTTCCCATTCGGATTATTATGTGGGAATGTTCAACTCTTATTTTTCGATGTATTTAATAATGAATGGGATTAAGTTGCGAACAGTATAAACCTTATAAAAAGAATGTGAATATATCACTCGTCAAATGTTATGGATTCGATTGTTATGATGAAAATGGGAATTAAGGCAAGAATAATAGGAAGAGCAAGGGATGCTCTTCCTGATTGAGAAGGGTAATTATTGGTGCTTAAATAACATATGACCCATTTTTTGTGCTTTCACATCTAAATAATGTTCATTGCTAGGATTTCGTCCAACAATTAACGGCACACGTTCAACAACGTTGATACCTGCTTCACGCATAATATCAATTTTTTTCGGGTTATTAGTCAGTAAGCGAACTTCATTAATGCCTAATAATTTATACATATCAGAACACAGGGTAAAATCACGTTCGTCGGCTTTAAACCCTAATTTTAGGTTAGCTTCAACGGTATCTAATCCTTGGTCTTGCAATGCATAAGCACGGATTTTGTTCAGTAACCCAATATTACGACCTTCTTGGCGGTGATATAGGAGCACTCCGCGCTTCTCTTTACTAATTTGCTTGAGCGCAGCTTCTAATTGAAAACCACAGTCACAACGTAAACTAAATAATGCATCGCCGGTTAAGCATTCGGAATGAATACGACTGAGTACTGGCGTTGCGCCTGTAATATCACCAAAAATCAGTGCGACATGGTCACGACCTGTTGCGATTTCTTCAAAGCCTACCATTAGGAATTCACCGAAAGGGGTAGGTAGTTTGGCTTCGGCAATACGTTTTAGCTGCATATTTTCTTTCATTAGTTAAAGTAACTCTTGCTGAATTAAACACGTAAATCGATATGGTACTAAAGCTATATAGCCATCAAAACCATATAGTCACTAAAGTTAAATATATCGATGCTATATGACGTTTGCATATAGAGTCCGGCATTCTTTGCACACAGCCGACGCTATACTACTATAACAGAGATATTTGCAGGCCATGTAAAAATTGTTAATTAGGAAATAATTAAAACGTAAGGAATATTCTAGATGAGAAAGAGTGCCTACCTTATCGCAATAAGTGTCATTTTTTTGTTATTACCGCCGATAGTTATGATAGCCACAGGCTGGCAGTGGTCTCCTGAGCATCAGCCCTCGATGAAATGGTTACTTTGGCTGACGGATAGCGCAGGATTGCCCTATAGCTATGTGACGTTTGTATTTTTAACTCTTTTAACGTTAATCGTTTTTCGTCATAAGCGGAATCAATGGCTGAAGTTGCTGGTGGTTATCACGTTATGTATTCTCGGTGCGCAAGGGGTGAAATCCTTCATGAAAAGCACCTTCCAAGAACCGCGTCCTTATGTGGTATGGCTGGAGAAAACGTATCAAATTTCCCATCAGGAGTTTTATGATTTAAAACGCGGGGAGCGAGCGGATTTAATTAAAAATACCGTGAAGTCGAACTCGCTGATCCCTAAATGGCAGCGTAAACATTGGCAGGCGGAAACGGGCTATTCTTTTCCATCTGGTCACATGTTCTTTGCGGCGGGATGGGCATTGCTGTTAATGGTGCTGTTTTGGCAACAACGTCAATATGCCTTGGGTCTCGTTATATTATGTTGGGCACAGGGGATCGGCTTAAGTCGGATGCTACTCGGGATGCATTGGCCAATTGATATTATTGCCTCCACGCTGATTAGTGGGCTTTTCGCACTGTTAGGTTACTGGATATATCAATCTCGATTCTTAGAGAAATGAATTTAACGCTAATCGGATTATCATGATGAAAAAGGGCGGTTTTTAGTGCGAATACACTTGGCAGGCGAATAATTTGCTTTGTCTGAATGCGCTGAAAATGCTACCTTATCAGCGATATGTTTTGGAACGATAAGAACTGATAACGGGAAAAAATGTGAAATACTTTCTGATTTTATTACTAGCGGTCGCCGTTTTTATTGTGTCGATTACGCTAGGTTCAAGCAATGATCAGGTTATTACATTTAACTACCTGATTGCAAAAGGGGATTTTTCTTTATCTTCCTTACTTGCAACCTTGTTTGGTGTCGGTTTTGTGCTGGGGTGGCTGGTGTGTGCGGTGTTCTATTTGCGCACCATTGTTAGCCTTAAAAATGCACGTCGTAAAATTAGACGTTTAGAATCACAATTGGGTGCTGGAGAGAAAACTATTTCTGACTCAACCGAATTAGTGACAGCTCAGAACAAGGAATAATCCTCAATGTTCGAGTTGCTTTTTCTGTTGCTACCTGTTGCCGCTGCCTACGGCTGGTACATGGGGCGCAGAAGTGCTCAGCAAGATAAGCAGCAGCATGCAAATCGCTTGTCCCGTGATTACGTGACAGGCGTGAACTTCCTATTATCTAATCAACAAGATAAAGCCGTTGATTTATTCCTCGAAATGCTCAAAACGGAAGACAGCTCCGCCTTTGAAGCTCACCTAACGCTAGGTAACTTATTCCGTTCTCGTGGCGAGGTTGAACGCGCGATTCGAATTCACCAGTCGCTGGTGGAAAGTGCGGCGCTCTCTTTTGAACAACGTTTATTAGCCACTCAACAACTTGGTCGTGATTATATGACCGCGGGTGTGTATGACCGCGCCGAAAACATGTTCCAGCAATTAACCGATGAAGTGGATTTTAAACAGAGTGCACTGCAATCTTTGTTATCGATTTATCAGTTAACCAGTGATTGGGGCAAAGCCATTGAAACGGCAACCAAGCTGGTGAAATTAGGCGCGGAAGAGCTACGGGAACAAATCGCCCATTTCTACTGTGAATTAGCGACTCAAGAATTGGCGAGTGATGATATCGACGAAGCCTTAAGCCTATTAAACAAAGGCGAGCAAGCGGATAAAAACTGCGCACGCGTTTCGATTATGAAAGGGCGTATTTTTATCGAGCAAGGCAATTATGATAAAGCGATTTCTGCCTTAGTACAGGTTTATCATCAAGATAGAGAACTGGTGTCTGAAACGCTGCCAATGCTGTATGAATGTTATCGACACACTGGGCTGGCGGAAGGCTGGGAAACCTATTTACGTCAATGTGTTGATGGAAATACAGGCGCCATTGCTGAGCTTTATCTCGCCGATATTATCGTTGAAAAGCAGAATCACGAAGCGGCTGCTAGCTATATCAATGACCAAATTCAGCGTCATCCAACCATGCGTTTATTCTACCGTTTGATGGATTACCATCTGGCGGAGGCAGAAGAAGGCCGAGCCAAAGAGAGCTTGATTTTGCTACGTAAAATGGTGGGTGAGCAAATTCGTACTAAGCCGGATTACCGTTGCCACAAATGTGGTTTTACCTCCCGTTCGCTCTATTGGCACTGTCCATCTTGTCGCTCTTGGGACACCATCAAGCCAATTCGCGGGCTGGATGGTCAGTGACAGTGTCACTTTTAATTTCTGACAATACTCAATAAAGGCTATGAAATGATCTCCTCAACTGAGAACCTCGTTCGCGTAAACACTGACTCGCCTATCATTGTGGCTCTAGACTATGAAACTGCGGATGCCGCACTCGCATTTGTTGATAGGATTGACCCGCGCGACTGCCGATTAAAAGTGGGCAAAGAAATGTTCACATTTAATGGTCCTCAATTTGTTAAGTCACTCCATGACCGTGGTTTTGATGTTTTTCTGGATCTTAAATTCCATGATATTCCAAATACGGTTGCTCGCGCTGTTTCTGCAGCGGCAGAAATGGGCGTTTGGATGGTCAACGTTCATGCTAGCGGTGGTGCACGAATGATGGAAGCGGCACGCCAAGCTCTTGAAAGCTACGGTAAAGACGCTCCTTTATTAACAGCTGTCACTGTATTAACCAGTATGGATGCATCAGATTTAGCGGGTGTTGGTATTAACTTAACGCCGGCAGAGCATGCCGAGCGTTTAGCGCTGTTAACTAAGCAGTGTGGTCTTGATGGTGTCGTGTGCTCAGCACACGAAGCAAAAGCGCTAAAAGCAGTATGCGGGCAAGAGTTTAAGTTAGTGACTCCTGGTATTCGTCCTGTAGGCAGTGAAGTGGGTGACCAGCGTCGTATTATGACCCCACAACAAGCGATTGAAGCGGGTGTCGATTATATGGTAATTGGGCGTCCGATCACCCGTAGTGAAGACCCAGCGCTGACCTTACAACAAATTAACCAGTCCATTAAGGATATCGCATGAGTGACGCTAACAGCCGTCTAGTCTATAGCACGGATATTGGCCGCATTGAGGAAGAAAAACCGAAAGCCGAGCGCCCGAAAGGCGATGGTATCGTGCGTATTCGTCGTGAAACATCTGGTCGTAAAGGCAAGGGTGTTTGTGTTGTGACAGGCTTAGATCTGGATGATGCTGAACTGGCAAAACTAGCCGCTGAATTGAAGAAAAAATGTGGTTGTGGCGGTGCAGTAAAAGACGGTGATATCGAGATCCAAGGCGATAAGCGTGACTTGCTGAAGCAATTATTGGAAGCCAAAGGTTTTCAAGTTAAATTGGCAGGTGGTTGATTAGTAGTATTTAAGAAATAACCATCCTAATAAAAATGGGGGAAATTATTCCCCCATTTGTCATTAAAGCGTGTGTTAAATTTACTTCTTCACTTGATGTCCAATAATCCCGCCGATAGCCGCGCCACCTACTGTGCCCAGTGCGCTTCCATCCGTTAATATTGCGCCTCCAACAGCACCGACAGTCGCTCCAATCGCTGTGTTTTTATTCTGTTTTGACATATTTGAACAAGCACTGAGACCCAGTGCCACCGTTGCGATAATGACAAAAGAGAGGATGCGTTTCATGATGTTTACTCCAACTTATTTTTTATAATGATAATTACGTATCAGCATATAGCCGAATTAAAATATCATGAAAAAAGAATAGGCGGATCGGAATAATCAGAAAGAAATGTCAAGAAACGTTAGATGTTTAACATTAAATGCTAACTCATTCATATTGAATGTATTTTGACCATATAAAAAAGACCATCATTTGAGTGATGGTCTTTTTAATACGAAATGGAGAATGACTACGCGGCTGGGCGAGCCACGATATTACGGGTTTCCATACGCACTTCAGCGATATTAACATCAATAATATCGTTTAATTGATAGGCTTTTTCGCCTTTAATCAGCACGCTACCAGTCTCTTGGCTGCACTGAATTTCATCACGAACACTATGCAGGAATGGTGCAGGAATAAAGGCAACGGCGCCATTATCCACTAAACGCACACGCACACCACCGCGAGTAATATCGATAATTTCCGCAGGGAACTTGGTGTCAGTACCTTCAAACGGTTTTAGGTAGCGGGAATATAGCCAATCACCCACATCACGCTCAGCCATACGGTTAGCACGGCGGCGTTCTGCCAGCTTAAGGGATAACTCTTCGCTTGGTTTTTCTGGCGTTGGAGCACCCGCAATAATCGATTTCAGCAAACGGTGGTTGACGATATCGGTGTATTTACGAATTGGCGATGTCCATGTGGCATATGCATCAAAACCTAAACCAAAGTGAGGGCCCGGATCCGCTTTGACTTCCGCAAAGGTTTGAAAACGACGAATACGACTGTCTAAGAATTGAGTCGGCTGTGAATCCAAGAGGCGGCGTAATTGACGGAAACCTTCAAGGGTTAATAGCTCTTCACCTTTTGCTTCGATGCCATTATCTTTCAAGGTCTGAACCACTTGTTCGATTTGCAGCGGTTCAAAGCCCATATGGACGTTAAATACACCGAAACCTAATTTGTTTTTCAGTACGTTAGCCGCACATAAGTTAGCGGTGATCATCGCTTCTTCAACAATGCGGTTTGCGGTACGACGGCTTTCTGAGACGATATTCACCACGTTGCCATTTTCGTCTAAAACAAAGCGGTAATCCGGTCTGTCTTTGAAGACTAAGGCATTATCATGGCGCCATTGTAAGCGCTTATCTGCCATCTCTTTTAATAGCAGGATTTGCTGAGTGTCGGCGTCAGACTGTGGTTTCCAAGAACCCGTTTCTTCTAACCAATCAGAAACTTCGTCATAAACTAACTTAGTTTTCGATTCAACCCACGCACTGAAGAACTCAATATTGCTATCAATGGCACCGTCTTGCAGGATCTGCGTAACGCAAACCAGAGCAGGGCGACGAGCATTTGGACGCAGTGAACATAAATCATCAGACAGCTGGCGAGGCAACATTGGAATGTTGAAGCCTGGAAGGTAGTTAGTGAATGAACGGGCTAATGCCAGTTTATCTAACTCACTGCCTTCTTTGATATAACTGGTTGGGTCGGCAATCGCGATATACAGTTTCAGGTTGCCTTCGGCGGTTTTTTCGATATACAGCGCATCATCCATATCTTCAGTGCTTGCACTGTCGATGGTGACAAAGTGAAGGTCAGTTAAATCAATACGCTCTAAGCCTTCATCATCACGCTCACTTTCCACCATAGCAGGTTCAGCGCGATCTAATTGGTGACGGCGTAACGTTACCCACCACGGTGCGAAATGGTCATCACCGAAGGTAATATATTCTGTAATTTCTGCGTAGAAACCTTTGTCGCCTTTTAATGGATGGCGACGCATTTCTGCGACAACCCAGTCACCTTGCTTAAATTCATGAGTGATACCATTGATTGGGCGACAAGAAATGGCATCTTTTAGCAGTGGATGATCGGGAATAACGAACAGGCGATTGTCGTTATCTTTCTTCTGAATTTTACCAACAAAACGGTTAAGGAATGGCTCGATAAGCTCTTCAGGCTCAGCAAATTCACGGTCTTTATCCGTATGAACAGCAGCAGAAATTCTATCCCCGTGCATCACTTTTTTCATTTGCGGAGGTGGAATGAAATAGCTTTTTTGTCCATCGACTTCTAAAAAGCCAAAGCCTTTTTCAGTGCTTTTCACCAGACCTTCGACGCGAGGTGTTTTGGCGTGCAACGTTTGTTTGAGTTGCGCTAATAATGGGTTGTCTTGAAACATACTTACCGTTTATTTGATGTTGAGTTTGGCTCTATTGTTGCGTAAGACAAAGTCTTAGAGCAAGAAAAAAATGCGAATGACTTTATAACTGTGTGGAAATTCGCATCTTGGGCTAAGTTGATTAATTTTCAGGGTAAATTTTATCTTTAAACTCGCAAAGATCTTCAATGATGCAAGATCCACAGCGTGGTTTGCGGGCGATACATGTGTAACGACCATGGAGAATAAACCAGTGGTGGCAGTCGACTTTAAATTCAGCAGGAACCACTTTTAATAGTTTTTCTTCGACTTCTACAACATCTTTGCCGGGAGCAAACTTGGTGCGATTACACACGCGGAAGATATGGGTATCGACGGCAATGGTCGGCCAGCCAAATGCGGTATTGAGTACAACGTTTGCCGTTTTACGCCCAACACCCGGCAAGGCTTCTAATGCCTCGCGGTTTTCAGGGACTTGGCTATGATGTTTTTCAATCAGAATCTGACAGGTTTTATAGACGCTTTCGGCTTTAGTATTAAATAACCCAATGGTTTTAATATACTCTTTGATGCCATCAACGCCGAGGGCGACCATCTGCTCTGGCGTATTGGCGACTGGATAAAGTTTTGCCGTCGCTTTGTTGACGCTGACATCGGTGGCTTGTGCAGACAGCAGCACCGAAATTAGTAATTCAAAAGGGGAGCTAAATTCTAGCTCCGTTGTAGGATGAGGATTGTTATCGCGCAGGCGAGTGAGAATTTCGATTCGTTTAGTTTTATTCATTGCTCACAAAGCTTCAAATTTAAGAAATATGAGTGCCACAACCTTGTTCTTTTTGGTATTCACGAGCTGGTTGTTGACCTGATTTTAGCGCTGTGCGCTTTTTCATTTTTTCATCGATAAGGTATTTACCGGCTAGCATTAAGGCTAAGCCAATAAACGCGCCCGGTGGCAGCATAGCGAGTAAAAAAGGTGAGTCAAGGTGTAAGACTTCCACACGTAACGATTTTGCCCATGAACCTAACAGTAGATCCGCGCCATCGAACAAAGTGCCGTTACCAAGAATTTCACGCATAGCGCCGAGTACAAACAGTGCGGCTGTTGCTCCTAATCCCATCGCCAAACCATCGACGGCAGATAAAGGAACGGGGTTGCGAGAAGCATAAGCTTCAGCGCGTCCAATGACGATACAGTTTGTGACAATCAGCGGAATAAAGATCCCCAGCGATTCATACAAACCAAACGCATAGGCGTTGATCAGCATTTGTACGGCACTTACAACAGAGGCAATAATCATCACGTAAATAGGAATACGGATTTCAGCAGGAACCCAGCGACGAAATGCGGATACCGCTACGTTAGTGCAGACGAGAACGAGGGTCGTTGCTAGCCCCAAACCTAATGCGTTAGTCGCGGTTGATGATACCGCTAATAATGGGCATAAACCCAGTAGTTGTACTAATGCAGAGTTATTTTTCCATAACCCTTGTGCAAATAATTCTTTAGTTTCGCTACTCATTATTCATCCCCACAAATTGGGTAATTCGCTAATTCTTCCGGTACCGTTTGGATAAATGCAGCGGTACGTTTTGTGGCATTGACGACCGCACGAGGCGTGATCGTGGCGCCTGTAAATTGGTCAAAATCACCACCATCTTTTTTCACAGCCCAATGAGGGTCTTGTGCAGATTCTAACTTTTTGCCCGTAAAATGGGTGATCCAATCAGAAATACGGGTTTCGATTTTATCCCCAAGCCCCGGTGTTTCATGGTGTTCAGTGACTCGTACACCCAAAACATTGCCTTTAAAATCCGCACCGACTAACAAGTGGATCGCGCCGGAATAACCATCGGGAGCCGTGCTTTCTAAAGCGGCAGCAACAGGTTGACCATCCTTACGGGCTATATACAGGTGTCTAGGGAGTTTATTTCCCAGTATAGCTTCATTGGTGACCAGATAGCACTCTTTGGCGAGCTCATTGTCATATAAGGATTCAGGTACCACTTGGTCGAGCAATTTTTTCTGCACAATGGCGGCTTGCTCGGCAATGATATCTTTCGTTAGCGTATATACAGCAGCGCTCAGTGCAGTTGTACCCGCCGCGAACAGAGCCAAGATTGTGCCATGACGGCGCATTGTATTTAACATGCTGGCTCCTTACTTATGTCCATACGCGCGAGGTTGCGTATAGTGGTCGATTAACGGTACGGTGATATTGGCAAGTAAGACAGCAAAGGCCACAGCATCAGGATACCCGCCATAAACGCGGATCACCCACACTAAGAAGCCGATTAACACACCAAAAATAATTCGTCCTTTTGGTGTTGTTGATGCAGTGACTGGGTCGGTTGCAATAAAGAATGCACCTAACATAGTCGCCCCTGACAATAATTGGATTAATGGTGGAGAATAGCGGCTATCGTCAATTAACCAGCTAACCACAGCGAGCAGGGCTAAGGTACCAATAAATGCTACGGGAATATGCCAGCTAATAATGCGACGACTTAACATAATTAATCCGCCTGCTAGATAGGCAAGGTTCACCCATTGCCAACCGATACCAGCTAAAGAACCTTGCAGGATTGGTTGCTGTAGTACATCGGAAATTGAATGAGTGAGTAAGCCCGTTTTAAAGCTATCTAACGGAGTCGCTTGGCTCATACCATCAATACCGGTACGTAATTGATCCAGAGTTATCCCTGTCGAGGTATGCCCGCTAAAGATCACCATCAAGCTATCAAAGCCAGAAATATGCAGCTGTTGCAATTCTTGAGGTGGCAACCAGTTAGTCATTTGCACTGGGAATGAAATCAGCAACACTACATAACCGACCATGGCAGGGTTAAATGGGTTCTGCCCCAAGCCGCCGTAGCATTGCTTAGCAATAATAATGGCAAATACAGTGCCCAATACAATCAGCCACCAAGGTGATAATGGCGGTAAGCTCACACCCAGTAATAACGCGGTAACAATCGCGGAATTATCTTTCAAAACAGGTAACACTGGCTGCTGGCGTAAGCGGATGGAGATAGCTTCCGTTACTGCGGCCGTGGCCATCGCAATGGCGATTTGGTATAAGGTTCCAACACCAAAAAAATAGGTTTGCACTGCAATGCCGGGGATAGCGGCAAGCAGAACCCAAAACATGACCTGGCTGGTGCTTTGGTTATCATGAGTAAATGGGGCGCTAGCAATTTTTAAACGGCGTGCTTTGCTATCAAGCGGTCTAAATTTCATCTGTTTATCACTTACTCTGTAGTGGTTTGTTCATTTGATTGCAGTTCTGTAGATCGCTGGGCAGCGGCTTTCTTTGCCTTAACTCGGGCAATGGCAGCAGCAACGGCAGCTTTGCGTGGGTCGACTTCCTCTGCGGATTCAACCGGAGTTTCAACAACAGGCTCTGAAGCTTGTTGTGCAGCGGCTTTCTTCGCTTTCGCACGGGCAATCGCCGCAGCAACGGCAGCTTTGCGTGGGTCGACTTCCTCTGCGGATTCAACCGGAGTTTCAACAACAGGCTCTGAAGTCTGTTGCGCAGCCGCTTTCTTGGCTTTCGCATGGGCAATGGCAGCAGCAACGGCAGCTTTACGCGGATCAACTTCTTCAGCAGATTCAACCGGAGTTTCAACAACAGGCTCTGAAGTCTGTTGCGCAGCCGCTTTCTTGGCTTTCGCACGGGCAATGGCAGCAGCAACGGCAGCTTTACGCGGATCAACTTCTTCAGCAGATTCAACTGGAGCTTCAACAACAGGCTCTGAAGTCTGTTGCGCAGCCGCTTTCTTGGCTTTCGCACGGGCAATCGCCGCAGCAACGGCAGCTTTACGCGGATCGACTTCTTCAGCAGATTCAACCGAAGCTTCAACTACAGGTTCTGAAGTTTGTTGCTCAGCTGCTTTCTTGGCTTTTGCACGAGCAATTGCGGCAGCCACGGCGGCTTTGCGCGGGTCATCTCCCTCTGCGCCGTCTGCAATTACTGGGGTGTCAGATTGGGTTTGCTCTGCAACTTTTTGCGCCTGTTTAGCACGAGCTTGGGCTTTACGCGCTTCTCTTGCTGCAATAACGGCACTATTATCCGGCAATTCGCCCGAAATAATTTTTATTGGTTCAGAGGTTGATGCTTTCTTCGCTTTAACACGAGCCAGCGCCGCATTAACCGCATCTTTATCCGCAGTATCCACTTGAACCGCTGCTTTTTTATGGCGCTCTTCACGGGCAAGTTTTTCGCGTTCCATTCGCTGCTGTTTGGCTTCAAAGCGCAGTTTTGCTTCCGCAGAACGACGTTCTTCTTGGTCTATCTCGCGAATCTCGGCTTTTTCTTGGCGATAATATTGCACCAACGGAATATTACTTGGGCAAACATAAGCGCAAGCGCCACACTCAATACAGTCGAAGAGGTTATGTTTTTGCGCTTTTTCGTGTTCGTTGCCTTTACTGAACCAATATAATTGCTGGGGCAGTAATCCCGCAGGGCAGGCATCAACACATAAACCGCAACGAATACAGGCTTCTTCGACGGGCTTTTCACCCATTTCTTCTTGGGTAGGAACCAATAAACAGTTACAGATTTTCACCACCGGCACATTCAGATCCGGCAGTGTAAAGCCCATCAATGGGCCTCCCATAATCACCATTTGCTCATTTTCCGGTTCAAAACCGGATTGTTGAAGCAGATGCTTAACTGGAGTGCCTAAACGCGCCCAGAAGTTACCAGGTTGTTTAATTGCTTCGCCCGTCACTGTCACGACACGCTCAATCAGTGGTTGACCATCAATCACCGCGCGTTTAATAGCAACGACGGTACCGACGTTCTGCATTAGCACGCCAATTTGGGAAGAACGTGCGCCAGAAGGGACTTCTTTTCCGGTTAAGATTTTTGTGAGCTGTTTTGCGCCACCCGATGGATATTTGGTTGGGATCACGCGCACAAAAATCTGCGAATCTGTAGGCGTCAGCGCACGTTTTAATGCCTTAATAGCTTCGGGTTTATTATCTTCAATACCAATCAGCACTTGGTCTGGATTGAGTAAATGTTGTAAAACGCGGCAACCTTCAATGACCTCTTGGGAATGCTCTTGCATTAAGCGGTCATCTGCGGTGATGTAGGGCTCACACTCAGCAGCATTGATAATCAATGTTTTAATGGCGTCTTTACCGCCTGCTAGTTTAGAGGCCGTTGGGAAACCTGCGCCCCCTAAACCTGCGATCCCTGATTGCTCAATCTTATTGAGTAAATCGGCGCGTGAAAGTTGTTGGAAATTAGGCTCGGGCTGCAAAGGTGCCCAAGTATCTAAACCATCAGATTTAATTTTGACGCACAGCTCTTTCAACCCAGAAGGGTGAGCGGTAACCATCGGCTCAATGGCAACAATGGTTCCCGATGTTGAGGCGTGGACGGGGACTGTGCGACCCGTACCTTTGGTGAGCGGCTGCCCTTTAAGTACAGTATCACCAACTTTAACAATCAGTTCACCTTCAGGCCCTAAATGCTGTTGCAGCGGAATAATCAATTCATCAGGGACGGAAGCGACTCGCATAGGCGTTTGGCTAGATTGCAATTTCATCTCTGGCGGATGAATGCCGCCATCGAAGTCCCAAACATTATCTTTTTTCAACCACTTAAATAAATTAAGCATGGGAACCCTCTTTAGCTGAAGAAAGAGGTGCATCCGTAATGTTTTTAACAGGAATGGTGTTTAAATCCCATTTCCAGTTAGCGGTTGTGGTTTTAACCGGTACCATTTCAATACAATCCGTAGGGCAAGGGGCTACACACAGGTCACAGCCTGTACACAAATCTTCAATCACGGTATGCATAGCGCGAGTGGCGCCCACAATGGCATCCACTGGGCAAGCTTGAATACATTTGGTGCAACCAATGCAGTTTTCTTCATCGATGACCGCTACTTTGCGAACGGGGTTTTGCGCCTCTTCATCGCCATCAATCGGTTGAGGGTCCACGTTCATCAATTCGGCTATTTTGAGCATCACTTGCTCGCCGCCAGGGGCGCATTTGTTAATCATCTCACCGTTATTGGCAACGGCTTCTGCGTAGGGACGGCACCCCGGATAACTGCATTGACCACACTGGCTTTGCGGTAAAATCGCATCCAGTTTTTCAACAATCGGGTCTTCTTCAACTTTAAAACGTAATGAGGCATAGCCTAAGATCAGACCAAAAATCAGCCCGAAAACGGCTAATATGCCAATCGCAATCCACAAAGACATCATTAGAATTTCACCAAACCACTAAAGCCCATAAATGCAAGGGACATTAACCCTGCCGTGATCAGGCCAATTGACGAACCTTTAAAAGGCGCTGGGACATTTGCGACAGCCAAACGCTCGCGGATCGCAGCGAAAAGCACCATCACAAAAGAGAATCCGACGGCGGCGCTAAAGCCATAGACCGCAGATTGCAAGAAATTATGGGATTGATTGATGTTTAATAAAGCCACCCCAAGAACTGCGCAGTTAGTGGTGATCAGCGGTAAAAAGATCCCCAATAAGCGGTATAACGTTGGGCTGGTTTTTCTCACAACCATTTCGGTAAATTGCACAACGACAGCAATCACAAGGATAAAGCTCAGTGTGCGCAAATAGACTAAATCTAGTGGGATTAAGATCAACGTATCGATTAGCCACGAACAAATAGAGGCGAGGGTCATAACGAACGTTGTCGCAAACCCCATCCCAATGGCAGTTTCTAGTTTTTTTGATACGCCCATAAATGGGCATAATCCCAAGAATTTAACGAGGACAAAGTTGTTGACTAACACTGTCCCAATAAAAAGTAGAAGATAGTCGGTCATTTCATAGCCTGAAGAGAGAAAAAAGCCCAAAAACTGACCGCAGTCAGTTTAACGGAGGCTATGATATCAAAGCTATTTTTGTGATGCTTATCGATCTTGTGTGAAAGTCATTTTCACACGTTTAGAAACTTTCATATATGGGACGAAAAAAGCAGCGCCTAAGAGTGGCCACGCAAGGATTTGTAAGGCTGTCTGGTCATCGATCGGGGAAAAGGCGAAGGTTTTTAGCCCGATTAACATTAATGCTAATAGCCAGATAGTAAAACGACGGGGGAAGTAGCGAGAGCGTTTAAACATCAATTGCGCTACATGTACGCTAAATAGTGACATAGCTAGGCTGATAGCGAATGACAAATACCACTGAGGAGTAATGAAACTACTCCAGCTTTCAACGGTGGTTACAATCTCATAAAACTTAATGCAGTACATCACGGTCATGCTGCAAGCAGCAAATAATGTCAGCAGTAAATAGCTAGCAGGGACTAATAGCCAGCCAGTAATGCGGTCTGCGTTATAAACAGAAGTCATAAATAAAGGTTCCGTTATCACTAAATAATACAGATAAATAATAATCCTATCATAGATTTATTTGCTAATTGATTCATTCTGATGGTACTTTTTTAAAATAGCAAAATATGCCACTAATGTGAGGTCAACATGTCCAAGCCAATTAAAGTTGGGATTGTCGGGTACGGTTATGCCAGCAAAACTTTCCATGCCCCATTTTTAGCCATGTTAGAGGAGTTTGAACTAACCACAATCTCCAGTAGCGATGCGAGCAAAGTTCATGCCGACCATCCTAATGTTAAGGTAGTGGGCACACCAGAAGAGTTGTTCGCAGATGCTGAAATTGAACTGGTGGTGATCCCAACCCCTAATGACACTCACTACCCATTAGCCTGTAAAGCGCTAGCAGCGGGTAAGCATGTGGTGGTCGATAAACCCTTTACACTCGATGTCAAAGAAGCCGAAGACCTTCAACAACGAGCTGAAAAAGCAGGCAAATTGTTGTCGGTTTACCATAATCGCCGCTGGGACTCGGGTTATCGTACCGTGAAAAAAATCCTGCAAGATGGTTGTTTAGGTGAGATTAAATATTATGAATCTCATTTTGACCGTTTTCGTCCCGTGGTTAGACAACGCTGGCGCGAAGCCAATATTCCAGGGGCAGGAATTTGGTACGATTTAGGGCCGCACGTTATTGACCAAGTCCTGCAATATTTTGGCAAGCCAAAAGCGATTACGGTGGATCTCGGTATTATTCGTCCGGGGGCGGAAGCGGTGGATTATTTCCATGCAATGCTGGATTACGCAGATAAAAAAGTGGTTCTACACTCAACGACACTTGCCGCTGCGCCAATGCCAATCTATACCATTCATGGAATGAAGGGCAGTTACGTGAAATATGGTCTGGATACTCAAGAAGATGCGTTAAAAAGCGGCGCGATTCCGCAAGGAGAGCATTGGGGGGAAGATCCGAACCATGGTATTGTGACCCTGTCACAAGGCGATGAAATGGTGACGAAGCCGTGGAACAATGAAAAAGGCAACTATGGCGGCTATTATGAAGCCATTTATGATGCTATCCGCCTCGGTAAGCCAAATCCTGTGACGCCAAGTGAAGCTATCGATATTATGAAACTGATTGAGGCAGGTATCCAATCAGCAAAAGAAAAACGTACCATCGAAAATATTTTCTAAGGTTCAACGTTGAAGATAAAGCCAGAGTGAAACCTGGCTTTTTATTTGTGGAAAATCGAATGAATTTATTAGCAAAACTCAAAATAGACTCTTTTCTGTTGATCATGATTGGCGTGGTTGTTATCGCCAGTATTTTCCCATGTGAAGGGGAAGTTAAAACCGTTTTTCAGCACTTGACCACAGCGGCAATCGCGCTACTGTTTTTTATGCATGGCGCTAAATTATCCAGAGAATCTATTGTTGCAGGGATGGGGCACTGGCGGCTTCATTTACTGGTATTTGCCAGTACTTTTATTCTCTTTCCCATTATTGGTATTGCGTTACGTTTCATGGTGCCTCATTGGATGTCACCGACGGTATACATGGGATTCCTTTATTTATGTGCGTTGCCAGCAACCGTGCAGTCAGCGATTGCATTTACCTCGGTAGCAGGGGGCAACGTTGCTGCTGCGATTTGTAGTGCTTCGGCATCCAGTATTTTAGGGGTTTTCCTCTCACCTGTTTTGGTGGGAGTACTCATGGATACCGATGGTAGCCAAGCCATGGACACTCTGAACGCAATTGGCTCTATTATGTTGCAATTAATGGTGCCGTTTATTGTTGGCCATTTGTGTCGTCCGTTAATTGCTAACTGGATTAATCGCCATAAACGATTGGTGAATACCACTGACCGCTCATCGATTCTTCTGGTGGTTTACGTGGCGTTCAGTGAAGCGGTAGTGGAGGGGATCTGGCAAACTATCGATGCTTATTCATTGTTTATCATTACATTAGTTTCTTGCGTGGTGTTAGTGGTGGTAATGGTGATTAACGTGATGTCTGCGCGCCTTCTTGGATTTAGCAAGGAAGATGAAATTACCATTTTGTTCTGTGGCTCGAAAAAGAGTTTAGCGAACGGCGTGCCGATGGCGAACGTTTTATTCCCAGCGGCAACAGTGGGGATTATTTTGCTGCCATTAATGATTTTCCATCAAATTCAATTAATGGTGTGTGCGGTGATAGCCCAGAAATATGCCAAACGATTAGAAAAACAATAATTAGCATGATGAGGCAGCGATAGCTGCCTTTATCAATACATTAGTTTAGTTACAACATACTAATGGGTTTATTACTATAAATAAGTTAGCAACAGAGAAAACTTGAAATATCGAAAGGTTAACAAGGGCAGAGAAGCGTTCTGCCCTAGGATTGGTTATAGGCGGTTATAACGGGGATTATCGGCTGGCTGCTTTACGCATTAATGCAGCTTTTTCGCTGTCGGAAAGGAATGCCATGGTTAAACCATTACGTTGAGCCTGCTCAATTTCAGACTGTGTTAGGCCCGCTTGCGGTGCAGCCACATTATATTCGTATGGCAGCTCAATACCTTGAACAGCAGGGTCATCGGTATTAATGGATGCTAATACACCGTGGGATAAAAATGCTTTCAATGGGTGCTGAGCTAGTGAAGGAACGGTGCTGGTTTGAATGTTTGAAGTTAAACAGCTTTCAATCCCAATATTATTCTTGGCTAAAAACTCAATCAGTTCAGGATCTTCAATGGCTTTTACGCCATGACCAATACGTTGAGCGCCTAAATGCTTGATCGCATGCCAAATACTGGCTGCGCCCGCGGCTTCACCAGCATGAACGGTAATATTGAGTCCAGTATTACGTGCTTTGGTAAAATGCTCTTCAAATAGGGCGCCTGGGAATCCTAACTCATCACCCGCTAAATCGAGAGCGCACAGTTTATCTCGATGAGCGAGAAGGCCGTCTAATTCAATAGCACAAGCTTGCTGTCCAAATGTACGGCTTAAAATACCAATCAGATTGACTTGGATATCATATTGGCGACAACCAGCGTCAATACCATCAATCACTGCGCCGACAACACCCTCAACAGGAAGCTGGTGCTTCATGGCCATATAGTAAGGGGAGAAACGCAATTCAGCATAATCGATGCCTGCGTTGAACGCATCTTCCACGTTTTCAAATGCGACGCGCTTACAAGCATCTAAATCCGCGAGGACAGCAACACCCCAGTCCAGTTTAGTCAAAAAGCCCACTAAATCGGCTTCTTGTCCCATAATTTGAACGTGAGGGCGTAATGCTTCAATTTCATCGGCTGGAAGCTGAATATGATGTTGTTGTGCAAGGGAAAGAATGGTTTCAGGGCGAATATTGCCATCAAGGTGGCGATGTAAATCCGTGAGTGGGAGTTGTTTGTTTATCACAATAAATGATCCTTATAGATATATTGCCTCCATTTTGTCTGTAATTGAGTAAAAATCAATGAAAAAGAGGGTGATAAAAAGAAAAACGCCAGTCTGTGTGACTGGCGTTTACTTGATTTATCTTAAGGAAAAATTATCTTAAGAATCAATTACTGTGCGGCTGGCGCTTCTGCTGGTTGTTCTGCTTCAATTGCAGGTTCTGCAACTTCTGCACCATCAGCTGGTTGAGCTTCTTCTTCGTAACCCATTTCATCTTCTGCGCCCGGCATCATTTTCATCTTAGTTAAGAATTCAGCTAAGGTATATTTGTCGTCGTTGAAGGTCAGGTCGTTACCAGAGAATTTAACAGTCATGGTTAAATCGTTTTCGCTGTCGATCATCCAAGGGTGTTTTTTCTCTTTTGCTTTTTCTGCGCGTTGTTCATCAGTCATGAACATTTCTTCGAACGGGTTAGAGAACATATCTGCTGTCAGCATTTGTTGAACGCCTGCGAACTCTTCAGAAACTTGTTCTTGAACCGCTTTCTTATCTTCTGCTGATACTGCTACGCCGCCATCTAAGATCATCGCTTGAGTCATTGACTCAATGATCATTGGCTTGTTCAGTTTCATGCTGAAGTCAAAAGAAGTGATCAGTTGCTTGAACGCTTCATCCACTTTGTTTTGCATCGCTAACGCAGTGATTTCGTCTTGATTCCACTTGTTGAATGTGATGCTCAGGTCGATAGAACTTTGACCAGCATCGTTTTTCCAGTAGAACGGGCTCATAGTGAATACAGGCTTGCTCTTCATCAGCTCTGGCAGAGTGGTGGTCATCATCTGCATTGCGATTTTTTCGCTAACTTCACCTGGGTTGCCTGTTGCTAAGCCATCAGCCAGTGCTTGGTTGTATTGTTCAACAAACTTGCCTAATGCTTTCGCATCTAATTTTTCGATAGCAACAGTCAGCTCACCAGAACCTAAGTTTTGCTCTAACGCTTTCACATCGCTGATTTTGTAAGAAATGTTACCTTTAACATCATCACCGTTGATAGAAGTATCACTTGAAACGTCTAGGTTTTTGAACGAGAACTTAGTTTCAGGGATGCTAACATCAGTATCTGCGATCACGAAAGATTGAGTACCAGTATAGAAGCCGTGCTGAGATTTCGTTACGTTAGAAACCAGCTTCAGGCCTTTCATAGTGATAGAGCCTTCTTCCTTGGTGCTGCTAATGACTAAGCTATCAGTCACTAAAGATGCATCAACGGTGCTTAAGTCAGAACCGGTTGCGATATCAAATTTAGCACCACTGAAAGAGAACTTACCGTCATCTTTTGTGTATTCGAGAGGGATCAGCTCAATGCTAGAATCCACGTTTTTGCTGTAGCCGATAACTGCAGAACCATGCATGAATGGCTTGCCTTTAGTCGCTTCAAACAGCTCTTTAGTCACTTTAGTGTTCGCTAATTCAACATTTACTGCACCCAATTTTGGCATCAGGTTGAATTTAGCCACTTGAGATAATGGCAGCGGACCGTGTGAGATATCCGCTTTAAAGACGATGTTTTCGTCAGCAGAAGTGGTTGAAGTAATGACGATGTCAGCTTGAGAAGAGAACACACCACGTTTGTAGTTCTCTAATTTAAAGACAACATCAGCACTTGGATCGTTAGCGGTGATAAACGCATTGGAATTCGTAATCACTTTATTCAGTTCAGCTTCAACTTTTGAACCTGTGTACCATGATGCGCCAGTCCATACTGCGCCCAGAGCAACGATAACACCTACCGCAACTAATGACTTTTTCATTATCAACATCCATCCTTTCAGTACGTACAAAACGTACTTATGTAAAAATAATATAAGTTTTTATTACCCGTTTGGCTGTGTGTACCAACGGCTAAATACAGAATACGACCTAAAAATTAAATACTCGGGCTAATTGACCATTTCCTTTAATAGAAATGTTATCTTCATAAGCAGGTAAGAAAACAGATTCACCAGAATTCATGTTTATTTCTTGATTACCTGATCGCAATACTAACTTACCTTCAATACAGAACAAAATTGAAGCAACATGGTTAGTTATGGATACCCCCGAGCAGTCAATAGAATATATATTAAATGAAAAATCTTCTACTGGGATCTTATATTTCCAGACATTTCCAGATTTTTCGGGGATATTGAACAAATCCTCAGCTTTAATTGATTTAAAATCAATATTATCAACCAATTCTTGAACATCGATATGTTTACTGGTCAATCCCGCTCGTAAGACGTTATCTGAATTAGCCATTACTTCTAACCCAACACCTTCTAAATAGGCGTGAGGGGTTCTAGCGGCTAAAAACATGGCGTCACCTGGTTGTAATTCAACGATATTTAGCATTAAAGGTGTAAATAAACCATTATCGTCTGGATATAAGTTCACCATTTGTTTAATTGAATTCCAAGGCTCTCCTTGTTTGCTATTCAGTGCGGCTTTTAATACCCCTATAGCAAGATCTTTTTGCTCGCCTGTCAGATTAAGAATCTGTGCAAATAGTTTTTTAAGTCGTTCTTCACTTGGTGTTTGGACAAATAGTTGAATTTCAGGGTGAGCGGCTGCAATAAAGCTGAATAATTCGACAATTTCATCTATAGGACGAAATGCATTCATTGCTTTAAAAGACGTTAAAGCATAAATCAGCTCTGGTTTATGATTATCATCTTTATAATTACGGATAGGGGAATCTAACGGGATCCCTTGTGCATTTTCTTTAGCGAATCCTATTTCTGCATCATGTTTATTAGGATGAACCTGAACAGATAGCGGTTGCGCAGCACACAGTACTTTAAATAAATAAGGCAGGCGGCCAAAGTGCTCGGCAATATGTTTACTCAGTATTTTCTCTGGGTTTTCGTTAATGAATGCGTTTAACGAGATTTTCTGATGTGTTAAGGGGGATATGACCTCAGAACTGGCTTTGGGGTGAGCGCCCATCCAAAGTTCAGCCATAGGTAAATTATCCGGATTAGGATAACCATACAGTTCATTGAGGGCCGTTTTACTTCCCCAATCATAGTGTTGGATTTGGTTAATCATTTTTAGCATATCAAATCTCTCTTTTTGCAAAAATCAACTAATTTCCTTTTTACTACAGCACAATAAGCTCGACCAAGTCTCATAATTGAAATTCAATTTGTGGCATTATACTGCTCGGTTATTTGCTTACCTGCAAGCAGATGATTCTAAAATTAATTATTCTGAATATGTACCTAAGGAGCTAGTAATGGCAGCCACTCGCATTGAAAAAGACTCAATGGGACCAATTGAAGTACCTGCTGACCACTTGTGGGGCGCGCAAACGCAGCGTTCTTTAGAACATTTCCGTATCTCTGTAGAGAAAATGCCTGTTGCTCTGATCCACGCATTAGCCGTTACTAAAAAAGCGGCCGCAAGCGTGAACATGGATTTAGGTTTACTGCCAAAAGATCGCGGTGATGCGATTATCGCTGCGGCAGACGAAGTCCTTGCTGGCAAGCATCCAACAGAATTCCCTCTCGCTATCTGGCAAACTGGTTCTGGTACTCAAAGTAACATGAACATGAATGAGGTACTTGCTAACCGTGGTAGCGAAATCCTCGGCGGACAGCGCGGTAACGACCGTCTGATCCACCCAAATGACGATGTTAACAAGAGCCAAAGCTCTAACGACGTCTTCCCAACAGCAATGCACGTAGCGGCCGTTGTCGCGATGCGTGAGCATTTGCTGCCAGAACTGAAAGTTCTGCATAAAACCCTCGATGCGAAAGCAAAAGAATTCAAAGACATTGTTAAGATCGGTCGTACGCATTTACAAGATGCAACGCCATTAACATTGGGTCAGGAAATTTCAGGCTGGGCGGCGATGTTAGCCCATAATGAAAAACATATTGAAAATGCAGTGCCACATGTTTGTGAGCTTGCATTAGGTGGTACGGCTGTTGGTACAGGGCTGAATACTCACCCTGAATATGCGGTTCGTGTTGCGAAAAAAATCGCCGAATTAACTGGCCAACCGTTTGTGACGTCACCGAACAAATTTGAAGCATTAGCAACTTGTGATGCATTAGTTCACGCACACGGTGCATTAAAAGGCTTAGCAGCTTCTTTAATGAAAATTGCTAACGATGTTAGATGGTTAGCATCGGGCCCTCGTTGTGGTATCGGCGAAATTTCGATTCCTGAAAACGAACCAGGCAGCTCAATCATGCCAGGCAAAGTTAACCCAACACAGTGCGAAGCATTAACCATGCTGTGTGCTCAAGTTATGGGTAACGATGTTGCAGTTAACATTGGTGGTGCTTCTGGTAACTTTGAATTGAACGTATTCCGTCCAATGGTTATCGATAATTTCTTACAATCTATCCGTTTATTAGCTGATGGTATGCGTAGCTTCAACGAACACTGTGCGGAAGGTATCGAACCAAACCGTGAGCGTATCGAGAAATTACTGCACGAATCTCTGATGCTGGTGACTGCGCTAAATACCCATATCGGCTACGACAAAGCAGCTGAAATCGCGAAAAAAGCGCATAAAGAAGGCCTGACCCTGAAAGAATCTGCTCTGAAATTGAACTACTTAACTGAAGCTCAATTTGATGAATGGGTTCGTCCAGAAGATATGGTTGGCAGCATGAAATCGTAATTATCTTTATCTAAGATAAGGTTTTCGGCCCCTAAACTAGAAATAGAGCAGGGGCTTTTTTATCGCTCTATATACAGATTTAAGCGTGGTATCAGTAATTCAACTGGCTTAGCTTTTGGGCGATTACGCAGTGCGATACTGTCTTGATGATAATCCGCCAGCTCCCCCAGTTTTATGTCACTCAATGCTTTATCAACAGCAAAAACCAATATCGGCGTGGCACAAGGATATTGAGTCTGTTTCTGCGTTTCTTTGTCCCAAACTCGGGCGATAGGTTGAACTTTTACCGGACGCTGTGTTTTTAGAATGCAATCATGGGGAAGGGAGCGAACTAACTGGATCTCAGTTTCTAACTGTAACTGCCAATGTTCGCGCTGTAAATGAGCCGGTGTTCTTCCGCTTTCTAAACTGGCTTGTAAACGGTTGAGCATCTCTTCTTGAGTCACTTTATTGATCACTTTCTTATTTGCCCACCCAAAACGAATGGTATCGGGGTCGACAACAGAGGTGAAGGTTCTATAGGTATTCAGCGTAAGTAGCCCATGCAAGCTTTCTCTTATAAATTCAAAACGATGAGCCTCATCAACATGGGTCACTATCTGCTTTATGTCTATTTTTAATTGGTTGATATCAGAAATTAACTGCTGAAATTGTTTATATTCGGTATAAGAGGGAGCTAAACAAATCGCGCCAGGCAAACGTATCGCGGTTTTATTGCTAACTAATTCCGATTTTTTATGAATAAACAAAAGCTTAAATAGCTCTACTGTTTGGGTGATTGCATCGTGTCCCGTATGTTTATCTACAAAGATAGAATTGACTTCATTGTTTTCATCCCCTTTAAGGGTTTCCGGTAAACTAAATACAGCCGCATGGATATCTTTTTGCGCCTGAAGCAATTGGCATAACAGACTAATATTCGACTCTAATCGATTAAATGAGCTAATTAACTGTTGTTTGGACATTTGATGTATTCAACTCTATATTTAGTTACAACATTCTCTGCTTTATAAAACAAAAGTAGCATTAACATCCGTGTTTATCAACTAGCTTAATCAGGAAATTAAGGGATAGCGAAGTAGGGTATTATACTATCCCATCATGGAATTTTCTTGCTGTTATTTCTTATAATCTACTTCTATATCAATAACTTGATAAAATGCATTGGCCGTGTCATCTATGGTCCAAACACTTAAAACAACATGATAACCTTGATAATTTTGAGGGAGCCTGCAATTGTGTTGCACTAAACTCGCCGGTGTCTCTACTTTTTCGTATTTGCAAAATGGTGTTAATTCAAATTGCGCTCGAGTTAATGGCTCACTTGGGTTCCAATCTTTCCGCGTAATAAAATATTCCCATTTCGTTGTTTTATGAATAGCCGTTAAGCGCCAGAAAAAATCAAAATCGGGAGCTTCTATAAACATGCGAGTCCAACGAAAAGGTTGCTGAACATCGAGAGGCGAAAAAGCCGCAATACCTGCACTGGCAATTTTGCCGTCAATCGGCCCTTTTCGAGGAAAACCTTTCAATCCTTCAACCGATTGAGGTTCATACTGGACAGCGCCACAGTTTTTATTGGTTTGTAATTTACACAGGTAGGCTCGGCTTGCGGGATATTCGATATAGCCATGAGGCAGGGCAAAGTAGCTATAGCAGAGTAATAAAGGAAATAATAATAATTTTTTCATTGAAGATCCTCATCATTGATTAATTTATATATTTTCTATTAACCATGATGAGGATGTGAATTCTAACCTTTAGCAGCAGTTAACTTATTGGATTATTCGGTAATTTATAAGTCACTAACATTTGGTTTTTAACTTATATGCGATACCTACGCCGGCCAGTAGAAGCGCCGCAATAAATAACGCGACGCCATTCCAGCCATATGCCGACCAGAAAAAACCGCCCAATGTACCGGCTATACTGGAACCCGCATAATAGCTAAACAAATAGAGGGACGATGCTTGTCCTCTTGCCCGTTTAGCGCGACGTCCCACCCAGCTACTTGCAACGGAATGCCCGGCGAAGAATCCGGTGGTCAATACTGTCATGCCTAATAAAATGACCCAAATATTACTGTGTAACGTCAAAATTACGCCGATTAACATCATCGCAATGGCTGCAATTAAAATTCGCCCAAAACCATGTTTCTGGGTCAAGCTCCCTGTTTTCGTCGCACTGTAAGTTCCTGTTAAATAAATAACAGATAAGAATCCCACGACAGACTGACTAAAATTATAAGGTGATTCAAGTAAGCGATATCCAATGTAGTTATACATGGTGACGAAACCGCCCATCAAGATAAAGCCCTCAACAAATAACCAGGGCAAACCCGTATCACGTAGATGTAAATGTAAGTTAACCCAAAGGTTTTTAGGTTTCAGAGAGCTTGCACGAAAGTGTTGGGATGGTGGTAATAAACGCCAGAATCCAATCGCCGCCAACAACGCCAATGAGCCTAAAATAACAACCGCGACTCGCCATGAATAAAAGTCGGCAATTACCCCAGTCATTAAGCGTCCACTCATTCCTCCGATAGAGTTACCACTGATATATAAACCCATCGACAGTGCAACATAGCTCGGATGTATTTCTTCGCTCAAATAGGTCATGGCGACGGCCGCTACACCACTAAGCGATAACCCCACTAATGCGCGAGCGATCAAAATCCCTTGCCAGCTTTCCATTATTGAACTCATTAACGTAAAGAGTGCAGCACACGTCAGGGAAATGACCATCACATTTTTACGACCAATTGCATCGGAAATAGGGCCGGTGATCAATAACCCTAATGCCATTAATCCCGTACTTAAGGAGAGTGATAAACTGGCAGTCGCCGGGGAAATATTAAAGTCCGCGGACAACATTGGCAGAATAGGTTGTACAAAGTACAGCAACGCAAATGTTGCAAAACCCACAGTAAAAAATGACAGCGTTACACGCAGATACAGCGCATCATCCCGTTGAATATAGTGTTTTTTCGGGGCTGCATTGGTCAAGGTTTTGGTTTGTTTTCCTTGGAGAGATTGGCTCGTTGAGAGGCTATTTGACTGCTGTTCCATGTAAATTCCTTGACGACTAGACGGACTTGATTTCGATCAAAGAATAGAAACTTTCTATTTTTTTGTCTAATATATTAATAATACATAATGATACATTTAAAATATCAATCAGATGAACATCGAATTACGCCACCTACGTTATTTTATTGCTGTTGCCGAAGAGCTACATTTTGGACGTGCGGCTGAGCGCTTGCACATGTCTCAGCCACCATTAAGCCAGCAGATCCAAGCTCTTGAAGAGATGGTAAATGCCAAATTATTAGAGCGCAATAACCGCAATGTCGCCTTAACGCCAGCCGGTGCCATGTTTCTCAAAGAAGCCTACCAAATTTTAGGACAGGTCGATGCGGCAGCGACCAAAGCGGCTCGGATGGAAAAAGGGGAGCTTGGCGAACTGTCTATTGGCTTTACGTCCACAACGCCATTTATGCATAAAGTCACTATGAGCCTGCGCCAATACCGAGAAGCATACCCTGATGTTTCCATTCATATGCATCAAATGAATACGAAGCAGCAAATCCCGCCTTTAGTGACTGGACGCATAGACATTGGCATCATGCGCAATACAATATTGCCTGAACAATTGGACTATCAATTATTATTCAGAGAGCCTTTCATGGTTGCTGTTTATGAAGGGCATCCTTTACTGGCTTTCGAAGAAAGTGGGGTCGATATTAAGCAGCTTGCGGCTTACCCGTTAGTTTTCTTTGAGCGGGAAGTGGGTACGGCGCTGTATGATGAGATTAACCAATTATTAGCCTCTGAAGGGGTGGTTCCTACTATTTCCCAAGAAGCGGGGGAAGCTATGACCATTCTAGGCTTAGTGTCTGCTGGAATGGGAATTTCTATCATCACTGAATCCTTTACACGAATGAAGATTGACGGCGTGAGATATCTAAAACTCGCGAATATTCAAGCTACTTCAGAGGTTTGGTTAGTCTACAATACGCGACGAACGCCACCTGCTGCAGCCAAAAAACTGACTGAGTTACTGCTGCACAATATTGTGGGTATATAAGGCGTAGAATTTGAAATGATTAACGAGATTTGTATCACGTTTTATATGTAAATGTAGCCGCATTTTCATTTGTATCAGGCATAATCAATCATAATTTATAACGATTTCTGAGTGTTAAGATGATAAACCAAACGGGGAATACCGACCAAATAAAGCAATTAAATACTGGGCTTGTGTACCGAATTATTGCACAGCATGGTCCTATTTCCCGTATTGCGTTATCAAAACAGTCTCAATTGGCCCCAGCGAGTATCACCAAAATTACCCGTGAACTGATGGATGCTCACTTGATACAAGAACGTGAATTTCCAGTATTAGGGTTAAGAGGGCGTCCAGCTGTTGGGTTAGTCATTGAAAGTGAAGGTTGGCAATTTTTAGCCATTCGAATTGAACAACAACACGCCATCATTTCGTTAAAAGAAATTAATGCTAAAACCCTCACAGAAAAAAGCTATCCTTTTGATGTAAAAGGCAATCAACAATTTAGTGATCGGTTGTCGGAACTGATTGGTCTGTTTTTCGAAGAAAACGCATCTCACTTAGAAAGAGTCACGGCGATCAGTATCTTATTAGATGGTCTCTTAGACTCTTATTCCGGGGTTATTCATAGGTTGCCTGACTACCATGTTCACCAACTGGATATTGGTGAATTGCTAACAGAAAAAACAGGTCTGCCCGTCTATCTTCACCCAACTGTTAATGCCCTGGCTATCGGCGACCACCTCAAATATTCAGAGTCTCGTCCACAAAAAAATATTATTTATCTACAAATTCAAGATGTGGTTAATGTCGCGGTGCTGAATCACGGTTATTCTTTGGATTCAATAACACATCAGCCTATATTATTTGCGCATACTCAAACTGATTCAGAAAGACCACAATCTTGCTATTGTGGAGGAAAGGGCTGCTTAGAAACTAAGATAGCTATTCCTGCAATTATTCAGCAAGCAAGGGAATTACTTGCAGATTATCCCGCATCCATCTTGCATAAAGAGAGCGTCGATATTAATACAATTAGTCGAGGCGCAATAGAAAATGATCCATTATGTATTTTGTTACTCGATATAACAGCCAAGCGCCTTGCTTATCCATTAGCAATGATGATTAATTTATTTGGAACTGAATTGATTTTAGTTAATTCGGCTTTAACGGATGGGCAAAATTACTGGCTTACTCGTCTACAATATTTTATCTCTTTATATGGGAACCCTCTTTACAGTAATAAATTAATGCTTGATAAATCAATAATTTCAATTAGAGAAAGTGAAACGGCATTAATTCAGAATGCACTTTATGATGGCTCACTGTTGTTGCAATTACTGCAAGGCTAATACAATTTGATAAACTTCACACTATCTTACACAAAATTGAGCTAACGCAAACTTATCATTTCCCCATTCCCATAAACTGAATTCATATCATTTTTATAGCATTTTGCTGACCTTAGTCTGTCACTTCAGGATAGAACAACCATGAACAATCTATTTATTACCGGGACAGATACAGATGTCGGGAAGACGGTATCGACACTAGCAATATTACAAGCACTTAATAATCAAGGCATTAAAGCAGTAGGGTACAAACCTATTGCAGATCAATGTATCGATACACCTGAAGGGAAGCGCAATAAGGATGCACTTCTTATTCACCGTGTTTCGCAAGACCTTGTCTCGTATGATGAAGTTAACCCTGTCAGACTTGGCGATAATTACAGCCATGAAAACAGTATCGATTTTAATAAAATCAACAAAGGGTTAGACCACCTTCATGAGCAAAGCGACATAGTCGTTATCGAAGGTAATGGCGGATGGCGTTATCTTCTTGATGATAATACTTTTTATGCCGATTGGCTGAAAAAACAATCTGTTGGCGTGATCTTAGTTGTCGGCATTCAGCATGGGTGTGTCAATCATGCATTATTGACAGCTGAAGCTATTCGAGCGGATGGTTTACCGTTAGTCGGTTGGTTAGCCAATAGAATCAACCCAGGCTTGGCACATTACGCTCAAATTATTCAGCGTATGCAACAACATATTAATGCGCCATTACTGGGTGAAATTCCTTATTTATTGCGTCCTGAAGAAAAAGAATTGGGACATTATTTAAATGGTGAAAAACTGCAAGAGTTTGTTTCGGTTCCTGCATTTTAATCTTTATATAAATTTTAAATTAATATCTAAGCAAAAGGGCGCAAATAGCGCCCTTTATTTTACCGAGATATTCTATTTTCAACTATGGATTGATAATTGGACGGCCTGAGTTAACATCAAGGCAACGTTGAGTATTTGGCTCCCAATACGCATTAAGATTCAAACTTTTCTCACATTTATCTTTCGCATCAAATGCGGCATCAATCTTATCAAACTCTTTTTCGGTGCGGCGGTTAACTTTAGAACGCAGCATTTTAGTCTCATCCCACTGTTCTTTATCTTGTCGCGCCTGTTCTTTATTCAACGGGTCATTACTACCATTACCGACAGAAACACAAGTGCTACCCGCAGCGCATGATGTATTAGCTGCTTGCGCCGCATTAACCCACATCAAAGGGAGGCAGAAGCAGATTGCAGCCAGACCATTTTTGATAAATTTTTGTGACGTGCTCATGTAATTTCCTTTCGTTTCAATACTCGATCTATAGCCAGAGTATAACTAATAAACAATAATGCCGTCTTTATAGAATAGTACGAAAATTTATTATTGTTTATGTACGGTTAATCCAGCAAATGTTTGGCACACTGGCATTAATTCCAGTGTATTAACGTTCATATGAGCCGGAAGTGTTGCCACCCAATAAACTGTTTCCGCAATATCTTCAGCAGTAAGGGCATCCGCGCCTTTATAGGTATTTGTGACTTTTTCATCATCACCTTTGAAACGGACATTTGAAAACTCAGTTCCACCGACTAACCCAGGCTCAATATCGGTCACACGGATTTTTTTGCCCACTAAATCTGCACGTAATCCTAAGGAAAATTGTTTCACAAACGCCTTGGTTGCGCCGTAAACGTTGCCGCCTTTATATGGCCAAGATGCAGCTGTTGAACCAATATTGATAATGTGCCCGTGATTTTTCTCCACCATACCTTGCAGCACTTCATAAGTCATATTGACTAAGCCTTTGGTATTTGTGTTGATCATGGTTTCCCAGTCATCCGGATTTGCATCAAATGCGGGCTCTAATCCTAAAGCAAGCCCCGCATTATTGACTAAAAGATCGATGTTTTTTAAGTGGGAAGGCAAATTGGCGACAGCGTGTTGAATGGCTTTTCGGTCTTGTACATCCAGAGTTAGTGGATAAAATTTATCACCCAATTCTTGATGTAATGCATTTAATCTTTCAGTTCTGCGTCCTGTCCCAATCACAGTGAAATTATGTTGAATAAATTTGCGAGCAATAGCTTCACCAAATCCTGATGTTGCGCCGGTTACTAGAATAATCATTAGGTACCTCAGGTTGTTATCGTTGTTTGTTTTGAATCATTCTAACCTTATTATTAAGGGGCTTCCAAGCCCCTATTTAGTTCTTTTACACCGATAAAATAATTAACTTATTTAGCGAGTTATAATCCATTAATCTGCTTATTTTTAGGGTATTTCAGCGTATAACTTAACGGCAACTCGACCATTTCTTGAGGTTTAAGCGTTAAATCCCATTCAATCTTATTCTCTGTTTCATCCAATTTTCCGCCCTTATATTCAGGGTTGAGCACTTTAATATCGGTATCTCTGCTCGTCGGGAGTTGGTCGTAAACAGATAGTTTAATGTCATTTTTACGCGTATTACGTACCTTAATTAAGAAGCTTTCTTTTTGCTCAACTGTGGAGCCCATAAAAGACGGTTTTTTACGCATAGCCGCATTATTCACACGAGAAATTTGAATGTTATCATCCACACCGAATGGAATATCGAGAGTCTCAGTTAATTGCCCTGAATTTACGTAAAAATCACCGACATAACTGTTCATAAAGTAAATATTTGCAGGGCCATTCAGTAAATTCAGTGTATCCCAGTCATCAATTTGTGCTTGCAAATAGACTTCTTCAGCCATTTTTGGTGTTGATGTATAACGATATTTTGCGTCAATATCCGCTTGCTTAATGGTAATAGATTTTGCTTTAGGGGTAGAGGCTAAGCTAAAAGGTAATTCGATGTTGTAGCTGAGATTCACGCCATTGGTATTGGTTGACACATAGTTTGCCATACCCGGGCTGCGTTTTTTTACTGTAGAGAGTTCCGCTACTGGCGCAGGTGCTGCTACTTCCATATCCATGGTCGCGGACATTTTTTCGCTCATATAGCCTTGATTATATTGATCGTAAACTGACAATAGCCATGGTGCTAAAAATGGCGGGGTGATATTGCGTGTTGGATTGGCAGAGGAAAGGGTGAGTTTAACTTTATCCCAGTCCAAGCCTGTATTTTGAATGACGTCAGCTTTATAGGTAATATTGACTGGTTTATCAATATCTTTAGCTCGAATATCATAACTTGGAGACCAACCGGCATCGGGGGTGACATACGAGATTTGCATGTTAGTGCTCAAATTTTTGGGTGTATCAACCGTCAACACAATTTGCGTCTGCTCACCAATATTATCGGGAAGAATTCCTTCAAATTTTGCCTGCAATAATGCTTGTTTCTCTGTCAATTCATCAATCTGCTGCTGATACGCTAAGTTTTCACTCAATATCGCAGACATTTGCTTGCGAATAAACTCCAATTTAGATGCGGACTGCTCAAGGGATAATGTTGTTGTTTCACCAAAAAAACGCTGATCTTTCAGTAAAGCGAGTTGGTCATCACCCACTTTTATCTTGATATTAAGCTCTGAAATTTGTTTGGTTATCGCATCTATTTGTGTTTTTAAATTTGCCACTTCACCCGTGTAGACAGGTTCCACCGTGACGGTTTGCACGTCAATTGAGCGGATCAAAACATCTTCATTATCTAAGCTAATAGAAAGGCTTTTTTGATCAAGGTGGTCAGCAACATTGGTAAAAACCAGTTTACTTTCGCCTTGCGGTAAATTAACAGTGGCGCTATTCGTTAACTCAGCACCGCGTAAAAAGATCGTGGCTTGATTGAGCTTAAGAGGGTGCAAAAGCGGTGCTGATTCAGCAAATGCTTGCCATGACGCTAACGCCGATACAAATAAAATTCCTTTGGTGAATTTGCGAGTGACAAACATATTGATACTCCATTAGCTGGATAAATTAGTTTTCTTGATAGTTTTTAATCATATTGGAATTTAATCAGTTGAGATAACAGAATAAGCTTAAAGTAAGATTCTATTCATAAAGAATAATCAGAATGGTTGGCTGATTTTTTAATTAACTTTTAAAAAAAGATGTTTTGATTTCTGAGGATAGAGAAGAATTTCAATGCACACAAGCCACCGGCTATTATAGAGGTCGGTGGCTGAGGCGGAATAATATCAAGGGATAAGTATAATCGCGCCACGTGCCTGGTTGTTTGCAATTCGCTCATGAGCATTAGCAGCCTGAGATAACGGCATCGTACTGTCAATCAATGGTCTGATTAACCCTTTTTTAATAGCAGGAAGCCATCTTGAAAAATCTTCTATATCGCCAACCAATGTTCCTCGCAGCTGTTTTTGAGTGAAGAAAAAGTTACGCACATCGATTGTCGCTTGCGTACCTGCCATAAAGCCCATTGAGACAATAATGCCTTCTGGCTGCACTACATTGATTGTTTTTTGAAGAATGTCGCCACCTAAGTTATCAATTGCAACGTCAACGCCTTTCCCTTCGGTCCATTCATGGATGGCGGAAACAAAGTCCTGTTCAGAGGTGTTAATAATAAAATCGGCGCCAAATTCTTTAACTGTTTCAACAGAGTTTGAATTCTGTACCGTTGTGACCACGCGAGCACCGAGTGCTTTCGCCACTTGAATACTCATCATCCCTGTACTTGACGCACCCGCCTGCACCAGAACGGTATCACCGGCTTTAACTTCACCAACAATTTCAACAGAACGAATAGCAATAAGTAGTGGCACCGGAAGTGCAGCAATTTGCTCAACGGGTAAATCCGTATTATCAATCAGTAGCCACTGCGCAGGTACGACAATATATTCCGCATAGGTCCCTTGAGTGTGAACCCCAGGAATAGCGTAACTACTGGCGACTGTCACTGGGCGAACATGTACTTCTGACGGATCCAATGGATAACCAGGCATTGAGATAACGCGGTCACCGACATTAAATCCAGTGACGTCCTTACCCCAATTTATAACTTGGCCAACTGCATCAGAACCTAAAACATGGGGAAAGGTAATATCGGGTGAAATTTCACCTAAACGTACATAGTGGTCAAGTCGGTTAGTGCCAATTGCCAGTGTTTTAACGAGTACTTCGCCTGGACCCGGTTGAGGCATTTTTAACTCTTCATATTTTATTTCTTCAGGGCCACCAAATTGATGAATGACTGCAGCTTTCATACTTTTATCTCCAACTTATCGTGAATTTTCGTTTTTCTAAGATCGGTTACGGTCTCCCCGCCAACTCCCCAGTTATCGGTTTTGATTTCATCAATTACGACAAAAACAGACGATCTCGGCTTGCCAAGAACCTGATTGAGCAGGGTGGTTGCACCTTCAATGAGGCGTTTTTTTTGATCGTCGGTGACACCTTCATCTGTCACTTTGATATTGATATAGGGCATTTTATTGTTCTCTGTCGTGCCATCGACTGATTACAGAAGTTGGCGTTGTTGTATTGATGTTGCCCATAACAATAATTCATTACTTAAAATTGAAAAATAACCGCAGTGTTATTATAGTTTATACATTATGTAACTAATCTTTCAGGTGGCTATGCAACGCTATTTTGATGATATGCAAATGGGCAGTATCGAATTGTTCTGCCTTACCGTAGAAACCGGTAGTTTTACAGCGGCGGCTAATGCAGCTGGCGTTACACCAGCGGCTGTCAGTCGTTCTGTTGGCCGACTTGAAAAAAGATTGCAAACCCGATTATTTGTTAGAACGACACGCAGTATGCGAACAACCGACACGGGGCAACAATATTATTTGGATTGCAGAAATGCGCTGAATCAGCTCATTGAGGCCGAAAACAAAATCTCTGGGGAACATCAGGTTCCAGTAGGGATACTTCGGATTAGTGTTCCAACACTCTATGCGCATTATCGATTACTCCCTCGATTAAATCAGTTCTGTTCTCTGTATCCTCAGTTGAAAATAAATCTGGAGGTCAGTAATGAAAATATTGATTTTTCAGAGGATAACTATGATGTTGCTATCAGAGGAAGTGAGTTACATGATTCAGGATTAATTGCCCGTCGCCTTGAGGATGCTGAACTCATCATTGTGGCGGCACCTTCATATTTGCAGCAGCATTCCACACCCCATGCTCTTTCTGACCTCATGCATCATGAATGTATTCAGTATTCCTTACCCAGTAGCGGTAGAAAAATACCGTGGACATTTCGTTCACAAGGGAATGTTGTAAAAGTAGAGACGACAGGGCGTTTGTTATGCCAGCAGGATTTTTTGGCCACCCTGACATTAGTGAAAAATGGGGCTGGCCTTATGCAGGTATATCGATTTACTGTCGAGCAAGAATTGCAACGCGGTGAGTTAGTAGAAGTTCTTCAAGAGTACGCAGGAACAACGCGTCCGTTTATTTTAATTTATCCCTATGCCCGTTATATTCCGTTGAAAACAAGAAAGTTTATTGAGTTTATGACGAGTAATGAATCGTAATGAAAGATAAGATTTCATCACTGATCGCCATGACTGTTGCAACTGTGTAAATATTTCAGTAGTCTTAGCTCTTTCGGAGATAGCGCATGTCCGTTACAGATTCTCTACTTGCTTACACTCTCGCAGCAACACTTCTCACCTTAACTCCGGGTCTTGATACCGCACTCATTCTCCGTACCGCGGCCGTTGAAGGTGGCCGAAAAGCCTTCCATGCAGCGTTAGGCATTGATGTTGGCTGTTTTATCTGGGGCGCATTAGTGGCCTTTGGTTTGGGGGCTTTATTAGCGGTTTCTGAACTTGCTTATACATTGCTGAAATGGTGCGGGGCTGCCTATCTTTTCTGGTTAGGCATTCAATTGTTACTACGACCACGACAACAATTTAGCTTGAGTCAAGAAGTAAAAAATCCTGCAAGCAATTGGTTCCTAAGAGGGATGTTGGGTAATGTGCTTAACCCCAAAATGGGCATCTTCTATGTTTCATTTTTACCGCAATTTATCCCAACCGGGCATTCTCCCATAGGCTGGACATTTCTTCTGGTTACGATCCACGTAGTGATTGGCACGCTGTGGTCATTAACACTCATTGCTGCTACTCGATATGCTTCTGGAATTTTGAAAAAGCCAGCGGTGGTTAAATGTATGGATCGCATGACCGGATTGTTGTTTCTATTGTTTGCCGCAAAATTGGCGATAAGTCGAAGATAGTTTGAAAGCAAGGAACGCTGAGATAAAACACCCGTTTGCAGGTGTTTTATCTTGCTAGGCTGATGTTATTTACTCTTTGAAATACCAATATCCCTGATTGATAAATTCGGTCAACTCAGCGACAAAAATTGGGTTCTCCAATGCTTCACCGAGCTCATTCATTCCGACTTCCGTAAGCTGGCATAATGCGTCGGCACCCTTTATTTCTGAGGTATCCCAACCATCTGAATTCACAAAAAATAATCTCCGATGCGCATAACACGCAACCCACTTAGTCGTATCAATTTTTCACCGGCATTCAAAGTGCTCAGTACTTCTTCCGGCTGATACGGCGGTTCTGCAGGGGCAATATCCAGCTCATGGCGAGGGGTGGTTGCAAAACGGCCTAACCACTGTTCAAAATCACCGGGCTTGTTGACCATTTCAATCATCATTGCTCGTAGGCGTTCAACCTCATGAGGTTCCATGGTTCCTGCATTTTTACTGACTTTCAGGTCAGGATCGCCATAATTTATTCCGCCCAAATCCTGTTCCAGCGCATAGTCTGCAAAACTACTCAGCAAATCGCGCCCAGTCGGGCCACGAAATCCGACAGAATAGTTCATGGTATCTTCGAAGGTGAAACCATCGTGAGGGAATCCCGGCGGAATATACAGAATATCGCCCGGCGCCATTTCTACATCAATAATCGGCTCAAACGGGTCGACATGCAATAATGCTGGATGTGCGCAAAACTGACGCATGGGAAGGGCGTCACCGACTCGCCAGCGGCGGCGTCCCATTCCTTGGATGATGAAAACATCATAGTTATCAATGTGTGGCCCAACACCACCGCCAGGCACCGAATAGGAGATCATCAAGTCATCAAGACGCCATTCAGGCAGTACGCGGAACGGTTTCACCAGTTCAGCGGCAGGCATATGCCAATGGTTGACGGCTTGCACTAGCAGCGACCATCCTTTTTCGCCTAATTCGCTGTAGTCCTCAAACGGGCCATGGCTCGCTTCCCATTTGTTATCAATAAAACTGACTAGGCGGCTGTCGACTTCCGGTTCCATCGCCAAACCGGCCAGTTCATCTGGAGTGATAGGATCGACAAAATCAGGAAATGCATTTTTCAATACAACGGGTTTTTTCTGCCAGTATTTTTCTAAAAATTCAGGCCAGTTAAGATTCAGTTTGTTAGCCATGTGACCACATCTATATGAGTAAATAAGCCAGTCATTATAGAAGTAATGTACCGCTATATTTTTGTTTGGCGTCAAACGTAGGGTGATAACTTTTGAGAGTAGTCTGTGCTTTAGTATTTTGGATGCTTCATTTGCTATTAAATAAAATCTTAACTTATTCATAATGCATTGAGGTGATCTGTCATTTAAAAGTACCGATGACAAAATGGGTAAGGAAGTTCAATCGTCAAAGTTAACAACGCCAGTATGATCCCCAAGCTCACATTTTAAATCTCATGGAACTTTAACTGGCGAACATGAAGCGACAGCTAAAAGCTTAATTGGTCATAGATAAAAGGCAGTTTAAGCGATAAACGAACCAACACGATTAACCAGCCAAAACGCTGGATTCCTTCATTTCACACTTAGGTTCGCATAATGCATATTATGTTAAATTGAATTAATGGGACACAATAACCAATAACTTCATGAGATGGACCCTTTCAATGATAGTGAATAGAAAGTGTCATAAATTTTTTCGTTGAGTGTTCTTACATAACGCTGAATACTAATATCTCTGGGCGCCGCCGTAGCAATGTAAAGAACTGTGATTTTACTGGATATGTCATTTCACAATGCAGTTGCATTGCAATGCATTTGCATTGTTTTGAAAAAATCGTATAATCAGACTGTAAGTTGTACATAAAAAGGGAGGCAATTTATGCTTGCTTACGTCTGTACTGAAGATATTGCGCTTGAAGCAGACTCTAAATTAACAGAGCGCCATCAGACCACTATTCCCGCTCCCATCAGGGATGCACTTCACCTGCATGGCGGCGACCGTATCCATTACAAATTGCTCAGCACCGGTGATGTGCTGATATCACGCCATCAGAATGAAAAGGAAGATCCGGTTATGGCATCATTCCTCAACTTTCTGGCGCAGGATATGACAAATAATCCTCAGACTGTTCAACACCTCGATATGTCCCGTGGTTTCGAACTGGTTGCTGATATGGACGTCAACCTTGACGATGACATCATCGACGAAGAATAAATAATATGGATTTTCCTGAATGCCTGAACGGGTGGGCAATCTACGCCCACCCGTGTTTCAAAGAACAATATGATGAATTAGTACAAAGCGTTAAAGACCTAAAAGTAAAGCTTCCGGATACTTATCAGAAAAAAGCTGACACAAAGATTTTAGCTCATCTGCTGAGATCAATAGCGAACATCACAAGTGATCCCCGCACCCCGGAATTCAGGCCTGGTAATGCCATCAGTGAGAAATACACGAACTGGTCCAGAGCCAAATTTGGTAATGGCCGGTACCGATTATTCTTCCGATATAATTTCAGCCAAAAAATCATTGTTCTGGCATGGGTTAATGATGACAGCACACTGCGCACTTACGGCAGTAAAACGGACGCCTATAAAGTATTCGGTAAAATGCTGAAAAAAGGTCATCCACCGGATGACTGGGATGCGCTGCTTAAAGCCGCGAAGTAAATAATATCGGGGTTCTTTCATAGAACCCCTGCCTTTTATTGCTTATTAGTGAGTAAGGTATTCGTCAAATATATGAGAACCTAGAACACGAATCACTTCTGAGCGTTCATCCAAAGAAGTATCCGCTTTTCTTACATAAATGCTGATAAATACAGGCTCATGATTATCTGACCAGACCATCGATGTTATTCCTCTAACGCCATACTCACTTGCACCTGACCTATCGGCAATTTTCCATCCTTTAGGAAGAGACGCTCTAAGCATATTGTCAGCAACTTTATTATTGACCATCCATTCTTTTAATTGCTCTTTAGATGAATTGCTGAGAACTTCGCCAGTCAAAATTTTCTTGATACTCTTGCTCATTGCATCAGGAGTCGTTGTATCTCGCAGATCACCTTCGGGATTGACAGTCAATTCTGGCTCATATCGGTCAGAACGAGTCACCGTATCTCCTATTGCTCTCATAAATGCCGTCAGAGCTTCTGGCCCCCCGCCCGAGAAAATAGCAAAATTAGCGGCCGTATTATCACTGTATTCATTGGCAGCTTTACAAGCTTGTTCAAGCGTAAATGACTTATTCATATAATCTTTAGCAACGGGTGAATATGTCACAATATTTTCTTCCGTCACTATCATCGAATGACTTAATAAAAGTTTCTTTGCATCAACCTTTGCCAGGGCGTTAGCACAAGCAATTGATTTTACAGTACTATCTAACGGGAAACGTTGTTCCCCATTGATTGAAATCGCTTTATCATTTGAAAATAGAATTGACAAACCAACCTTCCAACCCTCTTTTTCGTATTGTTTAACTTGTTCCTGTAAAGTCAAAGCAAATGCAGAGGACACAATAGGCATGCTTAAAACCAATGCGGCGAATATTTTAAATCGTAAAGTCATAGTAAACCTTTGATAGTCGATATTTATATAATGAGTTTATTTCAGCATAAGTTGAAATTTAATTTATGTAGGGCCTTATTTTTATTAAAAATTATATTTCCTTTCGTATAGTTCACAAATGATGATATTTTTTAGTAGCTGATAGAAAAACTTATATCTTGAGGATCATCAAATTCAGACTGGGTTTGATGATGAAATTAATGAGCGTAGGTACTGGAAAATTGAAGGGTTTTCTAAAGTTCCCTGTGGCGGCACACACGTCAGATCCACAGCTGAAATTGGTACCATTTGGTTAAAAAGAGTGAATATCGGCAAAGGAAAAGAACGGGTCGAAATATATCTTAATGATTAATACCAAAGTATTTCGCAAACGCCCTACGCCCTTTTTCACTGATAGTCACTTCTCTATAACCCGCATGCCTGAACAGCCAGCCTTGCTTTTCGGCATGCACAAGAAAAGCCGCACCAACTTGCCCGCCTAAATGAAAACGTCGCTCACTCCAATCTAAACATGGGCAACAAACCTTTGTTGAATGCTTGAAATTAAAATCGAGCCCCATTTTTCTAAAGCTCTCAATACCTAATAACGTAATCTCGGTTCCATTCTCAATGAGCCAGTTTTGCTGCCTAAGTGCATCATAAATATGAACAGCCACTTCACCGGCCAAGTGGTTATAACAAGTTCGAGATTTTCTTAAGTTCGGCGGTGTCATTATTTTGGCTTGAGAGGCATTGCTTGCAGATAATCCCATGATACTTTCAATCATATTGGCAACGCTTTCATTCGCAATTCGAAAATAGCGATATTTTCCTTGGGAAATAACCGTGATCAGTTGGTTGTCCAATAACTTTGTTAAGTGACTGCTCGCTGTTGATGCTGAAATTTCCGCAACTACGCCTAGCTCCGTTGCTGTCCACGCCCTTCCATCCATTAAAGCGCACAGTATTTTTACCCTAGAACTATCAGAAATAGCCGCTCCAATCGCGGCTATAGATAATTCTAATGTGGAGGTATCAGTCATTGTTGGTGTTTTTATGGTCATTCAAAAAATTCTCTACCACCCAAGGACGCGTGATTAACTCAGCAATATCCACTTTATCGGTAATCAGTATTAACTGATTAGCATGGTCGCTATATTGCACTAAAATATTCACATCATGATCCGCTAATATTTGTGCTATTTCCCCTAGCTCCCCCGGCTTTTCCTGTCTTAATTTACGAATAATCGGTTTGTTAATTTCGACAGATAATCCCATCGATTCTAAAACAGTTTTCGCTTTTATCCCATCCTTAACAAGAAAATGTGCATGGCTTTTCCCATCGACGGTAAATACTCCGCCACCTTCCAAACCGACATGGTTATTACCTAATGTTTTTCCTAACAGCGCCAATTGCCCTGGTTTGCCGTCTAAAACCACATGAATATCAAACATTATTATTTATCCTTTTCAAACGCATATTCTCGAACCATATTAACAATACTGATTTTGTAGAAATCAAAAATCGTTTCGCGGCCTTCTTGTTGAGCATCCATGTGCAAAATATTTTGTTTCCATTGCAAAACTGCCGATTCGCTTTCCCACCATGACAGTGACAATATCTTGCCCTCGTTCGATAAGCTTTGAAAACGCTCGATTGAAATAAACCCTTCAATATCGCTCAGTAACGGCTTTAATTTTTCTGCTAAAGATAAATAACGTCCCTGTTTATTCGGTGCAATACGTGCTTCAAATATCACTGCGATCATTTTATGTCTCCTTGTTAACCGTTAAATAGGTTATCAATCTCGTATTAATATCACTTCGATAACCATCGAAATGACAAACATTGAGCGCAATAATAGCCATAATTTGCTGAAAGCCTTGCTCTGTATTTTCCTTAGCTCCCCTAAAAATAATCCGTATAGGTTATTGTTATTTAATTTATTACCCTTTAAGCAATACTCATCAATTCAAAAGTGAACCCTATATGGCATTAATTTTAGTGATCTTTTTTTTTGCGGGATTTGTTAAAGGCGTTATTGGACTAGGCTTACCAACACTATCTATGGGTTTGTTAACAACGGTCATGGAACCTGCTGTTGCAGCAAGTATTCTGATTATTCCATCTTTCGTCACCAATATATGGCAGCTTATGATTGGTGGTAAGTTTTTAAACTTAGCTCGACGATTTTACTTATTTATTATCGCGATTTTTATTGGCACTGTTTATAGCCCATTACCAAAATTGAGCTCAGCATCAGAATGGGTATTTCCTGCACTGGGTCTGATATTAATCATTTATGGACTGGTGGCCATGTTCCTCCCTAAATCGTCAATATCGAGTAAAAATGAACGATGGCTATCCCCACTAATTGGTTATATCACTGGGGTTATTACCGCAGCCACGGGGGTTTTTGTTATCCCTGCCGTTCCTTATTTACAATCATTAAATCTTAATAAAAATGAATTAATACAAACATTAGGTCTCGCGTTTACCGCGTCAACAATTGCGTTAGCCATCTTATTAATAAGGGAAAATAGTAGTGAGACTATAGATTATTACACCTCTTCAATTGCACTTATTCCAGCAATTATTGGTATGTACGCAGGTCAATATTGTAGAAATTTGATTAGTGAAAAAATATTTAGACGCTGTTTTTTCTTTGGATTAATCGCATTGGGCGTTTATATGTTATTCAAGTAAAAACTTAACAAACTCATCCATATAACTCGGTAATTCATCAAATCTTCGGGCGCAAATATACAATTTGCGCTTTGCCCATTCATCAGATAAAGGGACGATATTTCCTGGATATATTCCGATAAACCGAGATATTACTTGTCTCGGTAAAATGGCATAGCCAAGCCCTTCACTCACTAATTGCATCACCGCATCCATTGTTGCTAAACGCATACGATAATTTAATGTAGTCCCCAAGTTTTGTGCATGATGGTCAATATAATCCTGCAAAGCATTGCCTTGAGAAAGCCCAATAAAATCATGATGGTCAATTTGGCTGAGTGAAAAGATGTTTTGATCATTTAAATCGTTAGATTTAGATAATGGCGCGAAAACAACCAAGTGGTCATCACACAAGAACTTAAATTCCAAGTCATATAATGACGACGGATTTGCAACAATCCCTAAGTTTGCCATTTGATTATTGAGGCTACTGATGATTTTTTCACTCGGCATTTCACGGATCCCAACGCTAATATTCGCGTATTTTTGCAGATAGTCCGCTAATTTTTTTGGAAGAAAACCAGCTTGTGCTGAAGAATTGCATAATAAATCAATATACCCTCGTAGACCTTGGCTGTATTGTCGCAATTCACTGCGCATATGGTCGATTTGCAATAGCACCTGATTCGCATGATTTAATAATGCCAACCCTGCATTTGTCAGTTTGATCCCCGACGAAGAGCGCGTCAATAATAAAACACCAAGCTCATTTTCCATACCTCGAATACGTTCACTGGCTGATTGCAAACTTAAATTAGATAAATTGGCCCCTGCTGTAATACTCCCAGCTTTGTGGGTATTTACAAATAACCGTAAATCAACCATATCAAAACGCATAATCGCTCCGAAAATGTTTATAACCCATACTTAGGCTAAGTTTTAGCATCATAGCTCATCAGCAAGTCTTGATATCCGCGAACTGGCCTCATCGATGTGACCGCGTAACGTTTGTAAGCATAAAGCAAAGTTTTCAGAAAAACAGTCGCAATCATTGGCTAAAGTAAAAAACGTCTCAGCTAATTCCAACGCTTCCCGCCAAGTTTTTCTACTGATCCCCTCAAGTAGTGTTACTGACCTAAGAGTATTGACGATTTCACCACCCGACTTAGGCGCAAACCCCATAGGTAGGATATCGTAAGCTGGTGCAAGATGGTATGGACGGCCATGGCTACTAATAAACGATAGATTACCATGATGCATATCGGTATTACCGATAAGCATACCAAATGCCCAAAGCCGTGCTGTACTGGTGATAGCATCGGGATGTACATGTTTTTGCTTAACTAATTCATTAACCAACACAGGCCAAGGCTCCCTTGCCCGCCCTACAAATTCTGCATCCAGAGCTTGTAAAGAAAAAAGCCCTCGACGGCCGAGTAAACCAATGCGATCGAATCGAGGAATTTCAAGGAAGCGTTGACCTTCAAAATCAAACACCTCTGTTTCTACTCCCAGCACTTTTAATGCTAGATGTTCAGCTTGTAGCAGATCACGCCAACGTTCACTTACAGGGTTATCATCAAGAGCCGTAAATTTTACGATGACATGACCTCGTTCAGTGTAAGTACAAAATTTTGGTTGCTCACCGCCTGCGGATGAACCAGGAGCCTCACCCGAGCTAACCGCTCGCGCTAATGTTGGATACACCGCGGCTCGATCAACAGGAGTTGGTGCCTGCATTTCCAGAAATTGGTTTCTTGCCTGTTCCCCAATTAATAAGTTTCCTACTGCATCATGCCCATGAGCGAGCAAGGCTCTTATAATATCGGAGTCTGACCAGCGATCTGGGTTTGGCGATATTCCAAGTTGCGTTGAATAGGCGGATGCATAAGCTCGACCAAGGTATCCTTGTGGGCGCATATCAAATAGCCACCATGGTAAGCCATCACTATGAAGGCATACTCCATCAACCTGCTCCATAACAAATCCATCTGGATAAACAGGAATCAACTGACCTAGAGGTCGTAATGTTCCTTCTTCTGTGATGCGATAAATAGGAGCAGAATTAAACCCTCGAAACGTATCACGCAATGCATATTGAATAGAGGATGCAGCACCAATTCGGACAATATCGTCACCTAATACTTTTAGCGCTCGAGACAAAGTTGGCTGACTAATATTCATTATATCAGTTATTTGCCTTGCTGTTGTTGGTCCGTTACGGAGTAACTGACGTATCATCTCAGAGCGATTGGTCATGGTATTAGCCGCTTAATGAATAAATAAATGAATAGATGAATGAATAGATAATTTAGCAGCTATTTTCAGTATTGTCATCTTTCTGAGATCTCTAACTTTTGCTCTATCAATCATCCTGATATTCAGGATCCTGTATCAAAAATTATCTGATTTTTAAAATGAGCTTGATTATTTATATTGTCGTCTATCCCAAGATAAACAAAATAATTAAGGTTTAGATATGATTACCGCTATCGTAAAAGCGACTATTTTAGCTGATAAAAAAGATGAACTTAGGCGTATTGCAGACATTTTACAGTATGAATATTCACATAAAGAAACTGGCTGCCTTCAATATGAATCCTTTATTGATGGAGAAACATTTATCACGATTGAGCGCTGGGAAAACCAAGACGTTCTGGATATTCATTTAGCACAAGAACATGTCAAAAAATATGTTCCGTTAATGAAAGCATGCATTGAAAATGGCTTATTCAATGTGCAATTTATTCGTGGTGGTGAATTCAGTTTTATACAAATTTAATGTGCCAATCCTTTCGCGTGATGGAAATCTGTCTTTATATAAAAACTATCTTCATACAGAAGCTAATCTTCATCACGCGATGATTTTATCCGCAACAAATTCGGTAATCGTGTGATACAACGATGCTACCGCTTCAGACATTTTTTCTTCAGCTCGATGCAAGTTAACGCCCATATACCCAACGTCTGGTAACTCAAATAAATCATAGAGTTGTAACGATGAAGGTACGCCAATTTCAGTTCTTAATGTAATACCTAAACCCGCCGCGGCAGCCGCCCATATTCCACTTAAACTTCCGCTAGTGAAGGCAATTCTCCATGGAATACCTGCTTTATCTAAAGCCATAATGGCTTTCATGCGCATAAGGCATGGCGCATCAAAGACCAATAGCGGTAACGGTATATTATTGTTCAGATAATACGAAAGATCGAACTTCGGGGAGCCAATCCAACGTAGGGATAATTGACCTAAAGACTCACAAAATGCCGTTTCATCATTACCATGCCAACAAAGCACGAGATCCAGTTTATTCTCTAATATTGACCGAATAAGCGGTGGGTTTTGCGTGACTGTTGCTGATATTTGCACATCAGGATGCGCGCGAGAAAATTGGCTCAGCACCGGCGGCAAAAGTACTTCACCAAAATCCTCTTGAAAACCGACCCGCACTTCCCCTTGAAGGCCACATGCAGCTAAAGCAGAACTCGCTTCATCATTTAACTCTAACAACCGGCGTGCATAGCTAAACATGATTTCCCCGCGCGGTGTTAGCACTAAATTTCGACCTGATTTTTGAACTAAATCAGTGCCAGCTTGTTGTTCAAGTTTTTTCAATTGAGCGCTAATGGAAGATGTAGAACGCCCTAACCGCGCAGCCGCTAATGCAAAGCTGCCTAATTCAATCCCTGTAACAAAGGAACGTAAAGCGTCAGAATCAAAGGTGAGCGGTCTTTTCGGCATTTAATCATCCTGATAATCAGTATTATTATTTAATAATAATTCATTTTTATGAAACGATAATAACCACTGAATCGATATTTTTAAAGGAAGAAGCACAGACAACGCAATCATCTGTCTCGTCATTGACTATTTTGGTGTACATTTATCAAAGTAATTCCAAGTCCGAATTTATCTCCATTAGCTATAGGATACTCATTTCAAGGTCAATCATCATGAAAACGCTCACTATTACTCGCGTTGCTGAATTAACCGGCCTTACCTCTGCAACTATTCGCTTCTATGAAAGCAAAGGTTTGATTCAACCGATTGGCCGAAAAGGTTTAACTCGGTTGTATGCCCCTGAAGTTCTTACTCATCTTTCCCTTATTATTCTTGCTAAACAGGCTCAATTTTCACTGGATGAAATAGCAAACATGCTAAATCGCCTGCCAGAAAATGGAATTGAACGCCCTATTTTGCGAGAAAAAATAGATGAAATTGATCAGAAAATCCAAGAACTCCAAAAGCTTAAACAAGGGTTACAGCATATCGAACAGTGCTCAGCAGATAACCATTTACAGTGCCCTAAGTTCCAAAAAATTCTCTCTACCAGCTTAAAACAAAATATCGCAAAATTGGCCAAAAACCTCGCTTGACTTAAAGTTAACTTGAAGTTGTATCATCCGGCATATTCGTTTTCTCCCTCTACTATTGTTGATTTTTATGAACAATAAGGAATGATTATGCCTCGCTCAGTTTTTTGGCTCGCCGCCGCTCTCGCATTATTTACAACGGGTAATGCCCTCGTTCTTTCTGTTGCTGTGCTGATTGGTTCGCAATTAGCGGATGACTCAGCCTATGCAACCATCCCTCTATTGTCACAATATATTGGCTTGATTTTAGCCTCCATTCCCATGGCGCATTTCATGATGCGATTTGGCCGTCGAGCTGGCTTTATGTTGGGAAATATTGGTGGATTAATGGGCGCAATTTTCGCTATTTCAGGTATTTACACTCAAAGTTTTTGGCTATTTTCTCTGGGAACTTTTTTTACAGGTATCGCGATTGGTACAGCTCAACAATATCGCTTCGCCGCTTTAGAAGAAGCGCCAATTGCTCTGCGTGCAAAAGCCATCGGATTAGTCATGAGTGGTGGTATTGTCGCGGTATTAGTAGGGCCTACATTAGCGATGTCAACACGCACACTTATTGCCCAATATCCATTTATGGGCACCTTCGCGGCACTGACGATCATTTATATTTTGGCATTTATACTTTTATTAATGATCCCGTTAACAACTCAGCGTAAAACGACATTTTCTGCAGATGTTCCACAAGCGCGTTCATATTCAAAACTCTACTCTCAACCATTACTTATTTTAATCGCTTTCGTTAGCGCAATAAGTTATGCCTTGGTCGTTTACATGGTCGGCGCATTTCCATTGGCAATGAAAGCTCAAGACTTTACATTCACTTCCATCGCCTTTGTTTTCCAATGCCATATTTTAGGTATGTTTGCCCCTTCCTTTTTTACAGGACATTTGATCAGTCGCTTTGGCGTAAAACCTTTCTTGTGGTTGGGAATAGCCTGCCTGATGGTGGCGAATTTATTAAATTTAACGGGGGCCAGTTATACGCACTTTTTAATATCAATGACACTAGTAGGACTTGCCTGGAATTGTATTTTAATTGGCACCACACACTTATTACCGCGAACATACCGCGATCATGAACGAGGTAAAATACAGGGAATGACCGATTTTCTTATTTTTGGTTTTGGTGCTATTGGCAGCTTATTAGCGGGAGTCGCCTTTTATTTTGTCGGCTGGCAAGTGACCAATATGATTGGATTTATTGTGGGCCTGGCTATTTTTTCCGTGATGCTATTGCTTCGTCGTAGTATGAGTGAAACACCCGAATTGGCTAAATCTTAGTGTAAAAATAACCGCCTCGAACCTAAATTCATCGAGGCGGCTAACCTTCACTATTTCATTTTTGGTAGGAAGCTTATATCCATATAATATTTATTGGCATTATTCTTATCGAGGTAAATTGTGACTGTTTCTCTATCAATATATGGCGATGGGTCAAAATAAATATTTTCACTCTTATAACGCTTGATTGTATTCGTGCTTTTATCATGCACATCCGCCAAAATTTGGTATGGCGACTGCTTGTTTATCTGGATCATCGTATTTTCTTCAACCCCAGTAATTTTTACTTGGATTGGTGTACCTTCACGTAATAAGCGCGTATTTTTCTTTTTACCTACCATACCAAAAGCAAACGGAACACCGCCAATTAATGTAAATACAACGCCGAAAATACCACAAAAAATACTTAACGCGTAAATTCCAAAGAAAGAATTAATCACCGCATCATGGGGGTTAGTTGGATCATACAACACATCAATAGATTGCCCTATGCTGCCACGATAGCTACTGCTACCCATGGAAGAGCGAAATTCAATTTTTTGATTATCTTGCGTCGTAAATTCAATAATCGGGAAATAGCTTTTTGATTTATCCTCTGAAACACTGACATCCAGATCAGTCACAATCCCTGTTGTTTCTACCCCATTTTTTGTCATATTCATGCTGGAATAGAGCGAGAATGCGGTACCAAGCAGAAATAGGATCCCAATCACTAAAAAAACCGTAAATATGATATTTTTAATCTTCACCCTTGTATTCCTTTAGTTGAGTTTTCATTGGCTTCTATTATGGAACAAATCAATAATTAATTTCAGATAAGTGTGAATTAATGGTGATATTTAAGACTGTTTACCGTACTGATGGAAATTTACCCATATCCCATAAATAACTAAACCACCAAAGAAAAATGGCACCGTCATGGTAAGTTCTAAATAAACGAAGCGGTTAAAGTGAAAATTGGGTAATTTGGGTGTGAGGTAATAGGCAATCGGCAGTGCGAATAGTAAGGAAGCAGTCCCAATCCCTATTATCTTTTTGAGTTTTTGGTTATCAATGTTTTGCTGTACTTTTGTCTGCTTTCGATAATATCGCCAATATTGATAACTTAAATACAGCAAACCTAATAATGATCCCGCGTGTTGCAACACTTTATAAATCGCAATTTCTTGTTTATCGGTCATGGATAAATTTAATTGTAAGAATGACCATTCTCGCACCATTGTGCCTGTATCGTGCGTAAAAGAGTCCCAAACAATGTGCGTTAATGCGCCAATAAAGAAAGATATAGCGAGAATACAAATACTGAGGATAGACCAGGCCTGTGTTTTTTTAATCACAAAAGGTATAACGGTTGATAATGGCGAAGCCAGCTTCAGAATAATGACATAAATAATAAAGCAAAGAGGTAACCCAATAGATAGCCATCCCACAATATGATGAGCTTCTGAAGCTAATCGATACAATCCAAACGAATATAATAAATCTGGGCTCAAACTCCCAAGGATCATCGCAGGTAAACTTAGCCATTTTCCCAAGAAAGAATGCTTAATAGGAAAAACAACAGCAGGATGAGAAAACGTCCATGGCATCAATTATTATCCTTCTATGACCATCTGGTATGCATCACATTCTAAATGTTGCCGTTCCAGTTCACTATACGATAATCCTGAAATCCCCTTCCTCCATCCGCACTCCCCAAATAGCGGTTTTACGAAATAATTTGCGAGTAGTTATATTTAGTTCAGTAGAATCGACTTATTGAATGATTCTCATTTAATTATATATTGCCTGAATTGATACCTTCCGTTGATAATAAGCGCGGTTGATTTCCTATGCATACACAAAATCAACTGTTTTATACGTGGTTTAAAGGGTTTTTATATGAAATACAGTAAATTAGCAACACTTATCACAACTCTGGCAGTCGCAGGCGTAGCTAACGCGGCAGAAGTTTATAACAAAGACGGCAACAAGTTTGATGTCTATGGACAAGTTGATGTTCGCCACTATATCGCCGACTCAAAAAGTGGTGAAGATGGTGATGATTCACGCGTTCGTTTAGGATTCCGTGGTGATACTCAAATCAACGACCAACTCACAGGTTATGGCCGTTTTGAATGGGAAACTCCAACCAACAAATCAGAAAGTGACCATGAAAACCAAAACCGTTTAGCTTATGCTGGTTTAAAATTCGCTGATTTTGGTTCTTTGGATTACGGTCGCAATTATGGTGTGAACTACGATGTCAATGCATGGACTGATGTTCTCCCACTTTGGGGCGCGGATACCATGGATCAAGAAGATAATTTCATGATGGGACGCAACCGTAACTTGTTGACTTATCGTAACAATAACATGTTCGGCTATGTTGATGGCTTAAGCTTTGCCTTGCAATACCAAGGCAAAAATGGCGATCAGAATAAATCCTCTGGTGAAGATGCACTAAAAAATAACGGTGATGGTTATGGTTTATCAACCGCTTATGAATTAGGTTACGGCGTCACCTTAGGGGGAAGCTATGCAAACTCAAGTCGTACACCAAGCCAGCGTGATGGTGCTATTGGAGCAAAAGGCGAACGCGCGCAAGTGTGGAACGTCGGGGGTAAATTTGAGTGGGAAGACCTTTACATCGCAGCTATGTATGGTCAAGCACTGAATGCAACTCGCTACGGAGAAGATGATGCTGAAGCCGTTGCTAATAAAACAGAAAACTTAGAAGTTGTTGCGACTTATACCTTAGATTTCGGTTTAACCCCTTCAATTGGTTATAACCAATCTAAAGGGAAAGATCTTGGCGAATATGGCAGCAAAGATTTAGTAAAATACCTGGCTGTTGGCGCAGCTTATGAGTTCAACAACAACATGTCCGCTGTCGTTGATTACAAAATTAACTTATTGAATAAAAATGAGTTCACTCGTGATCACAACATCAATACTGATAATGTCTTAGGTCTGGGTTTAGTGTACCAGTTCTAATCTATATCTCGAAAGTGGCGCTATCTTCAGTATTAAAGATAGCGCCATTTTTTTGCTTTTATTCTTATTAGTTTTGCTTCAGATAGTCATCGTCTTCAAGCACCCAAAGCGGTTCTATGTCGCTGTCCTTCTTAATAACTAAAGAAGGATCAGAACGTAAACATGCACCACCATAATGCCCTCCTACAGTGAATGTGCAGACCTGAATATAACGTTCTGCCACTTTCGGTAAACACCATAATTGCTGATAAACATTCTCTTGATGGGCAAATTGCCCACAAGTTTCATCCAGAATATCGTCTTGATGATCAACCAGCCCAATATTATTACCACAACGCCCTGCGATAGGCTTCACGGCATACCCTGTTTGGCGTAGCTCATCGTTAATTTCAAAATCCGTATCCAATAAATATGGATGATGCGGGAACAGTGACCATAGAATCGGCAGGATTGATTTATTTCCAGGGATCACCGTCCATAACGGTTCAAAAACACGAATTTCTGGACGCAACAGCACATCAATCAGCCGGACATCATTATGATGAGGGTGACCGGTTAAGATAGGTAGACCAGAAAGGTCACTTTCGCTCTCTTGGCGTAACTGCTCCAGAGCGGTTTCCCATGCCCATGTTTTCCATACACATTGAAGCACTCGCCCTTCACCATCCACCACTTGGCCCGTTTCATTCCAAACCAACTCATCCAAACCATGGATGATTTTGCATTCAAAACCTGCGGCCGTGATGGATTGAGCCATAAATAGCGCGTGATAATCCTCTTCACTATCTTTATCTTGCATGATGTGAATAAACGGTTTTGCAGTAGTGTGTTTCCATGTATCCGTAAGTAACTCTTGCAGTCGTTCACCAGGATTCCAGCCCGCGGTGATATCGCCTACTTTTGACCATTTATCAATAATTAACCCGGTTTCACTATGGCAAGAAGCTGAATCCGCATTGTATTCATAAACTTTCAATCCACGATGGTCCATACAAAAATCAAGGCGACCCGTCACCATATCATGACGGCGGTTTTGCCATGATAAACGCAAACGTGGCCAGAGAATTTCGGGGATATTGAAAAGTTTCAGTAAGTTGTCATCTTTGAGGACTTTTTCAGTCGCATGCAAATACATCAGATGAACTTCATTTGTTGCCTGCATTAGTTGATTTTCGGCAGTACTGGAAATCGTGAAATATTCATGGGGATTGGCATTCAATTTATGCCCATGGTTAGCCTTTATATAAGCTAATTCAATCGGGTTAGATTCATCTAACCAGCTTTGATTGAAGTTGATTTGGCTACCCAACTGAGCCGCGTGCAGCTCCATTAATTGTGGATTAATTTCAGGTTCTTTATAAGCATACTGGTTATTATCCGTTTGTATCATCCAACCGAGGATCGTCGTATCGGTGAATGTATCAGACAATGTATAACTTCCATTATCGACGCTTAGTGGGAGTTCTCGGGTCCACTGCTGTCCGGCAGGAAGTTTATGGTGTAAAACATTTTGTTCCACAATTCGCACTTTATTCTCAAGCACATGAGTGATCACAGCAACATGCCCAGTATGCTCAAATTCACCACCTTCCGCCCAAATCAGTAAACTTCCTGCAGTGGGTTTCATTTGGCTGCCATTTTGATACGCGCGCAATGGCAAGATACCGTCATCCACTACATGACGTAAGAAACGTAATGAAAAAATCTCATATGCCATGCCAACATCGGTGAATACCACGCCATAATTGAGATAGAGAAAACGGCGAGCGAATTCAACGCATTGCCATTTATATCCCATATATTCATTATTGATATAACTGCGAAACGAGATATCGTCCCGTTCACCTAAATCGGGAATGGAACTGTAATTGGAAGAGTAAATTGCAACACCACCGGGGGCGTAGCCAAGTAAAGTGCCAAACGGTTCGTGTTCTTCTGTCATGACCAGACTCCTATTACAGCTCACTGATATTATTTAAATTGCAATTATAAGAATGCTAATAATCAGTATACGCTTGTAATAATCAAAACACTGTGTTTTTTCATGACATAAAAAAAGCACCTACTTAATAGGTGCTTTGCGGTGTTGATGTTGAATTTACGACAAAAAACTTGCTAGCGATAACCGCGAGTATGGTTATTAGATGACCAGTTGTAAGTCACATTGCTTCCAGTTACGCGCTCTTTTTTCTTCTGGGTTCTTAAGGCTTTGGCTTCTTTTTCAACTTCAGCCGAGATTTCGGTAATGATCAATTTTTTGACTTTGCTTTCTTCTGAATTGGTCAACTCGCGCCCTAAACTTTTACGCTCTTGAGCCAGTCGTTGCCTCACCCGCATTCTTTGCGTTTCAGTCATCTCTTGCAGTGTTAGGGTTTTCATGTCATTACTCCTTCGAAAGTTGAAAGACGACTTCCAATATAGCACTCCGTTCTCTTTTCGTCCCAGATAAGGTGCCATCATCCCTATTTAGGAGTATAGTAGCCTTTATCGAAATCCGAATTGATATGAATCATTTTATTTATTATGGAATTAGCGCTCTCCACACCCGAAATTCGCCAGATCCTTGCTTCTGACACCCCAATCATTGATGTTCGTGCCCCCGTTGAATTTCAACAAGGTGCCATGCCATCGGCACTCAATTTACCCTTAATGAATGACGATGAACGCACCGCCGTTGGAACCTGTTATAAACAAAAAGGTTCCGATAAAGCAGTTGAGTTGGGTCATCAATTAGTCTCTGGTGAATTACGTGAAAATCGAATTAATGCGTGGAAAACAGCGTGTCAACAACATCCAGAAGGTTATCTTTGCTGCGCTCGCGGCGGAATGCGCTCCCATATAGCCCAACAATGGTTAAAAGAAGCGGGCATTGAGTACCCACTTATCAATGGTGGCTATAAAAACTTACGCCAAACGACTATTGATGCAATTGACGAATTAGCTCAGCGTCCAGTCATATTAATTGGTGGTTGCACCGGGAATGGCAAAACGCTATTAGTTCAAAGGCTTGAAGATAGTATTGACCTAGAAGGTATTGCTCATCATCGAGGCTCTTCCTTTGGTCGTACTTTAGAAGCCCAATTTTCACAGGCTACATTTGAAAACCATTTAGCGGTTTCTATGTTAAAAAAAGCCCCCAATCACAACCGGTGGGTACTTGAGGATGAAGGACGTGCCATTGGGGTGAACAGCCTTCCTGATTCACTACGCCAAGCAATGGAAGCAGCAACAATTGCAGTGGTTGAAGACCCCATTGAGCGCCGAATGGAAAGGTTAAAAGAGGAATATTTTGACCGAATGACCCACGATTTTCTTACCGTATTTGGTGAAGAACAAGGTTGGAATGCCTACAGCGAATACCTGCACCATGGTCTACATGCCATCCGTAAACGTTTAGGTTCCCAGCGAGCGATTGAGCTAACTAAACTACTTGATGATGCGCTGATTGCTCAACGTAAAACGGAAAAAACAGACGTTCATTTCTCATGGCTTACACCACTACTTCATGAATATTATGATCCGATGTACCGCTATCAGTTGAGCAAAAAACAGGATCGAATTGTTTTCAAAGGGACATTTGAAGAAGTCACTGAGTGGGTAAAATCCACCGCTCAATAATGCTACGCGTGTTCTTCAATATTAATAAGGTGACACTGTCACCTTATTAACCATTTCCAAGCCTGTTTAACGTACTTCCTGTTTAGCGTAACAGTGCGCCCACTAAAAACAGTGAACCTAATATCAAACAACACCCAGAACTGACATACCAAAATAGGTCGCTATTACCTTTAAAGCGGCTTTTGATCAGTGGAAATATTGCTGCTCTAATTAAAAATACAGCAGCAATGGCAATTAGAATGGGTTGAGTCAAGGGTAAAGAAAAAGAACCTTGAGCTGCACTGAATGCGTACAACCCCCAAATGGTTAATACCGTTCCGACAAAAATCGCCGTAAATGGTGGGTACCAGTGCCCTTCTTGAGATTGTTTAACGATCCGTTCCCCTGCTCCGAGCCACTTAAATCCAGCAGCGCCCCAAACCAGACACGCAAAATGCAATAGCGCAACAATCCATGTCAACACAGCAGCTAAATACAATGCAGTTATTCCCATTTATGATCCTTTCAGTGAAGCTTATTTTTTAAAGGCAATCTCAGTAATACCTTGGTAAATTAATTTAGAAGCTAACCCGCCTAAAATCAATCCGACCACTTTGCCTATCACTTTATGGATACGGGAATACGTTCGTCTTACAGAAGAGAGTGAAAATGTCTGGCATAAGATAATACGCCAAACTAAAGAAGCCACCACAATTCCTAACCAAATCAAAAGCTTAGTCCACAATGGTGTCGAAGGTGAAATAGTAGTAGAGAAAATACTCATGAAAAATAGAACAGTTTGAGGGTTAGATAAGTCAGCAATTAACCCTCGACGAAAATAAACACCTGTTGGGAAATTTTCTGTATTTTTTTCGGTAGCAAGAGACAGTTGCGTTTTATTTCGAAAGACACTGATCGCGTAATACAATAAATATAATCCACCTAGAATCTTAATCAGGGAAAATAGCGATTCAAACTGCGTCATTAATGCCACCAGCCCAAATAGCCCTAACCCTGAATAAATCGCATCCCCCAGAACAACCCCATAACCACAAGTTAATCCGGCTTTTTTACCTGAACTTAATGTCGTTTGAACTACCGTAAATAGGTTGGCACCGGGGTTAAAAAAGGTCAAAACAAACAAAAACAAGGTGATCAGAATACTGTGTAGTGGATCCATCATGGTGTCTCACATTATCGGAGGATTTTTTTATTATAGACAGGGATAACCCTTCGGGATGCAACCTACGTCAGGTTATTGAAAATCCACCGTATGTGAACGAACTAAAAAACTATCCCAATGATTTTCGACGTTGCAGCAACCACTTATCTAACTCATTAGCAAATTGCTGGCGATCTCGTTGATTTAAGCTAGCGGGCCCACCGGTTTGCACGCCACTAGCTCGCATCGTATCCATAAAGTCTCTAATGGTCAGACGTTCACGGATCGTAGCTTCACTGTAACGTTCACCTCGAGGGTTCAATGCCACCGCGCCCTTTTCCATCACTTCCGCCGCCAATGGTATATCAGCTGTAATCACTAAATCACCGGCCTGTGCACGTAAAACAATTTCATTATCTGCGACATCAAACCCTGCAGGAACTTGCAGTGTCTTTAAAAATAAAGAAGGAGGAACCGACAAACGCTGGTTCGCCACAAATGTAATTTGCACTTTTTCTCTATCGGCCGCGCGATATAACACTTCTTTAATCACTTTCGGACACGCATCCGCATCCACCCAAATCACCATATTGACGTTAACCTATCGATTTTATTTCTAGGAATGAATTGCTGCACATCATAGCATGTCATCAATCCCTTAGGAGGAACAAACTGACGTTTCTTGGCGCATCAATATTCCATAGCTCAGTAGCGAACACAGCACCACCAAAATACCGCCAACAATAGCAACCCAATATCCTGCATATATTCCGAGTTCATCCACCATTTTACCTGAAAGCATCGCACCAAATGCCACTCCAATATTCAGTCCCGCCAGCAGCCATGTCATCCCTTCCGTTAAACGGTGATCGGGAACAATATTCTCCACCAGCGACATACCGATAATCATCGTTGGCGCAAAAAATAATCCTGAAATAAACATCACAATCGCCAGCGACCAAATGCCCGTCACCCAAAGCAAAGGAATAATCGATAGCAATGTCAGAACCCCGCTGATTAGCAACATACGCGGCAAAGGCATTGATATACGCATTCCTCCAAATACCACCCCCATCACACAAGAACCAATGGCATACAGAGATAACACTAAACTCGCCATCGCAGGTTGCCCTTGCATCTGCGCCAACGTCACACTCAAAATATCCACCGTTCCCACAATTACGCCCAACGAAATCATGAGAATAATCAGCAACTGCAAGCTAGGTAGACACAAAATAGACGTCTTTTTGCTCATCATCTGGTGATTATCGATTAAGGTAGGTTCCGTTTTACGTTGAGAAACTAACAGTAAAACGCCCAATAATAATAAAATACCCGCAATCATGATTCCCGCTTGTGGGAACAGTGTCACAGTCAGCCCGACGGATAGCGGAGGCCCCGCAATAAACGTCAAATCATCGAAGACAGTTTCCAATGAATAAGCCGTTTGCAGCAGCGGATCCCCTTTGTAGATCTGCGTCCATCTTGCACGGATCATAGCGGACATGCTCGGCATAAAGCCCGACAGAAATGCCCCTAAAAATAGCCAAATATAAGAAAGCCCTAACCACGTAGACGCCACTATTAGCCCCATACCCAGAACACTAATAAAAGTCACTAACGGCAATACGCGAAACTGACCATGGCTATCCACTTGGCGAGAAATTTGCGGCGATAATAAGGCGTAAGTCAGCACAAAAGTAGCTGAAACGCCACCTGCCAGTGCATAGCTTCCTTGCAACATTGACAGCATGGTAATAATCCCAATCCCCATCATGGGTAACGCTAAGCGAGCCAAAAGCCCTGCCAAAGCAAATTGGAAGCTTCCTGAAGCGTGGAAAAGTTGTTGGTAACGGCTCAGCATGCAGTATCTCCATAATAAAAATTCAATATATATACGGTATGTATGTATAAAAATGATATATTGATACGAGATGAATGTAAATAATCATACGCGATGTATGTAAGAGGTTTTATGGCAAGACGAACACAAGCCCAAATGGAACAAACTCGCGCCCTATTACTGACGACGGCACGAGATTTCTTCTGCCGTTTAGGCTATGCAGAAACATCAATGGATGATTTAACGGCCAGTGTTGAACTGACTCGCGGCGCGCTATATCACCATTTTGGAGACAAACAGGGATTATTCTTGGCGGTTGTCGAACAAATAGATGCTGAAATGAACCAACGTTTACAGACAATCACGGACAACAGCGATGACCTGTGGTCAAGCTTTCAACGCCGCTGTCATGCCTATTTAGAAATGGCGCTCGAGCCTGAATATCAGCAAGTAATTTTACGGGATGCTAAAGCGGTGTTAGGGGAAGCTATCGCGAAATCTAACTTACAGTGTGCGGATGCCATTGAAAAGATCATCACCAAACTGGTGGAGGATAAAACCATTGCCAACGTAGAGCCTCGCGCCCTCGCAGCATTACTCAATGGCGGCTTGTCCGAAGCAGCGTATTGGATAGCACAAGATAAGAGTGAAACGCGGCTAAAACAGAGTATTGCCAGTATCGATATACTTCTGAACGGATTAAAAAAACCAGCAGAATAATAACAAAAGTAAGCCCGCTATATGGGCTTACCGTTATTGACTTGAGATTAACGCAGTGATTTAAATACGCGAATAAATTTCTCGACATCTTGTTCGCTTGTGGACCATGAAGTACACAGACGCACACAGGTTTTACCCACTTCCGGCGCTGGCATACTGCTTAAAACATAATGCTCCAGCAATTTCTTCGCTAAATCATCAGGTAGCACCACAAACACTTGGTTTGATTCAACAGGCGCTAAGAACTCAAAACCTTGCTGAGTAAAGAATGCCGCTAAGTGCATCGCCATCTCATTGAGATGCTTACCCAATTTGAAATAAAGGTCATCTTTAAACAGCGCTTTAAATTGAGCCGCTAATAACCAACCTTTCGCCTGTAACCCCCCTTTTTGCTTGATGCTAAAGCGGAAATCAGACTTCAAGCTTGGGTTTAAAATCACCAGGATTTCACCGGTCAATGCGCCAATCTTAGTGCCACCGATATAAAAAATATCCGTCAACTGAGCGATATCTTCAATCGTTACGTCGCTCGCATGGGACATTAAACCGGAGGCTAAACGCGCGCCATCCATAAACAGCCATAAACCATGCTCATCACACACTTTACGCAGCGCAACCAGCTCATCTTTACGGTATACCGTACCAATCTCTGTCGAGTTACTGATATACACCAATTTTGGCTGTACACAGTGTTCATCGGTATGATGCGCCAAAACTTGCTCAATCAGTGCTGGCGTTAATTTACCCGACGCTGAAGGAACGGTAAAAACTTTATGCCCAGTGGCTTCAATTGCCCCCGTCTCATGTACCGCAATATGCCCTGAATCTACCGCGATAGCCGCCTGATGAGGTCTTAAAACATGGGAGATGGTGGTTAAATTGGTGATCGTTCCACCATTAAAGAAATGAATATCTGCATCTGGGCGTCCAATGCGCTGTTTCACTTGCTCAGCCACACTGGCACATAACGTGTCGGTACCATACCCTTCAAAACGCTTACCCACTAAGCTATTGAGTTCTTCCATCACTGCTGGGTGCGCTATTTCATTATAATCATTAATAAAGCTGTACATTGGCAACCTACCGTTAAGTTAAAAACAAGCCAACAGTTATATTCGCATATCATTCAATGTTCAATGATATTTTTTAGCTTGCAGAAACGAGTCACTTCTTAGGTTGCGAGCGACGAAAGGTCAGATTGAAGCGGTAAGCCCCAAGTTGAGGATGAACGCCTGATTTGATTTGTCGTACACCGTGATAATTGAGCCGCGAACGCCCGCCCCATACCAGAACATCGCCATGCTCCAATGGAACAGCTTGACGTGGAGACTCTCGCGTCTTTCCTCCAAAATCAAAGATAGTGGGCAATCCTAATGAAAAAGAAACAATCGGTTGGGAGAAATCTGCTTCATCTTTATCTTGATGTAACGACATTTTAGCCCCGACACCATAGCGGTTAACAAGGCAAGCATCGGGATCGAAATGAGAGAAACCCACTTTTTCAGCGGCATTCTCCGACAGCTGTTTAAATAGAGCGGGCATCATGGGCCATGGCCGCTGAGTCATCGGGTCGACGGCAGAATAGCGATAACCTTTATTATCCGTAACCCAGCCCCAATCACCGCAATTGGTCATTGCCACAGACATGGCGTACCCGCCTGGGGTTTCCATATGACGCAAAGGCGCTTGAGCAATCACCTCAAATAATGCAGCTAATAACGGCTCTCCTTGCCCAAGCAAAAAGCCTTTAAGGAGATAAGCATCAGGCGCAATCTCAATCGTATTCTCTTCATCAGGAAATAACATTGTCACCACACATATAGTCACCACGCATTAAAAATGGGCACCTAGAAGTGCCCTTGATATTTAAACGGCTTGTTGCTGCCTTTTCAAGGCCAATTGACGCTCTGCTTTTTGGCTACCCCAAACACTGAGTAAAATCACCAACATACCGAGTAACTGTAATGGACTGAGTTGCTGGTCTAGCCACAGCCACCCGAGGATAACAGCGCTCATCGGGCTTAAGAATCCCAGCGATGCTACTGAGCTGGGTCCTAAGATAGCGAGACCACGAAACCATAATGCATAAGTCAGTGCGCCACCGATCAAAGTTAAATAACTCAGACCCGCGATATTTAACAAACTCAAGGAAGGTAACGTAGGTTCAAGTAATAGGGCGAAAGGCAGTAAGACTAACCCACCTGCGGTTAATTGCCACGAGGTAAAGGTCAATGCTGAGACTGGAGGCTGCCAACGACGGCTCAGTACCGTTCCTGCAGCCATAGAAAATGCCCCAGCTAAGCCCGCAATAATCCCCGTTAAATCTAACGCAGCACTTGGCGTCAATAATAAAATAGCCACCCCGAAAATACCGCTCAGTGCGGCAAATATCGAAATACTCGATAGCGGGCTGCTTAATAGCCAACGGCTAAGAAATAACACAATCAGCGGTTGAATCGCTCCCACCGTTGCCGCCACGCCACCCGGTAAACGGTATGCGGAGATAAACAACAACCACCAAAATAGCGAAAAATTTAAAATGCCAAGAATCAGTACTCGTCCCCACCAAATCCCCTGAGGCAATTTGCGTAAAAATAGCAACAACAGCAAACCCGCCGGCAAGGCGCGGAGCATCGCTAACGTCAGAGGCATACCCGCAGGCAGCATTTCCGTTGTCACCAAGTAGGTGCTTCCCCAAACTATCGGTGCTAATGCCGTTAAAAACAGAACCCAATATCTATTCATGAATACGCTCACGTTGATTTATCTTGAGGTCAAGATAAATTCAAACTACCTTGACGTCAAGATAGATTATTGTATGATTTGCCTATGGATAGAATCGATAAAATCACTCAACAGTGGGAACGTGAACGCCCCGACCTTGATATCAGCGCCATGGGGCTGATTGGTCGCTTAGGCAACGTTGCCCATCACCTGACCCGTGAAATGGAGAAGGTATTTGCCCAATTTGGTCTAAACCGATCAAGTTTTGACGTGCTCGCCACTTTGCGCCGTGCAGGTTCCCCTTACACACTATCACCCAGCGATATGCTAGCGACCTTGATGGTGACATCTGGCACGATGACCAACCGCATCGATCAGCTCGAGAAAGCCGGTTATGTCGCGCGTCATGTCAATCCTGATGATGGCCGTGGTTTTTTGGTGAGTTTAACAACGGAAGGGTTGGATTTAATTAACCAAGTGGTCGCCGCCCATACTGAAAACCAATCCCGTTTGGTGGCGTCATTGTCGAATGAAGAGCAACAAGCGCTGAATCAGCTACTACGGACGTTTCTAACTCATTTAGAATCATGAAACTTTTAGAGGGGAACTCCTTTTCCCCGTTCTATTTTTACGAGCTAAATTAGCTATTCAACTCAAAAGGCATCAATTTTTGCGAACGCTCAAATTGGTCGCAAAGGTATACCAAGCGCAATAAATTTTCGGCGGTTTGATTTTCCCGTTTTAAATAGTGCGCCAGTTGCTTAGCAAACCATAACATCCCCAAATCCTGCAATGTCCTGACCACAAAGTTTAACTCGTCAATTTGACTCGCTGATAACTGTGCGCGCCCTGTGCAGCTTTGTGTTTCCAATACCGCCAAGATTGGACGGGTAATCTGCTGTGCCAGTGTTGGCACTGGCGCAAATGCTGTGCGGTCTTGCTGCTTTTTCGCCATATATTCAGCAATCGTCGTCATAAACTTGGATGACTGTTTTTTACGAGGTACCGATTCAAAATCAAGGTAGAACAGCTCAATACCCTGCTCTTTTTTCAACCAGAGGGTTTTCGGAGTTAGCTGTAATTGCTGCTGAGACACGCTGACTTGAACGGATACCACACTAATTTCCCAACCTTTCTGAGTGATAAAACGCAACTCTTCAATTTTGTGATTTTCCGTACCTTGCCAGTCTAATCGCAAAAATGCCCGATTTTGGTTTCCATCCAGCACAGCCCAACTGACACACTGCTCGATTTCATTCCAATGCAGCGGTTCGTAGCTGTCGATATGCAGAACAACCGGTTCAAACTGAGTATCATCGGTGAGCGCATTGAAATAGGCCGTTGCCGATTTCCAATCATCAAACCCCAGCTCACTTTTCAATGCTTGGTAATCATCGAATGAAATGTGCGGTGCTTGGCTAACTGCACTGCTACTGACGGCATAACTATCGCCGCTAGCCGCAAGTTTACCCTCATCGGATAAGCGTGGATTGTGCAATTCAAAACCACTGCGCATCAGGCTATCTGCCGTTTGTTTCCAAATCGCTAGCGTTTGCCAGACAGTGTGACGGGTGAAATTCGGGTCGAGGGTATTGGCCCGCGCTTGACTACACTGCACCACTTTTTTCTCTTGGTTATCCCAAAAACTAAATGTTCCCCCGATGGCGCCACTTTGAGTTTGCCACCACTCGGCATGAATAGGGATCAAAGAAAGAATGTCCGTTTTACTGTCATATTGGCGACGACCAAAGGCGCGCAATTGTGCAATTTTATCGTCGCTGGAGTGCGTTAATTGGTAAAGATAGCCACTGATCTGTGCGATAAACCGCAAAACCTGCCCTTCATCCATCGTGAAATGGCGCTGGGCTAATAATTTCACTTGATAGCTTAAACGCTTTAAATAATTGGCTAAGCGAGGCAAACCTTCCGCACGCGCTGACATATTCAATAAATGCAACTGCGCGGCGCTGCTTTGGCTTATATGAGAAAGCCCCTGACGCAGCATATCGTGAATAAAACGCTGGATAGTCGCAATCACCGCTTGCTCATCGTCGCTCAATGCTAGCGTGGCCTCGCGGTTAGGCATCAGATCGTCAGGCCAATTCCACGGCTGATTATGCTGAAGAAAGACCTTAGCGATCGCGGCCAAATGTAGGGCTTTTTGCTGCTTCTCAGGTAGTGACGACAGCATCCCTTGAAAACCATTACCCCGAATATAGATAATTGGCTCGTCGTACTGAGGGATCGTGATTTTCAGTTGGTTAGCTTGGTCGTCTAAGATCACGGTGTGATCTTGCCAATCCTGTAAGATCTTCACCGCCAAGCGGCAATCGGGCTTACTGTTTTGCTTGATTAATGTGGGAACATCGAATACCAACAGCTCAGGTAATAGTGGTTCAATATCGACAGACTCCGAACTATCTTCTGTAGAATCAATCGATTGTTCATCGCTGTTTGTTTGTACCCAAAGTACCGCCGCCAGAATATGTTTGCAGCAAACCGAAGCCGAACAGTCGCAGCTGGCTTTTTGAACCCCTTGAGGATCTAATGTGACGTTCTGGCCATCGCTGGTAAAAGTTCCATCCGCTAAACAAACCGGAGAAACTTTACCACTTTCCAGATCCTTACGAGCTCGGCGCACCAATCCGACGTTGGCAAATACAGCTAATGCGTCGTCATCATAATGTAAATAAACGGTTTTCCAACTCATTGCATCACCTCAGCCAGCCAGTGAGCAAAATGCTCTGGGGTTAACGCCGCCACACTCATACCGCGATCCGCCAGCTTCTGGGCAATCTCCGTATCATAAACTGGCAATGCATCATCATCTAAAGCAGCTAATCCCAACAATTTCACTTGCTGGCTATTCAAGCGCTCCGTGCAATTGAGCAAATTATTCAACGCCCCGCCTTCTTCAAAGTCGCTGATCAAGGAAATCACCGTGCGTTTCGGGTTACGGATCAAGCTCTCACAATAATGCATCGCTTTCGCAATATCAGTTCCCCCGCCGAGCTGCACGGTCATTAGTACTTCTACCGGATCGTGGGCTAAATGGCTGAGATCGACCACCTGAGTATCAAACACCACCAAAGAGACACGCACCGTCGGTAATGCCGCTAAAATACTGGCGCACACCGCCGCATACATAATCGAACTCGCCATCGAGCCACTTTGGTCGACGCACAAAATCACATCCCACGGCAAGTGCTGTTGCTGGCGGGAGTTAAAATACGGAGTTTTAATCACTAAGCGCTGATTTTGTTGATCATAATTCTTTAAATTAGCAGCAATGGTAGCTCGCCAATCAAAATTACGACTATTGGGGAGTAGCGATCGCTTAAAACGGTTACGACGTCCCGTTAGCGCTTGGCGAAACTGATTACGCATCTGGCTTAAAATATCATCCACCACTTTGCGAATAATATTCTTCACCGCATCCCGCGTCTCCTCACTCATTTTACCGCGCAAACTTAATAACGATTTGGCTAAGGCTTTGGTGGGCTCCATTGCATTCAAGGCTTGCGGGCTTTTTAATAAGCTACTAATTTCATAACGCTCTAATGCCTGCGACTGCATTCGCTCAAAGGTGCTGTTTGGGAACAATTTACGGGCTTGGTTCAGCCAGTTAACCGCTGTCAGTTGGGACGCATCTAGCGATCCATGACGCCCGCCTTCTTGGCGTAAACCGCGACGTTGATATTCACGACGATATAAAAAATCCAATGACCGCTCGATTCTGAGCTCATCGCCATTTAGTACCGCTTGTCCCAGTGCGCCATCTGCATATTGACCTAAAATAAGACGCCAGCGTTTCGCTAATTGAAGCTGCTCTTCGGTTAGTTGCGCGTCTTCTGGCTGCTTATCCATGAGATAGCCCCTCATTTTGCAGTGAAAACCACTCCGTTAACCCTTGATTTTCAATCTGATGCTGAATTTTTTGTTCGAGTTCCATGGCTTGGAGTAATTGTTGCTGATTGAATTGTGTCTGATGGAGGGTTAAATCTTGGGTATCCATCGATAATTTTTGCGCGACCACCCGCGCCATTTGCGCATTCTGTTTCGGGGTTAATTGGCTAAACGCAAAGCGCAGATCCGGCAATACTTGCAAGAAACGTCCATCATCCCACTCACCCAACAGTTCATTGAGTAACTCTATTAATAGGGGTAAACGCACAACCAATTCCGGTGCAGTACGCATAATGCCAATGAAGTAGCCGATAGCCAGTTCCGGGTCACTACCTAAACTGAAGGTTCGCTGAATTTCCTGGGTCAGTACCGATTCATCAATTTTGCCACCAAGATAACGAATAGCATCAACCGCCCCTTTAATCAGCGGCGCGTGATTAAGGCGCCCATCCAACCGACTCAATTGTGCATAAAATTCTGCGGAATAATCCGTATCGCGGCTAATTTCCGGCATAAAGGTGATTAATTCACGGCAAGACAGCAGCGCATTAAAATAGTGTTCTTGCTGCTGTTCATCCCCTTGAGCCACCTGATCTAAGCAGAAAAAAGCCTGAGAGAGTACTTTATCAATCCGCTGTTTGATGCCCGTTTCTTCTTCAAGATCAAAAAAGCTACGCCCGCGCCATAGATGCACCAGCTTATGGCCACAGGCCACTAATGATTCAAACTGGCTATCGTGCTGAATATAACGGTCTAACAAGGTAAACAGCGTTGGAATGCGTTGGTGAAGTCCAATCAACGCTGCCTGCATCAGCAACGTCACCGCGCTTTGGCTTGAACGGCTGATACCTTGCTCTTCAAGCTGTTTTTCCATTGCCAAAATTTTATTCAGCGCAATGGCTTTTAATTGGGTGCCTTTTTCAGAAAGTGCGATTAGCTCCCCTTCCACATTCGGCGTCCACGCGTATTGCCACTCTTCAAACAGTAAATCCATCTGGTTGCCTGAAAGAAAATTAGGTCCAGAAAGCGGTTTGGCGAAGTGGATCTCTAAGAAACTCAAAAGATGCAGAAAACGGCTACGTAAGCGATGTTGCTTATTACGGTACACATCTAAGCGGCTAACTTTGGCTAACGTATCATCCAATTTAAAGCGAAAGCCTTTCGCCAATGAATAGGTTTCAGACACCAATGGCGGTGTGATGGTGCCTTTGGGGATCTGCCCCAAGGTAAAGCCAGAAAAACAGGTTTTGATTTGCTGCCACAGCTCATCTTGGCTTTCATCTAAGCTGCCTTTGATAAACGCACTTTGCAGCCCATCTAATAAATCATAGCGACCCGCCCCCGTGTGCCCACGAAATGCGGCAAGTCTCAAGCTCTGTTCTGCGGCGAGTTTGACGGATAAGAATCCCGGCGCTGCATCAAATTGCTTTGCTCGTAATACTTCAGCCACGTAAGCCAAAAACTGAATACCGAGCTGATTTCGATATGCAGCCGTCGCTGCCACTTTTTGCGCTGCCTGATCCGCTCGCTGCGCCAACAACCCTTCCCACACTTTTTGATAAAATGCGGGAGAAGGCATGCCGGAGGCGTAACCATTTAATGCATCGAGCCGGTCAAAGCTATAACGGATAAGCCAAGCGCTGTCGCGTTCTGCCAACTTTTGCTGAGCCGTAAATTGCTTTTGTTGCTCGGAAGAGAGTTTAAATTGCTGCGCCGCCGCATCCCCAAGCCCTTCAAGCAGTGCCAAGGTATGAAAACCGCCCGTCACGACCACAATTTTCGCGTTTGGCTCTGCGGATTTAATCGCTTGAATATGCGCCTGCATATGGGCTTCACGCTGAATTGATCCTTCAGAAGCAAGCACTTCCGGCTCATAATCCAATCGTGCTAAGGCACACCAAATAAAGGTATCACGGAAGAAATCAACCCAATTGGCAACCGAGGTTAATGGGCGCAACTCAAACAGATGTTCCCACAGCTCATCGTGATCACGGCACCCACACTTTTTCGCCAACTGAGCAATAAATAAGCTATGGGCAAGATAACGTTCCCGTTGCAAGCTTTGATGCTGATTCTCGCCTTCTAAGTCAAGTTCCACCTGCGCTGTCCATGGCAAGTCAATAAAACGCAGTTGAGCTTGATGCTGCTGCCCTACGTGTAACGCTTGCCACTCAGGGGAATATTCACAAAATGGGAAATAAGCCGACCTCGTGACAGCGTCACTTTCATCTTGTTCAGTGGGCGCACTTTTCAGGGTAGTTTGCCCCATAATCGCCACTGGTGGCCGAGTCTCTTTATCCAATAAACCCGCGATTAATGGGTTAAAACTGTCGGGACCTTCTATCAGCACGTAATCAGGCTTAACCTGCTCAATTAAGCTCAATACGCTATAAGCACAGGCGGGACTGTGGTGACGAACGGGGGCAAAATAGAGCTGTTGCTCCCCCAGTGTTTTCCATTGTTCAAGTGCCTGCTGTAGCCGTTCTGGCAATGTGATGTTTGATAAACTCACCGATGATGTCTCTCATAGGGACAGTGTGGTGATGTATTTACCACCACACTGCGACGACGGATATTATTGCCAGAATTCACGGGATGCATCGAAAAAGGCTTTCCATGCTTCGCTCTGTTTCGCACGTTCGCGGGCAACGTTATCAATGTAATAACGCATCCGTTTGATATCATCCGCATTATCTTTGAGTACCACACCAATCAACTGGCGCGCGACCGCGCCTGCGCTCAGCGTGCCATCCCCTAAATAATGCGCTTCCAATGCACAGGCATAAGCGATGTTAACCGCTTCCGCCGTAGACATCACCGCATCTGGGGTTTTAATACTCCCACCATCTTTGGTATTGCCTGAACGTAATTCTTGGAACGTCGTGACTAATAATTCGATCACATCTGTTGGGACTGTCACTTTGCCATCCAGCTCGCCAAGTTCAACGGTCAATTGTTTGTTGATCAGTTCAATTTCAAATGCCGGATCTTGGATAGGTTTGACGGTTTCGAAATTAAATCGACGCTTAAGTGCCGATGACATTTCATGCACACCGCGGTCACGTAAGTTGGCAGTACCAATCAAGTTAAAGCCTGATTTGGCGCTGATCCGCGCATTATCTTTCATTTCAGGGATCATCATTTGCTTCTCAGACATCATACTGACCAGCACGTCCTGAATTTCAGGTGGGCAGCGAGTGATCTCTTCAAAACGCACAATTTTGCCTTGTTGCATTCCTTGGTAGAGCGGTGAACTCACTAATGCTTTCTCAGTTGGACCTTCCGCCAGTAACAGCGCGTAGTTCCACGAATATTTAATATGATCTTCCGTGGTACCCGCCGTGCCTTGAATGGTTAAACCGGAGTCACCGCTGATCGCCGCCGCTAATAACTCGGACAGCATGGATTTTGCCGTACCCGGCTCCCCTACCAGCATTAACCCTTGTTTACCCAGTAAGGTCACAATGGCGCGATCTACTAGCGCATCGTCACCAAAAAACTTGGGGGTAATTTGCAGTGCTTCATCCCCAAGAATAAATTGACGAACCGCCCGCGGGGAACGTAGCCAACCTTGTGGTTTTGGGTTGGCTTTATCCGCTTGGGTTAATCGCTCTAATTCATCCGCAAAGCGCACTTCTGCGCTTTCACGCAGAACGCCTTCTGTTACTTTTTTCGCCTTAGCCATGTTGGTTTCCTAAATTTATGCGTCGATTAATCAATGATTACCACGGGGTTTTCTTTTCCCATTCAGGGTCAAAACCGCTACAGGCATCCGCGACTTTCAGGTAGTCAGCATAGCTTTCGGCTAACAGGATCGGCGGCACGTTTTTCAGTTCCACATAGCCTCTATCCCACGAACTTTTTTGTGCTTGGTCGAAACTCAAGGAATACAGTACCGCAGGGATATTTTCTTCTGGGACATAACTACCACTGAATTCCATGTATACGTAGCAATCTAGGCTGGAGAAATATTTGAAGTAGTGGCAGAAGCTTCCGCCATCTTCCGCTTGACCGCGCTGATACCCCATTTTGGTTAACACGCCGCGTAAGGTGAAGGTATCCGTTAGCCAGCCTTTTCTATCTTCGATTTCCGTGAGCGTTAACGCCAGATCTGGAATGGTGTGATCCATCTGCGAGAATAGGAATTTAACTTTGTAATCTTTAAAGTGGGCAATCCACGCTTTACGCTCTGCATCAGACAGTAACGCCGCATGACCCAACTTGATGCTGGAGTCTGCGCTTAATTCGACTTCATCATCATCGAGGTTCAATAAGCAACCATCATCGGATGGGCGGAATTGGTTGATCACTTGGCCATCTTTCACTTCTAACCAAACCAGTCGCTCAATTAAACCACGCATCACTGGGTGATTTTGAATGTATTCCTGCCAATCTGCCGTACTCCACAGACGCTCTGCACACATCGCTTCATACAGACGCGCAGTCTGTAATTCAATAACTTGCTTAAGCTCTTTTTTGCTGGATGTCAGGAGTTTTTTCGACTCTTTAATCAGCTCTTCATTATCAGTTTTGCGTGCCGCTGGCAGTGCTTTGATCTCTTTGCCTTCTGGGTTAAATAACACCAGTTTTTGTTGGGCATCGAGTTTAGCCGTAAATGTGCGATCGCCATATTCCAGTACTAAGGTGCCAGTTTCGTCCATACCTGCAGTTGGGATGGTTCTGTCTGCCAGTTCATCCGCGCTCCAACCGTTACGCTGCGCAATGTCAGAGACTAATCCGCGAGCTTTTTCTTGGACCGATGCGGTACGATAACGACGCGATAGTGATAATAAAAGCTGGATGATCAGCGGGTCGTTACTGACGGCAATCGCGTCAATCATCGCTTCAATTTGAGCGCGACGCTGGTAATGGTCTCGCATATAGTTACGCAGCATGGTTACGGCAACATGTCCCTCCACACCACAAATCAGCGCAAGCATCCCTTTTTCACTGATAGCCGAGCCTAAATAACGACCTAATACTTCGTTTTTGATCTCGTTGATGGTCTGCTCAAGGGTGAAGTTTTCATACTTGGCATAGTATTCAGGCCAGCGTTTTACCCAATCTTGGTAGTTTTTCAAGCGTGATGGAGCGTCTCTTTCCGCTTCCGCCATCGCCGCTTCCAGTGACGGTCCCGCCACATCTTGGCTAATAAAACTGTTCAGAATAAAGCTACCTAACTTACGCTGGCTGTCTAATGATAATAAGCTGATATATCGCTGTAATAGCCCATTACCCGCTGGCATTTTTAACTTCACCGCCAGAATGATCCACCAGCGGATGATGTCCGCGTCCACCTTTTTATTATCTTGCCAGGTCATGGCTGGAATAGCGTCCAGATCAAACCATGCCATACTCGCCGGTGCTTTGGCTTTTAAGCCTTTTTGCGCTTCTGCCAGCAGAACTTTCGGAGCTAAGTAACCGGAAATATCTTCGCCAAATTGCTCTAATGCCGTTAATAATGCGGCTCTTACCACTTCACGTTTCTCTTTTTTCAGCAACGCGTACAGCGGTTTTAGGGAATCTGGATGTTTTAAGCGAGCTAACCATTCGATGGCAGTCACGCGGATCTCTTGTTTACCAGAGTCCAATCCTTCTGCCGCATTGACGTGAATGCTTGGTAAGGTTTCCAGCAATTTTTGAGCGCTTAAACGGTGGGTTTTGTTTTCACCCAGCGCCAACTCCATAATGCGAGGAATGAATCGTGCTGGAATGGTCGGGTATTTACCTAAAATGGTTACCGCGTTAGACGCATCATACTCTTGATAATAACGATGCCCTTGGTGCTGTGGGATAAGACCCAGCGCTTCACTTAAGAAATCAGGGTACTGCATAAAGAACGGCCAAATTTGTTCCGGCGCTCTAAATAGCCCTAATCCATCACTGTATGAACGCAGGCATAAGTCAGCAATTAAGCGGCTCGCATTTTTAAAATGGCACTGCTCAAGCCCTTTTTCTAATTGACGTAAATCGAGCTGCGACAGGATGCGAACGGGAACTTCACGAGTGAGTTGATAGTGAGAAAAATGCTCAACATCAGAACGGTTATGACTCAGCAAACGCAACGCGTGGAATAGCGTGAATTCCGGTAAATTATTAATGCGCTCTTTGTGCTTGATGACATTGTATTCATGATCGGTGATCACCCCAACGCCCGAGTTTAATTTAGCTAATAAGCCAGCACACTCGTCTTCACTGTGTTGACTGAACTCTTTGTAATGGCGTTGTGACCACGTGTATTTATGCTTTTCTTGTTTATTTTCTTCCAGTTCACGCTCAGCATTTTCTTTGGCTTTTTGCAGCATTTCACGGAAGTTAGAGACCAAAATATCGACGGCGCTTGCTGGCAATGGCGTATCTTCCATTGGGATAACGTCTGGAATTTCTACCGCTTCCACTTCGCTCGCACAATCCATCACATCAAAACGAGAAATCGCACTTTCAATACTCTTGAGGACAGTTTTGTTGGTTTCCACTTTCAATGCTGCTTCAAGAATATCTCTATCTTTACCAATACGGGCAAACAGATCCGCCGCTTGCGTACGCTGTTTTGGCGTTCCTTCAAGCAGTACTTTGGTTAAGTGGGTTTTAACCGCCTCTTCCGGCAGAATAGACATTACTGGCTCAGCCGCTGAGCGCACGGTTTTCAGTGAACTGGTTGCCAATAGCACTAAAATATCGGCAAACACGCTATACAGCGCCTCGTCTTTTCTCAGGATATCGATCAATTGGATCTGACCACTGGCGGATAAATTGCTCAGCAGGCTTTGGCGAATAAAATCTTGCTCAGCAATTAAGTATTCTTTTAAACCTGGGATAGCGAATAATAACGCCATATTTTCGTAGTGATAATCAGACAGGTTTTGTCTATCAAAAATACCGTATAGCACGGTGTTACCCGGTTGTTCGGCTTCATTTTCCACTAACTGACTGAGCAGATCGTAGTTCCAGTGTTTACGGTGTTCATATTTAGCATGGCGTGAATTTTCAAAGGTGGTTACAAACGCATCACACAGTAAATACAGCATCCAAGACGGCAATTCTGGCGTCAGAATTTTGATATTCACCTCTTGGCAAGCCGCCGCGACCACTTTTGCAAAACGCGCGATCTGCGCTGGCGTAATATCATCACCCACTTTGGAATACAGTTTATGGCGAGCATTTTTACCTTGGCGGATCACTTTGCTATACGAGCCGGCATCAAAACTGTGGCTTCCCCACCACCAATCCACCGTTCCCGGTTTGTCTAACAAAATTGTGGCTTTTTCTTTGTCCAACTGCCCCAGTTTCATAAGAATTTCAGGGGATTTACTCTCCATCACATAATCAAAGAGCGATTTGGGTAAGCTTTCTTCAAATGCAGCGAAAGGAAGCAGGGATTCTTGTAAATATTGTAATCCTGCGGTGTCCCCTTTTTCGCCATAAATAGCCAGAAGGTCAAAGGTAATTTTAGCCATGTTAATTTCCTAAATGTAGTTATATAACAACTTCTTATCATTTTTAGTTATTCATCTCAATTTGATTATTCTTATTCCTGATTATTTAACTTTACTGCTTAATTATTCATCTGGAATTAAATACCAATAATTTAAATATTCCCCCGCTATTTTCCCAATTCTTGCGCCAAATCCCCCTAATTATGGAAGATTGACCAGCAATGTATAAAGTCGTGAGCAAAATGCCGTCTATAACAATTTTTCTCATTTTTAGACTGATCTGCACAGATATCATCGGCAATTTGACGAAAATTTTTAGTTCATTTAAACAGCAAAAAAGCCATTGACTAAACACATAGTCCAACATTAGACTAATTGTATAAGTTAAATTTCCGAATGAGGAAAATCAATGAGCCAAAATACCGTTTCTACCAATATCATTTACACTAATGCTCCCCAATTGGTTCCACCAAGAGGGCACTATTCCCACACCGTCACGGCGAATGGTTTCGTGTTTGTATCGGGGCAATTACCTACAGATAGCCAAGGAAATGTCCATGCGGACTCCCCCTTTGCTGAGCAAGCTGAACTTGTATTAGCCAATTTAGAGGCTTGCTTATCTGCCAGTGGTGTCGGTCGGCAGCAGTTGGTTCAAGTTCGAGTGTATATCGCGGATATGGACAACTGGCCGTTTTTTAATCAAATTTATGCAAACTGGATTGGTGAGTTTCGCCCAGCTCGTGCCGTTGCGGGTGTCAGTGAACTGCACTTTGGTGCGGGGATAGAAATTGAAGCGACCGCTGTAGCGGCAAACGCGTCGTTATAAAAATTCAATAAAAATCAATTTATTACCAACAAGCCATTTAATAATGGGGTATATCATGTCTGAATTAACGTTACCGACTTATCAAGATGTCGAAGCCGCAGCACAGCGCATTGCAGGTATTGCTCACAAAACCCCAGTGATGACCTCTACGACGGTCAACAATGAGTTTGGCGCTGAGTTATTCTTTAAATGTGAAAATTTCCAACGTATGGGCGCATTTAAATTTCGCGGTGCTTTAAACGCCCTTTCTCAGCTCACTCCTGCGCAAAAGAAAGCGGGCGTTATCGCATTTTCTTCAGGAAACCATGCGCAAGGTATCGCGCTGGCGGCGCAAATCTTGAATATTCCTGCCACTATTTTGATGCCAATTGACTCTCCAGAAGTTAAAGTTGCCGCAACTGAAGGCTACGGCGCTAAAGTGATTAGATTTGACCGCTATACCCAAGATAGAGAGCAACTTTGTCGCGAGTTGGCTGAAAAAGAGGGATTGACCATCATCCCACCTTACGACCATGTGGACATTATTGCGGGTCAAGGTACTGCCGCGAAAGAGCTGTTCGAGGAAGTTGGCGAGCTTGATGCCCTATTTGTTTGTCTCGGCGGTGGTGGATTACTGTCTGGTTGTGCGTTGGCAGCACGAGCTTTATCACCAAACTGCAAAATCTACGGTGTGGAACCTGAAGCGGGCAATGATGCGCAACAATCTTTCCGTAGTGGGAAAATCGTGCATATTGAAACTCCGAAAACTATCGCGGATGGCGCTCAAACTCAACATGTTGGGAACTACACATTTGAGCTGATCAAACAGAATGTGGATGACATTTTAACCGTGACCGATGCGCAATTAGTCGATCGCATGAAGTTCTATGCTGAACGCATGAAAATGATTGTGGAGCCGACCGGTTGCCTCTCTTTCGCTGCCGCCTTGAAAATGAAAGAACAGCTGCGCGGCAAACTCGTTGGGATTATTATCAGTGGCGGAAATGTGGACATTAAGCGCTTCGCAGAATTAATGTTAGCTTAAGCAATTTATGCCCCTTCTCTATTAGAATTGAAAAAAATAGTTTAATATTTAAAGAGATATCCAAAATAGATGAAGGGGTAGAGTTATGGCAAAACCACAAGAAAACAGTTTATTGGCACAAATTGAAGCCATAGCACAAGGGCTAAGTGAAACATTTGCCCCTTTCTGTGAAGTGGTGGTCCATGATCTGAAAAACCCTGAGCATTCGATTATTTCGATTCATAACAACCTCTCTGGGCGCAAAGAAGGTCAACCAACAACCGAATTGGGTCTCGCCCGTATTGAATCTGCCGATTTCCCCAATATCATCTCCAATTATGCCAATCAATTTCCAGATGGACGCCCAGCCAAAAGTACATCCATCGGTATCAAAGATGAAACTGGGCAATATGTTGCCGCATTGTGCCTCAATTTAGATATGACCCAGTTTCGCAGTATGCAAAGCATGCTGTCACAATTTACAGAAGTGGGATGCAGCCCCATTAAAGAGCATCTGGAACCTAATGGCAGCGAAGCAATCCGTACTCGCATCGATCAATACGCCGCTTCTATCGCCGCCACTCCGCGTACCTTGAAGGCGGATGACCGCGTTGCTTTAATCGAAATTTTACGTAAAGAAGGCCTTCTTGATATTAAAAAATCCATGGATACCATCGCGCAACACCTTGGGGTTTCTCGGGCTTCGGTCTATTTATATGCCAAGAAAGACAGTTAAATGTCCCAAATCGCTTTTCCTTGCCAGCATTCCTCGATCAACGTTAAGAAGTAGCTCACTTTGAGCGGCAAATAACGTTTTGTCGGATATAACGCACAAATCGAGGATTCTTGACGAGAAAATTCACTCAATATCGGTATCAGTCGCCCTTGCTGAATAGCATTTCCCACTAAGAAAGCCCCTAATTGGCAAATTCCCTCGTCTTCAATACTGGCATCTAAAATTGCCTGTGTGTCATTCAATGTCATGCGCCCAGAGACGGGTAATAATTTATATTCTTTCCAATGAGTGTATGGATGGTATTGTCCACTATGGTACTTTGGGGAATTGCTTATGGTGGCGTATCTGTCGCTTTAATGACTTGGATGATGCGTTACAGCGCCCACAATATTGAAGCCACAAGCTCCTTGTATATTGCCTTTTTTAATAGCGGAATCGCCTTAGGCTCTGCGCTTGGTGGTGTTTTCGTCTCTCTGTATGGATTAATGGGCAATTTACATGTCGCGGTATTGTCATTTGTGGCTGCGCTTGCGCTGTTAGGGATCAATTATTACCAGAAAAAAGCTCTCTAAGTTCTCTAACAAAGTCGATTTATTATTAATAACTAAAGTAAATGGCGTTTAAATTGGTAACGATTGTTTTTTTTAGCGCTAGCCTTTCTTGCTGAGTTATTGCATAAATAGCTATCGCCAAAAATAGGGAAATAAAATGACAAAAACAGCACCATTAACACTGTATTACGATACCTTTGGTCAGCCAGAACACCCTGCAGTCGTACTTATTGCAGGGTTAGGTGGACATAACATTAGTTGGACATCAGAATTTTGCCAACAAATTGCCGATGCAGGTTTTTATATTATTCGTCCCGATAACCGTGATGCGGGTTTATCGCCACATTTAGATAATTACCCGCCACTAAATATCGGAGAAATGGCTGAGCGCTTACAAAACGGCGAGCATGTCGATGTTCCCTACACCTTATTTGAAATGGCCGATGATATTATCGCCTTGCTAGATAGCTTATCCATTGAGAAAGCCCATATTGTAGGGCGTTCGATGGGAGGAATGATAGCGCAAGTGGTTGCATCAAAAGTTCCGAACCGCACTCTTTCGCTTTGCCCAATTATGTCATCAACTGGCAATCCTCAATTGCCGCAAAGCGAGCCGGATGTCATGAAAATGCTAATGTCTCCTAGCGTAGATCCTAAACAAGATTTTGACGGATACGTTGCTGGGCAACTCGCATTTTACCGTCGTATTGGTTCAACGTGCGTGCCGTTCGATGAAGAAAATTGCCGTGACTATATTACACAAGCATTCCAGCGTAATTACTCCCCTGAAGGTACTAAACGTCAGTTAGCTGCCGTTGCAGTAACGGGTGATCTAAGACCTCTCCTCGGTGCCATCACTGCCCCAACGCTGGTGATCCACGGTTCTATTGACCCATTATTCCCCGTCACTTCAGGTCAGGATATTTTTGATAATATTGAAACAGCAAAATTAGAAGTGATTGAAGGTATGGGGCACGATACGCCAGCCGCATTAAACCCTCAAATTGCTGAAATGATTATTGAGAATATGCGAGAGAGTGAAGTGAATTAATAACGTTAAGTTTGTAAATACGCGCCTGAATAAAGGCGCTTATTTTATACATTAAAAGTAGTCAGGTTAACAATTTAGGCATAGAGCGATTTTTCGTCCATATAATTTCACTCTGATTCTTACTTTAAACTGATATTATTATTTTTTGCCCACTTTCTTAATCTTCCATTAGCGTTGGCATACGGCGAAGATGTGTTGAATGAGATCATTCGCCCCATCGTCCATTTTGTGTACCATGATCTTCCATATAAAACATCATCGGTACGCTCATCAATAAGCTTCACAACTTCATTTTTTACAGCTTGAAGTTCAACCACTAACAATTCATAACTTAACTCACGGTAATCTGAGTAAAACTTTTGAGCAAGAAGACCAAGCTGATTCCACTTATAGCCAGTTTCTGGAAAATCGACAGGCTGGCCTTTAGCATCAGAAGTGATCCACTTTACAACAAGTGCATTCCATCCGATCAGATACGAAACGAGGTCACGAACACTCATTTCCGTTCCTTTGGCATGTCCATCCATTGAGTTATCTGAGGTCATTTTTGGCGGGATTGAGTTGAGGTAACTAATTAATTTACTAAAGTTTTTATCAATAGTTAAAAGCAGTTCAGCTTTTGTTTGCGGCACACTCATTTATAACCAGCCTTGCTGTTTATGTTGTGCGCAAATTGGACACAGAGTTTCTTCCGCAGTCCATGCCGAAAAAGGTAATTGGCATTTTTGGCATGTTCCATCGAAATAATGGAAATTCTGTGGTTCGCTATTTTTTGCAACATGAGGATGAACTTGAATTGATTTTGGGAAACAGACCACTTGGCAACTCATACAGCCGGTACAACGCTTATCGTCTAAACTAAATTGATGGTCTTCAAGCTCTATCGCCTGCTCATCGCACACTTTTGCGCACGCACCACATAAAATACAGCTCGCCGTATCTAATGCAATATGGAACCAGCTATCTTCAGGATAAAACTGTTTTCTGGCATTCAATCCCGTTTTGACCTTGTCACTGTCTAATGGCTGACTATCTAATTTTTGACGAAAAAGCATTCTACGACGCCCATTGTCCACTTCCGCAGGTTTGGTGATGGTCAAACTCCAAATAGGCTCTTGTAATGCTTCCAATTTTAAATTTAATGCGGCTAAGGCTGGCAACCATTTGTCCACCAGCGGTTCAGGAATTTGCATACCTCGAATAGCATATTGGCGATGCCAAACAATCAGTTCTTCAGAGCTGGCGAGAGGTTCATCATGGCTGATAACCAAAAAACCATTTTGGTAGGTTCGTTCATGAGGCTGAATATTCTCAATGGCATCGACTGGACAGGTAAACAGGCAGTTACCGCATTGATAACACAGTTCATTATCAATTTTCGCATCCATAAAACCAAAAGAAATCGCACCCACTGGACAACTGCTCGCACAGTTGTCACAAACACTATTTTTCAAGCGCTTATGGACACACTTTTCATTAATAACAGGTTCTGGAGGAAGATCTAATTGAATGAACCGCCGCATAATCTATTCGTTTACCTTTGATGATTAAGCTTAATCGCTTTCTATCATCTTAATGCAACGGTTTAAAATTAACATGACATAAATTAAAAATTAACGAGATATGATGGCATTACACGCAAATACACTCACTTGCTCTAGGATTTTATCCAATAAATCTTTATCAATATTTTCTTGATTCAATCGTTTTAATAGTGATTTTTTCGCAATCACGAATCCCAAAACTTGCCCAATTAAAGCATGTGCAGAAATAATCGCCGTCGCCCGATCTTCATTCGTAATAAATTGAACAAGTGACGTTAATCGAGAATGAAAAGGCTCAATAAACTCTTTAAAAATAATCTCGGCGTTTTCGGTAGGCTCCAACTGCTCTCTTAGGATTAATATGGAATAATATTCATGCCCCGGCGACAACAACGCTAATCCCAGCCCTTTTATTAATAACCGGAGTAATGATTCAACCTCGGCTACCTCATGGTTTGCCCGTGATTTTAACTGCTCAAACTGCACATCAAATACGCTCACATTGCTCATTTGGGCAAGATCTGCCGCGATTTTATGGATAACAGCTGCATAGACACCCATCTTACCTCCCATATGATAAGGGATGGCAGATTGATTTACTCCCGCACTTTCAGCCAGTTGACGAGTTCTTACGCCATTAATACCATAAAGAGCAAACTGTTTGATGCCTTCATTGATTAATTTTTCTTTCGTCAACTCCGAAGAGAGTGTGTTCTTATTTATTTCTGTCATATGCAGCTGAAACCCTAATTACACTAAATGAGTCATATTATACGTCGGCACGCATTAAATGCGTCGAATTATTATTTAATTCTATCCTTTTGTCTTTCCCCACAATCACGGTACCGCCTAAGATAGTAAATTGAAAATACAGCGATAAATAAACCAAGTCCCAATCAAACTTTTTGATCATCCTTTGAATAGTTTCGAGTGTATACTAGTGTGATCTCAACGTTTTGAACCCTAACCGATGCCAAAAGACATCCCCTACCATTCCCAACCAAAGGTTTGTATATGAATAATTTTGAGTTTTACAACCCAACGCGCATTGTTTTTGGTGAAGGTAAAATAAGTGAATTGGACCGATTGGTTCCCGCGAATGCAAAAGTCCTTGTGCTATTTGGCGGTGAAAGTGCTCGCAAGAATGGCACCCTCAATGAAGTTGCTAGCGCATTGAAAAATCGCCAAATTGGCTATTTTGGTGGGATTGAAGCCAACCCTCGCTATGAAACCTTAATCAAAGCTGTCGCGCAGATTGAACGCGAAGGTTATGATTTTTTACTGGCCGTTGGCGGTGGATCCGTCATTGATGGCACTAAATTTATCGCTGCAGCAGTCAATTACGCTGGCGATAAATGGGAAGTAGTGACCAGCGGTGGCGCCACTATTGAACACGCATTACCTTTTGGTACGGTATTAACCCTCCCTGCTACTGGCTCTGAAATGAACAAAGGCTCTGTGATCACCCGTGAGGAATTACACGCTAAATTAGCCTTTATGAGTGACAAAGTTTTCCCACAATTTTCTATTTTAGACCCCGTTAAAACCTACTCATTACCACCTCGCCAAATCAGTAATGGGGTTGTGGATGCGTTTGTACACGTTATCGAGCAATACCTCACCTACCCTGTGAATGCCAATGTTCAAGACGCATTTGCTGAAGGTCTATTGAGAACTTTGATCGATATTGGTCCGAAAGCCTTAGCAAATCCAACCAATTACGATGTTCGCGCCAATTTAATGTGGACAGCAACATTAGCGTTAAATGGTTTAATTGGTGTTGGCGTACCGCAAGACTGGGCAACCCACATGTTAGGTCATGAAATCACCGTTCTCTACGGTTTAGATCATGCCCAAACCTTAGCTATCATCCTGCCTTCCTTAATGGAAGAAAAACTGCCTCAGAAACAAGCGAAAATGGCGCAGTATGCGGAACGTGTCTGGGATATCCGTGAAGGCAGCGAAAAAGAAAAAGCACTCAAAGCCATTGAATTAACAAGAGACTTTTTCGAATCAATGCAAGTGAAAACACGCTTTAAAGATTATCAGCTCAACCAAGAAATCGTAGAGCCTTTAGTCGAAAGCCTTGTGGCACATAGCATGGTGACACTCGGAGAACATCGTGATATTACCCCTGAAGTGAGCCGCCGAATTTATCTCGCTTCATTATAACGCCCGTGTATTATCAAAAGAGCGCATTCCCTTGCGCTCTTTTTAATGATTCGAACAGGGTTTGAAGTTCACTTTCGCAACCAACCACTTCAGCAACAACGCCGCGCATATCGCCATTAATACATTGAAACTCAAGCTTAAACATGTTGCTTGACGTAAAGTTTCCAGAGAATTTCCATCTTCGAAATGAATCAATCCATACTGCAAGATCACCGAAGCGACCGTAGCACCAACCGCTGCACCTATTTGCTGGAGTGTCGCCGTCAAACCTGAAGCCATTCCCGTTTCTCTGTGAGACACTTTGGAAAGGACTAAATTAAGCATTGGCGTCATAATCATGCCTTGAGTAAAACCAATCGCACATAAAATGGGTGATAACGCCCAAATTCCGGCACCAAATTGGCCACCACTTAACGCGACGATTAACAAAAGATAGCTTGCCCCATACAGAATAGCTCCCCATAACAGGGTCTTATCTCCCCAACGATAAACCCATTTGGGTGTCAAAAAAGACGATACAACGAATCCAATGCTGGAAGGAACAAACACCAACCCTGCAACAAACGGCGTTAATCCAAACCCATTTTGTAGCAGAATAGAGAGTAACAGAGGAAATGCCGATGATGTTGCGTACACGCTCATGACCACCATTAGCCCAATAACAAAAGGTAAATTGAGCAAAATTCGCATACTGAATAAAGGTGTTAATTGGCGTTTTTCTCGCTCAATCTCGTAATAAGCAAAACCGCCTAAAACCAAACAACCCACTGCGAATAACCCGCTACTCATCATATTCCAGCCCCATACTGGCAGCATTAAAAACGGCAACAATCCACAACCAATGCCAACACTGGATAACAACACACCTAGCCAATCAAGATTAACTTGCAGTTTGTCCCCTTCGAGTAAATAGCGGGAAAACCCTAATGCAATAATACCAATCGGTAAGTTAACCAGAAAAATGGTTCGCCATCCTAACCCAAAAAGATCAAGCGTAATTAACCAGCCACCTAATGCCTGCCCAGCAATTGCAGCTAAACCTAATGTCATGCCTAAATAACCAAACGCTTTTTTAGCTTGGTATTCTGTAAAGTTAATCCGAATGCTGGAATACACCTGCGGGAAAAGTAGCGCGGCAGATAATCCTTGAATGAGACGTGCTGCAACGAGTAATAAAGCAGTCGGCGCAATCGCACATAATAATGATGAAAATACAAACCAAAACATTCCAACCCGATATAGCGTTCGCTTACCAAAAATATCCCCCAGTCGTCCCCCCGTAATCAGCAATAAACCAAAAGCCAGCTCATAGCCGACAATAATTAGCGTTAATTCTGTCAAATTAGCATTTAACGATTTCTCGATACTCACGATGGCGACATTCACCACAAACAGGTCAAATATGGTGACAAACCCGGCCAATAATAAAACACCTAATGCCGCTCTTTGTTGTTGATTCATAGTACACTCATTAACCAAGACAGATGAATAAATGAGGACTATAATCAACCTATTATCCTGTTACAATTTAACCACTTATACTATTACTAAAAGTATTAGGCTATGAAAAATAGACAACGAACTCGTCCTGAACTCGCCAATTTTTTAAAAAACAAACGTGAAAGCGTATCGCCAGAACAGGTAGGTTTACCCTGCTCGACGCGCCGCCGTACTCCAGGATTACGTCGAGAAGAAGTCGCTGCATTAGCGGGAGTTGGGCTAACTTGGTATACGTGGCTAGAACAAGGACGTGAAATTGGCGTTTCTAATCAATTTTTAGACAGTCTTTCTCAGGCATTACGTTTGAATAGCGCAGAACGCCAACATTTATATCTGCTTACTCAAAACCGTGAACCTAGCGTTTCAGCGAATACTGAGCATACGGTTCCTCCTGCAATTTCACGATTAATTGCAGATTTTCCGAGTCACTATTTATGCTATGTGCTCAATCTGCACTGGGATGTATTGGCCTATAACTCACAAGCAGACGAACATTTCCATTTCTCACAAGCCGAACCTTACTACCGTAATTTTTTGTATTTATTGTTTATGGATCCGCGTTATCAAGAGCGATTTGCAAACTGGTCACAGGTCGCACAGCAACTATTAGCCAGTTTCCGCCGAGATTATGCACGCACCAAACACGATCCTAATATTAAAAAACTCATTGAAACGTTAAGTACGGAATCATCGACATTCTATGATTTATGGCATCGCCATGAGATTTACCAACCGTGTACTGGAGTCCGAGATATTATTTATCAAGGTCGCGCTCAGCAATATGATTATACCTCGCTAACTTTTGATATTGAGAAAGGCAACCGACTCTTGGTTTATATGCCGATTAAATCGGATGATGAGTCAATAATTAATTGATTTTTTATGCAGTTAAGCTGATAGCAGATAACTCTACTATCTGTGCCGTCGCTATCTTTAGCCAGATAATTGGTTGGCAATGGCACAATAGCATGATCAAAATATTGTTTTGATTTCCCGCCCTAATAACCCGTTTCTTGGTGCCGTAATTTTATGTATTTTATATAACAAAATCACATAAAACATTTTTATAACAATCGTTTTTATAACAATCATTTTTATAACAACAATGTACTCCTAGGTCGTGAGCCATGTTTTCTAAATCCAATATCTCGAATACTGCCCTGCTCGCGTCTTCGCTGCTATTAACCATCGGGCGCGGCGCCACATTACCATTTATGGCGATCTATCTGACACGCCAATACCATATGGCGATCGATATCGTCGGTGTTGCTATGACTATCGCCTTAACGGTCGGCGTGTTGTTCAGTATGGGATTTGGCATGCTGGCGGATAAAGTCGACAAAAAACGCTGCATGCTTATTGCGGTGATAGCGTTTATTTGTGGATTTATCGCCATTCCGCTCATGAACAATGCACTATTGGTGATTATATTTTTCTCACTAATTAACTGCTCTTATTCTGTTTTTTCAACTGTTTTAAAAGGCTATTTTGCAGATACTTTGTCATTTTCCTTAAAGACTAAAGTATTTTCGCTCAACTACACCTTTATTAATATCGGTTGGACGGTCGGGCCACCAATGGGCACATGGTTATTAATGTACAGCATTAATTTGCCATTTTGGCTGGCGGCGGTCTCCGCAGCCGCTCCAATCTTTTTTATTCAGCGGTTTGTTCAAAGCACCAAACCTGCAAACCATGTTGATGGTCAACCTCGAGTGTGGAACCCCAAAGCAATGCTCCACGACCGTGCATTGGCTTGGTTTATTCTCTCCACTTTTCTTGGTTCACTCGTATTTGGCTCTTTTACCACGTGGATCTCCCAATATGTGATCACTGTAGCCAACAGTGATTTTGCACAAGCGGTAATTGGTGTGATTTTACCCGTCAACGCCGTCGTCGTTGTCACTTTGCAATATACGGTAGGCAAACGTATTACGCCGGATAACTTAAGACGCTTAATGACCATTGGTAGCATATTCTTTTTAGGGGGATTAGCTGTCTTTATGGGATCTGGAGATAACCTCTATTTATGGGCGCTAGGCTCATTTATCTTCACTTTGGGCGAACTCATTTACGCACCGGGGGAGTATATGCTAATTGATAGCATTGCCCCTGAAGGCATGAAATCCAGCTATTTTTCTGCTCAGGCGCTAGGATTACTTGGCGGGGCATTTAACCCTATGATGACGGGTTTCGTTCTGACTGAACTTCCTCCGTATTTTATCTTTATTATCTTAATGGTGGTGACAGTGCTGGCATGGTTAAGTATGCTCAACGGCATGCGAATTAAAAATAAACAAACTCTCGCATTGGCAATATAAACTGCGGTAAACGTAGTTTGCTGTATAAATAATATTCCTTATGTTTAATTACCCGCTAATAGCTATTATTAGCGGGTTTCTTTTTTCTATTTCCGCCCTATTTCAGCATGCTCATTTTTAAAGTTTCCCCGAGAATTTTTATCGCGTTGCGCCGTCTTGGGATCAGTTCTAAAGCATAGTTAATACGCAGATGGTTTGGGTAACAATCGCCTGTAGCAAAGTGGGCCCCCGTCAATACCGTCACTTTATTGCGATGCAAAATCTCCATCAATTTCGACGTATCTGTGGCAGGATGCTCGACCCATAATGAAAATCCACCTTGAGGGCGAGAAATTCGAGTATTAGCAGGAAAATGTGTTTCAACTAATTCTCGATATTGGCACTGTAATTCACGATATTGCTGACGCATTCGGCGTAAATGCAAAAAATAGTGCCCTTCTTTTAAGAAATTACTCATCACTTGCTGCATAAAAACTTCGCCAGAACAATGCGATAAGTATTTTAAGTGCATAACTTTCTCTTTGTATTTACCGGGGATGATCCACCCCGTCCGTGTGCCCGGTGCAACGGTTTTAGAAAATGAACTGCACAGAATCACATGACCTTCGGTATCCAGAGATTGGATCGTTGACGGTCGCGGATAGGCATAAGCAAGAGGTGCTAGGCAATCATTCTCGATAACGGTACCTTGATATCGATTAGTCATCTCGAGCAACCTTTGCTTATTCTTTTCCGGCATAATACTGCCCATCGGGTTATTGCACGTCGGCGTGACCACCACCGCTTTGACCTGCCAACATTGGAAAGCTTCTTCTAACCTATCCAAGTTAATCCCTGTTTGGGGATCAACTGGAATTTCGATGATTTTACGGCCCAGCCCATAAAGCGTTTGCAATAATCCGGGAAACGTCGGTGATTCAACAGCAACCACATCATTAGCTTGTGTACATGCTTGAATTGCAATAGAAAGTGATTGATGGGCACTGGTAGTTGTCACGATATCATCGGGGGTAAATGACTGACGATAATCGGACACATGATAGATTTGCTCCCTGAGTGCTGCTAACCCTTGTAAGCTATCATACTCAAGTGTTAGCGGATTACGACGTCGCGCCACCATATTCATTTCTTGCCATAGCGGTTCTAAGGTTTTATCTGCAATATTAGGTACCGCACACGATAATGATGTGACTCCTGCACGCTCTTCAACACGCAGGAAGTCCATCGTCGGGTTCCATTTATCAATATGAACAGGCTTTTGAATATAGTTAGCCACTTTAGGCAATGGTGCTGTGGCCTTTTCAGGGATCACAAAATAACCCGATTTCGGTACTGCATAAATGAGCTGACACCGTTCCAGTTCACGATAAGCCAGTTGAACCGTGGTGATGCTCACATCATGGCAGCGACTAATATCACGTACCGACGGCATTTTCTCCCCACCAAGAAACTCCCCTCGATGGATTTTGCTCTGCAGCATTTGAGCTATTTGTTTATAGAGCATCGCACTCATTTCCTTAAAATCGAATCCCGTATCTGTAATGTAATACAGATTTCTCCGAGATGATCTGTATTTTACAAAAAAACCAATCTGTCACTTTTTTAAGTCAATTTCTCATGCGAAGCTAAATAAACAAAATACAGCAATAGGATTTCATTTATGGAATATGAAAAAAACATAAAGGGCAAACCATACCCAAAATTTATATTAGCCCAACCAATCACTTTCATCTTTCGGTGGGTAACGTCATTATTTATAAGGAAAAAACATGAAAAATATAAAAACCAAAAAATCTAAGGGTTTATTTAAAAAAACCAAAACGATTTTAATTAAATTAATTTTTGAAGGGTATAAAACAGAAACTGCATACTATAATAAATAGCAAAATATAATTTAATTTCAAAACAAACTATCTAATTAGAGAATATATATGCTTTTTATATTAAAAATTGCTGCGACAATAGCAATCTTGGCGCAGCTTTATTCTTTTTCAACACAGGCTTTATTATTTTTTCACCAATTCTTTTAGCAATAATGCGCGCTTGCGATCGATCCCCCAGCGATATCCCGATAACCCACCATCCGTTCTCACCACTCGATGGCATGGGATCGCCACCGCTAGCATGTTCGCACCACATGCATTCGCCACTGCTCTAAACGATTTAGGTGCACCCATCTTTTCTGCAATTTCACGATAGCTCACCGTTTCCCCAACAGGAATGTTTCTTAATATTTGCCACACTCGTTGCTGAAATGCAGTTCCTCGAATATCCAAAGGAAGATCAAAACCTATTTCTGGAGCTTCAATAAACCCAATAACTTTAGAAACCACTTGGTCGAATGCTTTATTTCCACCAATCAACTGAGCATGGGGAAATTTATCTTGTAAGTTATTTAGCAATTGCTCAGGGTCATCGCCGAATAAAATCGCACAAATGCCTATCGGACTTTGTGCAACCAGTACATTTCCTAGCGAGCAAACAGCCAGAGCAAAATAGATTTGGCTCCCTTCACCACCTGATTTCCATGCTGTCGGCGTCATCCCCAATCGCGAATTAGCTATTTCATAAAAACGACTGTTCGAATGAAAACCCGCATCATAAATGGCATCAGTGATCCGCTCATTTTCCTGCAATTGCGTTTGTACTTTTTGATGAAGATAAGCATCGCGATAGGCTTTAGGCGTTAACCCAGTTTGTAATTTAAATAATCGATGAAAATGAAACGGGCTTATTCCGACATAATCAGCTAACTCAGCCAATGTATATTTCTGGGTATTTTGCTCAATATACCGACAAGCAAGTTCAATTTTTTCTTGATAAAACTGAGCTTGCTGTGACATTTCATGACGACGACGTTTTCCCGAATGAAATCCCTGCGCTATCGCTTGCTGTTCATTATCAAAAAACAGCACATTATCTCTCTTCGGTAATCGTCCCGCAGCGGATGGATGGTTATAAAGTTTCGATGTTTTCACACCATACACAAAATAACCATCTGCGGTTTTATCTCGTAGTTTCAGCGCATTCCAGCGCTGCTCATCTGTGACCCATTGATTTTTCGTCGACATATATTTAACCCTTTACTGATTTCACCGTGATCAGTATCTCTGGTTATTATATGTCGAACACTCCAAACCTTGCTTTTTAATTCGCACTACACATTACGTCCTGCGTTTGTGTTTCGCTATTTTTCCGACGTACGATCAGCAAAATCACTATAAACCCGACTATCGCCAATAATGCTCCCATAAAACTCATCGTCGTGTAGCTGTAACCATGGGATAAAATCGCCGCACCAACAGCCGCCCCAATGGCATTTCCCAAATTAAATGCGCCAATATTCACGGAAGATGCTAGCGCTTGTGCGCCAACAGCCGCATTCATCACTAAAATTTGAATGGGTGGAACAAGTGCAAAACTAACAATACTCCAGAATAATAAACCCACGGTAGCCCCAGCGATATTTGTCGCAATTATTGGGAATATCACCATGCTTATTGCCGATAATACAAACAAAGTTAATAACGTTGGATATAAGTTCTTATCCGCAAAATAACCACCAAGATAATTACCGATACTAAAACCAACACCAATGACCATTAACATCATTGCAATTGTCTGGTCCGATGCCTGAATGAAATTCATCAACATTGGTGTTATAAACGTATACAAGGTAAACATTGCACTTGCTCCGAGTACCGTCGATAGCATACCTAACATCACTAATGGGCGTCTTAAAATACGCAATTCATTTTTAACGTTAACTTGGCTACCTTGTAAACGCGCAGGAATAGCAAAAATTAAACTGGCGATCGTGAGCAATCCAATACCCGAAATTAAATAGAATGCCTCACGCCAGCCGATTAATTGCGTTATTTTAGTGACTAATGGAACGCCACCAATACCCGCAATGGTCAGCCCCATAAACATTGCCGCAATCGCACTCGCTTGTTTACCAGCAGGTACCACACTAGCCGCCACAATGGCACCTAAACCAAAAAATGCTCCATGATTTAGGCTAGTAATCAACCTTGAAAGTGACAGTGTCACCAAGTTGGGAGCTAAACCCGATAATAAATTCCCCACCGTGAAAATCGCCATTAAAAAAACCAACGCAACCTTTGGGCGCTTGCTCACTAATAATAGCGTCATGATCGGTGCTCCAATCATTACTCCCAGCGCATAAATCACCACAATCGCACCGACAGAAGGAATGCTTTCATGAAGATTTTCAGCGATATAGGGAAGCATTCCCATCGGAGAAAATTCGGTAATACCAATGGCGAATGCTCCAACGGATAACGCGAGCAATGCTGTGTTTATTCTCATTTTTATGCCTTATAAACCAATCTCAATTGACCGGCGGCAATTCTTCCATATTGAAAGCGGTTGAAAAACCCATTATGGTGAGAATAACTTTTGCGGGAAATGCAATAATGAAAATCACATTAGAAGAGCTCCAAACATTTATCAGCGTAGTCGATTACGGCTCTATTACAGCAGCAGCCGATCAGCAATGTATGACGATATCCACCGTTAGCCGCGCATTATTGCGTTTAGAAGAGAAAGTCAAAACCACGCTACTTTACCGAACCACTCGCGCCATCAAACTCAGTGATGAAGGTGCCGCATTTTTGCAAAAAGCGCGAGAAATAGTCCGACTAGCGCAAGAAGCCGAAGATTTGCTATCTGCTCGCCAATCGATTCCATCAGGCAAGCTACGCATTGATGCTTCAACCCCATTTTTAACCCATGTCATCGCTCCGCTGATCCCTCTATTTTATGAGCGATATCCCCAAGTTGAGTTAGAAATAAATAACTATGAAGGTGTGACAAACCTGTTAGAGAAAAAAACGGATGTCGCGTTTAGAATTGGCACGTTAAAGGATTCTTCACTCAGTGCAACCCTATTGGGTTATACCCAGAAAAGGCTAGTTGCTAGCCCCGCTTACTTAGAAAAATATGGAATACCGGAAACGATAGAAGATCTCCATAAGCATTGTTTGCTCGGTTTCACAACGCCAGAGTCATTAAATTATTGGCCACTCGAAAACGCCGATGGCAGCTTACTCAAAATTACCCCTCATATCGCCTGCGCCAGTGGTGAAGTACTCCATCATTTAGCACTGCAAGGAACTGGCATTCTCTCTTCTTCCGATTTTGTAAGCTTAGATGCTTTTGCCAATGGCGGACTCGTGAAGGTGCTCGAACAAAAAACGATAACAATGAAACAGCCGATTAATGCTGTCTATTATCGCAATCAAGCTATTTCGCCAAGACTACGCTGCTTTATTGATTTTATTAAAAAACATTCGACAAAAATCGACCCGAGTTAATGCTTATTCACTCTTTTTCTAAACTCACTTAATGTCGCACCAGTATGCCGCTTAAAATAGCGGCATAAATACGAGGTGTCTTCAAAATTTAATTCATCAGCAATACCTTGAATGGTGAACGTTCCTCTCTCTAGCAGGGCTTTAATTTCTAAAACCACTTGTCTATCAATCAGTGCCTTGGGCGGATCGTTGAAGAAGTCTTTCACAATTTGCGATAAATAAAACGGTGTAATCGCAAGTTGATTCGCATAGAACTTAACCTCTCTTTGCTGTTTACAATGTTGGGTTATTAATGCCCAAAATTGCCAACATAATTGTGATTTACGGCTACGTTCATCTGAAAAATGGGATTGTGCATGATTGACTTGATTAGCAATTTCTAAAAATAGATTTTGTAAATGTTGGCGTAATTGCAATTTCCCATACTCCGCACGTTCTTGTTGGTAATATAAAAATAGCTGATACCAATGTGAAAATAGTATGGATTGTACCAGTGACATCGATAAACGTGGTTGAAAATTAAAATAGGCAAACAATGAATTAGGTAAAACAAATGCAATATCTGTGGCAAACGTCTTATCAATATGGATGTAATCTACAATAAAATTCCGAGAACGCTTCTGTAACATAACAAAAGTGTCATCATACAAAACAAAGAGTTCATTTTTGCGTAAGGCATAGCGCTTAAAATTAATATTGAAAATCCCAACCCCTTGCCTACAAATACATAGCGTCACATAGTCTGGAGACAATACTGTATTTTGCAATCCTTCCAGTGTCGTCGAACCAATGCTGACTACCCCTTCCCATACAAATTGATGCTGCTGCAGCTCTTTCATGACTTAATCCACCTTCGCTTCACCCACATCACTCGTTTTATTGACCGGTTCTACACAGTTATTTTCAATAATATCTATTTTCAAAATATTAGTTTTCAAAAGTACCTAAACTCCCTAGATTTTACCCTTACCTGAAGCAAATAAATACCTAAAATAAGTAGCATGACTATCAAGGCAATTAAGAGAAAATAACATGATTTTATATACACAAAGGCTGATTTTACGCCCTTGGAATATTGCTGATGCGGCAGACCTTTATCATTATGCAAAAGACGAACGCATCGGCCCTATTGCAGGCTGGCCACCTCACCAAAGCGTCGAAGAAAGTGCGAAAATTATTCAATCCATTTTCATGCGTGATGGTGTATTTGCCGTTGCATTAAAAGAGGACAATAAAGCCATTGGCTTGATTGGTTTATCTATCGGAAAAGAGAGTAATTTTCCAATTGGGGATAACGATGCTGAAGTGAGTTATTGGATAGGCGTACCATTTTGGGGAAAAGGGTTTATTCCTGAAGCTATCCGAGAAATCATGCGACATGGATTTAAAAATCTCAAACTGGATAATTTATGGTGCGGTTATTTCCAAGGCAATCAACAATCTAAAATTGCTCAAGAAAAATGTGGCTTTCAATATTATGCGACATTAGGCCCACAATTTATTGAGCTTATTGGCGAGACAAAGACAGAAGAAATTAGTCGTATCACTTATCAGCAGTGGCAATCTCAAATTTAATTTCCCTTATTACGCTATCTCCAAAAGATAGCGTACCCTTCAATACCATAATCTTGCAGTTTATCTGACTTTCAGCATGGATTTTGTAACAATCTACTGCAATACAATGAAAATATCCGACAGCCCACTCCCATCAATGCTATGATTTCCTGATACTTACAAACTACACGTCATACAATAAAAATATCCAAGGTAAACACATGCACGACTATGGTATTTGGACAATTATTACGCCGATTGTCACTATCCTTTTGGCTATTCTCACTCGACAGGTGATGCTTTCATTAATGCTCGGTATTTTAGTCGGTTTTACCGTCATTAATGATCACAATGTATTACTCGGTATTCGCGGAACGGTGGATGGCATCATCGATACATTTTCTTCTGCTGGCAATACTCGCACCATCGTCTTTATGGTCATGATTGGTGGGATCATGCGCCTAGTGGTCGTCACAGGTGGCGTTCGTGCATTAGTTCAGTTACTGACAAATAAAACAAAATTAATTAAGAACAGAACCGCGACGCAATTACTCGCCATTGTCATCACGGCCTTAATTTTTATTGAAAGTTCCATTAACCAACTAGTTGCGGGAGCATCCACTAAGAATTTAGCCAGACAATATGGCGTTGCCCCAGAAAAGATGTCCTATCTTATTCAAACAGCCTGTGTTTCCGTTTGTTCATCCGCCATTATAAATGGTTGGGGTGCGGTGATTATGGGTCTCATTGGTGTGCAAATTTCCCAAGGTCTTATTTCGGGTGAACCCTTCGATATTTTAATTAAATCTATCGGCTACAACTTAATGGCATGGCTATCATTGGCCACCATTTTATTCTATGTGTTCACCAATATTTCGTGGGGACCAATGAAAAAAGCCGAAATGAAGTATCAAGAAAATTTCATGGCAGGAAAATTAGCTGAATCTTCACGTAAAAATGAAGAAGAAGAAATTATTGAGCATCCAAATGCCCATTCAGCCTTGAACTTTTTCATCCCAATTCTTTCGACTGTATTAATGGTTCCTGTGGCCTTATATATCACAGGTGATGGTGATTTCAGCAAAGGGAGCGGCTCAACGTCCGTTTATTGGGGCGTTATGTTCGGTACCGCAGTTTCTTTTTGTTGGTTCATCGGAAGAAGGCTATTAAATATTGATAGCTTCTTTAAAGAGCTATTTATTGGCTATGCCAGCATGTTAAAAATCAGCTCAATTATGATTTTAGCTTTCCTAATGGGAAATGTATCTTCTGAACTGAATACTGGTGCCTATATTGCTGAGGTTACCCAAGGCATTATGGCGCCTGGATTCTCCATCGGCTTTATCTTTATCATTAGCGCCATTATGTCGCTGGCTACGGGGACTTCATGGGGAACCTTTGCCATTATGATCCCGATTGGTGTCCAATTAGGGTTATCCGTCGGTATGCCAATTGAATATATGATTGGCGCAGCCATTTCAGGATCTATTTTCGGTGACATGACCTCACCTATTTCTGCAGATGCCATTGTTGCCTCTATGGCCACTGATTGTGATCATATTGAACATATCCGTACTCAAATGCCTTATGCATTAGTAACAGCAAGCTTCGTACTTGCCATTTATCTCTATTTAGGCTTTACCAATTAATACAGGGGAATTTAGATGTCTCTTCAACAAAAATTAACTCAATTCGCAAAAGTTGACTTGCTTAAAGCATCGACCCCATTGAATCGACTCGATAATTTATCGCGTTTATATGGTCGAGAAATCTACATTAAACGCGATGATATGACGCCGTTAGCAATGGGCGGAAATAAGCTACGTAAACTTGAATTTTTAATGGCGGATGCCTTAGCCCAAAATGCAAAGATTATCGTGACAGCGGGCGCGATTCAATCAAACCATGTTCGTCAAACTGCTGCGGTAGCGGCAATGTACGGACTAAAATGTGTCGCTCTATTAGAAAATCCTATTCAAAGTGAAGACAGCAATTTCCTGCATAATGGCAATAAACTCCTCACCGATTTATTTGGTACTCAATGCGTCATGTGTGACGAATTAACCGATCCACAAGCACAAATGGCTGAGTTAATTAAATCGTTAGACTTGCAAGATGCTTATATCGTCCCTGTCGGCGGTTCCAACGGTCTGGGCGCATTAGGTTATGTTCAATGTGCGATTGAAATTGCCCAACAAAAACCGGCCAATATTGAGTTCGATAAAGTGATTGTAGCTTCCGGTAGTGCTGGGACTCACGCAGGTTTAGCAATTGGCTTACAAGAATTACTCCCTACTTCACAACTCATTGGGGTCACCGTTTCTCGTAAACAGCAAGATCAGGCACCAAAAGTTGAAAAACTGCAAAATGAATTAGCAGAATTACTGCAAATTAAAAAAACGCCTGACATTACACTTTGGGATGATTTTTTCGCACCAATGTATGGCATGCCAAACCGCGGTGGTTTAGATGCAATAGCGCTATTAGCTCAAAAAGAAGGGATCCTTCTTGACCCAGTTTATACGGGAAAAGCGATGGCAGGTTTAATTGATTATTTAGACAACTCCACTGAAAAAACACCGGTATTATTTGTCCATACTGGCGGAGCTCAAGCCCTGTTCGCTTATTCAGAAATCAACAAAACCATTAAATAATGAATATCGCTCTATGGAGTCAATTATTTCCATAGAGCGCCTATTTTATACTCGAGGTTTATTGGTTAGCCATAACCCGAAGATAATCACCACTCCACCTAATAGCGCAGAGAATGTAATTTCTTCATTTAAAAACAACGTTCCTATTATTACCGCCGTCAACGGATTAAGTGCAATAAATGAACCAGCCCCAGCTGCACCTAACAGGTCAACACCTTGGTAATACCAAATATAAGCTAATGCAGAGCCTAATACACCAAGGTATAACAGGCTCATAACATCGATATTTGTTAAATATGTAATCGCGCTAAGTGTTAATTGCCCCGTGATACTTGACGCGATAACCAATAATGCGGTTCCTAATAGCACAGCATAAGCAACCGTATGTATAGCGCCAATTTCACGGATCACATTTTTACCCGACACAGTATAAATACCCCAACTCACCACGCAGCCCAATATGGCAAGATCCCCTTGGTTTATTAAAAAGTCACTCGCATCTGAATTCTTCCCTGAGAGTAATATGATGGCGCCTAATACACAGCAACTAATCCCCACTCCTTTAATTTTCGTGATTTTTTCGCGCCATAATAGGTAGGAAATTAACGCAATCATTGCGGGGTTTATTGCAACTAATAATGCTGCTCGTGATGCCGGAATAAGTTGTAATCCATAGAAGAAAAATACCTGATAGACAAATACGCCACTACATCCCAATATTAGAATTTGAAAAAACTGACGCGAATTCACTCTAACCCAACCAATACGAGTGCAGCTCAGCAAAATAACCAATGAAACACTCGCAAAAATAAAGCGAACCGTCGCTGAAAATAATGGTGATATATCGGTTTGTAACACCCTACCAGCAATGAACGTTCCCCCCCATAAAATCGAGACACAAATCATTTTCAGAACAACAATATTGACTGACTTTTGTTGAATTTGCCTTTTTGTTATTTTTAATTCCATCGCGATATTCCCCATCCAGATCAGATATTGTGCGCTTTATTGACTCAATCATTCGATACGGATAAGGTATTTGTTATCCAAGATCATAATCAAATGAGTATTTACTCATGACACTAAGCCAACTGGAAATATTTACCCGTGTTGCTGAGCTAAAAAGTTTTACCTTAGCGGCAATGTCGTTGAGTATTTCCCAATCTGCGGTTTCACATGCCATTAAATCTCTCGAAAAAGATTTCAATGTCAGTCTATTTACGCGGGAACAAAATCAAGTCACTATGACCGAAATTGGTAATACGCTGTTAAATCGCGCCCAACATATACTGAGCCTTCAAGAAGCAATGCGGCAAGAAGCGCTAGCATCCAATGGATTAAAGAAAGGTGTTTTACGGATAGGATCTTTCGGCCCCGGCTCTTCAACAGGTATTCTGCCCCCATTATTAAAGGTCTTTCGTCAGCAATACCCGAGCATTGAAATTATTGTTGATGAGGGCGACGATGAGAGCGTGGCTCAATGGTTACAAGAAAAGCGCATAGATATTGGTGTTGTGGTCTTGCCAGACGAACGATTTGATACTTATCCCATAAAGCACGACCAATATGTGGCTATTTTGCCGCTAAACCATCCATTGACTCAGTACAACGGGGTTACACTAAAACAATTGTGTGAGTACCCTTTCAACTTAACTCAAGCCGGCTCAGGTAAAATTGTGATGGGACTATTTTCTGCACAAAAGCTGACACCTAAAATTCAATTTAGAACTCGCCAGCTTCTTAGCACTTTTTCATTGGTTGCACGAAATGAAGCCGTATCGATTGTGGCTCAACTCGCAATCCCCGAAAATATTAACAATATCGTCGTAAAACCATTAATTCCCCGCGTAACTCGAGATATTGCCTTCGCTGTTAATAATTACAGTGATGCGTCTCCAGCCACAAAAGCATTTATCAAACTAGTGAAAAAACAATTATCGTGATTTAAGCGCTTGCGGTTGTTAATCGATAATGAATAACATACAGGCAGTTTTCAGTGGGGTAAATTTCACGAATTAAGGCTTTCAACGTCTCTAATGTCATCGCTTCTTGAGTTGCGTGATATTCGGAAATATCATCGTAGTTTAGTGGTTCAACAGAAAGTATTTCAATGTCGGTATAGTACTTGCCTGTTTCTAAAGCATGTACTTTGACAACCGAGCCTGGTACGTAGTGACTCTCGCTTTCATCACGAATGGTGATCACTTTTTCACCGGAAACAACTAGCGGTAATAAACGCTCAAAGAACGTGATGGTTTCGGGGATATTATTCACAGATATTCCTTAATCTTCTCTTAATTAAATAAATGCTATCCCATGTACCATGGTGGCAGCAATCTCAATTTCCTCAATAGACTAGAAACGTTCAGTTAATTTATTAGGACACCATGAAATGACTCACAACGAAGCATGTTTTTACTCATTAGAAGATATTTTTTGGTCTGCTATTTGCCTAAGGACTCATCATGTAGAGCCAAATACGTTTGCCTATTTTACTGAGCTAAAAACTCCCGCATTTAATTATATTTACTTGCATTCAGGAGCAACTATTGCTGGCTTTGAAGCGGCAAATACATTGTTTCAACAACAATCAAAACCCTATATTTTAGTTGTTCACACCGATGAATTACCCAAGTTTTCAAATTGTATACAACAACATGATCTTATTGATGATGGTGAATCAACAGCGATGGTCTTTGACCTTACGGGAAATGAACTCAAAACGGGAAATCAGTTACCAGATGGCTATCACATAAAGCTTAGCAATCATAATCTCTCTGACTGGTCGAAACCGCTTATTACTGCGTTTCCTGTAGTCAATGAACTTGATTGTGATAATGATGAATCCATCATTGATGAATATATTCGCTATCACCAGCGTGCGTTAGACAAGCAAACTAATATCATGCATTTTGTCTTATTTAATCAGCAGACCCCTGTATCATCACTAACACTCACGCTACACAATGACGTTGCGCGCTTAGATGATATTGGTACAGATATTGAATTCCAGAGACTAGGATTTGCCACGGCATTGATTAAACATGCCTTAGAGGTTTGTCTTCAACATAAAATCAAGCAGTGTTATTTGGAAGCGTCTAGCGATGGTTTGTCGGTTTATCAAAAACTAGGCTTTAAACCGATTTTTAAATATCACAGCTACATTTCAGAATAGAATCCCTAAATACCCAACTAAGAATTCTTTAGCTGGGTATCTACCCAACCTATCTTTTAATATTTAAGTTTGTATACCAATCCTGAATATCAGCAATAACCACGGCTGTCTGATTATTGTCCTGACCATCTTTAAAATAATGGTCTAATGTGGAATATGTTTTATACGTAATATTTGGGTTATTAACCTCACTCATCATTTTTTGTGAACCTTCCACGTCCACATTAATATCGGTGAGCGTTTGGATCACTAAATGGGGTTTACGAACACCTTGAAGTAATTTTTTATTATCTATCGTTAAGGCTTCATACCACCAATTTTGTCCGTGATTACTGGGAAACTGGTCATCGTCTAAATGATCATGCAAAACCGCATCTGCAAACTGGTTAAACCCTTCTATTGCACCTTGCGCTTCTTCAGCAGGTAAACTTTTATTAATGCTGTAAATCACATCATTAATAAAAAATTGTCCGCCACCATTTAGCGAAATAGCAGCATCAATAAAATCAACTTTAGACGCAATAATATTCGTCACTATCGCCCCTTCACTACCACCCAATATAACAATATGCTGATACTGATTTTTCAACTGGTTCAGCACAGCAATATAGTTATCCACTCTTTCAAAATAAGAGTCGCTCTTCATATATTCTACAGGGCAATCCTCTTCTAAGGCATTTGGATCATCTAGCCCCACATCAGGTGTTAAGCCTGTTTTTTCTACTAAAAGCACATCACTATTAGGTAATACTCCCCTAAAATTCTTAATCATATTTTGGTTATTAACGACACTTTTGCAGTCGGAGCCTTGGATTAATACCAATAATTCTTTAGAGGGGTTAGAGTCACTTTTAAGCAGGTAATAATGAGTCTCTTTGCCATCGTGTTTCAGTATTTGTCTATCAAAAGGATTTTCAGCTGATTCGGCAAACACTGAATAACTCACTAAACACAGGGCGGCTAATATAAATTTTTGCATTACCTAAACATAACCTCAGTCATCTTTTATTTTTCAAAAACAATACATTGAAAAATATAACGTTTACAACTCTATTTATCTTATTTACGTCACTCTATTTAGCATATTTATGCAGGTACGATCTCTTTATTTCTACTATCATAATGGAGAATTTCATAAGATAATCTCATTGAGTTACAAAGCTTTTTATAAATTTACATGACATTTTATAGAGTAAATGTGCAATGTAAGATAGCATTAAATGACAATCTATCTGCATATCGCACGAAACGCCTTAATTCATCTTTAAATTTACTTTATAGATATTGATTAATGACACTGAAAACGTTGCATAAGAGTGAGAGCTAAGGCCAAAGATAAGATGACAACTGCCGCAACGGTTGCTGATTTTAAAGGTTTAGTTATTATCAATAGATAGATCACAAAGGCTTTACTGCCAATAAATTAACAAAATTTTACATGGGGTTAGATTTGTTATTTGCTCCATTTTGACTAACACATTTTGTATCAGGTAACTGACTAATGAATATACCGCTCTACTATTTACGACATTACCAATCGATCGAAAAGACGTTTTGGACTTCGATTTGTGAGCACAGTATCCAGATTGCACAACATACAATTTGTTATTTAACGCCATTAAATTCCCCGGCGTTCAATTTTATCTATCTGCAACCCGACTCTACTCATCATGCTTTTATGCAAGCATACAACCTGTTCGTATCGCAGAAAAAGAACCACACTTTGGTGATCCCCGAAGAGATGCTGCCAAAAGTCGTCAAAGATATTGAAGCACTTAACTATAAACGTGACAGCGTCACGACAGCCATGGCGCTAACTTTGTCGCAGCAAAAAGAAGTTGATTTGCCTGATAATCAGGTAGATATCGTGCTCGCAAACCATGATTTATCCCTTTGGGCTAAACCATTAGTTTCTGCGTTCTATCTTTCAGAAGAACACGATACGGTGATCCAAGAGTATGTTCGCTACCATGAAGATGCCCTGCAGCAAGGCGCACCACAGTTCCATTTCGTCTTATTGGTCAATGGAGAGCCCGCAACATCCATGACGGTCACCATTGAAGGCGAATTGGCGCGTTTCGACGATATCGGTACTGAACCTAAGTTTCAGGGTAAAGGTTATGCTTCTCAGCTTATTGATTATGCTCTCGCATTTTGTCGTCAACAACGAGTCGAACATTGCTTCTTAGATGCTTCAGAAGCAGGCTTTGATTTATATAAAAAATTTGGATTTGAGCCGTTATTCCGTTACATCAATTATGTTTGGTGTAATAAAAACGTTGTGAATTAATGCGTTAGCTTTAGCGTGATATTGCCGATAGCAGCCTGCTATCGGCAAAGTTTTCGAGAAATATCAGAGATTAAATGTCATCACAGGCTGTTTTTAATGCGGCTGTTTGCTGGAATTTTTCAATCCCAAGTTCAATTAAACGACTGATCAATTCTTGATAAGTCATACCGCCTTGTTGCCACAGTTTCGGGTACATACTGATATTAGTGAACCCCGGTAATGTGTTGATTTCATTAATCACAACATCATTTTTTTCAGTTAAAAATACATCAACACGAGACATACCGCTGCAGTTTAAAGCTTGATAAGCTTCAAGCGCAATTGTACGGATCTTTTCACTCACATCTTGCTCTAAATCCGCTGGAGCAACAACAGACGCGCCATTTTCATCAATGTATTTAGTGTGATATGCATAGAAGCTGTCATGCAGTACGATTTCACCGCATGGGCTAGCTAATGGATGTTCATTTCCAAGAACAGCACACTCGATTTCACGCCCTTTTACTGCGCTTTCAATCAGCACTTTTACGTCGAATAAGAATGCAAAATCTAATGCCGCGTTAAACTCGCTTTCATTATTAACTTTACTGATCCCAACCGATGAACCTTGGTTAGCTGGTTTAATAAATAATGGTAAGCCCAGTTTCTCAACCGTTGCAGCATAGCTTATTTCACCACGACCGCTTTTCAGCAGCGTAATAAATGGTGCAATGTGCAGCCCTGCATCCCTTAAAAGGCGTTTGGTGACATCTTTATCCATGCAAGCTGATGAGCCTAGAACACCCGGTCCAACAAACGGCAGATTCACCATACGCAGTAAACCTTGTAAAGAGCCATCTTCACCTAAATTACCGTGGACAATTGGGAAAATAACATCAATTTGCGGGAGAGGTTTAGCATCTTCTAGAGAAATGAATTGTTCACTTTGTTTGCCCGGAACAACGGCAATGCTGCGCTTTGGAGTATTTAACGCGATATGAGCGGGATCATCGCCATGTAACAGGAAGTTCGCTTCATCATACTCATGCCATTGCCCTTCTTTATTGATACCGATGAGACAAACATCAAACTTACTACGATCTAATCCATTAATAATATTTTTAGCTGATTGCAACGAAACTTCATGCTCAGTGGATTTACCACCAAAAATGACACCAACCCGAATTTTGCTCATTATTTACTCCAACATAAAGACATCAAAAACGATTCTGGGAAATATAGCACGCAGCGAAATAGTTAGGGCATAAAAACTTCACTACGCAAGTAGGTTCGGTGATTAAATAACCAAACCCTTAAAATTATACAAATTTTATGCCGATTGCTGAGTCAACAATAGGCTTTGATTCACGTTTGTTTCCAACCATTCCATAAAAATAGCTGCTGGGGTGTCTGCTTTTATTTCTTTAGGTGAAAGCAAGTAATATGCCGAACCATCTTCAATAAAACCTTCTGGAGCCATTAATTGTTGTGTGTTCATTTCATCAGCAACCATTAGGAACGATGCGATAGCAACACCCTGTCCTGCTAATGCAGCCTGCAAACACAGGTAGAAATGTTCGAAATTAATTTGTTTATTATGTTGTAAATTAATGCCACTACGGGTTTGCCATGTACGCCAAACATTTGGCCGTGAGGCCGGTACAAGCAAGTTCATCTCATGATAAGGCTGGCTATCATTTTTCTTGATGATACCCATCCATTCCGCGCATATTTTCTTCGCATAAATATTGTCATCCCACGTGAAATCATTACGGCGAAGAGCAAGATCAACTCCCGCCTTATTAAAATCAATAGGACCACCAGCGGCAATTAAATGCACGGTAATTTCAGGATATTGCTGATAAAAACTGGTTAAACGAGGGATCAACCATTTCATAGCGATGGTCGGCTCACACGATAAACTAACAACTCGGTTATGAGGACGCTGAGTAATTATTTCGACGGTATCAGAAAGTTGTTGGAATAAATGCGTCGTCGTTTGAAATAACAATTTACCTTCTTCTGTTAAAAAGATAGCTCGGTTACGTCGTTCAAACAGTAAAACCCCAAGATGCTCCTCAAGTAATTTTATCTGGCGGCTAATGGCACTGTGCGTTACATGCAGCTCTTGCGCGGCTTTAATAATACTTTCATAGCGTGCAGCAACATCAAAAAACCGTAACGATGTTAATGGAGGCAGTTTCATAGAATTAATGTCTTCATAAAATTAAGGGGCTTATAAAATGAGTAGCTTCACAATTAAATAGGTAACGAAAACTGACAGGTTTCATTGAGAATAAATCGCTTTTCCTCTATTTACAATCTATTGATAATCAACACTTCAAGTTAATCAAATCTATTTTCCATCCAGAAATTAAGTCAGTTTTTATTACCATTAGGATCTCACTATGAATGAAATTATCGCCGTTGCCACCATCACTATTTTGGCGGTTATTAGCCCTGGTCCCGACTTCGCTATGGTCACCAGAAATAGCTACTCCTACGGCACCAAAACGGGTTTACTTAGTGCTCTTGGTATTGCTGCTGGAGTGCAAGTTCATGTGTTGTATACCATTTTTGGCGTGACTCTAATCATTATGAGTTCTCCTACATTATTTATGGCAGTCAAATTCCTTGGCGTCGCTTACTTGGTGTATATTGGTTTTAAATCCTTAACAAACAAAACAGCAATTAACGCCAGCGATGACCTTAATCCGGCATCAATACCCTCTTCATTTTCCGCATTTAAAATGGGTTTTTTAACTAATGCACTCAACCCTAAGACGATGTTTTTCGTTGTTTCGGTCTACACCCAAGTGATCCAAGCTGGTAACTCTCAATGGTTAAACTTCAGCTACGGATTATTTATTTCTTTTGCACATTGGGTTTGGTTTAGTTTAATTGCTCTATTCTTTGCAGCACCATTGATTAGAAATAAAATTCTTAAATATCAATTTATTATGGATAGAGTTATTGGTGCCTTATTAATTATGCTAGGTATCTCTTTGCTCTTTTTTAATATTTCATCATGACTGAATTCATTTCGAATGAGCCGAACCATTTTGAAAGTATTCATTAACCATAATAGCGAGTTCATACACATCTTTAGGAAGATTTAAGTCATTCATTTTATTCAGAGAAACCCAATGAAAATCCGCATTGCATTGGGTTTCTTCGTCTATTAGCTCACAGAGATAAACCATATCGATATGCCAATGATCACCTTGGCGTTTATCTGCAATAAATTCTTTTAAAATAGCTAAGGGAATCGGTAAAGAAAACGTGCCTTCAGAATCGTTAACCTTAGCGTGTAACGGATAGCGACAATCAATCACTCGGCACCGTAAACCGGTTTCTTCAAACACTTCACGAACAACGGTATCTTGCGGCTCTTCATTCGGATCAATGTGGCCACCAGGCGGTAACCAAATACCTAGCTTAGGGTGCTCATGTAATAGAAACTCCCCACGAGCATTACAGATCATCGCTGTCGCAGTAAAATGTTTGATATGTTCCACTATTTTTATTCCTTCATACTTATCATCTTTATAAATCAATCAAATACAATACAACGCGCCTAATTGCTTCGATTGCCACTGCCAACTCTTCATGGGTTAAGGTGCTAATTGCTATTCTTAACGCCTGCGGTACCGCGTTTGATGTGCTGTAAGACTCCGCACTGCTAGTCGCGATATTTTGTTTTTTTAATTCACTGACCACTACATCTGCGCGCACACCTTCCGGTAAGGGTAGCCAAACAAAATAGCTGGCTGGATGCGCAATATAGGGTATATCCGTGAAAATTTTCTGGACTATTTTTTGCCGGATCTTTGCATCTCGCCGCTTATCTTTTTCAATGCTATCGACCTCACCTTTTTCGATCCAATCACAGAGAATAGCAGTGGTTATTGCCGGTGTATTCCATGTTGTAATTCGGATGATACGCTCGATATTTTCAATATATTGCTGGGGTGCCAGTACCGCACCGACACGTAAGCCAGTTGCAATATTCTTCGAAAAACCTGTTGTATAAAATGTAATTTCAGGTGCAAGCGTTGCTAATGGGACAACTGCTGGTCGCTGCAAAAAGGCATAAGACCCGTCTTCAATTAAGAAAAATTGGTGCTGCCTGGCTAAGTCCACCAGCTTTTTACGTTCCGATAAACTCATCACCCAACCTAGCGGATTATGTAGTGTCGGCATCGCATAGTAGGCTCGAATTTTTCTCTGTTGGCATAGCTTATCCAACGCTTGTAAGTTTGGACCATTTTCTGCCGTAGGCACGGATATAAGCTCTAAATGGTAGATTTTCGCTAGAGCTTTAAACCCCGGATAAGTTAAAGCATCGACGGCAATAATATCTCCAGGACTGAACATACCTAAAATAATGGTTGCTAAACCATGTTGCCCACCACTGACTAAAGCGACGGTATCTGCCGTTGCATGAGTTAATCCACGCTGTTTTAAGTATTTAGCGACTGTCTGCCTTTCATGCTCTCGCCCTGTATGCTGTTGATAATAAAGAATTCCTTCCAAATCACCTCCAACCGCTATTTCCCGTAACGATTCCCGTAATAGTTTGGTTTGTTCTTTCGCAATCGGATAACTGAAATTCAGGTCTAATGTATTTTTAGCGACATCTTGCTCAATACTTAACTTGGGCAATAGATTGATATCTCGAACAAAGGTACCACGCCCAGTTTCCCCGATGATCAAGCCCCGCTCAATAAGCTCTCGATATACTCGCGAAGCTGTGACTAAAGAAACTCCCGATTTTTCCGCAAAATGGCGATGTGTTGGTAAACGAGCGCCCGCTTTCAATTCGCCACTCATGATCTGCGCTGAAAGCAAGTCAACATACTGCTTATAACGATTCTGAGTCATGAAATTGTACCTATGACAATTTTTTGATTGTCATGATTATGTCGATTAGCTTAGCAAAACTCAATTACAAATAATAACGGTCAATTATGAATCAAAGTAAATCATTAATATCGCACAGTGCTTCCATAACGACTCCCTCTCATACCACTCGTGGTTGGATCAGTGGCTTTATTGGCGTTGCTATTTTTAGTGGCTCACTTCCCGCAACCAAACTGGCTATCAGTGGATTTTCACCCGATTATTTGACCATTCTGCGGGCTACCATCGCTGGGATTTTGGCTCTGATTGTTTTGATAGTTCTACGCCAAAAAATTCCAGCAAGACAAAATTTGATTCCTCTTTTTATCGTGACATTTGGTGTGGTACTTGGCTTTCCATTCTTAACTGCGGTGGCATTACAGTACATTAGCTCATCTCACTCCATTGTATATTTAGGACTGCTTCCTTTGTCTACCGCTTTATTTGGCGTTTTACGAGCAGGCGAGCGCCCTCGCAAATTGTTCTGGTTGTTTTCAGTCATGGGAAGTTTATTTGTAATCGGCTTCGCAATTCTTCAAGGAGCCACTCACTCATGGCAAGGTGACTTATATATGGTCATTGCTGTGATTGTCTGTGGATTGGGCTACGCAGAAGGCGCGGTACTTTCAAAATCATTAGGGAGCTGGCAGGTCATTTGCTGGGCGTTGGTTCTAGCGTTACCCATCATGTTGATATTCAGTATTTTGCGCTTACCATCAACGTTTTCTACTGTTCCATTTGAATCATGGATGGGCCTAGGTTATGTCTCTCTATTTAGTATGCTAATTGGTTTCTTTTTTTGGTACCGAGGGCTTGCTGAAGGCGGAATTTCGGGCGTTAGTCAATTGCAGCTATTACAACCATTTATTGGTTTAGTACTTTCTGCTTGGCTGCTTAATGAAACAGTTAATAGCATCATGATCATGTCTACGCTTGGTGTCATTTTGTGTGTTGCAGGTTCAAAACGTTTTTCACGTTAGGTATTGAAATAACTAACCTTAACGGAAAATTAAGGTTTAACTTTGGTTTATGGTAATGCTGAGGCGATTTCATTAATTTACCCTCAATATCACGATTAGGGTTTATCGGTTTATGAAACGTCTTAGTATTACCTCTTTGTTATTCTACATGCTGTTTATATCGCCAGTTTCTCTTTCTGAAACCATGCGATTGAATGTGACTTCGCCTAAACAAACACCCTATGTGGAAACGTTGACCTTACCGGGCACATTCGTTGCAAAAAATGAGATTGCGATCGGCTCACCTTTGCAGCAACAAATGGTGATTGATGTACTGGTTGAAGAAGGTCAATGGGTTGAGAAGGACCAACTACTGGCTATATTAGAATCCCCACTCCAAAATGCATCTGTAAGTCAGTTACAAGCTGAAACTGAAAAAGCCACAGCCTATATTAAGCAGCAAAAAGCCGTGGCAGAACAGGCGCAGAAAGAACTCTCTCGCCTTGCGCCTCTCGCTAAAACTGGGGTTATTTCTGCTAATGATTTTGAAAAAGCAAAATCTGAGTCTGTAGCGGCGAATGCGCTATTGGAAGCTAATAAAGCGGAATTTCGCCAACTGCAAGCACAGCTTGCTAAAGAAAAAAGTCAGCAAGATAAATCACGGATCGTTGCGCCCATTTCTGGCGTTATTAGTGAGCGCCATGCTATCCGAGGAATGCTAACAGATAACCAATTACTGTTTAAAATCATTGAAGATGGTGAAATTGAATTTGATGCTTTAGCGCATATTTCAGAATTAAAACGTTTATCAAATCTGACGTCTATTCAATTAAAAACGCCTAATAATCAGCAAATAGCAGGAAAATTACGTTACTTAGCGCCAAAAGTAGATCCTATTTCACAACAAGGAAAAGTTCGTATCTCTCTTGCTGAAAATAAAGACAATCTGCAAGCCGGAGAATCAGGTACAGCGATTATTTCCAATTCAGAAAAACTGCAAACTACGCTCCCATACAGTGCCATTCGAACATTAGATAATGGTGAACGAGTTATTTTTACTGTCGTTGATAATAAAGTGAAGCAGCAAAAAATAACGACCGGAAAAATTCATGATGGCCGTATCGAGATTTTGTCCCCTATTTCGCCTGATACCGTTGTTGTCACCAATGCCCAAGCCTTTTTAACTGAAAATGATACTGTGACCCCAGTCAAGGATAGTCAATGAAACTCCAGCTATCTTCATGGGCAATCACACGCCCTATTCCTACTATCGTTATGTTCTTAGCGCTCACGATTGCGGGTATATTTTCTTTTAATCAATTGCCTGTTACTGCAAACCCGGTAGTTAATTTTCCAATAGTCACAGTGACCATTACGCAAGATGGCTCATCCCCAACGGAAATGGAAAACGCCATCACGAAACCCGTTGAACGTGCGGTCTCTGGTATTCCAGGGATCCGCCATATTACCTCAACCATCACAGAAGGCATTTCCACCACCACCGTTGAATTTGATTTAACCGTGGATGCCTATATTGCAACTAATGATATTCGTGAACAAATCGCACAAATCCGCAGTGATTTACCGCAAACGATTGATGAACCATTAATTAACCGTATTGATATCGAAGGCGGTGCAATATTACGTTACGCCGTTTCATCAGATAGCCAATCCCTTGCCGATTTATCTTGGTTTATTGATGATACAGTCAGTAAACAGTTAATTACGGCCCACGGAGTACAAAAAGTCAGTCGCCTTGGTGGTGCTGATAGCGTTATTCGCATCGAGCCAGATGCCGATAAACTTGCAGCATTACGATTGTCTATTCTGAGCATTAATGAATTACTCAGAAGCGTGCATCAAAATTCCGCGGGTGGTTCGTCTAAATATAATAACCTACAACATACGATTCGGATTTTAGGTGAAAAAAAGGATGTTGATGAAATTAAAGATATCCAATTGCCTATTGGTAATCAGCAGTGGATTAAGCTCGGGGATATTGCTGCAATTTATCAAGGACAAAAAACAGCCAAAACTATTTCGCAATTAAATGGTAAAGATGTAGTTGGCTTTGCCGTATTTCGCGCTAAAGGCTCCAGTGATACCGAGGTAGCAAATAATGTTGAACATGAGCTTGCACAATTAAAACTGAAACACCCTGATATTTCTATTCAGCTTGTTTCATCAACCGTGAAATATACAGAATCAAGTTACCATTTAACGATCCAAACTTTATTAGAAGGTGCGTTTTTAACCGTTATCATTGTCTTCTTCTTTTTAAAAAGTTGGCGAGCTACCTTAGTCGCGGCGATTGCATTACCTTTATCTATTCTTCCCACCTTTTTGGTATTGGCAATATTTGGCTATTCACTTAATAGTATGACACTGCTTGCATTGACATTAGTCATCGGTATTTTGGTCGATGATGCCATTGTCGAAATTGAGAATATTCAAAAATACATAGAGCGAGGTGAGCGCCCTTATTTAGCAGCTTTAAAAGCCTCGGACGCGATAGGTTTTGCCATTGTCGCCATCACACTCACTATTGTAGCGGTATTCTTACCCGTCAGTTTTATTGGCGGCTTTGTTGGTAAATACTTTGTGCCTTTTGGTATTACCGTTTCCGCGGCTGTTTTATCTTCATTACTAGTCGCCCGATTAGTCACGCCATTAATGGCAGCCTATGTCTTATTACCCGCAAAAAAGAAATCGGCCGAACATTCTGTACCTAACTGGATCAATCGATATTCTCAATTGTTAGTGATGACATTGAAACATCGCAAACTCGCCCTTTCATTCGCATTTATATTTTTGATTGGTTCAATCTCCAGTATTACTTATCTGCCTATTGGCTTTATGCCTGAAGGCGATATTAGTGTTAGCCAGATTGAAGTGGAATTACCGCCGGGAACCCCTGTCGAAGAAACTCAAAACGCGGTTAGGAATATGGCTGAACAATTGAAGTCACGTGCTGAAATAAAGTCAATCTATACCATTGCGGGGATCAGTGATGACGCCGATGGAATCGCTCAGCATAAAGGTCAAATAATTCTAACACTAACAGACCCAAATGAGCGTGAAATGTCACAAAAACAGTTTGAAAACTCAATTTCGCATCTATTACAACAAACTCCAGATGCACGCTATACCTTCAGTAATAGCGAAGGAAATAAAGAATTTTCATTAACCTTTACAGGAGCTGATCCCAAAGAGCTAGAAATTCAAATGCATAAGCTACGCGATGCAATTGCCAACGTAAATGGCATTAATAATGTGCGTGTTGTTAAACCACTTTTACGTAAAGAGCTGATTATCTCCCCTGACCTGCAAGATTTAGGAAGAACTGCAGTTAATGTAGAAGAAATCGCCAATACATTAAGAGTGGCTACAATGGGAGAATCAAACTCTCGCAGCGCTAAGTTCAATTTACCGGATAGGCAATTAACGTTACAGGTTGTTTTACCTGACAATCAAAAAAATGACGTAAGCGCATTGCGTAATCTCTATATTCGTAGTGGTAATGATTTAACTGTGCCACTTAAATCCGTTGCTAACATTAATTTTAGCGATGGACCATCACAGATTGACCGCATAAATCGTGCCAGGAAAATGTCTATTGAAGGTAATTTAGATGGGTTATCACTTGGCGAAGCATTGGAACACGCTGTCGAACTTCCTGAATATCAATCACTACCAAAAAGTATTGAGCCATTAGAGTATGGTGATATGGAGTTCATGCTCGATATGTTTGAGCGCTTTAGTACGACAATGCTTTTCAGTGTACTGCTGGTATTCGCCATACTCATTATTTTATTTAAAGATTTTATGCAGCCTATAACGATTTTGGTGGCACTACCATTCTCTATCGGTGGAGCCATTATCGCCTTAGTGTTATATGGTGCGATGATAGATCTTCCTGTCATTATCGGTATTTTAATGTTGATGGGGATCGTCACCAAAAACTCGATACTTCTGGTGGAGTTTATTCTTGAAAAAGAACGAGCCGGTTTAAATCGACAACAAGCTATTATCGAAGCAGGTCAGGAGCGAATTCGTCCAATTATTATGACTACTTTTGCCATGATTGCAGGAATGATCCCCCTCGTGCTCACAACGGGAGCCGATGCAGGATTTAGGGCGCCAATGGCAGTTGCAGTTATCGGGGGGTTAATGAGCTCAACGGTACTCAGCTTACTGTTTGTTCCCGTTATTTATAGCTTGATGGATGATTTGAAAAAGAAAACATTGCCGCTATTAGCGAAATGTACATCTGTCACTCAATCTGATAGAAATATAAAACGCTGGTAAGAATAATTACGATACTAAGAATAACTGCGATAATTTGGCTCTCCATGTGAACTCTGGAGAGCCAATAAAAGGGTTTCGTTAATGCTTTTTTTAAGGCCAACTTACTCTATTAACTTACTGTTTTTTAGTTTTACAGCCGTTTGATACCAGTGCTTATTATAATTCTGTGCTGCCTTGGGTAAAAGTGAATAGGTTTTAATCACTTCATCAATTAGTGGCATCGCTTCAATTACTCGTTTTTGTTCAAATAAAAACTCAGCGTAAGCAACCTTGTATTCAATATGATCACGATGACTTAATAAGGCACGAAACTCATTATCAGCTTCTGTAACCAACCCTAAGCGTACTAAAGAACGAGCATATAAAAAATGCCCCGTATTCGAATTGAACGTTGGATTTTTTTCACACAATAGGTCTAACGTCTCTTTACAACGCGCGTATTCCCCCGCTTCATACAGTGCATCCGCATATTTCAACATAATATCCGGTGAATACTGATTAATTCCTTGCAGTGATTCTTGATAGTATTTAATCGCATTTTGATAGTCACCTTTATCGGTATATGCATCAGCTAGTGTTACACAGCTATTCGTGGTCGGATTTAATTCATACTCTTTTAGAGCTTGATTAATGCTTTTATTGGGTGCTAATTGTTTTTTAATCGCTCTTTCTAACTTATACCCATGACGGGAATAACGCATAGCTGGCATCCAAATGACTAGCGCATAAACAACTGAACCCAAGATTGGGAAAACAAATAAAATGAACAACCAATAAGAATTTTGATTACTCTTTATTGAATGGACCGCAAAATAAATCGCAGGAATAAAATAGATTAATAATCCCAGAATGTGCATAACAACCTCAATGAATATCAACTCGATGGTTTTGTATATGGCCGTACTCATACTTCCTTGTACAGCGGCTTGCTTAGTCGTGACTAAATTAGCACCATGATGACAGGCATCACTCTGAAGGCAAACAGGAAAAAACCTGAAAAGGTAAATTAGAAACAAAAAAATAGCTGACACATTCGCCAGCTATTCTATGATAAAAATTTATAAATCAATAAATTAGGCTGTTAATGCTAATTTCGCACCGAACATTAAAAAGACGGCACCAATACAGCTATTTGAAAATTTTGATAGTTTTTTATTGTGTTTTACCATGTTGGTCACTGCAACAGCACCAAATATCAGCATTGATAGATAAAACATGCTGCATGCTTCTAATATCACGCCGAGCACAAAAAACGGCACCCCTGCACTTGGGTACGCTGGATCAATAAATTGAATGAAGAATGAAACATAAAAAATGATCATTTTTGGATTTAGCAAACTTAAAAAGACAGCTTTCTTATAAGTCCCTTTTGTTTCTAATATGATCCCATCAACGTCTGCTGCAGATTCTTTTTTATGCAATACTGAGTATAACGTTTTAATACCTAAGTAAAATAGATAGGCAGCACCTGCATATTTGATCACGCTAAAGAATATAGGAGACGTTTTGACTAAAGACGCAACACCTAAAAATGATAAAAAAATGAGCAATGCATCACCAGTAAATACACCAAGTGCTGCTTTATAACCATTTTTTACACCATATTTTGCACTACTCGTTAAAACAAATAGAGAATTAGGGCCTGGTACCAATGTAATAAAAATCACACCGATAAGATAAGTCCATAAGTTTGTAATACCTAAATTTTCAAGCATAATAAACCCGCTAACTCAATAAAAGTTATAACAATTAATTCACATTATTGCTTAATGGATACTATGATACACACCTTTTATTTTTAATAAAAGATATCACCATTAACAGATCTATATATGAAATATAAATCTAGTTATTTGCTGTATAACTAGCCATTTGTATAGATTTATACATTGAAAATTGAAATTAAATTTCAATCAAAATCACTTAATCAGCAGCACGCTAAAAATATTTTTTAAATGATATAAAACTTCATAAATTAAATAAAAGTAAGTTATTAATGCTAATTAAAGCTTGTAGGTAGAGATAGTGATTTGTTCCACATTTCACGATATAACAATGGATGCCTACAGCGTATCGAATAATGATTTTTACTCTAAATACCTGTAGTTAAATCAACATTGTCTCTCTTTAAACTTTTATTTAATGAATGACATTTCAACATACAGGTGCACATCGATGTCGTCTCAACAACCAAAGCCATGGCAGCGCGCAATGATGGATGGAGCTGTCCACACATTACCCTTAAATCTTGCAGTTATTCCGTGGGGGATTCTTGCGGGTTCCATGGCCATTGAAACAGGGCTTTCTTTTTGGCAAAGCATCGCAATGTCCGCCATGGTTTTTGCAGGCGCAGCTCAGTTAGTCACTCTAGGTTTGCTCAATTCAGGAGCTGGCTATATTACGATTGTGATTTCTGTTTTCTTTATTACATCGCAGCATCTTTTATATGGGTTAACCATGCGTCCTCACGTAAAAGATTTCACGACACCACAACGTTTAAGCATTGGCTTTCTATTAACTGATGAGCTATTCGCCATTAGTGCAGCCAAGCGACAAGCACTCAGCTTTGCCTATTTATTTGGTGCGGGGTTTAGTTTCTATCTTGTGTGGTTAGTCACCAGCCTATGCGGCATTGTGATGGCAAATTTGGTGGGTGATTTAAGTAAATTACATTTAGATTTCTCAGTTGTCGCGACACTATTAGCCATTGTCGTTCCACTCACTAAAAAAATAAGTACCGCCTGTGGTGTTTTATTTTCACTAATTACTGCGATTGCCCTATCGATGTATTCGATCAGTAGTGCAATTGTAATTGCCGGCGTTGGTGGGATGTTTGTTTCTGTTGGTGTCTCTCGTTTATTAAGGGAAGAAAAATGATCTGGATTTTAATTATCAGTTTAACGGCTGTTGTTTTCTCTCTGCGTTATATTTTTCTGATCCCTCAATTACCAATACGATTACCATTAATTGTACGCCAAGCACTCAGTTATTCTGCGCCTTGTTTGCTTACTGCAATTTGTGCCCCTGTCATTTTATTAGAAAATCATGAATTACGCAGTTTCCCTGATAATCCTTATCTCTGGGGAGCGCTATTTTGCGTTGTAGCAGCATTTTTACTGAAAAATATGCTGGTCACTGTCGGATTAACTTTAGTCTTTTTCTATGGACTTATTTACTTTATGGGTTAACCAATAATTTATAAAGCATCGGTAGCCGCCTTTGCTTTATAATAACGTTTCATGGCTAATATAAGCCTGTTTTTTAATCGATCCGTTGGATAATTAACCCCATGCTAAATAATTACGTTTTACGAAGTGTTCGTTATATGTTGGATTTGAGCGATGCTCAGATGGTTGAAATCGTAAAACTTGCAGACTTTTCAGTCACAAAAGAAGAAATGAGCCTTTGGCTAAAGAAAGATACCGATCCAGACTACGTTGAATGTAGTGACCTTGTGCTCGGTCATTTTCTGAATGGATTGATTTATCATCGCCGTGGTAAAGATGAAAGTCGCCCAGCACCCGAAGTTGAAGACAGAATCAATAACAATATTATTTTCAAGAAATTACGTGTTGCCTTTGAACTGAAAGACGTTGACTTACTGGATATCTATCAGTCTGTTGATTTCCGAGTTTCCAAACCAGAATTAAGTGCTATTTTCCGTAACCCAGAACATAAAAATTATCGTGAATGTGGCGACCAATTATTACGTTACCTATTAAAAGGCTTAACGTTGCGCCTACGCGGAAATAAATAATTCAGGTCACCATAATGCTTGTGAGCATGATGGCTATAGGCTGATATCAATGTCAGCCTATATATTTTTCAACAAGTAACTCAAAAAAGTATCAACTTTTGGCGAAAGTGAACGTTTTGAGGCATAAACAGCGCGTAACTCAATCGGCGCTGGACACATATCATCAAAATTGACTTCCACCAACGTTCCCGCTTGAATTGCCTTTTGGCATCCCTCTTTTGAAAGAATAGCGAATCCCAATCCATTAAGTGCGGCGGCACTAGCAAGAATCCCGCTATTCACACGGTACTGACTGTTTATACTAACTTTTTTTAACTGACCATGATGTGTACTAAAAACCCATGGTTGCCCCTGCAACGCACTAAAACTCGTAATACAGGGCAACATACTGAGTTCATCCACGGTGCTAGGTATCCCCTCTTTTTCAATTAGCTTCGGAGCAGCAACGACAACACTCTCCCAAGATTTAACTAATTTCGAGTGATAGCTACTGTCCATTAACGCTCCGCGATGAAAAGTTAGCAATAAATCCACTTCATCACTAATAACATCTAAAGGCGCTAGTTGCGTATCACAATGAATGGCAAGGCTCGGATGGGCAAGCGCAAATTGAGCCAGTAAATCTGCAAATAATACACTGCCAGATTCACTTGGAATCGTTAGCCGCAAAGTACCACTTAATATTTCTGAGGCGCTAATTTTTTGCAAGGTTTCATTTAATTCTAAATACAGTTTTTGGCTCTTATTTAATAATAAAGTACCTTGCTCAGTTAAGCGCATTTTCCGTGTAGTTCGTTCAATCAATCGGCAATTAAGTTGAGTTTCAAGCTGCTTAATTTGCCGACTCACATTTGATGTTGGCATCGAAAGTTGTTTTGCTGCATTAGCAAAACTTCCCTGTGTGGCCACCGCAACAAATACTTTCAGTAAATTAAGATCTACAGACATAATACAGCCTAATTTTAGTGTTCATTAATGCCTCACTAATAACATTAGCAGTAGCCAATTGCCATTATTTTTTGGTAGCGCTGATCCAATAATGTATCCTGATCTAATGTACTCAGCTGGCTTAAATCGTGAATAAGTTGCTGCTTAAGATATTGTGCAGCTAATGTATAATTTCGATGTGCTCCACCTAACGGCTCAGGAATAATCGTGTCGATAATTCCTAGCGCTTTTAGTCTCGGCGCGGTCATTCCCATCACCTCAGCCGCAACTTGCGCTTTTTGGGAATCTTTCCATAAAATAGAGGCGCAGCCTTCTGGAGAAATTGCAGCGTATGTACTGTATTCCAGCATATTAATTCTATCACCCACTCCGATTCCTAGAGCGCCTCCAGAACAACCTTCTCCGGTGATCACACAAATAATCGGCGTTGTTAGGCAAGACATTTCCTGAATATTGCGCGCAATTGCCTCTGCTTGCCCACGTTCTTCAGCGCCAACGCCTGGGTAAGCCCCTGCAGAATCAATGAATGTAATAACCGGCAGTTTAAATCGCTCCGCCATTTTCATTAATCGAAGTGCTTTTCGATATCCTTCAGGGGATGGCATTCCAAAATTACGTTTTACTTTTTCCTTCGTATCCCGCCCTTTTTGTTGCCCCATTACCATAACTGGGCGACCGTCTAAACGCGCTAATCCCCCCACTAACGCTTTGTCATCAGCAAATGCTCTATCCCCCGCTAATTCCTGAAACTCAGTAAATATAAGAGAAATATAGTCTAGTGTGTAAGGACGCATTGGATGACGAGCTAATTGCACAATTTCCCATGCACCTAAAGAAGAGAAAATATTCTCCGTGAGGGATTGGCATTTCTTTTCTAATAATTGGATCTCCTCATCAAGCTTTAGTTCTGATGGATGCCCCTTTTGCTTAAAGGCATTTAATGCTTCGATTTTTTCATGAAGCTCAATAATGGGTTTTTCGAATGCAAGAAAGTGGCTAGACATAGTGACCTTAAAATCGACCAAATAATTTTAAGAGTCTACTGAGAGGAACAATCCTATTCTATAAACAAGAATAGGATTAATAGTTATCAAAAGTGGGATAATTAAGACTGGATAAGATTTTTACGTAACAATACCGAGATGCAGCCGTTCATAAACACCTCTTTATCTTGCGTATACCCTAACTTTTCAGCGACACGCAGTGACGGTATATTTTGAGGCCCTATAAAGCAGATACTTTCTTGGTGTTTTTGCTCCGCGATCAGCCAAGACAATGCAGCTTGCATCGCCTCCGTCGCGTAACCTTTACCTTGATATTCAGGCGCAATCACCCATCCCGCTTCAGGAATACCTTTAACGTGGGGTTCAACAATGCGATGAAAATCGGCAAACCCAAGATCTCCCACATAATTTCCTGTCGCTTTTTCTCTCACCGCCCAATAACCAAACCCGAGTAGAGGCCAAAGTCCGCCATATGCGAGCATACGCATCCATGATTCGCGCTCCGTTGAAGGAACACCACCAATATGCTGAACCATTGAGCGTTGTCCCCATAACTGCGAAAGTGCTGAAAAATCACTAACCTCATGTTTTGCTAAAATTAATCTATCTGTTTCAAGTTTAGGGATCACGTATTCCCCTCCTCTAGATTATCTAAATGGCGGCTCATCGAATGTTCTTAATTTTCGGGAATGCAGCTTATCACCTTCTTGTCGTAGCAGGTCAATGGCACGGATCCCAATTTGTAGATGCTCCGATATTGCGCCTTCATAAAAACTGTTTGCTTGTCCTGGAAGTTTGATTTCTCCGTGAATCGGTTTATCAGATACACAGAGTAATGTGCCATAAGGGACACGGAAACGGTAACCTTGTGCGGCAATTGTGGCACTTTCCATATCCACCGCAACGGCTCGGCTGAGGCTGAATCTGCGGGCGGTTGCAAAAAACCTTAACTCCCAGTTACGATCATCCGTTGTGACCACCGTTCCGGTACGTAAACGCTGTTTAACGAGCTCACCAGGCATATTACTCACCTGTTTAGTTGCGTCATATAGCGCCCGTTGAACTTCAGCAATACTTGGAATAGGAATATCTGGTGGTAATACATCATCTAAAATATGGTCATCACGTAAATAGGCATGTGCTAAAACATAGTCACCAATTTTTTGGCTTTCTCGTAGCCCGCCACAGTGACCAATCATTAACCACGCATGAGGGCGCAATACCGCTAAATGGTCGCAAATGTTTTTCGCGTTTGCTGGACCAACGCCAATATTCACTAATGTAATTCCTGCCCCATCACGTGCAATCAGATGATATGCAGGCATTTGAAATTTTTTCCACGTTAAATCGGATGTGGCAAATTGCGGATCGGCATTTTCAGCGGTTAAATAGTTATGCCCTACACAAGATAATGCGATATAGCGGCTTTCTGGATCACGAATTTGCTCACAGGCCCAATTCACAAACTCATCAACATAGCGGTTATAGTTGGTAAACAAAATATAAGGCTGAACGTGCTCTGGTGGTGTTCCCGTATAATGTTTTAGTCGCGCTAAAGAGAAATCAACACGGAGTGCATCAAAGTGGGATAATGGCATATCATCCGTCACATGATACAAACCATCCGTAATATCATCACTGATATGAGAGAGATCGGTAATAGGAAAATGAGCAGCCAGACTGCTACTCATACTTCTATCAAGAATTAAATCTGAACCATCGATAACGAATGGATATGGAATTTCAGTTTTAGACGGACGAACTGCAAAAGATACGTCATAGTCTTGTTGAAAAATGGTTAATTGCTCAACGAGGTAAGCTCGAAACAAGTCAGGTTGAGTCACAGTAATACTGTAATCTCCCCGTTTCACAAAACGGGCATAAGCTCGCGTTTTTTCACAATGATCAACCTTTCCTTCCCAAGTTACACACAACTCAGGGTAGGCAAACAACCCATTTTCTCGGGCGTTAGCATCGGGTAACGTTCCATTTTCAACATAGGTTGCAATGGCATTTCTCAAGGCTTCAATGGCATTTGAATAGAGTAATGAGAGTGTTTCGATTGTCTCTTCTATAGAAAGATTTTCATATTTTCGGCATTGTTCCAAAGACACGCTTAACTCCTTATCAAATGACGTAAATTTTACGCCTTCAGTGTATGTTATTCATCGAATACTCACAAGAAATTGCATTTAATCCTTGAAAATTTAATAAGTTAAAATCTTATTTTATTCTATTTATTATTTAGTTGTTTTTACCTATTGCTAATCTTGTACTTCATTGAATATAGAAAATATATATAATTAAATTAATTTTAAGATAACGCTTATGGATTATTTAATAGCCCTTAAGCCAGCGTTAGTCCCTTTGTTAGCAATATAAAATAAACATCTTGAAATATTTATATCGTTACTTATGAAGGGGATGAAAATAAAATTAAGAATATTATTAAATTTAATCAAATAGTGATTAAATGTTTATGCAATTATATTTAAAAGTAATACAATATCGCTGTAGCTTATGGTTTCAATGTTTATGACCGCTGGTATAAATACTTAAAAGGTATTAAGGAAATCCAATGAAAAAAACGCTTTTAGTTTCTTCTATCGCTGCATTATCAATTTTGGCTGCATCTTCATCTGCATTTGCAGCTAAAACACAAACCTATAACTGTGATGGACAAAAAATTAAAGTTTCTTTTCCTAATCAAGATACAGCAGTGATGCTTTACAGCGATGAACTGATTTTACTGAAAAGCAAAGAAGCCGCGAGCGGCGCTCGCTATGTTGGTGAAAACTTCCAACTATGGAGCAGCAAAGCAGGCTTAAACTTAGCCACTATTTCTGAAGATGATGCTATTAATAATCGTATTTCTGACGACAAAGGTCGTGATTGTAAACTGGTTAAATAATTGCATATCTAACTGCACATAATCGTAAAAAGCAGCATCGTAATTATTATGATGCTGCTTTTTTATATAAAAATAATCTTATTGGGTAATTAATGTTAAAACTAGCGGCAATGTAATAACGGCAAGAATAGTTTGGAAAGTAATAATCCCTGCCATTAATTGGCTATCTCCATTAAGCTGCTTAGTTAAAATATAGGACGTTGGTGCGGTAGGTATAGAGAAAAAGATGACTAAAAGCACACTTTCTAATGTTGGTAATTCAAATAAATAAGCCGTAAATGAGGCTAGCACTGGCATAGCAAGCAAGCGAAACAATGTTGAAACCATAATAGGTTTAAATTCTTTTCTGAGCGTTGCTGTTTGCAGTGCCCCACCAATACAAATTAACCCTAAAGGTAAACTGGCTGCAGCCAACAATTTTAAAAATTGATCAGACCCAAATGGTAAACCTATTGGTAATAAATTTAATAATATTCCGATGATACAAGAAATAATTAATGGGTTTTTAGCAATAGGCATGATCAATTGCTTTAATGTCACTTTCTTCCCTGCACTTAACGACAGTACCGCAATGACATTACAGCTGGGAACCAAAATCGCCATTATCACTGCTGAAATCGCAATCCCTTCCGATCCAAAAAGATCAGCAACAATCGCCAACCCTAAATAAGTATTAAAACGAATAATCCCTTGAATGTGTGCCCCAAATCGTGGAATAGGTATTTTAAATAAATATTTATTTATCACGACAAGCAGTGAGCTTACAGCAAGGATGAAAAAAATGGCGCAGGCAAGATAGGGTAATTTGGGATTATTGAGTGGCGCACTCGCTAAACTGTTTATTAATAATGCAGGGAATAAAACAAAGTAATTGAGTTTTTCTGCGCTAGGCCAAAAATCGGCAGAAAATAGTGCTGTTCTACGTAAAACAAAACCCATTGCGATGAGAGCAAACAACGGCCACAACACGAGTAAGATCTTTTCCATGATTAAGAAATTCTTGTTTTTCAAACCATTATGAATTGATAAATGTGACTATATCGTTAAAATCAATGAGATGTTAGTTAAAAAAAGCGATGTAGGTAGATACCTTTCCAGAGTGTGAGCTTTATTCAAAAATAGAGTGCAGGTTATTCCGATAGCCAACACATTTATTTATCGTTACTCTCACTAAATCTCATTATTATTTTTTCAAGTTAGTCCTATGGATATAAAAAACCTTTGTAAGATCTACCGAACAGGTAAAAAATTTAAATATGTCTTTTTCTGGGGACATCAATCCAAACAACAGCAAGTCACGAAAAGCTGTTTTAGCCAATGGTACCCTGCTCCTTTTATCGTTGATGATAACCGTTTCGCCAGTGCCGAACATTTTATGATGGCAGAAAAAGCGCGTTTATTTGGCGATAGTGAAATTCTGCAAAAAATTATCAATGCTCCGAATCCTGGGGCTGCAAAAGCCTATGGACGAGAAGTTCGTGGTTTTAAGCAAGATATCTGGGATGCAAACCGATTTGATATTGTTGTAAAAGCTAATTTAGCCAAATTTTCTCAAAATGATGCGCTAAAGCAGTTCTTATTGGCAACAAATGAGCGTGTCCTCGTGGAAGCGAGCCCTGTCGATAAAATATGGGGAATTGGCTTAGCGGAAGATGCGGAGAATATTGAAAACCCACTCACGTGGAAAGGCTTAAACTTATTGGGCTTTGCATTAATGGAAGTACGGACACAATTAGCCAATTAAGATTTTCAGTACAAATATCCCGCTGTTAAAAAGCAGCGGGACTTCATATTAAATATCCATTATAGCGGCATTCTATATTCAATAACGCCCGGTTTTTCTGCTACCCAATTGTATAGCTTTTGTCCGCGTAAATTGGTTTCTTGAGTATGCCAATATAAACGTCCACATTGTTTCTGCTGCGCTTGTTGTTGAACAAACTCAATTAATTGTTTCCCCACATGGCGGCCACGAACTTCAGGGGTCACATAGAGATCTTCTAAATAACAAAAATCATTTTCTGCCCAAGTGGAACGGTGGTAAAGATAGTTAACAAAACCAACCACTTTGTTCCCTTCCAACGCGACAGCACAGTGCATTGGTTCTTTTTCATCGAAGAAACGCGCCCATGCTTTTAATGTAATTTCTTCGCTTAAATCCACTTGATAAAATTTTTGATACTCCAACCAATAAACTAACCATTCTGGGTAGTGCTCAGGGGAAACAAACTCAATAGATACCGGTAGTTCTGCATTATTCATAATAACCCTTCCATTTGTAGACATATAACTGAATGGGGTTATAGTACAGAGCTATCTGGTACTGTATAAGATACACTTTTGTTATTTATTTAGGATCCACTTATGAGAAGAAAGCAGCAAGCTCAGTTCCCACTGTTATTGATTGAACAGGGTCGAATTAATGAAGGGGTTTACCATACGATCCGTAATGCAATATTGGATGGACGAATTGCTGCTGGCCTAAAATTACCTTCGACTCGGGCGCTAGCTGAGATGATGTCAATCTCTCGTAACTCGGTAATTGCAGGGTTTGAACGTCTAATTGATGAAGGTTATTTATACTCAAAGCAAGGCTCAGGAACCTATGTTTCTGCACAAATTCCTGATGAGCTAGTTCGTCCAATTAGCACCAAACGAGCGGCTTCCCAACAAGAAAATCCTGCACTTTATCTGAACCCCATATTGAATAACCTTCAGCCACTCTGGGAACAGTCTCGCCCAAATACCAACAAGCGCTCAATATTTAATATTGGCGTTGGTTGTGTTGATCAGTTTCCCCATGACCTATGGGGGCGATTATTAGGGCGAGTTTGGCGAAAATCCAAGCATGATATCACGCACTATAATCACCCTGATGGCTATATACCGCTCAAAAAATTGCTGGCTGATTATGTGCGTTCAACCCGTGGCGTTCATTGTCATGAAAAACAAATTATTATCGTCAATGGAACCCAACAGGCGATAAATTTGGTGGCAAAAGTTTTATTAAAACAAAATGATACTGTTTGGCTCGATGACCCTGGTTATGACAGTGCTCGTGCTATTTTAACCGCTGCTGGCGCCAATATTTCACCAATCCCTTCCGATAATGAAGGAATGAATATTGAATATGCAGCTGCACACCATGGTGATGCCAAATTAATTTACACCACGCCATCCCATCAATTTCCACTTGGAACAACCTTAAGCTTACCCCGCCGCCTCGCATTATTAGATTGGGCGCAACAAAATAACGCTTGGATATTTGAGGATGATTACAACAGCGAGTTTCGTTTTTTATCCAAACCGATTCAAGCCTTACAAGGGCTAGATAATCATCAACGTGTTATTTATGCCGGTACATTTTCTAAAATGATGTATCCCGGTTTTCGCCTTGGATTTTTAATTGTGCCAGAAAGTCTGAGTGACGCTTTTACGATGATGAAATATTACAGTGACAGCCATTGTAGTTATTTAGAACAAGCCGCTTTAGCCCAGTTTATTCAAGAAGGTCATTACGCGAGACATATTCGAAAGATCCGCAAAATTTGTTATGAACGCCAAACTGTTTTTTGCCAATCTATCAATCAATATCTCCCGCATATTTTTACTGCACAGATGAATGATTCAGGGATCCATACCGTCTGCTGGATGAAAAAAGGTTATAGCTTAGAGATTATCCTAGAGCAGTGTCGTAACCTTGGTTTTGGAGCTCAACCTCTATCTCGTTATTGCATTAGCAGTCAAAATAATGATGCCATTCTATTTGGATATGCCGCCCATACCGAGCTCGAAATCGTCCAGAATATTCAATTACTACGTGATGCATTGTTGAAAATATACCCAAGTTAAACAGAAATGATATTCACCGCTATTCCGATTGCCGACGATATTGAACGGCTTATAAGATGACCTCAATGCAATTTTTCACCCTATTGAGGTGTACTATGACAAAAATAAATTACCCTTATGAACTAGAAGTCGGCGACATTGTTTTCACCAGTATCGGCACTGAAGTTTTTCGCCAAATCGCATCTGCATCAAAGTGTTGGAGTAACCATGTAGGCATGATCATCGGCCATGATGGTGAAGACTATTTAGTGGCAGAAAGTCGCATTCCGTTATCGACCACCACCACATTATCCCGATTTATTTCTCGCTCATCTGAGCATCGTTACAGTGTGCGTCGCTTATCCACACCTTTAACCGAGGCACAAAAACAGGCGTTAGTGACACAAGTTTTTCCACGATTAAATAAGTTTTATCACACAGGGTTTAAATACGATTCATCGCGCCAGTTTTGCTCAAAGTTTGTATTCGATATTTACCAATCTGCCCTATCTATTCGTATTGGTGAAATCGAAACTTTCCAAGAATTATTAACAAAAAATCCAAATGCCAAATTAAAGTTCTGGAAGCTATGGTTTATTGGTTCCATTCCTTGGGAGCGCACGACCGTCACCCCGGCCAGCTTATGGCATCATCCAGAGCTTTCTTTGGTGTACCGTAGTCACGAAGATATTAATTAATACCTGTATTTAACAACCGATTGATTGATTCTACCTCATAGATAAAAAGCCCTACATCACAGGGCGTTATCTAACAACCTAACGTTTTTAGGAGCAACTTCAGCGCTATCTTCACGCTATTTTTTGACTCTATTCCCTCATCAAAATACCCTCCTACCCATACACCGATTTTTATGCCCATTCGTTTGTTCAAAACGCAATTAATGGATGAGCGCGTTCAATAAAAGGATTGAGGAGAAACGCAATGGCGAATCAATTCCGAGAAAAACAAGTCCCTTTAATGTTATTCGTCTCTTACAGCGATAATTCATTTAAACAGCATCATCAAAGGGCATCTCATGGGGGAAACAATATGGATTCAAAGTTAAATAGTTTAGAAAAAGAGATCGATAAAATGAAAAATGATCTGCATGAAGTCAAAACCAATATCGCCGTAATCAAATCTAACTATTCCACCAAAGAAGCTTTAGCCGCTAGCGCCAATAAAATCATTTTATGGTTTGTAGGCAGTGTGATATTGACGCAGTTACTGCCAGTGGTTGCGAGAGTTGTGGATATGTGGGTGAAGTGATTAATACTTATACTAATGAATATACCTTTCTTATCTTGATTCTTGGAACCACAAAAAAAGGCACTCGCCCCCGAGTGCCTTTTGGCTACAACCCGCTAAACTATGAGCTATTCAGCGGTTCTGGTACTTGTGCGGATTAGGTAGTCAAATGCGCTAAGTGCGGCGTTCTAAAAGTGAGTTAAACAATTGATTTAAATGGATTTAATCAATGTTTGATGTCCACATATTGACCACACTTATAAAGCCTCTTTTGACAAGAGGCTTTATTTTTGCTTATTTTTCAATGGGTGGGAGGAGTTTTTTAGCCTGTTCAATCAAGGTTTCAATAACTGCAAGAGGAATATTTGGTTCATAACAAGTTAGTGTAAATTGATGGGTAACGTCCGAGTAAAAGACTTCAGCAAGTTGTAGAACTGGGTCAGTATTTGCCATAGTTAGTTCAAGATACATACCATCTCTAACTATGTCGCTTCCTCTTGCAAATTCGTATTCAGTATCATCATTGATCATAATTATTTTTCCTTATAAATTAAAATATAACCATCTGCAATTACTCTGCATAACCTTTTTGCTATCATATCCATATGACACGTAGCCTAATATGAGGTACAAGTTTTGATTGACTTTTTATCTAGTAATACTTGGCAAGGGATTGGGGTTATAACTTCAGTTATCCTAGCATTAATAGGAATTTTTCTATCTCAAAATACTCGACGTAGAATATTCAGATCTAAGAATACTAAATTTCAAAACAAATCAAATCTTCCTAAAGAGATATTGGATGGACAAACTACAACACTTTATGGAAAAGTTCGAGAAGAGCTCTTTCCTGGTCCACCAAATTATGAATCAATAGATAATGGTGATGTACCTCAATTTTATTGGATATTATATACCAATGAACCAATAAACTTAGTAGGAAGATGCATGGAAACTAACGAGCTACGTGAGAATGGTGAATCATGCGCATTTCAATTATGCCTAAGTGATCAAATTTATAATAACCGCTTAGATATACTTGGAAAATACGTAAAGGTTGATGGGGAAATTTTCTTTGGCCATACCGGCCATCACAAAACTAAAGCGCTTTTGGACGTTAATTCTATTCAAATTTTAAAATAGTTCGTTGATTACAAACTTATGAAGTATATGTAACATATTAATATATAATCTGATTTATATTTCCCTCAAATTAAAAATATGAGTAATATGAATACATTCTATTACTCATATATCAAAACATCTCTACTTGTTTCTCCCCCCGATGCGATCTAGGTAACTCATCCATAGGGATCTCAAAGCCTTCTGGCAACTCTTGTGGGATTGTTTTTGTTAGATAAATATCTACCGAGGTTATTATTATAAAAGAGTAGCCACACAACATGTTTTGACATTGGTGGTAACTTCTACGAGTTTCACTGCTCATGGATTTACTGGTTTTGGTATAAGTCACAGCGCCACATTTTGGGCAATTGAACGCCATTTTTAACCTTAGGTTTGGAATACGCCTTAAGTTAGGTTAATCTATTCATAATAAAAATCAATTAAAAGGATTTACCATGAGACAAAAACAATCTATATGGAGCTTTATAGCTGCTATAATCCCAATCACATCTTTATTTATTTTTATTTCACCTTACCTGTTGTTTACTTATTTAAATATTTTAAATGCAGAAAATTTTTTCCCTTTCCTGTTAAGCGAAACTTATTTATTTCCCTACCTTTTATTTATTTCTTTTTTTTGGTTTTTAGTTTTCATGGCTATATACATTTCTCCATCATTAATTTATAGGCTACTTCAATTTGAAGCTAATAAAAAAAACACAAAAAACATCTATTATATTAATAGAGTCAATTTCCTAACCGCATTCCTATTGGCCCCCATAATAACATACTCATTAATTTCAGTAAGCGTAGAACATGGGCTTTCCGGATTATTGACATTAGGTTCCGCATCAATATTATTCACAATATTTATTTTGACATGCGATTTAAAACTTACAATTAAAGATTTAATTAAAAAAGACACATTTTTATTATTGGTTTCCACTATACTATTCTCTTTTATAGTATATTACACCACATCTGAAAAAACACAGTTATCCATCATTCCATCTTTATTAGCATATGTATTTTTAATAACACTTATTTATTTAAGATTTAAATATTACAACCAAATCATTCCTAATTTTAATATGGATAGAATTTTCATGTTATTTTTAACATTAATGATTCTAATCATAGTATCTCTTTCAATGACTCTATTTATTAGCCCGAATGCAATTACGAATCAATATAAAAATCTATACTTCATTGATTTTATTAAGTTATATTTGATTTTATTTTTACTACCCAATATTATTATATATGCAATTTCGAGAGAAAATATATCTGTAAAACTTATTTTTATTTCTGGATATTTAGTCTTGTTATTTACATTTACCAATATTGTGGATTATATTGCATATAAATCATTTCGTACCATGCGATTTATTAACGAAGAAGAAATAAGTATCAATGTAAATAAATGGCACTCTCCCAAAAGACCCATTCCAATAAGAAATGATGAATATAATGAAAATGTCTTTAATGCTTTTCAATCCCTAAATTACTCTTTATTATGTAAAAGAAAAAATGAACAATTTACCATTTCAGAAATACACTTAAGATCATTAAATAATACACCTATTAAAAATGATGATTTTTTCTGTATTTATATAGCAAATAAAGATATAAAGGTTATATCTCCTACAAAAACTGGAAAAAATTAAATCTGATCAATACCAACATTTTTAATCCTTATCTCTAACTCCAGACTTGTGATAACGCCGTGAACATCGATTTGATGGACAACACGGCTAATCCACCCACTGGTGACTATCAATAGTCGGTTTAAAGTCGGTTACGGTCACAGACATTTCAGGGTATGGCTCTACGCGCCCCTAAGCCAAAGTGATATTAAATTCTACCTCATCCCTTTGTAATTTTGACCACTTGGCCGCGGCGGCGCATTTAGCGAATTGCTCATTTTTAAGGTTCATCGCATCACAAAAACGTTACCTTCTGCCCCCTCGATGTAGTTACCCTCTTTTTTGGGCATTTGTTTGCCGTAATTCAAATCTAACCAAATAATTAATGGTGGCAGCTTCATTACTCTGCAGATAATCCTAGGTCACCCAACATTACAGTAAACACTGACCTACCCAAACTTGAACACTTTTAAACTCTCTTGAGATAGTTGCACAGATTGCACACACAAAAAAAGGCACTCGCCCCCGAGTGCCTTTTGGCTACAACCCGCTAAACTATGAGCTATTCAGCGGTTCTGGTACTTGTGCGGATCAGGTAATCAAATGCGCTCAATGCGGCTTTTGCTCCCTCTCCGGCGGAAATGATAATTTGTTTATAAGGCACTGTTGTACAGTCACCAGCGGCGAATACGCCCTTCACACTGGTTTCGTTACGAGCATCAACTTCAATTTCGCCCATACGGTTGCGAGCAACAGTATCGCCTAACCAATTGGTATTTGGTAATAAACCGATTTGAACAAACGCGCCTGCCACTTCCAAAGAATGCACGCTTTCATCGGTGCGGTCTTTGTACTCTAAGCTAGTCATCTTGCTGCCATCGCCTTTAACTTCAAGGGTTTGAGCATTCAAAATAATATCGATATTGCTCAGGCTACGGGCTTTGGCTTGTAACACGGAGTCCGCTTTCAATTCTGATGCGAATTCCAATACGGTAACATGTTCAACGATACCCGCTAAATCGATAGCTGCTTCGATACCGGAGTTACCGCCACCAATCACCGCGACGCGTTTACCTTTAAACAGTGGACCATCACAGTGAGGACAGAATGTCCCCCCTTTTGTACGGTACTCTTGTTCGCCCGGAACACCCATGTTTCTCCAGCGTGCGCCAGTGGCGATAATAATACTGCGGGCCTTCATCACACCGCCTGATGCGGTTTCGATTTGGTGATATCCGCCAATTTGTTCAGCAGGAATAAGCTTAGTGACGGATTGACCATCAATCACATCCACATTGTAGCTATCCACATGATTTTTCAGAGCACCAGCTAAAATTGCGCCTTCAGTTTTCAATACCGAAATATAGTTTTCGATATCAACGGTATCCATGACCTGCCCGCCAAAACGCTCACCGATAACACCAGTTCGAATACCTTTACGCGCAGTATAAACCGCAGCGGATGCACCCGCAGGACCACTACCGATGATCAGAACTTCAAATGGATCACGTCCGCTAATCGCTTTTGCCGCACGCGCATCAGCATTGGTATCTACCTTGCTCACGATTTCGCTTAATGTCATGCGGCCTTGACCAAACTCTTCGCCATTTAAGAAAACAGCGGGAACACCCATGATGTTGCGTTCGTCAATTTCGTTTTGGAACAGCGCACCATCAATCGCCGTATGGCTGATGTTCGGATTCAATACCGCCATTAAGTTCAGCGCCTGCACGACGTCAGGGCAGTTATGGCAAGATAATGAATAGTAAGTTTCAAAGTTAAAGTCGCCTTCCAGCCCTTTCACTTGATCCAATAATTCTTGTGCTTCTTTGGATGGATGACCACCCACTTGCAGAAGTGCTAGCACTAAAGAGGTAAATTCATGGCCTAATGGTGAGCCTGCAAAACGCACGCCAATATTAGTCCCTGGGTTGGTGATTAAAAATGAAGGTGTTCTTTGTGCAGCATCGCGCTCTTCACGCACAGTCACCTTGTCAGACAGCGATGCAATTTGTTCAAGTAGTTGTTTTATTTCAATTGATTTTGCGCTGTCATCTAAATTCGAAACTAATTCTACGGGTTTAGTTAATCTTTCCAGATAGGCTTTTAATTGAGCCTGTAAATTATTATCGAGCATGTAATCCCCTTGGTCATAAAATCGGGTACATATACCCGTCGAATAGCCCGTTGCAGGCTTTTACTTAATTGTGTTTAGCGCCTGCAACGTGGCTTATTTTGCAATATTCTTATCGAGGGTTATCGATTAGATTTTGCCGACTAAATCTAAAGATGGAGACAGTGTTGCTTCACCTTCTTTCCATTTAGCTGGGCAAACTTCACCTGGGTGGCTTGCAACGTATTGAGCAGCTTTAACTTTACGCAGTAAGTCAGCCGCGTCACGACCAATACCTTCCGCAGTGATTTCGATAGCTTGGATGATACCTTGTGGGTCAACAACGAATGTACCACGGTCAGCCAGACCTTCGTTTTCACGCATGTTTTCGAAGTTACGAGTCAGAGCACCTGTTGGGTCGCCGATCATCGCGTATTTGATTTTACCGATGGTTTCAGAGCTTTCGTGCCATGCTTTGTGAGTAAAGTGGGTGTCAGTCGATACAGAATAAATATCTACGCCCATTTTTTGGAATTCAGCATAATGGTCAGCAATGTCGCCTAATTCAGTTGGGCAAACGAAAGTGAAGTCCGCTGGATAGAAGAAGAAAACGCTCCATTTACCCGCAACATCTTTCTCTGTTACTTCGATAAATTTACCGTCTTTAAAAGCTTGATTAGAAAAAGGTTTGATTTGAGTATTAATTAATGACATTTGATGTCCTCCTGTTTGGTTGACTATTAAGTTACTGTTTCGCAGAGACTTAATCCAATCAGTCGTTGCTATCGATTTGATAGGCAAAATCTAATCATTAATTAAAAATTGATAGGCATGGCATTTTATAAAGTGGCATTAAAACGCTTGCCAATAAAATCTGCAAGCGTTTTGTGAGAAATAATTCGAGGTAATTTAATGGGAGCTGATGCAATAAAAACTATGCCATTGTGGCAATGGTTTTGCGAAAACGCATTAATGCGAAGCTAAAGAATACGCTACCAATGACCACTAAAATAACAAACTGCGGCCACACAATTTCGAATCCCGCACCACGATATAAAATCGCTTGTGCTAGGCTAACAAAGTGGGTTGTCGGCATGGTTAGCATGATGTCTTGTACCAGTTGCGGCATACTTTCCCGGGCAGTCATCCCCCCTGAAAGCATGTTTAATGGTAATAACACTAAGATCATCAATAGGCCAAATTGTGGCATTGAGCGCGCAATGGTCCCCATAAAAATCCCAATCGATGTGGTGGCAAATAGACTGAGCGCAACTCCACATATGAACAGCAATATCGACCCTTCAATCGGTACTTGCAGCAAGGTTTTGACCACCAGCAACAGCGAGACTGCCGAGGCAATCAGTACCACTAATCCCATCGACCAAATCTTTGACATCATGATTTCAAAAGGCGTTAGCGGCATCACCATTAAGTGCTCGACGGTACCATGCTCACGTTCGCGGATCAGCGCTGCACCAGTTAGAACAATCGATAACATTGTGATGTTGTTAATGATAGCCATCACCGAGCCAAACCAAGACTGCGTTAAGTTTGGGTTAAACCGCATACGAACTTCAAGATCAACCGGTAAACGCCCTTGACTACGGTATTTCGCCAGAAATTCGTTCACTTCTCCTAAGGTAATATTTTGGATATAGCTATTACCCAAAAAAGCCTGACTCATGCGTGTTGCATCGATATTAACTTGCAATTGAGGGTGGCGCCCTGCAAGTACATCCCGTTGAAAGTTAGGGGGAATATCAATTGCAAATGTATAAGCGCCTCTGTCTAGTAAGCCATCTATTTCATTCGGCACAATATCCGCTGGCGGCAAGAAATACGGTTCATAGAAACTATTAATAATACGATTTGAAAGCTGGGATTTATCCTGGTCAGCAATGGCTATCGGGGCATTATGCAGCGAGCCCGGCGTCACTGTTGCAGAGGAATAAATCGAGACAGTAAACGCAAACACAATCAGCGCCAGCATTGCCTTATCACGCCCTAAGCTTCGTAACTCTTTCACGCCCAAGTTAAAAATATTCTGTATTTTACGAAACATCCCTATGCCTCCTGCTTTTTCAGGAAATAAACACTCAAGCCAATCACAATCGGGATCGTGATGGCTAGCGGGATAAATGAGGCTTGTAAATCAAAGAAATTAAGCCCTTTAGAGAAGGTTCCCCGTGTAATGGTCAAAAAATGGGATGTTGGGTAAATTTGCCCTACCCAGCGACCAATCCCTTCCAAGGAAGAAACGGGGTCAATCATGCCGGAAAATTGAGTTGCGGGGATCAAGGTAATAATTGAGGTCCCGAAAATGGCTGCAATTTGGCTTTTCATAAAGCAGGAAATCAGCAGCCCCATTCCGGTTGCTATGGTGATGTACAAAAACGCCGCCAAGCTCAATGACAAGAAACTACCTTTAAATTCCACACCAAAAACATAGACAGATAAAATGCAAAGTAAAACAAAGTTGAACATCCCTAAAACAATATAAGGGAGTTGTTTACCGAGCAGGAATTCTAATTTGGTGATCGGGGTGACATAAAGATTAATAATTGAACCCAACTCTTTTTCACGCACCACACTGAGCGCGCTGAGCATTGCAGGGATCATCATCAATAACAGAGGAATAACGGCGGGAACAATCGCCGGTAAGCTACGAACATCCGGGTTATAGCGATAGCGTGTTTCGATATCAATAGCCGGAATTCCCGCAACACCAGCCGGTTGGCGAGCCGCCATTGTGCTTAACCACGCTAAATGCATCGCTTGTACATACCCTCGCACCGTTTCCGCTCGGTTTGGCATTGCACCGTCTATCCATACGCCCAGTTTAACGTTATTTCCTTTGGCAATATCACGGGCAAAATTAGGCGGAATTTCTATGGCTACAGTGATTTTTCCGCTGCGCATCCCTGACTCGAGCTGCTCATAATCCTGCAATGGAGGCTGTTCAATAAAGTAGCGAGAACCCGCCAAATTCAGCGTATAGCCTTGGCTTAAGCCGGTTTGATCTCGGTCGAGTACAGCAAAACGTAGATTTTCCACGTCCATGCTGATCCCATATCCCATGATAAACATCAGGATCACCGTTCCTAATAACGCTAATGTGGAACGCACGGGGTCGCGCCGTAACTCCATCCCTTCACGAATGCTGTAGCTAAATAAGCGTCGTAAACTAAAGCGTTTTTTGAGTGCTTCCGCCGCTTGCTCTTTCAGTTTTGCATCCACATGAAATTCAGGGGCAGTCTCTTTGCCTGTATCTTTATCGCCAACCGCATCCTGTAAGTAGGCAATAAACGTGGCTTCTAAAGTGTCTAACCCACGCTTTTTAATCAAGTTTTCTGGCGTATCGCAATCCAGTACTTTGCCCGCATGCATCAATGAAATGCGGTCGCAGCGTTCCGCTTCGTTCATAAAGTGGGTGGAGATAAAAATAGTGACGCCGTCACGTCTTGAAAGGTCGACCATTAAGTTCCAGAACATATCCCGGGCGACGGGGTCAACCCCGGAAGTCGGTTCATCAAGGATCAGCATTTCCGGCTGGTGGATAACTGCCACGGCCAAAGAGAGGCGTTGGCGTATCCCTAGCGGCAGGTCATCAGGGAGTGTTTCTCTAACATCGTCTAAGTCAAAACGCTGGCACATTTCATCAATGCGCTGGTTAATTTTATCTTCGGGAATGTGGAATAATTTGGCATGTAACTCAAGGTTTTGCTGAACACTCAATTCGCTATACAGGGAGAACGCTTGGGACATATACCCGACGCGCTTGCGGGTTTCAATGTCTTTTGGGTCAATCTCTTGCCCAAACAGCCACGCTTGCCCTTCACTGGCTTGCAATAAGCCTGTTAACATTTTCATGGTGGTGGATTTACCACACCCATTGGAACCTAAAAAGCCGAAAATTTCCCCTTTCGGAATTTTAAAATTCACATGATCCACCGCCACAAAATTACCGAAACGCATGGTTAAGTCCTGAGCTTCGATAGCGATAACATCATCATCTCGTGTATCTCGAGGCGGGATCACCACTTTTTGGTGACCTGCGCGTTTTTCTTCAGGTAACAACGCGATAAAAGCAGCTTCAAGGTCATCACAACCCGTTTGGGCTTTTAATTCAGAAGCATGCCCAGTTGCCATCACCTTGCCGTCATCCATAGCCACCAACCAATCAAAACGCTCCGCTTCTTCCATATAGGCCGTGGCCACCAGCACACTCATATTGGTTTGGCGTTCTCGAATACGGTCAATAAGATCCCAAAACTGCGCTCGAGATAAGGGATCAACCCCCGTTGTCGGTTCATCAAGAATCAATAAATCTGGGTCGTGAATTAGCGCGCAGCATAATCCTAGCTTTTGCTTCATCCCGCCCGATAACTTCCCTGCTGGTCGGTCTTTAAAGGGGGCTAGTCCCGTACTTTCAAGAAGATCCTGAATGCGATACGCCCGCTCTTCGTTGGATTGCCCAAATAATCTGCCGAAAAAATCCACGTTCTCGTACACGGAAAGCGTATGGTAAAGGTTTTTCCCTAACCCTTGAGGCATGTAGGCAATTTTAGGGCAGACATTGCGACGATGGTCGCTGTTATGCATATCGCCATTGAGTACGTTGACTTGCCCCTGCTGGATCACACGGGCGCCTGCAATCAGTGACATTAAGCTTGATTTGCCCACGCCATCGGGGCCAATCAGCCCTACCATTTTTCGAGCAGGAATGGCGAGAGTGATGTCATCCAACGCACAGTTATCACCGTAATGTTGGCTGACATGCTGTAAATCAACAATCACATCATCCATCAATTTATCGGTCATTCTGGTAATCTCACCTCAAGATCGATTGGCCATGCAGCTTGTGCATCTAAACGAACGTACGCTTTTCCAGGTAAACCTGTTTTGACATATTCAAGGTGTTTTTCCAGTAATTCAGGGGAAATACGTGCACGAACGCGGAACATTAGTTTCAAACGCTCATTTTGAGTTTCCACTGTTTTAGGCGTAAATTGTGCAACACTGGCAACGAATGAGGTTTTGGCTGGGATCACAATATTCGGGGCGGCATCGAGAATAATATGAACTTCACTTCCAAGAGCAACCTTACCAGCTTGTTCTGTTGGCAAGAAAAAAGTCATATACACATCACTTAAATCAACCATATTCAGCACGCGACCACCCGCACCTAGAACTTCACCGGGCTCTGCAACTCGATATTGAATACGGCCATTACGTGGTGCTTTTAGAATACTGTCTTCTAAATCAGCCGTAATGCGTCTTTCTGTGGCCGTTGCAGCTTCTACGCGGTTTTTCGCTTGGACAATCCCCGCTTGTGCAGAGTCAATGGCAGCGGTGGATGCAGCAACTTGGGCCTTCGAAGCTTCAAGCGCAGCCTTCGAGCCTTGCATTTGTGCTGTATCATCATCCACTTGCTGTTGAGAGACCGCTTTAGTTTTAACCAAAACACGAGAACGATTTAATCGTTTTTGCGCGGCATCTAACTCCGCTTCACGTTGACGGACTACAGCCTGAGCCGCCAGCTTTTCACTTTTGCGCTGTACTAACCCTGATTCTGCCGTGGCAACCGCACTAATCGCTTGGCGTAACTGAGCTTGTACTTCATGGAGTTGTTCCTGTAAGGCACGGGTATCCATACGGGCGAGCTCTTGCCCTTGTTGGACAATATCCCCTTCTTTGACAAGGATGGTATCGATTCGTCCCGCGGTTTTAGTCGCAATATCTATCTCGGTGGCTTCAATTCTGCCATTACTTTGTGCGAACCCTTCTGGAAGACTACTCGAATTTTGGCTCCAGTAATAATATCCGGCCGCCATAATTGCCAGAACCAAAATAAGATAAAACGATACTTTGCGCTTATTTATTTTCATACCATCCCTTCTCTATTCATTGAATAAATTAGTGAACCACAGTTGTTTTTGGTCGTTAATTAAATTAATTAGTCACATCACAAAACTGTTTTCTCTTGAAATAAATATCATCTACATTTTATTTTTTTATTATTTTTATAACGGACAAAGTCTATATAACAGCCATTTCACGAGGCTATCTTATTATTTATTATAACTTTATCAGAATTTAGCTTAGGTTAAGTCGCTATATATCACAAAAAAGTCACCCACTCGAAAAAAAGGATTGTTTCAAGTGTAGATAGGAATATAAAAAAGTAACAATAAAGCCAGCAACGTTATTTGCTGGCTTTGGTTTGGTGATGAAAATATTATTTAAGCGTTAATGTTTTTTAGCAGTTAATATCGCTTTGCTAGCAAATTAATTGGCAAACTTCGCAATTGTTTCAGCATCCATACGATATCGCACCCATTCGTCTTGTGGTTGTGCTCCGATGCTTTGGTAAAAATCAATGGCTGGCTGATTCCAATCTAATACGCTCCACTCTAAGCGCTGGCACTGACGTTCAAAAGCCAATTTAGCAATGTGCTTGAGGAGCTTTTTCCCTGCACCCGCGCCACGACATTCGGGTGAAACATACAAATCTTCTAAATAAATCCCATTATTGCCTAACCATGTTGAATAACTGGTAAAAAATACGGCATAACCCGCCGGTTTACCGTCAACATAACACAGTAACGCTTCGGTTTTGGAATCTGGTGCGAACAATGAGTTTTCAATATCAGCAACACTGGCTTTTACTTCATGACGCGCTTTTTCATAGACAGCTAACTCAATAATCATCTCTAAAATCAACGGGGCATCTTCACGGGTTGCCGTTCTAATTTGTATATCCATTATTATCTCTCTTGTTGTTTGAGGCTCAATTTTAACCATCGATGGCGCTAAAGCCTAACACTCAGCAGTTTTATTCATCAAAGCAACGCCATTATAAGAATGATTTATAACCAATGATTCATAACAACAGATAAACAGAGTGAATGGTTGCTATTGCTCTAAAATCCTCCTCTTTGCTATCATCCGCCCATTGTTCAACCGAAATATTGAAAATAAAAAAGGAGGCTAATCTTATGCTGTTGTGTGATCTTATTGAATACTCACACTTCTTTGGTAATCGCCAGAGCTCAGGCTTTCACAGTGTTACACTGCGATAACCCTGCCTGAGCAAAGCAGCTAAAGAGTCTTTTCTCAGCTTACTGGGTTGTCGTATCGACGATACCCGGCGTTTTTACGCCTAGAATTTGAGTAAGCTATGAGCACATTATTATCTGTAAAATCATTAAACTACGATACATCCACCACCTCATTACTGTCTGATATCAGCTTCACTTTACTGCAAGGTGACCGTATTGGTCTGATTGGTCACAATGGTAGCGGCAAAAGTACCTTATTAAAGCTGTTAACTTCCCAGTTATCACCAAATAGCGGGCAAATTACCTATGCCAATCATTGTGTTACGGCATATATCGAGCAGCATCTTCCGGCAGAAGTCGCCCCGTTAACCTTGATAAATGCGCTACTGCAAAAATTGCCTACACAAGAACATCTTTCCGAACGTTGGCGAGCAGAAGTGCTATTAACGGAATTGGGATTTGCACCTCATCAGTGGGAGCAATCAGCAAATGCCATTAGTGGTGGTCAACATACACGTTTACTGTTAGGACGCGCGTTAATCAGCCAGCCTGATTTATTGCTGTTAGATGAACCGAGTAACCATCTGGATTTACCTACCCTTATTTGGTTAGGGAATTTCCTTCAGAGCTGGAAAGGTAGCTTTGTGTTGGTTTCTCATGACCAATCCTTGTTGGATAAGGTGACAAACAGTACGTGGATTTTACGGGATAAAACTCTGCATTTTTATCGGCTTCCATGCAGCCAAGCACGCCAAGCATTAGCAGAAACCGACCGCGCCGATGAGCATCGCTTTAACGCTGAGCAAAAGGAAATTGACCGTATTGCTTCAAGTGCCAAACGGTTAGCCATTTGGGGTAAGGTTTATGATAATGAAGGGCTTGCCCGCAAAGCGAAGCAGATGGAAAAGCAAATAGATCGTTTAAAAGAGGATCAAACCGACCTCACTGAAGGCTATCAATGGCAATTGCTGCTGAATGGCAAAGCGATTCCTGCCGATCGAGTGCTTGAGTTGGATAATACGCAAGTCACCACGCCGGACGGACAATTTCTGTTTTCAGTCCCCTTTTCGCAAGTGAAAAGCGGTGACCGAATTGCCATTATGGGCGCCAATGGTTGCGGAAAATCCACGTTATTGCGTTTGATTTGGCAGCAATACCTCGCGGATTTGCGTTATGAAACTCAGTTAAAGTTTCATCCAACGATTTCAGTGGGTTATTACGATCAGCAGTTAGAACAATTGAATGATCACGATAGTTTAATCGATGCGTTGCGGCATTTTGCCCCTCTCACCAATGAACAACGAAAAATGGCGCTGATCAGTGCAGGTTTTGTCTATTCTCGCCATCAGCAAAAAGTGGCAACGTTAAGTGGTGGCGAACGCGCACGTTTGTTATTTATTGGGCTCAGTTTGGCGCAATACGCGTTGATTTTGCTGGATGAACCAACAAACCACCTTGATCTTGAAGGTAAGGAAGCATTAAGTGAGCAAATATCCCAATTCGAAGGGGCGCTATTGGTGGTTAGCCATGATAAATGGTTAATTGAGAATAGTTGCCAGCGTTATTGGTATATTCACAATAATCGCTTGGAAGAGTATCTGAGTCTTGAGGAAATTTACCTGAAGATAGAGAGCCAATCTGCCTTATCAGAGGACGAATTAGAAAAGAATCAGACCCGTTTGATTTCTGAAAATATACCAGAAGCCATTGCTCATTCTCATGAAGATGACCTTCTTGAACAACTGTTAGAATTGGAGGAAAAGTTAGCAGCCGATAAACAACGTAAAGTTGCTCATCAGAAGCCTTTACTTCAGCAGCAGTGGATTGAAGAGATAGAACGAATTCAAACTATGCTCGAGATCTAAAATAATAAAGCCCCTAGCTGCAAACTTGCGCTAGGGGCTTCTTCATTACTTCAATGACAAAATAATACCGTGACAAAATAATTATTAATAAAGTAACGCAAATCTTTATCGGTGAAATGGAGGCCAATCACCCTATTTACTCTCATTTTATGAATAACTGTTTTGCCACTCTATGTTACGTGGAACTCAACTTAATATTTCTGTTTTTTTGCTCGCTTAAAGTATGACATCGGCACACTTGGGCAAACGACCTCTTTAAATTTCACCTTACTCTTCGGTGCAGAATCTGCCGGTTCTTCTTTTGGCTCAATTTGCTTATTTTCTTCTGGCTGCATCACTTGTTCTGGCTGCATAGTTTCTTTCATATGAATTTGCTCTTTAACTTGGATAATATGACGGGTTTTTGCCATGTTATTTTCCTTCTACTACGTTCTCTTCTGAAATTAATAGCGCCGCATTCACTTGTTCAATGCGTTTCACAGCTTGGTTAATAATGTTGACCACTTGGGCGGATTCTTGTTTCGATAACTGTTGTAAAACAATTTTGTGTCTGAGTAATGACTTGAATTTATCAACCGCTAACTCAATTTCATTGGCAAATTGATTTCCGGCTTTCAGTTCTTGTGCATAATTTAGCTTCATTTTCACTTCAGCAAGAATCTCTGCCTTTAATAGTAAAAAACAGCGACCTTCCGGCGTAATGGCAAAGCATTTACGCCCTTTGCCCGTTCCTTTACTGGTTGAAATAAAACCCACCTCTTCCAGCAATGTTAGTGTCGGATAAATCACGCCAGGGCTTGGACAATAAAATCCTGCCGTTCCTTCACTAATTTTTTTTATCAGTTCATAACCATAATTCGCACCATCTACGAGTAAATGCAAAATATAAATACGCAGTTGTTTTGGATTAAACATGCGCCGAACACTTTTACCCTCGCATAGGCATGTATCGAGGGTTTTTGGATTGTCCATTTGATCTCTCAGTGAATGTGCAAAAATTAAAAACCGATATATCTAATATCATAATCGGTTTTCTGAATAATGCCAGAATTAGATATATCTGTTTTTATTATTGCGTGCTAATGATAACCATTATCATTATGATAACGAGAAAATTAGCGTCTTAGCGTACAAAAAGTGTTTTTAGTGATCTTCGTAAATGAAAAAAGCCAGTTCTGCGAGAGAACTGGCTTTCTAAATCAAAACAATAACTCGTTAGTGTTAGCCAATATCAGGCAGAACTTTGAAAACAATACCAAGCTGGATACCAATAACCGCAATACCACACAGGAATACAATCCATAATGCAGGCTTGCCACCGAGTACTTGATACTTACGAGGGTTAACATCTCGTGATTTCAGAGCCATCGCGCTTGGCAGTAATAACGCTAAGATAGACAGCGCGATTGCCGCATAACCTAACGCCATCACGAAGCCTTTCGGATAAAACAAGGCAAAAACCAGCGGTGGTAAAAAGGTAATTAACCCAGTTTGAATACGCCCTGAAGCGTTATCTTGGCGTTTAAACAAGTCTGCTAAGAAGTCAAACAAGCCTAACGCAACACCAAGGAATGATGTGGCTAATGCTAAGCTCATAAACATTTGAGCGACGAGTTCAGTTTTACCTGACTGCGCAACTGCTTTAATGGCTTCAAGCAATCCATTTAACCCTGAGTTTTCAGCTAAAATCCCCACAAAGGTACTTGTGCTAATGCTGCCCAGCGTAGCGATTTGCCATAAAATGTAGGCAACTAACGGAATCGCACTTCCTAAGATAAAGATAATTCGCAGTTTTTTGACATCACCGCCCATATATTTCACGACACTTGGTACACTTCCGTGGAAACCAAATGATGTAAAGAAGACTGGGATAGCCGCGAGGATCAGGATTTTTTCTGTTGGTGAAGAAAGCAAGTTCACTTGTTCAACATGCGGGAACATCATCGCAAGAATGATCACTAAAAACACAATCTTGGCAGTAAATAAGATGCGGTTAATAAAATCGACAGACGAGGTACCAAAGCAAACCACCCCACCACCGATAATGGTAAAGATGACAATCCCCATCCAATCTGCCATTTCAATGGCAAAACTGCCTTTCAGGTTTGAAGTAATAATTTGCCCTGCGCCTGTCACATACGCGGCGGTTAAGGCATACATTAAAAACATCATACTGAAACCAGTAATGAACTTCCCACCAGAACCTAAATAGCGCTGAGCAACACTACCTATCCCCGTTTCATGAGATTCATGTTGGTAAACCTCAACCAGCAATAATGCGGTGTAGCACATTAGCGCCCACAACCCAAACAACATCACTAAACTGACTGAAAACCCGTTACTTCCCGCTGCAATTGGCATCGCCAACATTCCAGCGCCGATCGTAGTACCTGCAACAATAAAAACACTACCAAGTGTGCGATTTTTCATATTGAGATCCTAACAAAATTAATTAAACACTAACTTTTTGGATGGAATGATTACGTTTATTTTCTTCATCAATGAGCTGTTGTAGTTTGTCTTCAAAGATGTTTCTTAATTCATTCCAGTAGCTTTCGAAGTGCTGTTTATCACGCAGGCAATGGGTCATAATTGCGGCCCTTAATACATAAATTGAATGGACTTTATGCCATTCCTCTTCCTTGAAATTCGCTTCTAGACACAGATTCTGAGGATTATCACCGTATTCTTCATGGGTTAGTGATGTTGACGAGGTTAAAAAGTCATTTGCATAAGTACGTCCTGCCGCATAAGAGCAGAGTTCATACAAACGTTTATTTAACTGGTTTTGCTTCTCTAATGAGGTATTGCCCGTCTCCCTGAACATAAAATTGATCATGTGGAAATCCGGTGCAGGCATCGCTGCCAATGTAAACTCACGCCCATCAATCACAAACGGCTCGCTGGCATTGATTTTTTCGATCATCCAATTGGCGGTTGTAACCCCTGCTGCGATGACCTTGCCATACCCCAATAAGTTCAGCGGAACTAACCGATGAGCAGCCCATACCGCCGCTGCCGTCGCACCTGCTTTTGAGCCTTCCATAATCGATGAACCCAGTAATACATTCTGTTGCTTATCGGTTTTACGGCTACTTTCTTTCACTTCTTCAAACACATAGGCCGCATGATAGGAAATCAAATCGACAATGCGTTTGTCCCTCATACAAATCGCCCCTGCCGCATAAGGGATAAAACCAACTTTATGCGGATCGACTGTGATGGAATCAGCTTGGTTTAAAGCACGGAAACTTTGATAAACATCGGGCTTTGGCCAAACGATATCTGGCGGGAAAACACCTTCGCTATGGTAACGCTCAATAAGCGCATCATATTCAAGGAATTGGTTGTTTTCATCACGGAACATCGCACAGGCATAGCCCGCATACGCGGCATCAATATGCACATAGAATGAAACGCCAAAGCGTTGTTCACATTCTTCCCGTAATTTGATGACTTCAGCGACGTTATCAATAGCACCTGTTTCTGTGGTTCCGACAACGGCAACCACGGCTAGGATCGGTTCACCCTTTTCAATGAGAGAGAAAACGATATCACGCATTTGCGCCACATCCGTGCGATAACGTTTATCCACGGGAAGTTGAACAATGTTTTGCTGCCCTAACCCTAAAATATCCATCGCTTTCATCCACGAATAATGCTTGGATTGCGGCACTAATAATTTACCGAGTTTACCTTGTTCAACGCCGGTACCTCGGCAGGTCAGATTACGGATCTCTTCAAACAATCCTTGCTTTTTCAACTCATCAATCAGATCCAGTACATCACTAGTTCGCATATTCAGTAATGCGGTTTCTGAAATATCCGTTAAAAGTTGTTTGGCTTGAGGATGGGATGCCATGGCTAAAGGTAAGGTTTTAATGTTTCTCGCGACCCATAACCCTTCATAGTTAGCCACTGTGCCACCAGAGGTAATGTGCCCCCAAGATTTTTGCACGTCATACCCAAACATACCGCATAAATCTAACCCCGCTTCGATTTCTAATACCGTCGTCGTTGGCGAAGATTCTTGTGCGCAGTTATTTGGGTTGTACATCATTGCCATGACATACGCGAGATTGGAGATCATCAGTGTATCCGCGTTCATATGCCCCATGTAACGCGGTGAAAACCAAGGCACTGACGTAGTTTTCAATTTCGAGGAAAGCTGATTAAGGATACCTTCAGTGCGATATAACGTATCCCGATATTCCGGTGCATATCTATCGACGGTAGTAATTAAATCGGGATCTTCGGGATGATAACCAGAACGCCAATGCATATGCTCAGTCACTGCGTATTCCATCATTTCTCTAAAAAATACCGCATTTTCAGATTTAGGTCCGAGGAACAATGCATCGACATTCATGTTTTTATTTTTAAAATTATTCATTATCACTACACCTTCAAACTACAGCTGGCTGGCACCAGCTGCATTAAGTTACTCAACTTATTATCATTGGAAAGTGCAATAACGGGGGGATGTCTGTGTCGAATGACAACTTGTTAATGATATGACTAGACTTATATCCTTAACCTATATTCAGTAGTAGACAAGCCGTTAATGAGCCAACTTGTCTATAGATATAATCCATCTTCATTAAAACATTAACAAACTCATCTTAATTTTGTTCGGATTTGTGGACAGGCACAAAAATTCAAAAATTAATCATCTGTAAAGAGATATTTACGCTTAAAAGACTTGATAATGTAAATTATTTGTTATAAATAAAAATAATAACATACGTAATTATTATCTAATTATATAAACATTAAAAAATAGTTAAGCCGTAGCTAACTGTTTACTAAAATAATTTTACCAATCAAATCCCCTGATTCCATATGGTGATGTGCGCTTTCCACCTGACATAATGTATATATTTTGTTAATTATTGGTTTTATCTTACCGTTCTGTAGCATTCCCCATACTTGCTGATGCAGCTCTTTAGCGATTTGCGCTTTCTCTTCATTACTTCGAGAGCGCATTGTTGACCCTGTATGGGTTAAACGTTTTACCATCAATGGCATCATGTTCAGCTGAGTTGGGTTTCCTTTCATCATGCCAATTTGGATGATCCGCCCAAATTTTGCTGCTACTACGTAGTTTTTGCTCACATAGTCGCCACCAATAATATCGACGACCATATTCACACCATGATGATTTGTATACTCCTGAGTCACTTTCACAAAATCGTCTGTTCGGTAATTAATCACACAATCCGCACCAAGTGATTTCGCCGCTACCGCTTTATCTTCTGAGCCAACCGTCGTTATCACCGTGGCACCAAATGCTTTTGCGAGTTGGATAGCAACACTACCAATACCCGAGGTGCCACCATGAATAAGTACTGTATCCCCTTGTTTCAGCTGCCCAATCTGGAACATATTCGCCCAAACAGTAAAAAAGTTCTCTGGGATAGCCGCCCCTTCTTCAAAGGATAAATTTCCTAATGGCAAAGCGATATCTTGGTGCACTAAGCAGTACTCGGCGTAACCACCACCTGCCACAAGCGCACAAATACGGTCACCTATCGTCCATTGCGTCACATCATCGGCTTTAGCCACAACCGTACCCGATACCTCAAGTCCCATGATTGGCGATGCATCTGGCGGTGGCGGGTATGAACCTTTGCGTTGGAAAATATCAGGACGGTTAACACCTGCGGCTTCCACTTTAACGATTAAATGACCAGGAAGGAGTTTAGGGAGCGGAATCTCTATTAGCTGCAGTTCATCCGAAACGCTTGGATCAATAATGTCGACAGCTGTCATTAATGGGGGCAACGACATCAAATTGTTACTCATTATGACCTCTTTTTATAGGTTAATAGGAAAAAATGATATTTTTCTGTTTATTCTTGTGTTAATTTAATGCTAATAAACTATGTAAAATAAAACATGTTTTTACTATGTTTTTTATCTCTCTTTTTATATATTAAATTTATGTATTTAATATAGGTCAAATCTTGCAATTGCTAATATCCTGTAAATTAGCATGATCTGCTGAATCTATTAGATTGGTAAATTTAGCATTCTTTGCTTTTTTATTTAATAACTCGTTTCTGTCTTATATAGCCCTTACCTGTTCAATTATCTTATGCTAAAATTGACTCATATCAATAATTTTAACCTGATTGAGCATTTAATATGATCCCAGAAAAAAGAGTTGTTCGTCGCATCCAGTCTGGTGGTTGTGCTATTCATTGCCAGGATTGCAGTATTAGTCAGCTGTGTATTCCTTTTACTCTGAATGAACACGAACTGGATCAACTCGATAATATTATCGAACGTAAAAAACCTATTCAAAAAGGCCAAGCTTTATTTAAAGCAGGCGATGAATTACGTTCTTTATACGCTATTCGCTCTGGCACAATTAAAAGCTACACCATTACTGAAGAAGGCGATGAGCAAATCACAGGTTTCCACTTAGCGGGCGACCTCGTTGGTTTTGATGCCATTATTCATACACAGCACCCAAGTTTTGCTCAAGCGCTAGAAACTTCAATGGTTTGTGAAATTCCATTTGAAACGCTGGACGATTTATCTGGCAAAATGCCTAACCTGCGCCAACAAATTATGCGCCTGATGAGCGGTGAAATTAAAGGGGACCAAGAAATGATCCTCTTATTATCTAAGAAAAATGCGGAAGAGCGTTTAGCTGCATTTATTCTCAACCTATCTCATCGTTTTGCTGAGCGTGGTTTTTCTCCAAGAGAATTCAGACTCACCATGACTCGTGGTGATATTGGTAATTACCTTGGCTTAACCGTTGAGACAATTAGCCGTCTGTTAGGTCGCTTCCAAAAAAGCGGTATGCTCAGCGTTAAAGGTAAATATATTACCATCGACGATATGGCAAAACTAACTGATATCGCTGGTAAAGTATCCCCAGTTTCTTGCTAATATTCCTATAAACGGGTCACAAACTTTGTGATCCGTTGTTACTTTTTAATCACATTTCTTGCGTATTTATCCCCAATAACATAGTTTAGAGAGATGGAACTATCCGTTTATTGAGAGGATGTCAGCATGGCTAACTATAAAAATCTTTTAGTAGCAATCGACCCAAATCAGGATGATCAACCGGCATTAAGGCGTGCAGTTTATATCGTACAGCGTAATGGCGGACGGATAAAAGCCTTCCTGCCTATCTATGACCTATCTTATGACATGACTACCCTGCTTTCTCCTGAGGAACGCAATGCAATGCGCAAAGGGGTGATCAGCCAAAAAGCCGCGTGGATAAAGCAACAAGCCCATTTTTATTTAGAAGCGGGTATTGAGATAGAAATTAAAGTCATTTGGCACAACAAGCCTTATGAAGCCATCATTCAGGAAGTCATTAGCGGTCAACATGATCTTCTACTGAAAATGGCGCACCAAACTGACAACTTAGAATCCATCATTTTTACCCCATTAGACTGGCATTTATTAAGAAAATGCCCGTGTCCTGTTTGGATGGTGAAAGACAAAGTTTGGCCAGATCACGGTTCTGTAGTAGTTGCGGTGAATCTTTCTAATGAAGAGTCTTACCATGATGACCTAAACATCAAGTTGGTTGAGAAAACCCAAGATCTCGCTCGAAGGATCATTAAAGAGCAGGAAATTCATTTAGTCAGCGCTTACCCCATTGCGCCAATGAACATTGCCATTGAACTGCCTGATTTTGACCCAAGCTTGTATAACAATGCCCTACGCGGTCAGCATCTGATAGCCATGAAAAGCCTGCGGCAGAAGTTTGCAATTGATGAGAAATACACCCATGTTCGTGAAGGGCTACCTGAAAAAATCATTCCTGACATGTGTGAAGAACTACACGCGGGTGTCGTGGTACTCGGCATATTAGGTCGTACTGGGCTTTCTGCTGCGTTCTTAGGAAATACGGCGGAACATGTTATTGATAAGCTAAAATGCGATTTATTAGCGATTAAACCTGACGGCTTTGTATGCCCTATTAGTGCCGCGGATGATTAATTAAATTGGCGATAAACATCAAATTTAGAAGCTCATAAATAGATATATTTGTGAGCTTTTTACTATTATCTTCTTAGTGGCCATTATCAATTACTCATAATTCGATTAATAATAAAAAAGAAAATATTCAGATATAAAAACGCCCTGAATTCAGGGCGTTTTATTTTATACCGTCAATGATAAGCAATTACAGCGCTTTTAAAATTGCATCCACGCTTGCTTTCGCATCACCAAATAACATTTGGGTATTTTCTTTAAAGAACAGTGGGTTTTGTACCCCTGCATACCCTGTATTCATTGAGCGTTTAAACACAACGACATTATTCGCTTTCCAAACTTCTAACACAGGCATACCCGCAATTGGGCTGTTTGGATCTTCTTGCGCCGCTGGGTTAACGGTATCATTCGCACCGATAACCAGCACCGTATCTGTTTCAGCGAAATCATCATTGATTTCATCCATTTCTAATACGATGTCATAAGGAACTTTCGCTTCCGCTAACAGTACGTTCATGTGCCCCGGTAAACGCCCTGCAACTGGGTGAATACCGAAGCGAACATTGATGCCACGCTCACGCAGTTTTGCCGTAATATCGTGCACCGGATACTGCGCTTGAGCCACAGCCAGACCATAGCCCGGAGTAATAATCACTGAAGTTGAGTTTTTCAACATTTCAGCGACTTCTTCCGCTGTGGTTTCGCGGTATTCGCCCATCTCTTCTTCAGAGCCAGTTGATGAACCATCAGTACCAAACCCGCCTGCAATAACACTGATAAACGAACGGTTCATCGCTTTACACATAATATAAGAAAGGATGGCACCCGATGAACCGACTAAGGCCCCAGTCACGATCAGCAAGTCATTACTGAGCATAAAACCTGCCGCTGCCGCTGCCCATCCTGAATATGAGTTCAGCATGGAAACCACCACTGGCATATCTGCACCGCCGATAGAGGCAACTAAATGCCAACCGAAGGCTAATGCAATCGCAGTCATGATTAGCATCACGAAAACTTGCAGGCCAACGCTGTCAGTTTTAACGAAAATAACCAGCAAAATAAATGAAACAACTAAGGCCGCAAGGTTTAATTTATGGCGATTTGGTAACATCATCGGCTTAGATGACATTTTTCCTGACAGTTTGCCATAAGCCACAATTGAGCCTGTAAACGTGACCGCACCGATGAAAATACCCAAGAAAACTTCCGTTAAATGAATATTTTCCATCACGCTGCTGGCATGACCTTCACTTGCAATAAAGCTGTTGAAGCCCACAAGTACCGCTGCCAAACCCACAAAACTGTGCAAAATAGCAACCAGCTCAGGCATTTCGGTCATTTCAACTTTTTTGGCTAAACGAATACCAATCACGGCACCGATCACCATTGCCACAATCATCCAACCCACATTGGCGCTATGAGGCCCCAAAATGGTGGCAATCAGGGCAATCCCCATACCGATAATGCCGTATGTGTTCCCGCGTTGAGAACTTTCATGGCGAGATAGCCCCGCGAGGCTGAAAATAAATAGGATAGCAGCAACGATGTAGGCTGCTGTCACAACTCCACTTGACAACATAAGTTACCCCTTATCCCTTACGAAACATTTTTAACATGCGTTGAGTTACTGTGAACCCACCGAAAATATTGATGCTTGCGATCAAGATCGCAATAAAGGATAAGAAACTTACCCAGCCACCACTGCCAATTTGCAGCAATGCACCAACAACAATAATCCCTGAGATGGCGTTAGTGACCGACATCAACGGGGTATGCAGCGCATGGGTGACGTTCCACACCACGTAGTATCCCACCACACAAGCCAGCGCAAAGACGGTAAAGTGCGATAAAAACTCGGCTGGAGCTGAGTTGGCGAACCATCCAAACAGGATGATAGCCAGTGCCATCAGTGCCATCTTGGTTACCGGTGACATTTTTTTCTCTGGCGCTTTCACCTTTTCAACGGCTTTCGGCTTCGCTTGTGGCTGAGCTGAAACTTGAATTGGCGGTGCTGGCCAAGTGATTTCACCTTGCTTGATAACAGTAACGCCGCGAATGACTAAATCATCAAAATCAATCGTGATTTCGCCATCTTTTTCTTTGCACAACAGCTTCATCAAGTTAACAAGATTGGTCCCATATAGCTGAGACGATTGCGTTGGTAAACGGCTTGGTAAATCGGTGTAACCAATGATTTTGACACCATTCTCAGTGACAACTAATTTATCCGCTTGGGTCAACTCGCAGTTACCACCCGTTTGTGCGGCAAGGTCAACCACCACACTGCCCGGCTTCATTGATTCGACCATCTCTTTGGTGATCAATTTCGGTGCTGGTCTACCCGGAATAAGCGCTGTCGTTACAATAATATCCACGTCTTTTGCTTGCGCAGCAAATAGCGCCATTTCTGCCTTAATAAAGGCTTCAGACATCACTTTCGCGTAACCATCACCGCTACCCGCCTCCTCTTTAAAATCCAATTCGAGGAACTCGGCACCCATACTTTGAACTTGCTCTTTCACTTCTGGGCGGGTATCAAATGCTCGAACAATCGCGCCTAAGCTACCTGCCGCACCGATCGCAGCCAGACCCGCCACACCCGCACCGATGATCATCACTTTTGCTGGCGGTACTTTACCAGCAGCAGTAATTTGACCGGTGAAGAAGCGTCCAAATTCATGAGCTGCTTCCACAATCGCGCGGTAACCGGCGATATTTGCCATTGAACTTAATGCATCGAGTGATTGTGCCCGAGAAATACGCGGCACTGCATCCATTGCCATTACGTTGATATTACGGGCTTTCAGTGCCTCCATTAACTCAGGGTTCTGCGCCGGCCAAATAAAGCTGACTAAAGTCGCCCCTTCTTTTAATAAAGGAATTTCGTCCGACAATGGTGCATTCACTTTAAATACAATATCCGCAGAAAATGCACTCTCACGAGAGACAATTTCTGCACCAGCTTGCTCATAAGCTGCATCATCAAAACTTGCTAAATGTCCCGCATTTTGCTCGACACACACCGAAAAACCCAATTTTAACAATTGGGTAACTGTTGATGGTGTAGCGGCAACACGCGCTTCATTGGCAAGTCGTTCTCTTGGTATACCAATTCGCATAATATTCCCTTTTTAAAGCTCGAAGTAATCTATGTTGTAGGTTATTCGCCAAAAAAATGACTGCCTTATCAAAAGGAAAAGTCCTATTTTGTCGTTGAACAGATGTAAAATGTCCTAATAACCTACTGAAATTAGCCTTATTGATCCATAATTGATCACGATTCTAAGACAGTAAATGGAATTCACCGTGGAAATCTTAGTTTTAGGTCAATAAAATACTGGATACTTTAAAAAAACTGGTAAATTTGACTAGTCAATCATTATTTGTATCTTATAAAAATAAAATAGTGCGACAACATGGGCAGTTACGTGTAATAATCACCGCCATGTGTTACCACTATTTATTCAGCATGTTTATAATAAATTGCGCAAGGCGGAAGGATTTTGTATGAAGCTGAAAACTACGGTCATCGCAGCCGCGGTGCTATCATTAACTAGTATAACCGCTACACAGGCGGCTGTTGAATTAACGCCAAAACAGGCTACTGAATTACAACCTTATGAGCGTATAACCGTCACTGGGCGTTTTAATGCTATCTATGAAGCATCCGATGCAGTTTCCCGTAGGGCTGATAAGATGGGGGCTTATGCCTTTTACATTCAAAGCCTTGATGATGTAGGTGACAGTGGCAACATGCGTGTTGTTGCTGATGTGTACGCCAAAGATGCATCAAAACGTGAAGAATCTGCTCGCCGAGTTTTCGGTGGTGTTGAAGAAATGTCTAAAGCGGACGCAAAAGTGTACCAACCTTTTGATGCCGTCACTGTAAGTGGTTTCTACCCATCTGAACCTGACTTATACGAAGCTATCGCGAAAAAAGCCAAAGAAAAAGATGCAGCCTCATTTTATGTGGTTCGTAACGTAGCCATGAATGACGGCGGTAACACTTTAGCAACCGCATATATCTATAAGAAAGATGCACCTAAGCGCCAAATTCAAAAAGAAGAAGCAGTTGTTCCCGCTGATTCAGAAGCGGGTCGTGCGTTGTTAGCACAAGGTGGTGAAGCTGCTGATAAAGTTCTGATCCCAGGCGTTGCAAGCTCAGAAGAACCAACCGAAGCGGTTGGCCGTTTCTTCGAAACTTCCTCAAGTCAACCAGGTCGTACTAGCGTGACATTACCAAGTGGCTATGTCATTGAAGAAGTGAACAAAACAGCCGCAGCTATGATGGTTCCATTTGATTCTATTACCTTCTCCGGTTATTACACCAATACCCCAGAAGTTCGTTATCAAATCGCCAAGCGTGCAGAAGCTAAAGGTGCAAAATACTACCATATCACTCGTGAATGGCAGTCGAATGGTGGCAGCGTCACCATCAGTGCAGACCTGTTCAAATAATTAGATAGCTCTATTTTGTTATGAAAGCCAGCTTAAATATCAAGCTGGCTTTTTTTGTTTGCTCTGCCATACTTTTTTATAACCTCGAGTGAGTAGTTTATAAAATGTGTGCCTATTTGCCATAAACAACGAAAGTGAATAAAACATCTTGTTCTGTGCATATTTTCCCATTGCATCTGTCGCATTTCATTCGTAGAATCCACACTCTAATTTAGCAGGCGATCCAACTGGATTTAAAAGCTGTGACAGTGAATCCATTTATAGCATTGCTATCTTAACGTGATTTTAACTTTTGATTGCACAACAACCAGGATATACATTGAAAAATACATTAAGCCTTACTGCACTCACCGCGCTAGTTCTTAGCTCAATGGTTGGTGCTGGTGTATTTAGCCTTCCGCAGAATATGGCTGAAGTGGCAAGCCCATTAGCATTAATTATCGGCTGGTCCATCACGGGCGTCGGGATCTTATTTCTTGCATTCTCTCTTTTACTCCTTTCCAGAATTCGTCCTGATCTGGATGGTGGAATATTTACTTATGCAAAAGTAGGATTCGGTGAGTTTATTGGTTTTTGCTCTGCATGGGGCTATTGGTTGTGTGCTGTTGTCGCCAACGTTTCTTATTTAGTCATTGTTTTTGCTGCGATCAGCTTCTTTACTGACACGCCGGATAACATTGTGTTTGGCGATGGAAATACTTGGCAAGCTCTGATCGGTGAATCTATCTTACTGTGGGTTGTGCATTATTTAGTTCTTCGCGGTGTGCAAACGGCGGCGGGGATCAATAAGCTAGCCACGATGGCGAAATTAGTCCCTCTTGGGTTATTTATCGTACTCGCGTTCTTTGCCTTCAAGCTCGATATTTTTGATGCCGATTTTAGCGGTATTGACCTTGGTATTCCCGTTTGGGAACAAGTTAAAGACACCATGCTGATTACTTTGTGGGTCTTTATTGGTATTGAAGGTGCTGTCGTCGTCTCCGCTCGCGCGAAAAACCGCCGAGATGTCGGTCTAGCCACCATTTTTGCGGTAAGCTCTGCATTAATTATCTATATTCTTGTCACGCTTTTATCTCTTGGGATCATGCCTCGAGCCGATCTGGCTGAGATTAAAAACCCGTCGATGGCAACATTAATGGTTTCTTTAATTGGCTCTAGTGGTGACATCATTATTGCAGCTGGTTTGATTATCTCTGTTTGTGGTGCCTATTTGAGCTGGACAATTATGGCGGCTGAAGTTCCGTATATTGCCGCACAATACCAATCATTCCCTAAAATTTTCAATAAATTAAATAAGAATGATGCGCCATCTTCTTCGTTATGGTTCACCAATGGTGCAGTTCAATTATCTTTAGTGCTGATTTGGTTAAGTGGCAGTAACTACAATACCCTGCTGACTATCGCTTCAGAGATGATTTTGGTTCCTTACTTTTTGGTCGGTGCCTTCTTAGTTAAAGTTGCTTATCAACGCCATAGTAAAGCCCTGCTCGCGGTTGGTTTTGTTGCTGCTGTCTATGGATTATGGCTATTGTACGCGTCAGGATTGATTAACTTGATGCTCTCCGTGGTACTTTATGCACCAGGGATCATTATTTTTCTGTATGCTCGTTCACAACAAACAGCAAAAGCGCCATTGAAGTTAATTGAGAAAATTTTAGCATTTGGGATTGCGATAGCCTCAGTACCAGCTTTATATTCCCTGTTAGCGTAATCCACTCTTTATTAATGAGCTAAATTTAACCCATTGAATTTAGCTCATTTTTTATTATCTTTATTTCCCCCTGCTCAACCCCCACGTTTTTTACAATTTTCATCCTTTTTTGTGATGTAGTTTTTGAATGACTATTCACCAATAAGGAAACTAAAATGCACATAGCCCCAACGAATCTGCGTACAGTCACATTTGCTGATCGCCCTACTTTTATTCATTCCCCATCAGAAGCGACACATTCGATGTCTCAAAGAATAACAGCCGTAACCCAATCATTCCCTCCGCAATCGCCAAGCCACTTTCAGCAAAAATTACCTCAAATTAAAGCGCAAGATCGTATCGAAGGCTTTCAATTTAAATTAGCAACTCAGCAGCAAATAGAACAAGCTATTGAGCGATAAATCCCAAACAGCGCTAGCTTGCTAAATATATTGAGGACAACTCAGTTGCTAATGCAGAAATAGTGCAAACCCATTAGCATGTTGTAACTAAAAAAGGGTTGAGCCATAAAGCTTATCCGTAATCAATTCTATGGCTATTTCACAATAAAAAAATGCGCGAGTGATAAAGTTACCACATCGCGCATTAATTATCTTATTAGCCAATAAATTATCATCAGCCTAACGCTATCATTAACCCCAAACTACAGTTGCTGCGTTAAACTTTCCATGGTTTGAATGATACGTTTATCCGAAATCGGATATGGCGTTCCAAGCTGTTGAGCAAACAAGCTCACTCGCAACTCTTCAATCATCCAGCGAACTTCCTGTACTTCCGGTAACTGCTTTTGCAATGGAGTGAGTTTACTCATCCACTGCTGCCACATGGTTTGCACGTGTTCAACTTTGCTCATCTGCGCGCGGTCACGATTTGGATCGATGGCTAACTTTTCTAACCGACGTTCAATACCGTTTAAGTAACGCAAAATATCCGGTAATCGCTTCCAGCCCTGCTCCGTCACAAACCCTTTAAATACCAATCCTGACATTTGAGCTTTGAGATCAGACAATGCGAGCGCCATCGAAAAATCAACGCGACCTTTCAACCGTTTATTGATAGCAAATACCGACGTTAAGATTTGCTCAACTTGCTTGGCGATATTCACAACCACATCGTTCAATTCCGCTCTCGCGTACTCTTTTAATGATTCAAACTGCTCTTCAGTCCATACGGCGCCGCCATAAGTTGCAATCAGCTGATCAATACCGCACGCAATACAATCATCAATTAATTCAAGCACTTTGCCATAAGGGTTAAAATAGAGTCCTAATTTGGATTTATTCGGCAGTTTTTCATGCAAATATTTGATTGGTGAAGGAATGTTCAAGAGTAACAACCGACGAACTCCGCCCCACATTGCTTGCTGTTGCTCGAGTTCAGTTTCAAAAACACGGATCCCCACACTGTTCTTTTCGTCCACTAACGCTGGATAAGCTTTAACTGAATATCCCCCACGTTTTTGTTCATAACGTTGTGGTAACTCACCGAAACTCCAAATATGCAAGCCACTTTGTTCAATTCCATCATCCACAACTTCGGACAGTGTTTCTTGCACTTTTTCCTTAAGGCTATCTTTTAAGGCATCCAGATCTTGCCCTTCCGCGATGGTTTTATTTTTGTCATTCACCACTCGATAGGTCATTTTTAAATGCACTGGAAGTTGGTCTAATTGCCAAGCTTCACGCTCTACCGTTACCCCCGTCATTCGACGCAGTTCGCGTTCTAGCTTATCTAATACACTACCTTCAGGAGTTGGAACTCGCTCCAAAAATGCAGAAGCATAGTTTGGCGCAGGCACAAAGTTCCGACGAATAGGTTTAGGCAATGATTTGATTAATGCAACGATTAATTCGTGGCGTAGGCCCGGTACTTGCCAGTCAAAGCCCACATTTTGTACCTGATTCAAAATGGCTAATGGGATATGAACGGTGACGCCATCAGCGTCAGTGCCGGGTTCAAACTGGTAGCTTAAACGGAATTTGAGATCACCTTGATACCAATAATTTGGGTAATCAAGCGCCGACACATTCCCGGCATCTTCTTTGATCAGCATATTTTTTTCAAAACTGAGCAAATCCGGTTGCTGTTTTGATGCAGTTTTCCACCAGTTATCAAAATGACGAGAGGAAATCACATCATTCGGAATACGCTGGTCATAAAACGCAAATAGCGTTTCGTCATCCACTAAAATATCTCGGCGGCGTGATTTGTGTTCCAAATCTTCCACTTCTGATAACAGTTTTAGGTTAGCTCTGAAGAACGCATGACGGGTATTCCAGTCGCCTTCCACCAGTGCGTGACGAATAAAGAGTTCACGGCATAATAATGGATCAATCGAACCATAATTCACTTGGCGTGAAGCCACAATCGGCAACCCATATAAAGTTACTTTTTCCGATGCTGTCACAGCACCTTCTGATTTTGACCAATGGGGCTCACTATAGTGGTGTTTTACCAAATGCTCAGCTAGCGGTTCAATCCATTCAGGATCAATGGAAGCCGCAATCCGACCCCACAACTTTGATGTTTCAACCAGTTCAGCGACCATCGTCCACTTCGGTGGTTTTTTGAATAAACCGGAGCCTGGGAAGATAGTAAATCGCGCATTTCTCGCCCCCGTAAACTCATGTTTTTCAGCATCTTTCTGACCGATATGAGAGAGCAATCCTGCCAATAGCGAGACATGAATACTGCGAAAATCTGCCGGTACACTATTGATCGCAAACCCTTGCTCTTTCACAACTTGGCGTAACTGAGTGTAGAGATCTTGCCACTCGCGAATTCGCAAATAGTTAAGGAAATCCTGACGACACATTTTTCTAAATTGTGCGTTAGATAATTCCTCTTGCTGTTGTTTTAAATAGTCCCACAGATTTAAAAATGCCAGAAAATCCGATTGCTTATCATGGAAACGTCGATGTTTTTCATCAGAAGCTTGCTGCTTATCCAGCGGTCTTTCACGGGGATCTTGAATCGATAATGCCGAAACGATCACCATTGTTTCGCGTACCGCTCCATACTTTCTGGCTTCAATCACCATTCGCGCTAAACGTGGGTCAACGGGTAATTGTGCTAACTGGCGTCCGATATCGGTTAATCGATAACCTTTATCTGCATCTTTATGAGGTTGGATCCCACCAAGCTCTTCCAGTAATTTGACACCATCTTGAATATTGCGCTTATCCGGTGCTTCAACGAATGGAAATGCCGCGATATCCCCAAGTCCGATTGAGGTCATCTGTAAAATGACCGACGCTAAGTTGGTTCTCAGGATTTCAGGATCGGTAAACTCCGGTCGAGATAAGAAATCTTCTTCAGAATACAAGCGGATACAGATACCGTCCGAAACACGACCACAGCGCCCTTTACGCTGATTAGCAGAGGCTTGCGAAATCGCTTCAACAGGCAGACGTTGTACCTTGGTGCGATAACTATAACGGCTGATACGCGCATAACCCGTATCAATCACATACTTGATCCCCGGAACCGTCAGAGAGGTTTCTGCGACGTTAGTAGCAAGGATAATCCGACGGCCACCATGAGGATGGAAAATTCGGTTTTGCTCACTGTTAGATAATCGAGCAAACAGCGGTAAGACTTCCGTATGACGCAGTTGTAACTTGGATAAGGCATCAGCGGTATCACGAATTTCACGCTCACCACTCATGAAAATCAGAATATCGCCAGCACTTTCACGTCCTAACTCATTAACGGCATCGATAATACCGTCAATTTGGTCGCGTTCGCTGTCATTATCATCCCCCATAATTGGGCGATAACGTACTTCAACTGGGTATGTCCGTCCTGAAACCTCTACAATCGGTGCATGACCAAAGTGGCGAGAGAATCGTTCTGGATCAATCGTCGCTGATGTAATAATGACTTTTAAATCAGGGCGCTTAGGCAATAATTGGCGCAAATACCCTAAAATAAAATCAATATTTAAACTGCGTTCATGGGCTTCATCGATAATGATAGTGTCGTATTGCAGCAGCAATTTATCATTCTGCAATTCCGCTAGCAAAATACCATCCGTCATTAATTTAACTTGGGTGGTATCACTCACTTGGTCACTAAAGCGAACTTTATAACCGACATTGGTTCCTAATTCGCACTCTAATTCTTGTGCAAGGCGTGAAGCTACTGAGCGAGCCGCTAATCTCCTTGGCTGAGTATGACCAATAAAACCCTTCACGCCACGGCCAAGTTCTAAGCAAATTTTAGGGATTTGCGTGGTTTTACCTGATCCCGTTTCACCCGCGATGATCACCACTTGATGCTGATTAATCGCATCAAAAATAGCTTGTTTTCTTTGGCTAACCGGTAAATTTTCAGGGTAAACAATTTTCGGCATATTCAGGCGTTTTTTCTCAACCTTCTGTTTTGCCTTTTCAATATCCCCTTTGATAACTTCGATAACTGCCATACGAGATTTTTGATCTTGTATTTTTGCAATACCGTGAAGGCGCTTCTTCAGTTGCCATTGATCACGCAGTGATGTTTGTTCAATTTCAGCATGTAATGCTGACAGAATGGAGTCCATTCTTAAATCCTTATTTTTCAATTCATTATAGCGCCATGGTATCTTCATCTTCATACCTTGGCTAAAGACAATATTTAGGTTTGTTTTATGGTTTTAGTTATCTCATACAAATACCATCAATTTTTTTGAACCATGCCTTCTAAATTTATCCCTATCAATATGTTATGCACTGAGTATCATTATACTCAATGAAAGATAGACGAGTTCTGAGGAAAATAATGAGTAAAGTATTACTATTGAAATCAAGCATTTTGGCAGATTATTCACACAGCAATAAAATGGCTGATTATTTTGTACAACAGTGGCAAGAAAAAAATCCCGATGATGAATTTACAGTTCGAGATTTAGTTAACCAGCCAATCCCTGCGATTGATGGCGAAATTTTAGCAGCTTTTGCACCTACTGACACTAAAACCGCGCAGCAACAAGCACATTTAGACCTATCAAATCAACTCATTGATGAAATTAAACAAAGTGATGTTCTGGTGATCACCGCGCCAATGTACAACTTTTCCGTGCCATCTCAGTTGAAACATTACTTTGATTTTATCGCCCGTTCTGGGCATACCTTTAAATATACCGAGCAAGGTTCTGTCGGCTTATTAAACAATAAACGGGCTTATGTCCTCACAAGCCGTGGTGGTATTTATAAAGACACCCCAACTGATACGATGGTGCCTTACATTACCCTGTTTTTGAATTTTATCGGTATTACAGATATTGAATTTGTTTTCGCGGAAGGTACCGCATTAAGCGCTAAATCCGCAGAGAAAGCGCAATCACATGCGAAAAACCATATTGATTTACTGATTGCTTAGCAGTAGGCCTCGTTAAATAGTGCGCACTATATTAGTTTTCGTGCGCATTTTATTTTTTCTGCATCCATTGCCCATTAATACCGCGTACATATTCTCCCGTCGGCGCCCGTTCAACTAATTTCTGCCCAGCCATTCTTGCGACATCATTGGTTTTAAGCCCATTTTTATCTGCAATTTCTGTATATCGATTTTTTCTTTCGGCATTGATATGTTCAACCAATTGCTTTGCATCTGCACTACTTTGGTCAATTACCGCCAAATATCCCGATAAGGTTTCTCCCACCATACCGTGAGTTTTACCTTCTTCCACCGTCAGAGCAAATGCAGAAAATATGCTTAATGTGGAACATAACGTGACGACTTTAAACCAGTTCATCATTTTGCAGGTACCTCACCGAATAGATCGCTGTTTTCCTTTAATAATTCTTCGACTTGTCGGTCAGCTTTAATTTGGATTTCATGTTCAATCTTAACATTCATATTGATGTTAATTGGCTTATCTGGCGTAGCGACTTCTACGCGTAAACATGCCGTTAATAGCGACGCCATTGCCATCATCATGATCAATTTTAATGTTTTCACGTTAGTCCTTTTCCCTTTTATATATTCTTTTCGAGCCATTCTTCTAAGCCAGTACCAAAACGTAAACTGCGCCATAACTGAAAAATATTCTCTTCATGGTGATAATTTAAGTGAACTTCACGCTTCTTGGCTTCTTTAGTGTTATACCCTTCAAGAATAGTCGACATGGTGAGTAATCCCAAGTTTGTGACATTCACATCGGTACGACTGCGTTGAATTTCAAGATATTGTAGCCATCCAATCGCCGATCCTGCTGAAATATTATCTTTGGCAATAGACTCCACAAAATTGGTATCTAAGCGTAATGTCAAAGGCCCGTTATTTTCCATCCATCCCCCTTTAATAATCCAATCAGGATTATTAAGGTAAAATGGCAACTCACCATTTACTCGACCAGAAACAGCAAATTGTGAAACTTTTAGTTTTGTGAATAGCTCGCTAAGCTCCACTTGATGAACACTAATTGTTGCCGGTTTATTTTGTGGCCAGCGCAGTAAATCGAGATTGATTTCCCCGCCTAACATTTTAAAACCAACATTGCTAAGCTGGATCGGATGAGTCTTCGTTGGCGGATACGTTCCTGATAAATCCGCTTTGATATCGGTGAATTCAAACAAATTCGAGACGTGCTTAATGCGTAATTCAACGGGTGATTTCTCACCTAATGTCCACGTACTATTATGTAATTTCCACGGTAAGACAAAATCCAAACCATTAAGCTCACCATCCTTCATCCATAAGCTCGTATTTTGCACTCGCCAATGTCCACCAGCAATAAAACCATTTTCTGGAGTCATGGAAAAAGCAGCTTGAGAAAATAGTTTACCTTCACGTAATTCAATACCTAGGTCTTTCGGAATTAATGTCTGAAATGCTTTAACTGACTGCTCCGGCCAACGTGCTTCACCACGCAGACGTTCACCGTCCCAGCGTCCAAATATAACAATAGGCCCTACTTGTCGGGTACTTAAATCCCCTTTCAACTGAAAACTGGCTGGGGATGTACCCTTAAGTTCCGCATTTGCCGTAATTTTAGGCAAATAGCTATCTACACCAAATAACATTCGATTACTGGTTAATTGTAATGCGCCATAAAAATCCGCTTTTGCGTGATCACGCTGCCAAACCAACGGGGATGTCAATTTAAGACGTGGAGCAGACATGGAGAGTAAACCATATTTAATTTGGTCAAATCCCGTATTTAAGCTATTGAGCGTTAATTGTGTATCTTGCCAACTGCCGTTGCCTTTAACATCCCAACGAGCCGCTAACGCAGGCAGCTGAGCATTACCCCAGTAATTCCAGAACCATTTACCTTTATCAATATTAAACTTATTCGCACTGCCATCGAGATGAATATCAAAGTCACCCCAATATTGTTCTTTTACCTTTAAAATTGCTTGTAAGCGCCCCGAAATTCCTTCGGCATTTAACCGGGTACCCGCCAAAGGTAAGCGTATTTCTCGTAACAGAATCGTCGGTGAAACCCGCCCATAGGCTCTCAATAACGAACCAGGCATAAATGCGACGGTGGGTGAAACCAACTGGCCTGCAATTTTCGCTGGCAAATTGATATCCAGTACCATGTCATCGTATTTCACTTGACCGTTGAGTCTAAAATCAATATCCGCATCGAGGAGATTGATACGACTAGGCTCAAGCGTAAGGACTAAGTTAGCTTTTCCTTTTTTCGCATCAGTCAACATGTTCAAACGTCCTGAAACCACAAACTCACTCAGGGTTTGATTCCAGTTATCAATTTGAAATGCAATTCCACCATGAAGTGGAATTTGTCCATCATTCCAGCGCCATTGCCCATCCGTTACGGTCACTTGTGATGATGAAACCTGCCATGGAAGATGGAATAATTCTTGTTGCTGCTCAAGATCTGTAACGGTCAGTAAGCCTTGATCGCGCTGCCAATGCAGTTTTGTATTTAAGCGTTTATTTAACTCAATAAGCTTAAATTGGGCTTCGATATCTCCCGTTTCGGGCAGTTGAGCCGTCGTCAGAGGTAAAGCCAATTGCGCTGTTAATTCAATATGTTGAGGCTCTTCTTGTGGCTTATTTTGATCCAGAGCTTGCAACTCTTCTAACGCTAATGTGCTCTGAGGTAATGTTGCCGAAAATTGCTGCACAATCAGTTGATTTTGCGAATTAACAAAAGAAGAAACCCGTACATTTTTCCCTTGATAATCCAACATAAGTGGAGAATCAGCGGTACTGCGTAACCATAAACTACCTTGATACTGCTCCCAAGAATGCAGTGTGATCTTATCAATGACGAGTGAAAATTGAGGGATAGCATCCAGTATCTCGGTGATGTTTATAGGAGAACTTGGTGACTCCTCACTCGTTTTGATTCCATCCAAACATTCCGCATTAACATCAAGCCCATCAACTTTGGCCCTAATCGGGAAAAAAGAGATTCGGGCATCCGTTACTGTTGCAAGAGAACAATTATTTGCACTTAATCCCACACTCGGGAATCTAATTTGATGATTAACAAGTTGTGGTTCAGAAAGTGACAGTGTCACTGGTGTGGGTAAAAAATGTTTAGCAACAACGGGCGCCCAACGGGTTAATGTTGTCCATAATATGATTAGGAGCACAACACTCACCCCTAATAAGAAAAACAGTATTTTTATTGCCCGTTTCATGAATATTCTCTAAGTACCATCTTCATGAGGCAACAATAAATACCATTGATGAGATGGACGAAAATAAAGCGAAAGGATGCATCGGAACGAGCAGTCCGACAACTTGCATTGCAATGTAGGTCATATCCATAATAACTTTCTCTATTTAGATAAATATATTCTAATCTTTTAAAGCAGAAATGAACAACTTAACCCTATCCGTTCATTCTGTTACTTCATTATTTTCAGTCAGTTCTTAATGATTATGCGATGTTGCATGGTTGGTAATTTCATGAAAACATGATTGTGCATCATGCACAACCTTCACTTTTTCGGCAAACATCGGATTAGCTGCAAAAAAATCATCCAATCGCTGATCAAATTGCTTTGCGAAACGCAGTAGCTCTATCATATTCATGAAGGTTTCTTTTGGTCGCACACCCTTTAATTGCGATATTAAAAAGCGTTTAATGATCCGATACGCGCAAACTCGATAAGGAATGTTGAGCCTAATAATTAATGAGCTATCGGCAAAAAAAGGCGCTAAACGCTTGTCATAAGAGCCTTCCATTATCCAGCTTTCTTTAGATTTGATCTCCGAAATCAGCGACTTCATAGTTTCCGGCGTATTTTTAACGTACTCCGTTTGGGTTTTATCCCAATAAATTTCATCATAACCATATGCGGGGAGACTAAATTCTTCCGATAACTTTTGAGCGAGCGTTGTTTTTCCTGCTCCCGATATACCAATAATGCAAATTTTCACGCTGCTCCTTAACTTTCTTTATTCTTTAAAACCAATCTATTCTGTAAAAGAAGAAAAATAAAACTTAACAGTTGCATTATTTTAACACTAAAAATGGCCGTCTTTGTTAAAGATAGTGAGCAAACGAAAATCAAACGTAAACAGTAAGATATTTTCTTAATTTAGAGGTGATTTACATCACTAATTGTCTTATTCTGAACGCATATTTTTGTAGGTTTGTTTATTTTACCTACACTTTGTCATTTATTGGTTCCTATAAATTATGGAGTTCCTCTGATGAAAATTGTTTCCTATAGCACCAAACAGTATGATCGCAAACATATGGAACAGGTCAACCAACAATCAGAGTTTAATTTTAATATTGAATACTTTGATTTTCCATTAACTGTTCAGACGGCTAAAAACGCCGTCGGTGCTGATGCAGTCTGCATTTTTGTTAATGATGAAGCGAACCGTGCTGTGCTGGAAGAGCTCGCTGCTCTCGATGTGCATATTCTCGCGTTACGCTGCGCCGGCTTTAATAATGTTGATTTAGATGCCGCCAATGAGTTGGGCATCCAAGTCGTTCGCGTTCCCGCTTATTCTCCTGAAGCTGTTGCAGAACATGCGGTTGGTATGATGCTATGTTTGAATCGCCGTATTCATCGCGCGTATCAACGCACTCGGGATGCTAACTTTTCTCTTGAAGGTTTAACTGGCTTTAATATGCATAACCGTACTGCTGGTATTATTGGTACGGGCAAAATTGGCCAAGCCACACTACGAATTTTAAAAGGTTTTGGGATGCGCTTACTGGCTCATGACCCATACCCTAACCAAGCCGTCCTTGATCTGGGTGCCGAGTATGTCGATTTAGACACATTATATCGGGAATCCGATGTTATTTCTCTGCACTGCCCTTTAACACCGGAGAACCACCATTTACTGGATGAAAATGCATTTAATCGCATGAAATCGGGCGTGATGATCATCAATACCAGCCGTGGAGCTTTAGTCGATTCTGCGGCTGCTATTAATGCACTTAAATCCCAAAAAATTGGCGCATTAGGCATGGATGTGTATGAGAATGAAAGAGATTTATTCTTTGAAGATAAATCTAATGATGTGATTCAAGATGATATCTTCCGCCGATTGTCTTCTTGCCATAACGTCTTATTTACTGGTCATCAGGCGTTTTTAACTGAAGAAGCCTTAACAAGTATCAGCTTAACAACACTGAGTAATATTCAGCAAATCAGTCGTGGCGAGAACTGCCCGAACGTTGTGAAGCCATAGCAGGATCTTGCATCATGAAAAGATTGATCCCGCTCACTCTCTTTGGTTTGTTACTTGCCGCTTGCCAAACCCATCAAGTCAAGGCGGGTAGCAGTCAGCAATCCCTTGAGCAGCAGTTGATGCATCATAATTTTGTCTTAACTGAAGTGGATGGTCAGCGCATTACTAAAAAACAGACCGCACCGTCCATTTCATTCGGTGAAAAATTGTTTGTCTCCGCTTCTATGTGTAATGACTTTAACGGAATGGGCACAATTAATAATGCAACATTAAAAGTTAAAACATTAAGTAAAACAGAATTAGAGTGCGTAGATGAGGATCTTTCACGATGGGATAGCTTAATTAACCGTATGCTGAAAAATGGAGCAACAGTAACATTAACCAAAGATCATTTAACGTTGACACAAGGGCATTATAAACTTGTTTATGCCTTGAGTGATTATATGCAGTAATTCTGCCCTTATTACAAAATAAAAAACCGCCATTTTTAATCTGGCGGTTTTTTTATCTTATTCTATTGCTATCCGTTAAAGGCTACTTAGCTTGGCTGAATAACAAATTAATTCCCGTCGCTTTTGATGTGCGATCCATATAGTCATGAATTGTGGTACTAAAACCTATTTCTTTCACGATACTTAAGCTACGCAACACAGGGAAGATAATAAAGTCGTTAATATCCACAAGTGCTTTGCTACGCTTTTCTAGCCATACATCTAATAGATCCATATGCGGCTCTAACTCAATCAACAGCGTGTGCGTTTCTTTACGCAGTACGGATAAATCATCCCCATGAAACTTGCTAACACGCTGGATATATGCGGTTTTAGCCGCCTCTGTCGCTATCTCAGGAAATTCAGATTCAGTAAAACGTGGTGTCACTAATTTAGATACCGTCGAAGAAACTGCTTTATACCAGCTATCAATTTCAGGGCTAATTTCTCCTGCTGCTAAACGGGGTTCACTTAATTGGTCAACATAACGCACAATATCTAAACTCTCAGGTAAATAGCTACCATCTTCTTTCTCTAGAATAGGTACCATTTTGCGCCCTATCATACGTGTTGGGGTTTCGATATCGTTATCCAACAAAATAACTTCTTCTACCGCAACTTTTTTTAAGCCAAAAATCATTCTGGCACGAACACAAAATGGACAATGATCATAGATATACAGTTTCATGTTACCCTCGCACACTCAGTGATAAAGCGAATTAAGTTAACTCAAGTATACTTGATATTTATACTTAGTGTAGCGTTAAAGAAATTTCTTTTTTATTATTTCATATAATGAATTTAGTTATATTTGACAATAAAAATAAAATAAAAAAAATACAAATTAAATTTTAATTCACCAATAAATCACAATATTGTATTTTAAATTCATTAATTTATATTTCCATTTATATTCAAAATAAATAATTATTAAGGAGGTGGGAAATACAGAATATCTCCTAACCAACCAAAAAGTTCCAAAATGGAATAATTTAACTAAACTAATCAATATATTAAACAATTGACTTACAAATAAGAAAATGTCGATTTTATTAAACAGACAGGTTTAACCGCATAATTCTAGCGGGATATTCTTATTGTAATTTTAATTCAGAATATTCAAAATGGCATTACAGCAACAAGCGTCAAACTTTTTAATATGACTATCATTAAATGAAAGACTATCATTGAAAGTTAAACACTTTAATTTGACGTTAAATTTAATTATTAGCTTTTAAACCAGCTTGTAATTTAATATAATATATAGTGAAAACGACTGATAATAACCTTAATAATAAGTTGAGTATGTCATATGGACATTCATAGTGTCATTGGTCTTAGAATAAAAAACCGGAGAAAAGAGCTAGGCTTGTCAGGCGCAAATCTAGCAAATAAGTTACATTTAAGTCAGCAGCAAATATCGCGGTATGAAAATGGTATTAACAAGATCCCAATCGACCATCTGCTTGATATTTCTGAGATTTTAATGTGCCCCATCGAATGGTTCTTTAACGGTTATAAAAGTGAAATTAATAATAACGATGACCATTCATTCGATATTCCGAATAGAGAATTACAATACGCAGCAGAAAGTGTAATTATTCCATCTAAACATCACGCATAATAATCTTTTTTTGATTATCTAAAAATACCCAGCTAAGGCTAATGTAGTAATTAATCTTTATCGATTAAAATTAGCTTCCTGGGTATTTTTTATTTCTCTCTAAAAATTAAAATTGCATATTATATATATAATAAAACATCCGACCTCACACCACTGACCAGTATTAATTTAAAAATAAAAAATCGCATATCTTTCATTAAAAATATGCGATTCATTATAGGAAATTAATGTAATTTTTAATCGTAGGTTACATTGAAAACCAAATGCGACCGAACATCACCTGCCGAAATCGCTCTTTCATAAGGAAAGTATCGAGCTGTTAAAGGAAAAATTAACAAATCATCTTGATTATTCACTACGGTACCTACTTTATAACTATGAGTAAAACTTAATGGTGCTTTACTACTTCTTTCTATCACTTGAATACCAACACCCTTTGCACCATTAGTTCCAGCTTCTTCATTTCTTAATACACCATTAACATCACTAGCCGAAGCATTTCCACGAAAATCAATATTAAATGTAGTTAAGCCTGAAGAGGTAATACCACCGTTACACTCCATGGTAATATCAAAATCAATTTCTCCCACAGGTGCTTGATAAGCGGTCAATTGATTGCGTTTTATCGGCGCGAGTGTCACATTCTGTTCTCGTCCACCATTGATTAAGCAAGATGGCGATACAATGGTGATTGCATTTCCTTGTAGATACGTCCGAATTAGCGGATCCGTATTATGTTTGTAACCATATTCGGTGTACTGCCCATTAGCAATTGTGCCAGAACCTGTTTTTCGTGCAGTTTTTATCAACGTTAATGTGAACGTTGAGTTTTCAAGGTATACGCTTACACCATTTCGCCCGCCGTAAATCGTATGAGTACCGGGATAGAGAATATTGACTTGGTTTCCACCACGTTCAAACTTCATTCCTATCCCTGGGATACTGGATTGATAAACGCCATCACCTAAATGACGCAAGCCGCCCATCACCACTTCAGCTTGAAGCGCATTCGTTCCATAGCATGTTAAATACGATTGATAGCCATTAGTACGCATAGGCCATTGTTTTCTCATAATAACCCCTCCAACAGGAAGGTTTGGATCAACAACAACATTGCCTAAAGTCATATTGAGATCTATTGGTCTTACATTCTTGCGATAACAAACATCTGCATACCCAAAAGCTAATGCATACTGAGTAGTAAGGAGAACACCAGCACCAATTAGCCAGCGCCATTTTTTGATCATTGACATAGACTCTCCTGACTGTTTTCCGCCGTTAATGGGAACGAGCACTCGCCGCCTTCCCATTTCACTGTCGCAAGTTTAGATTCATTATTACTGATAAAAACGGTACCACCTTGCCCTACAACACCAATGTAATTCCCTTGAGGATCCAAAACATTGGCACCAAATGGCAGCGCTTTATTGTTTGGTCTAACCACGCTATACACCGCGTTTTTCTCAACTTTCGTATCAAAAACAACTTTTACGACGCTACCTTCATACGGTACAACTTGCGCAGTGGTGCTATTAAATACGATGTCTTCTGGGCTACCTTTCGGGTCAATGTCGACATTATTAATACGATAAGGACGAACATAAGGCGCTAACGCATACCCATGGCTATCAATTTTGGTATTCTGTGAACCCATGACAGAAGCCCCTTCCGCGCCTTTCGCTTCTATTAATGCAATCGTTGAAGAGGTATTTGGCGAGAACGTGACTCCACCAGCATGCACCACCATTGATCCATTAGCTGAAGCACCATATTGGCGATAACCATTACCTTGGCTGTAGTTAGCATTCGTATTCACAACTGAAGTTTGGTATCCCGTGTTCAGTGCAAAGTTACTATTACCGTGTTCTTCAAACGACGTATTTAAACCATAAGTCCAATTATTTTCTGTATCAAATGATCCATTAACGCCCACTTGTGAAGAACCAAATTTATCATTATTAAAGATGGTGTTTGAGGTAATGGCAGCGTAATTGCGATCCCCGAAATAGAGAGGGAAGTTCACATTTAAGCTCACACGGTCATCTTGCGTTCTTTGCGTATTATCTGAATAGACTCGCATAAATGAGATGCCATACGAAAAGCGTTCAAATTGGTTGTTGTAATTTAATTGATACTGTTTTTCGATACCGCTACGGTTCCAATAACTTGAAATACGTCCAGTAAAATAGAAACTTCCTAAGTCGTACGGTAAATTTTGGTTAATTGTGTAGCTAAAACCGTTTTTCTCACGCCCTAATGAGCTATCTATTCCTTTCTTATCCGCATCAATCGTGTAAATCGCATTAGAAAGACTGTAATAATCTTCTGTTGAATAACGGTATGCCGCTAGCACAAGGTTTGTGTCAGTATCAGAAAATAACTTGTTGAAAGTAAAACGGTAACTTTGCCCCATATCCGTTTTTTGATTGAATACCGTTCTTGATTGGGTAACATCGACAGCAACCGCACCAATAACCGTATTCACACCCGCACCTAGCAAATAAGCCTGATAGTCATCAAATGCCGTGACACCACCATACAGTGTGAAAGTGTTATTTAAACCATGCTGCAAAGTACCTTGCATAATAAACGGTTGGTTACTGATACCTTTAGCATCTGATTTACCGCCTGACAGTTGATAACGGGTATAACCGGGACGTAGTAACTGCGCCATCGACGTGTAAGGCACACTAAAAGAAGACTCACTTCCATCGGCCTCTTTAATAGTCACGACAAGGTCATTACCATAACCAGATGGGTACACATCATTGAGGTTAAATGGCCCTGGTGAAACCGAGGTTTGATAAATAACGACATCATTCTGTTTGACGGTAACAAGGGCATTGCTTTGTGCAACACCACGAATTTCAGGTACAAAAGAACTCATGCTATCAGGATACATCGTATCGTCAGTGGCAATTTTAGCCCCTAATAAACTGATACTGTCAAACATATCCCCGTCAGTATAAAACTGACCAGCGGTTGCCTTAGACTTCAAGCCAACAATAGGACGTTGTAAATAGGTTTGGTTACTGTGCCAATTAGCACCCTCTTTACGTTGCCAATTTAAATTTCCAATATGCTTTAATAACCAACCGTCATAGCTTAATCCTGCATTTAATCCGAGATAAGCACTCGCATTATTGTTGCCGTTTGAGTGACTATCATAATAGTTACTCATATAGCCCAAATTCAATGCAGGGATCCCTGTCTCCCAGAATTGTTCAGAGACATAGCCACGAGATGATTTCTGCTCATAAATTTGAGGAACAGAAATATCAACTCGTAACGTTGATGAATGAAATGTGTCGCTAACATCAGGGTCACTATTCCACTGAGTTAAAAAAAGACACTCTTTACTATCGGGTTTCGCCGTCGGTGCAAATTTTTCGACATTAATACCCAAGTCAGATAACAGAGCTGGGGTATAGCAGGTTCCTAACTGTCCATTTTCTTTTGCGACGAAATCAAGGTCGTATCGCCCTTTCCAACTCCCATTGGTATACACATCAACGGAATATTTTCCTGGGCCGATCCCTGTCGTATTAAATCTGTCAAAATCAACGTTTTCTTGACTACCTATAATGAAACCGCTGTTAAATTCATACGTGGTATCTTCTTCACTCCAAGCATAAAACGACGGTAAAGCACAGACTGTGACTAAACCTGTCACTGAGAGTAAGTTTGTATATTTATTTTTTAACTCTCTCTGCTTCATTCTAAATCCTATTTAACGGTAGTTTTTACCGCTACATCTGAGCCGTAATCATTGATATTGTTAATAATAATCTTAGTTCCTGACGTCAGTGCACGCTTGAGCGTCACCGTCGACTGGCTTTTAGGCTCTAAAAAAATTGTTTCATTATTCAATCCGTTAGAACCATCAGTAGAAATTTTTGTAATAGTAATAAAGTATGGCGACGGGTTGCCGATATTAAGTTTGCTGCCATCTGCTTTAACAACGAGTTGTTCAGGAGCAAGCTCGCGACTACCTAGGCCTGATGGGCGATAGAAAAATTTAAAACGAGAACGAATAGCCAATTGCAGCACATTTTGATTTTCTTCTGCTTTATTTTTGACCATTGGTGGAATATCTAACAGATTCAGCCACCATAAGGATTCTCTGTCTTGCGGTAAGGCGGATTTATCCATTAGCTTAATGCGGATGGTTTGCCCACCTTTTGCTTCAATTCGGGAAATCGGCGGCGTGAGTTGAAATGGCGTTTTAATGGTATCAGGTGTTTCAGATGCATCACCTGTATCAAGCCATGTTTGGGCCATAGCAGGACGGTCAGCCGTATTATTTAATTGGATAGTGATTTCTTTTTCATCGCTAGGATAAACAAAACGAGTACCGTTAACGATGATGTTATTTGCAAATGCTGTCACACTCGACAGTAAGCAAAGACTAAATAGAATGGCTTTCATGTGGGCCTCAAAGCAAAAAGCGGCAGTTAACCCACCGCTTACTAACTCATGCTTTTATCGAAAATGCCGATAAAAACTGACTGAAAAATTAGTTATAAGTAATTTCGTAAGTCGCGTAGCTTTGGATTTCACCCGCGCTTACAGTGTCAGGAGTTGCTGTAGAGTAACCAACATAGTAAGTGAAACGGGTATTGCTACCGTTTTTCTCACCAATTGCTTTTGGTTGGCTTGCTTGACCTGGGAAAATTTTAGTGGTTTTTTCGCCGTCAGTAGACAGTGCTAATTGGATGTTTTTAGCGCCGTTAACAACAGTGTTAGCTAAGCTACCGTTAGTATTAGCGGCTAAGTTACCACCAGTCCAACGCACACCTAAAGCTGCAGTATCAGTAACAGGTTTGCCGCTTTGTGCACAATCACTGATTTCAATAGCAAAAGTTTTTGGTTTTAAAATAGTGTTAGCGCCGCCGTTTTTAACTTCTTGTAAAGAAACAGGTGCTAAATACACAGTTGCATCGCTGCCTTGACCATCAACGGAAACGTTACAAGAAACATCCATAACTTTACCGTTAAAGTTAACTTGGCCACCGCCAACTGAAGTTGCTGCATTTGCTGTTGTGAAACCAAGAACTGTTGCTGCGATAGCAGTCAGTAAAACTTTTTTCATTTTCAATTCCTAAGATGAGTTTTTTATTTATTGCTTATACAAATTATTAAGAGGTCTTTTATTCATTCTTGGGTAACAGCAAAAACAGAGCCCGACCGTATTAAAATACAGCCAGAAATCAGCATATTTAGAGCTTCAACGGATCACCGTAATGCGCACATAAGCAATAGCTCAGTGATATCTGTTTTTTGACCAACAAGTTGTATGACCACTAATTCGAAGCAAAGAATACATAAAAACTTATGTGTCATTAAATCGTTTTTACCTTAGCTTATTAACATTTTGATAGGCTCAATCTATTGCAAACGATCTATTAATCGAAATATTCAATATATTAATTACACTTAATAAGTCATATTTAGAGGTCAAATAAGATAGTTGCAAAGAATAAATTTAAACATATAACATTTAATTTTGTTTTTATAAGATATATGAGATTTTTGTGAACATTTTAAATTTGCGATATAAGTTAAATTTTGTATTTTTATTTACATTTAGACACTTTTTCTATTCTTTTGATTACAAAATGAATTCACTCCATACGTGTTAAAAATACGTAATTGATAAATTATTCTTATTGAATTACTCAATGTTCATATTGAAACATTTGCCAATAAATAAAATTAAATATCGAATTATTATTCCAATATCCAATTAACTCTCAATAAGAGTAAAAGAATTATCTATAACTTTATTGCGCCTTAGGTTGAAGTAAAAAGTTATATAACAACAATTTCTTAGTGACTAACACTATCATAGAGGGAATAGAAAAAATGCGGTAAAGAGGCAGGGAAAATATTTATGATAAAAAATCATAAATACCGCAAGATAATGCTCCTATCATATAATAAGGCTTTGACAATTTAATCTTATTAAGAGTATCAAGGTATGAGGCTATGTAAGCGGAAATAATCATTTCTGATCTAACAATACTAAATAAGTGGTACTTTTTAGCCAAAAACTTGATCTGCGTCAAAATTTGACATATTTACGTAATTCAGTGATATATAAGGTTATTTTTCAAAAATAACAATTCGACCAAATTTATAAAAATTGCCTAAAAAATGCATATTAGGAATATTCCTAAAAACGCATTTTGTGAGTTTTTGATTTACCTTATGTCTTCATTTTGAACAAAAAAGCATTTAAAGCTAAGTGCTAATCGATTTTAACACTATCTATTCTACTCATCTTTTCAGTGAACTAACGTGACAATAACGTTAATCATAGTTCTATTTCGATAACATTGACTCATTAAATTAGTTCTTCAATGACAATAAGATATTTGAGCGAAATAGGACAGGAAAAGTATATTATTTCAATATGCTATGAAATAGCACTTAAAATCACCATGCGTGTGAATTAGGCTGACTGAATATTATTTAAATATCACTCTACTTTTTATTAAAGAATATTTAACATTCAAATATTGCTAAATATAAATCAAATTTGTTCTCATTTATCAGTAATCAATTTCAATAGGATCCACAAAGTGCAAATATCTTCTTCTTAACAAAAGATCTTGACAGGCTATTAAGATTGGTTGTTTTTCATTCAATTTGTCGTTTTTCATCGAATTAATGGCGTTGGATCTAGCTGAGGGCGTGAGATAAAAAAACCCGCTCAGTATCAATGAAGCGGGTTTTTAGAAGAGTCGATTAGTGATGCATTATCTGTCGTTTGGTCGGTTCATAATATGGTCTTCCCACTCTACCACATCAATTTCTCGTACTGCGATATGGCGAACTGAGATACCTTCATTATGCATTGCAGCTTTTGAACCGGTTTTCAATGGATGCCAAGCAGGAAGCGGTTTTCCTTCCATTAACAAGCGGTATGCGCAGGTACTTGGTAACCAAGCAAATGTTTCCAGATTATCCCGAGTCAGTTTTATGCAATCCGCTTCATATTTGAAACGATCTGCATAATGTCTGCACTGACAGGTTTTAATATTTAACTGGTTGCAAGCCACATTAGTGAAATAGATCTCATCGGTGTCTTCATCCATTAATTTATGCAAGCAGCATTGCCCACATCCATCACAGAGAGACTCCCACTCTTCATCGGTCATTTCATCTAAGGTTTTAACCTGCCAGAAAAACTGAGACATAATACTGCAAAATCCTATACTTAAATGACTCTAGTGGTCAGTGAATTATCATTAATCGTTAGCTTTAACATATCCCCAGAAGCCAATGGCCCCACACCTTCCGGTGTTCCGGTTAAAATAACGTCCCCAGGACGTAGGGTAAAGAAACGGGACATATAGCTAATTAGCGGTAAAACTGGCGTGATCATATCACGGGTCGAGCCAGACTGACGAACCTCGCCGTTGATTTCTAAACTCAGTGACATATTTTGCAGGTCACTGGTACCACTGACGGGAATAAATCCAGAAATCGGGCATGAACCATCAAAAGCTTTGCTTTTTTCCCATGGCTGCCCTGCTTTCTTAAACTTTGCCTGTAAGTCTCTTAGGGTCAAATCAAGTGCTACCGCATAACCGGCGATTGCACGAGCAACCCTATCTTCATCCGCATTTTTAAGAGGCATACCGATCAAAATCGCCATCTCAACTTCGTGGTGAACTGAGCCCAATTCTTTAGGAATAACAATTGGTTGGTTCACATCACACAGGGCAGTTTCCGGCTTAATAAATAAGACAGGCTCCTCAGGTAGTGCTGAACCCATTTCTTTAATATGTTTGGCATAGTTACTGCCCACACAAACTACTTTATTGGCAGGGAAATCTAATAAAGCACCTTGCCAGTCGCGATGTTGATACATGTCGGTAACTCCTATTATCGTTATTGTATTTTTGCAGCGATGCCATCCGCCATCATACAAACACTTAATGCGAAATAATATGAACGATTCCAATGCATAATCGTGCGGAAGTTTTGGGTCACTAAGAATGTTCGACCTTCAGGGTCATCAGGAATAACCACCCATGTTTTCACATCTGGCGAAAGTTGGGAAAATGCAGGTAATTTAACCCCTAATTTTTCCCACTCCTGAACGGTTTTCCCTTGTTCCGTTTTAACCCCTTCTAAACTACGGTTAAAATCAGCAGGTAGTGAAACTTGATAGCCCCATGGTAATGCAGCTTGCCACCCTTCGGTGGATAAATAATTGGCAACTGAAGCAAAGACATCGGCTTTGTTATTCCAAATATCCATTTTACCGTCACCATCACCATCTGCGGCATAGGATAAATAAGAAGTTGGCATAAATTGGCTCTGCCCCATCGCTCCAGCCCATGAACCTTTCAGTTGCTGATCTTCTGGGATATAGCCTTTATCCATGATTTCCAATGCTGCTAATAATTGCTTACTAAACAGTGCTTCACGACGCCCTTCAAAAGAGAGTGTGGCAAGCGCTGAAATCACATCTTCTTTACCTTGTGAACGACCAAAACCACTTTCGAGTCCCCATAAAGAGACAATGTATTGGGGCGGCACGCCATATTTTTGGCTAATTGCGTTTAATACCGCTTGGTTTTCATAGTACTTTTCAACACCCGCATTAATACGAGATTGTGGTAAGACATTTTTTAAATAGCTGGCTAACGTCACTGTTGCGCGTTTTTCAGGTTGCCCTTTATCCGCTTTTACGACACGTTCAAGGAAATAAATGTTAGCAAAGCCACGATCAATCGTAGATTGTTTGATACCTTGAGCCGCAGCATGTTGTTTCAGCAAATCCACATAAGCGGGGAATTGTGAAGGTTCACGTTGCTCAATTGGAAAAGCTTTATCTAGCGCGATAACTTCTTTCTCAATCGCAGCTTCTTGTGCCATTGTCAGAATTCGAGTTTCGTTTGCTTGAGTTGCAGCTTTTTGAGTCTGTGGAGCACTACAACTTGCTAAAAGCACACCAGCGACTAATGTATATAATAACGTTGGCTTCATTTTTATCCTCCTGACGATAATGGCTTTTTAAGGATCATCCTAAATTATCTTAGTCGTTTAATTCGCGATATTCAGAAAGTAAATTTTCAACCGGAGGTGGGAATTGCAAGTAGTAACCAACGTCTTGAAGGTCAGCTCGAACTCGCTCAATGTCCGCATTTGCCAGCTTTTCACGTTTATCCAATGAAATTAACATTGAAAACTGTGGTTTGCCAAATTGCTTGAGGAGTTCTTCTGGAACGCGTGAAAAGTCATCTTTCTTCTCGACATATAAATAAGTTTGATCACGGTTCGGGCTTCTATAAATTGCACAAATCATTATATTTAACTCTTTTTCTTGGTTCGTAAGCTTGCTTGAAGTATGCAGTAACTATAACATGCTATTGTTTTACTGAGTATCTTCACCCGAGGATTGTTTCGGAAATTTTAATTTGCTGAGTCTAGATAGATGCCACAATCGCCAATAGAACTTAAAGGCAGCAGTTTTACTCTTTCAGTCATTCACTTACACAGTGAAGAGCCTAAACTCATCAAAAAAGCGCTGCAAGACAAGGTCAATCAGGCTCCTGATTTTCTTAAAAATGCCCCTGTTGTTATTAATGTTGCAGAATTAACTCACCACGCGGATATGTACAGTATTCACAAAGCGATTGTTTCTGCTGGTCTTCGAATTGTGGGCGTCAGTGGTTGTACTGATCCACTGTTAAGACAAAAGATCAATGAAGCGGGCTTGCCAGTGCTTATTGAAGGTAAAAGCAAAAAAGCGCCAGAACCTTCAACGGATGACGTCTCTTTTGCGAAATCTGATATTGCCCCGCAACCTGCTCCTACCGAATCTGCTTATCGCAAAACCCGTATTATCAATACTCCTGTTCGTTCAGGTCAGCGTATTTATGCGCCAAATAGTGATCTCATCGTCACAAGTAATGTTAGTGCAGGTGCAGAATTATTAGCAGATGGTAATATTCATATCTATGGCGTTATGAGAGGTCGTGCCCTTGCTGGTGCCTCTGGTGATATGGAAAGCCAGATTTATTGTACTCATTTGCAAGCAGAGCTAGTGTCCATTGCAGGCGAGTATTGGTTGAGTGATCAGATACCTACTGAATTTCTCGCCAAAGCAGCTAAACTTTGTTTAGTTGATAACAAACTTAATATTGAATACTTAAATTAGACCTTATTTACAAGGAATTATTCATGGCACGCATAATTGTTGTTACTTCAGGTAAAGGTGGCGTTGGTAAAACCACTTCAAGCGCGGCCATAGCTACCGGCCTAGCTCAAAAAGGGAAGAAAACCGTAGTTATCGATTTCGATATCGGTCTGCGTAACCTTGACCTAATCATGGGGTGTGAACGTCGAGTAGTCTATGACTTCGTTAACGTTATCCAAGGTGATGCAACTCTTAATCAGGCGTTAATCAAAGATAAACGCACTGAAAACCTTTATATTCTTCCTGCATCACAAACTCGTGATAAAGACGCTCTGACTCGTGAAGGTGTTGAGAAAATTCTGGATGAACTCAGCAACGAAATGGCGTTTGACTTTATTATCTGTGACTCTCCTGCCGGTATTGAAAGTGGTGCATTAATGGCGCTTTATTTTGCTGATGAAGCCATTATCACAACTAACCCAGAAGTCTCTTCTGTTCGTGACTCAGACCGTATTTTAGGGATTTTATCCTCTAAATCACGCCGCGCAGAAAAAGGTCAAGACCCAATTAAAGAGCGTTTATTGTTAACTCGCTATAACCCAGGTCGAGTGACTCGTGGTGATATGCTGAGTATGGAAGACGTTTTGGAAATTCTGTGCATTCCATTAGTGGGTGTGATCCCAGAAGATCAGTCTGTTTTACGTTCATCTAACCAAGGTGAACCTGTCATTCTGGACTCTGACTCTGAAGCAGGACAAGCATATAGCGACTGTGTAGAACGTATTTTAGGTGAAGATCGCCCTATGCGTTTCATTGAAGAAGAGAAAAAAGGCTTCTTAAAGCGTCTATTTGGGGGATAAATAATGGCTTTATTGGATTTCTTTCTGTCGAGAAAAAAGACGACAGCAAATATCGCAAAAGAGCGACTGCAGATCATCGTTGCTGAACGTCGCCGCGGTGATAGTGAGCCAGCTTATCTTGCTGATATGAAGCGAGATATTTTGCAAGTTATTTGCAAGTATGTTCAAGTTGACCCAGAAATGTTATCCGTACAATTTGAACAAAAAGATGATGATATTTCTGTTCTCGAATTAAACGTCACCCTTCCTGAAGCGGAAGAAGGTAAAGACGTCAAAGAAGCAAAACCCGCAGAACAGTAATATTGTACAATGCCGCTATATCGCTATATTAAATAACGCCATAGCGGCTTGATTTTATTGTTGATTTCAGTACTAGTCTAATCTGAAGTTAATTTCTAATGTCATTTTTCTATTCATGTTTTCAGGTGGCTTGCCGAGTGGCTTGCTACGCCTAATTGCATCCAATATCGCTTGTTCGAAAAATTGACTCATTTCTGAATCTACCACTTTTGCATTGACCAACTCACCGTTCTCTGTGACATCAAACTGAACCTGAATATCCCCTTGCATACGCATTTTGCGTGCTCGTCGCGGGTACTGTTTATGGCTATCAATTTCCCGTTTGATCTGGTCTAAATAGCGTTGCTTAGCATTGATGCTATTTTCACCATCAGAAAAATGAGCGAGGTCACCTTGCTGCCCTGCAGCTAAAGAATTTGCTGTGTTTTCGCCTTCTTTTGCTCTTTGGGTTTGTAAATCATCCCGAAGGCTTTCTTTCTTGGCTTTTTCTTCTGGCTTAGCCTTATTTTTTACAGGATTACGCTTTTCAGATTTCACTTCTTTGGGTGTTTTTTCAGCGACGATATTTGAGGCATTATCTTGCTGGCTGCGCTGTTTGCTAACCTTGATATTCGCGTACTCAAACTCTTCAATGGCATTGAGTTCACCGCCAGTTACCGATTGGCTTTCTTGGGGGATACTCACTTGTTGCTCAACTAAAAACTGAGTTAACGCGACGGTCACCACGGGCGAAATTAACGGTGCTGTCATTTTGAATGACAATGAATTGAACGCAAAAAAACAGAAATAAATAATTGTGCCGTGTAATAAGCCAGAAAGCGGTAATCCATAATAAATTCGAAAATAATTCATGGCGATATTCCTAATCAGCCCCAGCAATGCATACTTGCTGGGGCTGAGCCTTAGAAGTGACTGGTCACACTTAAACGAAGAGATCTTCCCGGCGCAGGCATCATGCTACGCGTCAATGGGTCAATGTAATATTCGTTTAATACGTTAGAGGCTAACAACTCCACTAACAGGTTCTTATTCACTTGATAAGTGACATAGGCATCAGTAACAAATACTGCATTCCAACTCATCGGATTATTGTTTAAAGGTGAATAGGAAGGACCAAACTTGCTCGCCATCTGTGCTTCATCTTTATTTTCTGTCTTGGCGTGATATCGTACACGCCCGCCAACTTCCAAACTTTCATTAAAGAAGCGCATACCGAGATTAGTATGGATGCTGTATTTAGGTTGTAACTGAGTTCGGAGGTAACCATGCGGGAAACCGCCTTCAGTACATATTGACCCTTTGTACTTGTTCAACGGGTCTAAACGAGCCATCGAAGCATCGTCACAAACTTCATTTTTCAGCCGGAAATCTACCCCTAAATCGCCAAAGAAACGCCCATTATCATAGCGAGCTAACACTTCTAATCCGGCGGTTCTGTGCTGATCCATTTGCGCAAAAACCAAATTACCATCACGGTCAAACGCATTATCGATAATATTATGGTAATAGTTGATTCTAAAATCGGCGGCATTTTCTGCTTTTAACCAACTTTGCAAATTACGTACATAACCGATTTCAAAAGTATGGCTGCGTTCTGGCTTAAAGGGGCGATGCACTATAGTGACTTTACCTCCGCCAGAAAAACCGATGGTATCTTCAAAAATACTTGGCATTCTAACGGTTTCGGCATAGCGAGCAAAAACGCGATCATTTTCTGAAAGGTAAATTGAACCTCCCAATGATGGGCTCCACGCGGAATTAATACGTTTACCTGGGTTTTTATACTTTTCATTCTCACTGACTGAAATATAGTCCCATTCTTTATTTGGAGCGCGATAGGCTATGATTGCTTTCACTTTTTTCTGGCTAATCGGGTCAATCACTTCTTCTGATAGGTCAATTTCCCCATTATAGAATGGGTTATTCTCCGTAGTGAGTTTGCCATCTTCATCCACTCGCCATTTGATATAGTCGAATCCGGTAATACGAAATCCTTCATGCTCTTCTTGGATTGTATAATAGTGTTCGGCTTTTTTTAGGGAATACTTAGGGAGTGATAACGCTTCTGCGACAAACCATTCAATTTTAGATGTACCAATGCTACTGTCCGGCCAGAGACCTATCTTATTGTAACCATCAAAAGTACGCCCTTGACTATCCACATATTCTCTCACTTTACGCGCTTCCTCTTCCGTTAACGGTCGAGAGTATTCAAAGTTCATGGCTGTCTCAATTTGATGCACAGCAAAGCGCTCATCTTTTACTTTTAATCGGCGTTCTCTTAATAAATCTCGCGACCAATAATTTTGATACTGAATACCTGCATTGACATTTAGCCAATCCGTTGGTCGCCAATCCAATCTAATTGCTCCACTGTACTCTTGGCGCTTTCCTTCACGAGGTATCGCTCGAAATGTACTGTATTTAGGTATTTCCGCATTAGGGTCATAAATATCATCATGACTGTGAATTTTCTCATTCGTAAAGTTACCAATAAAAGTCACATCAAAGCTAGGCAGTAATTGGGTCTTATTAGATAAGGAAATCCCTTGTCTATCATTGAGTTGACTCAGTTTTATTCCATCCACTAATTTCCCATTAACATGTGGATTTCTACGATTACCATTTACATACCAGTCATACTCCATCGCTTGCCTAGGCAAGTCACCCGCCGTATTGGAGTTTAAATCCATTTTTGTTAGCCAATAACTTAACTGAAAATCAATAAACGGTTGTTCACTGGGTTTAAATCCATAGTTAACATAGAAAGAGCCTAAGCTAAGATTTGCCAACGGCCATTGGGGAATTTCCCCTGCCAAGTCATGAAAACGAATTTGCGAGGGCATAATCTCCCCATAATGGCTTTTAGTATGTACATAGCCGAGGGAGACACTCTGTGATTCAGAGAGCTGCAAATTCATTTTTTGAAGGAAAGTTTCGATATTACTGGAGGTATTCCCTACTTCTTTGGTCGGTAAGTAGACATTGGCAACAAAGGGGACATTAGGGTCTAATGTTTTACTAGAATATCTCTTGTCTCGAGTGACAATAGGCTTGCGGAAATAGTTTGCACCATGACGCCCTGCAAAGTAGTTACCTTGGTTTCGATGACTATAAGCAAATAGCAAGTTAAATTTATCTTGCCGTAACCCCAGAGCCACTCGCATCGCACTGTCTTTTAAATTAAAGAAATTAGAACTTCCTGGTTGGTCTGGCTCTACTACTGTCTTAGGGTCTCTGAACTTCACTAACGACAGACTATCATTATACTTGGCTGCACTCTCCATCAGTTCCGGGTCATCTCGATAATCACTCCCAAGGTGCAATTGCTTCATTCGTGGTTTTGTCGAATTAGTGCGTGTTTCCAATTTAAGGTCGACAGCAAAACGTTCATCTGATGGGACAATATCATCTATGCTGAGGGTTTTTACTGCCACTCCACCGCCAATAGAGGTACGAATATCACGATCTAACATCGGGCTTTTTATTACAGTAATACTGCTGATCATATTGGGGTCTACATAGTTTCGGTTATTGGCCCCGTTGTAGCCACGCCACACGGTGATGGCTTGCTCCGTACCGTCCACAGTAACAGGTACTCGCCCTTGACCTTGAATGCCTCGCACATTTGGGTCTAACGCCCCACTATTACGTGCATCCCCACTATAAACACCGACACCGTGGTTCAAAATATCAGCGGGGTTAGTGCCTTTATAGCGTTCGGCCGCTTCTTTACTGATATAGATATTTGATTCATCTTTATCATATTGATCATCCGCACCTTTTTGATCCCGCATTTTAATCGTATCAGTCTGGTCTTTTACCTGTATATTGCCCACCTGTTCCCTTGAGTTGGCATAAGACGAAAGTGAAATGACACCCATAGTTAACCCTGTGGCAATTTTCATTGCCACCACTGCTGTTACTTTCATATTAAATCTCAATACGAACTAAAACGTTTTACTTAAATTTAAACCCACTTCGCTTTTATTATAGGAATAGCTTATTTTTGCGCTGCTATCATTGAATTTGTAATTAATATAGAGTGTTGGTGTTAATGATAGAAATGTATGACCTAATAGAGTTATTTGGCTATTTAACTCCCACGATTCATCGCTACGTTTTGTATTAAGTGCACTGTCGAAATCAAAAAAATCATAATTGCTACTTGTCAGTTTATTGACTAACTTATTCGAGCCAAAAACATTAACTGATCCCACTGTTAAACCTGATACTTGATAGCTATCACTTTTATATTTTTCAATATTTTTACCGCCATATATATTTGAAAATAGACTCCATTGCGGATTAACCGAGTAAATTGCCGTCATACTATAATTAATATCATAACCTGAGCGTGATATTCGCTTACCAAAGAAAATTTGATTTTTATACGTTAGATTGGATAGCAGATAAAGCTTATTGCTGGGGGAATATGCCCCAGTAATGCTCGCCCCTACACTATAATAATCAAATAAATGCCCCCGCCAATTAATATCTACAATTGGTGAAAACGTGACCTTTTTATTTCCATAAAGATACTGATAACTTACTGATGAGTAACTTGAAAAACGCCTTTTTACTGAGCGATGTGGATATTCCAACACATGGCCACCTATGCCAGCTAATAGCGAATGCCCTCGATATTGCCAAAGGATTTTATTAGCATTTCCTGAAAAACCGTACACCAAACCGGATTTGATTTCGCTACCTTGCATGCACCACATCGAATTACATTGCTGCTCCTTGTTACCGTGAGCCTCGGTATAGTTTGTGTCATACTTTACATCCGCATTAAAATTCCCCTGCCAATTAGCTCGATTTTCTAATGCTGTAATTTCATTGTCTATCTGTTTTATTCGTTCTTCAGGTAAACCTACTCGATATTTGTTTTTTATTTTCTTGTATAATGTTAATGCTTCATGATGATAGCTATTTTTTATATATACATGTGCTAATTTCATTTCAGCAAACACTGAGTTAGGGTTTCCATTAACTATTTTTAAATAAAATTTTAGTGCTAATGGGTAATCGCCATTAAAATAAGCTCTCTCTGCTGAAATATAATCCACCATACCTTTATCGTGATTTATATCATTCATATAATCAGGCAATATTTCATCGATTTTTTGGAATTGCTGCCGATTGACTAAATCATAAAGAATAAAACCAAGGTCGTCGACATTTTTGTTTGTTTCAAGTGGAATTATATTTAACGAGTTATTTCTCGTGTTATTTATTTCAGTTAAAAACCCGATTATTTGTTCATATTGTTGTTGCCCATATTGTTGTTGTCCATAATTTTGCTCAGAAAATGAATTTACAGAAAACAATAATAGAATTAATACCTCAATCTTGCTGATTATTTTTTTCACCCGTCTTCCTTTTTCTTCTTCCATAAAAACACAGGTAGGCAAAATAACTTTTGCCTACCTGATAACAACGATATTGCTAAACAAAGAGTGTTAAATAAAGAAATTACTCTTCGATTTGGCTACCACCAAAGGCGGTATCATGTTTGTGATTATCATTAAATACCAACACACCACCAACATGTTCCGCATTCTCACCAAAGAAGCGCCCATAACTCAAACCTGTATTCTGCTGAGTATTTTCGAGATTTTTAACAATGGCATCTCCAGAAAACGATCCGCCATCCATTATTTGCCCTTTAAAATCATACTGGTGTGCAGTTCCTTGTAATGAACCAACATAGTCCTTATCACCAAAGTTCGCCTCAAAACTACCTGGAAGCTTCTTCTCACCATCATATTGGTTAATTCCCGCTATGGTGTAAGTAACTTTACCTTCGGTTGGCACAGCTGTTGTCGCATCTTGGCCAGAGAAGAATGCAGTGTGCTTAGCATCGTCTTCTGTTCCAGTTTGTGACCAATCCCCATAATAAACTTCAGCATCGGCGATTTTAGAAAACTGAAATTTCCCCATATCGATATTACCGTTTGGCGTTGCAGGAACAACATAAACATTGCCTTCTTTAGGGAACATCACAATTCTCGCTAAACTCGAGAATGATATTCTTTTTCCTTCACCTTTATAACGATGGCCAATACCCGGAGAACCTACAGTACCCCCATGAGGCCCATGAGAAGCTTGGGTTTCTCCTACCGTTACATCCGATCTTTCTGTTTCATACGTTTGACTCTGTGCAGATTCCGTTACCGCACTCGCATAAGTAGAAACACCCACCAACATAGCAATTAATGTAACTTTAGTACTTTTATTCATAAGTTATTTCCTTATACATTTAATAAGAAATTAAAAGGAGATGATGCTTTTTGCTCTGTACTCTTGGACGTATTTGCGGACCCACAAACTGGAAATGATTTTATGAGAATGAGTTTTATTTACAAATAGCGAATTTATAATTCAATTAAAAATCATTGTATTAGAATGATATTTTTTCTTTTTATTTTTCAATTAACTATAAAACAACCCTCCCCCTATAAATGTTAATCATCGCTGTAATGGGTTATTTTAAGTTCGATTTTTATTTATATTTACTATTTTTTAAGAGTAATTACAGAATTGAAATACATTAAATAGCGCCATTAATATCAAAGCGCGGTGTTATTTTTAGATTAGTGCTAAATAATAATCTTCATTATTTAAAGAAGAATAAATATTTAATATTGGCGGGATGAGAATAAAGCTTATTGATATGAGTAACAAAATGCCCAAGAAAAAAAGTACTTTGAAAATGGCATAAAGGCACAAAATTATCGCTATTTTGTGCCTTTATTATGATTACGCTTGGCTAAGTAATTGGGTTAATGGCGCTTCTAGTAACCGACCTCGCCAACCAGCAAGCAGTTCAGGCTGACATGATTTCTCTTTTAGCCCCCAATGCACCGCTAATAACTGGTTAATTTGTCGACGAGATGCTAATAACTCTGGGTTGAATTTTTCATTCTCGGCGATCTCTTTCACCACCCCTTTGATCTCTTTAAAAATGCTTTTGTATTGGCTCTGCTCAGTAATATTAGCAACTGGTGCCGGATACTGGCTGGCATCCAATTTTTTCGCTTCTTCGACAATACTCAATAAGCGACGACCATGGCAGCGAATTTCTTGTCCCGATAAACCGAGAGCATCCAGTTCACCTAAAGAGCTCGGTAAATAACGGGCGACTTTCCACAGGTTTTCTTCTTTAATAACGAAATTGATCGCCATATCCCGTGCTTTTGCTTGATCCAAACGCCATGCTGCCAGCAGCTGTAAGCAAGCAAGTTGTTCATCACGTAATTGCCACGCATTGGTGATATTTAAGTAGGCTTTTTCAGGTTTGACTGTTTTTTGACGACGAGCAACCACTCGCTGGCATTCATCTTGGGCATCGGCTAAATAACCCGCTTCCGTCACTTTTTCCATCAAAATTTTGGCCAGCGGCAGTAAATAAAGCACATCTGCCGTCGCATAATCACACTGCTTCAAACTTAAGGGACGCGCGAGCCAGTCTGTTCGAGATTCGCTTTTATCTAGCTCGACACCCAAATGCTCTGCCACCAACGTAGCGAAGCCGCAAGAAATGGGATAACCCAAAAATGCCGCGACGATTTGAGTATCTATCATCGGCTCTGGCACACAACCAAAATCATGCATAAACACTTCTAAATCTTCGCTGCCTGCATGTAAAAACTTCAATTGGTTTGGATTGGTTAACAGCGCCTTAAATGGGCTAAAATCCGTCATTAATAGCGGATCAATCAGTGAAACCTGTTTTCCATCATACAACTGCAATAAACCCAGTTGCGGGTAATAGGTTCGTGTCCGAACAAACTCAGTATCTAATGCTAACCACGGCGCATCACTGGCCTCTTGGCAGACTTGGGCTAATTCGCTATCTGTTGTGACTAAACGGTAATTCAAAACAAGTTTCTCTTTATTATAATTTGGTTAAGTGTATCTGATTGACACAGTAACGCCGGTAAAAACCGGCGTTACACACATTGCTTTTGTTAATTCATCGCCTAATTAGCTATTCATCGCTTACTCGCTATGACGGTGATTTTTCTCGTGATTGCTGCTCTTCGGCTCGTAATTCTTTTCGTAGAATTTTTCCTACGTTAGATTTCGGCAGCTCATCACGAAACTCAAAAATTTTCGGGACTTTATAAGCCGTTAGTGAACGACGGCAAAATGTTTTTAGATCTGCAGCGGTCAGAGCTGAATTTTTGGTGACCACAAAAACCTTCACCGCTTCCCCAGTACTTTCACTTGGCACCCCAATTGCAGCACATTCGATAACATCAGGATGCATGGAAATAACATCTTCAATTTCATTCGGGTAGACATTAAATCCAGAGACAATAATCATATCTTTTTTGCGGTCAACAATACGAATATAGCCTTCGTCATCTATTTCGGCGATATCACCAGTGGCTAACCAACCATCAACGATAGCTTCACTGGTCGCATCAGGCCGATTCCAATACCCTTTCATCACCTGCGGGCCTTTTACCCACATTTCCCCAGGAGTACCATGAGGAACTTCATGCCCATCATCATCTAAAAACTTCACATCTGTTGATGGAACAGGTATCCCGATACTACCACTATAAGCCGTTAAATTATATGGGTTACCAGAAACTAATGGGGAACATTCTGTTAAGCCATAACCTTCGAGTAAATGCCGCCCAGTCAGCGCTTGCCACTTCTGAGCAACCGCTTTATGGACAGGCATTCCGCCTCCAACAGACAGTCTTAAACGGGAAAAATCAAGCTTCTGAAACTCCGGGTTTTGCAGCCATGCATTAAAGAGCGTGTTAACACCCGTGATCGATGTAAATGGATAACGGGATAATTGTTTCACCGTATCTGGCACATCTCGCGGGTTGGTGATAAGTAAATTCACGCCCCCCACACTGATAAACAATAAGCAGTTTACGGTAAGCGCAAAGACGTGATAAAGCGGCAGTGCCGTTACCACATACTCATGACCAAAATGTAACACAGGACCATAAGCGGCTTTGGCTTGGGCTATATTCGCTAACATATTGCGATGCGTTAACATTGCACCTTTAGCTACCCCTGTCGTGCCACCGGTATATTGTAAGAATGCTAAATCTTCGCCAATAATATTCGGCTTGATATATTGCATTCGATAACCTTGATGCATGGCGCGACGAAATGAAATAGCATCCGGCAAGTTGTATTTTGGAACTAACCGTTTTACATATTTCACCACAAAATCCACAATTGTGGCTTTCGGACGCGGTAGCTGATCCCCTAAGCGGGTTAAAATAACGTGTTTAACTTTGGTATTAAAAACGATTTTCTCTAACGTATGCGCAAAGTTAGAAACGATAACGATCGCTGTCGTCCCGCTATCATTTAGCTGATGCTCTAACTCTCGTGGGGTATACAGCGGGTTAACATTAACCGCTACCATACCTGCACGTAAAATCCCAAACAGCGCAATAGGATACTGCAGCAAGTTTGGCATCATTAAAGCAACTCGGTCACCCTTTTTAAGACCCAATCCATTTTGTAGGTATGCGGCAAATGCGCGGCTTCTCTCTTCAAGTTTACGGTAGGTCATTACGGCGCCCATATTAATGAACGCCGGCTGATCCGCATATTGAGAAACGGCATTTTCAAGTAACTCTGCTAATGACGCGAAGTCATCAGGACTTATTTCTTCAGGTACATCAGCAGGATAGTTTTTTAGCCAGATTTTTTCCAAAATGTCACTCCTGAATTTAGTGAGTTATTATTTTACACAACCCTTTAACAAATTATTAACTCATTGTACCAGTTTGAAAATTAGACAATGTTAAGGTTGAGAGCTATATCACTAAATAAATTTCATTCCTTCGAGATAAAAATAAGGCGGTCAATGCCGCCCTATTCAACTTATGATTAATTCACCAGAACTTTAGTCTGCTTATAACCCGTAATTATACACCGTTGTCAGGAATTTTTGGAGAATTAAGCAGTTAATAGCCCACTCCCGCTCAGTTTTTTTATAAAAAAAATCCTAGCTTAACTAGGATTTTTAGCAGAATAATACTATTGCTTAATCTTCCGTTAAATACGTCTGCACTTGGGCGGGCCCCACAGGGTATCCATAGCCCCATCCCCAAGGATGATTATAGTAATATGGGGAACCATAATACCCGTAACCCCATGGACCTGCCGGCGGTGGCATCATCACACTTTGTGCAATACTCCAACGCTGGAAGCCAGTGACATTCATTGTCACATACTGATAAGGTACCTCTCCGATTTTCCCCGCTTGTTCTCCAGTTATGTTACCCACAACAGTGACATAGCGGTTTTTAAAATCGTTTGGCTCAACAAACCCATTGATATACGCGTAAATACGACCAAGCGACGGAGAGTTTAATTCAGGTGCAGCGTCATATTTATTTAATGTCATGACGGCTAGCTCAATCCGCGTTCTTTTTGGCTCATTAAAGACAGACAGCACTTTACCACCGAAACGCGCTTCTTGACCGATATACATCTCCGGTGCATTTTGTACCGACTTAAGATTATCTGCAGGATTAGGTACCGACCCCTTAATAGACTGAGGGATTGATACACAACCTGCTAGCGCTAATATGCCCGCAAGTAATAGCGTTTTCATTGCTGAGCGGTAGCTAAATTGAATTTTCATTTACCACCTCCAATTAGCCGTCATTATAGAATGAGATAGTTCGTATTAAAACTGCTGGTATTCCTTATCACATTATATGTGCAATCCAATTTTTATTAACGCTTATTTATTCAATAATAGCTCAATTAAACAGCGATTCTATATCTTAGATTAAAAAAATAGCTATCGGTTTTACCCTGATAGCTATTTTTTTCATTCGACAAAAATCATGCTGCTTCTATTTATTCACGACCCGTTATTCGCGACCGGGTAATTTTTTCCAAGTCACTTCATTACGCAAGTAAGTCGGTTCGACATTCTCGACCGCAGTCACTTTTCCTGCCTGCCACAGCTGCTCTGCAATTGGCAGCATATCTTGCGCTGCAGGTAATGTGATTAGGCTGTCGGTCAACAATGAGCCTTCTAATAATTCAGGATAAGCCGCCCAGCCCGTTCCTGCATGACTCCATTGCCCTTCTAATTCCGTAAATTTTAATTTGAAATCAGCGGGTAGCATCACAGCTTCCGTTTCTTCACCTAACCAAAAACCGCGTTCATCGCGTTGATATTGCGCACAATAGATTTCAGACATTCGCGCATCAATCGCCACCAGCACACGGGAACTATTTGTTGTGCGGTATACCCCTTGTGCCAGCGCCATCAACGAGGAAACACCGATCATGGGTAAATCGGCACCCAGCGCTAGTCCTTGAGCAATGCCCACACCAATTCGAACCCCAGTAAAGCTACCCGGGCCACGCCCAAATGCTAGTGCATCTAATTGATTTAATTTAATGCCTGCTTGCGCCAGTACTTCTTCTACCATCGGCAATACTTTTTGAGTATGTTCGCGAGGAGAGATGGCAAAACGCGAAATAATTTCACCGTCGCACAGTAATGCGACAGAACAAGCTTCAGTGGCTGTATCAACAGCTAGAATACGACTCGACATGCCTAAACTCCGGCAAATATTAGGTTTTTTGTTGTCGCCTTATGACGGCAACCTGAAAGATGGGCGGTATCTTAGCATAAACCGCCCACAGGATTGCATAAAATTAGTGTTTCTCAATCGCTTCCGCGCGCTTTTTTGCCAAAAATTCAATCGCTTTATTCAAATCTCGCGTACGTGGCGAAGGGGGCAAGCTTCGCAAAAATACCTCTCCGTAAGGGCGTGTCACGAGCCGATTGTCACAAATCACAATAACACCGTAATCTTTTGTGTCGCGGATCAACCGCCCAACCCCTTGCTTTAATGTGATGACGGCATCGGGTAATTGAACGTCGGCAAATGGGTCTCCGCCTCGGAGTTCACAATCTTCAATCCTAGCACGTAATAGCGGGTCATCCGGTGCAGTAAACGGGAGTTTATCGATGATCACGCAGGTCAATTCATCGCCTCGGACATCGACCCCTTCCCAGAAACTGCTCGTAGCAACCAAAACAGCGTTTCCTGCCGCAATAAACTGTGCCAGTAATTTATTTTTGCTGCTTTCCCCTTGCATAAGAACAGGCAATGTCAGTGACGCTTTAAACTCTTCGGCTAGCTCCCTCATCATCAAATGAGAGGTGCATAAAAAGAAACAGCGGCCTCGGTTTTTTTCAATTAACGGGCGCAACATATTGGCAAGCTTTTGAGCACTACCCCGTTGATTAGGCTCCGGTAAAAAGCGAGGCACGCAAAGCAACGTTTGGCTTTCATAATCAAACGGGCTTGCGAGCAGCAACGTTTTCGCGGAACTGAGCCCTAATCTATCCGTAAAGTGACTGAGTTTTTCGTTCACGGAAAGCGTCGCCGAGGTGAACACCCAACTAGCCGGCGTACTCGCAATCATTTCACTGAATTTATCAGCGACAGTGAGTGGTGTTAAGGCTAATAAAAAGTGGCGTCCGTAGCTCTCAAACCAGTAACTATAACCCGGAATGGTGACATCCTTTAAGCGGTTAAGACGGTTGCGGTAAATCGTCACGCGCTCGAAAATAGAATCCAAACTTTGGGAGCGTCCTAATGACGTTTTGATAACTTCATAACAGAGCTCAAGCGCATCATCGAGTAGCGTTAACGCCCGCTGAACTTCTGACAATTTCAGTAATTCTCGTAAATTACCTCGGAAGCTGTTTTCCCCTAAATTAAGGCGAAAATCCAGTGTGCTTTGCGTCAGTCGATCCGCACTTTTTTGCAATTGGGCTTGATCTTTTAGCTCTGTACGATACGTCATGATCATATCGCGAGCTAAATCTAACAATTGCCGGCTACTGAGTTGCTGACCAAAATATTGGCTTGCAATATCAGGGATTTGATGGGCTTCATCGAAGATCATCACATCTGCTTGGGGGATCAACTCCCCAAAACCTGTATCCTTCACCACTCTGTCTGCCATAAAAAGATGGTGGTTAACGACCACTACATCAGCATCAAGAGCTTTACGACGCGCTTTGAGTACAAAGCATTCTTGGTAGCGGGGGCAATCGCTGCCTAAACAATTATCGTTGGTGCTAGTAACTAAAGGCCAAACGGGGCTATCTTCAGCAATATCATGGCAGGTACTGGTATCCCCCAGTTCTGATTCGATGGACCAACTGCGTAATCTCACAACCGCAGCGAGGATCTCCGGTTCTAGGCTACCTCCACCGAGGGATTGCTGGTCTAACCGTTCAAGACACAGATAATTTGAGCGTCCTTTTAATAGCGCCGTTTTACCTGTGTAGCTCATCGCATCGATAATCGTAGGGAGGTCGCGGTGATAAAGTTGGTCTTGTAGGGCTTTCGACCCCGTAGAAACAATCACTTTTTTGCCACTTCGTAATGCAGGGACGAGATAAGCGTAGGTTTTCCCTGTTCCTGTACCCGCTTCAGCCACCAGCACATGCTGCTGCTCAATAGATTGAGTAACCGCGTCAGACATGGTGACCTGCGCAGCTCGAGGTTGGAAACCGGGAATTGTTTTTGCTAGAAAGCCATCTGCTGAAAAGTCGTTAGACACTACGAACCTATATTGCTTACCGTTGATGGGCACACTTTACCATGAGTTCAAGATGGCTGCTGAGCTAATTATCGTTTCATCAATGAACTGATTTTCATCATAGTAGCAAACTGATATCCTTGTTCAGCATTGATAATAAGGAACAATTATGACTATTGAACGCATTGACCCAGATACCCGTTGGTCTGAAGCTGTTATCCACAACAACGTGGTCTATTACACTAGCGTCCCAGAAAAACTGGATGGCGATATTATTATTCAAACCGCAGATACCTTAGCCGCTATTGATGTCATGTTAGGCCGTGTGGGTTCCGATAAAAGCAAAATTTTAGATGCGACTATCTTCCTTGCAGATAAAGCAGATTTTGCTGGCATGAACCAAGCGTGGGATGCATGGGTTGTTGCGGGTAGCGCGCCTGTTCGTTGCACTGTTCAAGCCGCACTGATGAAGCCTGAATATAAAGTTGAGATCAAAATCGTTGCGGCGATTGATTAGTCTTGATTGATACTTGAAAAAAGAGGGCTAAATGCCCTCTTTTTTACTTACTTATTTATTTTGTACCTATTTATTTTTTGTCTATTATCACCAATGGTACGAATAGCTTAGCCCTGCTTGAACGCCATCATGGTTATAATCCGTTTTTTGCCACCCAGCATCGGCGCGTAATGTAGAGTTTTTCGTGACATTCACATTGATACCCGCAGCCACATATGGAGTCACACTTTTCTCTGAGCCTTTGTCATAAGCATAAGCGCCAATGTACGGTACATAGCCTGTAAATGCATCACGATCACTATTTAGCTTGAATGCGCTACCCACTTTTCCATCTAACGTGACTACATCATTGATATTGTGACCCACTCGAATACCAAGGTCGATATCTATACGTTTGTTGACCATACGTCCATATTGCGCAGCAAATTCCGCATTTTTCGCTTCAGTATACCCACTGCGATTAATATCTTTATAGGTCAATGCTACTTCTGGTAGCAATTGAGTTTGAGGAGCAACGGAAATACCGTAACCAGCACCTACACGAGCTTGATAGCCTTTGATAGTCGCGTTGCCTTGCCCACCTTCCGTATTTTGTAAGGTATCACGGGTGATCACTAAGCCTTGGCTCAGGTATGATGCCGACAAATCTGCATAGAAACCTTCATTATTACGGTTTTCTTGATAGCGAATATAACCGCCCACCGCAGGATGATTGCTACCACGAGTATCATAATTGCTAGTGAGTGTTGTGTTATTGGCGAAGTTCATCGCCACACCAACAGTCCAGTTTTCTGCTGGTAAACGCAGTGTTCCATTCAAGCCAGTAGCAACACGATGGTTGCTTGATACAGTATCATATTGAGTAAATAGCCCGACGCAATAATCATCCTGCCCTAACTGGCAGCGGCTTGAACTGAGTGCCTCTAAGCTATTTTGGTAGAGATCTAGCACTTCAAACCCACGACTTGCTGTACGAGACATCGCGCGGCTGCTATTGGTGGCATCTACTGTCACAATCATCGGTTTGGTTGGGTCTACGGGTTTTGTTGGGTCTACTGGTTTCGTTGGGTCGACCGGTTTTATTGGATCAACTGGCTTCGTTGAGGCTTCCTTAATTTTCCACAAAACAGCATGGCTCTCACCACTGTCTGTGATTGAGGTTCCAGCCACGACCAAACCATCATCCGATACCGAATACGCCGTTGCGTTACCAAGGTTATCAGATTGCAGTGTTCCCAAATTCACCATACCCGTTGCTTCAGTCCAGCGGAATGCCTGCATATATTGATTAGAATCCGTGTTCGATTCCCCCACAATCACTGAACCATCACTTGAGAGATCATACGCTTCTGAATAGCCTGAGTTGTCCGACTTTAATGTTCCTAAGCCTTTCATGCCGTCTTTTTCAGTCCAGCGGAATGCCATTGTGGAATCACTGTCATAATCAGAGTCAGACCCACCGACAACGACGGTGCCATCTCTGGATACATAGTCAGCCCCTGAACGCCCTGAATTATCGGCGCGTAACGTGCCTAAACCCACCATTCCAGTTTTTTCAGTCCAACGAAAAGCATTGCTATCCCCTCCATCTGTGTCAGAAGAACCTACGACAACTGAACCATTGGCAGACACGCCATTTGCCGATGAAATTCCCGAATTATCCGATGTTAATATTCCCAAGTCAGTCATGCCCGTTTCTTTGCGCCATCTGAAAGCATGCGTATTTCCTGAGTGGGTGCTTGAATCCCCCACCACCGTTGAGCCATCAGCGGATAATCCATTAGGATCGGAAGTTCCTGTGTTATCGCTTTTTAATGTTCCCAACCCAACCATGCCTGACTCTCGAGTCCAAATAAACGCAACAGAGCGGTTATCGTCCACTGACGCTTGCCCTGTAACTACCTTCCCATCATCAGAAACTGCTTGGGCATACGAACCGTTAATGCCATCCGTACGTAAACTGCCTAAACCTTCCATTCCGCCACGTTCAGTCCAGATAAATGCACTTCCGCGCCCATCATCTGTACTTGAATAACCAATAATCGTAGAGCCATCCTTTGAAACGCCATTTGTTGACGCACGACCGCTGTTATCTGCTTTCAGCGTGCCTAAATGCATGATCCCTTTGTCTTGTGACCAACGAAACACACCCGAATCACGATTATCCGAACTTTCATTTCCCGCAATAACCTTTCCATCGCCTGAAATCGAAAGATCTTCAGAATCAATACCAGGGCCAATATTGATATCAACCTTTTTCTCAATTTCAAGCTTATTATTCGCAGAATATCCTTGAGACGTTAATAAGGAAATTCCAATAGTCACTGCCAGACTTAATTTATTTAGCTTCATAATATTTTTCGCATAATTTTGTTATTATGAGAATTTAAATTAATCATCAATTCTCAATATGAAATTCAATAGAAACCATTCCTTTTTAAAGCGAGAAAAGAATATCACTTAAGAAAGATTAAATACATTAGTAAAATCAAGAATTGAAAGCCAAATAAAGCAATGATTTACCCAATGAAGTTAAACCCTGAAAATCAATGCGCATCATATTGAAATAAAATAATTTTCTATGGAAATTTGCTTTCCATTTATTATTAAATAAATTAAATTCAAATAAAATATATTTTTAAGAATATTCTGTAAAATATATGAATTATTTTATTTTCGGCACGAAACTAATATAGCCAAAAAAATCAAAATATAATAATGAATTGATAATGGAACGTTATACGCTTGTTTGAAGTGTAATATTCTATAAATGTACGCTTACTAAGTACATTAAATTCAAGAGAGGAAAATTAAGTGAAGTCATTAGGTTGAATATAATTAAATAAAACCTAATGACTTCGTTGACAATATGCTTTTATTGAGCAAATTATCTGTTACGACATTTTAATCAGCACCATACCAATAAGCAGGAATACTAACCCACCCCAGCCTTTATAGTTTAGGCGTTGATTAAACAAGATCCAGCCGGCAGCGACTGTGGCGATTAAACCGAACGCTCCCCATAAGGCATAAGCGACTGACAGTTCGATTCCCTTCACTGCCTGCGCCAGTGCACTAAATGCCCCTAATACAGCAACAAGAGACAAAATTCCTAACCAATAACGTCTAAAACCATCCGACATTTTTAAAAATACGTTGGCAAGAATTTCCAGTACCACTGCGAGGATCAAAAATGCCGCATGCCACCATTCAAATTGACTGGCCATATTACACCTCCGATTTAGCGGTCTTTGTCACTAAAGCTCGGGCTTTGGCGGAATCAACCGCATTCTTGGCAGCTTGTTTTACCTTCTGAGCTGACTGTCTAACAGTCGCTTTTTTGGTGCCTGATTTGATCAATGCAATACCCGTGATCAGAAAAACTAGTCCACCGACTTTCATTGGTGACAGCGATTCTCCAAACCACAATACGCTGAACGTCGTAATTAACAGAACACCAACACCTTCCCACATGGCGTAAGCAACACCCAGTGCCACTTTTTTTACCGCAACCGCCAGTAAAATATAGGAAGTCGCAATCATCACATACATCACGGCCATACCCGTGAAATCACCGCTTACGCTGGCATGTTTCATTGATAACGTACCAATGACCTCAGTCACGATAGCTAATGCTAAAAATATCCAATAAATCATTATAGTATCCCTCTAGATACAGCTTCGCCATAGCCTGTTTTTTGAACAAGATAGAAAGGCAATGAGCTTAATGGTTAAGCTTTAAGCTGTTTAAAATTCAAATAAAAACAAAAGAATGCTGATTTTATTCAGCAGATTGAATAATCTAGAAGGACGCTATAATGCGCCACACCAGTGATGCTCACTGGAAAGAATAGCGGAAAGGAAAAGCTTATGTGTTGATCTTCTTTGGGACTTACTGATCTTTATGCTAGTCACGCTAAGCATGATATCTCATTCATTTCATCGGATGGACATCCATCCAAGTTACTCCGAACCCTCATATAATTGTTAGTTTCAAGCTATTTCTATCATGCCAAAATTATTAAGTCAATGAATGCAAACACTTTTTGAATTCCTCATGTTTATGCATAAATATTCATTAATATGCTAAGCAATACAGTGGCAGCGTCTATTTTGCGAATAATTCCGTTATTTTTCTCGCATTTATTTTTAGAGGATCTAAGCAAAAAAAATTTTTATCACCCTTTTTTATGCTGTAACCATCCCATTCAATATGAATTTTTTCGGTTACCATTGACAATTAACGCCAACACGCTTCTTATCGTGTTATCCGTTAGAAAATAGCAATAATGAACACCAATAAGAGAGAGTCATGGATACCTTTACGCTAACGTCAAATAGCTTTCAAAACGCCGCCGATGCCACCCCACTTCCTTATGATGTCGTCTCCATTCAATCACAAGTTGTCTATGGCAGTGTAGGTAATAGCATCGCTGTGCCTGCATTGACCAAACAAGGATTACGCGTTGCTGCGGTTCCCACTGTTATTCTAAGCAACACCCCCCACTATGCCACTTGTTATGGTGGAGAATTACCCGGTGAATGGTTTCGCGGTTATTTACAAGGCTTCGTTGAACGCGGCAGCTTAAACAGCGTTAAAGCCATTTTAACGGGTTATTTAGGTTCCCCAGATAAAGCTCACGACCTGGCAAATTGGCTTGCCTCTGTGCGCGAGAAACACCCTAAAATGCCTGTCATTGTCGATCCAGTCATGGGGGATGAAGATAGTGGCTTTTATATTCCTCCAGCAATTGCCGATGTTTATCGTCATGAAGTCATCCCACTCGCGACGGGAATTATCCCGAACAAATTTGAGCTTTCCACACTCAGCGGACAAGAGATCAACAATCTAGACGATGCCACCCGTGCAGCTCGCTCGTTGCTCAAAGGTCACACGCAGTGGGTCATCATTACGAGCGCTTTCCAGCCTGATGATGAAAGTATTGAAGTGGTCTGTGTAACGAAACAGGATGTCGCCGTTATTCGCCACAAACGTTACCCTGTAACGCCTAAAGGCACTGGCGACCTATTCGGCGCTGAGCTTACCGCTCAATTATTGGCCGGCTTATCGGTTCCTGATGCGGCTAAAATGGCGTGTTTACGTATCGAGCAAGGCATCATTCATATGGCTGCGACAGGTCGAAGTGAGCTAGTGCTTTAAGATAACTCAAATTGAATGGTTACCTTGAGTCTACATCATGGTAACCATCACATTATTAAAGAGAAGCGTCATGAGTCATGGCAGACTCCGCATTCAATAAATGCATCACTAAAGGATTTACAATGCCAATCAGCGCTTTCTTTTCAAGATCAAAACCTGCAAAACATGTCCCTGTTGTATTTCATTCAACCATTAAACTCACCGATCCAAAAATCATAAAAGAAATAAATAGCTACCCTATGCTTAAAATAAAAAATTCATCGCTTTCATTTGAATTAACAGAAAAAAATAAAACTTTGTCATTTAGCCAACGTGAAATTCAATGGCTTGCGGAAATTTCTATCGCGGAAAGAATAAAAAAAGATAAAGAAGACAATATTAGCTAAAAAAATGGCGGGGATTATGCTTCCCCGCCATTTCATTATTCTATTTTATAAAGATAAAATATTACTCAAACTCATTCCACGAGCGACCATCACGAGCAATCATTGCTACTGAAGCAATTGGCCCCCAAGTTCCCGCTTGATACGGCTTAGGCGCGTCGTTATCCATTGCCCACGCCTCCATAATGGAATCGACCCACTTCCAAGCCTCTTCAACTTCATCACGGCGCACGAATAATGCCTGAATACCGCGCATGGCTTCTAATAATAAACGCTCGTAAGCATCCGCAAGATGCGTTTGGTTGAAGGTTTCAGAGAAGCTCAAGTCCAGTTTAGTGGTCTGTAAACGGTGTTTATGATCCAAGCCTGGCGCCTTGTTCATAATTTCAATATCGATCCCTTCATCTGGCTGTAGACGAATGGTCAATTTGTTTTGTGGTAAATCTTGGTAGCTTTCAGAGAAAATATTCAGTGCTGGCTTTTTAAAATAGACCACAACTTCTGAACATTTTGCAGGTAAACGCTTACCAGTGCGCAGGTAGAATGGAACCCCTGCCCAGCGCCAGTCATCAATATCCACACGTAAAGCTACAAAAGACTCGGTCTGACTCTGCTTATTCGCGCCTTCTTCTTCTAAGTAGCCTGGTACTTTTTTACCTTGAACAAAGCCCGCAGTATATTGACCGCGTACCGCTTTCTCACGCACGTTTGTGTGGTCAATACGACGTAAAGAACGTAGCACTTTCACTTTTTCATCACGAATACGGTCAGTGGTTAAGTCTGCCGGCGGTGACATAGCGATCATCGTTAAGATTTGCAGCAAATGGTTTTGCACCATATCGCGCATCTGACCAGCTTGGTCAAAGTAACCCCAACGACCTTCAATACCGACTTCTTCCGCAACAGTGATCTGCACATGGTCAATCGTACGATTATCCCAGTTATTGATAAACAGGGAGTTCGCAAAACGCAGCGCCAGTAAGTTTAAAACCGTTTCTTTACCCAGATAATGGTCAATTCGGTAAACTTGGCTTTCATCGAAGTATTTAGCCACTTCGTTGTTGATCTGCTGGGATGAGGCTAAGTCTGTACCTAATGGTTTTTCCATCACTACGCGGTTAGGTTGCTTGTTCAACCCTGCGTGACCCAGCCCCTGACACATTTCACCAAATGTGCTTGGTGGCATCGCGAAGTAATGGATGGCAGGTTGTTCGTCTTGTTTAAGCATATCCGCTAAACGAACGAAGTTATTGGTTTCACTGACATCTAAATTGCAGAAATCTAAGCGGGCGCTTAAACGCTCCCACAGCGCAGGATCTAGCTCTTCTTTCAAAAAGTCATTTAGGGCTTTTTGCACAAATTCTACATAATCGTTCCGTTCCCATTGGGCACGACCAACGCCGATAATACGAGTATCTGGATGGATATAACCTGCTTTTTCCAGTTGATACAGTGATGGAAGTAACTTGCGACGCGCTAGGTCACCTTTAGTGCCGAAAATAATCAGGTCACAAGCTTGAGCAGCATTATGTACCGCCATGTTGGTTCTCCTCAATCTGCGGAATTTAGAAACTATCTGATTAGAGCCCAGAGAAAACAAGGGGGTATTTCACTCTAATGAGATAGGTTCTGAATGTCGTTTTTAATAAAAATACAATCGGTTGCCTGCTAATGTACCCGTTTGCTCCTGCTCAGTAAATATTGATGACACTGGTCACAGTTTTTATGCTGAAAAATACAGCATACCCAGACATCAATAAAATTTTTTATCACTGAATGCTTCCAGCTTTGTTAGAAAATCACGGTTTATGTGGTGAGTTTACTAAGTTGAAAATTAGATACGGGTCATATTTTCGTAAAAAAAGCCATTAGTTACGCTCAGTGTATAGATAGCTTACTATCAACACGTAGTATATTTTCAGTCATATCCGGATGTTAATGCCACCATACGCTGATGGCAGAAATATTTCTCCTTTTGCTGAAATAGGCACTTTTGCTATATGAATATTTTAGAACAAATGAAAACTAGCCTCGATTTTTTGAGTAAATCAGAAAAAAAAGTGGCGGAAGTCATTTTAGGCATGCCCCAAAGTGCTATTCATTTAAGTATCGCCGCATTGGCCCAATTGGCGGATGTCAGCGAGCCTACCGTAAACCGATTTTGCCGCAAAATGGAAACCAAAGGGTTTCCTGACTTTAAATTAAAATTAGCGCAAAATCTCGCCAATGGCACGCCATACGTTAATCGCCATATTGAAGAGACAGACACCGTCAATACCTATACTCACAAGATTTTTGAATCCGCAATGGCCGGGTTAGACAATGTCAAACACACCCTCGATACTCATGCCATTAATCGTGCCGTTGATTTACTTACTCAAGCGCGAAAAATCAGCTTTTTTGGTTTTGGGGCTTCTGCGGCAGTTGCCCACGATGCGATGAATAAATTTTTCCGTTTTAATATTCCAGTCATATACTTTGATGATATTGTCATGCAGCGCATGAGCTGCATCAATAGTAGTGAGGGGGATGTGATTGTGTTGATTTCTCACACAGGACGCACAAAAGCCTTAGTCGATATGGCGCAACTCGCTCGCCAGAATGATGCGACGGTCATCGCAATTACCTCTGAAGGTTCTCCTCTCGCCAAAGAAGCCAACTTATCGATTATTATTGATGTCCCTGAAGATACCGATATGTACATGCCAATGGTCTCTAGAATGGCACAGCTTGCCGTCATTGATGTATTAACCACTGGATTTACTTTGCGTAGAGGCGAAAAATTTAGAGATAACTTGAAACGGGTCAAAGAAGCGTTACGCGATTCGCGGTTTGATAATGTCTGAAAGATGGAAATGACAATGTTAAAAGCGGTTTCTTAATTCTACCGGGCCAAAGAGTTTTTATTCTCCCGATGGCTTTAAGAAATTTGCTGTATATAATAGCTGTGCTCGTGTCAGCACCCCTATTTGCAGTAAATAGGTTTCGAAATGGAGTGAAATGGTTTCACTTATATTTGTACCATTACAGGTCACGGAGTAATACATGTCTAGACGGCTTAGAAGAACTAAAATTGTTACAACCCTTGGTCCAGCAACCGATCGTGATAATAATCTAGAAAAAATTATCAATGCTGGGGCTAACGTTGTTCGCCTGAACTTCTCTCACGGAACTCCTGAAGACCACATGGCTCGCGCAAATAAAGTGCGTGAGATTGCGGCTCGATTAGGGCGTCACGTCGCTATTCTTGGGGATCTACAAGGTCCGAAAATTCGTGTTTCTACTTTTAAAGACGGTAAAGTTTTCCTCAATGTTGGTGATAAATTCACACTGGATGCCTCATTAGGTAAAGGTGAAGGCGACCAGCATAAAGTGGGTATCGACTATAAAGGTCTGCCTGCTGACGTGGTACCTGGCGATATTCTCCTACTGGATGATGGTCGCGTGCAGTTAAAGGTTCGTGAAGTTCAAGGTTTGCAAGTCTTCACCGAAGTGACTGTCGGTGGACAACTTTCCAACAATAAAGGCATTAATAAACTCGGTGGTGGATTGTCCGCAGAAGCGCTGACAGAAAAAGACAAAGCCGACATTATTACCGCCGCTAAAATCAATGTGGATTTCTTGGCTGTCTCTTTCCCGCGTTCAGGTGAAGATCTAGATTATGCTCGCCGTTTAGCGCGTGATGCAGGCTGCGAATGCCAAATCGTCGCCAAAGTTGAACGTGCTGAAGCAGTCGCAACTGACGATATCATGGACGAAGTGATCCTTGCCTCTGATGTGGTGATGGTTGCCCGTGGTGATTTAGGGGTTGAAATTGGTGATCCTGAACTGGTTGCGGTACAAAAGAAATTAATTCGTCGTTCCCGTCAATTGAACCGTGTGGTGATCACGGCAACTCAAATGATGGAATCCATGATCACCAACCCAATGCCAACCCGTGCAGAAGTGATGGACGTGGCAAACGCTGTCTTAGACGGAACCGATGCAGTGATGCTATCCGCAGAAACCGCAGCAGGACAATACCCAGCGGAAACTGTCGCTGCCATGGCGCAAGTCTGTTTTGGTGCGGAAAAAATGCCGGGCCTGAATATTTCAAAACACCGTTTAGACGCTGAATTTGAAAGTTCCGAAGATGCGATTGCGATGTCAACCATGTATGCCGCCAACCACCTAAAAGGTGTTAAAGCGATCATTGCGATGACTGAATCAGGTCGTACCGCACGTATTATGTCGCGTATTAGCTCTGGCTTGCCAATTTTCGCGATGTCTCGCCATGAAAAAACATTGAACCAATGTTCTCTGTATCGTGGTGTCACCCCTGTATTTTGCAGCACGCATACTGATGGTATTGCAGCAGCAAGTGAAGCCATCGCACGTTTACGTGACAATGGCTACTTGATGGTCGGAGATACGGTTATCGTGACTCAAGGTGACCAAATGGGCACCATCGGCAGCACCAATACCTGCCGTATTTTAGTGGTTGAATGATAGCTTGGTAGTTGAATAATAGTTTAGTCGTTCAATTTTTAGAGGGAGCTTAGGCTCCCTTTTATTTTGTCATCTCAATGATATTGCAGATTAAATTGCAGCGTTCCATCTGCCTTTCCTCCGTGTGTTTTCTCTGCGGTTTGAATATAGGCCGCTTCTAACGGAATAACGTAGTGTTGCGCTTGATTTAAGCGGGAAACTTGCACCATTTGATTCAGTTTAATGGGTTTTCCTTTGTGTTTAATTTGAATGCCAAAGCCTTTTGCAGTTTTCTGATGATTCGGATTATTGAGTGCAATCGTTCCACCTAATCCACTAGCATCAGCCATTCCCATAAAACGGATCTTTATTGGCGAGGATTCATCACATTCAAGCTCAATTTTGAATCGTTTACGGCTATTCGCAACTGTCATACCCACCCCATTGGCGCCTGACTTTTCCACCTGACCAAAGGCGACATTGACTACCCGATTTTTAACTTCACATCCATTAGCAATCACATTAATCGGTGACAACCAAATTTTTGGCTCAACATTTCCAAATGCATCCTGAGTAATAAACTTATCATTAAACACAATAAGCATCGCAGCGCTAGTCGATTGTAATAATTGAGAATTCACTTGAGGGCGGATTTTATAGAATGCGGCTTTCAAGGTAACACTGTAATTACCCCTTGATTCGCTGCTTGGACACAGCAAGCGATTCGCCGGATTTCCATCGCGATTATTTTTACCATTCACATACCCCCGCGCTGAACAGGGGCTATTAACTGAACCGTGTAGTGCAAAGCCGATACCTGATAGGCCAATTTCCTTAATAGCGCCAACCCCTGCTATCTGATAATGATCATCAAAGATCCCGGGTAAATTAATTCCCACTCGCGTTGTCCCCGATTCATTCCACCATACCCATGGCGTATAGGTTCCCAGTTCTATCGTCGCAATGTGTGAGTTAACAGGCGCATTTTTAGGAACATACAACGCTTGAGATATCGGTACCGTGTAAGATGAAAATTCAGCTCGGTAGTCTGCGAGAATTCTTGGTGAGAACAGCAACATAATGGCGTAGATAGCGCTGGAGATAGCAAACTGTTTCATAAGCCCCCTTATTGGCAAGTCCCTTCGATAAATTGGATATTTGGATTGTTCAAATCAATCTGAAGAGGCAACTTGCACTGTTGCGTACGCGCTTCTCCCCACTTAACTTGAACAACGCTCTGCGCAGGAACCCCACTCAAATAAACTTCTCCGTCATTCGCGACAATGCCCGATGAGACGACATGCTGCTGTGCGAGAAGATTAACTTGGGTACCAAACATGAGTAACTGGTTATTTTTCTTCAATTTTAATACCACTCGCCCACCACGCTTCGCTTTGAGATCCACCAAAACAATTGCACCGCTTGTGGGAACAACTGTCGCTGAATTCAATTCCACATCATCATTACCCTTTAACGTAGCGGTATCCACACTCACTTTATTGCGCTCATAGCGCGTTAACATTGGGATCACCGCATACCCTTGCCCATTGGTATGCAGTGAAGGCACATTATTCACTTTCAAATGACCAATATCTTGAGCCTTAACCAGTCCAATAGCATCAGAAAACGCCCGTGAAGCAGTCACTCCATCTTGATGAAATAACAGTGACCCTGTCGCCGCCGCATGGGCAGATTGATATTCAGGAGCATAATCCCAACCCACCCCAAATTCACCGTAAGAGGCTAAGTAATTACCACGGATACCATGGCTGAATTGTCGATTTTTATGATGATATTGTTGAGTAATGTCGTATTGTAATTGATTGGCATTGAAGGCTGAGCCATTCAAGCTAACTGTACTTATTCCGCCGGCATTGCGGCTCGTGTTGTAGCTATAAACAGCCCAATACGCATTTTCTTTCCAACGAAATGGCATACTGCAATTAAAGGAGAACAACTTATCCACCCTATGGGGATTATTTTGTTCAGAATGAGAATAGGAAAAACTGTAATTAATAGATTTATACTGAGAGCCAAAACTGACCGTAAGGTTATTATCGGCCCCTGACTGTCCCCAATATTTTTGCTGATATCCATTAATGTTTAAAGAGCCCCATGTTCCTAAAGCTTGACTCAACGCAATCTGTAAACGTTGTTTCTTTGATAATCGTTCGATGCTTATGGTTTGAAAATAAGCATGACTTTCATCGGGCTCTAACGCGTATTGAGCGGATAAATTTAGTCCCGTCCCTGTATTTTGAATAACTTTAGTATATTGAAAACGGTAGGTTTGCTCAGTTACCTTTGAATATTGCTGCCAGTGTGATTGTGAGTATTTCATATCCAGTGAAATCCCCCCGAAATAACCTAAACTCACTCCAGTTCCTAAAACATAAACTTGTTCATTTTCTGAGATAAGCGCACCACCTAATAACGACACATTGCCATAATTTGCTAAATTGATTGGCAGACCATAGATCCCAGAGAATTGAATAAAATAAGGTTTTTGCGTCACTTTATCTTCTCGATATTTTCCAAGTTCAATGCTGTATTTTAATGAACCTTCCCTTTGCATGATGGGAGCATTAGAAAAAGGTTGGGTAAATGTTCTTATTGAACCATTTGCTTCGGCGACCATAACCTGTAAATCGCCACTGAACGACGTTGGATAAAGGTCATTCAATATAAATTCCCCAGCAGGTACCGACGTTTGATAAATAATTTGACCATTTTGATGAACAGTGACCACCGCATTAGTATTTGCAACACCATTAACGACAGGAGCAAATCCACGGAGACTTTGCGGTAACATGCTTTCTTCCGACATTAGCTTGATACCACGATATTGAAAAACATCCATGATCCCGTTATCAGACGCTGTTTCTCCAATAATTAAATGACTTTTAAAATCACGAATATCCCGCTCTAAGAAGGTTTGCAAACTATGCAAAATAATCTTTTCATTCGTGTCATTGTAATAACTGTGATTACGCAGCCGCCAAGCTCCCCAATTGATTCCATTTCGTAAACCTACATAAATATTTTGTTGATTGTTCGAGCTTCCCCAAGCTCGGTTAAACCGCGCTGAATAGTTAATAAACATCCCGTTGATCCCATCGTCCCATTCGGCAGCATCAATATAGCCTCGGCTCGTCATTTCCATTGCAATTTGAGGAATACTAATATCCAATCGGCTTGAAAAAAAATCATGGTGAATGTCACTACCATCAATTGAGTGTTTAATATCTAAAATTTCATCGGCTGAGGAAATTTTGTTTTCTTGTAATAACATTGAAGGTTTAACACCCCATCTTATTAACTGATCTTTATTTATCTTGGGTTTTAGTTTTTTTTCTTCATCATCATAAATAAACTCAATTAACTCATCCGCAACTTTACTTCCATTAACATAAATATTGACCTGATAACGACCAGGAAGTTGCCCTTCCATTTTAGATAGGTAATTTAATAATGAAGGGTCAGATAACTGATTTCCAATCCCTGTATTAACTGCATTGATGTCAAATATTTCACTTGCGCAGAGGATTGACGGAAACCCAATTGATGAAAGAAATGTAATCTTAATAAAAATGATTTTCTTACTGTACAACCAGTTTTTGATTAAATGGTGTGTTTCCATACACTAGCTCTTGGTTATTTTCTTTTCCACAATAGCACCATAGTCATTGATAAATTCGACAGTAACTACATGCCCCTTATCCATTCTTCTTTTTAAGATATAATTATCTACCCATGGGTAGACCATTTTCGTTCCTTTTATACTCTCGCCATTAATTAAAATACTTTTAATTGATAAATGATATGGTGTTTTATTATTGATTTTCACTCCATCATTCTCTTTTGTTAAAATTATATTTTCAAAATTCAATGGCTCAATATCGTTTGAGCGCAGGAAAAGTTTAAATTGGGAGTTAATAATAATTTGAAGCTCATTTTCAATATTCTCATCCTTAGGAGGGATTGATTTTATATTTAATAAAAATATTTTCTCTTGATTAGATGAAAGAGGCTGACCTAAATACGCAATTCTTGCCGCTCCATAACTGTTTGGCTCAACACGAAATAAAGCAGGTGTTGCAATAAATGGCGCTTTAATATCCTCATTAAATCCTGTTACCCAACTTTGAATCAAAAAAGGTTTTTTTTCATTACTATTAAAAATTGGAATTGAAATTTCTCGTTTATTATCCATGTAAACAAAACGAGTTCCACCTACACTGATCCCAGATGCTGATGCTAAAGAAACAAAACAGAAAAAAAATAGCACAACTGAATAAATTATTTTCATATGAATGCCAACATAAAATAAATATGGGTGACAAACGTCACCCATCATATTATTGATATTGAATACTATAAACTGCACTACTATTCGCTTGCCCCGCCGTTGCGGCCCCCGTTGCTTTAAACGCTGCAACATACTCCAATTCTGCTGATTTTCCAGCTAAAGCAACCTCTTTGCTATCTTCATATAATTTGATCTGAGAAGTTGCATTTTTTTCATACAGGGCGATACCCACGTTTTTTGCTGTTCCAGCACCATGATGTAACGCCAGAATATCTTGGTCAACCGAATCTCGGTTTCCACCAAAATTAACGGTAACTTTGGTATCTTCAGGGCAATCCACGAGTTTAATTGTGAAATTCGTTAATCCAGCCATTTCTCCAGCGGAAGATAAACTTTTGGTGGAGACTCTACCAAGATCAACATTTAAGTTACGTGATTGACTGTCTACGGTACAAGCTTGCTCCGTTATTTCTCCCGTAAAATTAATCACGCCAGAAGCAAATACTGCTGGTGACATCGTGATAGCCAAAGTCAGTCCCAATAAAGTTAGGGATTTATTTAGAATATGCATAATATTTCCTATAAATAGAATGTATGTTTTTAAATTTATCTTTTAAAGACGAAATGTAATCTATATTTTCTGTTCGCCAGAAATATAGCACCACCATCCAATTAAGTTAATGAATGGTTATATTGAATTTTTTAAATTTAAATCAAAAATACTTATATGCTTTACAGAATAAATTTAAAATCAAAATTAATTAGTTCGGAAATCATTAAATAGGTAATTTATTATTATTTCATTGATTATTGGACTCTTGTTTTTATACATATAGAATTGATATTTTGAATTACCTATATCATTCTCAACTTCTTTTAGGATATTTTTCTCTATCAATTCATGAATGATATTTCTAGGGAACCAAGAGTAGCCAACTGAATTTCTAGCTAATTTAATTGCTGTTTCAGTATTTGCAACCTTAACAATTTGGTGACTCTGTATCTTATCTTGAAATGTAGAGGACAAAACAATGTGTGGTGTTTTTTCCAGTTTATGCCTAATTTTATCTTTCGTGCATCGCTGTAAATAATGATTTGGCTCTGTAACAAGAACTGCATCAACCTCTCCTAAAAAGATAGGATTTAATGAGCCAACATAATGATGAGATATCAATAAATCAAATTCTTTGGATGACAATATATCCTCCCGATTAAGTAGTGTTTTAGTTAATTCGACATCATAATCTTTTCTACTTTTTATTAGGCTCCCAATTTTATTTAATAGGTCATCGCTGCTATATAATGCATCTATGAAAATTTTTATTTTATTGTTTATTTTTTTATTTATTAATTTTGCGGCTATTTCTAATGCAATCGCTTTATTGGTTACTTCTCGTGATAATGTTAATAACGCTTCACCCTGTTCTGTTAATACGGCTCGTCGTTTTTCTACTACAAAGATTTCAATATCTAATATTTGTTCTAATTTACTAATGGTATAACTAATCGAAGATTGTGTTTTATGCAATACTTCGGCTGCTTGTGCAAACCCGCCATAATCGACTACAGCTTGTAAAGTTATCCACTGATCTAATGTTGTTTTCGTTTTATCCATAATTTTTCCAGCCCGTCATCTTCACTCGCTTTTATCTCGGGAAGAATATAACAATGCATTTAGAATATCACTCATCCTTTTTGGGTTTTTAGCATTATTTTAAAGTCACCTTTAAAATTAAATTTATTCCACAATTATATATATTAATAAACATATAATCCCCTAAAAAACAAAAGCCACGGATAATTATTACCGTGGCTTTTTATGATTCTGAAAAGAAATCTAGCGATATAAATCCTTTCGCTGGTAAGGTTCTATCTCACCTTCCTTGCGTGTTTTCAAGAGCTTAAGAATCCACGTATATTGCTCTGGATTAGGCTCAACCAAAAACTCTAACTCTTCATTCATTCGACGTGCAATATAGTTATCATCTTGCCCATCAATATCATCCATTGGTTCACGAACATAAATATGTAATTGATGATTAACGTGATCGTACACCGGAAATAAAGGAACAATTTTCGCTTTACACACTTTCATCAATCGGCCAATCGCGGGTAAGGTCGCTTTGTATGTACCAAAGAAATCAACAAACTCACTGTGCTCTTCCCCATGATCTTGGTCTGGTAGATAAAAACCCCAGTAACCTTGCCTGACCGATGCAATAAAAGGTTTAATTCCTGCTTCACGAGAATGAAGTCGTCCACCAAAATGGTAACGTGCTTTGTTCCATAAATAATCTGCAACAGGGTTTTTCTGGTGATGGAACATAGCAGCCATATTCTGTCCCATCGCCGCTAGTAGCATGGCAGGAGCATCTACGGCCCAGCCGTGAGGAACCATAAAAATCACATTGCTTTGCTGTTCCTGCAGTTGCTCAATAATCTGTTTGTTATGCCACTGCGTACGCGCTAATGTGCGCTCTGCGCCACGCACACACAGTTCAGCTAACATGACAAAAGACTGTGGTGCGGTTTCAAACATCCGGTCAACCAACTCTTCTCTTTGTTGCTCTTCCATATTAGGAAAGCAATAGAGTAAGTTAATTTTTGCCCGACGACGGGCGCTTTTCGCTAATCGTCCAACCCATTTGCCTATTTTTGCCAGCATAGGATCACGCACTTTTACAGGGATATAAGCAAGCGCAACAAAGAGGCCTGCACCTAGCCAAACGCCCCAATATTTAGGTAATAAATAGGATTTATGAAACGTTGGCACATAGCCCTTTTTGCTGTCGGTATCTTGTTCTTTATTCATGTTATACCCAAGAAATCACGGCTATTTTGATAACCAAAAATGAATGTGTAAGAGCATTACAAAAAAAACTGGCAGACACAAGTATCTGCCAGTTATTGGATGATAAAACTGAAATGGTTATTTCAATTTAAGCTGAGGTTTAGTCTCTTTAACCAGCTCTAAGTACTCTTTACGTTCTTTACCTGTTAAACCACCTGAGCTTGGTAATTTCGCAGTCAATGGGTTGACGGCTTGCTGGTTAACCCACATTTCGAAATGAAGATGAGGCCCTGTAGAACGTCCAGTATTACCTGATAATGCAATGCGATCACCACGCTTCACTTTTTGCCCTGGTTTCACCAGCAATTGACGTAAATGCATATAACGCGTGGTGTATTGGCGACCATGGCGAATAGCAATAAAGTTTCCTGCTGCACCGCTGTATTTCGCCACAATCACTTCGCCATCACCAACCGCTAATACCGGCGTACCCACTGGCATTGAGAAGTCGACCCCTTTATGTGGTGCAACTCGCCCCGTTACCGGGTTAACACGACGTGGATTGAAGTGCGATGAAACTCTGAACTGCTTAACCGTTGGAAAACGCAAGAAACCGCGTTCTAAACCATTACCTTCACTGTCATAATAACGACCATCTTCAGCACGGAAAGCGTAGTAATTTTTACCACCAGACTGTAAACGCACACCAACTAGTTGACTCTGTTCATGAGTCCCATTGAGCATCTCGCGGCCCATTAAAACGGTAAACTTATCGCCTTTTTTCAGCTTGTTAAAGTCCACCTGCCACTGTAATGCTTTGGTAACTTCACGGCCTTCTGTACGAGTCAAGCCCGCTTTCTTTGTGCTTTGAGCAAACGTTCCGTCGATAGAACCGGTCATCACGCTGTTTGTCCAATCGCCTTTACGGATCTCTTTCACTTCTTCAAATTTGTTGGTTGCCCCAACACGTTTGAAGATACGCGTTTCACGGCGAGAAACATCCCATGTTAAGGACTCTAATTCGCCGTCCGTATTCAATGTCCAGCTAAGGGTTTGACCGATTTTTAAATTACGTAATGATTTATGTTGGTTTGAAAGTGTCGCAACATCACCAGCTTCAATACCAAACTGGGTCAAAATAGACGATAAATTATCGCCACTTGAGACAACATATTCATGTGCGAGCGGTGTACCATCCGCATCTGATGCATCGGTGTCGCTGTCTGCAACGCCTTCATCGGGTAACTGTTCGCTACTATCTTGAATTAAATCATCACCTTCTGCCTCAATTGCAGATTGAGAAAAAGGAATGACGGTATCAGGAGAACTGTCACTTTCATACGTGGTAGGGATATGTACAGGCCGCCAAATCGCGACGGCCATGGTAGCGACGGTGAGCGTGCTCAACACAATTTTATGGGTCTTGGACAAGCCGTTAAATGCCTGCACAATACCACTTGCCATTTGCTGCACTTTAAACTATTCCTCTATGCTTAATTCAGGCAGCTTGCGTATTGTTCTGATAATTGAGTCAGAAACTTCATGTAGCTATCTGGTCCAATTGCCAGCCCACTACCGAGTGGGTCGAGAGTACCCATCTTGACTCCCGTATTTTTCGCTACGCTTTCAATAACCGCAGGTCTGAATTGTGGCTCAGCAAAAACGCATTGCGCTTTATGCTCAACCAGTTGTGTTCGTATTTGATGCAATTTTTGGGCACCGGGCTGAATCTCAGGGTTTATCGTAAAATGCCCTAATGGAGCGAGCTGATAGTGTTTTTCAAAGTAGCCATAAGCATCGTGAAAAACAAAATACCCTTTATTTTGAGCCGACTTTAAAATACTAGCAATTTTCTTATTGTTTTGCGCCATGTTTTCTTTGAATTTACGAAGGTTTACGTCCAGCTTATCTTTCTGATCAGGATAAAGCTCTACTAAACGCGCGTAAATATCATCGGCTGCCAAATTTGCAATATCTGGGGACAACCAGATGTGCATATTATACTCACCATGGTGATGATGTTCGTGATCCGCATCATGATTAGGTTCATCGGCATGTTGATGGCTATCTTCCTCCTCGTGGTTTTCGGCCATTAATAAGTTATGAATATTTTTCTGCTCAGCCAATGCCAGACGTTTATTCTGGTCTAACACGTTGATTGGCTTCTCTAAAAACATTTCTAATTCAGGTCCAACCCAAACAAATAAATCAGCCTGTTTTATCTTTTTTAAATCCGATGGTTTCAGTGCATAATCATGTGGCGAAGCACCATCTGGAAGTAAAACTTGTGTATCAGTGACACCATCAGCGATCCCCGCAGCAATGAAGGCTAAAGGTCGAATCGATGTAACGACATCAGCGTTGGCCATTGGTAACATTGATGCGGTTAAAACTGAGGCTAACGTAGCTTTGCAGATGAATTTACGGGTAATAAGTTTCGATTTGTGTATCATGAACATTTTCCGTGATCTTAAAATTGAAATGTTATAATATAACACAACTTGATTTCTGCAAGATGTTTTCATATGCAACCACTACTATCTTTAAATAAAATCTCAGTCTCATTTGGCGATAAACCCGTATTAAAGGATGTCACTTTTGCACTTAACAAAGGTGATATCGTGACGTTATTGGGGCCTAATGGTGCTGGTAAATCCACGATTGTTCGCGTGGTATTGGGGCTATTAGCGCCCACATCAGGCACTATCAGCAGAGCCTCGTCACTCTCTATTGGCTATGTTCCACAAAAACTGCATTTAGATACCACCCTACCTCTAACCGTGAAGCGGTTTATGATGTTAAAGCAAGGTGTCCGCACGGAGCATTTATTACCCGCTCTCGAACGGGTTAAAGCCACGCATCTTATTGATCAGCCAATGCAAAAACTCTCGGGTGGTGAAACCCAGCGCGTTTTGCTTGCGCGTGCATTACTCAATAAACCTGATTTGTTGGTTCTCGATGAACCCGCTCAAGGCGTCGATATTAATGGTCAAGTTGCGTTGTATGACTTAATCAATCAATTGAGAACTGAACTCGGTTGCGCGGTTCTCATGGTCTCTCACGACCTGCATTTAGTGATGGCAAAAACGGACCAAGTTTTATGTATCAACGGGCATATTTGTTGCTCTGGTACCCCTGATGTTGTCTCTAACCACCCAGAATTTGTCGCTATGTTTGGCTATCGAGGCGCACAGCAACTAGGTGTTTACCGTCATCAACACAATCACCAACATGACTTAGAAGGTAATGTGATCTCATCCCACCAACATAGCAAGGATTGCCACCATGATTGAGTTACTGCTACCTGGGTGGATTGCAGGTATGTTACTCGCGATTGCTGCAGGCCCTTTAGGTTCCTTTGTGGTTTGGCGACGTATGTCCTATTTTGGGGATACCCTCGCCCACGCATCTTTGCTAGGTGTTGCCTTCGGTTTGCTACTAAACATTAATCCCTTTTACGCCGTGATCGCAGTGACTTTATTATTGGCCCTGATCCTCGTGTGGCTGGAAAAACGTCCTCAACTCGCCGTGGATACGTTACTCGGCATTATGGCTCACAGCTCTCTCTCTTTAGGGCTGGTTGTTGTCAGCCTAATGGCAAATGTCCGCGTTGACCTAATGGCTTACTTATTTGGCGATTTGTTATCAGTAACATACGAAGATATTATAACGATTTTAATTGGCGTGGTTGTCGTTTGTGGGTTGCTTTTTTATCGATGGCGGGCGCTTTTATCGATGACAGTTAGCTCAGAGCTAGCTTTTGTGGATGGAATTAATCTCCAACGCTCTCGCTTATTGTTGATGATGGTCACAGCGTTAACTATCGGGATAGCAATGAAATTTGTTGGTGCGCTGATCATTACTTCTTTGCTGATCATTCCCGCTGCTACTGCCCGACGTTTTGCCAAAACACCAGAACAAATGGCGCTCACAGCCATTGGTATTGGCATGGTTTCCGTTACTGGCGGATTAACCCTATCAGCATTTTACGATACTCCTGCAGGCCCATCAGTTGTACTAACCTCTGCCATTTTATTTATTCTAAGTTTGTGCGTAAAAACGAAAAACTAGTTGTATAAAAAATGCCTGAATAAAACCGTATCTAGGTAAAAAAACAAATAGAAAGCCCGCTTTATGCGGGTTCCAATAAAATTCAATAATACGTATTATTTAGCATTCTCTTTATCATTATTCGCGGGGGTTTCTACATCCCCGACACTATCGTTTATAAATCCACCGACACAATCCATAAATTGATTAACTTTTAGTTTAAATCCTTCATCTGAATATTTTGGATCATTTAACTTATCTTTTGGAACATTCACGTTTAAGTCCCCATGAAATTTCTTGTTTAAGTCAATTTCACCCTCGATACTCACCCATTATGTTGATCCCTCAGGTAGATATCGAGAACAACTTTCAATGGTTTCCTTATTGGTAATAGCTTTGGTATTTTTTGTGCAACCAGAAACAACCGTCGCAAATAAGAGTACTGTGAGCGCAAATGTGTAAGAAGATTTATTCATGTGACCTATCCTAATATACGAAAAAACACCACATAGTAATAAAAATCATTATCATTGTCTGTGTTTTTAAAATTTACTATATATATTCTCAATACCATTTCGCTGAATAAATAATGATAATTTCGCAATTTAGTGAAATATAGATACAAAAAAACCCAGTAATTGTGGCTAAATTGCTGGGTTCATTTCATTTGAAATACGTATGATATTATTTAAATAATACGCATATATATATATCAATCAAGCGTTTAAAAGCTAGACTTCTTTCGGCGTTAATCCAAAATGAGAATAAGCGTGGGCCGTTGCCATACGCCCTCTTGGCGTTCGCTGGATAAACCCTTGCTGAATAAGATAAGGTTCAAGCACATCTTCGATGGTCTCGCGCTCCTCGCCAATCGCAGCGGCAAGGTTATCAACACCCACCGGCCCCCCCATAAACTTATCGATGATGGCCACCAGCAGTTTACGGTCAAGATAGTCAAAGCCTGCCGCATCCACATTCAACATATCCAGCGCTTGGCTCGCAATCAACTCATCAATACTGCCATTGCCTTTTACTTGAGCAAAGTCACGCACACGACGTAATAAGCGGTTAGTGATCCGAGGCGTACCTCGAGAGCGCATCGCGACCTGCAATGCCCCTTCTTCGGTGATATCCAGTCCCATATACTGAGCACTACGCTTCACGATATGTTGCAAATCATCAACTTGGTAAAATTCTAAGCGCTGTACGATCCCAAAGCGGTCACGCAGCGGAGAAGTTAAGGAACCAGCCCGCGTAGTAGCGCCAATTAACGTGAATGGCGGTAAATCGATTTTAATGGAACGTGCCGCAGGGCCTTCACCAATCATAATATCCAATTGGTAATCTTCCATGGCAGGATACAAAATTTCTTCAACTACTGGCGAAAGGCGATGAATTTCATCAATAAACAGGACATCGTGAGGTTCAAGGTTAGTCAGCATGGCTGCCAAATCCCCTGCTTTTTCTAATACAGGCCCTGACGTTGTCCGCAAATTAACGCCAAGCTCATTGGCGACAATACCCGCTAAGGTGGTTTTTCCTAACCCTGGAGGCCCAAAAATTAATAGATGATCAAGCGCATCACCCCGCATTTTGGCTGCCTGAATAAATATTTCCATTTGATGCTTAACTTGCGGCTGCCCAATATACTCATCCAGTAATTTAGGGCGGATCGCGCGATCAATGGCTTCTTCTTCAGAATGCAACACTTCAGCAGTAATTAGGCGATCAGCTTCAATCATCGTATTAATCTCTCAATTAAAGTGCTGCGCGTAAGGCATCACGGATCAGGGTTTCAGAATCGCTATCAGGTTTCGCGACTTTACTCACCATACGGCTAGCTTCTTGCGGTTTATATCCCAGCGCAATCAAGGCAGCAGCTGCTTCGGCTTCAATATCTGCTTGGCTTGGCCCTTGGCTCTTCACGCTTGGTAAATCAATATCGCTCACTGAGTTGAAAAGATCCCCATTCAAGCCTTTGAAGCGGTCTTTCATTTCGACCACTAAACGCTCAGCAGTTTTCTTGCCAATACCCGGTAGTTTCACCAGAGAGGAAATCGCTTCTTGCTCAATGGCAGACACAAATTGCTGAGCGGACATACCCGATAAAATCGCGAGTGCCAGTTTAGGGCCGACACCATTAACTTTAATCAGCTCTTTAAATAGTGCACGTTCTTGCTTGTCATTGAAGCCATACAGCAATTGCGCGTCTTCTCGCACTACAAAGTGGGTAAAAACTATGGCTTCTTGGCCAATTTCAGGTAATTCATAGAAACAGGTCATTGGCATATGAACTTCATAGCCAACACCTTGTAGCTCAAGTAACACAATGGGTGGTTGCTTTTCTAACACGATGCCACGTAAACGACCTATCACACTGAACCCCTTTAATTTGATTAGCGTCTTAAATTTTGACTCTGCTGTTTATACCACAAAAAATGCTGGATGCATATCCAGCCCTCATCTTAATCTTCCGCGGGTTAACACTAAACGCGGATCCCCCACTTTCAGTAGGTTTTGATTAAAATGACAATGCGTGATAGCAATTGCCAGCGCATCTGCGGCATCCGCTTGGGGGCTAGCCGATAATTTTAGGATAGATTTCACCATATGTTGAACTTGGCTTTTTTCTGCCGCGCCCGTTCCCACAACGGTTTGTTTGACTTGGCGAGCCGCATATTCAAAAACGGGAATATTTTGGTTTGCTGCCGCGACAATCGCCACACCACGTGCCTGCCCCAACTTTAGTGCTGAGTCCGCATTCTTCGCCATAAAGACTTGTTCAATGGATAAAACATCAGGTTGGTACTGGGTGATAATTTCCGAGACTCCCGCATAAATACGCTGCAGACGGCTTGGTAAATCATCAACTTGAGTGCGAATACACCCACTTCCGAGATAGAGTAATTGCCTACCTTGTTGGCGAATAACACCGTATCCTGTGATCCGTGAACCAGGGTCAATACCCAGAATAATCGCCATATAAAACCTATAGTTGCCCTTTATTAATTTTCATATCATCTTATCCCCATCTAATGACAGCCACAATGGCAACAAGGGAATATCACGGTTTCCACCGCAATTTCAGTGTAAATAGCATTCCTGCCATCATAAATATAGCAAATAAAAGAAAAGGTGAAGATGGGAGAGGCGTTAGAGAAAACAGGCTGGACACAGCCCGCTTTCTCTACGCAGATATCGTCTTAATTACAGTTGCTCAGCAACCTCATCAGAGATATCACCGTTATGATAAACTTCCTGTACGTCGTCTGAATCTTCTAACATGTCGATCAGGCGCATTAATTTTGGTGCTGTTTCAACATCAAGTTCTGCCGTAATCGATGGGATCATAGAAACTTCAGCGGCTTCGCTAGTGAAACCAGCAGCATCTAATGCGTCTTTAACAGCACCAAACGTTTCAAAGGTGGTGTAAACATCTATTGCACCATCATCGTAAGTTTCAACGTCGTCAGCACCAGCTTCCAGTGCTGCTTCCATCAGTGCATCTTCGTCCACACCCGGTGCGTAAGTGATCACGCCACGTTTGGTGAACAGGTAAGATACAGAACCATCAGTCCCTAAGTTACCGCCCGTTTTAGTAAACGCGTGGCGAACTTCGGATACGGTACGGTTACGGTTGTCACTTAAACATTCAACCATAACCGCTGTGCCGCCAGGACCGTAACCTTCATAAATGATGGTTTCCATATTATCGTTTTCATCATTACCCACACCACGCGCAATCGCACGGTTTAATGTGTCGCGGGTCATGTTGTTTGATAATGCTTTATCCACAGCAGCACGCAAACGTGGGTTAGTTGCGACATCGCCGCCGCCTAAACGCGCTGCAGTGACCAGCTCACGAATAATTTTAGTGAAAATCTTACCGCGTTTTGCGTCTTGCGCCGCTTTACGGTGTTTGGTGTTGGCCCATTTACTATGACCTGCCATGAAATATCTCCAAAAACGTCAATAAAATAATTAAACAGCAAATTCTAAAATAGCCTGGCTGTTGCTCCACGATTTTGTCAGTTCAGCCGCCTTTTGCGGTTCAAGCCAACAAAACTCAGTGTGTTCAGTCAGTAATGGCGTTTGTTCATCACTCAGCACCAATTTAAACCAATGTTCTTTACAGTGGGTTACATCCGGTGCGTAACGATGTCTGAAATGCGAGAAAATTTCAAAGATGATACTTTTCGACAAATCATGTAACTGACTTGGTTGCGGGTTAAACCCCGTCTCTTCTTTGATTTCGCGAAGCGCTGCATCCGCAGCACTGTTTTCATGAAGTTCCAAACTTCCGGTCACTGATTGCCAGAAGTCTGGATCATCTTTACGCCGCATCATAAGCACCCGCCCCGTGTTTTCAGCCACCATAATGACTAATACCGATTCTGGGCGCTTATAACTTTTCATTACTCTTCTTCTTTCGCCACAACTGCAATCGCTAACTCAGTCAGCGAATCTGGGTTTGCATAGCTTGGCGCATTGGTCATTAAACATGCCGCTGCAGTCGTTTTCGGGAAGGCAATAACATCACGGATGTTATCAGTTCCAGTTAACAGCATCACTAAGCGGTCTAAACCAAATGCCAAACCTGCATGTGGTGGCGTACCATATTTCAGTGCATCTAACAGGAAGCCGAACTTCTCACGCTGTTCTTCTTCATTGATACCTAAAATACCGAATACGGTTTGTTGCATTTCACTACGGTGAATACGGACAGAACCGCCACCCACTTCGTAACCATTGATAACCATATCGTAGGCATTCGCAACGGCATCTTCAGGGTTCTTCGCCAGATCTTCCGGCGTGAAATCTTTTGGTGAAGTGAATGGGTGGTGCATTGCGGTTAAGCCGCCTTCACCATTTTCTTCAAACATTGGGAAGTCGATAACCCACAGTGGCTGCCAGCTATTTAAGTTGGTCAATTCGAAGTCACGACCCACTTTCAGGCGTAATGCGCCCATGGAGTCAGTCACCACATTTTTCGCACCCGCACCAAACAGGATAATATCGCCATCGGCTGCGCCAGTACGTTCAATAATTTGTTCGATAATTTCTAAGCTTAGGAATTTCGCAACTGGGCTTTGAATGCCTTCTAAGCCTTTCGCGCGTTCGTTGATTTTCATCCACGCTAAGCCTTTCGCACCATAGATGCCCACAAAATTGCCGTATTCGTCAATTTGTTTACGGGTCATTGCTGCGCCGCCTGGCACTTTCAGGGCTGCAACACGACCTTTAGGATCATTTGCTGGGCCCGCAAATACTGCAAATTCAACATCTTTAACGATATCAGCAACATCAACCAGTTCCATTGGGTTACGCAGGTCTGGTTTATCTGAACCGTAACGGCGCATCGCTTCTGCGAAGGTCATGATTGGGAAATCACCTAAATCAACACCTTTCACGTCAAGCCACAGGTTGCGGATCATACGCTCCATCACTTCGCGAACTTGTTCCGCGCTCATGAACGAGGTTTCCACATCGATTTGGGTAAATTCTGGTTGACGGTCAGCACGTAAATCTTCGTCACGGAAGCATTTTACGATTTGATAATAACGGTCAAAACCAGACATCATCAGCAGCTGTTTGAATAGCTGAGGGGATTGTGGCAATGCGTAGAATTTGCCTTTATGAACACGGCTTGGTACTAAGTAGTCACGCGCCCCTTCTGGCGTCGCTTTAGTTAGCATTGGCGTTTCAACGTCCATAAAGCCTTCTTTGTCCATAAAGTTACGAACAAAGCTGGTGATTTTCGCGCGAGTACGCAGACGGTCTGACATCTCCGGACGGCGTAAATCTAAATAGCGGTATTTTAAACGACGCTCTTCCGTGTTGGTTTGATTGCTGTCTAACGGCAGAGGTTCAGATTTGTTAAAGACTTCCAGACCTTCAGCAAAGATTTCAATTTCACCCGTTGCCATATCTTTGTTTTTCTGGCTATCTGGACGCGCACGTACTGTACCTGTGATTTGGATGCAGAACTCGTTACGCAGTTCTGACGCTTTCTCAAATATGTCTTTACGCTCTGGATCGAAGAAAACTTGAACGATACCTTCACGATCACGCATATCGATAAAAATCAAACCACCTAAGTCACGACGGCGGTTTACCCATCCACAAAGAGTGACCTTCTGGCCTTCATGAGCGATATTTAATTGCCCACAATAATTAGTACGCATACTCTATCCTTTTACTCAGCTTGTTGTGCTTTTGCTTGCTGCGGGAATTTGGCATTTAGCTGAAAATTCAGAATGTCAAAAAAGGCAGACATTATATAGGAAATTCTGTTAGACAAACAGTTTGCTATACAGCTTAACTGCGAAATTGATACAAAAAAACCATCTCCAATCAATAAAAATGGTTCTTATCTATCAAAACGATCGTAACTAATCTAAGAAAAGTTGCTCATCTAATTGATGATTAAAATCTGATTGTTTGTTAGATCATAATTTTTTTGGGAATAATTACCCGTTTCATTTTGCTATAATTACTCATATTCAGACACTTTTGCCTGAAACTAGAGGAACCTTTATGAAAAAAATTCTACTCGCATCATCCCTTCTTGTTCTGCTTGCAGGATGCCAAAACGGAAATAATACCAATACGATGAAGCCCACCAACAGCAACAATAAAATCTTTTATATCGACTCCTCTCTGGCTGACTGTGTCGGCGTTGCACCGATGAAATGCATGAAAGTTAAAGAAAAGCCAACTGATGATTGGCAATATTTTTACTCATCCATTCAAGGATTCAGCTATGAACCGGGCTATAACTACGTGCTAGAGGTGCAACAGTTTGATGTGCCTAACCCACCCGCTGATGCCCCAAGCATCCGTTATGAGTTAGTCAAAGTTATCGAGAAAAAATAATGTCGGCGCAGGTGTAAAATCACCTGCTCTTTTCTGTGAGTCACGACAAACGACAACGCGTTAAGGCTAAAAATGAGCACTAAAATCATTGATAAATTAGGTTTAATTACCATTCAGAATGGCAAAGTTGCCATGGTTCGTTCCCATAATAAAACCCTATTTTATATTCCTGGCGGGAAACGTGAGCAAGGTGAAACTGACCAACAGGCGCTTGCTCGCGAAATCGATGAGGAGCTCACATTAACCTTGCACCCTGAATCCATCCGTTTCTACGGAGAATTCACCGGATTGGCTGATGGCAAACAAGATGGCTCTCAGGTTTGTATCCGTTGTTACCAAGCCGATTATGACGGCATTCCTCAACCCGCGGCTGAAATTGCTGAATTAGCGTGGCTAGATTCCAATGATGCAGACCGCTGCTCTATCACTGCGATTGCTGTCTTGGCACAACTCAAAGCGGATAATCTCATTAAGTAATTCAAAAATGAATTATCAATAGCGATATATTTCTATTTGTAGATTTACTGATTAGGTTTTAAAATTTAGAAAATTTAATTTATCTCCACAGAGGTAGAGTAAAAAATGGTCAGTTCTTTATACGCTGTACTAGGAGCCTTACTGATACTGAGACTATCACTCAATGTCGTAAAGCTAAGAAATCAGTACCGTGTGTCTGTTGGCGATGGTGGGTTTTCTGAATTGCAAACCGCTATCCGTGTGCATGGCAATGCCATCGAGTACATTCCAATTTCATTAATTTTATTACTGTTAATGGAAATGAATGGCGCCAAAGTTTGGATGATCCATGTTTGTGGCATTCTGCTGATTGCAAGCCGCATGCTCCACTCTTACGGTTTAAAAAACCATGACTATTCACAACGCCGAATGGGAATGATGGGGACTTATCTGGCTCTCGCCTTGATGGTCATCGCCAATGCCTATTACCTGCCTTGGGTACAAATGGTGTCGTTCTCCTTTTAATTTCCTTAGCTTCTGTGCGGATTGTTTTTCAGGTTATGTTGTTTTCAGGTCATATGCCTTTCTGCTACAATCCGCCACTACTTTTGTTCTGCTAATTAATACAAGTCTATGTCAAGTCAGGATCCAAACCATAAAGACAGCCTTTTCTCCGCACCGATCGCCAATTTAGGTGACTGGAAGTTTGATGAAAAAGTGGCTGAAGTTTTCCCCGATATGATCCAACGTTCCGTACCGGGTTACTCCAATATCATCACCATGATTGGGATGCTAGCGGGTCGTTTTGTGACACCAAATAGTCAAGTCTATGATCTGGGTTGTTCCCTTGGTGCCGCCACCCTGTCTGTTCGTCGAAATATTTCAGTAGAAAACTGTAAAATCATTTCTGTCGATAATTCACCCGCTATGGTCGAACGCTGCCGCCGTCATATTGATGCGTATAAAGCACAAACGCCTGTCGAGGTTATCGAAGGAGATATTCGCGATATTCATATTGAAAACGCGTCCATGGTTATCCTTAACTTCACATTGCAGTTTTTAAATCCCGATGACCGCGAAAAATTGCTCACTAAAATTTACCAAGGGTTACTACCCGGTGGCATTTTAGTGTTATCTGAGAAATTTAATTTTGAAGATAAGCAAATTGGTGAGTTGTTATTTAACATGCACCATGATTTCAAACGCGCCAACGGGTATAGCGAACTCGAAATCAGCCAAAAACGCAGCATGCTCGAAAATGTCATGCTCACCGACTCTGTTGAAGCGCATAAAGCTCGCTTAAAACGCGTCGGATTCACACATTGTGAAGTCTGGTTCCAGTGTTTTAACTTCGGTTCATTATTAGCATTAAAAGAGGGGCAGTAATGATCGATTTCGGTCGTTTTTATCAACAAATTGCCGTTGGCCCTCTTAGCCATTGGTTAGAAACCCTGCCCGCTCAACTGGCGGCATGGAAAAAAGAAGGTCTACACGGTGGGTTCTCTTCATGGGAGAAAATGTTAGATAACCTGCCAGTGATGACGCCGACCCAGTTAGATATTAAAAATAGCGTTACTGCGACGCGCGACCCAGAATTAACCGAAGGCGAAACTCGCCGTTTAAACAATATCTTAGGGCAGTTGAAACCATGGCGTAAAGGTCCATTTTCCCTATATGGCGTCAATATCGATACCGAATGGCGTTCAGATTGGAAATGGGATCGCGTTCTGCCACATATTTCCCCATTAAAAGGCCGCCATGTATTAGATGTAGGCTGCGGAAGTGGCTACCACATGTGGCGTATGCTGGGCGAAGAAGCGGAGTTTGTCGTCGGTATCGATCCTACCGAACTGTTTTTATGCCAATTTGAAGCCGTTAGAAAACTGTTAGGTGATGACCAACGCGCACATTTACTGCCGCTCGGTATCGAACAACTGCCAGCATTAAAAGCCTTTGATACCGTATTCTCTATGGGCGTTCTGTATCATCGTCGCTCCCCACTCGACCATTTATGGCAGTTAAAAGACCAACTCGTCAGTGAAGGTGAGTTAGTGTTGGAAAGTTTGGTGATTGAAGGTGATGAATTCCAATGCCTGATCCCCGGTGACCGCTATGCACAAATGCGCAACGTTTACTTTATTCCTTCCGCCAAAATGCTCAAAGTGTGGTTAGAGAAATGTGGTTTTGTCGACGTACGCATTGTTGACCAAGCCGTGACTTCGTTAGACGAACAGCGCCGTACAGAGTGGATGCCAACGGATTCATTAGCAGAATTTTTAGACCCTAATGATCAAACCAAAACCATCGAAGGGTATCCTGCCCCTCTACGTGCGATTTTAGTGGCGAAAAAACCGTAATCTTGTCAGGCGACAATTCTCACCGGCCGCACATAACAAAACCCCCAAAAGTTTATCGACAACTCACGGGGGTTTTTATTTTTGTGCCACAAAAATAACGACTACAAATTATTCATTAAATACTCTTCAACCGCTTTTGCGTCATTAGCCGAATCAAAGTCCATACCTAATGATAGCGTGCCATCTTTTAATTCAATCGCCCTAGGCTTGGTATAGGAATAGGTAATGTTTTTGATTTTCGCACTGACTGACTGTTTTGCGAGTTCAGAGTGTTCACAGACATTGGCTATTCCCTTGAGCATCTCTTTGCTATAACCATCGATACCAATGGTTTCGAGTTGCTCTTTTGAAAAGGTTGCCCAGTCAAAGTTCGCTTTAATGTCTGACCCACAGGTTTTATTTAATGCAGAGATTTGAGAGGAAACTTCCGTTTCATACTTTTGGTGCTTCTCTTTTTCAGCTAATGAAAAAGCAAACGAGGAAGTTGTGATGAGCAAAAGTGATGAAGTTAAGACAATTTTTTTCAGCATGATTTTTTCCTTAAAATTCATTCAGCGGTTTTTAGTTTTTACTCAGTTCAAAAATCTAAAAACAAAGGGAGGTATTTAACCTCCCTTAGACCATTGACAAACCCATCAGGTTTGGAAATGGCTCTTTTGGGGTTGTAAAATTAACAAGGAAAATCAATTCATTGATTTTCGCCTGATAACACAAAGAGGGAAAAACCACGCTTTTATCCCTCTTTGTTATCAACCTCAGGGAGGTATTTAACCTCCCTATCTTAACTCTCCCTATCGTAAATTCAGTCAGTCCTATTCCGAATTTATGATTTATGCAGGCACTTTTTCCGTTATAGAAATAAAGTCCATCATCGCTTCCACCGTTGGCCCATCCACACAGTAGTGTGTGAACTCATCGGTTTCACTGTTTGAAGCCATGGTTACACCCGCTTTGCGGTAATTCATACTAGAAGGAACGGTTTTCCCTGCGGAGCTGTGCACTTCCGTTAGACCAATTTCCATAAACTTGGTCATATTCGCCAACCGAACCCCTGCGCCAGCCATAATGATTGGACCATTCATTTCACGGCTTTTTTCGTGCAACTCTTTCAGTAGTGGTAAACCTAATTCAGCACTTTGTTGCTGACCGGATGTTAAAATACGTGCCACCCCAAGGTTTTTAAGTTGCTCTAATGCCAGTAACGGATTGATACACATATCAAAAGCACGATGGAAAGTAATCTCCATTCCATTCGCAATTTCCATTAAGGTCTGCATCCGTTCGATATCAATACGCCCTTCTGTATCTAAGATCCCCACCACTGCGCCAGGAAACCCCATCTCCTTGATCATCTGTAAATCCTCACGGATCACATCAAATTCACTCACGTTATAGCAAAAATCACCACCACGAGGACGAATAATGGGATGAACAGGAATATGAAGTTTCTCTCTCGCCAGTTTTAAATAGCCGTAGCTTGGTGTTAGCCCCCCATCTGCTGCCCCCGAACAGAGCTCAATGCGATTTGCACCATATTCTTGCGCGACTTCGGCGCACTCTATACCAAAACAGCAAATTTCCAGTTTCGCCATGAAGATCTCCAAAATGGTCATAAGCTCAGTAGAATATGAGCTGAAAATTGAGGGTCAAAACGTGCTTTTTATTAGGCATTCAACTAACTATGCCACTTTTTGTTAAATGTTATCTGCGTGATATCACACCATTTAGAGTTGGCTCTAAATAATGATCAATAACGTTAATTGCATCACTTATTTTTCGCTTTCAACGATGTTTCTAAGGGAAAACGGGTGATATTTGAGAGTAATTAAGCCGTTTGTCACGGCCAAAGTCGGATTTGGCAGTCTTTCTTGCTGACCTTTAGGTTGACTCACTTTATAGGAGTATCCTTCCGGTAACGTATCCGGTAATAAACGACGCGCTGTCTCTTCCAATAATTCGGGCGCGACCTCAATGACCATTTCAATATGTTCCCAGCTCTCTTGAGGATAAGTTTTATCTTTAGGAAAAGGGAGCTCAATAATATAGACATCCTGCCCAGCGATTTGAATGGGCTTTTTCAGATCATAAAGACGAATTGGGCGACCGTTAATCAGGTTATCAGAAAGTAATTCAGCGCATTGTAATAGGCCGTCATGCCAACGCTCAGCAGTTTCCTGATGGTGGCAACGCACGGAAATATGGTCAATCACATAATCGGTCAAGGAAAGATTGAGAGAGTGCGCCATCGCCGCAACCTTTTGATCAAAGTCAGGTAGGTCGCACCATAGATCATTTAACTGAGGAATTTTATCGAAATCTAGCATTAACATGACTCTATAAATAGAAAACAAAGATAATAAAAAGTGAAACAAGCGCCAGACTGTAGCACGACTCCCCCAAAATATGGTATAAAACCTGCCGTTTTTTCTCTTCCACCTTTTAGTTACGCCCATGAAATGGCACAATGCGGTAACTATGTTCGTTATTTAAGGTAATCCGGTGAATATTCAGGCTATTCTTTCAGATAAAATCAGTGCTGCAATGCTAGCAGCGGGAGCTCCAGAAGGCTGTGACGCCCTTGTTCGTCAATCAGCTAAAGCGCAATTTGGTGACTATCAGGCTAACGGCGTGATGGGAGCTGCGAAAAAAATGGGCCTGCCTCCCCGACAACTGGCCGAGCAAATTGTTAGCCAATTAGATCTCGAAGGTATCGCATCAAAAATTGAAATCGCCGGTCCCGGTTTCATCAACATTTTTATCGACCCAACATGGATTGCGACTCACGCGGAAAACGCGCTGACCAGCGACCGTTTAGGCCTAGCACCTGTTAAAGCCGAAACCATCGTGATTGACTACTCGGCGCCTAACGTTGCGAAACAGATGCACGTTGGTCATTTACGCTCCACCATTATTGGTGATGCTGCGGCACGTACCCAAGAATTTATCGGTCACAAAGTGATCCGCGCTAACCACGTGGGCGACTGGGGCACACAATTCGGGATGCTAATTGCTTATTTAGAAAAAGTGCAAAATGAAGATGCTAGCGACATGGCACTTTCAGATCTCGAAGAATTCTACCGCGAAGCGAAAAAACATTACGACGAAGATGAAGACTTTGCCGTTCGTGCTCGTGGTTACGTTGTGAAATTACAATCTGGTGATGAATACTGCCGCAAAATGTGGCGTAAACTGGTTGATATCACCATGCAACAAAACCAAGAAACCTATCGCCGTTTAAACGTCACGTTGACGGAAGACGATGTGATGGGTGAAAGCCTGTATAACAGCATGCTGCCAGGCATCGTTGCTGACCTAAAAGCCAAAGGTTTAGCCGTAGAAAGTGAAGGCGCTACCGTCGTTTTCCTTGATGAATTCAAGAACAAAGAAGGCGAACCGATGGGCGTTATCGTCCAGAAGAAAGATGGCGGTTTCCTGTACACCACCACCGACATCGCCTGTGCAAAATACCGTTATGAAACCTTGCATGCGGATCGCTCCTTGTATTACATCGACTCCCGCCAGCATCAACATTTAATGCAAGCTTGGACTATTGTCCGTAAAGCGGGTTATATCCCAGAATCCATGGCGCTTGAGCACCATATGTTCGGCATGATGTTAGGAAAAGATGGTAAGCCATTCAAAACCCGTTCAGGCGGTACTGTTCGCCTGTCCGACCTGTTAGATGAAGCCGTTGAACGTGCTCAAACGCTGATCCGTGAGAAAAACCCGGATATGGCAGAAGAGGAATTGCTGAATCTTGCAAATGTCGTGGGTATCGGCGCGGTTAAATATGCAGATCTGTCTAAAAACCGTACCACTGACTACATTTTCGATTGGGACAATATGTTAGCTTTTGAAGGTAACACCGCGCCATATATGCAATATGCCTATACCCGCGTTGCCTCTATCTTCAAAAAAGCAGACATTACCGAAGCGGATTTAACGCTGCCAATCGTATTAGAAGCACCACACGAAATGGCATTGGCAACGCGTTTAATGCAATTTGAAGAGACTATCTTAACGGTTGCGCGTGAAGGGACGCCACACGTTATGTGTGCGTATCTGTATGACTTAGCGGGTCTGTTCTCTAGTTTCTACGAACATTGCCCTATTTTATCCGCAGACACCGATGCACAGCGTCAAAGCCGTTTAAAACTGGCCTTATTAACGCAAAAAACGTTAAAAGCGGGTCTGGATACGTTAGGTATCGAAACCGTCGAAAGAATGTAGTTTTATTCTTTTGTTTAAAGCCCACTTCGGTGGGCTTTTTACTATCCAGCTTCCATTCTCTATTTTTCATCTTCTTGCCTGCACTATTTTTGAGCAACTTTTTGTAACCGATAGTCAGTTTGCACTTATTTGGTGAGCAACCTCTCATTATTTCCCTCATTTCAATCCATTACACCCTAAAAACAAAAATTTAACATTTGGCATGATGCTTGCTTTATCTCTTTTGCCTTTTCAAAAAGACAGGGGGATTTATGAAGTACATCATCGCAATTATTAAACCGTTCAAATTAGAAGATGTTCGTGAAGCACTCACTGAATTAGGAATACAAGGGATGACCATCTGTGAAGTCAAAGGTTATGGCAGACAGAAAGGTCACGCGGAACTTTACCGTGGTGCCGAATATGAAGTGAGTTTTCTACCCAAAACCAAAATGGAAATCGCTATCAGTGATGACCTACTGGAACCCGCTCTCGATGCGATTATTCGTACCGCAGATACGGGGAAAGTGGGCGATGGAAAGCTGTTTGTTTTTGAACTTCTACAAGCCGTTCGCATTCGTACCAGCGAATCCGGCGATGACGCACTCTAAGGGAGATAAAGGATGAGACGATTATGGTTACCTGCCGCACTCTTCGCCTTAAGTTATTTCGCACTTCCCGCCTATGCGTCGGAAGTGAATGCCGTTGATAAAGCGGATAATGCTTTTATGTTGATCTGCACGGCGTTGGTATTTTTTATGACCATCCCCGGCATTGCTCTGTTTTATGGCGGATTATTACGCAGTAAAAACGTGTTATCGCTGATCACCCAAGTCATGCTGATTTTTAGTGTGGTGATTATTCTTTGGTTTGTCTTTGGTTACAGCCTCGCCTTCACTGCAGGAAATAAAATCTTTGGGGATGGCTCTTTAACGTTTCTAAGCGCGATGTCCATCGACGATTTATCAGGTTCCATTAATCGGTATATCCATGTTGCCTTCCAAGGCTCATTTGCGGTTATTACCCTCGCATTAATTGTCGGAGCACTAGGGGAGCGCGTGCGTTTCTCTGCACTCCTGATTTTTACCGTGATTTGGTTTACTTTCTCCTATGTGCCTATCGCACATATGGTATGGGCTGAAGGCGGATGGCTGGCCGATGATGGCGCTCTCGATTTTGCAGGCGGCACCGTGGTGCACATTAATGCCGCTGTCGCTGCACTGGTCGGTGCCTATTTGCTGGGTAAACGCAGTGATTACAGCCAAGTGGTGCTCAAGCCCCATAACTTACCAATGGTCTTTATGGGTACCGCAGTCCTGTACATTGGGTGGTTTGGCTTTAACGCAGGTTCCGCAGGCAGTGCCAATAATGTTGCCGCATTGGCGTTTATTAACACGGTGATTGCAACAGCTGGTGCTATCCTTTCATGGACATTCACGGAATGGTTATTGCGAGGAAAACCTTCGATGCTCGGAAGCTGCTCCGGTTGTATCTCTGGATTAGTCGCTATCACGCCAGCAGCAGGTACTGTTAGTCCTATTGGTGCGCTTGTTATTGGTATTGTCGGGGGAATTATTGGGCTTTGGGGTGTTGTCGTCTTAAAGCGTTGGTTAAAAGCCGATGATGTGTGCGATGTTTTTGGTATCCATGGTACCTGCGGTATTGTTGGCTGCATACTCACAGGCGTATTTACCTCGACGCTGTTTGGGGGTCTCGGTTATCGTGACAACGTCACTTTACCCCACCAAGTCTTTGTTCAGCTTGAAAGTATTGTGGTCACCATTGTATGGTCGGGTGTTGTGGCATTTATCGCCTTTAAACTGGCGGATAAGCTAGTTGGTCTGCGGGTTTCCCCAGAAGAAGAGTGCGATGGGTTGGACCTTACCACTCATGGCGAGCGCGCTTATCATCCGTAATTGTCTACTCCCCCTCGATTGAGGGGGGAGTTTGTCAAAAAAAATTCTACTGCCCTAACGTAATAAATAGCCTCTGTGCTTCACGTTCCAGTTCCATCACTTCACGCTGACTATCCATCACATTATCCGTTGCCTCACGCCATTCGCGGCGAACTTCTCGCGGTGTTTTTCCGTAATAGTCGTTTCTATCAATTTCCCTATTTAGGTTTGAAAGTGCATATTCCGCGTCAAATAATGCTTTCTTTGCATCATTAAAGATCAGCCCTTTTTGGTACATAATCTCCATATTTTGCTGCCTATTTACAGACATTAACGGATCACAGCGTTCACGCAGTGTGACATACCCACCCGTTACCGCAGAGTAAAATGCCGTGTTATAGGTACAATAATGTTTCAACATGCCCGCACGAAAACCCGCATCCCACTGCTTTTGGTTAAACTTCAAATTAAACTGTTTGCATTGGTCAAGCTGATAATAGTAACTGTCTGCTGTACTACCCGCTTTCCCTTGCTCATAGCCCGCAGATTGCCAATTAGCTTGATACCCTAAGCAGCGGGATTTTAATGCAGCTTGAGCCACTTTTGCACTTTCCTCTCGCCGTTCTTGCTCCAAGCGATCCGCTTCCATTTGTTTGGCAATTCCCTCTGGGGATGCCGCGCGTTGAGCAGATTCGAAACTAGATTGGCGAGTGCCAATACTGCCGCATCCAGTCAGTAAAATGGTACTAGTGAGAAGACCTATAATCAGTTTATTCATGATGTACACTCACGGATTCATCCGCATGAGGATAGATAAATTCTGGTTATCTAGCTGAATTCGTTCATTCTCTTTTGCTTTTTGCTCACGCACTATTTCAGCGCGTTCTCGTTTGAGTTCACGTAATTCACGTTGACTTGAGTGGGAGTTACCTTTATCACTCGCCTTTTCCAACGTATTAATCCACTCGTCATAACGCTGAATTTGCTGAGGATAGATGTCCAACTGCGATGCGGATTGCGCCCAATTCCATCCCAATTGATATGCTGATGCTAGCTGGTTCTTTTGCTTGGCAGACTTATTCGCGCATTTTTCAACGACATATTGATATTGCGATTTTCCTAATCGATAAGCCTGAAGGTTTGAGCAATAAATGGCTTCACCTTGTCTATAGCCCTTCTTCCATTGGGCTAAATCAAAGCGATAGTCATGTTTGGTGCATAACGTCTGGTAGTAATCCATTGCCTCTTGGTTTGCATAACCTATCGTTGCTGATTGGCTGGCGAGCGCTTCCCAGCCAGTATTACAGGTCGTGCGTTCTTGCGTGGCAATTTGCATACGTTTTTGCTGCTCTTGCTCTTGAAGATAATTTTCCCACGCCGAGCATCCTGTTAGTGACGCCATCACCAATATCAATAGACTGCGACTTAAATCCATTAAATTTTCCTATTTTACAATCACATAAACCAGATGGTGAATGGCAATGCTAGGTATTGCCCGAAGGTAAATGTGGCATCAGCAACGGTGGCAAAGGGTGAGAGCAAAACCGCTTTTCTGTTTTGAGATTCAAGCTTTTTCGGATCTTTCGCCATTGTGATATTTAAAATATAAGGAAATGGTTGCTTTAGTGAGGTCATCTTCACAGATTTCACGGCTGGCGTAATGTCATACACTCGGTTATCGCCATTACCAATGACTGCATAGAAACACGGTTTTGTGCCATAAATCAGAAAGTTTGTTTTCTGCTTTTTCAATATCGCGCTTTGTTCTTCTAAAATATTTTTGGGCGTGTCGTCTCTGAAGCACATGATTAGTGTCAGATCTTTTAAGATAGGAGGATTATTCGGCTTACCATCACTATTGACTAGCTCATAAGCCCAACTACCCCATCCACCATCTTCTCTATAGAGTAAATAGATATTATTCCGAACCTCGGGGGTATTGATGATGTACTCTAATCGTGCATTAATTTTAGTGATAAAGTAGTATTTCTCTGCGATCACTAAAATCTCTTTTTTCTTCGGATCGATAGAGAAACCAATAATATTATCTTCCACTTTAACTTGTTCAGTGGCTTTAAATGCTCCTGTAGATTCAACAACTTTATCGCTAAATACATTCCGTTTTATGGGGTCATGACTACCACAAGCGGATAAAAAGCTAATAATAATAAACACCATTCCTAGTCTTTTCTTTATCTTCATCGCTTCATTCCCTGTTTAAGAAACAATTCAATGTAGTATATGATTTAAAGCTAAATCACCAACTCTTAGTTAGTTTAATGAATGCTTTTCAGACAAATGGAAGCTCAAAAAATAAGGCCCCATATATAAAATATGGAGCCTTATTAAAGAATTAGTTTTTTAATCGATGCTAACTAAGCAATGCCGTTCTCTAAGCAATACTGCGCTTCATAAAGTCACGCGGGCGGAAGCCTAACACATACAGCGCCACAAAGTAGCTACCAGCTCCCACAATCACTACACCCATCAAACGTAACATACGCATCAGCATATTGCCGTCTTGCCACGGTGGCATAAAGTGCAGCACACCAAATAGCACCACGACCATCACCGCCAAGGCAACAAACAATTTAACGAGGAAACCACGCCAGCCCGCTAGCGGTTGGAAAATATCTTGCTTGCGTAATTGCCAATACAGAACACCCGCGTTAAAACACGCCGCCAGCCCAATAGACAGCGCTAAGCCCGCATGTTGTAGAGGTCCAATAAAGGCTAAGTTCATTAACTGAGTCAGGATCAAAGTGACTATCGCAATTCTGACCGGAGTACGAATATCTTGGCGAGAATAGAAGCCTGGTGCCAAGATTTTCACTAAGATCATTCCCGTTAACCCCACACAATAGGCCATTAATGCATACTGAGTCATCAAGGAGTCGTGAGCGGTAAATTTGTCATATTGGAAAAGTGAAACCGTTAAAGCTTCAGACAGTATCGCTAGCCCTACCGCACATGGCAGTGCCAGTAACAAACATAAACGTAATCCCCAATCCATTAAATGGCGATATTCTTGGTGATTTCCGCTAGTAAAACTTTTAGAGAGTGATGGTAGCAGGATGGTACCCAGCGCGACGCCAAGCACTCCTGAAGGTAACTCCATTAATCGGTCTGCATAATACATCCAAGATACCGAACCTGATTGCAGGAACGAGGCGAAAATCGTGTTAATAATTAATGAAATTTGCGCGACGGAAACCCCGATAATTGCCGGGCCCATCATCTTCATCACTCGCCAAACGCCACTATCGTGGAACGATAAACGCGGTAACACCAACATACCGATTTTCTTTAAATGCGGTAATTGGTAACCCAATTGCAGCACACCACCAACAAGAACCGCCCAAGCCAGAGACATAATCGGCGGGTCAAAATACGGCGCAGCAAATGCTGCAAAGAAAATCATACTGACGTTTAATAGCGTCGGTGCAAACGCCGGTACCGAAAAGCGGTTCCACGTATTAAGGATCGCACCCGCTAATGATGCCAATGAGATCAAGAAAATATAGGGGAACGTCACACGCAATAAATCTGTTGTTAGCGCAAACTTATCTGCATCCGTGGTAAAACCCGGCGCCGTCACATAAATGACCCACGGCGCAGCAAACATGCCGACAACCGTCACAATCGCTAATGCTAACGTTAGCATTCCCGAAATATAGGCCACAAACGTGCGCGTGGCTTCTTCGCCTTGCTGGTTTTTATATTCGGCAAGAATGGGAACAAACGCTTGAGAAAACGCCCCTTCCGCAAAAATTCGACGTAATAAATTAGGGAGTTTGAAGGCAACAAAGAAGGCATCGGAAGCCGCTCCTGCACCGAATACACGGGCAATAATGGCGTCACGAATGAAACCTAAAACCCGTGACATCATCGTCATCGAGCTGACTGCCGCTAAAGATTTTAATAAATTCATGATTGCTAGACTAAAAGAAGACAATCGCAGCAGTTTAACAGCGGATGGCAAGACTGACTACGATTGAAGAGTAAATGTTTAGGCTTTGGTCGACTTCCATTCATTGTCGGTTAAGGCCGTTAAGACGTGGTCGCGCCATTCTCCATTTATTTCGAGATACTGCTTCGCATAACCTTCACGTTCAAAACCAAGGCGAGTGAGCAAACTTCCGCTGCGCATATTATGGGGCATATAGTTTGCCATGATGCGATGCATGCCTTGGTGTTTTTGCATGTAACGAACAATTTGGGTTAAAGCTTCGTACATCAGCCCTTGCCCCTGCCATTTTTCACCCAGCGAGTAGCCCAGATAGCACGCGTGGAATGAGCCGCGTAAAATATTGCTAAAATTCGCGACGCCAATCACTTCGTTTTCATCTTTATCCAATAAAAGGAAATGAAACGCACTGCCTTGGCGATGCATTTCGCTCATGGCATGCAGGCGGTTGTTCCAGCCTGAAGGATTAAAATGGGAGCTATCACGGGTGGGTTCCCATGGCGTCAGGAATTCTTTATTTAAGCTGTAATAGTCTGCAAGTCGGTAATTATCTCGCTCATAGGCTAAACGGATAATCATTCTGTCAGTCATTAGACGCACTTTGGGTTCATTTGAACGATAACCAAACATCGTTAGCCCTTAATTAGTAGTGTTACCAGTCTTACTTTCGATGCTTGAATTATAACTTAAATTTATCACTTAACTAATTCAATTCTCTCTATAATTAAGTCATTTTTTGAGCGGTTGGTTTTGTTTTATTTCATGTGTCCGTAAAAAACACACGATTGATGTTTACAGATAAACCCTAGATACTCCTATTTCGTGCTTTTGACCTTAAGCTAGAGCATTAGAAATACATAAACTAATAATACTTCAGGAACCTCCGATGTCCCGATTATATTTCGCTTTAATCTTGACCTTATTCTCTCATTCCGTCATTGCACAGATTTCATCGTCCGTTGGATTCAAAAATATCACTATCGATAAAGACAGCGAAAGACCGCTAAATGTTGCTATCTGGTACCCCACTCCGCCCAATAACAACTCAATAAAAGTCAGTGATAATGCTGCTTTTTACGGAATAGATGTTATAAATGATGGATCACCCTCTGATATTAAATCTCCATTAGTTATTCTTTCTCATGGCTATGCGGGAAGTTGGAATAACTTAAGTTGGCTAGCGAGCGAGCTTGTTAATAAAGGATATATTGTTGCCGCCCCTAACCATCCGGGTACAACAACATTTAATCTAGACAGCCAGCAAGCCAAACAACTGTGGGAACGTCCCAGAGATCTCAGCCGAGTTATCGATTACTTAACGTTAGACCCTTTATTTAAGAAGCGCATCGATAACAACAATATTATTGCTATCGGGCATTCTTTAGGTGGTTGGACAGTCGTTGCTTTAGCGGGTGGAAGGTTTGATACCCAGCTATTTCAAGAAGATTGTATTGAACACGCCATCCTAGCCGCTTGCAAATTATCATCAACTTTAGACCTGAATAATCCTGCATTAAATAACAACATGGCAGACCCTAGAATCACCACCGTTATATCCTTAGATGCCGGTTTATTAAGAGGATTTTCTCAAGAAAGCTTGGCGAAAATTCAAACTCCCACATTGATTATTGCAGCTGGTATCGATATTGGTGATATGCCCGCTAAATTAGAGTCAGGTTACTTACATAAATATATCCCCAAAAATACGTCATCTTATATTGAGCTCCCTGACACTATGCATTTTAGCTTTATGCAATTATGTAAACCTGGTGCAGTTGCCTTATTGGATGCAGAGTATGCTGGCGAAGGAATTATTTGTAAGGATGGAAACAAGAGAAATAGAAGTGATGCACACAAGGAAATGACCGAGCTTATTTCTAAATTTATGATGAACAACATGCGTAAATAGGTGTTGGAGCTGGTGTCAAGCCTTTGTAGCACGCCATAGGTGTCATAAAAAAACCATAAAAATCAATTCATTAAATCCACTCAAAGAATTCTATGTTACCTTAGGCTAATATAAGCCTAAGGTAACAATCACGATATTAACTAAAATTTTGCTTCCAAACCAAGCCTAAACGTTCTTCCAGGGATAGGCATATAAATCACAGTTCCTGGGTCAAATGCATAGCGATTAGTTAGGTTATCAATATTGAAATTCACATGAATATTTTTCGAAACATGATATTGGCCTAACAAATCAAATGTAGTGGTTGAGTACAGCTTAGTTACTGGGGCAGCAGCGGTTCCCGCTAGCCACTCATGAGGGTAATCTTTGCCAGAGTTATAACGAACTCGTAAACCTGTTTGTAGTTTTTGATCAAACATTTTCACACCAACAATTCCGGTCACAACCTTTTTCGGTGGGATCCGTGAAGGTGATAACCCCCAAGCAAACCCAACAGAATTACATGCGGTTGGGAGACGACCTAACTCCATTTCATCTCTTGAACATAACTCAGAATTGTTATAAAAAGTCGCATCGAATGAACCAAATGCGTAATTAGAATCGTATTTCAGTTCAATTTCATAACCTGAGAGTTTAAAGCTGTCATAGTTTTTCATCACCACATATGGAGAATAAACTCCCGTTGGGTTTACACCTTGAGAAAGATACCCTTTAATATCATTATTAAAATAAGCCACACGTAATTCAGTATTATCTTCATCAAATATAAGATTTTCTTTTTCTACATTCATCCCAACTTCAAATGATTTAGCATGCTCTGGTTTTAATGGAACATCCGGAGAATACGAATAGGTTTGTCCTGATACAGTGCTCTCGAATAAACTCGGTTCTCTATAGCTATCAGAATATTTTGTATAAATATCAAATTCGTCAGTTACATGAAAACGCAGTTCACCCATTAAATCATTTTTCGGACCGTAGATAATACTTTTACCTAAAACATGGTCATCAACATCGAAAGCGTGAATACGCCACCCGACTAAAGTACTCACCCATTCCCCTTGATATGCCATATTGGTAAAGACGGATTTATTCGTTCCTTTAGCATTACGCGTTACAGGGTCTAATTCCTCACCGGGTATTGTTCCTTCTGGAGTCCAAATCGGTTGATAGGTTTTAGTCAATGGCTTTGATTTTTGTTGCATATATTCCACACCGTAAGTGATATCGATAGGATAATCTGCAAACTCAGACGTATTTTCTAAATTAAAGCCCACTCGCTCATCGGTGTAACGGTGCTGATATTGATTACCATAGTGAGCGGTAACATCATCCGTTGTGCCATTACGTTGTTTAAATTTCCCTTTTGTCCACCATAGGCCTAAGTTCATATCTACCCATAATGAATCGGGTTTATAAGAATAATTTAAAGAGGCAGTATCAATATCTGCGGTACCTAAAGACCACTGTGGCATTTTCCCATCGTATTGATACCAATACGCCGCCAAAACCTCACCCGCTTTTTGTTCATGATGGCGGTAATTTAATTCAATACTTGAGTATGGGTTAAGATAAATATTGGTTTTTAATAATGTTGACTGGCTTTCATAACTAGTATTAACCACTTCTTGCCCTGGCTTAATAGGAGCATCTGTATTTTCGTATTTATGATAACCATTTTTACCAGCGAAGAAGTTCCCTTGTTTTCTATCACTATGTGCCAGTAATATATCAAATTTATCATTTCGATATGCAACCCCTGTCGTGATAGAACCATTATTAAAATGTGAATTTTTAACGCCATTTGAAACACGATACCCAGATTCTCCTTTTTCATCTGAAGCGATAGTTGGGCGTCGGTTATTATTGTAAATATTCCCCTTAAATAAGAAACCAAATTGGTCACCTTGAGGAATAATGCTGTTTGCTGATAATGTTTTTAATTTAACCGTACCTCCGATGGCTCCTCCTGAGAATTTACTCATAGAAGCCCCTTTTTCGATTTCAATTGTATCGATTAAATCCATATCCACATAAGTTCTATCTGTACTTCCTTGGTAACCACGCCATGTATTGGTTGATTGCAAACTGCCATCAATGATAATTGGCACTCGTCCATTCCCTTGCAACCCCCGAATACCAATATCTAATGCACCCGCTTCATTTCGTGCATTATTAACTTGTAATGAAGTTTTATTAGCAAATATATCTGAATTGGTTGTTCCTCTTACGGTAGAAATATCATTGGCGTCTATTTGCTTGCTATTTGACTTTATTTTGCTGGCTGTGACGAGAAGTTTATCTTTTTGAGTCGAGGTATTGGTTTGATTTGCTAAGGCTGTGTTTGTAGAACATATAATAATTAAACTAATTATGTTTTTATTTTGAAATATCATTTAAGTAATGCCTTCATTAATTAATGATGATTAAATAGACGTGACGAAATAGCGTATAAAAAATATGAGGATATATTTTTATACTTTTCAATTTATGCATTTAAAGTAAATTTAAGTGCAATGCCATAGATGTAACTCGTTCGAAAAACCTTATTTATTGGATGGTTACGTATTCATTTCCCTTGCAAATATTAACAAGCCTTGAAATATACAGTAGTGATAATAATTATCAAGATCATAATGAGTATCATTATCATATTGATAATATTGTGACCCTCTAGCGAGCGCAGCCCCCACCTTAAATCCTAAATAGTTCATATTAGAGGCAGGCGGCAAGCAAATGAGTTCCTTGAGCATACACCAGTATGTGACGAGGGCGAGCGAGAGCAGCTAACGCTGCTACAACTTGATATATGACGAAAAAAATTTTCTAAATAGTTCGAGTTGTAGTAAGGCGGCAAGTGAACGAGTTCCTTGGAGCATACATCAGTATGTGACGAGGGCGAGCGAGCGCAGCCAACACCCCTATAATGGGAAATATGACGGATTTATCGATAAAAAAATATCATGGTCAACACCCCATCATTCCCTCCAAACTCCTGATACTATTAATAAGAATCATTCCTTCCGTTACTACTTTTTTATGGTGTTTCATGGCACAGGTATCACGGGCAAGAAGCCTCGGCAAATATTTCCTTTTACTCGATAATATGCTGGTTGTTCTTGGCTTTTTCGTGGTTTTCCCTTTAATTTCAATTCGCTTTGTTGAGCAGCTTGGCTGGGCAGCTGTGGTGGTTGGGTTTGCCCTTGGGCTTCGCCAGTTTGTGCAGCAAGGATTTGGGATTTTTGGGGGTGCGATTGCCGACCGATTTGGTGCAAAACCGTTAATTATTATTGGGATGCTGTTGCGTGCCGCGGGTTTTGTGTTGATGGCTTTGGCTTATGACCCTTGGGTATTATGGCTTTCTTGTATATTGTCTGCCCTTGGCGGCACCTTGTTTGACCCTCCTCGTACTGCATTAGTGATTAAATTGACCCGCCCTTATGAGCGTGGGCGTTTTTACTCATTATTATTTATGCAGGATAGCGCCGGAGCGGTGATTGGGGCATTAATTGGTAGCTGGCTTTTACAGTATGACTTCCACTATGTTTGCTGGGCAGGCGCGGCAGTGTTTGTGATTGCGGCTCTACTTAATGCTTGGTTACTTCCTGCTTATCGCATTTCCACCATCAAAGCCCCTATTCGAGATGGGATGCGCCGCGTTTTGAAAGACACCCGCTTTGTAACCTATGTGATTACGCTTTCTGGCTACTTTATGCTGTCAGTACAAGTGATGCTGATGTTTCCCATCGCCGTTAACGAATTGGCAGGAACTCCAACGGCGGTGAAATGGATGTACGCCATTGAAGCGGCAATTTCCCTGACACTGCTTTATCCAATTGCCCGTTGGAGCGAAAAACATTTCCGCTTAGAACAACGTTTGATGGCCGGGCTATTTTTAATGAGCCTGAGCATGTTCCCTATTGGTATGACTGCATCGGTCAATATACTGTTTGTGTTGATTGGCATTTTCTATTTAGGCACTATCACCGCGGATCCTGCTCGTGAAACCCTGAGCGCTTCCCTTGCCGACCCTCGTGCCCGTGGTAGCTATATGGGCTTTAGTCGACTCGGTCTTGCGCTAGGCGGTGCAGTTGGCTATACCGGTGGCGGTTGGATGTACGATATTGGGCATCAATGGAATATACCTCAGCTTCCTTGGTTCTTGCTCGGCACTATTGGTTTTATCACCTTGTGGGCGCTTCATCGCCAATTTAACCGTAAAAAAATTGAAACAGTCATGTTGAGCGGGCAGTAATACGTTACACTTGGGTTATTACTGTATAAAGGAGTGATTATGAAAAACATTTTCTTGGCATCTATCTTTGGATTGCTATTTATTCTCACGGGTTGCGACAAATTAACCGAATTTACTATCAGTGAATCACAAATTAACAGTTACCTTGCGACCAAGGTTAAGTACGAAAATAATATCGGTATTACTGGGTTTGCAGATGCGGATATCACCTTGCATAACTTGCAATCAGAAATTGGTCGTAGCGAACCGGGCATTATTGCATTAAAAGGCGAAGCCACTGTCACAATGAATTCACTGCTTGGTGCTGCGGCAGCCGATATTGCACTGACCTTAACCGCGCGCCCTGTTTTTGATGCACAAACAGGCTCTATCTATTTGAAAGAGCTGAAAATTACCCAATATAAAATTACACCCGAAAATATGGAGACCGCCATTTCCGTGGTGATCCCGTATTTAAATAGCTCCCTTGAGACCTTCTTCGCGACTCAGCCTGTCTATGTGCTCAACCCGGATAACAGCGCCGCAGAAGCGACCGCGAAAAAACTCGCTAAAGGTTTAGAAATCAAACCGGGTAAATTAGTTATTCCAATGGTTGATTAATTGACCATAAATATTTTTGATTGATAAATTGATAATCTAAAAATGAAAAAAGCAACCTTTGTGATAGGTTGCTTTTTTATTGGAATGCCATTTATCTTTAATACTAAAAAGTCACTCGTAATAACTCGTTTTGTATTCAAAATCGAATTTTTCTACCCGTCCATCACTGTATGTCACCACACTGGTACATACAGTTGGGTTTTTATGGGAATCATAATGCGTGCATTTTTGAGTAGTTTCGACAAACGGTTGCTGATTTTTCGTCGTATGAAACAGAATTTTAGTGACTAAGCCATTAGTGAAAAAGTATTCGTTTTTTGTATTAATGACTTCGTTTTCATTGAAATACGTCGTTTCTATCGGTAAAAAATGTTCACCATAAACAAACGTCGCTATCTCTTTCTTCCCTTGAATGATCTTATTAACAAGGCCATCACGGTAATAATATTTCCAATCTTGCAGATCTCCGGTTTGTAAATTACACATCTTATCAATGCTATAACCTTTGAACTTTTTCTTCTCAGTCAAGAAATAAAGCTGCTTAAATTTTCTGACAATCACAAACGCTATTCCACTGTCTCGATTGTAATAACTTAAATTATTGAGACAGCCGTGGAGATTAAAGGACACAGTCACTCTTTTGTTAAGCCCTTTTTCATCGTTCATGATTTGCGTTAATTCTTTTACTTTTCCGTAAAGCGGATCAAATTGAAATTCAGTGCTGTAATTGACCATGCGTTTACTGTAGCTAGGCAAATCATTATCCACTTGTGCCAGTGCTAACGGTGAAATAAAGAGTAATATCAAGCTGTGAAGTTTTGTCGAGGTCATCGTGTCCATCCTTTTAACCTATGACGAGAAAAGACGGTTCAGCGCCCGTCTTCCCCCAATCACTAGTTCTTAAGTGACAGCGTCACTTACTCATCATCACTCTCTGAGTCAGATTCTAACTCATCGCGCAATGCAATCACGGCATCACGGGTAATTTGCGCTAATGTACGGTAAAACGGCGTTGTCGCATGGGCCTCAACTTTTCCCAGAAATGCGCCATACCAGCTCAGAATATGGCTGTCGAATAGCTCTTCCTGCGCGGCGGTTTCGTCTTCAGCGGCTTGGTCTTCTAGCCATGATGCGGCTAACAGTAACGCACCAAATGCATCCGCTGGGGCATCGGTTAAGGTCATTCCACGGGTCACAAGGAATTCGCGAATTTCCGCTTCAGTGATTTCTTCATCATAGCGATGAGCAAAAGGTGGAACCGTGGGTTCACTACCAAACATTGCTTGATAATCCGCCGTGATAGCCTTGTGATCCACGGCCTTCGCCATTCTTGCCCACAGCTCATCTTGCTCTAACGGCCATGAGGCTTTGAGCTTATCTTGCGCAATCATATCGATAAGTGGCTTCACAAGCGCATCGTCCGGAGAGCGTTGAAATAAGGTACCTAAAATGCGGCAGACGATTGAGAATTCATTCATGGGTTTCTTCCTGTTGACGATTTTCCTGCAATCACTTTTTCGTGATCATGATGCGATGCAGTATACCTGAAAAAACAGAAAACCCACGCTTTGAGAAATCGAGATAAGACATCAATGATGAATAGTGACTATTTCTTAAAAAATCAGACATCTGATAACTGAAGCATCCTCAAAATAATTCGCGCTGTGGCTAGGCGTCAAACGAGGTTATCTCGGGGAGCATACAAAAGTATGTGACCCGAGTGACCGAGAGCAGACAACAACGCCACAGCGTGAAGTATGAAGAGGATTTAGTAGCCTTGGGCTAAATTGACTATCCCCTCTGGCTGCTCACCCCTTTCAATCCGCTGAATATTACTCGCAATCATATCCATCGCTTCATTCGGCAACGTAAACGCCGCAACGTGTGGCGTAATGGCGATACGTGGATGTGTCCAGAATGGGTGCATGTGTGGCAGTGGCTCAGTGGCAAAAACATCGAGAGAGGCCCCTGCAACTTGCCCTTTTTCTAACGCTTCCAACAAGTCTTGCTCGATTAAGTGAGCACCTCTAGCAAGGTTGATGATGTAAGCATTTGGTTCTAGCTGGCTGAATAATTGATGATTAAGAATACCGACCGTTTCTGGCGTGCTTGGTAGCAAGTTCACAATCACGCGGGTTCCTGACAAGAAATCCGCTAACTGCTCTTGCCCATAGTAACTTTTCACATTTGGAATTTGCTTTTCAGAGCGGCTCCATGTTCTGACTTTAAGGCCAAAACTGGCTAAGCGTTTTGCCACTGCTTGACCTAACGCCCCTGCGCCCATCACACCGACCACAAACTGGTCATGGGTGTAAGCTGGCAGTTGTTTCCATTGACGTTGGGATTGCAATTGACGGTATTCATCCATGCGACGGAAGTAATACAGCACTTTTGCGGCGGCATACTCTTCCATTTGGATGGCCATACCCGTGTCTTCTAAGCGCATGAGCGGAACACCCGCGGGTAATGTTCCCGGATTATCATGCTCTTGCTTTAGAATGGCATCCACCCCCGCGCCTAACGCAAAAATCCCTTTTAGATCTTGGCGACCCGCAAGGCACTCATAAGGAGGAAGCCATACCATGGCATAATCTGCCTGTTGGGTATCTCCCGGCTTCCATTGGCGAATATTGGCTTGAGGCAATCGAGCACGCATGCCATCAATCCACTGATTGGCATCAAAAAATGGATGGTAAAATAAAATATTCATGGCAACTCCTTATAGGTTTCCACCAGAGTGTGCGTAATAGTGTTTATTTTCAAGTCAACACTACGCATTTGTCACCATAACATAAGGATTTTGTTAAGGAGTTAACGAAATTTAGATTAATCTCTTGAAGTTTAAATAAACAATTTTCTGTTAATTTCTCATCAACAATAATCGTTTAAGATTAGAGAGTAACCAAATTGGTTTTTATTTAGCTAAACGATAGAAAAAAGTAGATTTTTATTTAATTGGGAGTTGACGGAAGGCGCTCTTTTCCCTATAGTAGCGCCCCGTTGAAGGACAAGTTATTTATAACAATTCTACAACCACAATTTAGAAAAACGGTGAGGTGTCCGAGAGGCTGAAGGAGCACGCCTGGAAAGTGTGTATACGGCAACGTATCGAGGGTTCGAATCCCTCCCTCACCGCCATTTCTAATCTAAGTTATTCTTCCTTAAGTAATTTCTCGTTTATCTTCCCAGAACCATCGATCTTATCAATCCCAACACCTTGTGAATGATATTCACGACTGATTTCTTCCCATAACTCTGCGTTTTCTACACCTGCTGCTTTTGGATCAAACACCGGATCAACGCCTAATTTGGTTTGTCTTTCAAAGTCACGTAATGCTCTCAATGCAGGTTTCGACAAGAAAACAATCGCAATCAAGTTCAAGTAGCTCATGCTGCCGAAGCCGATATCACCCAGCCCCCACATAATACTGACTGATTGCACGCTTCCCATAAACACAATCACCAAGAAGACAAATTTCAAAATCAGCTTAAGCACAGGGTATTTCAGCTTACGGTCAAGGTAAACAATGGTGGTTTCTGCAATATAGTAGTAAGCCATGAGCGTTGTGAAGGCGAACAAGAATACTGCGATAGAAACAAACCCCGCACCCGCCGATGTAAATACCGTAGAAACGGCCATTTGTGTCCATGCTGTTCCTGCCGCCACACCCGGTACATATTCCACAAGCGCGGTCGCTGAGCCATCAGGGAATACGTTGTACATATTGGTAACTAAGATCATCAATCCGGAGGCCGTACACACCACCACCGTGTCGATATAAATAGAAAATGCTTGGATGAGCCCCTGTTTGACCGGATGGCTCACTTCTGCGGCTGCAGAACTGAACGTCGCTTCACCTGCCCCTGCTACGTTTGAGAACACAGCACGGCGCACGCCCCAAGACACCGCAGTTCCTACGATCCCACCGAATACCGCATCCATTCCCATCGCACTGCGGAAAATTAAGCTAAACATACCCGGTACGCTATCCCAGTGACTGCCCAGAATAATCACCATCATCACGATATAGGCTAATGCCATGATAGGAACGATTTTATCAGCCGCACTAGCAATACGTTTCACGCCACCAAAAATCAGCCACGCCATTAATACCGTCACTAATGCGCCTGTTGCCATTGGTGGAATATTAAATGCCGTTTGGAATGAATCCGCGATAGTATTGGCTTGAATACCCGGCACCAACACACCGTAAGATAAACAGATCACAGCCGCAACAAAGATAGCAAAAGGCTTTAATTTCAATCCTTTTTCAATATAGTACGGCGAACCACCACGATATTGGTCATCTGAGCGCTGCTTATAAATTTGCGCCAGTGTGGATTCAATAAAGGCACTCGCGCCTCCGAGTAAGCCCATAACCACCATCCAGAAAATTGCACCGGGGCCACCTGCTGCAATCGCGGTTGCGACACCTGCGATGTTACCGACCCCAACACGCCCCGATAATGCTAAACAGAAGGCTTGGAATGAGGAGATCCCGTCTTTTGATGCTTTATTTTCTTTTAATAAACAGACCATTTTGACGATGTAACGGAACTGAACACCGCGTGTTGCTAATGTGAAATAGAGACCGACACCCAGAGATAAGAATACGAGAGCATTACCCCAGATGTAACCAACGATGGTATTAACGATGGCTTCCATATGTACTCCTCGACGATTGTAATTGTATTTGTGTATTTGCAAGGGTCGAAACCTGAACCCCGCAAGGTTCAGGTCAATGTCATTTTACTGATTGATAAACCAGATAACTTTCGTTTGGGTGTATTGCTCAAAGGCTTCTAAGCCGTTGTCTTTTCCACCAAAACCTGACTGACGGAAACCACCAAATGGCGTGGTGATATTACCTTCGCTAAATCCGTTGACAGACACCGTCCCCGCATTGATACGACGTGCAATATTCATCACTCGATGGACATTTTGGCTATAAAACGATGCAGCCAATCCGTAGTGAGTGTCATTGGCTAAATTGACCGCCTCGTCATCGGTTTTAAACGATGTGACGGCTAAAATGGGACCAAAAACTTCATGTCGAAAGAGAGACATTTCTGGCGTAACGGCATCAAAGATAGTCGGTTCGATATACCATCCTGAGCCGAGATCACTGCGTATTTTTCCTCCTGTCACCAATTTTCCACCCTCTTTGACGGTGGTATCTAAAAACGATTTCACTTTCTCAAAATGCGCCTGTTCAATCATTGGACCAATAGAGACACCCGCATCGCGAGGATCGCCCACTTGCCATGTTGATGCTGCAGCCGTTAACTTTTCAAGCAACGACTTTTTGACATTTTCATGCACAATTAAACGGGAACCGCAGCTACAGTTTTCGCTCATATTCCAGAACGCAGCCGCCATAATATGTGGAATAGCCGCATCTAAGTCCGCATCCTCAAACACCACTTGCGGGCTTTTTCCACCACATTCCAAAACAATCTCTTTTAGGTTACTTTCAGCGGAGTATTTCAAGAATAAACGCCCCACTTCCGTTGAACCGGTAAACGACACTACGTCCACATCAGGATGACGCCCTAAGGCTTCCCCGACTTTCTCACCCAGTCCACACACTAAACTTAACGCACCTTTAGGGACGCCAGCTTCATAAGCCAGTTCCACCATGCGGTAGGCACTTAAGGAAGTTAACTCTGCAGGCTTCACAATCACCGAGTTTCCGACAGCCAAGGCCGGTGCCACTTTCCATGCAAACATTTGAGCAGGGAAATTCCACGGTAAAACTGCCCCCACAACGCCAATCGGCTCATGAACAATCAGTCCCATTTCTTGGCGACCCGTTGGGGCAATTTTGCCGAACAGTTTGTCGATGGCTTCCGCATACCAATAAAAAGTTTCGACGGTGGCGGGCAAGTCAGTATTCAAACATTCTGTAATCGGTTTTCCCGCATCCACGCAATCTAATGCTGCCAGCTCTTCACTGTGTTTTTCAATGAGTTGTGCCCAGCGCAGCATCACTTGCTTACGCTCTTGAGGGGATAATCCACTCCAGCACCCTTCTTCAAAGGTTTCACGAGCAATATTCACGGCTGCATGGACATCTTGCGCGCTGCCATCGGCAATATAACCAATCGTACTATTATCGATAGGCGTATAATTTTTGAGTTTGGCGCTACCACTTTGGTAGTCAGCAATTAAATTACCCGCCCACAGTTGGCTCTGTTTCGCTCGTTCAAATATTTGCTCTTTGGTGATCAACATAGTCAACCTCCCTACGGCTTGATCAACGCAAGAAACTCATGACGTTCTTGCTGGCTAATATTTGACAGAGGCAAACGAACTGGCCCCACGTTAAAGGTGCCTTTTAAGCAACCCGCTTTGGCTTTTTGGTTATAATTACCTGACTCCATTGAATAAATAGCAGGATAAATCTCTTGCATGATCTGCTTAGCCTTCGCCCAATCTCCTTTTTGTGCGGCATTAAAAATCGCCACTTGCTCCGCAGGGAAAACGTTGCCCGCACCCGCAATCCAACTTTTCGAGCCCCAGAAGAAAAAGTCCACAGGTTGGTCATCACAACCGCAAATGACTTCGAAGTTTTTAAATGGCGTTTGTAGCAAATGCAGAGCACGGCTAAAGCTCCCACTGCTCTCTTTGATAGCGACGATATTGTCGATTTCAGCTAATTTCACCACGGTATCCAGTTCAATTTCGATACCGATACGGGCTGGGAAGTTGTACATAATGATTGGTAGCGAGGTGGATTTCGCCACTTTTTCATAGTGGGCATAAACCCCATTTTGGTCAGGTAAGCTGTACGGAGGTGGCGACAGCATCAGCCCTTCGTAGCCCAGTTCTTTCGCTTGTGCTGCGCGTTTAATTGCGCCCTCGGTAGATAAGTCATTAATCCCTGCGATCAGCGTCACACGCCCTTTGGCGATTTTACTGACTGTGGTTAATACAGTTTTGCGTTCATCTTCATTTAACGCGTAATATTCACCCGTGGTGCCGCAGACAACTAACCCTGTCACACCACTGGCAATCAGTTTTTCGGTTAACTCTGCTAACGCCGTGATATTCAATGAAAGATCATCATGAAACGGAGTGACTAACGGAACAAGGATGCCATGGAAATTCATTATAATTCTCCTGAATTAAAGAAAGCGCTTAATCGAAAAAGGCGAGCAATCGAGCGGTGTCGGTTGCCCGTGGATCATGTTGTTGACGATATCTGCGGTAATTGCCGCTTGTGTTAGCCCTAAATGCTGATGCCCAAAAGCAAAAACATACGGGCCTTTTTGGTCTATGACCGGTAAGGAATCGGAAATAGTGGGACGGAACCCCATCCACTCACTGGTATTCTGGCTATCCAATGGTGTTTTTAGCATTGGGTTAGCTAACGGTAAAAAGTGACGAGCGCGCTGCATATTCGGTGGACGTTTTAGCCCTGCATATTCCACCGTACCCGCAAGACGTAACCCACCGTTCATTGGCGTCATAATAAAACGGCGATCCATACTGGAAACAGGGATGGATAAACGCCCTTTTTCATTTGGTAGCATCAAGTGATAACCGCGCTCCGTTTCTAACGGCACATTAATGCGGCTCACCATCTTCACTAACGATTTCGAAAATGCGCCACCTGCAATCACCACTTTATCGGCGATAAATGCGCCTTGTGAGGTGGTCAAGCGAGCTTGACTCGCTGATGACGAATCAATCGCCGTGACTTCACACTCAGTCAGGACTTTTCCCCCTAACTGTACGAATGCTTGGGTTAAACGCTCATGCATCAAGGCGAGATCCACCACATGTCCTGTCTCAGGATAGAACAATCCACCAATCTGGTTATTGGCAAGTTCAGGTTGCTGTGCCAACAGTTGGGATTGATCCAACAGCTGGTTATGCACCCCCATGCTATTTAAATACTCTCCGTGGCGACGCAATTTTTCGAGGGTCGGTGGTTTCTCAGCCACCAGCAGCGAACCTTGGATTTTGACTAAATCCTCTAACTGCCACTGCTTCGAAAATGCCTGCCAAGCGTCTAATGACGCCCCATTGAGCATGGAGAGAACGTGATGAATATGCATAAACGGCTTGTGGCGCATATTACCCAACAATTTCAGTAACCATGGTGTCAGCGGCAATATATAGCGCCAATCAATACGTAGTGCGCCTAACGGGTCGAGCAACATGCTAGGAATTGATTTCAAAACAGATGGGTCCGCCACAGGAAACACCTGCTCCGTGGCGATATGCCCCGCATTCCCGAACGAAGCGCCTGAGCCAATTTGGTTTTTGTCGACCAATAAAACGTCCGTGCCTTGATTCTGGACAGATAACGCAATACTGAGCCCAACAATGCCACCACCCACCACAATCACAGAATATTTGTTATCCATTGGCTTACCTCACTCCACCGTGATCCCAAAGCGGAACGGGTCGTTTTCATCGATCAACAAGGTATTTTCGCCGCTGATATAGGCATTTCCGCGAATAGTCGGGATGATGCCGTTAGCATCTGCAATCTGATAGCTCGCTTGAAATTGACTACCGATGACACTTGCCTGACGCCAAATTTTGCCTTCCGCGAGTTTGTTGTCTGCCGCAAGACACGCCAGCTTGGCACTTGTGCCTGTGCCACAAGGAGAACGGTCATAGGCACCGCCTGGACATAACACAAAACTTTGACTATCCGCATCTTTGCAATGACCAAACAGCTCAATGTGGTCAATTTCTTGGTTATCTTTACCAAAAATACCTTGGTCAACGAGAGCTTGTTTGATTTTCAAACAGATTTCAGTCAGCGCCTTCGCATTCCCATACTGGATAGCGAGTGGTGAATTTTCGACGAGGAAAAACCAGTTTCCGCCCCATGCAATATCCCCAGTCACTAGCCCAACCTCCGGCACGTTGACTTGAACGGCTTTGCGATAACGGTATGCGTAGACGTTTTGAATACTCACGCTACCATCTTCATGTAATTTAGCAGTCACATCCCCGACAGGGGTTTCAATTAAATGCTCCCCGTAGCCAATGCGACCTAAGTAATACAATGATGCAACTAAACCAATGGTGCCGTGACCACACATGCCTAAGTAGCCTTCGTTATTAAAGAAAATCACTCCGGCAACCGCTTTTGGATTCACTGGCTTGCAAAGTAATGCGCCCACTAAAATGTCATTTCCACGTGGTTCTAAAATCGTCGTGCAGCGCCAATGGTCATATTCTGTGCGTAATTTTTGCAGGCGCGACGCCATGTCTGAATTCCCCAAATCAGGAAAACCTTCAATCACTAAACGTGTCGGTTCCCCTGCGGTATGAGAGTCAATGACTTCAATTTTCTTATATTTACTCTGCATCAGTTCATCCTTATTAATATCATTTGTTAATAGAATGCTTGATTTATGTAAACAACTCTTGATATCTTTCGAATCAACCCATGCGTATTTCTGCACAATTTAAAAACATTTCAGATAACTATTAAAATTAGTTGAATGCATTGGAGCGCAATATGATTGATTTAAATAAACTGTTGTTGATTAGTCAGGAAAACATGCTTTTCCCCGTAGATAATATTAATAATTTGTTAAATCATCTTGGATTGGTGATGCCACTGATTAATACGCTTCCTAATGTGACTTTCTTCGTCAAAGACCGTAATGCCAAATACTTACTTGCCAATGAAAATTTGGCTAAACGGTGTAAAGTCGACCAACCGAATGGCGTAATAGGAAAAACTGCAGAAGATATTTTCCATGCAGATTTAGGTCAGAGTTATAGTTCCCAAGATTATTTGGTGATGCAGAAAAAAATCAGTGTTATCAATAAACTGGAATTACATCTCTATAAGGCGGGATTATTAGGCTGGTGTTTAACAACCAAGGTACCGATTTTTGATACTAACAATCAGGTTATCGGTGTTGCGGGAATTTCGGTGGATTTGCAGGATGAGAAGTCAGTGAGTCCCAAATTAAATGGTCAATTGGGACGCGTTGAACACTATATTAGCCAGCATTTTGATACCGCTATTAAAATAACGACATTGGCTGAAATTTCAGGGTTGTCATTATCACAACTCAATCGTCAATTTAAAACGGTCTTTCATATTACTCCCCAGCAATATATTCAGAAGAAACGCCTTGAACACGCAATTGAGTTATTAGAAGAGGACTATTCGATTACGGATATTTCAATTAAATGTGCCTATGCCGATCACAGCGCATTCTGCCGTAAATTTAAAGAACTCACAAATATGACCCCAAGCCAATTTAAACGTATGCGTTCTACTATTGATAATAACAAACACAATGATAATAAAAACATAGATAATAAAGCCGTTAATAAATGGGATATGGCTTATTCTATTTAACCCTCATAAAACGCGCATTTTCTTTAAAAAATGTGCGTCTTTTCTTTTTTGAAACACGCGAACTTTTTTCCATCCATTCCCTCTAAATTCTCAGTTGTTCTTTTAGAAAGAAACCGTTGAGCCTCTTTTTGTTGTCACGATGAATCGCTTTCACGATGAATTGCTATCATGATAAATAGTTGTAACGATAAATTGTTGCAATCATGAACTTAGGACAGCTCTTATTGCAGCTAAAACACAATCGCGTATTGATATAGCACTAAACTGCACGCTATGCGGTATATTTTAAGGATGAGTGAATGACCATTTATGATCTGAAGCCGAAGTTTCAGAATCTGTTACGCCCTATCGTTCGTCAGCTCTTTGAGGCGGGAATTACAGCCAACCAAGTCACCCTCGCAGCATTAGGGTTGTCCATTATCGTTGGCGCTCTATTAGCCATTTTCCCTAGCCCTTATTTGTTTATCCTGCTGCCGTTTGTCCTCTTTATTCGTATGGCGCTCAATGCTATTGATGGCATGCTGGCACGTGAACATAACCAAAAAAGTCACCTTGGCGCAATGCTAAATGAGTTAGGCGACGTCATTTCTGATGTTGCCTTATACCTACCTTTCGTGCTGATTTTCCCGCACGCATTTTGGTGGATTTTACTGCTCCTATTCCTCAGCGTTTTGACTGAATTTATCGGCGTCATTGCTCAAGCGATTGGCGCATCTCGTCGTTATGATGGCCCCGTAGGCAAAAGTGATCGTGCTTTTGTTTTTGGCGCGCTCGGGTTGTTTGTCTGTATTTTTCCGCAACTGATGACCACAAGTTGGATCAATATCCTGTTTGTCATCCTTGCCTTGCTGTTGTTCTATACCTGCTATAATCGTATTCGCCGCGCACTGACTGAATTAAGTGCAGTACCGGAAAATAATTAAGGAAGAATTATGAACGCTCAAACTGACTATTCGACTCAACGTCCCGTTGTCGAATCTCAATTTACCACCAGTGATCATACCAATTTGTTTTATCGTTATTGGCCAACTGAACAAATCACCGATAAAGCCATTATTTTGTTTCACCGTGGTCATGAGCACTCTGGTCGTGTTGCGCATTTAGTGGATGAATTGAATCTCCCTGATTTTGCTATGTTTGCATGGGATGCTCGTGGACACGGCCGAAATGAAGGCCCCCGTGGCTACAGCCCATCTCTAGGCACGTCCATCCGTGATGTGGATGAATTTGTCCATTACGTATCAGAGCAATATCAGATCCCACTCGAAAATATTATTGTTATTGGTCAAAGTGTTGGGGCAGTCTTGGTCTCTACATGGGTGCATGACTATGCGCCTAAAATCCGTGGTATGGTGCTAGCCTCCCCGGCATTTAAGGTCAAACTGTACGTCCCATTTGCCCGTACAGGCTTAGGGTTAATGCAAAAAATTCGCGGATTGTTCTACGTGAACTCTTATGTAAAAGCCAAGTTTTTAACCCACGATGAGCAGCGTATTCACTCGTTTAACAATGACCCGCTGATCACGCGCCCAATTGCCGTAAACATTCTTCTGGAGCTGTATACAACTGCAGACCGGGTGGTCGCGGATGCCGCTGCCATCACTTTGCCAACCCAGTTGTTTATTTCTGGTAGTGACCATGTGGTTCACCATAAACCACAGCATCAGTTTTATGACCGCCTAAATACCCCAATTAAAGAGAAGCACATTCTTCCCGGTTTTTATCACGACACATTAGGTGAAAAAGAGCGCCATATTCCTATCGAGATGATTCGCCAGTTTGTTGATAAATTATTTGCACTTCCACTGTATCAACATGATTATCAATTCGAAGATACCTGGAGCACCAGTGCCGATGCATTCCGCTCATTGAGTGTACCGCTGCCACAATACTGCCCGAAAAACCTTGCTTATAAGATCATGAGCAAGTCCATGAGCACGTTGGGTAAAGCATCTGAAGGCGTGCGTATTGGCTACGACAAAGGCTTTGATTCCGGCTCAACTCTCGACTATGTCTATCGCAACGAGGCGCAAGGTTCCGGTCTGTTTGGTCGCATTATCGATAGGCAGTACCTCAACAGTATTGGCTGGCAAGGGATCCGCCAGCGCAAAGTCAACATTGAAAACATTATTCGCCAAGCCATTCGTGAACTGACTAATAGTGGAAAGCCTGTTCGTATTATGGATATTGCCGCGGGCCAAGGTCGCTACATTTTTGATGCCATTAATGACTACGGAAAAGTCGATTCCGTTCTACTGCGTGACTACAGCCCAATTAACGTTGAACAAGGCCGTTTACATATCAAAGAACGTTACTTAGAAGACAAAGTTCGCTTTGAAGAAGGTAACGCATTTGATGCCGACGACCTCGCGGCAGTTTCTCCAGCGCCAACGTTGGGAATCGTCAGCGGTCTATATGAGCTTTTCCCAAGCAATGAGCTGATCCGCGCTTCCCTTGATGGGCTTTCTCGTGCCATTCCATCCGGTGGTTTACTCGTCTACACCTGCCAACCATGGCACCCACAGGTTGAAATGATTGCCCGAGTACTGCCAAGTCACCAAGGTGGACAAGCGTGGGTAATGCGCTGCCGTAGCCAAGGCGAAATGGATGCTTTAGTCGAAGAAGCTGGCTTCGAAAAAATCACGCAGTCCATCGATAACTGGGGCATTTTTAGCGTTTCCCTTGCAAGGCGCCGTTAATTACTTTTCTTTTTAACTAACAGGTTATTGGTATCATCACCAATAACCTGTATTTTTATCTGCTCAGCACTCATTTGGCCTGCGAATAACTCACTTGGCTTGCAGATGACTTATTGATGTACCTTTATCAGTACATCAAGATGCGATTAATTAAGGATAGGAACCGAACCCATGCTCCATTTAGCCCAAGATACGCGCCCGACATCACGACGCCAGATTTGGCTCTATGGGTTAGTTTGGTTGCTATTCTTAGCCCCTTTTTTCTTTTTAACCTATGGGCAAGTCAATAATTACACCGCGACACTGCCCAATGTGCCTTCTTATGTATACGGATGGGAAACACGCATTCCATTTTTGCCGTGGACCATCATTCCCTATTGGAGCATCGACCTGTTCTATGGACTTTCCTTGTTTATCTGTGTCACCCGCCGTGAACAGTACATCCATGGTTTGCGCTTAGTTGCCGCCTCGCTGATCGCCTGTGCTGGTTTTTTACTTTTTCCACTTAAATTCAGCTTTCCGCGCCCTGAAACCAATGGGGCATTCGGCTGGATGTTCGATAGCCTAGAGCTGTTTGACTTACCCTATAACCAAGCCCCCTCTCTGCATATTATTTTACTGTGGTTATTGTGGCTACGTTTCAGGGCTCATACTCCAACCCAATGGCGCTGGGTGCTACACAGTTGGTCAATCCTTATTTTGATCTCCGTTCTTACCACATGGCAGCATCACTTTATCGATGTGATCACCGGCTTCGCCGTTGGTGTCATTATCAGTTACTTGTTACCCATTAACACTCGCTGGCAATGGCGCTATACCGGTAGCCCTCGTAGCCTGAAAATAGCGAAAAACTATGGCCTTGGCGCTATCGCCTGCTATGTTCTCGCCTTTCTCGTGCAAGGTGCAGCATGGTGGCTCCTATGGCCTGCAATCGCCTTAACTTTCGTCACACTAGGCTATTTAGGTGCTGGTGCTTCTGTATTCCAGAAAACAGCCTCTGGACAGGTTTCTCCTTCTGCCACATTAGTTTTACTTCCTTATCGCCTGATCGCTTGGGGTACCTATCATTACTACGCCAAGCGCTGCCAGCAACCCAGTATTGTGAACGAAAAAATTGTTTTGGGAGGACGCCCGTTATATCCACTGCAAACTCAAGCTGTTCTCGATATGACTTGCGAGTGGCCTCGCAATAATTACAGCCAAGGTAAAAATTATTGTAGTCAGCCGCAAATTGATTTGTTACCTCTAAGCCCCGAGGATATAGAGAAAGCTGTTACAACTATGGACAGACTCGCCCAAAGTGGTTCGGTGTATGTTCATTGCAAGTTAGGTTATTCTCGTAGTGCGACGGTAGTGGTAGCTTGGATGGTGCATCAAAATATGGCGAGAAATATCGATGAGGCAATCGCCCATGTGGAACAAGTTCGCCCTCAGGTGATTTTAAATTCAGCGACTGTTGAGCAGTTACATCACTGGTATCAGCAATTTCATGTACGGAGAACACACCAATGAGTTCACTGATGGATAAAAACCAAGGAGATGTGATTGTAGTATTCACTGCCAGTTGGCGCTATTTTGCCGTAGGTGCCATCCTCGCGTTATTGGGGCAATTCGCTTTACTGCTTCATGATTCGATATCACACTTTAGCCTCGCAGTGAGTGTCGGGCTGTTTTTGGCTAGCCAATACTTTATTTTCCGCCTATGGCTAGACCACCATTTCTTTGCGCTGATTTATCGACAGGGAGATACTCAATCCTTTGATAACGCACTCGGGTTCCTATTTCCTCAATCCTCAGGGAATCAAAATAGGGAAAACCGAAGTATGGAAAGTCGCTGGGAAGGCACTCGTAAATTATTTCAGCGTGCCAGTTATTGCGTGGTTCTCTTGTGGGGATGGTTATTATTTTCGCTTATTTTTTAGTTCGTTTTGGGTGATATTTAAATAAGCGGTAAATTTACTATTAATTAATTATCACACCTTTTAAATCGCTGTTTAAAATAGCAAATCGATAGTTAATAATTATTTTAAATACGTTTAATGATATTTAACGGAGTAAATAACGCTTTTTTACTTTTGATACTGAAAACGTTATGATAATTGTAGTTTCATTGATAAATAACACATTTTTTTGATTCAGTTAGGCGTATCCTCATATCTTCATTTCGTTTATTTTTCACCCTGTTATTTTGGTAGGGTTTTAATGAGTACAAAAAATATTAATAGATTGCGCCCTTTTAGCGCATTGATTGATTCCTGTTGGAAAGAGAAATACACCGCAGCCCGCTTTATGAAGGATTTAATTGCGGGTATTACCGTTGGGATTATTGCAATTCCACTGGCTATGGCACTCGCTATAGCCAGTGGTGTTCCACCTCAATATGGTCTTTACACCGCAGCCATTGCGGGGATTGTCATTGCAATTTCGGGTGGTTCCCGTTACAGCGTTTCTGGGCCAACTGCCGCCTTTGTGGTTATCTTATACCCCGTATCTCAACAATACGGGCTTAGTGGCTTATTAGTCGCGACATTAATGTCAGGGATTATCTTGCTGGCAATGGGTTTTGCTCGCTTCGGTAAGTTTATCGAATATATTCCTGTGTCCGTCACGCTTGGTTTCACATCGGGGATTGCGATTACGATAGCGACCATGCAAATCAAAGATTTTTTTGGTCTGCATATGGAGCATGTCCCTGAAAACTATGTCGATAAAGTAATTGCATTGACTAAGGCATTTCCAACCTTGCAATACAGTGACACCTTGATTGGGCTTGCAACTTTATTGGTGCTGATTTTCTGGCCTAAACTCAAAGTTCGCCTACCGGGACATTTGCCTGCAATTATTGTCGGTACCCTAATTATGTGGGTACTAACCCTGTTTGATATTCAGGTGGAAACTATCGGTTCTAAATTTAGCTATTTACTACCGGATGGAACTCAAGGTAACGGTATTCCACCTATTCTGCCGCAGTTTATGTTGCCTTGGGAGTTACCGGGTAGTGCGCCCATCAGTTGGTCGATGATCACCGCATTAATGCCTGCCGCTTTGTCGATGGCTGTTCTTGGTGCAATCGAATCCCTATTGTGTGCCGTCGTGCTCGACAACATGACGGGAAAAAAGCATCATTCCAATAGTGAGCTTATTGGCCAAGGGCTAGGGAATATTGCCGCTCCATTCTTTGGTGGGATCACCGCAACCGCGGCGATTGCCCGTTCGGCTGCAAACGTCCGTGCAGGTGCAACATCCCCTATTTCTGCCATTGTGCATTCTATTTTAGTGTTGCTGACCCTGCTTATTTTAGCGCCATTGCTCTCCTATTTACCGCTCGCTGCTATGTCCTCACTCCTGCTGATTGTGGCTTGGAATATGAGTGCCGCTGGCAAAGTGTTTACGTTGATCCGCCGTGCACCAAAAGATGACATTATTGTTTTACTGCTGTGTATGTCACTGACTGTCCTATTCGACATGGTTATTGCTATCACTGTCGGGATTGTTATCGCATCACTGCTGTTTATGCGCCGAATTGCCAATATGACACGAGTAACCCAACTACCAGAGACTCAAGAAGATAAAAGCCTACTGGTTGTGCGAGTGAATGGCCCCCTGTTCTTTGCCGCCGCAGAGCGTATTTTTGATGAGCTGCGGGTAAAAAGTCACGGTTATGAAACAATTGTGATGCAGTGGGATGCCGTACCGGTATTTGATGCAGGGGGGCTGGAAGCCTTCCATAAATTTATTGATATCGTTCGTAAAGACACCCACATTATTGTGTGTGATATTCCATTCCAACCACTGAAAACATTAGCGCGTGCCAATGTTCGTCCGATTGATGGCGTGCTCAGCTTCCAAAATTCACTGAAAAGTGCATTAGAAGAAGTTCATCAGATTCAGGAAAATAAAAAGCATCTTAAGTCATAACAGCGCTACCGTATTATTAGCTTAACGCTGACAATAAAAATGCCGCACTTGCTGAACAAGAGCGGCATTTTCTATTCAATTCTGTATGCTAAAAATCAGTAGCAGTACATTTCGTTACCTTCGGTTTTACCTAATTCACAAGCCATCGCACGGAGTTTTGTCGCTTTCTGCTCATCATCTCTGACGGCACCATTGTTACCATCATTAAATTGAAATGAAGCCATACCTTCTGCAAAACCAGCGAAGGTTAATGCATCAGCTTTTGCAAACCATTCCAAGGCTTTTTTCTCATCTTGCGGCACCCCATTACCATCATAATAAATGATGCCTAACCATAAAGGCGCATTAAAATAATCTTTGTCATTTAACGCACTGACCTCCTCAAGTAGCGTAATGGCGCGCGGGTAATCAACGTCACCTGACTCAGGAGTAATCAACGTTTCAGCTAAGCTTATTTTCCCTCGAATACTCCCACCAGCAACGGCTTTAGTGGCATATTCACGGGCTTTGACAAATTCCTCAGTAAACGTTCTGTCTCCACTAATTAACGTAATATCCGCCAATAATGAATACGCATCTGCATTACCTGCTTGTGCTGATTTCTCTGCCCATAACTTGGCATTATTTTGGTTTTGTAATACACCAATTCCCGCCAAATACATTCCAGCTAATTCATATTGCGCTTTAGCGTCATTGTTTTGAGCCGCCGTTTTGGTCTGTTCAAATATTTTCTTATCTTCAGGCGTAATATCGTATTGCGCCATTGCATGTAGTGAGAACATTAAGCCCACCGCGCCTAAGCAAAATTGGCGGCTGGTATTTTTAATAGCAGAGAGGATTGGGTACATAGGTGCCTTATTATTATTTATAAACGTTAATACGGATGATAAACGATGCTTTTAAAACGGTTCTTGAGACGCTATAACGCAGAGCCTTGCCCACCATTAGCAAGCAAATATTGGTACAAACTGTTCATACCTACCCAACGATTTTCACACCATTGTGGCGCTAATAATGTCGGTTTTCTCGCACTGGCACTGATACGATGGTACAGAATATCCGTTGGCGTATGGCGGATCATCTCCCCTGCGGTTGCGGTATATTCATCTAGAGATAGGGTTTCTAAGCGACCTGCTCGCCAGCTTTTTGCCATAATACTACCCTCAACGATATGCAACGGATGCAGTTTTATGCCATCTGTGCCACACGCCAAAACCGCCTCTAACGTCTGCATATTCATGACAGCATTTTCATTTGGCAGACCGCAAATTAAATGAGTACAAACCTTGAGCCCCAGTGCTCGGGCTTTTTGGGTGGTCGCTTGATAAGCAGCAAAATCATGCCCGCGATTAATACGGTGCAATGTTTTGTCGTGAGCAGTTTGTAAGCCAAGTTCTAACCAAATTTCATAGCCTTGTTGGCGATAATCCGACAGTAACGATAACACCGCTTCAGGCACACAGTCAGGGCGAGTTCCTACGCATAAGCCAACCATATCCGCCTGTTCTAGCGCTTCTTCATACAACTGTTTTAAACGATGTACTTCGTCGTAAGTACTGGTATAAGCTTGAAAATACGCTAAATAGCGATTGGCGCGGGAAATTCGAGAGACTTGTTGCTGGATTTGAAGGGTGATGGGTTGTTCGGACTGTTTCTCATCACTGAAGGATGACACATTACAAAATGTGCAGCCACCTCGCCCCAACGTACCATCACGGTTTGGGCAGCTAAAGCCACCATGTAAGGTGACTTTATGGATTTTTTCACCATATCGGCGCTGGAGATCAGCGCCGAACATGGAAACAACATCATTTAATTGCATTTGAAACGATGATTAGCTGTTGGTGTCCAACGCAGGAAAGCTTTTCACAACTTCGTCAATGGCTTTAACTTGCTGTAAGAATGGCTCTAATTTGTTTAATGGTAATGCAGAAGGACCATCACAACGCGCGTTATCTGGATCTGGGTGAGCTTCAAGGAATAGACCTGCTAAGCCAACCGCCATCCCTGCTCTTGCCAGTTCAGCAACTTGACCACGACGACCGCCTGATGCTGCGCCAAATGGGTCACGGCATTGCAGTGAGTGCGTTACGTCAAAAATCACAGGGCAACCGTTAGAAGCTTGCATCATGACATTAAAACCAAGCATATCAACTACTAAGTTGTCATAACCAAAGTTTGCACCACGGTCACACAGGATAATGTTATCGTTGCCACCTTCGATGAATTTCTCAACGATGTTGCCGATTTGTCCCGGGCTGATGAACTGAGGTTTCTTGATGTTAATTACCGCATCGGTTTTCGCCATCGCTGCAACTAAGTCAGTTTGACGTGCCAAGAATGCAGGTAATTGGATAACATCAACCACTTCAGCAGCTGGCTGAGCTTGCTCTGGAGTATGAACATCGGTAATGATTTTCACGCCAAAAGTCTGTTTGATTTCTTGGAAGATTTTCAGACCTTCTTCCAGACCCGGTCCACGATAAGAGTGAATAGATGATCGGTTAGCTTTATCAAAAGAGGCTTTAAATACATACGGAATGCCTAATTTTTGTGTCACAGTGACATAATGCTCACACACTTTCATCGCCATATCGCGAGATTCAAGTACGTTCATGCCACCAAACAGAACAAATGGCAGATCGTTTGCGACCTTAATATCACCGATACTGACTACTTTCTGTTGCATACTCTTACCCTTTATAGGAAGACAAAAACTGTCTATACGTTAATCAATGCAGTACAACTGGAAGGTTATCCAGCGAATAAATTTGGATCTTAATCATTTCCGACACGGGGTCTTCTGGGCAGTGCTCAACAAAATAGTTAAGGTCGCTCAGCGCCACATGGTTACAATCTAAGTGCGCGAGGATAAGCCCTCGGTCACGAATTTCATAAGGGTCTTCAGGATCGAGGATCAGCAATGTCTCACAGACTTTTAATGCCATCTCCATTTTTTTCTCTTCCATCAGCGCCGCTTTTAATGTGTCGAAAATTTTGCGAACAATAATACTATGTTCAGCCACATCCAATTCATCAAAAATAAATTCGGAGTATGGATCAACCGTGCCTTTTAGCCACATCGTTAATGTGTGCTGTGACAAGGTTTCACCGCTAACAGGGTTAATAAACCACTGGGAACCATCGCGTTTTGTCGAGACAAAGAGTAATTGAGTCGGGAAAATTGCAGCTTCAACCTCTAAATCAAGCTGCTCAGCAATAAATAAGAAAATTGAGCCAAGAGAGACCGGAGTACCTTGCTTAGAAACTAAAACTTTATCTAACCACAGCATATCAGATAGCGCATAAACACCGTGCGCCGCACCAAATTTCCACTCACCATAAAACAGTGCAATCAGCTGCTCTATCTTTGACTGATTATCAGCAGTCAAATCAATTGCTTCACGCGCTTTAGCGACTAAATCATCTAATTGCGTTTGTACCTGCATAAAGGGGAAATCGGCACGAATGATTTGTGAAACCATCATAATGCCTTCGCTTAACGGTAACTGATTAAACTCAATATTTGCTATTGTTTTCATTACAATTCCACTGCAATTGCCCGCTTAACCATTCCATTGGCCAAGGGAAATTCGCTCTTTACCACCATAATCCAGACAGGTCTCGACATTGGTGTACCCATTTTCATTAAACAGCTCTCGCACTGTTAAACCTTGCTGCCAACCATGCTCAAGCAGCAGCCACCCTTGTTGTTTTAGGTATTGTTTTGATGTGGCAATAATGTGTGCTAAATCTGAAAAACCATGCTCATCAGCAATCAGCGCGGTTGATGGCTCAAAACGCACATCACCTTGGCTCAAGTGAATATCACTCTCATCAATATAAGGTGGATTACTCACAATCATATCAAATAGTTCATTGGGGAGTGAAGTAAACCAATCACTTTGTGAGAACTGAATATTTGAAATGGCTAAACGTTGTTGATTTCGTTGCGCTAACGCCACCGCATCGGGATTAAAATCCACGCCCGTTACACGACTATTAGGTAACTCTGACGCCAAGGCTAACCCAATAGCCCCCGTTCCTGTGCCAAGATCCAAAATACGACAGGCGTCTTGAGGAAGGCGCGCTAACGCTTGCTCGACAAGGCATTCGGTATCTGGACGTGGGATCAAGGTTGCGGGGGAAACATACAGCGGTAGTGACCAGAATTCTCGTTCACCCACAATGTAGGCAATCGGCTCTCCTTGTTCACGGCGAGCTAATAGCGCCTCTAATTGCTGTTGTTCATAGGAAGTGAGTTCGGTTTCATCAAAAGCGAGGATGTAGGTACGGCTGCGCCCTGTTGTGTGTTGCAACAGGATCTGCGCATCTCGTTTAGCGCTATCACTGGCAGACAGTCTGACGACTGCCTGCAGTAACCATTCGCTATAACGCATTAGTCCTGCTCAGATAAAGCAGAAAGCTGATCAGCTTGGTATTCGTTGATGATAGGCTGAATTAATGTATCCAGTTTTCCTTCCATCACTTCATCCAAACGGTACAGCGTTAGGTTAATACGGTGATCAGTGACTCGGCCTTGTGGGAAATTATATGTACGAATGCGGTCAGAACGGTCACCGGAACCTAATAAGTTACGGCGTTCTGAAGCTTCTGCTGCATGGCGTTTATCCATTTCAGCTTGGCGAATACGCGCACCCAACACAGACATCGCTTTCGCTTTGTTTTTGTGTTGTGAACGTTCATCCTGGCACTCAACCACAATACCCGTTGGTAAATGGGTAATACGAATTGCAGAGTCGGTGGTGTTAACGTGCTGACCACCCGCACCCGATGAACGGAACGTATCGATACGTAAATCCGCTGGACTAATTTCCGGTAATTCCGCTTCTGGCAGTTCAGGCAAAATAGCGATAGTACAAGCAGAGGTATGAATACGACCTTGTGATTCCGTTTCAGGAACACGCTGTACGCGGTGACCGCCGGATTCAAACTTCAAGCGGCCATACACGCTATCACCCGAAATTTTTGCGATAACTTCTTTGTATCCGCCGTGCTCACCATCGCTGGTGCTCATCAGTTCAACGCGCCAGCGGTTGCTTTCCGCATAACGGCTGTACATACGGAATAAATCACCCGCAAAAATTGCCGCTTCATCGCCACCCGCGCCCGCGCGGATTTCCACAAAGCAGTTATATTCATCATCAGGATCTTTTGGAAGTAACAACAATTGCAATTGTTGCTCTAGCTCTTCATTGCGCTCTTTAGCTTCTTTTAGCTCTTCTTGAGCCATCTCTTTCATTTCAGGATCATCTAACAGCATTTGGGCTGTTTCGATATCATCCTGAACGGTGCGCCACGCAGTAAAACACTTCGCGACATCCGTTAATTGAGCATATTCTTTTGATAAAGCACGAAAACGGTCTTGATCAGCAATCACACCCGCATCAGCAAGGTGCGCTTCAATTTCTTCGTAGCGTTCTTGTAATGCTTCTAGTTTTGCGACAATAGAAGGCTTCATTCGTTATATCAGACCTATGATTAAAAAGTGGTTATTGATGGTCCAGCCCTAGGCTGTCCCTAAGTAGATTTAGACGCTCAACATCCCCATTTCCCGCAGCTTGCTGCAAAGATTTAGTCGGAGCGTGGATCAGGCGGTTGGTTAACTGTTGTGATAGCTGCATAATCACTTGCTCAGGGTTGGCACCTTGGGCAATGGCTGCAAGTGCTTTTTCGGTCATGCTTGCCCGAATTGCTTCCGCCTGCTCTCTGTATTCGCGAATTGTAGAGACTCCGGCTTGTGAGCGCAACCAATCCATAAAATGACCGCTTTCTTGCTCAACAATAAATTCCGCTTCAACCGCGGCAGCTTTACGTTGCGCCAAGTTTTGGGCAATGATGGATTCCAGATCATCAACAGTGTAGAGATAAACATCTCTGAGTTTTTCTACATCCTGCTCGATATCACGAGGAACTGCGATATCAATCAATAACATAGGTTTACTACGGCGTGCTTTCATCGCACGTTCGACCATCCCTTTACCAATAATTGGCAGCGGGCTAGCCGTTGAACTAATCACAATATCCGCTTCAGCTAAACGGTTATCAATATCGGCTAATGAGATAACTTGCGCGTTCACTTCTTTGGCGAGAAGTTCAGCACGTTCTAGCGTTCGGTTAGCTATCATCATTTTTTGTACGCCATGCTCACGCAAATGACGTGCGACTAATTCGATGGTTTCCCCTGCCCCGACTAACAAGATATTCAAATGTTTGAGTGATTCGAAAATCTGTCTCGCCAGTGTACAAGCCGCAAAAGCGACAGAGACCGCATTCGCACCGATATCAGTTTCGGTTCGCACACGTTTAGCCACAGAAAACGATTTTTGGAATAAGCGCTCTAATTCGCTAGATAGAGAATGATTATCTTGTGAAAGCGCAAACGCCTTTTTCACTTGACCGAGAATTTGAGGCTCACCAAGAACCAGCGAATCTAACCCACTTGCTACGCGCATAAGATGGCTGACTGCGCGCGCATCTTGGTGCCAATAGAGACTAGGTTGCAGATCTTTGGCGGTGATCCCGTGAAAATCACATAACCATTTAGTTAACTGTTCCTGCGCTTTTTCTTGAGACTCAAGGCTGAGATACAGTTCAGTTCTGTTACAGGTAGACAGCACAACGCCGCCACTCACTTGAGGTTGTTTCAGTAACTCCTCAAGTGCGTGGTCGATTTTTTCAGGACCAAAAGCGACTTGCTCACGCAAAGCCACTGGTGCTGTTTTATGATTAATGCCTAAGGCTAATAGGGTCATTGTGCTTACGACTTACTCACATTGCTCACATTGCTAATTTATTTGTCAGAATGATGCTAGTATTTAGCTCATTACTGCGATTTATATTCGTATATTGTAGATGATTAACGCGTCTGTTTCTACGGGTAGCCTATCATCAACAATCAGAAAGATGATGCACACCAAAATTTACGTTGATTATCGGACTGTCTGATATCAATATCAATAAGATGCATCAAGGATGCCGCTATTTGGCACAGAAAGCAAATTCCCTACTTTTGAGTAGGTTTTCATTGATAACCACTACAGATTAGCGCAATATTCCTGAAAATTACCTTTTGAGAACCGATATGCAACTTTCTTCAGCTCTGTCGTTTATGCGCCCAGCCAGAAATTTTTGGCGATTAATGCCCCTTTCCTGCTTGCTGCTGACTGCCTGTGTGACTACCTCTCAAGACACCACGAAAGGCACTTCATCCTCAACGGATGCGCAGTGGACAGCCCATCAATCGCAAGTGGTTGAACTGCGTGACTATCAAACTCGTGGCTCCTTTGTGTACATTGGCGGTCAAGGTACCGGAACAGAAACCAAAACTTACGCGAAGTTTTTCTGGCAGCAATATACCCCAGAAAAATACCGTTTATTACTGACTAACCCATTAGGCACGCGTGAACTGGAACTCAGTGTAGAGCCTGATTTAACCAAATTAACGACTAAAGATGGGCAAACTCACATGAGTGATGTGCCGAGTGAGTTAATTTATCAGTTAACAGGCATGGATATTCCTATTGACGATCTCACCGCTTGGTTGGTCGGCTCACCGGGACGCGCCACTGAATACACTCTCGATAGCAACCACCTGCTCAAATCCGTGACGTTTAAAATCAATGGCGAAACATGGAAATTGGATTATCTCTCTTACGATACCAAAACCTCGCCAATGCTGCCGAACCACATGGAGCTGAAGCAAGGGGATAAAGTCATCAAGTTAAAAATGGATAGTTGGACACTGAAAAAATGACGTTAACGTGGCCATCACCGGCAAAATTGAACCTTTTTTTGTACATTACTGGGCAGCGAGCTGATGGTTATCATGAGCTACAGACTCTGTTTCAATTTTTAGATTATGGTGATGAAATCACCTTTACCACGCGTTCGGATGATCAGATTAATTTGCTCACCCCGATGCCGGGTGTAGATGTTGAAAAAAACTTAATTATTCGTGCCGCCAAAAGCTTGCAAACCTATTGTCGCGAAACCTTCAATCATCAAGGGGCGTTAGGTGCGGATATTCGCATCAACAAAGTGCTGCCGATGGGCGGTGGAATTGGCGGCGGATCATCAAATGCGGCGACAACGCTGATTGCGCTTAACGAGCATTGGGGAACTCACGTTTCTGATGAGGTCTTAGCCGAATTAGGTAAACACCTCGGTGCCGATGTCCCCGTTTTTGTTCACGGTCATGCTGCCTTTGCCGAAGGCATTGGCGAAATTTTAACACCCGCAGAACCAAAAGAGCGTTGGTATTTAGTCGCACACCCCGGAATTGAAATCTCAACCCCGATGATCTTCACAGATCCAGAATTAAATAGAAATTCTCCAAAACGCTCTTTAGCCGCATTATTACTGGCTCCGTATGCAAATGACTGTGAACCGATCGCAAGAAAACGTTTTCGTGAGGTTGAACAGCTCGTTTCTTGGCTGTTAGAATATGCTCCGTCTCGCCTAACAGGAACAGGCGCTTGTGTGTTTTCTGAATTTGAAACCCAAGCGGATGCCCTGAAGGTGTTAAATAAATCCCCATCGTGGGTGCAAGGATTCGTCGCTCAAGGAGCGAATGTTTCTCCTGTGCACAAATTCCGCGCTGGGATAACCCGTGTATTGCACCGATAGTAATGACTTATCCATCATTGCTGTTGGTCAACAATATCTCTCTGGACGCAAGCCTGAGGTTTTTCTCGTGCCCGATATGAAGCTTTTTGCTGGTAACGCTACACCGGAACTAGCACAACGTGTTGCTAACCGCCTTTACACTAATCTTGGAGACGCGGCTGTTGGTCGTTTTAGCGACGGCGAAGTCAGTGTTCAAATTAATGAAAATGTTCGCGGTGGTGATATTTTTATCATCCAGTCAACTTGCGCACCAACCAATGACAACCTGATGGAACTCGTTGTTATGGTCGATGCCCTGCGCCGTGCATCTGCTGGTCGTATTACCGCTGTTATTCCTTACTTCGGTTATGCAAGACAGGATCGTCGCGTACGTTCTGCCCGTGTACCAATCACCGCTAAAGTTGTTGCCGATTTTCTGTCAAGTGTGGGTGTTGACCGTGTTCTTACTGTTGACTTACACGCAGAGCAGATCCAGGGCTTCTTTGATGTTCCTGTAGATAACGTATTTGGTAGCCCAATCCTTCTGGAAGATATGTTGCAGAAAGATTTAGAAAACCCAATCGTTGTTTCTCCAGACATCGGCGGCGTCGTTCGTGCTAGAGCAATCGCGAAATTACTGAACGATACTGATATGGCAATCATTGACAAACGTCGCCCACGCGCAAACGTTTCTCAAGTCATGCACATCATCGGTGACGTTTCTGGTCGTGACTGTATCTTAGTTGACGATATGATTGATACTGGTGGCACACTGTGTAAAGCAGCTGAAGCGCTGAAAGAACGCGGTGCTAAGCGTGTATTCGCTTATGCAACTCACCCTATCTTCTCAGGTAATGCTGTAGACAACATCAAAAACTCTGTGATTGATGAAGTCATTGTTTGTGACACAATTCCTCTTTCTCCTGAAATCAAGGCGCTGAACAAAGTTCGCACCCTGACCCTTTCAGGCATGCTGGCCGAAGCTATTCGCCGTATCAGCAATGAAGAGTCAATTTCTGCGATGTTCGAGCACTAATTCTAAAGCGGGGTCTTAATGACCCCGTTTTAACATCCTAGTTTCAGTCGTTTTTCATGAAATTATTGAGACGGGAAATGTGCTTTATCGCACCACATTCATTGTGGTCACGATACAAAAATTTATAAGTAGCGCCCCTACTGTTGTTCATCAACCGTAGGGGCTTTATTTTTTGAGCCGCTTCGCTTTACATGGTTTTAGACAAAAAATAAGAGTGAAATCATTGATATCGAATTTCACTCTTATTTAGATTTTATCTATTTTCAATAATACACTTCTGTTCATCTCTATTGATAAACTTCAAATGAACTTCAGCCTAACCCGTTATGGGTAGCGGTGGTTATCGTTACGGGAATGAAATTGACGTTTCACCAAACAGTAACGGTCTTCCACTTTCTCTTTACCGCCCATTCTTGCGCCCACTAACCAAACCAACGCACCGATAAAGATCCCAAACAGTGAGCCATTGATGATGTCATCGGACAACCCTAAATCAACAATATGAGAAAACAGGTTTAAACCGATGCTTCCTCCCATCATCACCATACCCAAACCCATCAAGCCATTACCAATGAGAGTAACCATTTTCCGTTTCATATCTACCTCCAATATCAGTAAACTGATACGCAAGCATTGAAGAAAAGTTCGATAAAACTTTATATTTATGTAAAGAGTATAGCTCTTTAAGTAAAATTATTTGCGATAAGCTTCACATGTATAGAAGAGTTTAAGGATATCTACTCAAAAAGTGCTTTTTATCAATTTAACAACTGATGATAGTATTGACGAATAATTCATAAACTAATTATCACTAGCGCAATCTTATCAATGACAATTTTGTACATCCACCCCGACACAAGGTAAACTAGTCGCCAATTTCTATACATTGACAGTGAAAAAGTCCCCGTGAGTAAAATAAAATTAATTGTTGGATTAGCCAATCCGGGCGCTGAATATGCGCAAACCCGCCATAACGCTGGTGCGTGGTATGTTGATTTACTGGCACAACGCCATAACCAATCGTTAAAAGAAGAGCCTAAATTCTTTGGCTATACGGCTCGCATCAATCTTAATGGCAATGATATTCGCTTGCTGGTTCCGACCACCTTTATGAACTTGAGCGGTAAATCCGTCGCAGCAGTAGCCAATTTCTATCGCATTAATCCGGATGAAATTTTAGTCGCCCATGATGAGCTCGATTTACCACCAGGTGTAGCCAAAATGAAACTCGGTGGCAGTAACGGCGGACATAACGGCTTAAAAGATATTCAAAGTAAATTTGCCAATAACCCGAACTTTTACCGCTTACGCATTGGTATTGGGCACCCAGGCGATAAAAACAAAGTTGTTGGTTTCGTGTTAGGCAAGCCACCGCTGTCTGAACAGAAGCTTATTGATGATGCGATTGATGAATCTGTGCGCTGCACGGACATCCTGTTATCCGACGGAATGGACAAAGCTATCAATCGCTTACATGGTTTTAAAGCCACAGCCTAAGAGTTGATTTCATCAAACACGAGTTTTTGTGTATAATCAGCGCCAATTTTCTAAACATTAGGGGCAGCACTCGCCTGCCCCCGCTATTAAGGTGAGAAACATATGGGTTTTAAATGCGGTATCGTTGGTCTGCCTAACGTGGGTAAATCCACTCTGTTTAATGCATTGACCAAAGCCGGCATCGAAGCAGCCAACTTCCCTTTCTGTACAATTGAACCAAACACGGGTGTTGTGCCAATGCCAGACCCACGTCTTGATCAATTAGCTGAAATTGTGAAGCCTCAGCGCATCCTGCCAACCACGATGGAATTCGTTGATATCGCGGGTCTGGTAAAAGGCGCATCGAAAGGTGAAGGTCTTGGTAACCAATTCCTGACTAACATCCGTGAAACAGAAGCGATTGGTCACGTTGTTCGTTGTTTTGAAAATGACAATATCATCCACGTTGCTGGCCAAGTTGACCCAGCTGCTGATATCGAAGTGATCAACACTGAATTAGCACTGTCTGACTTAGATACTTGTGAACGCGCTATTCACCGCGTACAAAAACGCGCAAAAGGCGGCGATAAAGACGCAAAAGCGGAATTAGAAGCGCTGGAAAAATGCCTGCCACACTTAGAACAAGCTGGCATGCTGCGTTCACTAGATTTAACCGCTGAAGATAAAGCCGCAATCCGTTATTTAAGCTTCTTAACCCTGAAGCCAACCATGTACATTGCTAACGTCAATGAAGATGGTTTTGAAAATAACCCATATTTAGACAAAGTCTACGAAATTGCTAAAGCCGAAGGTTCTGTTGTTGTGCCTGTGTGCGCGGCTATCGAATCTGACATCGCCGAGCTTGACGATGAAGAGCGCGATGAGTTTATGGCTGATTTAGGTATTGAAGAGCCAGGTCTGAACCGTGTGATCCGCGCAGGTTACGAGTTATTAAACCTGCAAACTTACTTCACCGCTGGCGTTAAAGAAGTGCGTGCATGGACTATCCCTGTTGGCGCAACTGCTCCGCAAGCAGCCGGTAAAATCCACACTGACTTCGAAAAAGGCTTTATCCGCGCACAAACTATCGCATTCGAAGATTTCATCAAATTCCGTGGTGAACAAGGCGCGAAAGAAGCGGGTAAAATGCGTGCAGAAGGTAAAGATTACATCGTTAAAGATGGCGATGTATTGAACTTCTTGTTTAACGTGTAAGCCTATATCTTCTTATTAAAAAGTCGTTATTAAAGAGAAAAGCAGCATAAAACTGATTTGGTTTTAAGCTGCTTTTTTAATTTAAGCTCACAATTCTTCACTTCAAATAACCACTATATTGTTCAATTCATCACCTTTTTACTGATACTTTTTCCTGCGCTGATGGTGTAAATAAAGCAATCAACGCCCCAATCAGCAGAATAAACATCAATACTACTGAAAGAGTCGATGAATTAAACATACTTAATGGTGCTAAAAATAATGATGCTGATGTAAAAACAAGCGAAATCATAAATGGATATTTAATGCCAATATCCCTAACTCGTTGCGTCAGAAGAAGTGTAAATATGTAGATTTGGATAATAGCAAATACCGCTTCCATCAAACCAAACAGACTAAAAGAGAATTGATGATAAAAATTACTTTGAAAAACTAAACTTGCATCCTCTGGATGAGCACTCAAATACCATTGATAGACTAATGCCTGAATGATGCCTAAAACTACCGACCAAAGGATCTCTGCCCCAAAGAAAGACAGCCTAGCTCTCCTTTTGTACTTCCATTGGTGAATGAGCTTAGAACGCATTATGAATCCTTCCATGTTTTAAAATAGCCATACCTTTCCCACTATTTATTTTCCCGACTCGAAATGGGCAATACTCGCCCATAACAATACTAACCCCGCCCATTCTTATGCGCCACTATGTCGGCCATAATCGCTAACGCAATCTCTGGTGGCGTTTTACTGCCAATTGGAATACCGATAGGCGCATGGATCTGGTCTAGCATTTCAAGCGTTAATCCCCCTGAGTTTAATAAACGCTCTCGCCGCTTGGCACTGGTTCGGGTTGATCCCATTGCGCCAATATAAAATGCAGATGTGTTTACTGCTTCCATTAATGTTAAATCATCAATACGAGGGTCGTGAGTCAAAGATACAATGGCGGTATTGGATGCGCTTGGATTCTCTTCTAAAAAGCGGGCGGGGAATATTTTTTTAATCTCAACTTGTTCTGCAATTTGCCCTGCAAAACGCAACAATTCGTCATCGCGATGCTCGCAAAGAATCACTTCAAAACCTAATGTGACTGCAAAATTAGCGCAGTAAACGCCGACATTAGAGATACCCGCAATTATCAGCTTGGGTGGCGCCATGATATAAAACTGGATCTCATCACCATTGCGCTCAATGTGAGTGGGATGCTGTGAATTTGGCACCGTCGTGATTTCACTTCGCAGGGGGAGTGTCAGTTTTTTGATGATGGCGGTATAACCGAGCAGTGCTGTTTGAATCTGTGAGAGGTATTGATGAGAATGCGGGTTACAGGGTAAATATTCGATAAGAACATCTAAACTCCCTTCACAAGGTAAATTAACTTTGGCTTCCACCCCGCCCTGACCATAGCGAACAACTTGGCTATCTTTTAAATAATGACCTTGCTGAATTCGTTGCAAAAAATCCTCTTCAATACAGCCGCCAGACAGAGAACCTACATACATCCCATCTCCTTTAGCGACCAATAAAGAGCCGGGGCTTCGCGGCGATGAACCATACGTATTCAGCACAGTGCATAACCAGACTGGCTCATCCGTTGCCCACTTAATTGCTTGAGAAATCACGGAAACATCTTCACGTAGCATATTCAGTCCCTATTGATTTTTATTCTTAGTTTTTATTCGGAAGATAATCAATATCTTTAATCACATTCTCATCATTTATCTGCATTTCGTAAACCAATTGATGATGTAATATTGATTTTGCGCCATCATCGCCCGATAAATTAAGCAAGTTTTGTCGATATTTTTCTGATATTCCGACAGGATGCCCCGGTATGTTTTTATATACAGGTCGTACTAATGAATAATTTTTTAATTCGTTCGCAACTCGAATAAATATTTCGTGAGAAATATATGGCATATCCCCCAACTGAATTAACCAGCCACTCCAATTAGAGGTATTTTTTACGCCTAACGCAATCGATTCCCCTAGCCCATGGCTATTTAATACGGAAAATGGAATATTAAAATGTAAACAATTGTTAATGACACCCACATTATCAGCGCGAGTGACCACATGAATAGGCAGTTCACTATTCATTGAATTTACAAGCGTTTTTTCGAACACAGTTTGTTGGTCAATTCGATAATTTAATTTACTTCCTTCACCACCAGCACGTTGAAAACGCTCACTTTTTCCTGCTGCCAATATTAATATACCTATATTCATGGTTTACATTATACATAATTAATTTTATTGTTTATATTATAAATAATAATATGCAGATTATGCTAATCGTCATCATTTTTATTATCCATCCAATTCTACTCATATTTCGATAGAAAATTATTGGATATATAAATATTTATATTACGAAACTAGCAATGAAATAAAAAATAATAATTGAAGCAATGAAAATAAGTGTAAGGGTATATTATGAGCAATAACCATGTCGGACTATCCCGCAGACACTTTATCAAATGTGCTGTTGTTGCGGGGATCTCTTGTTATATCGCCCCTTTGTATAGCCGAGCTTTTGATGTGCTATTCGAGGAAAAAATTCTTCAGGCTCCCGACTGGAACCCTGTCGATAAAAAAATCAAATTCCGAATTGATGGCTATGCCAAAGTGCAAGGTGAAAAAGTCTTTGCAAGAGATATTCGAGCCCGCGATATCCCTCACTGGCCCAAACAACAAGGGCACGCCTTTCTTCTACGTGTCACCCAAGCCGATAAAATCTACGAAGGTTTTAATCTCGAACGACTTAATGATGGCTTAATGCCTGACCGTATTGTTACCGCCAGTGATTTAGAAAAAGATGGCGTCGCCTTCCCGGAGTTCTATGGTGAAGATTTACTATTACCGACAGGAAAAACCCCTGCTTACTTAGGGCAAGCCGTCGCGTTACTGATTTATCATGATTTTGCCAAATTTAACTTCGCTAAAGAGACACTCAAATTCCACGATGATGTCATCCAATATGGTGCTTATACGGGACCATTACTGCGAGATCCTTGGGGAACTTATCGTGGGGTTCGTATCGGCGGAGAAACACCATTCTCACCTGATACATACTCCAGCATGAAAGATATGCCTATCTCCCCGATTGGAATGAAAAAGCATCTCCCAATCTGGCCTGAAGGTCGTGAAGGTGGAAAGCTTGATCAAGAAGGCATGTATTATGCGGATGAACTCGCAAAACAGTTAGAAAATCCGCCAGAAGATTGGCTGGTTATCAAGCGTAAATACTTCTCGCAATCTATTGATACCTCAGCGCTCGAACCCGATAACGCCAATGGCTGGTATGATGCAAAAACACAATCTTTTCATTTAGTGATCCCAACCCAATCCCCGCAAGAAGTGGCCGCATCACTGCCTGAAATGCTCGCAAAATCCAAATTCCCGATAAAGCAAATATTCTTACATCCATGCTTTACGGTGGGTTATGGCTCGAAAGATCACACCCCATTCCCTTATTATGGTGCGATGGCAACTCTGTATGGTGATGGCGTTCCGATCCGTTTAGCCAACGACCGTTATGAACAGTTCCAATCCACCATCAAACGCCATGCGTTTGACATGGACTACACCCTCGCAGTCAATAAGAAAACCCATAAAATTGAAGCACTTTCCGCCTCATTTATTGGGGATGGCGGTGGTCGATGTAACTTTACACCTTCCGTTGTAATGGTTGCGGCCACCGGCGCCCAAGCCATCTACTATATTCCTCGCAGTGACTTATCCGCTGTGGGTATCGCTTCTCGTGCGGTTGATGCGGGATCTGCCCGTGGTTATGGTACGTTACAGGCTATGGCTGCCACTGACATGATCATGGAAGAAGCCGCAAAATTACTCAAGGCCGACCCTATTGAGTTTCGCCTGAATAACATCATCAAGTCAGGAATGAAGAATACCCAAGGGGCGATCCCCGGTGGTGCAATTCGCGCAGATGAAGTGCTAAGCCGTTGCGCTGAGCATCCAATGTGGAAAGAAAGAGCGAAACGTAAAGCCGACTTTGAAGCTAAAAATGCAGGCAAACTATTTGGTACCGGCATTTCTTGCGTTCAAAAAGACTTCGGTACAGGTGCTGAATCCTCCTTTGCGCGCGTTGAACTCACGTCTGAAGGAAAAATAGCCATTTATCATAGTGGTGCAGAGATTGGTACGGGGATGTCCACATCCCAAGCCGTAGTTTGTGCCAAGTGGTTAGGTAAGCCTGCGGAAGAAGCTCATTTTTCAGTTGTAGATTGGTCAGTTCTGCCGATGATTTCGACAGGAAACCCATTTGCTATGGCGCAAGATGAACAAGAGCGCCTCGCCACTAACCCGCTCTGGACACCAAATTACTGCTCTCCAGCCAGTGCCAGTAACTCCGCTTATTATTTCACCCACAGTACGGAAGAAGCAGCTCGATTAGTCTTTGAATATGGTTTGTGGCCAGCGGCAATGTCAATTTGGCAAGAAGGCATTGGTGGTGGGCAAGCAGCTCCGCTCGTGGTTCGTCGTGAAGATGCCCGTTGGGTCGCCAATGGTCTCACCGCTGATGGACTAGAAGTGCTGAGCCTACAACGCTTAATCGACCGTACATTTGAGATGGGCGGTTTAACTGGCGCAGTTTGCCATGTCTTTAACCGCTGGGAATGGGCTGAAGCTGATTTCAAAATTAATGATGAAACCCGCCGCCTTCCTGTTGATGGTCTTTCCCTACGATTTGCAGACAAAGATTATCAAGTGTGGCATCGCGAAAAAGCGTATTACCCTGATACTCAAAGAAACAATGCTGGCGTTACCTATTACAGCGCCGTTGCTACCTTATCTGAACTTGCCATTGATAAAGCCACGGGTCATGTCGAATTACTCGACCACCATACCGTGGTTGAATGCGGAAACTTAATTGTTCCTCAACTGGTTTCAGGGCAAATTCAAGGTGGATTAGCGATGGGGATTGGTCACGCGCTCCATGAATATTTACCTCTCTATGAAGATGGACCCGGAAATGGAACGTGGAACTTTAACCGTTACCACTTACCCCTCGCAAATGATGTTGCGGTTTGGAAACAAACTAGCGAAATCCTGCCGGGGTTATCCGATACCGACCCACCAAAAGGGGTCGCTGAAGTTGTTATGATCCCTATCGTTTCTTCCATCGTCAATGCGATTGCTGATGCTACAGGGCACCATTTCTTGAGTCTGCCTGTTCGCCCTAACGATATTCTAGAGGTATTATCATGAGCCTAAATTTTCTACCACTCACCATCAACATTAACGGTCAACAATATGGGCCGATGGATGTACCTGAAGGTCTCATGATGATTGATTTTCTTCATGAGTATGTTGACCTCACAGGGTCACGACTTGGCTGCGGTCAAGGTATTTGCCACGCTTGTGTGGTGATTTTGGATAACCCATCAGGCACCAGCGAAGAAGTTCGTACCTGCATTACAGGCGCACACTTTTTCAATAACAAAAGCATTCGTACCATCGAAGGGGCAGCCACCAAAGAAGAAAATGGTGACGTTAAATTATCCCCTGTACAAGAAGCGTTTATCGACCATTTTAGTTTCCAATGTGGTTACTGCACCCCAGGCTTTGTCAATGCGGCAACGATTTTCGTTGAGGAATTGCAACGCAACCCGATTGCCGAAGAAGAGCTAGAAGAAGCCATCAAAACGGCTTTAAATAATCACATTTGCCGCTGTACAGGTTATGTTCGTTATTATGAAGCAGTGCGTGATGTGGTGATGAGTACTCCGGGACTAATCAAGGAGACGATAAAATGATCAAACGTATTATTTTATGGTTGATAGCGATAGCTATCGTCGTCTGGGCGATTCTGTATTGGTATGAGAGTCGTAAACCCGACGGCCCTGTACAAAAAGTCACCGCGAGTGCCGAGGAAATTGAGCGTGGTCGTTACTTAACGCTTGCCGGTGACTGTGCAGCATGTCACACCAGCGCAAACGGCGCGCCTTTAGCGGGCGGTTTTCCTCTCGATACGCCTTTTGGCACTATTTATAGCAGTAACTTAACGCCTTCTGCTGACTATGGGATTGGCCGTTGGACAAAAGAAGAGTTCCATAAAGCATTAACTGAGGGTGTTTCGCCACCAAGCAAAAACCTCTACCCTGCGATGCCATATACCTCCTATAAAGGGATAACTCGCAGTGATTCTGACGCTATCTACAGCTATTTAATGAGTCGCCCAGCGGTTGATGTCGCACCACCAGAAAACTCACTGCCTTTCCCATTAAACCAACGCATGGCGATGATTGACTGGAACCTATTATTTTTCAATGATAAACCATTGCCGAATAGCTCCCAAGGCAGTTCTCCAGAATGGGAACGAGGAAAGTATTTAGTCAATGTGCTTGAACACTGTTCTGAATGCCACACCCCAAGAGGCGCACTCGGAGAAATGGAGCTAGATAAGTATATGAAAGGCGGCGCATTAGGCCGTTTCACTGCTCCTGACATTACCCCTGACGCCCTCGCTGCTCGTGGCTGGACAAAAGAGGATCTCCAGCAGTTCTTCATGACAGGATTAGCGCCGCAAGGTTCAGCCTACAGCGATATGCATCCGGTTATTTACCTCAGCACGCAACATTTAACCCCGGAAGATAATAAGGCCATTGCGACCTACTTAATGGGTGATAATCCACCAGCTACATTACCGCTCAAGATGGGTGATGGTAACGCAGCAGGTAAACAGGTTTATCTGGAAAGTTGCTCAGGTTGCCACTCCTATGATGGCAGCGGTAAACCTAATGTGGCAGTGGCGATGAAAGGTAATTCGACCCTGCGTGATGTGGACAGCACCAATCTCATTAATGCCGTATTAGATGGTTTGCCGGAGCAAGAGTTCCCAAATAACCAAAACATGCAAAGCATGCCAGGTTTCGCCGACAAGCTTAATGACCAACAAATCGCAGATTTGGTCAACTTCCTGCGCGTTCAATGGGGCGGACAAGCTGGTGATGTTACCCCTGAGCAAGTTAAGGCCCTGCGTAAATAAGCCATTTTGCTCTTAAATAAAGGCTTACCGAGATTATTCGGTAAGCCTTATTTTATAGACCCCTTCCATCCCTAATCTTACTATCCTCTATGATTTTTTCGGCTTTAATTCAGGGTTTAAAAACCAATGAATGGTCGAATTTTTGGCAAGAATTAACGCTAACATAATGGTAAAGAGAGTGAGCAAAATTAAAAGCGGTAAACCCGCTTCGATATAGAATGAATTTAACCCAGTCAATAGTAAGAAACAGATGATCGGATGAATTAAATATACCCCTAATGCGTTATTGGCTATTTTCACAAATCGCTCAGTCGATAATGCAATACAAATCACCGCAATAGAAATTAACACGCCCATTAGAAATACAAAAACATGTTCAAAGAAATGATAAGCAAGTTGGTTTCCACCTAGAACCTTTATTAACTCAGATTCAACATCTACAGAGGTATAAATATAAATCGCAACCAAGGCGATTACTGCGGATACGATAAAAAATACATTTTGTCTGAGCCACGCTATTTTTTTATCATCACAAAAGTAAGCCATAACAAAGAATGGAAAATACTGGGAAATCGCTAAAAAACCAGTAACATCCGACAAGTATATCTTAGAAAAAAACGCAATAATGATGGATAATAGCAAGGTGATGAACACTCCCCCAATATTATTCTTTATAAATGAAGGTAGTAATAAAAAAACGGCTTGCCATATCGGTACCGCTAAGAAAAACCAAACACCATTTTGAGGAAACAGTAAATATTCTTCGATAGTTAATCGATTTGTAAAATAAAGCGGGATCGCATCTATCGTTTGAAATGTGAAATAGATAATTAAAGGTGGGATTAAATGGGCTCGCCAACCTTGCCATAAAATCCCTTTACTTAAATATGCAGCGATAAAGACAAACATCGGGATTAATACCCAATCAAATATTTCAATCAAAATTGAATAATCGGATTTCACAGCTGGATTAAAATTTAAATAAAAATTAAAGACAATTAAAGAACTCAATATTAATTTTAATGTTTGCCAATTCGGTAAAGGCCGATTTTTTACCTGCATAGCGAGAGTTCCATTACACATATTCTACCCTATTTTATCATTATTCGATTAGCATTCGTGTACTTTAAAATGACTCCCCTTAATTTAACAAACGTCATAGTAATAATCTAATCCTTGCCAAAAGTCTTAGAGAATTTTCCACTTACCTGCCACATTCGTGCATTTCGTCTAGTATTGATAACACACCAAACTAACCAAAATAGTATTTTCCTGTGAATCATTTTGTAAGAAATCCCGAAGATATCCCCTTATCCTTTGAATTTGCATGGAATCACCATGATATGGACGCCTTTGGTGAGCTGTTTCATGCTAATGCCACGTTTGTAAATCGATTTGGACATTATGTAAAAGGTATCAATGAAATTATCGAAATGCATATCCCCCTTCACAAAACTATCTATCGTGACTAAACCATAAAGAATGAGCTTATCGATATTATTTCCTTAAGCGAAGAGAGTGTAATTGTTCATTTTTGGAGTCGATTATCGGCTGGAGACGCGCACCCTATTGGTCCGCATAAAGTTGACACGGTCATTATGGCGGTTCTAACCAAGCAAAATGATGCATGGCAAATCCGCGCACTGGAAAACGTAGCTTTGGTTAACCCGAGAACAGGCCATATCAAGCTGAGAGATGTGGAATAGAAACGCTCAATTGGCGTTTAAATTAACGTAATTGTAGGGCTACATAAGCAACAAGCTTGAGTAGCCCCATACCCCTGCTTTTTCGCATTTTTGATAGCATGATTTACGTACATAAAATTCCCAAGATATTCTCTTTGAATAGTTGGCATCACTAAGCAGCCTACTTTATGAATAATATTATCTTCCGTTTCTTTAAAAATTTTTTGAATATAAAAATTTACAGTCGTTTCCATTCAATTAAATTTCCATTACTGTAACGAACTAACTGTATTTTTTATTAATCTAAATCAATAAATATCGAAAACAAACATGTTGTTACAATCAAAAAATAATGAAACTGAAATTTCAACCAAGAAATACTCGACACGTGAGTATTTCTTGGTTCTATATAAAAATTAGAACATTAATTTTTTTAATAACATTTAGTGTCTCATCAATAATATGACAAAGATCTGAAAATGCATTTTCATAACTAGTATACTTTAATCCATACCACCATTCTGATGATTTAAATCCACCATCTAAAATAATTGTACTTATCTTTTTCATTTCAGCATTTAGCTCGTCATCTTCTGTGAAATGTTTCCCTAATCCAAAATAAATAGAACTATTATTTTTCTCAATCAATGCAGATATTTCATTACCTTTAAAATTAAAGATAACCCCAACTTTTGTTAACTGATCCCCCACATTTTTCCTAACATCTAGTTCGGGATAATTATTTTTCAAACTATCAAACCAGTCATCAAAAATTGATTCTTTTTGTTCTTGAAGCAAGCGATTCAATCTATTTTGTAGATCCGAGATAACATTAACATCCTCTTGTAACTTAATGATATTCTGTTCTTTGTTATTGATATCCAACTGCATAGATTCAAAAATATAATCATTTAATTTCATATTGATACTTTCATCCTTTATTCTTATGGAATAAATGCCTTTTAAATGGTCAATATATTGGTTGATAAAGTAATATAACTGTTCATCCTTTTCCTGAACATTAGGTGCAACATCGTTTTCTATCCACGAAAGTATATCAGTATGAAATGATGCAACTCGTAGACGGTCTTTAAAAGATTCATAATAATGGGAAAGGCTTTCTTTAGGATAATAGTCTGACTTGCTTCCCTGAATATAGATAAGATAAATATTTTCGTCTTTATACCTATAATGCTTTGCAATATCAATATAACGCCTCAGTTGCTCATGTTGGTCACAGGCACCGTGTATTTTATTTTCAATAATCAATACCTTTTTATCATCTCTTATCATGATATCGATACGGTGTTTTTCTACTGTAATTTTAATTTTCTTATCATTAAAATATAACGGCTGCTGTAGGAGACGGTAAATAAATGACGGAATAAACTCATTAACACCATCATGTTTAAACTGCAAAATCTTCCCAATAATTGCACTATGCCCATTTTCACTAACACCTAAAATATCCAGTAAATTTGCATTATAAGGCTGTAAATAACTGAGCTGTACCTTCATTTTTCTGACATCAGCAGCTAATTTTTTTATAGATTTATGCTTATTACACACCCCATAATAAACTTGTTCTCTGATCTCTTTATATTTCTGATAGTTATCAGAAAATTCCGATATATTCATGCATCCCCAAAACTCATTCATTTCCTAAATTCATTTTATTCTATCGGATTTATTTTAAATGCTAAACTCTCTCTTGAGCATCTGAATACGATGCCGATAACATAAATATTGATAACTCTTTTATTGGTAGGGATCCCATGAAACTTCGCCGTACACTACTTGCTCTAGCATTACCTGTACTCATGTCTGCCCCAGCACTGGCTGATTCACACACAGTGACTGTATTTCAATGCGTTAACAAAAATGACCGTCAGGTCAAAGTGACGTTGATTAATGGTCAGTATCAGTACCAGTTTGGAAAATTAAATCAACAGCCTGATATTGAAATTACCCGTAGTCCTAAACAACTTACGCAGGGCTTTTTCCAAACCCGCTATGCGGATACAGATACTGGTTATGCAGCTTCCCAAGAAATCGATTTTAAAAACGGCACTTATACCTATACCATTTTTACAACTCATTCAGGCTCTAAAATAGAATCAGGGGTTGAGGTTTATAACAAAGATAAGAAACTGACAAAGATTGTCTGTGTGCCAAATACCGTTGTTGACAATATTTATGAGCACCTTGCTGAAATTCCTGAGCGTCCAGAATAATATCTCTGGCGCTATATCCGCTCATGAATAAGTAGTCAATACAAATTGGCAAGCTGCTCAATAATATCCATTATGATTATTGAGCAGTCTAGAAGGGTAAATAAGTGGATTTCATAAGCTTATAAAACTTATAAAGGAAGTGCATACGTCACTTTGACCGTCTCCATCGGCACTTCCGTTTTGATGCTCTGCACACTGCTTATTTGCGTCAAATAATCGGCATGAAAACGGCGATAGGAAGCCATATCTTCCGTCACAATACGGATCAGCGCATCACACTCACCCGCCATTAAATGGCACTCTACAACTTCTGGCATTTGCTGAATATCGGCAACAAATTGATTAATGGTTTGCGCATCTTGAGTTTTAAACCAAATGCGTGCGAACAGGGACAAACCTGCGCCAATCTTTGCACCATCCAACACCGCAACATAACGTTTAATTACGCCAGCATCTTCCAGCAACTTAACGCGCCTTAAGCAAGGTGACGGGGATAAGCCGACTTCTTTTGCTAGTTCAACGTTTTGAATTTTTCCATCACGTTGCAGCACCTGCAAAATATGTTTATCAATCGCATCTAATTTGATTGCGGATGAGCTACTGTGTTCCAGCTCATGTTTTTCTGCATAATGCGAGCCAGTATTCTTTGGCATGCGAACCTCTTTTGCTTTTATTTTTTGATATTAAATGTCAAATAAACATCCATGACAAGCAACAAAACAACCAAATTTCAACGGGAAATAGCTATAATAACCAAACTTTTTTCTCTTCATAAGAAAATAATAATAAATAGAGGTGTTTGGATGGATCTACAAACGTTATTGCTGTTTAGTGCAACGGTCATTCCTTTGATTTGTACACCAGGTCCCGATATTTTATTTATCTCATCGCAAGGGCTATCAGGCGGTATCGCTGCTGCATGGAAAGCCAATTTAGGTATTATCCTCGGCTATGTGACCCATGCCATTTTAGCGGCACTTGGCCTCGCAGCTATTGTTGCAACTTCACCGATTATCTTCCAAACCATCAAATGGGTGGGAGTCGCCTACGTCGCTTACTTAGCTGTTCGTATGCTGTTATCGGCCATGAAATCGAGAAAGTTCCAGATTAACGTCGTTTCCACGCAAGCTGTGATTGGCAAAGCGTTTCTCACTAGCTTCCTTAACCCTAAGGGGTTACTAGTTTATTTCGCAATTTTGCCTAATTTTATCCATGTTTCCGAAAGCGTTGCAATACAATCTTTAATCTTATCAGCGACTTTCATCACATCATGCATCATTATTTATGGTGCCATCGGCATGATATTCGCATCGATGCATAATCGCCAACAATATAGCGATAAAAAACGCCGCATTACAGAAGGTGTTGCTGGCGGAATGTTAACCTTTGCTGCCATCGGACTTGCAAGCAGCTAATCAACTTTCAAGGGTGAACGCGACTTTCGCCCTCACCCTATTTTCCCTATTTAAGCCCCGTTAATCGATGGCATAAACGACCTAGAACTTGCATCGCCTGTTCAAGCCGGTCATTCCATGCAAATGACGCATTTAGTCGAAATGCATGATTGAATTGATCGCTGGTAGAGAACATACTCCCTGGCGCGATGCTAATGCCTTCCTTCAACGCCAATTGATACAGTTGGATGGCGTTAAATGGCGGTTCAAATTCTAGCCATAAAAAATAGCCCCCTTTTGGGGTATTCACTTTAACCGTGGACGGCATGTATTTCGCGATTGCGCTCAGCATGATATGTTGCCGCTGCTCCATGGTTTGGCGCAGTTTGCGCAGATGGTTATCATATCCCCCTTGAGATAAGTATTCCGCGATCGCCAATTGGGTTGGTACGCTGGCAGAAACGGTGCTCATCATTTGTAGATGCTGAATTTTGCTCGCATGATGACCTGCAGCCACCCACCCAACACGGTACCCCGGCGCTAAACATTTCGAAAATGATGAACAGTGGAAAAAGTTTCCTTGTGAATCGAGTGATTTTGCCGGAATAGGTTGCTGATTACCAAAGTAAAGCTCGCCATACACATCATCTTCGATCAACACAATTTTGTGACTGTTTAAAATATTCACTAACCGCTTTTTATTGGCAGGAGGCATCGTGCCGCCTAACGGGTTTTGGTAGTGTGTCATCAGCCAGCAAGCTTTGATCGGGTATTTATCCGCAATGTCCTCTAATGCATCTAGGTCAATCCCAAATAATGGGTCAGTTTTGATGGCAATCGCTTTAAGTTTTAAGCGCTCTATTGCCTGCAAAGAACCATAAAATGCAGGGGATTCAATCACTACCCAATCACCCGGTTGAGTAACCGCTTGTAAGCTCAACACCAATGACTCCATCGCCCCAGCCGTAATCACGATTTCATCAGGGGCGACGTGGATCCCTTGAGTTGCATAACGCTGGGCAATATTGCGGCGCAGCTGTTCATTTCCCGGTGGTAAGTTGGTGGTGGTATTGGTTTTCGATAAACGGCGCGCCACCGACGCGAGAGACTTGGCTAATTTTGGATCATCCAGTAAAGCGGGTTCTGGGAAAGCAGAGCCAAATGGGATAATATCTGGGTCTTTGCAAGCTTGTAGAACACCGAAAATCGAGGCGTTGATCTCCACATTTTCATTTAAATGGAGCCCTTTCCCCCCTTTTGCGGCGGCAAATGCATTATTGCGATTTGCAACATAATAGCCAGATTGCGGGCGCGCAGCGACCCACCCCTGACTTTCCAGTAATTGATAAGCTTGCACCACTGTCATTAAGCTTAAACCCGATTGTTTAACGCTCTCTCTCAGTGAAGGTAGCCTGTCACCTACTTGCCAAATATTATCTTCAATCTGTTGACGAATTTGTGCCGCTAGCTGTTCGTATCTCGTCATTCCCGCCTCACTGTTATAGGTGATTTGCTAAAAATTGTTACTATTATAGTTTATCGTCTCATGTTCTACTTATCCACACATTCACCTGACTTTTTTTAACTATAACCACAAAACATTTTTAGTTGGATTTATGAGTGTTAACAATCCAGTGAAATCAATTATTTATTGCTAAGGAACAGCCCACAATTGCTTCGCAATAGCTGGAAATGTGGCGTGTCGAAATCAATTCCATTCAGGGGTCAATATGTTTGGACTAACTGCGCTGGAGCTTGCCCGTATTCAATTCGCGTTTACGGTATCGTTCCATATTATCTTCCCTGCCATCACCATCGGGCTTGCCAGTTTTTTGGCCGTTCTCGAAGGTTTATGGCTCAAAACCCGCGATACTGACTATATAAAATTGTTCCATTTTTGGTCAAAAGTGTTTGCCGTCAATTTCGGTATGGGGGTCGTTTCTGGATTGGTGATGGCATACCAATTTGGGACTAACTGGAGTTTCTTCTCGGATTTTGCAGGTGGCATCACCGGCCCACTCTTAACCTATGAAGTGCTCACCGCCTTTTTCTTAGAGGCTGGCTTCCTCGGTGTCATGCTATTTGGTATGAACCGCGTGGGCGAAAAGCTTCACTACTTTGCGACGTGTATGGTTGCACTCGGCACCATCATTTCAACCTTCTGGATCCTTGCATCCAATAGCTTTATGCAAACACCTCAAGGTTTTGAAATTATCGATGGGCGAATTGTCCCTGTCGATTGGTTAGCGGTGATCTTTAACCCCTCATTCCCATACCGCTTACTCCACATGACCACTGCGGCATTCTTGGCAGCGGCGTTTTTCATTGGTGCATCCGGCGCGTGGCATTTACTCAAAGGCAATAAATCCTCTGCCATGAAGAAAATGTTCTCCATGTCCTTGTGGTTGATCCTAATTTTAGCGCCAGTCCAAGCTTTCATCGGCGATGCTCATGGGTTAAACACTCTAAAATATCAGCCAGTTAAAGTCGCGGCAATGGAAGGTCACTGGGAAAATAAACCCGGCGAAGCCACCCCGCTGATCCTCTTCGGCATTCCAAATATGGAAAAAGAAAAAACCGAATATGCCATTGAAATTCCTTACATGGCGAGCCTGATTTTGACACACAGCACCACCAAACAGGTTCCTGCACTGAAAGAGTTCCCACCGGAAGATAGGCCAAATGTGTTTATGGTGTTCTGGTCATTCCGCGTGATGGTGGGCTTAGGCATGTTGATGATTGCCGCCGGTGTTTGGGGGCTATGGCTACGTTCACGTAAAAAACTGTATGACTCCAAATTGTTCCTGCGTTTTATGTTCGTCATGGCGCCATCAGGTTTAATCGCCATCTTAGCCGGTTGGTTTACCACCGAAATTGGTCGCCAGCCTTGGGTTGTCTACGGTTTACAGCGTACAGCAGATGCCGTGAGCGCCCATGGTGAAATGCACATGAGCGTGAGCTTGCTAGCCTTCTTTGTGGTGTACGGCGGCGTATTTGGCATCGGCTACATGTACATGATGAAATTAATTCGTAAAGGTATCTCCGAGGAGGCAACTCATGGGCATTGATTTACCACTAATTTGGTTTGTCATCATCGTCTTCAGTATGTTGATGTATATCGTGATGGACGGTTTTGACTTAGGTATTGGTATTTTGTACCCAGCCTTAAAAGAGAGCCAAGACCGAGATTTAATGATGAACAGTGTGGCACCGGTTTGGGATGGTAACGAAACCTGGTTAGTGCTTGGTGGTGCGGCGCTATTTGGGGCATTCCCATTAGCCTATGCCATTGTTTTAGATGCGCTATCCATCCCCCTTACCTTTATGTTGCTAGCACTGATTTTTCGTGGGGTCGCCTTTGAGTTCCGCTTCCGCGCCGATGAATCTCATCGCCGCCGCTGGGATCACGCCTTTATTTGGGGATCGATTCTTACCACATTCTCCCAAGGGATTGTGATTGGCGCGTTTATTCAAGGCTTCCATGTTGAAAACCGTGTGTATATGGGTGGCTATTTTGACTGGTTCGCACCTTTCCCTCTGTTCTGTGGATTTGGATTAGTCATCGCTTACGCCTTACTGGCATGTGGCTGGTTGATCATGAAAACGGAAGGACACCTGCGTAAAACCATGTATCGCGTGCTAACTCCATTAACACTGGTCATGTTAGCAGTGATTGGCGTGATCAGTTTATGGACGCCAATGTTAAATGAGGCGGTTTATACGCGTTGGTTTAGCTTACCAAACCTGTTTTTCTTCTTACCAGTTCCTTTATTAGTGCTCGGCTGTGTGTGGATCATTTTAAAAAGCGCCAAACGTCAACGTCACGATAGCGTGCCATTTCTCGCTGCACTCATGCTGATTTTCTTAGGGTTTACAGGATTAGGCATCAGCGTTTGGCCAAGTTTAATTCCGCCAGCAATTACCTTCCGCGATGCGGCAGGTCCTTCAGAAAGCTTAGGCTTTATGCTAGTTGGCGCCCTATTCATCATCCCTGTTATTTTGGTTTATACCTATTGGAGTTACTATGTCTTCAGAGGAAAAATTACCCCAGACCAAGGCTATCACTGATACAACTCTCCGCTCACCTTGGTGGAAGAAACTCGGTTGGATGGCAGCAATTTGGTTAGGAAGTGTATTGGCACTATTCGCATTCTCTTCCTTATTTAGATTGTTGATGACCGCCGCTGGCATGAAAGTGAAGTAAGCCCTTTGCCGCAGCATTTTAATGCTGCGGCATGTTTATAATTAGACGCTCAATAATCCTGCATCTTTTGAATAGTTTTCCTATAAACATTCATGATATGATAATGATAATAATTAACATATAATAATATTATCATTAAGAAAGGAGACGGTTAGTGGCTAGTGAACAGACTGTTGAAAAAAATATCTACCGCCCAGCGCCCCCACAGCTTATTCAAGTTAAATCCATTGTCGATATCAGCCCTTCTATTCGCAGCATCACATTTACGGGTGAAAAGTTAGCCAATTACCCAACGGAGTGTGAAGGTGGTCATCTCAAAATTTTTATTGCCCCTGACCATCAAAGCCAACCCGCGCTTCCTTTCCTCACAGAAAAAGGACGTAGCTGGCCAGAAGATAAGCCGCGCCCTTTTGTGCGCACTTACACCGTTCGCGCTATTCGCCCTGAACTCAATGAAATCGATATTGAATTTGCCATGCACGAAGGGGTAACAGGTCCTGCTTATCTGTTTGCTCGTGATGCAAAACCGGGTTATTGGCTGGGGATCACCAACCCTGGTGGCCCAGATCCACTATTGCCTATCCGCGCACATTACTTTATGGCGGGTGATTCAAGCTCTTTGCCTGCGATTGCGGCGTTACTGGAAAAAATGCCTGCTACCGCGACGGGACGCGTCGTTCTACGCCTTTACCACCAAGCGGATATTCGCGAGTTAGCCAAGCCCGCAGGCATCGAAATTGATTGGATCTGCGGAGACATTAGCCAAACTACCAATCTGATTAATACATTCAAATCGTGGGATATTCCAGAATCCGATGTGGGCTTTTGGATTGCCGGTGAAGATCAAATTATCCGTGAATTACGCCGTTTTATTAGACGTGAGAAAGGTTTTGGTCGCGATGATATCTACGCAATTCCTTACTGGCGATATGGCTATGATGAAGAAGGTTATCATCATGAACGTCACGCCGTCATGGACAACCCTGACGACTAATAAAAAACTGCCCCTATATGGGGCAGTTTCATGCATTAATTAGCCTGTGTAGCTAGTTAAACTAGTTGTTAGTCATTGTAAGCCAGCAGGGCCTTGTGACATAGCTGAGATCTCACACAATCATCAATCGTGAAATTGACCATCGAGACCATTTCATCGCTACTAAAGCGCTGTAACGCATCTCCTAAACCTGACTGAACACCGCTTGGTAAATCACATTGGGTCACGTCACCGTTTACAATTACCGTTACGTTCTCACCCAAACGAGTTAAAAACATTTTCATTTGAGTGACTGTGACGTTCTGTGCTTCATCGAGGATCACAATCGCATTTTCGAATGTGCGACCACGCATATAAGCAAATGGCGCTATTTCAACTTTAGCAATCTCAGGGCGTAAACAATACTGTAGGAACGAAGCGCCTAATCGCTTCATTAATACGTCATAAACAGGTCGGAAATAAGGCGCAAACTTTTCAGACATATCTCCCGGTAAGAAACCAAGATCTTCCTCCGCTTGCAACACGGGTCTCGTGACAATGATTTTGCTAATTTCCTTGTTAATCAAGGCATCCGCAGCCAATGCAGTACTGATATAGGTTTTCCCGCACCCTGCCTCACCGTTAGCGAAAATCAACTGCTTGTGCTTGATGGAATTAATGTAGAGCTTCTGGGCTTCATTACGTGGTGCTATTGGAGTTTCATCGCGACGTTCTTTCGCCATGCCTATCGGCTCAATGCCTGTAAACTCAGCGAAGGAGGTAACGTTGTTCATATCATACCTCCCTGAACGGTCTTTGCGTGATGTACGTTTCATTTCACGACGTGCTTTTGTTGCAGCTTTCTGTCTACTCATAGTATTAACCCTTCCAGGTATCGATGATGTCAATTTCAGATGACGAACTATTCAAAACAGAGAGGAGCTCCCTTCAAGCTCTTGTGTTGCCTAGGTTGATAATTCAGGTATAAAAAAACCGGTTAGCAATCTCATCATGTCAGTTTCATGATGGAGTGGTAACCGGTTTCGCATATTGATTAACAAACACCTAGTTCTCATTAGTTTCTCCTATAAAGGCGATACTCGTAAACTAAAGAATCTGCGTGACAATATTATGACAATATAAAAAATACTCGAACTCACGACAAAATATTGCATTGGCCCGAATATCATCAACCTACAACGTTTCCATACAATAAATATAGCGCGAGTTTTTTTTGAATGACAACTTTAAATTAACAAAAAATGTGTAAATACACGTATCTATCAGATAATCTGTGAAAAATTGCATATAGAAAACTGTAATAACTCGCTAAATTTACTGAGTTATTACAGTCCAATGCTATTAACGAGGCTTACAGTTACCCGCTAATTGATAACCTTTTGCCTGAGCATCTGCTTCATTCGCAAAGAATTCCGCATTTTTATCCGATAAGGTTTTAAACCCTGAACAGTGGGATAAATGATATTTCTTTGAATTACGGTTACCTTTTACCTGCATCTCACCGTCCTTGTTTGGGGAAGATTGAGTTACAGGCTGAGGGACTCTTTCGCTGGGCTTATCACTCATATTTAAGCCATCACCGCTATTCTTGTGCCCTAAACTCCACGCTCTTTCGCCCGTCACAAATGGGTTATGGTGCCCCATCACTTTAGCAATGCGCTGATCACGTTTTTGTTCCCATTCATTCACCGGATGCTGTTTATCCCACGCCATAAATAACTGCTGCTGTTGGCGTGACATGGATAAATTATAGCGGTCATGCATATAGAAATAGACCCGAGCAACCTGCCCTTTCACCTCGTCGCGTGGCTCAAAGATTTTCTGTTTAAAATCAATGCGGCTACGACATGCACCGTAAGAATAAGGCGCATTAACCGGTAACTGGCCATAGCTCCAATTACTGCGGTCACCATTCACCTCCCCAATTGAAGGCGCGAGGTTATGCATATCTGCCTCCATTCGAGAAAACACAGGGTCAGTTGAGACGCAATTTTTACGACCGCCATTCTGCCAGCACTGTCTTTGATGACCAAACACCCAAGCAGGAACAATATGTTCCCATTCAATACGCTCAGCACGGCTCTGTTGCTTACGCACTTGGTAGCCGCATGAAGCTAAATCAACTTGCCCACCACTTTTACCTGTCCATTCCCACTCACAGCCACAATATAGCGTTCCTTGTCCCTGATGATTTTGATCACCATAAACAAGGCTTTTACTGGACGTTTTCGCTTCAGTGAAATTGTTCGGTGCAGCATAAACGGAAGAGATAAATAACGAGGAAAAACATACTAACGCAATGATCATGCGCGAAAAATAAAAAATCTGTTTCAAAATAACACCATTGATAGGAAAAAAAGCAATTTATTAAATACAACACGTAAGTTATTCATGCAAAAATTGCCGAATGCACTATGTATACTCGCTAGTTGGATGAAATATAAGTCTTTTTGATATCAATTGGTACTCAATTTTATTACATCAAAAGCAATATCGGAATTTGTGCAATAATATACAAAGAATAGATAACAAGCTTGGCTAACAAAAAGCGTTAATCGCTATCAACTAACGCTTTTACTATTGCGTGATTTATTGCTTAAAGGGCTCTAACAGTAAAACATTTTTGAGTATCAAACACTTGGCTTTTTTCGATATAACCACAATCCAGGTAACGAAATGCCGATAGAGAGCGCACCGACAATAAAAGATGCCCTTAAAAAGTAAGTAACCAGCGTTTCCATTAACTCTGGGGTATAGCCATATTGAGAAATTTTCACCACAGAAATCATTGCGATATAGGCGCTGATCCCCGGAAACATAGGAATAACCGCTGCAACGGTAAAAACTTTCGGATGAGCCAACCACCAACGCGACCACTGAATCCCTATCATGCCAATTAAAATCGCGGCAAGAAAACTCGCCCATTCAATTTGCAACCCCAGCGACATTAAAATCATTCGTGAACCATAACCAATCGCGCCTAATAACCCGCAATATTTCAATGCCCTCACTGGCACATTAAACACCATTGCAAAACCAACAGCAGGGACAGCCGCTAAGACCATTTTCTCAATTAGCTCAATGAAAAACATTAGGCCCACTCCCTCAGATTCCAAATGATCATCGCCAATACAACGCCGATACAAGTTGCCAGCGTTAATAAGCTGGCCATCATCCAACGAGCAATTCCTGTATTCACGTGGCCTTTGAACATATCCGCCACCGCATTAATTAATGGAAATCCGGGAACTAACAGCAGCACGCTTGCCGCCATCGCAATGGTTTCAGTCACATTTAAATAGGGCACTTTGAGTAATAAACCCGAAACGGATGTCGCGACAAATGCTGTAATGCAGAAGTTAATCAATGGGTTAATCTGGCGAGATGTTAACACTTGCCGGATATACATCGCACAGCCACTCGCCATAAAGGTGATCAACGCACTTTCCCAACCACCTCCGTTAAGGGAACTGAAGCAAGCACAAGAAAGCGCCACCATCACCACCATTAACCAGCGGGGATAACGTAGTGGTTTGATGCCCGCTAATTTTTTTTGTAGTTGTTTACGGTCAAGTAAATGGTGTTCAACGAGGATCACTGCATGCTGAACTTCAGTCACCACATGCATATTAATACCACGGTCAATAATCCGCCGAGTCGATGTTAAACAACGCCCATCGATGATTGTGGTTAATACAAGTGAGTTAGATGAAATTGCACTATCTACCTGACTAGCGCCCAAAGCGATGCCTAAACGTGTTGTTAACTGCTCAACCAACATACTCTCAGCCCCATGCTGTAATAGCAGCAAACCGCATTCAATACACAGCTTTGTAATTTCTCTCTGTGTATCAACAAGCATTTCTTCTCCCTGCGTTTTTTCATCCGCTATGCAATCCTTCATTCTCTCCCCCAAGGATTTGACAAAAATTCAGATATTGATTTAAACATGATAATATTCATATACATCATAGAGGAAAATAACAAACTGAATTATGACCTCTTTCAGATAATTTAGTCCCGTGTCGCCATTTTGTTAGGAAATTGATTTCATGAACCAGACAAGTTCAGCCAAAACACCAAAAGGACAGCGCCGCCATCAAGCACTTATTATGGCTGCGGCGGATATTTTTCTGCAATACGGTTTTGAAGGCACGACATTAGATATGATCATCGAACGCGCGGGCGGTTCCCGGTCGACGTTATATAAAAACTTTGGAGATAAAGAAGGCTTATTTGCCGCAGTCGTGGCACATATGATAGACGATATTTTTACCGAACCAGACCATAAAGAGCCGCCTTTAAACAACATAGAAGCGGTATTATCGTTTTATGGTTCGCGTTTTTTAATCAATGTGATTAAACCCCAATCTATCGGGCTATATCGCCTAATATTGGGTGAATACAACCGCTTCCCTGATATTAGCCAACTCTTTTTCGAACAAGGCCCCGTGCAAAGCTATCAGCGCCTTGCCGAAAAGCTTGCACAAATTCCGACTGTCAAAGTCGATAAAGCCACACTGTTAAGTATTTCATCCCGTTATCTAGAGATGCTAAAAGCGGATGTTTTTATCAAAACCTTCTGTGTCGAAAACTTTAAACCTAGCGATGAATTTATCCATCAACAAATCGGGCTTTCCGTGGATATCATCGCTAGCTATATTCGTAAAATTAGTGCTAGTAAATCATAGCCCATTTAAAATTTCAGTGGCTCGCTGTTGCGCAACTTGAGAGCTTTCCACTAAAAAAACTTCAGGCCCATACAGAGATGAAATAACAGGTGCAGTGCGCTCCATTTCATCTTTATCCCCCCCATCTGGCTGTAACGTGATCACCATCGCTCGACAATATTCTGCCATCGCCTCTCTTCCATCTTTCAACCAACGACGCACGAATTTCATACATTCCATATCTTCTGCTGTTGGTTTCCCTTTCTGTTCCATAGGTGGATAAATTAAAACAAACGGGGTCTTTTTCGCTAATAATTGCTCAAGTTCCGATAACCATGACTGAGTTTCCACCATTGACGTTGGAAACGTATTCATCGCGCAGACAGGCCAGTTCTGAGTATTAATCATAATACTGTTATTCATTATCATTCCTTACGTTGGGTTGTTAACTCAATAAAGTGTACTGAAATGTACACTTTATCATTACAGGCAGTCAAGAATGATTCTCATTTATAGTTTGCAATTTATGCTATAGCCACTTCCTTTAATATTGGTATGATTAATTTGATAAAAATTAAAACTCATTGAAATATTCATCATTGGCCGATGTCTTTTTAAAAAATGGGATGCTATGCTTGCCGAAATATGACTTTTGAAAGTGAAAATATAATGAAGAATATTCTGCCAATTGCATTGGGCCTATTTGTTTCGCTGACTGCATTGAATGCAAATGCAGGACAAGTTTGTGACAAATATTTCAAAGAAATGAATGCGCTAGTTCAACAAGCGGAAGAACAATATAAAAATGAGCCTAATGCGAGTGAACAAATCGCATTAATGAAGTCGCAATTAGAAGACGCGAGGAAAACCCTCGCAAGTTATCCTGAAGATACGCAAGAGCAAGCATGCGGCCAGGCATTAACAGCTATTGAGCAGGCAAAAGAAACTGTCAATAAACCCTAATTGCTCCAAAGAAAAAGACCTGATAGCTCAGGTCTTTTTTATGAATCCAGTCTGTGTATTAAATAATAAAACTATCTTACGACTAAAACGGATATTTTTGCATAAGAGACGATCCCTGAAGCATTCGAACCCAATAAGTGGGTTGAGATACTTGGGTTACGTGAGCCAACCACAATAAGGTCGGCATGAACTTTCTCAGCTTCGTCTAATACTTTTTCTCTTGGCGAACCGAACTCCACTTTATAAGAGATCCTATCCGCGGGGAAATCCATATCTTTCACAATGTGATTAACCAGTTCAACCAGCTGTTCTTCCGAGCGTTCAATGGCCTTTTTCGTAAATGAGGCGAGCAAATCATAATGATAGCTATAACTCATCGAAAATCTTGAAACATCCGGCACTGAGTGAAATAGATGAATGTTAGCGTTATCCATTTTTGCTAAATGAATGGCTTGCTTTAACGCTTTATCGGTCAATGCATCTTCAGAAATATCAACGGGAACCAAAATAGTTTTATTCATATAAGCCCCTCTCAAGGATGTATCTCTCATTCAATTTATTCGTTTTTTGAATAGATGAGATAGCGGTTTAATGGTTATTGTTTTGCCAAGAAAAGTATAGTCTGAATAAAATGAAAATGTCGTGAACTGGTTTACTAATCTGACAATCAATTCAGTAAAATAATCACAACATTTGGCAACTTATTCAATCTAATCCTCTTCTAGATGCCATTTATGTAATATTCGATGAATAAATGGCGTGACGATTAAGCCAATACTAATAATGAATACACTTTGTAAAAATAAACCATAAATAGCAATAAAGAAACGGCCTGTTTGGGTGATTGGTGCAGGCTCAATCGCTTGGCCACTCAGCATTGATAATGCGTTTAGCATAGATTCCATTATCGAATGCCCTTCAATAAAATAAAAACCAATAATCCCAGGCAGTAAGCCAATAAAAAACACTAATAACGCTAAAAAATAAAAACGCAGAACTCGCAAAACAAAATGTTCCATGCGCATTAATTCTTTAGTGAATTTCTCCATAAAAATCCTACTCAATCCATACCGATATGCCAATTCAACAATGATCTTGTAAACGACATAAAAAAACCTATGCAACATTATGGAAACTTCATTGCATAGGTTTTAAAAAAGAATAAATTAACGAACAACCAGTACGGATGTTTCTGCGTAGCGAACAATTCCTGCCGCTGTAGAACCTAACAAGTGGGTCGTAATATTTGGACGGCGAGAACCAATCACAATAATATCAGCATTAATATCCTTTGCGGTGTTAATCACTTCATCACGAGGTGAACCAAACGTGATAGTGTAACTGACATCATCATGAGGAAGATCAATCGAATCCATCAACATTTTCATGTCTTCTTCTGCTTTCACTGTCGCTCGGTCTTTAATTTCCATATAACCCAACGCATACGCATTAATAATCGCCGAAGAGATAGGCAATACGTGGATCAGATGAATTTTTGCGCCAGATTGTTTCGCTAAATTTACCGCATGACGAACCGCTTTACTGGTCAACTCTTCTTCAGTGAGATCGATAGGGACCAAAATCGTTTTGTACATAAGCCCTCCTGATAAATTATCGAATAAACATTAACAATAAAATTATAATCAACTGTACGTAAATGTCTCTTATCTCAAAAGATAAATGAGATCTCCGGCTACAAATTCACAACATTATTTCTTTATCAGCATCTAAATTCACTTCAGCACTCGGAGAAAAAGCGAAAAATATTAAATATTTTTCGCCAGAATTAAATGAGATTGTAGCAAAATGAACCAATGAAACCATTAATCAATTTGTTTTTTAAGCACTTTTTGGATTTTCGATGAGATAAAAAATTTTAATAGTTATATGAAAAAAGGGGTTGATTTCTTAAATGAGAATAGTTATCTTTTATCTCGTGAATAGTTGAGTAAATTACTCGGTCTTTTCACAACGACATTGCTCACATTGCTTCCAGTTTAGCTGGCCAACTCATTTGAGTTGGCCTTTTTTTTATTCTATTGGCAAGCAATATTTCATCAAAACTTAACCTGTAATATCCGTCATTTATTGAGGATAGCGCCTCCAAAGCTCCAGTTTTTTAAATGTCCGACATAAGTTAAACGCTCTGTTGGCATAAAGGTAGGTACGTCCCCTGAACGCATATGCAAAATATCGGCAGGTGTAATCCATGATGAGTTCCCCTCAAATAGCGGCACACCGGCATATTTATACGCATCTAGGACAAACTGCGAACAAAAGAAACCGTTGGCTTGTTCAATATCATCCCCTAATTGCACTGTAGCTAATGTTTTAAGACAAAAATTACGGATAGTCTGGCCAATCAGCGGTAATTCACAAACGCGCTTTGTCAGCATCCATGGCGCAATCATGATAATCCCTTTCATGTTGTATTTGCCTCCATCATTAGCAGTAGAAAACTCACGCAGTTTTTCTGCATGAAATGACGTCAATAAGTTATGCCGTAATACAACCATATTATTAGAATCTGTGATTGCTTGGTCGAGAGGAATAATTCTGACCCCACTCCCAACCGATTCTGCCACCTGACCAAACCCTAAATAAATAGAAGCGTGACTCACCCCGCTCACGCTAAATAAGCGGATCCCCCACGAGTTCATCCCCGTAGCTGAAGATAAAAGGATATCTCCAGGCAACATATCTGCCACCGTCAATGTTTCAACTGAATCCTTAATCGGGATCGTGTTTGCATGCTGAATACTAAATTTCAGCTTATTTGACTCATCGTCAGTTTTAAATTGTGTTGAACAACCATTTATAAATAGAAAACAAAAAAATAGCATCCATTGGCATAATTTCATCTACACATATCCATTTTAGTTGTATTTATCATTATCCTCGATCTCGATTTTATCGAGAGAATATGACTATCACACTATTTTATTTTCTTTAATAGATAGAAACTGAGTGGCGATCACAAAAAATCGCTGAATGATCATGAACCATTCCAATGCTAAAACACCATCAGATAATTCAAAAAAAGATATGGATATATGAAAGGGATTTATTATTGCATTACTTAAACCCTCTAGCCAATCTAGAGGGTCACATCTTACCCTGAAATTAACTTAGATATATTCCGGATAAAATACGCTGATAGAGTGATAGGTTTTCTTTTCTGTAGCTTTATTTTTCTGTACCGCAACGAACGGCTTATCTTTTAGCTCTTCAGGTAAAGCCGTAGCATTTTCCTTTGCAATCACAGAAACTTGAATATTACGCTTAGAACGACTTAACTTGAACGGCATCCCTAATAAGCGACGAGCTTGGTTATTACTTACCATCATAAACTCCTTAACTAAAAAATTTAAATTCATAAACTGAACATCAAAAAAATAGTCAGTGTAGGTCACTAGGTTTATTTTATTCCCGCATTATCTAAAAAATAAAATAAGTAACTTTAGTAGTATAGCAGCAATAAAATATTATTTAATGAAGATTTACTGAACAGTCTCAGGGCGTTACTAATCAATTTCTCTAAGAGTAATAATAAAATAAATCTCTAATATGTGATTAATTACAGAAAGATAATTCCAATATTAAAACTGATAAGATAGATATCAGTTAAAAATAATCTCGGCTTTATTTATATTATCGATAAAAACTGATATTACCGGATTGACTCCCCATAAATACGCTCAGTATAGTAAGAAAACAGCACATATGAGGTACTTATCAATGAAGACGATTGGACTTATCGGGGGAATGAGCTGGGAATCAACCCAACTCTATTATCAGCAAATAAATGAAGGTATTAAGCAGAAACTTGGAGGGTTACATTCCGCTAAGATTGTTTTATACAGCGTTGATTTTGCTGAAGTTGAATATTTTCAATCTCACGGTCAATGGGATCTTGCTGCCGACCATTTAGCAAAAGCAGGAATGAGATTACAAGCGGCCGGCGCTGATTTTTTGGTTTTGTGTACAAATACCATGCACAAAGTCGCCCCACAAATCGAAGAAAAATCCAACCTTCCTCTCCTTCACATTGCAGATACAACAGGTGAACAAATAATACAATCAGGCATTACAACTATTGGGTTGTTAGGTACTGCATTTACCATGGAGCAAGCTTTTTATAAAGATCGTCTGATTGATAAATTTAACTTAAGGGTGGTCACACCAAATGAGGCAGACAGAAAAATCGTTCACGATATTATCTATAATGAGTTGTGTTTAGGGGTTATCTCTGAGACTTCACGAACCGAGTATCGACGCATCATGAAATCACTCGTTGAACAAGGCGCTGAAGGTATTATTCTTGGATGTACTGAAATCACGTTGCTGGTAAATGACGATGATACTTCCGTTCCCGTTTTTGATACCACAGCAATTCATGCGCAGAGTGCGGTTAAATACGCACTAAAAAACCAGTAATAGTGAGTTTCCATACATTAGGATAATTATCATAAAATTATCCTATCATTACCAAAATACAGATACTTCCCTATTAACGTTTAACATATCTATGTTATTTATTGTCCACCACTAATTTTAGGGCTGTACCGATGAACGAAAGAAAACTTAACAACCTCTCTTTAGGACAATTCATCAAAGAACAGCGTCTCGCTCGTCAAATAACGGTCACCGAGATAGCTGAAGCCATTTCAGTTTCAGAGCGCGCATATTCCCGATATGAAGATGGTTCCTCCTCGATATATGTTGGGCATCTTATTGCACTGAGCTCAGTATTAGATGTTGAGCTTCGAATACTGCTCGACGCTTATTTAAAACCAGAACAATAATATTTATGTCATCCTCTTAGCATAAAGCTCCTAGCTTTCACTTTATGCTAAGTATCGTTTTTTGATGAGTTTACTTCTTAGTGTTGAATATAAAATACACTCATCATAAATATTTCCGCTATTTTTCCACTATAAAGTAGGTATTCCACAGGTGTTGCAATCATACTAATTGTGTTTAACATCGTTTCAGCGATCATTTCTACTGGGTTAAATGCAGGCATGTTTATTCTCCTTTTTAGACACACTATCTTAGCTAGGTAGTCTCGCCTATAGGATTAAGTGCAAATTGCTTCCAATAAAATCAATAAAAAGCCCCACACTTGGCGAGGCTGTGAATTGTAGTAATCTATCGAGTTAGCTTAGTTCTGGTGGGTTTTTCAATATTTGATGAATCTCTTCTTTAAGGCGCAGTTTTTCTTTTTTTAACTCTATAACATCAGTGCCATACCCACTTCTGTCTGGATGCTCCAGTCTGGCTATTTCATGATCGAGTTGATTATGCCGATTAAATAAGGCTCTAAAATCCGGATCTGACTGACGAAGCTGCGAGATTAAATCACGATACTCTGGGAACATAAGTCATTACTCCATTAGCTGATTAATACGCACGATCCAGTGTCACGTAGATTGAAAATGAAGTCACTTTACTTATTGTAAATATAGGACAAGTATCACTAATATTAACCTGTGATTCGACTAGAGACTTACGGCTTCACTTTATAGCGGCTTGCGATAGCGATGCGATTAAAAGAACCAATGATGATAGATATCCATTCAATTAATGCTAGTTGTTCATCGTTCCAGTATTCCGCAGCTTTTTTATAAATATCACTAGGAATATGACCGGAATGAACCATATTGACTGATTCAGCCAATAAGAATGCGGCCTTTTCTTTTTCAGAAAAATAATCCGCCTCTTCCCATACTGCGACCAATGCGATTTTATCAATATTAACATGGCATTTTTGAGCATCTTGCGTATGAAGCCTCACACAAAAAGCACACCCATTAATCTGAGATATTCTCAATTTAAGTAGATGAATAAACCCTTCTTCCATTCCTAATGATACTGCTTGCTGATCAATATGATTGCTAATCTCAATCAGCTTGTTATACGCATCAGGAGAACTTTTAGATAATGATGCTCTGTTCATATACACTCCAAGTTACATTGCAATGAAATATATATAACCAGTTTCAATAAAACTCATCTATCGATTTAGTGTTGCACAATCGCCGGTGAAGCTATACCTCCCTTCAAACCGATAAGAACACGAACACGAGATAGAACCTTTTTCACTAACCAGATAACCTTTAAACACACAAAGGATTATTAACATGCTTAGAAAATTGACACTCATCGCAGCTCTTTTCATCGCAGCCAATGCTCATGCTGGCAACGATTTAACTATCAGTAAGTTAGCTAGTGATGCAAATACTAAAGCAGCACTCCAACAAGTTGTAAAAAACAACGACCTCCCGTCATGGATCTTAACTGGTGGCACTGAATCCCCATCAAATACTGTGACTTTAAACGGTAATGAATACCAAGTAGCAACAGCGTGCAAACCTCACAATTGCCCTGCAGAGCGAATTGCGATTATGTACTCTAAAGAAAAGAATGTGATGGCAGGTGTATTCTCTTCAAATGATGAAAAGAACAATACTGAGGATTTACTCTGGTTTAATATCACCGATGACTTATCAATCGATGGGAAAACAGTTTTATTTGCGGCTCTTACGGGTAGCCTCGATAATCACCCTAATGACTTCAACTATAAGTAATTAAAATTAAAGAGGTTACTTGCAAAATTAGCCCACAGATGCCAATCGAATGGCATTAAGGTAGAAGCCCAAGGACGGGCTAGATTAATTACTTTGCAGTCAATTTGTAACTCTCATCAATCAACGCTTTAAGCTCATCTTCTGGAAATCCACTGTCCAACTTTATAGTAATCCAGTGCTCTTTATTCATATGATATGCTGGATATACCCCTTCCTTTAACCTCAACGAACCCACTAATTCAGGAGGAGATTTGAGGTTTACAATATTTACCATCTCATCACGCTCGCTTTCATATAATTTCTTTGATGAAATCGTCAGAATGGCAGCAAACCACTTTGCGTTATTTTTATGCCTATAAATGATGTAACTAGGAAATTTAGCCCATGGGTACTCAGCAACTGCACCATAATTACTCTGGATATACTCCATAAGTTCATTTTTTTTCATCTCACCATCCTACTAATAAGTTTCAATTATGCTAACTTGGCGAGAATATAAATTGCAACAAACGAAAAAATGCCCGAATTTCGCCTAACTTATGACACTATTGTCAAAATAAAAATTTTAGGTAATCTTACATCAGTTTATTATGTAATTACTTCATTAAATTATTTTTTAGGAAAAATTATGTTTGAATCTAAAAATATGCCATTAATTTCTTTCCGCTCTTTTTTAAAACGAATGCTATTACATTTTGGCTACGCTTTTGCACTTATCGTTACCACTTTATTCATTGGCATTGTCGGGCATATAGCTTTTGATTCAAGCATAAGTTGGCATGATGCTACATTCAACAGTGCCTTTATCGCTAACGGAATTGGTCCATACATTGTTCCGCAAAACATTTCAGGAAAGATTTTTTTCGCTTTTTATGGTGTATTCACCAGTCTGGTTTTTATGACCACTCTAGGATTGATATTTGCGCCTATTGCGCATCGAATGTTACACAAATTCCATTTAGATGATGAGTAAAAAAACCTCGTCTGGTTAAACGCCATGACCTAAAGCATGATCTTTTCAAGCTCTCGCCACTGGCAATTCATCAAAATTTGTCGTGTATGCTGGTGAGAACATTTCACTCTTCATCTGATATCCACTATCTCTTCCTTTCACAGAAAACCCCAACCAGAGTGGTAAAGTGATGGATGATAATATTAAAAGAAGACCGATTAATAAGCATTGAGAAATATTAAGCATACGGATAAATATCTCTTCTAATATCATAGAATGTACCCTTCATTGCTAATATTGATTGATAGCGAAATAAGTGCTAGCACTTAAAGTATTAATACTAAAAATATAGCAACTCATTTTCATTTTTCAGATATCACTGACCTTATGATTCAATATCAATGATAGAAGCTAATATTACAGCTCTATTCAAATGAAAATATCAATCAAGTTGTTCTGCTATAATTAAAATGATCTTTTGTAACTTATAACTTCACACCTAAAAGGAAGAAAATATGTTGAAAAAAATCAGTTTCCTCATTTGCTCATTAGCTGTTGTTTTCACATTAACTGCCTGTAATACCACTAAAGGTGTTGGCGAAGACATAGAGGCTGGAGGTAAGGCAATACAGAGAGTAGCCCAGTAAAAGCCTACATTTAACAGATTAATAAAACACTAGCGGGTTAGAGATGAAGATATCTTCTAGTGTTTTACGACTATCAATGGATAGCTTTAAATATTTCATTTAAGTATACTTATTAAGCTTTTTTAGAAGAATTTCTATTAACTGACTCCAGCTTATAAGGAATATTACATATGAAAAGAAGAATAATTATTGCTACATTAATAACATTATTTATTCCAGCCATTGCGAGTGCGTCATGTGAAAGCGTTGTTGAAGAAATTACGCAAAAAATTATTAACAATGGCGTGCCTGAAGAGAGCTTTACCATTACCGTTGTTTCAAATGAAGAAGCAGCCTCACAACAAGGTACTGTTGTAGGTAACTGTTCTAATGAAACACAAAAAATTATTTATACAAAAAAATAATTCCCCCAAAAAGGGCTTGTTTCAAAGCCCTTTCATTTCTCATTGCCAACGCAATAAGACGCAATCATCTTCCAGCAAATGCTCACCAACCACAAATTGATTTGTGTTAATAGCATTTGTAAAGTTCGCTACCACTATTGTGATTGTAGTCATGGTTATCCAATTTAAGTTAAATTACCCAACCCGCTATGGGGTGATATCTGTGCATTGGTGAGATTTTTATATTAATTGTTAACATATTAATAGCTTAAGTAGTTGGATTTGTTGACCACTTTATTGTCAAATCGTTGTTGCTCAGTTTCCCATATTGCTTTCCTGTTAAAAATATACTTTACTATTGGATAAAATTTTCATTACATAAGAGAGCTGTATTAATAAATATATATGTATACTAACCCCATTACTCTCTTACTCATATTTATCCCTGCCCTTGCCTGCATCCTATTCATTATTGCTCAAGATAAAAAACAACCAGATACAGTGACACTCTTTTTAAAGTTCTCTATCTACTTGTTAAGCACTCTGGCTTTCATAAATTTAATTTTTTTCGCAAGAGCGTTCACTGATTGGTATTAACGTAAGCGCTCCGTTCTAGTGTTATCTTGCAAACCAAGTATCATTTGCTTGAACTTCGCGATTCGTTGTCTGAGTAGCCAATAATTTCGGATAACGGAGTCCGTAGGTCGGGCAGTGATTGCACCATCCAAGCTGGTGGCAGCAACAATTACGATTTTTTACAGCTGGCTTTGATGTTCCCTGCACTAACAAATATTAGGCGAAAAAAAACCCGCCATTGCTGACGGGTTAGAAAATACAGAAAAATTATTTTGTATCTTTATTTTCAATAGCTATGATCTGAGGTTTCTCTTCTTCTGGAATTTCATATTCAATATTTAATGTTAACAAACCGCTTGATAACTCTGCGCTTTCAATTTTTACATTCTTACCGAGATTAAATTCAAGAGAAAATTTATTTTGTGTTATCCCTTTATGGATCCATTTCTCTGAATCATTAACTAATTCAGTTGATTGCTCACCTTGTACATAGAGTTTCCCACCTTTTAAGGATACGCTTAAGTCATCCTCTTTATAACCAGGAACACTGACCGTTAATTGATAATTTGATTCATTTATTTGTTTTAAATTATATGGATGTTCTGAGGTTAATGGTCGATTACCAGTTAATTGGCTGAATAAACGATCCATTTGGTCAAATCTGCTAGAAAGCAGGTTATCAGATAATGCTGGAAATAATGAAAAAGATCTAATGTTAGACATAATTTCTCCTTCAATATAAAACTAACTACCTATTACATAAGCACCATTAGCCATTTGCCCGTATGGATTAACTCTTTATCTTGGTGCATAACTTATATAGTGTCGCTAGTGAAAATTTCAATCTAGCACTTACAATTCTTTACATTAAATATAAGCAAGCATAAAAAAACCCCGCCATAGCGAGGTTTTTAATAATAACCAATCAAGTAACTAACACGTCTAAGTTTTCATAGTACTTTTGCAAAAGTACATTTAACACCGGAATGGTTACTTTAGGTTGCTTCAAAATGATAGAGTGCCTTTATCTCAAGGACATCTCATAAAGATATCGATCTTAAAGTGCCACTACATTTACAGCAGCTGGACCTTTTGCGCCATTTTCTACTGAGAAGCTGACTTTTTGCCCTTCATTAAGGGTTTTGAAGCTATCACTTTGGATTGCAGAAAAGTGAACAAACACATCTTTGCTTCCATCTTCAGGAGAAATAAAGCCAAAGCCTTTAGATTCGTTAAACCATTTTACTAAACCAGTCATTGTATTAGACATATTGAATTCCTTTGAATTTTTAATTGTTGCCACATGGCATATAGGTTTGATTTTTCTTGATACTTATGGAACTAATTAGAAGGAATTCACTACGAATGGGTATCTATGGGATAACGCTAGACGGGGGAACTTTTCAAAACTTGCTTTCATAAATAGGTCTGTACTTCCAAACCGATGAGTGCATTTACTCATACATCCTTACGTATAGCAAGGTTTTTTTCATAGATACTACGATTATTTTAATAATCAATATGGATTTAACAATATATTCAATGCCAGAATATATAGATAACTCAATGATAAATAATAATTTTAAATCCCATCAATCCATACATAAAATACAATTTAATAAAAAAGGTCGTACTAGACGACCTCTTGGACAAAACTCTATCCATTAATTATTTGATACTATCATCTTCTGTTGGGTCAAAAGGCATTCCACCTGCAAAGACAAATGACAGTGCAACAATTACAAATGAAGCTACAACAAAAAATGAATCAATTATCTTTTTCATGCCTTTTCCTTCATAAGTTAAGCCGAAAACAATATGATAATTAATCTCATTAATCAATAAAAATACCATTCATTTTGACAATTAAAATCAGTTGTTCAGAATAGCCTTCGACTTACTTAAGCGCATCATGTATACAAATCCCCAAAAGCCCGACTGAAGTGAGACTCTTAAGCTTCTGATGTTGTAGTCACTCTTGTCACGATCTCAGCATAATTATCTGCTTTATATAATACAATGCATATTGATTTAATTATTCATTAATAATAATTGCTATCATTTAAATAAATTACATTCTAATAAAACTCAGTTATTTTATTCAATACTGTCAGATTAAGATGACCCCAGCAGTATTATTCACTTTCTTGTCTAAATCTCTTTACTCGTTCTTGATATATCACTATAGATACCCATACTATTTATGTAACTTATTGAGCTATCTGATATTAGCCATCAAATTACGAGCAAATTAAATCGCAATAAAACAATCTTATAATGCGTGGCTAAAAAATATTATTTACTTCCATTCCTCATAATAAAAACCCTAAAAATATCATCGGGGAGCACACTATGTCGGGTCATATTTCTAGACGTAACTTCATCAAACTAGGCACTATTGCAGGTATTGCAGTGATGGTGGGTAAACTCCCTTTTGCGATAGCAATGGAGCTTGATTCTGACTCTCCATCAACCGATTGGATAGGTCAAAATGGTAAAGCACGCTTTCGTTGGGATGGCGTTGAAAAGGTCACCGGACGTAAAAATTTTGCTCGTGATTACCGCGCTAAAGATATCCCCGGCTGGCCTAAAAAACAAAGCTATGCCTTTATGTTAAAAGCAACAGAGGCAGATAAAACCTTTGAAGGCATTGATATTTCAATGTTAGGTCCAAATTTACAGCCTGATAAAGTTATTTTACAAGAAGACCTTATCCGTGATGGCTTAAATATCCCTCAAGACACCAGTATGGGAAAAGGCTTCTATGGCACCAATATTTTAGTGCCGCTAGGGGATACCCCGCCGATTATTGGCCACCCTGTTGCCATCTTGATTTATCATGATTTCGATAAATACAGCGCAGCGCAGCGGATGCTACGTTTTGCGACAAACACCGTAAAATATGGAACGGTGACTGGGCCAAAACCACCTGCTAACTATGGTGCAGCACGATACGTACGTATCGGAGGTGACACCCCACTTTCACCTTCTATCTTTTCCCCTTATCAAGATTCAGGTATTAAAGGTGGCTTCGATGGCAATACTCCTATTTGGCCTCCTTATGACCCCAAACACGCCATTTCTATTCCACCAGTGATCCGTAAAGATCGTGGTGGTGGTTTTATTCAAGCCCTTCATCAAGCAGAAAAAAGCCCTGATAAACAAGAAAAGGCGATGGATTACGCACGGCAAATTGAGCAAGAAATCGCAGCAGCTCGCCAGAATCCTGACAAGTTTGTGATTGAGCGCCATGGTTTTTCACAATCCATTGACCCCTGCGCAATGGAGCCTGATAACTGTAATACTTGGTATGACGTACAAACCAAAACACTGCATATCTTAACCGCGACACAGTCTCCTGCAGGAGTTGTCAACGCCGCTGCGGAGTTATCGAAGCACAACAAACATTTTCCTGTCGAAAATATTATTTTATTAACCGGTTCTACCGTCGGTTATGGCTCAAAAGACTATTCGGTTTTTCCTTTCTACTCGATGGTCGCCAGTTTCTATGCTGATGGTTTGCCTGTTCGCATGGCAAATGACCGCTATGAACAATTCCAAATGGGAATGAAGCGCCACTCTATTGAGATGGATGTCACCATTATCGGTGATAAAAAAACGGGCAAATTTGATGTATTAAAAGGTACTTATAACTGTAATGGTGGAGGCCGTGAAAACCTCTCGGTTGCCGTATCACACGTTGCGGTACGTGGCGCCCAATCTATTTATTATTTCCCTAAATCTGACCTCACCGCTCTCGCCATGGCCACCCCGGCTGTCGAAGCGGGCTCAATGCGTGGCTTTGGTTCCTTACAGTCGATGGCAGTCACTGAATTGATGGTCGATGAAATCGCTCACAACCTCAATATTGACCCAATTGAACTGCGCCGCCGTAATGCCATATTAGAAGGTTATCCGAATACACAAGGTGGTGTAATCGCGGGTGACCCTCGCAATGTCGAAATGTTAAATCTTGCGGAAAAACACCCGATTTGGGTCGATCGTGAGAAAAATAAAGTCGATTATGAAGCAAAAAATCCCGGTAAATTATACGGCGTTGGCTTTGCGCAAGTGCAGCAAGTTTATGGCTCTAGCGGTGTTCCAACGATTCTTTCTCTTGAATTTGATGCGAATGGCAAGCTGACAATGCGCCATTGCATGCAAGAAATTGGTACCGGAGGCACAACCGCACAGCAAGTCATGGTGTGGCAAGCACTCAGCAAAGCCCCTGATGTGGTTGAGTTTGGGGTAACTGAATTTGCAGAACTGCCACTCAAAACCAGTTGGGCAGATCAGAAAAAACAAGATGAACTGTCAAAAACTGATCCCTATTGGACACCTGCGCTGATCCCTGACATGAGTTCATCGAGCGGCGTTTATTACATTGGATTTGGTACACGCCAAGCAGGTCATTTTTTATTAGAAAATACCCTATGGCCTGCGGCCAAAAGCATTTGGAGTGAAGGCCCTGGCGGAGGAGCTTTCAATGGCTTAAATGTTGAATTTGCAGACATTCGTGTCGGACCAGACGGTATTGGCGGTGGTGGAATGAAGCCCATTCCTTTTGACATTTTAGCCAAAAGAGCCCATGAAATGGGGCTTATCACCGGAGTCGCTGTTCACGGCTATTCAAGCTGGCAGTGGGCTCGCGCAGAGTTCGATATCCCAACTGTGGGCTTGAAAAATCTCCCTCTCGATGCAATATCCGTTCGTTATGGCGAAGGTGCTCCACAAGAACTGAAAAAGCAGATGACAACTGGCGGTTACCATTTTATTAAACGTAAAATTGCCTATTACCCACCAACACAACGCGCAAAAGCTGACCCAACTACAGTCACACCAGCTTCCTGCCTCGTCGAGCTCAACGTCAATACGATGACGGGTGAGATCGATATCATGCGCCACCATATGATTATGGACCCCGGTATGATGATTGTCCCTGAATTGGTTTCAGGCCAAATTCAGGGGGGCACCGCGATGGGTATTGGCCACGCATTGATGGAAGAATTACCACTCTATGAAGATGGGCCAGGTAATGGAACCTGGAACTTTAATCGCTATGTTCTGCCACGCGCAAAAGATGTTGCTGTTTGGCAACAAACCATTGATTACTTACCTCCCCTATCAGAAACTTCGCCACCAAAAGGCATGGCAGAACTGGGAATGATCCCTATCTTACCTGCGACGAGTAACGCATTAACCCATGCGACGGGTAAGCGTTTCTATGAATTCCCTATCACGGTAGATAAAATTAAAAAGGCACTCTCATGAAAATCAACAATGCCGTTCCGATTATTGAGCGCAAGCCACTAACACTGACCATTAATGGCCAAAAAACTGGTCCTATTGACGTCCCTGTAGGGATGCCAATGATTGAGTTTTTACATGAATACCTTGACCTCACAGGCACTCACTTTGGTTGCGGGCAAGGGATCTGCCATGCTTGCACCATTATGGAAATTCAACCCGATGGCTCAACGGTTGAAAGCCGTACCTGTATCTTTGGTGCCCATTATTTCAACAATAAAAATATTGTTACCATCGAAGGGCAAGCCAAACTGGATGAACAAGGCAAACTTGTTGAATTAACACCAATTCAACAAGCTTTTATCGAAAACTTTTCGTTCCAGTGTGGCTATTGTGCCCCCGGTTTCGTCACGGGTGCGACGGTATTTCTTGATAAACTGAAAAAAAAACCAGTGAAGCGAGACCAACTCGAACATGCGATTGAAGAAGCCCTCAATGAGCATATTTGCCGTTGTACAGGCTATGTTCGCTATTATGAAGCTGTGAGGAAAGTCGCTCTCGACACTCCTGGCTGCGTGATCGATTAGGGAGAAACCTCATGGCTAAATCCAGCTCTCTACGTAAAAGCATTTATATTATTATCTTATTATTCATCATATTAATGCTTGCGATCCTATTTGGTGCTTTTCGTACTTCCAGTATCGGCCCTGATTTAGATAAACCGCTGACTTCAGAAGAAGTCGCCAAATTGCTGCCAAGAGGGCAAGAATTGGCAACGGCTGGAGATTGCTTTGGTTGCCACTCATTACCTGAAGGGCCATTGGCTGCGGGTGGGCGTGCTATCGGAACCCCTTTTGGTACCATTTATTCCACAAATATCACGCCTGATAAGCAATTTGGTATCGGTAACTATACCCGTGCTGATTTCCATCGTGCTTTGAAAGACGGAATTGGTAAAGAAAGAGGCAATCTCTACCCTGCCATGCCGTTTGTATTTACCCATATGACGACATCAGATGATATTGATGCCCTATATGCTTATGTGATGTCACTTCCGCCAATCAATGTACCAAACAAAGAAAATACAGGTGTATTTGTCCTACCCGTTCGCCCATTTATGAACTTCTGGACTTTGCTCAATTTCCCTAAACAAAATGCACCTCATGACCCACAACGCTCTGCCGAGTGGAACCGAGGTGCTTATATTGTTGAAGGTCTAGCACACTGTGGCGCTTGTCACTCACCACGTAATTTAATGATGGGTGTCGAGTTTTCACGGTCACTTCAAGGGGGTGAAGAAGCCGGTTTAGCAATCCCTGATATTACAGCCGAAGCGCTTTCCAAACATGGATACGATACCGCCTCTTTGCGCCAATTCCTACTTACAGGGAATGCCCCGCAAGGCTCAGCATTTGCAGATATGAGCACAGTGACTCATTTTTCTACTAGCCAGATGAATAAAAGCGATGTTAATGACATGGCAATTTATTTAATGACGGATAAACAAGGAAAAATACTTGGAGCCGAAGCTTCGCCTGCTCCATTGCCCGAGGCAAACTCACCAGAAGTGGGTGATGTCAGTCAAATCATGGAAACGGGTCGCTTAATGTATATGTCTACCTGCGCAGGCTGCCACGGGATCACCGGAGAAGGTGTACCTAATGGTATTCCAGCGTTAAAAGGTAACGCCATCTTAGCAATGAACAGCCCCGAAACCTTTATAAGTGTAGTGTTAACGGGTATTCCAACCACCACTTTCCCTAATGGGCAGCGTATGTATGCTATGCCAAGCTTTGCCGATGATTTAACGCCACAAGAAATGGCAGATTTAATATCATGGGCACGTGCCGAATGGGGGGGACAAGGTAAACCCGTCACCGCCGAACAAGTTGAAAAACTGAAAAAAGCAGCTCAGTAATCATTCATCGCTTCTCTTCAAATGACTTATTTGTTGAAGGGAAGCGTCATTATTATTTCCATTACGATATTTGAATAAAATTCCCATTAATATTCTTGTTACCTAAAAGCTTATCTTGAATTAATCCCACATGCAGGTTTTCGAAATGCTTTCTTTGATAACCACTGAATTCATCGACAACTTTTAACTTCAGCATAAAAATCAATGACAGATCTTGGGTAATGACTGACAACTCAAAATTAGAGTTTAATATCAGAGCTAAAATGCTAATAAGTCACTATAATAACAATGAATATCGTGAACAATCAGGAATGATTTTTATATGAATTTTTATGGGATAGATTATTTGCAAGCGCAGTCTAATATAAATGATTATTTAAAATACATTGTCATTTTTGGAACTTTATTTGCTTTAATCATTTTTTTCATCCTGTATATGCGACATCGCCTACAAACTAAATATCGGGATTTAACGATTATCGCCTTCCTATTTTTACTTTTCATTTCAGGTATTCAGTATCAAGATTATACCGATAGTCAAAATATACACTCAAAATCATCCCAAATGGTTAATTTCGTAAGGTTATTATCAAAAGAAAAAGGTGTAGATATAAATTCTATATTTTCTAACTCTGTACAATTATCCGATGGCATCATCATTAAAATTGATGACCGGTATTACCGCCTTCATTTAAGCTTAGATCAACAAACTTACAGCTTAGAAAAAGTTTGGTTAACAAATCCCGAAATTAAAATCATAAAAAAATAAGGCATGAAATGATTATTTATACACCTATTATTATAAAACTTGGATTGGGGATTCTATGTCTGATTGTTCAAATAAACCTTATGGGCAAAGGGAATTTAGCCCCCTCATCCGCAATGGATCAAGTCCAAAACTATGTTCTAGGCGGTATTATCGGTGGCGTCATTTACAATGAATCAATAACAGTACTGCAATTTATACTCGTGTTAATCATCTGGACTTTGCTTGTTTTTGCCCTTAAATTTTTAAAAGAAAATAATCCGTTCATTAAACGAATTATTGACGGCAAGCCTATAACCTTGGTACATAATGGCAGCGTTAACGTTAAAGAATGTCTAAAAAATGGTGTTTCCGCTAATGATTTGATGTTCAAACTAAGATCAAATGGCATATACGAAATAGAGCAACTAAAACGCGTTGTTCTCGAACAAAATGGGCAATTGACCATTATCCAAAGTGGCGATGAAAATATACGTTATCCAATTATAGTTGACGGCTTAGCTAACTATGACTTACTCGAAATCATCAACAAAGACATTGAGTGGTTAGAAAACAATATCTCGAAACAAGGTTTCAGTAAAATCAGTGAAGTGTATTTAGGTGAGTATTTGTCTGGTAGGATTAATTTATATGGATATGAAAAAAAGAATAACGCAGATTAAGTTAGATTCACACCTTGTATAGCACTGACAGAACACTTACCGCTTTTGGTATTTGGGTCATGCCCTTAAACCAAAATCACTCTAAGCTTGTCTCGCGCCTATTTTAGCGATAAATCAGGATATTATCCTACTTAACTTACCTTCAAATCTATAAGAGTATGACCATGGAATAGAACCTTTTTCACTAACCTGTATCAAAAATCCTCATCCATCTGCTATCATGTGCCCCTGAAAACTTCACCTCCATAAATGAGCTTCTGTTTTTTATCTGTTTCGTAAATGCCTTTATGCATCGTAGCTTTTGTCTCTAGCGACTTTAGCCTGCAAAGCGATAACAGAAAAAACAAAATTTCTTTTATTTTTTATAAAGTTAAATACTCAGCGACAACACAGAATAGTACAGAATGAATACACAGAAAGAACAATACAACTTAAACAAACTCCAAAAAAGAATTCGTCGTGATGTTGGGCAAGCCATCGCCGATTTTAATATGATCGAAGAAGGCGACCGTATCATGGTCTGCCTGTCTGGGGGAAAAGATAGCTATACCCTGCTGTCTATTTTGCAAAGCCTGCAAAAAAGTGCCCCAATTTCATTCTCTTTGGTCGCTGTTAACTTAGACCAAAAACAACCGGGCTTCCCTGAACACATTTTGCCAGCTTACTTAGACGAACTCGGTGTTGAGTATAAAATTGTCGAAGAAAACACCTATGGCATCGTAAAAGAAAAAATTCCTGAAGGGAAAACCACTTGTTCCCTGTGCTCTCGTTTACGTCGCGGTATCTTATATCGCACCGCGACAGAGTTAGGCGCGACCAAGATTGCACTCGGCCATCACCGCGACGATATTTTGCAGACCCTGTTTTTAAACATGTTCTACGGCGGTAAATTAAAAGGCATGCCACCAAAATTGATGAGTGACGATGGCAAGCACATTGTTATTCGCCCTCTGGCCTATTGCCGCGAAAAAGATATTGAGCGTTTTGCTGAAGCTAAAGGATTCCCTATCATTCCTTGTAACTTGTGTGGATCCCAGCCTAATTTACAGCGCCAAGTCATTAAAGAGATGCTGCGCGATTGGGATAAACGTTACCCTGGACGTATTGAAACCATGTTTAGAGCAACTCAAAACGTTGTATCATCTCACTTATGTGATACTGAACTATTTGATTTCAAAAATATTTCACATGGTGATGCAGTGATCAATGGTGGTGATATGGCTTTTGACCGCGAAGAATTGCCTGCTCAGCCAATGATTGATGAAGATGATCAGCCAGACTACAGTGCTGAGCGCTTAGATGTGATTGAAGTTAAGTAAGATAATAAAAATTGATCCGCTATCTCTGGAGAAATTCAGGGGTGGCGTCAGATTTTATGCAAAAAAAAAGCCGATGTAAAATACATCGGCATTACAGTGGTCAATTATTCTGTATAAGAACTCAATATGAGAAAAACTACAATTATGGAGCACAACGTTCATCGCTCAACGTTGCATTCACCTGCGGGAGTAATATTGCCTTAAAACCCTATACCCTTTATTGATTTATCTCAAACTAGCGCCCATTATTCAGAACAATTCACCTTTCTTATAGCCATCGACTTCTTTTTAACCACCAAAATACTGTAGCGATTAAGCAGGCGAGTAATAAACAGAACGCACTAAAAGCAAACTTAAATTCATTACCGGGGATCCCCCCTAAGTTCACACCAAATAAACCGGTTAAAAATGTGGTTGGTAAAAATATCATCGCCATTAATGACATGGTATAAATTCGGCGATTCATCATTTCCGTCATCATATTCGTAATTTCATCAGACATAATGGCAGTACGAGCAATAAAACCATCTAAATCTTCAATACAGCGCCCTAATCTGTCTGAAATTTCTTGTAAACGACGTCTGTCGTTATCATCTAACCATAATAATTTTTCAGCGGTTAATCGAGAGAACATATCCCGCTGCGGCGCCATATAACGGCGTACGACAATAATCTGTTTACGCAATAACGCTAATTCCCCACGCTCAGGAATTTCACCATGTAATATCAAGTCTTCCATTTCAATAAGACGCTCGTGAAGAGAATCGGTGAAATCACTAATTTCATCGGTCATCGCATCGGTGACATCGGCAAGCCATTCACCGGTACTCTGAGCACCGACGCCTTCTTTAAGATCATCAATAACAGAATCCAATGAGTGAACACGTCGGTGACGACATGAAACAATCAAACGGCTATTCATAAAAATACGAAAGGCCACCAATTGTTCAGGGCGTTGTCCTGCCGTGTTATTCAGAGTTTGTAATGTCAGTAGAACGCCATCACCAATACGCACCATCCGCATACGATTCATTTTACCCGTCAGTGACGATTTCACTTGGTCATTAAACAAATCAGTCTGTTGGATCCAGCTAGACGTCTCTTTATTTTTATAATCGTAATGCAGCCAAAATGGAGATTGCTGTGTTGCAGTGGCATTTAAATCGATTGGAAGAACACCACCGTCTCCATCTAACTGAAAGGCATGAACGGGGTTAGAGTGTTGAAATTGCGATCCATAGGTCGACGCCATGCAATATCTCCTTAAATTGAAAAGTAAGGTATTTTTAGTTGATTAAAGGGAATATTGCAATGATTTCAATAACAAAATCAAAATACAAAGTTTAAGTAGGTGTTAAGCAAAGGAAAATAAAAACAGTAAAATAAGATGTTATGCAAAATTTATAGCCCAATGAAATTTCTCAATTTTTGCTAGAGAGATCCCATTTGATTGACACAAATTAGCAATAAAACAGCAAAGTTTTTTCCTATTATTAGCTCTGTAGTGTTTATTCCTTTTTGGTCCTCCTTCCGACTCTCCAGTGGAAGGAGTTTTTTTTATTTTGGGGCTCCCAAAATTTAACCAGCACATCTGCACTGGCTAAATATCATTCTAATGCTTAATCATATAGAAGCTATGGCTATATGCCACATCCTCTGGATTTTCAATCGGATAACCTTTTAACCACGGTTTAATCAAGCGCGCATTCGTATATTGATAAATTGGCGCAATTGGCGCTTCTTTTGCAATAATGGCTTCTGCTTGGTTGTAATACACATTACGCTGCGCATCATTCGTTTCAATACTGGCTGAAGTCATTAATGCGTCATATTGCGGACTATTAAACTTAGGAATATTGCCACTATGTTGAGAAGTTAGCAGTGATAAGAATGTCGATGGCTCATTAAAATCACCAATCCAAGAAGCACGGATCACATCAAAATTTCCGGTGTTACGGCTATCAATATAGGTTTTCCACTCTTGGTTAACTAATTTAACTTGTACTCCGAGTTTTTTCTTCCACATAGAAGCAATCGCAATGGCAATTTTTTGATGGTTTTCTGAGCTGTTATACAGCAACGTCAATTCCAAAGGATGCGCTTCACTGTACCCTGCTTGTTTCAATAATGCTTTAGCTTGTTGGTCTAACTCTTTTTGTTTATGAGTCTGATACAGCCCTTTTTGTGGCTTAAAACCTGCTGTCACATCGGGTGTAAAATAATTCGCGGGTTTTTCCCCTGTCCCTAAGACTTTGCTAGCAATCAATTGGCGGTCAATTGCCATTGTTAATGCCTGACGAACCCTGACATCATTGGTCGGCGCGCGCTGGGTATTAAATGCGTAGTAATAGGTACCGAGTTGATCCGGAGTAAAAACTTCGTTAGGAATATCTTGTAATAATTTTTGATAGCGCTGCTTTGGAAAGGATTCCGTGATATCTAAATCCCCCGCTAAATAGCGGTTAGTCGCATGAGATTCTTGGTTGATGGGAACAAAAGTCACTTTAGTGATCACTGTATTTTTATGATCCCAATAGTGCGGATTTGGTGTTAATACGATTTTCTCGTTAACAACGCGGTCATTCAGCTCAAATGCCCCGTTTCCAACCAAATTACCGACTTTAATCCAATCTGCTCCATATTGTTCAATAGTTCCGCGATGAACCGGAAATAAGCTAAAATTTGCGGTTAATGACGGAAAATAAGGAACTGGCTTATTTAACACAATTTTCAATGTGTGTTTATCGACAGCTTCCACCCCTAACTGTTCTGGCGGCAACTTACCATCAATAATATCCTGCGCATTATTAATTCCTGCTAATGCTGCAAACCAAGCAAATGGCGATGTATTGGTTGGCGTGACTAAACGACGCCAGCTGTAAACGAAATCATCAGCGGTAACAGGCTCGCCATTTGACCATGACGCTTCAGGGCGTAACTGAAAAATCCAAGTGCGGTTGTCATCGGTGTGCCAATTTAGTGCAACACCCGGTATCGGCTTCCCATGATTATCTTGATTAACTAAGCCTTCAAACAAATCACGCATCACTTGAGCTTCAGTCAGTCCAACAGATTTAATTGGGTCTAACGATGCTGGCTCATCTTTCAGATGGCGTACAACTTCTTGATTTTCAGCTAAAACAGTACCAGCAGGAACCGTAGCACTGATAACCGGTGTAGAAAGGAAAAGTGATGAAATGAATACAGCTAAAGAGGTCAATGAACGTTTATGCATATTATTATTTCTATCTATTAATCAAAAAGAGGATCGCTCAGCGTTATTCGCTAAGCTTTGATGAATTAACCCATTACAAACTGCTAAATTGATATTTGACATGCCAAGGTCTTAGCCGTGATAGGCGAATAACTCATTGACTTGATTGTCAGTTTAAAATTAGCTTTCACTTCATCATATAACAAGTAAAACACGGCACAAAGCGCTCTTTTTATCGCGTTGAATATGGTATTTTAGGATGATACATAATAAAAAACATAAACTCTTAATAGGGCTTATTACTTGTATAATGCAGCGCAACCTTCTTACTTAGCACACCGAGAAGGCAACAATGCAATTCGGTCAATAATAGGATTTAAAAACAGAAAGTTAGGAATGTGAAATTACGTAATAATTTGATTTTAAAAATTATTTGATATTTTCATCTTCTGTAACTCAATCTATAAAACGGGAGAAAAACGAATGTCACAGACAGTAAAACTCAAAGGCAATAGCATTTCACTTGCAGGTACTTTTTTACAGGCGGGCTCACAAGCTAAACCTTTCACTTTAGTCGCTAAAGATTTAAGTGAAGCAACCTTAGAAACTTACCAAGGTAAGCGCAAAGTTCTGAATATTTTCCCAAGTGTAGATACCGGTGTTTGCGCCGCTTCTGTGCGTAAATTCAATCAATTAGCCAACGGTTTAGACAACACTGTTGTGTTATGTATCTCTGCTGACTTACCTTTTGCTCAAGCACGTTTTTGTGGTGCAGAAGGCTTAGACAATGTGGTGACATTATCTTCATTCCGTAGTGATTTTGCCCAAGATTACGGCGTTGAAATGACCACTGGTCCATTAAAAGGTTTAACGGCTCGTTCTGTCGTTGTATTAGATGAGAACGACAAAGTGATTTACAGCCAATTAGTGCCTGAAATTACTGAAGAACCTGATTATGATAATGCGCTAAATAGCCTGAAATAATCTTAAATTATGATGAACCACAATCGCCGATGCTTTCGGTGATTGTGGCTTCATTTGATAGGGGTTGAGGGGTTATCAATCATGTTTTTAATCAACATAAGCCCAAAATAGTGGTTTGTGATTTTTCGCGTTGACCACATTCGTAAAAATTATATTTTCCTTCATCATACTCACTAACGAGTGCGACAACGTACTTAATACCCGTTGAGCCTGCTCTTGGGTCACAGGGCAACAAGACGTAAGAATATCGATAATCAAATCCCGTGGTTTAACACCATTTTTGACTAACACATCCCACGTAAAACGATTTTTTTTCGCTAAATAATTGGCCGCTGCCTTATTCATTAAATAAAGTTCTGCGGCGGTATTCGCGGATTCAAACATATCACCTTGATAGTGACATTTAGACATATATTCACGTAGCTTGAAATTGACAATAAAATTAATCGTAAATTGTTCCATTGCAACTCCTTAAAGGTATAAAACCCGCGTTGCTAATATTAATAATCAATGCACGACTTAAGCATTTTTTTATCGTTAATTTAAAAATTAAAGCTTTGCTCACCATTTTTATAGCAGAAAAAACAACCAACCCGCAATGATCAGGACGTCGTTTTACGATGAAAAATATGTAAATTTAGTTTAATCGAGTAAGCTCACTCCATTCTTTTAACTGATTTGGAATAAGTGAGCTTATTTATGTGGCTTGTTTTATTGATAGTGACTGAATGGGCGTTAGTCAGGGAAATATCTTATTTCGAGCGAAGTCTTTTTATTATCTTGAATAAATTGGAGGTAAGTTTCTCCCCCCGGAAAACTTTGCTCAATTTCTAATTTTTTGTCGCCGCTCCATCGATAAATAATCGACTGACAGTTATCATCCGAGCAAATCACTTCTTTGTTTTTGTTAGGTTCTAACTTAGCCTCTAAAAACTTTTTATCATCACCAAGCAGATTACGATATTCTTGATAAGCGCTTAGTAGCGAACTATTAGGAAAATGACACTGAGTCAGCGCGCCATTTTCATACACGTCTTCCATGGATTGCTCTGCATTTTTACAGAGTTTATCAATCAACTTATTATTTGGTTTTTCTTGTGCAACAGCGCTAATACTCACACTCATTAATACGCTAAGTAGACACAATTTAAACAGCTTTTTTATCATGTTAATCTTGCTCTTTCTTGGTACTGAGCCCGTATTCTCGCAATTTGTTCGCAATAGCGGTATGAGAAATATCTAAACGTTTAGCCAATTTACGCGTACTCGGATAATCACGATATAATCTCGCCAACACCGAGGCTTCATAGCGTTTGGTTATTTCATCCAGTGACCCATTTAATGTATCTAAAGCAATCGCAGGCGCGTTAACTGCATCAGGAAGTTGGATATCATCAACATCCAAAATATTGCCATTAAATTGAGATAGTCCCTGATATAACGCATTGCGTAATTGTCTAACATTACCCGGCCAATAATAAGAGCTGAGTGATTCAATTAATGCTGGTGAAATTTTTGGCTCATCAATGTTCAATTCTTTGGCAAAATTAGACACAAAAACTTTCGTGAGCGGTTTAATATCTTCGCTACGCTCTCTTAATGGAGGGATCGTGAGCGTTATGACATTCAAGCGGTAATAGAGATCTTCACGGAATTTTTTCTGTTCCACTAGCTCAGGTAAATTTTTCTGTGTCGCACAAATCACGCGTACATTGACTTTGACTTCATGTTCTTCGCCAACACGTCTGAAAGTTCCATCGTTCAGAAAACGTAATAGTTTAATTTGCATTTGAGGGGACATTTCAGCAATTTCATCCAGCAAGACAGTGCCGCCATTCGCTTGCTCAAAAAAGCCTTTTTTCCCTTCAACCGCATTTGGATAAGCCCCTGCTGCATAACCAAATAATTCACTTTCAACGACATCATCAGGCATAGAAGCGCAGTTCAATCCTAAAAATGGCGCATTGCCACGAGCACTGTGTAAATGGCAGGCTTTTGCCAGAATATCTTTACCCGTTCCGGTTTCCCCGACAAGCAATAACGGCTCATCCAGCATAGCAACACGTTTAGCACGTTCAACGACTTGGATCATCGCAGGACTGACCGCCACAATCTGGCTAAATCCACGATTTTCAATATCAACTTCAGCTACTTGCTTACGTTGATTTTCAAGAATTGCCACGGATTTGAGTAAGATCACCGCCCCTGTGCAGTGAGATTTTCCATCTTCATCGGCGAGAATAATTGGCGTAACCTGCATTAAATAGTCACTGCCTTTGACCGAAATTCGTTCAGTGTATGGTTCTGGAGACTCACGTTCAAACCAACGATGTAAACCATGGTTAGGGATTAACTGGGAGAAGGATTTTTGTTTGATTTTCGTTTCATCAACCCCAAAAAGTTGCAAACTCATTGGGTTAACCAGCTCAATATTCAGTTTATTATCAATAGATAAAACTGGCTCAGGGAACGAATTCAGTAAAGCCCACACCGCTTTATGCTCACGTTCGGAAGGCATAAAGTAGATGCGGCGAACATCAATTACCCCGTTTATACGGCGGATCTCTGCCATTAACGTACTGAAAACCTGAAAATCTACCGGTGCAAAATTCAGGTAAATTCGACGTTGAGCTGAAATTTCAATGCCTTTTAAGTCAATGTTTTGTAGGACTAAAAGATCAAGTAATTCACGCGTTAAACCGATTCGGTCTTGGCAGGTCACTTCGAGGCGCATGATGAAACCTTTTGTAGAGAACATAATTGCTAATATTTTAGCGTTAAACAGGCCAGTAATACAGAGCCGTGTCACATATTGTTGACACTCGTCTAGTTTCTAATAAATATCAGCAGCATTTCTTTCTTTAACTCGAGGATTGTGGATTAATTCGACAGGGAATTGCCCTTTTAGGCATAACTGGCAGGATAATTAAAACTGTCAACTCATCCTGCCAGCAAAATTTACAGCTTATGGATTCTCTTTTTTTGAGGGAATGGCATTTTTCAGTTGGCCAATTAATTGACGGCGAAAATCACCTAATTTCGGTTTGTCTTCGATCCAAGGTAATGGACGGCATAACTCCATCGCCTTAATACCTAATCGAGCGGTCAGAAGACCTGCACCAATTCCTTGCGCAGCACGTGTCGATAACCGTGCGGTAATATCCTGCGATAGCCAATCCATTCCGACCTCGCGAATAAGCTCAGAAGCCCCTGCAAATGCAATATTAATCAGCACCATACGGAATAAGCGGATCCGACTATAGTAGCCCAATTCGATACCATAAATGGCGGCAATACGGTTGATTAAACGAATGTTTCGCCACGCAATAAATGCCATATCGACAATTGCCAATGGACTAACCGCTATCATCAAGGCCGACTCTGCCGACGAACGGCTGATCTCTTTACGTGCTTGCTCATCCAAAATCGGTTGCACTAATTTGCTATAAAGTTCAATAACCTCGCGGTCATTATGTGAATCGTGAACCGTGGCTTGCCAGCTTTGAATTGCAGGGTGTTGCATCGGTAATGCAGACTGTTTGGCGAGCTTTTCACAGAATGCTTTACCCTGCCCCATGCCGTGGCTATGAAGTAATTCACGTGCAAAATCACGCTCCTCTGCACGTTCTCTGAGCCGATACAAGCGACGCCATTCGCCAATAACTGAACCCACACCAGCGACTATAATTAAGCCCCCCGCCGCTGCGGTGCCTAACGCTGTCCAGTCTTGAGTTATCCATGATTGATGGATCCAAAGACCTAATTGCGCGACAACGCTCACTCCAAAAATGCCTGCGGCAGCACCAACTAACTTACGCCAGAAACTGCGTTTAGGTTTTAAGGCTTCATTGATGAGACTTTCAACTTCGCCATCTTGGCTATCTTGTTCTTCTTGTATATCGACCGGTACAAATTTTTCAAACGCTTTTTCATCAAAAGTTTGCGCTTGTTTTAATGGCTCCATGGCCGGCTTGTCGGCCTTATCGGCAAAGTCCACACGCTGTTTTAGAGGTTCACTCATTTCAGTTTATCTCCTAACAAAAATTCCAGAGCACTGTCCATGCGAATATGTGGCAACGGTTGATCTAACGGCGTTGGCCGAGGGCGAAAATTTTCAAATTGAAAGCCTTGCTGCTGCCAAAACTGTTCATTAGGCAAGCGTTTTGGGACATCACCGGGATAGAACGTTAAGGGTTGCCCATCGCTGAGTCGTTCACCTTTTAAAGCCGGTAATTTTTCCCCCTTGTAGTCCACAATGCCGCTTTCGGTTGCTTGAATAGAAGCCAGCCCCACACAGTCCATGCTGATCCCTTCAAATGCCGCATTTTGCCAAGCATCTTGGACTAATTGCTGCAATAACGAGACCAAATTTGCATGTTGGTCTGGCGTTACATGATCCGATTTACTGGCGGCAAAGAGTAGCTTATCAATGCATGGTGAAAACATGCGTCTGAGCAATGTGCGTTTTCCATAATGAAAGCTTCGCATTAACTGAGTGAGCGCCATTCGCATATCGTTGAAGGCATCTGCGCCGCTATTTAAAGGCTGTAAACAGTCCACCAGCACAATTTGTCGATCAAAACGCTGGAAATGATCCTTATAAAACCCTTTCACCACATGGTCACAATAGTATTGATAGCGACGCTGTAATGCGCCGATATTGGTGTTTTTATCTGCTTGCGTTAACTGTTTTTCACCATATTTTTCGATGGTTGGCCATGGAAAGAATTGTAATGCAGGCGCTCCCGCTAACTCTCCGGGTAAAACAAATCTACCAGGTTGAATAAAGTGCTGTCCTTGTTGCTTACATTCATGCAGATATGCGGTGTAAGCATTGGAAATTTCAGCCAATAGATTTTCATCAACGGGGGCTAATGGGTCACATTTTTGGCAAAGCTGTAGCCATTCATTAGCGAGCTCCCCACGCTTACCTTTAAGTAGCACTTTCATTTGGCTAGACCAGGTTAAATAGTTCAGATCTAGCATCGGTAAATCCAGTAGCCACTCCCCCGGGTAATCGACAATTTCTAAGTACAGGGAGGAGTTATCGACAAAATGGCGAACAAACGAATCATTTGAACGGTAATGAATTTTCAAGCGAATTTCGCTCACTCCACGGGTAGGCGTCGGCCATTGCGGCGGATCGCCATAAAGCGATGCAATTCCCTCGTCATAAGCAAAGCGTGGGATTGACATATCGCGCTGTGGAATACGTTTTACCCCTAAAATTCGTTTATCTCTTGCCGCCGAAAATAGCGGAAGACGCGCCCCCGTGGTGGTGTTAAGAAGTTGGTTAACGAGAGAAGTGATGAATGCGGTTTTGCCACTGCGGCTTAATCCCGTGACAGCAAGCCTTACATGGCGGTCAACGCTACGGTTCATTAAGTCAGTTAATTCATTTTGTAGCCGTTTCATAATGCTCCTAGTTCTCGCTCTCCCAATAAAAATATAAAGGGAATACAGTCATTAAACTCTATTCCCATTTATGTGATGGTGCAAATCAGTTGTTATAGATGACGAAACTTGCTGTTAACGGTATAAGTGTCCGAGGTGACATAGCGCTCCATTTGGCGCAGTTTCATTTCCCCAGCTTGTAGCTGAGCATCAATTTGGTTTAATAGTGTCGTCACTTCTGGTCCGATATCCTGCTCGCTTCGGTAACCGCTTGGCGCAGCTTCCACAAAGAAACACATCACCACATAGACAATCAAGGTCAATCCAAAACTCATAAACAGGGCAAGTACAGCCAATGCTCTGACCAAAGCAACCGGTAACTCTAAATATTCAGCGAGACCGGAACAAACACCACCAAAAACACGTTTATCCGTTAAGCGATATAACTTGCGGTTGCGAAAATTAGTCATTATTTTTGCCTCCAATTTGGGTGCTCGGCATCTAAAATATCTTCCAGTGTTTTGATACGTTGCTGCATACGCGATGACTGCTCTGCCAATTGCATCAAACGTTGTACTTCATTTTCAGTAAGCTGACTTCCCTGCCCATTGTTCTTCTTACCATAATGGAGCCACAACCAAATCGGCAGAACAAAAATGACAAAGATGATTAATACGAGAGACAGTAAAACGTAGCCCATCACATTTCCTTATTTATGGTTATTTAGCCTAGCGCACTGGCGCAATGAAATCACTGCGCCTTGCGTGTTGAATATTATTCGTCTTTATTAATTTTAGCTTTAAGCGCGGCTAACTGTGCACTAATTTCGTCATCTGCTTTTAACTCAGCAAATTGCTGTTCTAAAGAGCGTTGTTTACCAATACCGTAGCTTTGCGCTTCGCCTTCCATATGGTCAATGCGACGTTCGAACTGTTCAAAACGCGCCATTGCTTCATCCAGTTTACCACTATCTAACTGGCGACGAACATTACGGCTTGATTGTGCAGCTTCTAAACGTACGGTCATTGATTGCTGTTTTGCACGCGTTTCTTGCAGTTTATTTTCTAATTCCGTGATTTCGCCTTTTAAGCGAGTCAGTGTTTCATCAACAATAATCAGTTCATGCTTTAGCGTATCGACCATGGCACTGACTTTTTGTTTTTCAATCAATGCTGCGCGAGCTAAATCTTCTTTATCTTTGATTAATGCCAGTTCCGCTTTTTCTTGCCATTCGGTAATCTGTTTTTCGCCCATTTCGACGCGGCGCTCTAAACTTTTTTTCTCAGCTAAGGTACGTGCTGAGGTGGAACGGATTTCCACTAACATGTCTTCCATTTCCTGAATCATCAGGCGGATCATTTTCTGCGGATCTTCAGCTTTATCAAGCAGTGAAGCAATGTTGGCATTAATGATGTCGGCAAAACGTGAAAAAATACCCATAATTTATATCCTCTTGATGGATGTTATCTTTCTGTAGAGCCTCAACCCGATGTTGGCGTCCAACCAATACGTGATGCTCCATGAATATAAAATTGAAATTATTAAACCGATAATTATTTCAATCAAAATCTTTTACAACCATAAGATAGCAATTGGCGTGCCAACTTTTTCAAAATTACATAACTAACTAATAAATAACAAAAATATTATTTTAATGTCTATAGACGGTTATTTGTACTATAGTTAATCACAGGTAAAATTAACCAAAATCTGGTAAAAATAACCATGAAAGAGACTAATAATACTATTCTCGGTGTATCGAGTAATTTCCTCGATGTCCTAGAACGTGCTTCCGAGCTTGCCAAGCTAAATAAACCTGTCCTTGTTATTGGCGAACGAGGAACCGGTAAAGAATTAATCGCGGATCGCCTTCACTATCTATCTCCCCGCTGGCAAGAGCCTTTTATCTCCTTAAATTGCAGCGGACTCAATGAGAACTTGCTGGATTCTGAATTATTTGGACATGAAGCAGGATCGTTTACGGGAGCGCAGAAACGTCATCAAGGCCGCTTTGAACGTGCTGATAAAGGTACGTTATTCCTTGATGAACTGGCAACCGCACCGATGTCCGTGCAAGAAAAACTTTTGCGTGTCATTGAGTATGGTGAATTAGAGCGTGTGGGAGGAAGCCAGTCATTAAAAGTGGATGTTCGCTTGGTCTGTGCCACTAACGCCAATCTTCCTGAATTGGCTCGCCAAGGGCTGTTTCGCGCTGACCTACTCGACAGGATTGCCTTTGAAGTACTCCGTATGCCGCCATTACGTGAACGTGTTCCTGACATCCTGTTATTGGCTGAGCACTTTGCCATTGGCATGGTACGTGAGCTAAAACGTGCTTATTTCACTGGGTTTTCTGACAACGCCCAGCAAACACTGATGCGCTATTCTTGGCCGGGTAATATTCGTGAATTGAAAAATGTCGTCGAGCGATCAGTTTATCGACATGGTGAAAGTGACTTACCGGTGGATACGATTATTTTAGATCCCTTTGGTGAGAAGCTAGCAGAGCTTCATGAGATGCCAGCGGCGCCATCAGAAAGCCCCAAATTGGCACCCGTTTTTCCTTTTGACTTACGCCAATGGCAATTGGAGTCAGAAAAACAGTATGTGGAAGAGGCGCTACGCCAAGCTAATTTTAATCAACGCAAAGCGGCCCAATGCTTATCGCTGAGCTATGATCAATTTCGAGGATTGATAAAGAAACATCAAATTAGCTTGGAAAGCTGATTTTTACGCAAAAAAAAGCCAGCACCCGAGCTGGCTATATAACTAAAACACTGAAAGCAATAAAACACTGGAAGCAATGTGAGCAATGTCATGCCTTGTCTGCTAAAGCTAAGCACTCAAGAGACTGAGTTAATGATAATAGTTATTAGTATCATTTGTAAAGCATTTTAATGCGATTATTTCTCATTAAGATCGAATTAAAAATAATAGTAACCATTACAATCAGATAGAGTCTTGTTGATTCTCATTCACAATTCAAAAGCTTCGCCCCCTTCGGCAGTATGAACAAAATATAACCACAAATTTTGCTTATACCCTGTTACCCTATTTTTACGCTACAATAAAGCAATTCAGGTCAACGATATTAGCTCTATGCGCCTTTTAACTCTTTGGTTTTTATTTACTGTTTCTCTTTCTGCATTGGCAGAGCAAACAGACATAAGCTACAAAGACACCATTGCCAATGATGTCCCGGCCGATATTCGCCAAAATGGCTTTATTTACTGCGTCAATGGCATTGTCACCACATTTAACCCACAACTCGCCAGTAGCGGGTTAATTATTGATCCCCTAGGCGCGCAACTGTATGACCGCTTACTGGATGTTGACCCCTTTACGTATCGCCTGATCCCAGAGTTGGCTTCCCGCTGGGAAGTTTTAGATAATGGTGCAACCTATCGGCTATATCTGAGAAAAGACGTCAAATTCCAAACCACACCTTGGTTTACACCAACACGCAATATGAATGCGGATGATGTGGTATTCAGTTTTTCTCGCATGTTTGAAACCAGCAATCCTTACCATTTCATTAATGGCGGGCGCTACCCCTATTTTGATAGCTTGCAATTTGCGAGCAGCGTCGAAAGTATTAAAAAACTGAATAACTACACCGTAGAATTTCGATTAAAATCCCCGGATGCTTCATTCTTATGGCATTTGGCGACTCACTACGCGCCCGTTTTATCTGCGGAATATGCAGATGAGCTTTCTGCTAGCAATCGCCAGGAGATGATTGATTGGCGCCCTGTAGGTACTGGTCCATTCTACTTTGATGATTACCAAGCTGGGCAGTTTGTCCGTTTATTGCGTAATAAAGATTACTGGAAAGGTGAACCACGCATGGAAGAAGTGGTGGTAGATATGGGCGCGGGGGGTACCGGACGTATTTCTAAGCTACTCACTGGTGAGTGCGATGTCCTCGCGTACCCAGCCGCAAGTCAGTTAAAAGTGCTACGTGATGACCCTCGCCTACGTATTTCAATGCGTTCGGGAATGAATATCGCATATCTTGCGTTTAATACCAGTAAGCCGCCTCTCGACCAACTCAAGGTTCGCCAAGCGATTTCTTATGCCATTAATAATGAGCGACTCATGCAGTCCATTTATTATGGTACCGCAGAGACGGCGTCATCGATTCTCCCCCGTGCATCTTGGGCATTTGATAATCAAACCAAAATAACTGATTACAACCCTGAACTTGCCAAAAAAATGCTGCAGGAAATGGGATTAGAAAACCTGAAATTAGAGTTATGGGTTCCTGTCGCTTCCCAATCTTATAACCCTAGCCCATTGAAAATGGCGGAATTAATCCAAGCTGACCTCGCTCAAGTGGGTATCGTCATGAGTATCCGCTCAGTGGAAGGTCGCTTCCAAGAAAATCAATTAATGGATCGCTCCCACGATATGACACTAGCGGGCTGGACAACAGACAGTAATGACCCAGATAGTTTCTTCCGCCCACTGCTCAGTTGTGCCGCCATTGGCTCACAAACCAACTTAAGCCATTGGTGTGACTCTAAATTTGATGACGTTTTGCATAAAGCCTTACTAACGCAAGAGCTGGCAGACCGTATTGATTACTATCATCAAGCACAACAAATTCTCGCGGAAGAACTGCCCATATTGCCATTAGCTTACTCGCTGCGTTTACAAGCTTATCGTTTTGATATGAAAGGATTGGTGATCAGCGCGTTCGGCAATACCTCATTTGCTGGCGTTTATCGCGAGATGCAAGAGCCGAAAAAAGCACCACCTCGGCAGCAGGAGTCGCAACCATGATCATCTACTCACTGAGACGATTTCTGCTATTGCTGGTGACGGTCTTCTTTTTGTCGCTGGTCAGTTTCAGCTTAAGCTATTTCACGCCCAATGCGCCTCTTAGCGGCGCATCACTTATTGATGCGTATATCTTCTACTTTGATGGCTTACTGCATTTCGATTTCGGCGTCTCTAGCATTAACGGGGAGCCTATCACCGAGCAACTTAAAGACACATTCCCTGCCACCATGGAACTGTGCATTCTCGCCTTCTTATTCGCGTTATTTGTTGGGATCCCGTTAGGGATGATTGCCTCATTCTGGCGAAACAAACCCGTTGATATCGCGATCAGCACGTTTGCCCTATTAGGCTTTTCCGTGCCTGTATTCGTGTTAGCGTTAGTACTAACCCTATTTTTCTCGCTTCACTTAGGATGGCTCCCCGTTTCCGGGCGAATCGACTTGCTTTATAACTTGAAGCCTGTGACAGGCTTTGCCCTTGTGGATGCGTGGCTTTCGGATTCGCCATACCGTAAAGATATGATCATCAATGTGTTAGAACATATGATCCTGCCAGTACTCACACTCGCATTAGCGCCAACCACCGAAGTGATTCGCTTAGTCCGCATTAGTACAGATGAAGTGGCTAGCAGTAACTATGTTAAAGCTGCCGCCACTCGCGGGCTTTCTCGCTTTAAAATTATTCGCCGCCATATTTTTCATAACGCCATACCGCCGATTATCCCGAAATTAGGGCTACAATTCTCCACGATGCTAACATTAACCATGGTGACAGAATTAGTGTTTAACTGGCCGGGATTAGGTCGCTGGTTGGTCACTGCAATCCGCCAAGGAGACTACTCGGCGATTTCTGCAGGTGTGATGTTAATTGGCGCATTGGTGATCACCGTGAACGTGTTATCCGATATTTTAGGCGCAATGATGGACCCGTTAAAACATAAGGATTGGTATGTCCTCAGATAATTTTTATCGTGAACAGAAAATGCCATCCCCGACACGGGTGGTGTGGAATATTTTCTCCTCCGACATACTGGCAATGACCGGCTTTTTTGGGGTGATTTTTTTAATCGTCCTCTGTTTTGCTGGCCCTTATTTAGCACCTTATGCCATCGACCAACAATTTTTGGGTTACCAAATTACACCGCCATCATGGTCACACTATGGTGAAGTGGCATTCTTCTTTGGTACGGATGATTTAGGACGCGATATTTTAAGCCGTCTCTTGATTGGTACTAAATCCACGTTCGGCTCAGCCTTGTTGGTCACTGCGATTGCGACGATAATCGGCTTAGTGTTAGGTTGTCTTGCGGGCATGACCCGCGGACTAAAATCCGCTGTGTTTAACCACGTTCTGGATACCTTACTCTCGATCCCTTCTCTATTACTGGCGATTATCGTAGTGGCATTTATGGGTGCCAGTTTAACCAATGCGATGCTTGCGATTTGCCTCGCGCTGATCCCTCGTATGGTGCGTACCATCTACGTTGCCGTGCACGATGAGCTAGACAAAGAGTATATTGTGGCGGCACGTTTAGATGGCGCTTCAAACATCTTTATTTTGTGGTACACCGTACTGCCAAACATTACCCCTATTTTGGTCACTGAATTAACCCGTGCCCTCTCCATTGCAATTTTGGATATTGCGGCATTAGGCTTTTTAGATTTAGGAGCGCAACTCCCATCATCTGAATGGGGCGCTATGCTAGGCGATACGTTAGAATTGATTTATGTGGCACCGTGGACAGTCATTCTGCCCGGTGTTGCGATTATGTCGAGTGTCTTATTTGTGAACTTACTGGGTGATGGACTGCACCGAGCGATTAATTCGGGGGTGGAATAATGCCATTACTTGATATTCGTAATTTAACCATTGAATTTATGACGGCTAACGGCCCCGTCAAAGCCGTTGACCGTGTTTCCATGACCTTATCTGAAGGTGAAGTTCGTGGCTTAGTGGGTGAATCGGGTTCCGGTAAAAGCCTAATTGCGAAAGCCATTTGTGGGATCACCAAAGATAATATCCGCGTCACTGCGGACCGTTTTCGCTTCCAAGATATTGACCTCTTAAAGCTAAGTCCACGCAAGCGTCGTCGTCTGATTGGCCATAATATTTCGATGATTTTCCAAGAGCCACAATCCTGTCTTGACCCTGCGGCCGATATTGGGAAACAGCTGATCCAATCAATCCCCGGCTGGACATACAAAGGGCGCTGGTGGCAGCGCTTTAATTGGCGAAAACGCCGAGCAATTGAATTATTGCATCGTGTGGGTATCAAAGATCACAAAGATATCATGCACAGTTATCCGTACGAACTGACGGATGGTGAATGCCAAAAAGTAATGATCGCCATTGCGATTGCTAATCAGCCTCGCTTGTTAATTGCGGATGAGCCTACCAACGCGATGGAATCCACCACGCAGGCTCAAATTTTCCGTTTATTAGATAAATTAAACCAAAACAATAATATGGGAATTTTGCTGATCAGCCACGACATGGAAATGATGTCTAAATTGGTTGACCGAATTAATGTCCTATATTGCGGTCAGACTGTAGAAAGTGCCACACCGAATGATATTTTGCAGCGACCTCGCCACCCTTATACGCAGGCATTAATTCGCTCTATTCCTGATTTTGAAAGCCCGATCCCCCATAAAGGTCGTTTAAATACACTCCCAGGGGCTATTCCTTCATTGGAACACTTACCAATTGGCTGTCGTTTGGGTCCTCGTTGCCCTTACGCGCAACGAACCTGTATCGATGCACCACCACTGCGCAGCATTAAAGGGCACCTAGTTGCTTGTCATTATCCACTGAATACCGAGGAACAACCCTAATGGAAACGTTACTTGAGGTACGTAACCTGACAAAAACGTTCCGTTTTCGTGAAGGGTTATTTCGTCGCCATGAATTACAAGCCGTCAAGCCGTTGAGTTTCAACCTACAAGCAGGCCAGACTTTAGCCATCATCGGCGCTAACGGTTCAGGAAAATCCACCTTGGCTCGCATGTTGTCAGGGGTGACGGAGCCTTCTGGTGGAGAGATTTTAATCCGTGGCCAACGGCTAAGTTTTGGCGATTATAGCTACCGAAGCCAACGTATTCGCATGATATTTCAGGATCCAAGTACTTCCTTAAATCCGCGCCAGCGTATTGGGCAAACCCTTGAATTACCCTTAAAACTGAATACTAACCTTACCGGTATTGAGCGGGAAAGACGCATTATCCAGACATTACGCCAAGTAGGATTACTGGCCGATCACGCAGAATATTACCCACACATGCTAGCATCAGGTCAAAAACAACGGATCGCCCTCGCCCGTGCGTTAATTCTGCAACCAGAAATTATCGTGGCTGATGAAGCACTTGCCTCACTGGATATGTCGATGCGCTCACAGATAATCAACTTAATGCTCGATTTGCAAGCTAAGCAAGATATCGCTTATATTTACGTCACCCAACATTTAGGCATGATGAAGCATATTAGTGACAAAATGCTCGTAATGGATAAAGGCGAAGTCGTTGAACGAGGAAATACAGCGGAGGTTTTAGCGGCTCCACTTCATGACGTGACGCGTCGTCTGATTGAAAGTCACTTTGGAGAGCCATTATCCATTGATGCGTGGCGACAAGATTTGTAATGACCAAAAGACGGGGGAAATAACCTCCGTCTTTAACAAACTGTTTGTTGCTAGTGCGCTATGGATACACAACTTTTTATGTGTTTGAGGTGTACCACAATCGTGAAAGTCACGATCACCAGTAACGACCATGCCCCCCACTTCCCTGCATGTACCATAGACCATGCTCCGATTTGATTTGGATATTGCCAAACACCAAAGAACGTTCCGAAATTTTCCGCCAGCCAAATGAAGAAGCCTATCAGCATAAATGCAAGCAATAGCGGCATTTTACGTTCTTTATCTAACGGGGTATAAAACACCACGCTGCGGGCATACAAACCAAATATAAACGCCGTTAAGTACCAACGATAATCATCAATATAGTGATGGCTAAAAAAGTTAATATAAATGGCTAAAGCCACTAATGTCGCCATCCAATAAGGTGGATAATGTTCAATCCTGACATTAAAAAAACGCCAAGATTGAATGATATAGCTACCAACTGCCGCATACATAAACCCTGTGAACAGAGGAACTCCCCAAAGTTTGGTGTACGCCTCATCAGGATATTGCCATGAACCAATTGTCGCTGAGGTTTTAAATAATTCCATCATAAAACCCACTAAATGGAATACACAAATGGCTTTTAGCTCATCCCATGTTTCTAATTTTGACCATACCAAGAACGCTTGAAAAGAGACTGCGAAAATCAGTAAAACATCATAACGAGGAATACCTAGAATCCCTTTCGCTGGCACTAGGAATAAAGCCAAAAAGAAGAAACCAGCAAACAGACAAGAACGAGCATTAATTAAACCAAAAAACCAAAATTCAAGAATAAAGCGTTTTAATCCTTTACTACTATTCGGTTTATGAGCCATTAAGATGGCATCTAGCTTGGTTAAGTAATTAAGATTGTGAAAAATGGATGCCATTTTGACAGCTCATAAAATGTGGCTAAGGATTGAGAGAATAGCTCAATGTGAGGCAAAATTATAACAAAACCCTCTCAGATACCTATCCCGTAACATTCTTAATTTTAATGGAATATCAATTAAATAGATAATTCCCCTGAGAAATACTCGTCTCCCGTAATCTTGCCATACATTAGAGTGATTTTAGATATTGGGAGCCGCCCCGCATCCTTTGGCAATTCTCTTTTTAAATCTAGTGTATACTTGAAAGAACAATAATGATGACCATTCTATGACTTAGGAGTTTTATGATGAAATTGTATTACGCTCCCGGTGCCTGCTCACTTTCTCCTCATATTATTCTGCGTGAAGCAGGATTAGATTTCAGTATTGTTCGTGTTAACTTAAAAGAGAAAATCACAGAAACGGGTGAAAACTTCTTAGAAATTAACCCTAAAGGTCAAGTTCCTACTCTCGTTTTAGATGATGATGAGCAATTAACTGAAGGTGCTGTGATTGTCCAATATATTGCAGATCAAAACCCAAATAGAAACTTAATTGCCCTGCCAGGTTCAATGAAGCGCTACCATCAGTTAGAAGCGCTAAACTTCATTTCTACTGAGCTGCATAAGAATTTTGGCCCATTATTTGCGCCAAATACCCCTGAAGAATATAAAGATGTTGTTCGCGCAAATTTACTGAAAAAATTCCAGTATGTGAATGATATTCTGAAAAATCAGCCTTATTTTGTCGCTAAAAGTGACTTCTGTGTTGCTGATGCGTATCTGTTTACCGTCACCAACTGGACTCGTTTAGTTGGCGTTGATATCAGCGCATTAAGCAATCTGAATGAATATTGTGAGAAGATTGCGAAGCGCCCAAAAGTACAAGAGGCATTAGAAGCGGAAGGGTTACTGAAAAAGTAATCTATTGTATGAAATGCATTTACAAAAACAGCGCTATTCGGCGCTGTTTTTTATTAATATATTTAATAAGTTACTACTATGCTCAATCAATCTAGCTGAGTGGCGCAGAATTTATGTTGAGGGTTAACCATCAAATCTTGAGCTGCAACTAACTGAAGTTCGTACTCACCCATTTCTTTGGTTTTCAGCATGACTTCATAGACTGCCGCAGCAACATGCTCTAAGCCTTTATTTAGTGGCTCACCTTTTAAGATATTGACCAACATTAAACCACTCGTTAAGTCACCAACTCCCACAGGCTGTTTTTCACCGAAATCTACTAATGGGCGGCTAACATGCCAGCTATGTTCCGCAGTGACTAAAATCATTTCAAAGCGGTCTGCACGATAGCCTGCACGGCTTAAATGCTTAACTAATACAGTTTTAGGGCCTTGCTGACATAGTCGACGTGCAGCTTGAACAGCTTGCTCTACCGTTGCTATTTTCTCATTCGCTAACGTTTCTAACTCTAACAAGTTAGGAGCAATCACATCACTCGCCGCTAGCGCTTGTTGACAAAGAAACTCAGCAACACCTGGTGCAACAATGCATCCCTTCTCTGGATGCCCCATCACAGGGTCACAAAAATAGAGTGCCTGCGGATTCGCCGCTTTAACCTTTTGAACAATCGCTAGAATATCATTGCCTTGCTCAGCAGAACCAATATAGCCACTTAACACGGCATCACATATTGCCAGTTTATGGATTTTTGCTAATCCTTCGACAATATCTGTCAAATGCTGAGCAGGAAATACTGAGCCCGTCCATTGTGGATACTGAGTATGGTTGGAGAATTGCACTGTATTAAGTGGCCACACATCTACGCCCATACGGCACATAGGGAATGCAGCAGCACTGTTTCCTGCATGGCCGAAAACAACATGGGATTGAATTGATAATACGCTTTTCATTGAAAACCCAGAGAATTGTTATGTCGAATGAAGAGAAATCAGTGAGTAGCCATTTGCCAATATGAATAGCCCGGAAATTTCCGGGCTATATATTTACAAAGGTTCGTCAGAGCTATTTCCAGTTAACTAAGCAGTCATTTTTCTTACCGCGGCGGATAAGTGTATAACGACCAAATAAACGGTCAGCATCAGTGAATACATACATTGGTTCAGTTTGTTTCTGACCATTGACAGAGACTGCATTTGAGCTGATTGCCGTTCTTGCTTGCCCACGAGAAGGTACCAGCTCTGAATCAACTAATGCTTGCTGGAGATCTGCACCATCTTCTAGGGTGATGCATGGCATACCGTCTTGAGCTAGCTGTTCAAAGTCAGCTTCAGTTAAATCAGATACTGCGCCAGAGAATAAGCTTTCAGTAATGCGTTTTGCAGCCGCTAGACCCGCTTCGCCGTGAACTAATTTAGTCACTTCTTCAGCTAATACGTACTGTGCACGAGGAGCTTTGCCACTGTTTTTGTCTTCTTCTTCTAATGCATCAATTTCGCTTAATTCCATGAAAGTAAAGAATTTCAGGAAGCGATAAACATCAGCATCCGCGGTGTTAATCCAGAATTGGTAGAATTTGTATTGGCTGGTTTTCTTCGGATCTAACCACACTGCACCACCTTCGGTTTTACCAAACTTGGTACCGTCTGTTTTGGTGATCAGTGGAACAGTTAAACCAAACACTTGGTTTTGATGCAGACGACGAGTTAAATCGATACCTGAAGTAATGTTACCCCATTGGTCTGAGCCACCAATTTGTAACTCAACACCCATCTCTTTATTCATGTTCGCAAAATCGTAACCTTGTAATAGGTTATAGGCGAATTCAGTGAAAGAGATACCAACATCATCACGGTTTAAACGCTGTTTAACAGACTCACGGTTGATCATTTGGTTAACAGAGAAGTGTTTACCAATATCACGTAAGAATGTCAGCACGTCCATTTTGCCAAACCAATCATAGTTATTAGCTAGGCGTGCGCTGTTTTCACCACAATCAAAACTAAGGAATGGTGAAACTTGGTTACGGATTTTTTCTACCCACTCTTGAACGGTTTCTGTGGTGTTTAATTTACGTTCAGTAGCTTTGAAGCTCGGGTCACCAATAAGGCCCGTTGCGCCACCGACCAACGCCACAGGCTTGTGCCCGGCTAGTTGGAATCGTTTTAAACACAGCAAAGGAACCAGATGTCCCAAGTGCAAGCTATCGGCGGTAGGGTCGAAGCCACAATAGAGAGAGATAGGGCCCTGCGCCAGTCTCTCTGCTAACGCATCCTCATCCGTTACCTGGGCAACGAGGCCCCGCTCTTGCAATTGTTTAATCAGGTTATTGCTAGACATCAATGACTCCATCAGTTGAATTTTGTCTATCTATTTTAATGTAGAAAATTGACAGAATGAGACGTCGCTCAAAGGCTCGCCAGTATGGTTTGTCAATTTTCTTAAACGAGGCTATAGCATAAAGCGCATATCAATTAAGTGCCAGCTAAAAAACCATTTATTACGGGGCTAATCGGTCAATTACCCAGCCATCCCCTTCTCTTTGGTATAGAAAGCGGTCATGCAGGCGGTGAGCGCCACCTTGCCAAAATTCGACACTATTAAAAACAACGCGATACCCCCCCCAAAAACTCGGTAATGGAACCTCGCCATTTTGAAATTTCTGCTTAAGTTCTAAAAATTTCCCTTCTAAGATTCCACGTGCCGAAATCCGTGAAGATTGAGCGGACGCCCAAGCCGCGATTTGGCTATCTTTTGGGCGACTATGGAAATATTTCAGTACTTCAATCGGGCTTAAACGCTCAGCAACACCCGTAAAATGAACTTGGCGCTCCAATTGATACCATGGAAAATGCAAACTGATTTTATTATTATGCTCTAAATGCTGCGCTTTACGGCTTCCCAGATTGGTATAAAAGACTAGTCCGTTTTCATCGAAGTGCTTTAATAATACGATCCGTTGATAAGGCTGCCCCGTTTCATCGACTGTTGCCACACACATAGCTGTCGGGTCTGTTAATCGCGCTTCACAAGCTTGTTTTAACCAGCGCTCAAATAGTGGAATAGGATCTGGCGTTAAATCTTTGCGTCTCAATCCACCTTTTGTATATTCACGTCGTACCGCAGCAAGATCGATCTCTTCAAGTTCGTTCATTTTACTGTCCTTTCAAGCGGTTATTTTATATCAATATTTGCGGGGTATATCGCACCTAATATACTATCTCTGCTTGCACCCGTTACTGATGCAAGACTACCTGATAAGCCTGAAACTGTACGAGCGGCAAGCCAAGCAAATGCCAGTGCTTCCATATCATCACCACTCAGCCCATATTTATCACTTGGCGCGACTTCAATCCCCGGCAGTAATGTCGCTAATCGCAACATTAAGAATTTATTTTGAGCGCCGCCGCCACAAACAATTAAACGCTCGCAGCCACCACATAACTTAACTTGATCTACGATAGATACGGCGGTCAATTCACACAATGTTGCTTGCACATCTTCAGGAAATAGCAATTGAAAATACGCCAAATGCTGTTCTAGCCATTGCATATTAAAATATTCACGCCCAGTACTTTTAGGAGATGAACGTTTAAAATAGCTATCATTAAGCATCGCATTTAATAATGCCTGATTCACCTTTCCTGTTTTTGCCCATTCACCATCTTTATCATACGCTTGTTGCTTATTACGCCAGACCCAAGTGTCCATTAACATGTTGCCTGGTCCTGTGTCATAGCCTTTTACATATGCATTTGGTAGCAATGCGGTAACATTAGCAATCCCGCCAATGTTTAGCACAATACGTTTTTCAGTCGGATGCCCTAATACGGCTAAATGAAATGCAGGAACTAACGGAGCACCTTGCCCACCATAAGCCATGTCTCTACGGCGAAAATCACCTACTGTCGTTATTCCCGTTAATGCCGCGATACGGTTGTTATCACCAATTTGCATAGTAAACGGTGTTTCACTATCAGGTTCATGCCAAACCGTTTGCCCGTGACAACCAATCGCAATGATATCTTCAGGAGATAGACCCGTTTGATGAAGAAGCTGATTAATGGCATCGGCATATATTGTGCCAAGTTCTCTGTCTATTTTTCCCAATTCAGAAAGTGTTGTTTCTTGCCCTTGGCAAATATTGAGAATGCGCTTTTTTAGTTCAATCGGAAATGAGGCGCTCAAGCTAGCTTGCTCCGCAACAAACTTATCATTAATTGCAGCTAATACGACATCAACACCATCTAGGCTGGTTCCTGACATAACACCAATATAGCGACCCGATTTAATCATCATTATTCCCTTTAACGTGTCTATTCACTCAATGAGATAAACTAGGAAAGATTGTGCTTTTAGAGAAAAATTTGTCAACTGATCGATTCAATTTCTCGTAGCGCTTCGCAGGAATAATAAATAATTGATAGAAGAGATGAAAATAGTGAGCAAAATAGCAGCAATAAATCGTTTTTTTATCTCTTGATTATTTTATTTGATTTATAATGGTTTATTCTGTAATTATCTGCTACACCTTAAGGTGAGTAGTTCTTATTACAGGTAAAAATCCCCTATTTAGCCTTTGCTATAAATTGATGTTCTAAAATAGTCAAAAAATAGATAATTCTTTAGCAAAGGGTGCTTTGAATTGGGATTTTGGGTGGAATTTGAGATATTTTACCTAGTGTTGATGCATTATTTAATTCAAAATTAGTAGTCTAGGCTCTGTTATCTAAAAACAAATTTTTGATGTTGTTGTGCTTATGGTAAGAACAAATCTTCGATGCTACGTTACTGCCACGAACAGCAAGTCTCATAGGAGTTATTATGCTTAAGAAAGTTTTTGTAGGTGTTGCTGCGGTTGTTGCGTTATCTGGCTGTGTCAATACAAGTACGCTTTCTGGTGATACTATTTCAGCTCAAGATGCTAAACAAGTCCAAACTGTGACTTATGGTACGGTACTCAACGCACGCCCAGTGACCATTCAAGCGGGTGAAGATGGTAACGTGATTGGTGCAATTGGCGGTGCAGTTATCGGTGGCCTGTTAGGTAATACCGTCGGTGGTGGTACTGGTAAAACGCTAGCAACAGCGGCTGGGGCAATCGCAGGTGGTTTAGCTGGTCAACAAGCACAAGGGGCTCTAAACAAAAGCCAAGGTGTGCAGCTTGAAATCCGTTTAGACAGTGGTAAAAACATTGTTGTTGTTCAGAAACAAGATCCTGCCGCTTTCCGTGTAGGTCAGCGTGTTATGATCGCAAACAGCGGAAATACAGTGACTGTATCACCTCGCTAATTTGACATAAATTCAAAATAAAATGCGTTCACCGACTAATTAATCGATGAACGCATTTTTTATTTAAATCATGATTAGTGTTTTATTTTTTTAGCTTATTAGTAATAATATTTTTATCGCCCTGAGCACTTCGCTATCTTTTCGTTTATGGGTTCCATAGCAGAACTTTATTGAATAATTTTGATTGATATCTATTCAAGTAAAATGTAATTTACACCGTATGTATTCTCTATTTTTCTTGAAGCAAATTTTTTATTCATATTTTCACTCTCTAATCCCTCTTAATACCGTATGTTTCTAATAATTAACCCATAGTGATAGAACACAAAGCCGCCTCACGTAAAAAATCATGCATCTATATAGAAACACATATTACGTGCATGGTGGCTATAGTTATTAGTTTAATATATATTTAGGTTAATTATATTCATAGTAATAAAATTAAATGAGAAAAAATAATTAGTAGTCTATGAATCGTTCTGTAAACGTAGAATGTTTTTCTCCAGTTTTAATAGCAATAAAGATAACTGGCTTAGCTCGTCATGACTAATATTACTTAAAATCTCTGTCCGAGTATTATTAATCACTTGATCAACCGTTTTGATAAAAGGCTCCGACTCCTCTGTGAGTTTGATTCTCTTAGCGCGTCGGTCATTTGCACATGTATGACGTGAAATGAGTCTTTTTTCTTCTAATTGATCTAATGTTCTGACCAGAGAAGGTTGTTCAATGCCGATTGCTTTTGCCAATTGAATCTGTGATTGCTCGGGCGGTAACTGGCTAATATTATGCAGTGTTACCCAATGTGTTTGCGTGAGTTTAAGTGGCTTGAGGCGATAGTCAATCAATGCTCGCCACATACGGACTACACGAGATAATTCAGTTCCAATTTGAGATTCCAATTTACCCTCCTTTATATAATTATAATGTCTAAAAAATATACCGAATACATATTATTTTTTAAATTATATATTAATTCCCTTTTATCTTTACAACCTTTTATTGATCCAATACCTAATAAATACCTATATATAGTGAGCATCAATAAATCATTGAGTGATATATATCTTGTTTTCCTCCATGCTTTTTCATATAAAAATAATATAATCACTTAATAAGACAACCTATCAATTATCTTATTAATAAGAATAGCCTTACTCTTCTTTCGAATCTATCTATTTTAACCCTTATAGTAATTACAACTAACAATAAAAAATGCAACAGCAAATAAACTCTTTAAAAACAAAGCAATATAGTTATTCTTAAAATTATGTCATTTACAGTTGATTTATATGAATTTCATCATCATTTTGAATAAATAAAATTTTATTGAAATGTAACCATTGAAATTAATTTAAGTGAATTGATTTGTTATTGAATCATTTTGCATGGAATAGTTTTATTATCAATCAAAACAGAGACTGTTGAGGGTCATTCATGTCTTCTTGAACCACTTTCTTATTATTTGCTCTTAAAAATCGCTGGCGACATAAACGGATGACATGACGTTTTTCAGAGTTAGTTAACTGTAACCAACCAAAACGTTCATCACGGGTTCGATAGCAACCTCGGCAATATCCCTGCTCGTTGGTTTGACATATTCCACGGCAAGGGCTTGGTATGTCAAAAAACTCAAGTTGTTCTGCCATCGTTAACCACCCGTAATATAAACATAAAATTATGATATACTCCCTCAAATTGAGTATAACCATGATATGACTAAAAAATAAACCTCAATCGCTGTATTTAGTCATATTGCCACGTTATATTGATAGATAAATCGATTCGACTTTAAGCATTATTGCCTGAAGAATTTATAGGGAAACTACTATTATGCGCTTACTACATACCATGCTCCGTGTTACTGACATGCAACGCTCCATTGATTTTTATACCAAAGTATTAGGTATGCGCTTACTGCGCACGAGCGAAAATACAGAATACAAATATTCTTTAGCGTTCGTCGGTTACAGTGATGAAAGTGAAGGTGCTGTTATCGAGTTAACTTATAACTGGGGCGTAACAGAATATGATTTAGGCAATGCTTATGGTCATATTGCATTAGGTGTTGATGATGTCGCTAAAACCTGTGAGGACATTCGTCAAGTAGGTGGAAATGTCACTCGTGAAGCAGGCCCAGTCAAAGGCGGCACAACCGTTATCGCATTTGTTGAAGATCCAGATGGCTATAAAATCGAGCTTATCGAAAACAAAAGTGCAAGCAAAGGATTAGGCAATTAATCCCTCGCATACATTTTATATTTTAGGTGATGATAACCATCACCTAAAATTTCTTCAGTATCTACCTGCAAAAATATATTCCCTTTGGCATAATGAAAGCCAACCAGAAACTGTAAATTGAAAGCCTAATGTCTGAAAAAAATAACCCTAACTCACTGGTTAACCGCTTCCGGGGTTACTACCCTGTCGTTATTGATGTCGAAACTGGTGGGTTCAACCCCAAAACTGATGGTCTATTAGAGATAGCTGCCATTACACTCAAAATGGACAAAGATGGCTGGCTGGCCATTGATGAAACGTTACATTTTCATGTAGAACCTTTTGAGGGAGCGAATTTGGAGCCCTCCGCACTGGAATTCACAGGTATTGACCCCACTAACCCTCTACGTGGTGCAGTGAGCGAATATGAAGCATTACATGCCATTTTTAAAACAATTCGAAAAGGCATGAAAAATACCGATTGCAATCGCGCGATCATGGTAGCTCATAACGCAAATTTTGATCACAGCTTTGTTATGAATGCGGCAGAGCGTTCAGGGTTAAAACGCAACCCTTTCCATCCATTCGCAACCTTTGATACTGCAGCACTGAGCGGATTAGTCTTTGGACAAACCATTCTTGCGAAAGCGTGTGTCACCGCAGGTATTCCATTTGATGGCAAACAAGCCCACGGAGCCCTATATGATACTAACCGTACTGCGCTATTATTTTGCGAATTAGTCAATAAATGGAAAAAACTAGGCGGATGGCCACTGCCTAGCGAACCTCAATAATCTCGCTTCCCTAAAAACAAAAAACCGTATTAGTTTTACGCTAATACGGTTTTTATCAATATAAGCAGGAAAGCTTATTCAACCATTTGATTACTCAGTGATGGTTTCATCCGCTGGACGGTATTTATCCGCAGTTTCTTTAATCAGAGCTTGTAATTCACCGCGTTGGAACATTTCGACGATAATGTCACAACCGCCAACTAACTCACCATCCACCCATAACTGTGGGAAGGTTGGCCAATTAGCATATTTTGGCAGCTCTGCACGAATGTCTGGGTTTTGTAAAATATCAACGTAGGCAAAACGCTCACCGCAAGAAGACAGAGCTTGAACAGCTTGAGCAGAAAAACCGCAGCTAGGCAGTTTTGGAGAGCCTTTCATGTATAATAAAATTGGATTTTCTTTAACTTGGCGCTCAATTTTTTCGATAGTTGTCATTTTATATCCTAAAACGTGGGTGCTGATTTTGCAGTCACTGAGCCACTTTGAATCATTTGCAAGGCAACTCATTAGACAGAACACATTGACCGGTGTAATCGCCGGCATAGTCAAAACATCGCAAATTGTTCCGTGATTGTTTCATACAATATGCCAGTTTTATAAGGTGAATACTATAGCACTCCTATTTGCTGTACTCAAAAGGTGAAAAGCAAATAGCAACGTTTTCTTTTTATTATAAAAAATTCACTCTGGGTGTTTTTGCCGTGTAATCATGGGAGTTATTTGTTAATATATTAGCAAATTAATAACACTTGATGTATTTCCCTGCTCTTCAATGAAAATAATGACATGCAGTGGAATAATAATTATGCAACTTACTAACAATTAAGGCATAAATAGCATCATGGAACAGGTTTTTTCTTACTGTAACCTGTATTCTGTTATGATAAATACATAACTTACGATGCTCGCAATAGCTAACTACAGCTCGACGTCACTATACTAGAAGTAGATTAATTAATAGCAGTACATTTAATTTCGCTCATTTTACGAGCAAACACCCTAAACACTGAATAAAAGCAATCAAGGAGTACGCAATGTCTTTTGAATTACCAGCTCTACCTTATGCTAAAGATGCTTTAGAACCTCATATCTCTGCTGAAACCCTAGAATACCACTACGGTAAGCACCACAACACCTATGTTGTTAACCTGAACAACCTGATTAAAGGCACCAAATTTGAAGGTCTGTCTTTAGAAGAGATCATCAAAACTTCTGAAGCTGGCGTATTCAATAACGCGGCTCAAGTTTGGAACCACACTTTCTACTGGCACTGCTTGGCTCCAAACGCAGGCGGCGAACCAACAGGTAAAGTTGCAGAAGCTATCAACAAAGCATTCGGTTCATTTGCTCAGTTTAAAGAGCAATTCACTGATGCCGCAGTTAAAAACTTCGGTGCAGGTTGGACTTGGTTAGTGAAGAAAGCAGATGGCAGCCTGGCTATCGTTAACACGTCTAACGCGGCAACTCCAATTTCTGGTGACGACAAGCCAGTTTTGACTGTTGATATCTGGGAACACGCTTACTACATCGACTACCGTAACGCACGTCCAAAATACTTAGAAAACTTCTGGGCGCTGGTTAACTGGAAATTTGTTGAAGAAAATCTGGCTTAATTTTAGTTCAGATCTAAAATGACTAAGGGCGAGTATAATACTCGCCCTTAATTATTTCTCATCCTTATTAGATAGGATGGAAATGAAATCAGAAAATGTGCACAGCAAACAAAATAATTACAGCTAAAGAGCCAAACGCAGCTAGCAATCCATATTTAAAATCTGTATCCATGAGACCCTCTCATATAAAGAAATTGAATTATCAAATAACCATAAAATAAAAAGGTTATTTAAGTATACATGCACAAAAACGTAAAACCAGTGTCTATATCACATGTTATAACATCAATTATTTCTTTCGTTTTTGCGCTAGATCAGACAAAATCGACAACAAATCGCTAAATTATTGCCAGCAAAGGTACTATGCATCAATATGCAGGTAATTATTTAACTAGAATTATTTTAGAGACCAAGTTTTGGTTAGGAGTTTTTTCTTCTCATGGCAACAATTAAAGATGTGGCGAAACGTGCGGGCGTCTCTACCACAACCGTCTCCCATGTTATCAACAAGACGCGTTTTGTCGCTGATGATACAAAAACAGCCGTTTGGGCCGCCATCAAAGAGCTCAATTATTCTCCGAGTGCGGTTGCACGTAGTTTAAAAGTCAACCACACCAAATCAATTGGCCTGTTGGCAACATCAAGTGAAGCCCCCTATTTCGCAGAAGTGATCGAGTCTGTCGAGAATAGTTGCTATGAGAAAGGCTATACTCTAATTTTATGTAACTCTCACAATAACTTAGGTAAGCAAAAAGCGTACTTGCAAATGTTGGCACAAAAACGTGTCGATGGGCTACTTGTGATGTGTTCAGAATACCCTGACACCTTGATTGGTATGTTGGAAGATTACCGAAATATTCCAATGGTCGTCATGGACTGGGGTACCTCTCGCGGAGATTTCACTGACAGTATTATTGATAACTCTTTCCACGGTGGTTATTTAGCAGGTCGTTATCTTATTGACCGTGGTCATCGTGAAATTGGCGTGATCCCTGGCTCCCTTGAAAGAAATACAGGCATTGGGCGTTTAACTGGCTTCCAAAAAGCCATGGAAGAAGCCAAAGTCACATTAAAAGATGAATGGATTGTTCAAGGGGATTTCGAGCCAGAATCAGGCTATAAAGCGATGATGCAGATCCTCAGTAACAAGCACCGCCCAACGGCTGTCTTCTGTGGAGGAGACATCATGGCGATGGGGGCAATCTGTGCGGCTGACGAGATGGGATTACGCGTCCCACAAGATATTTCCATTATTGGCTATGATAACGTGCGTAATGCGCGCTATTTCACGCCTGCATTAACCACAATCCACCAGCCAAAAGAGCGTTTAGGTCAAATGGCGTTTGCGATGTTGCTCGATCGTATTGTGAATAAACGCGAAGATGCGCAAACGATTGAAGTTCACCCGCGTTTAGTTGAGCGCCGTTCCGTGGCTGATGGTCCATTTATTGATTATCGCCGCTAAGTCTATCTCAGCACATTAGCTCGCAAACCACTCCGCGTTGAGCGTTTCGCTATCACCAAGATAGTCAAGAAGCCATCTCAGCGCTGGAGATGTATCATTCTCAACCCATGTTAAGCAGCAAGGGCTTTCAGGAAACGGCTGCGCTAATTCCAGCTCAACTAGCTTCCCTTCTGCACACAAAGGTGCTGCACGGTGCTCTGGAACCATCCCCACACACAGACCATTTGCCAAACACGCTAAACCACTTTCCCAGTAAGGCACAACTAAGCGTCGTTGGTTGTCCAGCGCCCAAGTATCTCTTTTCGGTAAGCTTCTTGAGGTATCTTCTAAGCACAAACTTGGATATTCACGCATTTGGTCATCCGTCAGTTTGCCCTGAATTTTCGCTAATGGGTGAGTGGGGCTTGCAACACAACGCCATGACATAAAGCCCATGTCGCGGAAACTATAGCGCTCTCCAATGGGTGAAGCACGGGTCGCTCCAATCGCCACATCCACACGCCCATCCGCTAATGCATCCCAAACCCCATTAAACACTTCAGGGTGGATATACAGTTCGATATCAGGAAAATGACGATAAAAATCCAAAATCAGCTGTTCCGTACGCTGCGGTTTTACGATGCAATCAACGGCAATACTGAACTGCCCACGCCACCCATTGGCGACTTGTTGGCATTGATGTCGAGTATCAATCATTTTTTTGATAACACTTCGACTTTCTTTAATAAAGATAACCCCTGCTTCCGTCAATACCACATCACGGTGACGGCGCTCGAATAGAGGAACCGCCAACCATTCTTCGACTTGCTTTACTGTGTAACTGATCGCTGAAGGGACTCGATGCAGCTCATCCGCAGCACCACTAAAGCTTCCCGTTCGAGCAACTGCGTCTATGACTTCAAGTGCATGAGCTGACCACATTTTCTTTCCTTTCAAATTATTTGATAGCAGAGTCCAAATATTACCGTTTCACAACGTAAAAAAATAGCCTATACAATAAGATAACTATTAACATTATTTTAAATACAGATTAAGCAAAACTATGACAAATACTGCGACAAAAAACTCCTCTGGATTTTTGATTTACCTTGCCGGCCTAAGCATGCTGGGGTTTTTAGCCATCGATATGTATCTGCCTGCCTTTGGTTCAATGCAAACAACCTTAAATACGACTGAAGGTGCTATCAGCGCCTCATTAAGTATCTTTCTAGCTGGCTTTGCTTTTGCCCAGCTACTATGGGGCCCCCTTTCAGATAAATTAGGACGCAAACCTATTCTCATTGTAGGGCTTTCCCTATTTATTGTTAGCTGCTTGGCTATGATTTGGGTCACCGATGCCACTCAGTTATTAATCCTTCGATTCTTACAGGCCGTTGGTGTTTGTTCTGCTGCAGTTTTATGGCAAGCCCTCGTTATCGACCGCTATAACGAAGCTGATACCCAAAAAGTATTTGCCTCTATCATGCCTTTAGTGGCACTTTCTCCAGCATTAGCACCTCTTTTAGGTGCTTGGGTGCTTGAGCACAAAAACTGGGAATTTATCTTCATCGTGCTGATGATGGTAGGCGTTTTACTCCTGCTACCGACTTTGATGCTAAAAAAAGTGGCGCCGAAAGTCATCGCAGAAGAAAACCAGACACAAACCAAAATTTCCTTTGCTACCTTGTTAAGCTCCCCTGTTTTCAGTGGTAACGTGCTTGTATACGCAGCATGTAGCGCTGGCTTTTTTGCATGGCTAACGGGTTCGCCGTTTATTCTACGCAATATGGGTTTTAACCCTGCGGATATCGGCCTAAGTTATATCCCTCAAACACTGGCATTTATTGTCGGAGGATACGGCTGCCGCTTCGTATTAGCTAAAGTGCGTGCTGAAACGTTGTTCCCAATCCTGCTAGCCGGTTATGCCGTTAGCATGATTATATTATTTGTGATGGCGATTTATACTCAGCCAACATTAACTATGATTTTAGTACCATTCTGCTTTATGGCCGCCATGAATGGCGCATCATACCCAATTGCCGTAGCCAAAGCCCTTAACACATTCCCATCCGCCAGTGGTAAGGCCGCTGCATTACAAAATGCCTTACAATTAGGGTTATGTTTCTTAGCCAGCTTATTAGTCTCTGCGCTCACCTTTGACCCGTTACTCGCCACGACTGGCGTGATGGCATTTACGGTGATCCCAATGATTATAGGCTATTTCATGCAGCGTTGTGCCAGCAAATCAAATAATGCGATTAAGCACACTGAGTATCAACATGACTAATCGTTAGTTAACGTTATTTTTTAGCTTCATAATAATCAGCCACGTTACCATTATTGATAACGTGGCTGACTTTTTTATTTTAGTTAATACGTATTTTATAGAGTTAATTTTTTATCTATAACACGCTATTATTAGCATATTCAATTATGACGTTTTGAAGAGCCATGCTGAAACAGTATTATCCTCCTGATGAATTAAAAGAATTTGTTAGTTCAGTTTTGATTATCAAGAAATTTACTGATGCTATTAAGATCTTCCCAGGCACAGGAGCTGAAATATGGGTTTCGACTGAAAATATCAGTATGTCGACTCACGAGCATACATCCGTCAATCCATTTCAGCTAATCATCCCCAGAGTCAATATATTTACGGCTATCCCGAATAATGCCAGCGTGATGGTTCTACGTATTCGCCACGATGCCTTACGTTTTTTACTTCCCCAACGCACGTTAAATTATACGGATATCCCTACTCCGCTTAGCCAAATATGGAGCAATAATTGGTTTAAATCATTGGCTAACTCTTCATTCAAAGAGTTGCATGAGTGCTTTTATGTCACTAAGGCAGCGAAAAAGGCACATTTTATCGATCACGTTCTGGACTCTCTTTATCGCAATCCAAATAAAAAAATTACCGAAATTGCCGATGACATTGGCTACAGTGCGCGCTTAGTTCAAAAAGAGTTTTTAAAAGAATTTGGGATCACACCAAAACGGTACCAGATCAATTGTCGCTTAGAGCAAGTGATGAAAACCATGGTGAAAGAACAAGATACTTATCGATGGTTTGAAACGGGTTATTATGACCAATCCCACTTTTATCGCGATTTTAAGCGTTACTTTACCATGACACCGTCGGCATTTTTAAAGTCAAATTATTCGCTTTTTTACAATACAAAAACAAAGTCTCCATTAAGATAGTTCTGAGTACATAAGGAGAATGGTATGAGTATTGTTGTATATGCCCAAATCACTACCGAAAAAAAGGATGGGTATTTAACGAAAAAAATCGTTCGCGAAATTGCCAAACGCAGCCGGATGGAAAAAGGATGTTTGCAGTATGATCTGATGGCAAAAGAAAATGGCTACATTGTGTTTGAAGAGTGGGAAAATGCACAAGCATTAGAAATGTATCAAAAAAGCGCTCATTTCAAACAACTTGTTGACGCGATTGAACGTGACAATGCCATTTTTTCGGTTAATTTTAGTGAGAAGTAATAGAATATTCTGGTGAATTTATTACCTACCGATTCAACAGGTTATAGCTCTGCACAGAGCTATAACCTTCTCAAAACTAGATTGATGATTTTTCGCTGTCTACTGAGTCTTCACTCTCTTGTTTCTGCTTCAATAACATTTCTTGTTCTTTCTGATGCAAAACACGCTCAACAGTATCAACAATAGCTTGAGTCTGTGGGTCAATCTCAATGTTGACTTTATGACCCAGTCGCTTGCTACCCAATGTTGTTCTCGCCAATGTTTCTGGAATCAGATGCACACAAAAACGGTTGTTGATAACATCACCAACCGTTAAGCTAATTCCGTCAATCGCCACAAATCCCTTATGTAAGATATATTTCATCAAGGTTTTATCATAAATAGAGAGCCAAACTTGATGATTATCTTCAGAGGTGAAAATCTTGCTAATTTCTGCGGTGGTCACGATATGACCCGAAACCACATGTCCGCCAATTTCATCACCATATTTAGCAGCACGCTCAATATTAACCACGTCCCCTTCTTTTAACTCACCTAAATTAGTGAGGCGCAATGTCTCTTTGATTAAATCAAAGCTAACGTTCTCCCCTTCAATTTTAGTCACGGTTAAACAGCAACCGTTATGCGCAACGGATGCACCTGTTTCTAAACCCACTAATAATTCCGGCGTGAATTTCATGACATGAGTACGGAAATTAGCTCTTTCCGTGATTGAGATAATTGGAGCGGTTCCTTGAACAATGCCTGTAAACATAATGACTCTCGTGCAGTGAATTAATAAACTCAGTTTACCTAAGAATTTTCAGAGATCTATCTTATTTGAGTGGTTATATTTATGCTGCCATCACAAAACATTTAAACGGTTTCTATACTAATCTGCTGTTTTATTATTCTTATCTATAACTATGTTGGATTGATTACATAAAAGAGATAGAATAAGGGGTTAGCATTAACTATCTGATTTTTTAGTAAATCATAGAATTTCATTCCGCTTTTTTCTTTTTTTAATTCGAAACTTATTGTGAAGGTGTATGCGTGCAGAAATATATTACAGAAGCGCGTAGCTTGTTGGCTCTCGGTATCCCTATCTTCTTCGCCCAATTTTCCCAAACTGCAATGGGGTTTGTGGACACCATCATGGCGGGAAGTGTTAGCGAAATCGAAATGTCAGCTGTGGCTGTTGGTTTTTCTATTTGGTTGCCTGCTATTTTATTAGGGCAAGGTATTCTCATGGCGCTCACGCCAATTATCGCTCAAATGAACGGTTCAGGTCGCAGAAACCTGATTGGCGATCAAGTTCAACAAGGCTTGTGGTTAGCCTTTATTTTAGGCGTTAGTATCATGTTGCTGTTGTATAACAGTAAACTGATCATCAGCAACATGCCCCATATTGACCAAGAGTTAGCCGATAAATCGGTTCGTTTCCTACACGCGATTATGTGGGGAGCCCCAGGTTACCTATTTTATCAAGTGTACCGTAGCCAATGTGAAGGGTTGTCAAAAACGAAACCCGGCATGGTCATTGGTTTTCTTGGCTTGATGGTCAATATTCCCGTGAACTATATCTTCATTTATGGTCACTTTGGTGCACCAGCCTTAGGTGGTGTTGGTTGCGGCGTGGCGACAGCAACGGTGTATTGGGCAATGTGTCTGATGATGAGATGGTATGTTAAGCACGCACCAAATCAGAGAGATATCCGTCCTGTGCAACCATTAGGCGCGCCAAATCCAGATATCCTGAAACGCATTATTGTGCTCGGAACACCGATTGGGTTAGCACTGTTTTTTGAAGTCACCCTGTTTGCGGTTGTTGCCCTATTGGTCGCGCCTTTAGGGGTTGTTGCGGTCGCAGGTCACCAAGTAGCGCTTAACTTTAGTTCGGTGATGTTTATGTTCCCGTTATCAATGGGTATCGCTGTCACCATTCGAGTTGGCTATAACTTGGGACGTCAGTCTACTGAAGCCGCAAAAGTCTCTTCTTATACTGGTTTAGCGGTAGGATTAAGTCTAGCTTGCTTAACGGCCATCTTTACCAGCACATTCCGTGAGCCTATCGCGATGATGTATAACAAGAATCCTGAAGTGGTTGTTTTGGCATCTAGCTTGATGCTATATGCCGCGCTTTATCAGCTTTCAGATTCTATTCAAGTTATTGGTGCCGGTGTGTTACGTGGGTATAAAGATACTCGCTCAATCTTCTTTATTACCTTTACGGCGTATTGGATTTTAGGTTTACCGTCTGGCTATATCTTGGCGTTGACCGACTTCATTACCGAGCCCATGGGACCAAAAGGTTTCTGGTTAGGATTTATTATCGGACTCACCGCTGCGGCTATTGGTATGGCAACACGAATTTTGTGGATCCATCGCCAACCTGACAGCGTCGTTTTATTACGCTCAACGCGATAATTGGCGTAATTTTCAGCATTTTATGGCAAGGTGGCGAATGTTTTTCTGCGAATAGTTTTAAATACGAGCAAACTCTCGCAAAATTACATTTTCCCCTTGCCAGATTGACAGCAGAACGTTAATATTCGTCCCCGTCGTTAAAGCAGTAATGATTGATATGCGTCCGTAGCTCAGTTGGTTAGAGCACCACCTTGACATGGTGGGGGTCGGTAGTTCGAGTCTACTCGGACGCACCATTTAAATTCATCATTAGTGACAGACAAATTAGCGACAAACAAAGTTTCACCTCAGTGCGTCCGTAGCTCAGTTGGTTAGAGCACCACCTTGACATGGTGGGGGTCGGTAGTTCGAGTCTACTCGGACGCACCATTTAAATTTGTCATCAGTGACAAACCAAGCTTCATCTCAGTGCGTCCGTAGCTCAGTTGGTTAGAGCACCACCTTGACATGGTGGGGGTCGGTAGTTCGAGTCTACTCGGACGCACCATTCTATTTATTCTGACTCGTTTCTTATTCCCGAATTATTTTTTATCCTGAGCCCCTTAGTAACCCTAATAAAAGTACTCTTTTCAAATATCATATTTATCTTGATTGTGATTTTGTTTTCCCTTATTTTGTTGCGCAACCTACTTTCAACTGAAAATCTCGCTGTTGTTTGATCTTAATTACTTCTGCATCAAATTTAGCAAAATTTGATTTGTCTCACAGTTTGATGTTGTTTATAATGATCCCTCGAGCTGAAAGGTTTCAACAAAGACAAATCAGCATGTTAGCTTTAATGAAAAATGTCATCTACACTATAATAAGAGTCAAAAAGTGACGTTTTTTAAATAACCAGATTTTGAATACCAGACTGTCGCCTATTCTTATAAATGAGTTGCGCAACATAGACTATCTTGCGCATTAAGCATCGGCGGCAATACCGATTTCCTTTATAACCATTAGATAGACTGCCATGAAAAAAACCAAAATTGTTTGTACCATCGGCCCAAAAACCGAATCAGAAGAGAAATTAACTCAGTTATTGGATGCAGGCATGAACGTCATGCGCCTTAACTTCTCCCACGGTGACTATGAAGAACACGGTCAACGTATCAACAACCTCCGCTCTGTCTGTGCAAAAACCGGTAAACAAGCAGCTATTCTGCTGGACACTAAAGGTCCAGAAATCCGTACCATGAAACTGGAAGGCGGCAATGATGTTTCTCTCGTTGCAGGTCAAACTTTCACTTTCACAACAGATACTTCCGTTATCGGTAACCAAGAACGCGTTGCAGTCACTTACCCTGGCTTAACCAAAGACCTGAAAGTAGGTGACACCGTTTTAGTGGATGATGGTTTAATCGGCATGACTGTAACCAACATCACTGCAACTGAAGTGATTTGCCAAGTATTAAACAATGGCGATCTTGGTGAGAAAAAAGGTGTTAACTTACCGGGCGTTTCTATCGGCTTACCTGCACTAGCAGAAAAAGATAAAGAAGACCTCGTTTTCGGTTGCCAACAAGGTGTCGACTTTGTAGCCGCTTCATTTATCCGTAAACGTTCAGACGTTGAAGAAATTCGCGCTCACCTGAAAAAACATGGTGGCGAAAACATTCAAATCATCTCTAAAATCGAAAACCAAGAAGGTTTAAATAACTTCGACGAAATCCTTGAAGCCTCTGACGGTATCATGGTTGCTCGTGGTGACTTAGGGGTTGAGATCCCAGTAGAAGAAGTTATCTTCGCCCAAAAAATGATGATTGAAAAATGTGTTAAAGCTCGCAAGGTCGTTATTACTGCGACTCAAATGCTAGATTCAATGATCAAAAACCCACGCCCTACCCGCGCAGAAGCTGGTGACGTTGCAAACGCCATCTTAGACGGTACAGATGCTGTTATGCTGTCTGGGGAAAGTGCGAAAGGTAAATATCCAGTTGAAGCTGTGACTATCATGGCAACTATCTGTGAACGTACTGACCGCGTTATGCCAACGCGTATTGAAAATCAAAAACCAACCCAGCGCTTACGTGTGACTGAAGCTGTCTGCCGTGGTGCCGTTGAAATGTCTGAAAAACTGGATGTGCCATTAATCGTTGTCGCAACTTATGGTGGTAAATCTGCAAAATCAGTCCGTAAATACTTCCCTACTGCACCGATTCTGGCTCTGACAACTAACGAAGAAACTGCTCGTCAGTTACTGTTAGTAAAAGGCGTTATTCCGATGATCGTGGGTCCTTTCGAATCAACCGATGATTTCTATCGTGAAGGTAAGCGTGCAGCGTTAGAAAGCGGATTGGCGGTAGAAGGTGATGCAGTCGTGATGGTATCCGGAGCATTAGTACAAAGTGGTACAACAAATACCTCATCAGTACATGTTCTGTAGTTGCCTTGCATAACAGTTGTCCTGCATAACCTAGCGTGATATTAGCCCTATTGCTTCACGGCAGTAGGGTTTTTTATTATCTGCAATAACTGAAATTTAGCAATCCGTGCGAAACATAATTTCAATAAGTTACGTTATGATCCGCGAAGATATAATTCACCCAGATTTTGGTTACAAAACATTTACAAAATAAATCATAAAACGATAACCATTCGCTCAAATTTCAAACTAAATAACCCTTAATTGAAATTTTTATTCGTTTTCACCCTGTTAAATATAAAGTATTTCTAGCAAAACTTTGAATTACGTACTAGCATAAGACTTAGTAAGTACCATACCCTAATTTACATTAGGTTGTTTTAAAGGGATAGAGGTAGCTTTAAGATAACGCTCTTAAGTCTATTTTTTGGTTACTTGCTTTTATATTTTCAAGATAAATCAATCTAGAGGGTAAAATAATGATTCGTACTAAAATTGTACTGGGCTCTATCGTATTAGCTTCAGCATTACTGGCGGGTTGTTCTAACAGCACTGAAGTGCAAAAGCTCTCTTCAGACGTGCAAACTCTGAACGGTAAAGTTGACCAACTGAGCAACGACGTTCAGTCTCTGCGTTCTGATGTACAAACTGCACAAGAAGAAGCAGCTCGTGCAAACCAACGTCTGGACAACCAAGTACGTACTTACAAAAAATAAGTCCGGCTTGATGTTATCTAGAAAAGCTTAATCGCTGAATTATTGTTGAGGGCCTATTTTATAGGCCCTTATTTTTTACTTCGAAATTCATTTAAGGCGGGCAGTCATTAGCTTTTAAATGACTGATATTTCGCTGGAATAGAAGATTTCACTTCCCCTTCAAATACAGGTTGTGGTTGAGTAATCGTGAATGGCGCAATGGGTTTTAACTGCTGATAATCGCGTTTCATCGGTTCTGAATCATCCCCAACATTCACCCTCACTGGCAATCCTGAACGTCTAGACAACTCTGCTTGAACTTTCGCTTTATCAATTCCCGGATTACTCGCTAAAAACGCTTGGAAATCTTCAGTGAGCTTGATTGGCATTGTCTGTGGATCATCACTGTCTTTACGTGACAATGGCTGATGCACTTCAATGTAATAGCTACCATCTGGCTCTTTTGCATATTTAACTGGCTGATCGATAACTTGAACGCGAGTTCCTTTTGGTACGTTTGTAAACAGTGCTTTAATATCATCTGGGCGCAAACGAATACAACCAGAACTAACACGCATTCCAATACCAAAATTGGCGTTAGTGCCGTGGATTAAATATTCTCCACGACCATAAGACAGGCGTAACGCATACAGCCCCATCGGGTTTTCTGGCCCTGCAGGTACCACCGCAGGAAGTGTAATACCCTGCTGTGCATAATGTTTACGGATATTGGTGGTTGGTGTCCATGTTGGGTCTTTAATTAATTGGCTAATTGATGTCACCATTTCAGGTGTGTCTCGTCCTAGCTGACCAATTCCAATCGGATATACAGCCACTTTATGGCTGTTTTCAGGGTAATAATAAAGACGCATTTCCGCCAAGTTAATCACGATACCAGTACGCGGTGTCGATGGTAATAACATTTGAGCAGGAATAATCAATGGTTTACCCACTTCAGGCAAATAAGGGTCTGTCCCTGGATTCGCCTCTAACATCGCCAACAAACCAATCTGATAGTCGCTTGCGATAGCTTCCAGTGGGCGCCCATCGTTAGGCACCACATAGGTGATATTTTCCCCGATCAGGCGTGTGTTGTTATTGGGTAATGGATAATCTTTAGCCTGCGCAGGTGCCAGCACCGCACTCATGACAAACAGACTTACCGCCGTCAAAACTCTTTTCATACCTACTCCAAGGAAAATAAGATTCATTACAAAATTCAAACAATATCGCTCATAATAGCAACTATCTCGAATATCTTTAATACCTAATAAATATTTTAGTACGTTAATAATTTGAATATGAGCTAACGTTGTCTCGTTATTGTTAGTTTAACAATAAAATACAGTAAGTTACTTAGGTATATTTTCTAGGATAAGAATAATAGGAAGAAAAGAAAAGTGTGGGAAATTCCGAAGATTTCCCACAGAACACTTAAAGAAGTTGGTGAGCTCTCGCCAAAATCGACTTGATCATGCCATTTAAACCTTGAGTTCGAGAAGGTGTAAGATGCTGTTCAAGCGCCAATTGCTGGAAAAAATGTTTTACATCCACCGCAAGGATCTGCTCAGGTGTTTTCCCTTGAAAGAGAATAATCACAATCGCCACTAACCCTTTAACAATAGCGGCATCACTATCTCCAGCAAGAACAACATGGCCATCCGGTTGTTTTTGCATATCAATCCACACTTGGCTTTGGCAACCCGCTATCAAGTTATCATCCACCTGTTGAGCTTCAGATAACGCCGGTAAACGCCCGCCCAGTTCAATCATATACAAATAGCGCTCTTCCCAATCTTGGCAACGTGCAAAATTGCGTAATAGCTTCGCTTCATCGGGTAACGCCGACATAATATTTCCTTCTATCTATTCGCTACAATCTTTATGTGCTGCAATACAGTTACTTTGATATATCGTCGGTGTTTAGCCGAGTAATTGTTTAATACGCAATAACGCATTATACAAAGCATCGATATCTTGCTTAGTTGTATAAACACCAATAGATGCCCGGCACATCGCTGGAACTTGATAATGTTCCATTAATGGCATCGCACAGTGGTGCCCAGTACGAATGGCAATCCCATATCTATCCAGAAATGCGCCAACATCATAGGCATGATGTTCACCTAAATTAAAGGCTATCACACCTTCACGTTGGTCATTACCATATAAATGAAGGGAAGGCACTTGCTTAAGCAAATCCGTCGCATATTGCATCAATTGCTTTTCATACGCAAAAGTTTTACTTAATCCCAACCCATTGAGATAGTCTAAAGCTGCACCTAAACCAATCATTCCACTGATATTCGGGGTACCCGCTTCAAATCGCCATGGAACATCAGCAAATGTGACCCCTTTTTTCAGGCTGACTTGGCGGATCATCGCCCCACCACCTTCCCAAGGTGGCATCTTCTCAAGCAATGCCTTCTTGCCATAAAGGATCCCAATACCTGTTGGTCCATATAGCTTATGACCTGAACAGACATAAAAATCGCAATCCAGCGCTTGCACATCAACCTGCTGATGCATCGCCCCTTGCGCACCATCCACGAGGATAGTCAGTGTATTTCCATGCTGGCCTGCAATTTCACGCGCTTGTGAAATCAATTTTTTCACCGGGTTAACGGTACCAAGCACATTAGAAATATGCGTAAAACTGAATAGCTTTGTGCGCGCATCTATGAGTTGTGCGAGCTGAGAGACATCAAGGGTACCATCCTCAAGAATAGGCAGGATCCGTACTTCAAAACCACGCTCTTGCGCCAACATAAACCAAGGAACGATGTTCGCATGGTGCTCCATTTCAGTGATAATAATATTATCGCCTTGCTGGATAAACTGGCGCCCAAAGCTATTAGCAACAAGGTTGATCCCTTCCGTTGTCCCTTTAACAAACACTATCTCTTCAGGGGAAGCCGCGTGCAAAAAATCCGCTGCTTTTTGGCGAATATTTTCCACCAGCGTTGTGGCATTCGCGCTAAGCGTATGAACACCACGATGCACTGCCGCATATTGATGCAACGTAAATTGGCTTTCCGCATCCACAACTTGCTGAGGTTTTTGAGCACTCGCCGCGCTATCTAAATAGACCAATGGATGGTTATTTACTGATTGCGCTAAGGCAGGAAAGTCCTGCCTGACCGATTCAACGTCATATGGCATCGGTTTACACCTCCGCTAAACGTTGATGAATACTCGCCATCACAGCCTGTTTTAACCCATCGATAGTAATTGATTCTGTTAACTCAGCAGCAAATGCATTGATGATCATCTGCTTAGCCGCTTGGCTATCAATCCCTCTAGAGCGTAGATAAAAAAGTTGCTCATCATCGATACGCCCAACCGTTGCCCCATGACCACATTTCACGTCATCAGCATAGATCTCCAGTTGAGGCTTCGTGTCGATTTCCGCTTTTTCACCCTGCAATAAGGTATTGTTAGTCATTTGACCGTCTGTTTTCAGCGCCTTAGGGTCAACTTTGATCATGCCATTGAATACCGCTTTGCTACTATCCATGGCGATCACTTTATGCAACTGTCGGCTATTACAATAACCCGCATTGTGCTCAAGATAGCTGCGTGTATCGGCTATTTCATTACCTTGCGGCAACAACAGGCTGTTTAACTCAAATTCCGTATTTTCACCGTCAAGACGGCTACTTGTATGATGACGGGTTAGCCCTGCACCTAATAAAAAGCTGCTACTTTTCACTTGGCTATCACGCCCCACCACAATGTCATTATGAGCGAAATGCTGAGCCTGTGAGTTTTCTGTCATTAACTTGAAGTGGGTAAATTGCGCATTATCACCCACTTCGACCGTTAATCGCCCACCAGTCAGATGTGCTTTATCATCTAGACTGACAAAGTGTTCAATCACTTGAGACTGGCTATTATTTCCCAGTGTCAAATGGTAGCGATATTGGCTCATGTTCACCGAGTCTAGATCATGGCTGCCACTGGAGATATTCAGTAAATAGAGTGGCTTAGTCGCAACTTTATTGGCAGCTAACTGGATAATAAGCGGTTGAGCGGCTAGGCATTCCGTTAAATGTAAGAAAATCTCGCTGTTCACCGCATCAGGTAGCCAGTCTTGGCTATCGAGAAGAGAAACTTGAAATTCCCCCGTATCGACAGAACTGAGTTCCGCATTGTAGCGTCCGTCCACCAGCACAACACGATAAGCATCGATAGCTAATGCGAGCGCATCACTTAGCGGAGCCTGCTGTTCTTGCGAGCTAAAACGGTATTGGGTATTTAACACGCTATTTAACGGAGTATAGTGCCAATCTTCATGACGAAATGCGGGCAGCCCAACGTGTTTAGCGAGACTCCAATGGGTTTGAGCGTGCTGAGATTTTCCACCTAATCCTTGCTCATATAGCGTTTCAAAACGGCGCATTGCCTGCTGATTTAAAGCATCAACCGCAGCGCGTTTTTCTGCTCTTTCACTGTTGGTCAATAAGCCAGCCATAGCCTTGCTCCTCCAGTTTTTTCGCTAAACTGAAATCACCGGATTTGATGATTTTCCCTTGATACAGGACGTGAACAAAATCAGGTTTTACATAGTCCAAAATGCGCTGATAGTGAGTCACGATAATGAATGAGCGCTCAGGAGTACGCAGTGAATTCACACCATTAGAGACGATTTTTAGCGCATCAATATCTAAACCAGAATCGGTTTCATCTAAAATACATAACTTAGGTTCTAACGCCGCCATCTGTAAAATGTCATTACGTTTTTTCTCGCCACCGGAGAAACCCACGTTAACTGAACGGGTGAGCAGGTCTTGTGGCATATCCAACAATTTGATTTTATCTTCGATAAAGTCTTGGAAATCAAAACGGTCTAACGCCTCTTGCTGACGATATTCACGCACCGCATTCACTGACGTTTGCAGGAAAAATTGGTTACTCACACCAGGAATTTCAACCGGATATTGGAATGCAAGAAAAATCCCTTCACCCGCACGTTCTTCAGGATCTAACTCAAGTAAGTCCTTGCCATTGAACGTCACTTCACCACTATCAATTTGGTAATCTTCACGACCTGCGAGGGTGGCGGACAAGGTACTTTTACCCGAACCGTTTGGTCCCATAATGGCATGAACTTCCCCCGGTTTAATTTCCAGAGACAGCCCTTTTAAGATTTCATTACCTTCTACACTTACATGTAAATCTTTAATACTTAACATATCAACATGCCTTTAGCGCTCAAGCGCAACTAAACTCGATTAGGATCAGCCCACACTGTGTTCTAAGCTGATAGCCAATAATTTTTGTGCCTCAACGGCAAACTCTAATGGCAACTCTGAGAAAACATCTTTACAGAAGCCGTTAACAATCATTGAGATAGCATCATCTTCGCTGATCCCACGTTGTAAGCAATAAAACAGCTGGTCTTCGCCAATGCGCGACGTTGTCGCTTCATGTTCCAATTGCGCGGTATTGTTCTTCACTTCCACATACGGGAAGGTATGAGCGCCACATTGGGTACCAATCAGCATGGAATCGCATTGGGTGAAGTTACGGGCGTTATGGGCGCTCGGGAGTATTTTGACGAGCCCACGATAACTATTTTGGCTTTTACCTGCCGAAATCCCTTTCGAGATAATCGTTGAGCGGGTATTTTTGCCGATGTGGATCATTTTAGTGCCCGTATCCGCTTGTTGGTTACCATTGGTCAGTGCGACAGAGAAAAACTCCCCAACCGAATTGTCCCCTTTTAAAATCACGCTTGGGTATTTCCACGTAATGGCAGAACCCGTTTCGGATTGTGTCCATGACATTTTGGAATTTTCCCCTTCGCACAGGGCGCGCTTAGTCACGAAATTGAGAATTCCCCCGGTTTCGCTATCACCACCCGAGAACCAGTTTTGAACTGTCGAGTACTTCACTTCGGCATCTTTATGGATAATCACTTCCACAACCGCAGCGTGCAATTGATAGCTATCTCTCACCGGTGCTGAACACCCTTCGATGTAGCTCACATAACTGCCTTCATCCGCAATTAAGATTGTGCGTTCAAATTGCCCTGTTTTTGCCGCATTAATACGGAAATAGGTCGATAACTCCATCGGGCAACGCACCCCTTTCGGGATGTAAACAAAGGTTCCGTCCGATGCCACGGCTGCATTCAGTGCAGCAAAAAAGTTATCGTGGCTAGAAACGACGCTACCTAAATATTTTTGCACCAGTTCAGGGTACTCTTGAATCGCTTCGCTGAACGAACAGAAAATAATCCCGTGTTTGGCTAAGTCGCCACGGTAGGTTGTCGATACAGAAACGGAGTCAAAAATTGCATCTACCGCCACTTTGCTGCCTTCACGGACAGGCACGCCAAGCTGATTGAAGGCATCTTCGACTTCACTCGTCAGGTAATTCGCTTCTTCCGCAGCGCCTGTTGATTGCGTCGCGCCTGGCTGTGAGCCACAGGCATCATCACACGACCCGCACGATGGCGCGGAATAATAGCTGTAATCTTGGTAATCCAAATTTGGATAATGGGCTTTCAGCCAGTGTGGCTCTTCCATGCCTTTCCAGTGATTAAAGGCATCAAGACGAAATTGCAGCATCCACTCAGGTTCATTACGCTTCGCAGAAATAGCACGAACCACATCTTCATTTAGCCCTTTCGCCATTTCATCGGTGGCAACTTGGGTAAAAAAGCCTTCTTTATAACGTTTTTCATCAAGCCAGCTTTGAACATCTTCGCCAACTTCTACATTGCTCTGAGACATAATCTAGCTTCACAAGTTAAACGCCGAAGCTTTCACCACACCCACAGGCATGTTGAGCTTTCGGGTTATTAAATTTAAAAATATGGTTAAGCCCTTCTTGGACATAATCCACTACCGTGCCATCAATGAATGGCATTGCTTTTTTAGGCACATACAAGTGTGCACCATCGAGTTCAAACACTAAGTGGTCATCGGTTGGGTTTTCAATCATCTCGAAGACGTATCCAAAACCTGCACATCCCGACTGTTTCACGCCGAGGGATAGACCTTTGCTATTCGGTGTTTGAAGAACTAACTTATTGATCTGTTTAGCGGCACTTGGGGTTAGGCTGACGCCCTGCCATGAATTTTCATCCAATGAAAATGTTTCTACACCATCAGTCATTTTGACCTCACTTTTCTTATGGTTTTTCAGCCTGTTATCAGCGATTTCTTCTCTATATGACATGGTAATGATTACCCATATGACTTCAACCATTTGTTTTAAGAGGTTATAGCGATGAGAACGGTTTACTGACAGGATTTTAGTTTATGGAAATATCTAACCAATTAATAATTAAGAAATAAATCTCATTCATGATAATATTTTTTATGTATTATTGAGTACATAAAAATAACACAAATTAATAAAGTGATATTCGGTTTAGTACCACATTCATTGAATGAGAATGAATAAATTAGATAAGTTATAAAGAATTGATATGAAAGATAAATATAGGATTGATACCCTCAAATAAACTGAGGGTATCAGAAGAAACAAACTGCTGATTATTCAAACAATACGGCAGTTGTTAAACGGGAGGTGCAACACAGTTGGTTTTTCTCGTTAAAAATTTCGATATTCCACACTTGCTGACGGCGCCCCAGATGAATCGGTTTGCATACGCCTCTCACCACACCTTCTCGCGCAGCACGAATATGGTTTGCGTTAATTTCCACACCAACTACACGTTGATCACCTTCACTGCATAGGTAGCCTGCGATTGAGCCTAAGGATTCAGCTAATACAACCGAGGCACCACCGTGTAGCAAACCAAAAGGCTGTTTGGTGCGATGGTCGACTGGCATGGTACCTTCAAGGTAGTCATCACCAAAACCTGTAATTTCAATCCCTATATGGCCTAACATACAGCTTTCAGCCATCGCCGCCATTTGTTGCAAGTTAAATTGACGCTTCCAAATCATGAAACAATCTCCAGTAAGGCTTGAATTGGGTGTTTGATTGCCGTTTTTTCCATTCGTTTTACTTGGCTACGACAGGAATATCCCGAACTTAAGCAACGTTCTAGGGGCAGTTTTTCTATCGCAGGTTTCCACGACAGGTTGTAAATACCTTTTGAATTTTCAAGGTTAGCGACTTCATGACCATACGTTCCTGCCATTCCACAGCATCCAACACTCACGTTTGTGAGTTTACGCCCGTAACGGGAAAACAGTGTCGCCCATTGGTTGGCGCTATTAGGTAATGCCGTTGATTCGGTACAGTGGCCAAAGAGATACCAAGGCTGCTCATCCGTTCCGTCATTCTTGGTTTGTTCCGGTAATGAAATTAACCATTCATGAGCCAGCATTACCGTAAATTGACATTGTTGCTCACCTAAAATTTCATGGTATTCATCGCGATAACACAGTACCAATGCAGGGTCGACACCCACCATCGGTAATTGCAGTTTAGCAACGCGATTTAAAAAGTCCGATGTTTTACGTGCGGTTTTCGCAAAACGGCTTAAGAAACCTTTGATATGCTGCGCTTTACCATTCGGTGAGAATGGGAGTAACACAGGTTTATAGCCCAATTTTTCAATCAGGCGAACAAAGTCTACCACCACTTTGGCATCGTAATAGCTAGTGAATGGGTCTTGCACCACAAGCACATGGTTTTCACGCTGGCTGGCAGACATGCCTTCAAGCTGCTCCAATGTCAGGGAGGTCGCCGAATGCCCTGATAACTCCTGTTTCAGCGTCGGTTGAGAAAATAACGGTAAATCCACCATACCAATGGTGTGCTCGCTAAGTTTCTGAATCACTGTTTGACGCAAGAAGAAGTTAAAAACGCCCGGCGCTTTTGACATCAACGGAGCGCTGGCTTCCACATTCGCCACAATATGGTCACGAACTGGTCGCAAGTAACGGCTATGGTACAGAGCAAGAAATTTTGCTCGGAAAGACGGCACATCAATTTTAATTGGGCATTGAGTCGAGCACGCTTTACAAGCTAAACATCCAGACATTGACTCTTTCACTTCATGGGAAAAATCATAATCCCCCTGTTTCGCCCGCCATGAGTTACGCGTTTTTTCAATCAATCCACGTAACGATGGAGATTCGCTTTTCACGCCTTTTTCAATTTGCTCTGGTGTGACGCCCTGCTCCGCCAATAAACGTAGCCATTCACGAACTAACGTTGCACGACCTTTCGGCGAATGTACACGCTGACGGCTAATTTTCATCGATGGGCACATTTGGCTTTTCACATCAAAGTTGAAACAGAGCCCGTTGCCGTTACAATCCATCGCACCGCGGAACTCTTGGCGTATTTGAATTGGGATTTGACGATCGTATGTGCCACGTTTAGCTGCATCCACCTGTTTCATTGGGGCATCTACACCCGCTGGAGGGCAAATTTTTCCAGGGTTCAAACGGTTATCAGGGTCAAATGCCGCCTTAATATTGCGCAGCTCACCGTAAAGCACTTCACCAAAGAATTCTGGGCTATATTGCGCTCTGAAGCCTTTACCGTGTTCCCCCCACAATAAACCGCCATATTTTGCCGTCAAAGCAACAATTTCATCCGAAATTTGCTTCATTAACATTTCTTGCTGAGGGTCGCACATATCTAGTGCTGGGCGAACGTGTAAAACACCCGCATCTACGTGACCAAACATTCCGTAATTCAGTTTATGGCTATCCAATAGCGCTCTGAATTCCGCAATATAATCCGCAAGATGCTCTGGTGGTACGCAGGTATCCTCAACAAATGGGATGGGTTTCGCGGCACCTTTGCTGTTGCCCAATAACCCCACCGCTTTTTTGCGCATATTATAGATACGGGTAATATCAGCAAGATCATGACAAACTTGGTAGCCAATCACGCCCGCTTGCTGGCTCGCCATCAATTCATCAAGGCGCTGGCATAAGCTATCAGTCAAACGATTGATTTCGTCTTCATCATCGCCACTAAACTCAACAATGTTCAGCCCAAGCATCTCTTTATTCGGTACATCAGTGATCAGCGATTTTACAGAGTGCCAAACAATATCTTCTTTCGCGAGATTCAGAACCTTCGAGTCGACGGTTTCTACAGAGAGCGCTTGCGCCTGCACCATAAATGGTGCGTTACGCAACGCGGATTCAAACGAATCATATTTGACGTTCACCAAACGGCGCACTTTCGGTAGCGGCGTGATATCCAGAGTGGCTTCCGTTATAAACGCCAGCGAGCCTTCAGACCCCGTTAAAATTCGCGTTAAATCAAACTGAGTAAGGTCATCATTAAAAACATGGCGTAAGTCATAGCCCGTTAAAAATCGGTTTAGTTTTGGAAATTTTTCTTCGATTAACGAACGCTGTTCTAAGCAGCGTTCAAGAACGGTTTTATAGATACGCCCTTCGACTGAATCCTCTAACGCAATCGTTTGGGCGAGTTCGATAGGCATAGCGCGAGTATCGAGGCAAGCGCCCCCTAAAACCATCGCTTTGACACCTAAAACATGGTCTGACGTTTTGCCATACACTAAAGACCCCTGTCCAGAGGCATCAGTGTTGATCATTCCGCCCAATGTTGCTCGGTTACTTGTGGATAGCTCCGGAGAGAAAAAGTAGCCATACGGTTTTAGAAATTGGTTGAGTTGGTCTTTAATCACGCCAGCTTCAACTTTTACCCATCCCTGTTCTGGGTTGATTTCTAAAATTCGATTCATATAGCGGGACATGTCCACCACAATCCCTTCGGTGAGCGATTGTCCATTGGTGCCCGTTCCCCCGCCACGCGGCGTGAAACTTAATTCGCGGTATTTATCTTGCCCAGCAACGCGGGTAATAATTTGTACATCAGCGCTGGAACGAGGGAAGATGACGGCTTGTGGTAATAGCTGATAAATGCTGTTGTCAGTAGCCATGGATAAGCGCTCAGCGTAACTGGTGCCAGTATCACCAGTAAAACCTTGCTGTTGTAGCTCGTGCAGAAATTGGATAGCTAGCTGACTAAGATGTGGTGCTTCAGATATACGCGGGATCATTATTAATCATGACTCTTGTTGTTGAGTAATCGCATTTGTCGTTATGTACTATCTTTAGTTTAAGTAGCACAATAGGCACAAGGTTTATTGAAGTGTTCCCTCGCAGCCTGTAAAGATAGCGCATCTGCCGGTGACATTGTCAGTAAAACCATATCACAATATCGTTTCTTTTAAGCATGAAAAATAATTACGTTATTTTCACCTGTAAAAGCCCTAACCCCACAGAATTTTCATTTGTTAAGGATTGATCATTAATGGAAAAATCGCAAAAACGTTTGGATTTACCCAAACTCGTCCTGGGACTGCTCTCCATTATCTTTATGATAGCGACCTGTTTTTGGGTCTTAAGCCCATTTATTTTAGGATTCGTATGGGCGGGGATGATGGTGATTGCTACTTGGCCAATTCTCTTACGACTACAAGCACGTCTTTGGAATAAGCGCTGGCTTGCTTCACTGACCATGGTTCTACTGATCTTCCTTCTTTTTGTTATTCCAACCAGTATTTTGATTGGCAGCATTATTCAAAACAGTGCGCCGCTTATCGAATTGGCTAAGTCACCGGCCAGTATCACCTTGCCGGATTTAGAGTGGCTGAATCAAGTGCCCATGGTCGGAGAAAAACTGTATTACGCTTGGCACAGTTTAGTGGCAAGTGGTGGTAACGCGTTATTGGCTAAAGTTCAACCTTATTTCGGTCAAGCCGCAGGATGGTTTGCAACGCAGGCCGTTAGTGCCAGCCGCTTCTTATTCCACCTCGTATTAATGCTGCTGTTTAGTGGGCTGCTCTATTATAAAGGTGAGCTTGTGACAATCGGTGTTCGTCACTTTGCCGTACGTCTTGCGGGCATCCGTGGCGACGCAGCAGTGGTACTTGCAGCACAATCTATTCGTGCAGTCGCACTTGGCGTGGTTGTTACCGCGTTAATTCAAGCCATTGTAGGTGGCGTCGGTTTAGCTCTATCGGGTATTAGTTACGCAGCCATTTTGACGGTCTTGATTTTTATCTGCTGCGTCGCACAACTTGGCCCACTATTAGTCATGGTTCCTTCCGTTCTATGGCTATTTTGGACTGGGGATACCACCTGGGCAATCATTCTCGGTGTCTGGGCGGCAGTGGTTGCCACAATGGATGGCGTATTACGCCCTTGGCTGATTAAAATGGGTGCAGATCTTCCCATGGTACTTATTTTAGTGGGTGTTATCGGCGGTATCTTATCATTCGGTATGATTGGCTTATTCATTGGTCCTGTGGTGCTGGCTGTCTCTTATAGCCTGCTCAAAGCGTGGATGAATGAAGTGGCTCCACCAAGTGAGAATTTAGAGGCCACCGAAAAATTCCTTGAAGAAGAATTCTTAATGAAGAAATAAATTTCATTTAATTCGAGAAAATATGTTTCATTTTGAACATATTTTCTCGACTATCTATTCTCATTAATATTTAGAAACAATATTTAACACACTACTGTTAGTTTTTATCTTTAATTATGTTAATATTCCCCCCATCGAATGAATAATCATTTGGGAACAATAAGTAATATCTTATTAAGAGTGTTCCGAGTGATTAACTTATTTAAACAGTTTAATATATCCCTGTTAATATCTCTTCGATAACGAATTAATAAGTTATGTTATTTAATTTCTAACGTAACTTACTTAACCAAATTGCTGTGTGTAGTCTTTGCCTGTCAGCCCATGATAGGCTTTTTTTTTATCCCTACATCCCCCATCCCCAACTCTCACTATTACAGTGGCAATATAATATTCTAATTACTCTCCTTATACGTAATTACGCATAATTGGAGTAATGGATTTAATGGTTTTAATTATTTAATAACTTTTTATTTAACATTAATAATGAATCTATTTATGAGACTATAGTTTTATTTTGCTGAAAATCTGAATAATATATTATGAATATTTACGTAAATTAAACTTATATTAGGTTTAATTCTATTGCTGTAATAGGTTGCCTCTATATATAAACAAAGGTCGGTAAATAATAATTATTTACCGACCTTCTTATAATGAACAATCTAAAAATTAATAATTAAATTATTGATTTTCAGCGATTGTTAGCCAAGTTTGCACCACAGTATCTGGGTTCAACGATAGGCTATCAATGCCTTCATCTACCAGCCATTGTGCAAAGTCTTGGTGGTCTGATGGACCTTGACCACAAATACCGACATACTTGTTCTGACGCTTCGCAGCCTTGATTGCCATTGATAACATTGCCTTAACCGCATCATTACGCTCATCAAACAATTCAGATACAACACCCGAGTCTCTATCAAGACCGAGGGTTAACTGAGTCATGTCGTTAGAACCAATGGAGAAGCCATCAAAGTGTTCAAGGAACTGGTCAGCTAGCAGTGCGTTAGATGGGATTTCACACATCATAATCACTTTTAAGCCATTCTCACCACGTTTCAGGTCGTGTTTTGCCAGCTCAGCAACCACCGACTCGGCTTGTGCTACTGTGCGAACAAACGGGATCATCACTTCAACGTTAGTCAGACCCATCTTGTTGCGAACGCGTTTAACAGCTTCACATTCCAGTGCAAAACATGCACGGAAGCTATCCGACACATAACGCCCAGCCCCACGGAAGCCCAACATTGGGTTCTCTTCTTCAGGCTCATAAATATCCCCACCGACTAAGTTGGCATATTCATTGGACTTAAAGTCAGATAAACGTACGATCACGCGTTTTGGCCAGAATGCAGCGGCGAGTGTTGAAATCCCTTCAGTCAGCTTGCTAACGTAGAATTCAACAGGGTCGTCATAGCCGACCATCATATTGCGGATTTCTGCTTGTAATTCTGGCGTCTGAGCATCGAACTCTAACAGCGCTCTTGGGTGAACACCGATCATACGGTTGATGATAAATTCGAGTCTCGCTAAGCCGACACCTTCGTTTGGTAAGCAAGCAAAATCAAATGCACGGTCTGGGTTACCCACGTTCATCATGATTTTGACGTTCAAGTCAGGCATGTTATCCACTTCAGAGCTGTGAATTTCAAAATCTAATTTGCCATCATAAACGAAGCCAGTATCCCCTTCAGCACAAGAAATCGTGACCTCTTGGTCTTCTTTCAAACGCTCAGTTGCATCACCACAGCCAACAACGGCAGGGATCCCAAGTTCACGCGCGATAATCGCCGCATGGCAAGTACGACCGCCACGGTTTGTCACGATAGCAGCGGCTTTTTTCATGATAGGTTCCCAGTCAGGATCCGTCATGTCCGTCACTAATACGTCACCCGGCTGAATTCTATCCATCTCACTTAAGTTATGGATGACTTTAACCGAACCTGCGCCAATACGATGACCGATTGCACGACCTTCAACTAAGACCTGCCCTTGGTCTTTCAGTTGATAGCGTTCCATAACCTGTTGGTTAGAACGAACGGTTTCCGGACGCGCTTGAACAATATACAAACGACCATTATGGCCATCTTTTGCCCATTCGATATCCATTGGACGACCGTAGTGTTTTTCGATCTGTAAAGCTTGACGAGCCAGCTCTTCCACTTCGTGATCAGCTAAAGAGAAACGATTGCGTAGCGCTTCTGGCACATCTTCAATCTTCACTTGTTTACCGTGCTCTTTACTGTCGGCATAGACCATCTGCAATTTTTTAGAACCTAATGTACGACGTACAATCGCAGGCTTATTATTTTGTAGGGTTGGTTTATGGACATAGAATTCATCTGGGTTTACCGCGCCCTGTACAACCATCTCACCAAGACCATAAGCGGAAGTAATAAAGACAACTTGGTCGAAACCAGATTCAGTATCGATAGTAAACATAACACCGGAAGAAGCGAGGTCAGAACGCACCATTCTTTGCACACCCGCAGATAACGCGACGCCACGATGATCGTAGCCTTGGTGTACACGGTAAGAAATAGCACGGTCATTAAACAGCGACGCAAATACATGTTTAATGGCAACCAAAACCGCATCAATCCCTTGAACGTTGAGGAATGTCTCTTGCTGCCCAGCAAATGAGGCATCAGGCATATCTTCAGCGGTTGCTGATGAGCGAACAGCGAATGACGCTTCTGCTTCACCTTCAGATAATTGAAGGAAAGCTTCGCGAATATCCTGCTCTAATGCTGGCGTCAATGGGGTATCAATCACCCATTGGCGGATCTGAGCACCGGCTGTCGCCAGTTGATTCACATCATCAATATCCGTTTCATCTAGCAGGTTGTAAATACGCTGGTTTACACCGCTCTGCTCCAGAAAATCATTAAACGCCTGTGCGGTTGTCGCAAAACCGTTTGGTACGGATACACCAAGATCGGACAAGTTGGTGATCATTTCACCGAGGGAAGCGTTTTTGCCTCCAACACGGTCAACATCATTCATCCCTAATTGGTTATACCAAAGTACATTACACGGAGTAAGGCCATTTGTGGACATTGAAAGCGATCCTTTTATAGCAATTTAGTGACAGACAACAAATCGTAAAAAATCTCGTTGGCGAAAATTCGCCTCGCGAATAGACTAGCACAGACGTTATGGGAAGATGGACTGGTGAATCGTTCCATCAATTAATAAAATTTTTTTGTTCTAAAAATTGTTCAAAATTTGTCTATACTTCCCCCCATAAATGATTTTTAAATGTTTATTCACTTACAATATTTTCCAAAACTCAGAAAAAATACGATAAAAAGAAGCCAGTTATGAGCGAATTAAATTCTATGAGTAAAAATGCCAGTCAAGTCCAACGCACCGTTTTTTTCATCTCTGATGGTACTGCAATCACAGCTGAAACGTTAGGGCACGCCGTCTTATCCCAATTTCCATTATCCTTTATTTCTTACACCTTACCGTTCGTTACTACGCAAGCACGAGCGCTTGAAATTAAACAAAAAATCGACACTATCTATGCTGAAACAGACCTTCGACCACTGGTGTTTTATTCAATAATTTCCCCTGAAGTGAAAGAAATCATTACTCAAAGTGCGGGTTTTTGTCAGGATATCGTGCAAAGTTTGGTCGCCCCAATACAGAGAGAAGTCGGGTTAGAGCCAGAGCCAAAACTTAATCGTACCCACGGGTTATCCATGCAAAATATGAATCAATATGATGCCCGTATTGCAGCAATTGAATATACCCTCGCTCACGATGATGGCATCTCATTGCGTAACCTTGAACAAGCGCAAGTGATCTTAATTGGCGTCTCTCGCTGCGGTAAAACTCCAACAAGCTTATATTTAGCGATGCAATTTGGCATACAAGCCGCCAACTACCCGTTCACTGCCGATGATATGGACAATTTACAGCTACCTGCCGCATTACGCCCCTATACCCATAAACTTTTTGGTTTAACCATCAGTCCTGAACGACTCGCGGCAATTCGTGAAGAGCGACGTGAAAACAGCCGTTACGCCTCACTTCGTCAGTGTCGTATTGAAATTGCTGAAGTAGAAGCTCTATTTAGACAGAATAAAATCAATTACTTAAATACTACCAACTACTCTGTTGAAGAAATTTCAGCGAAAGTGATTGATACGATGGGATTACAACGTCGTATTTTTTAACAAAATAAAATATAAAAAATTATTCATTCAACCCAAGTTGGTGGTTTGAATTTGAGCCAGTTTCGTTTATTGTGACCTTAGTCACTAATACGGCTGTACGAAATGGCTCAGCCGAGTAAAAGTTTTGAGAAACAAAATGCATAAAACAGATGAGTTACGAACTCAGCGAGTGGACAGTTTAATTACACCACAAGTGCTCGCTGAGGAATTTCCGATATCCCAAGCAATTGCCGATAACGTGACAGCGTCACGTAAAAGAATTGAAAAGATCCTATCCGGTGAAGACCTGCGCTTGCTGGTAATTGTAGGTCCTTGCTCTATTCATGATATTGATGCCGCAATTGAATACGCTAATAAGCTAAATACGTTACGTCAAAAATATCAAGATCGCTTAGAAATTGTCATGCGCACCTATTTTGAAAAACCGCGTACCGTTGTGGGCTGGAAAGGCTTAATTTCTGATCCGCATCTTGATAATTCATGTCAAGTAAACACCGGTATCCGCTTAGCGCGCAAACTTTTGATTGAAGTTAATCAATTAGGGTTAGCAACCGCCACCGAATTCCTCGACATGGTGACGGGGCAATATATTGCGGACTTAATTAGCTGGGGAGCGATTGGCGCTCGTACTACTGAAAGTCAGATCCACCGAGAAATGGCTTCGGCGCTCTCCTGTCCTGTTGGTTTTAAAAACGGTACAGATGGCAATATCAATATCGCTATTGATGCTATTCGTGCAGCCAAAGCGCAACATATGTTTTTATCGCCAGATAAGAGCGGGCAGATGACTATCTACCAAACCAGTGGTAACCCTCATGGGCATATCATTATGCGTGGTGGCAAGAAGCCTAACTATGAAGCGCAGTACATTTCACAAGCATGTGAAAAATTAAATGAATTTGGTTTAGCTGAGCATTTAGTGGTGGACTTCAGCCACGGTAACTGCCAGAAAATTCATCGTCGCCAATTAGATGTGGCACAAGATATCGCTCAACAAATTAAGCAAGGTTCCACAGCAATTAGTGGTGTGATGGCAGAAAGCTTCTTAAAAGAAGGTAATCAAAAAATCTGTGCAGGCCAACCTCTAGTTTATGGTCAATCGATTACCGATCCATGTTTAGGTTGGGAAGACACCGAACAGTTGATTGAAATTCTGGCTGACGCGGTTAACTTCCGCTTCAAATAAGTCTCGCGGTCCATAGCCAAAATAAGCGCTTTAAATTGTATTATAATCTAAAGCGCTTATCTCCATTCCTCGCCCAAATAAGTCACTACCAATACATTCATTCAACAATATAATCACCTTATAATCTCAATTATTTTAATATTATTAACCGAAAAACACTTGATGCCGTCATTTTATTAACGATAATGATTCTCGTTTTTAACTATATGCTACCCATAGATAATTTTTTTATTATCTTGGCTGCTAGAATCATATTACTCAGGAAAGGATTTCCTAATGGCGCTTACATTGAGATCAGCATCAACTTCAGGTGCTTCACACAGCAAAGTATTTTCTTTATCAACATTAACCGTCGCCCTTGCTATGACTGGGTTCAGTACTGCAAGTTTTGCCGCCGACGATATCATTCACGTCACCACCACTCCATTGAGCCACGAAAAGTTTGCCGTTGCTGAGCAATTTGAGGTGATTGACGCAACCGCACCAGAACAACAAACCGCCACATCTGCGCTCGACCTATTAAAAGGTCAGGCTGGTATTTTTGTGACGGGTGCTGGCAGTACCTATGGACAGTCAGTGCAGATGCGAGGCTACGACTCCCGTGGTGTCAAAATTATGGTGGATAATGTGGTTCAGGATTTTAATTCTGGCTTATTTGATGCCACACTGATTGATCCCTCACTGATCAGTAAAGCCTATGTACATAAAGGCGCATCTTCTGTACAACACGGCAGCGGCGCGCTTGCTGGCGTTATTTCCCTTAAAACCCTCAGCGCTTCAGAAGTGTTAGCACCCGGACAAAATATCGGAGGGCGCTTATTTAGTGGTATCAACCGTAATGATCATGGTTATTATGCGGGGGGAACATTACTTGGGCGCAGTGATTCTGTTGATGCCCTACTCAGCTATAGCCAACGCAAAAAATATTTAATGGCATCAATTGATTCAGCCCCTTTTGATAACCAAGAAAAGATCCATAATTGGATGTTTAAAACCACCTGGATGGCAAACCCTGCTTATCACCTTGGATTACAGCTGAGAGAGTATCGCAATGATGGGCTAAGCCTTAAACAACCGGCTTCCGTAGATACAAAGAAACAGATGTTCCCAAATACCCCAACTCAACGTAATGCTCATCAGCGTGATATCCTCATTAATCAGGCTTTTAAACCGACAAACAAGCTTCAATGGGAAGGTGAATGGGATATTTATTATACTGATCTCAGCCTAAGCCAATTAGATTTAGTTAAAGCCGCTAAAAAACCAACGGAGTATGGTGCCGAAAGTCGTAATCAATATACCTATGGTTCTAAATTTTCAAACCACTTTACTTTACCTGTATCGAGCTGGGCATACAGCAATATTCAAAGCGGTATTGAACACTATCAACAAAAACAAAAACCGAATCAATATGCAATTAGCTATCCACCCACAGAGTTATCAAATACCTCCGGTTGGCTAAACAATGAACTCACGTTTGCCCATGTGCCTGTGACGCTTTCAGCTGGAACGCGTTTTACACAATATAGTGTCAATCGCGATGGTTTTGCCAAAAGCAAACATACCAATTGGTCTTCACGTTTTGCCATTAGCGCGACACCAACGCATTGGCTAAGTCTTCATTCCTCGTATGCCGAAGGCTATCGCGCGCCAAGAATGGCGGAGTTGTACAATAACTCACTTCACTTTTCCACCAAATGGGCCGGCACTTCAGTCTTTAGAACGTCCCCTGATTTAAAACCAGAAACCAATAAAACTACAGAAGCAGGCCTAAAACTCAGCTTCGACGATTTTGTGTTAACGGGTGATACGCTCAGCTTTGGAACAACCTATTTCCATACTAAAGCTCATAACTACATTGCGATGCATAGCCAATATAAAAGGAAAGTGAACCGCGATTTATATTATGTCTGGTTCCCTGAAGAAATTTTCTATGCCAATGTGCCATCGGCCACCATTGCTGGTTTCGATAGCTTTATTCACTATCAGTCTCAGTGGTTTGATTTGAGCCTCAACCATAATTTAACCTCTGGAAAAGAAGATTTAGAAAATCACGCTCTTTCTTCTATTCGACCTGAATCGATGATGATTAAATTCAATGCACCTATAGCGAACACCGGAATTAATGTGGGCTGGACTGGCGAATTTGCCGCAAGAACAAAAATTACGGGAGATAGTACCTATAAACTGCCTGATAGAAAAAATTCTAACGATCTAGACCGCTACCGCCGTGAGATTTTCCAGCGGGCTGGTTATGGCGTTCATGATTTTTACGTAAACTACAAAGCCGACCAATTTGTCAAAGGGCTCAATACTACCCTAACCCTCAAGAATGCGTTTGATAGAAACTATGTCTCTTCTATGGACGTGCCTCAGGAAGGTCGTAATTTTTATTGGAATGTCAGTTATCAATGGTAATTAATAAGTAACTACATATTGAAATCAGGTTCATTTATCCCAATCTTAAATTCCATGGGTAAATGAACCTTTCAATACACGCACTATCGTTAAGAAAACAATTCACTTCGGAATTTCCTGTTAATTGTTATATTGTCTTGAAGTATTTTGTTCATTATTGCGTCAAATAAAATTTCAATAATTTACTTGGTTAATAAAATAGAACAGCACCAACAATAAATTTGAACAAGTCTATTGGCAGCTTAAATAAAGCTATACTCACTCACAAAAATAAACATAACTAATTGTATTTTATTAGCAATTAACATTCATTAATGTATGTTTAGTTTTTCGCATTTTAATGAAAACTATCGTAACAATAGTTATTCTCATTCAAAAACCGCACGATTAGCCTATCGATATATCGGAAAAAAAGGAAGAATAGACCATAATTTCATGAGTTATTATTAGTTATTAATGAACAATAGCCTACTAGAGTAGGAGGTAGATATGTCAGAAAGTGTAGTCAATGAAATCATTAGATGGCTTGAAAGCCAATTACAACGTAATGAAGGCATCAAAATTGATACTATCGCGGATAAAAGCGGGTATTCGAAATGGCATTTACAGCGTGTATTTAAAGAGCTTAAGGGCTGCACACTGGGTGAATATGTTCGTAAACGTCGCCTATTAGAAGCGGCTAAATCATTACGTGAAGGCAACTTACCTATTCTCGATATCGCGTTGCAATATGGCTTTAGCTCACAAGCGACATTTACCCGTATTTTCAAAAAACACTTTGATACTACCCCTGCTAAATTCCGTCAAGCAGGTGAGTTACCAGAATGCAAAACCTTTATGACTTGCAATTGCCATCATTAAGCGCGCATTAGATTTTCGTTACACCCTCAAACACCCATTCCAACGAAATCTATTTTTTGAGCCGATAAATAATCGGCTCTTTTTTTATCTCAGTTCGTTCACCAACCAACCTTCTAAATCTGCAAATTGTTCAGTCAATTCTGGCCACAATACGGTCATTTTTGCCATCAACTGACGCACAGTTTCCGTTTGATAGACTTGCCCCACGAGTTGCTGACTTAACCACTCCAATGGCGATGGTTCGAGACTGTCGGTGAAAAATTGGCAGCGCGTTATCACGCCTTTTTCAATATCAAAGTGGAATTCAATACCGCCCCATGGGAATCGAGTATCTGCCATATGACTAAAAGCTGGCGCTTGCCCAAAGTTCCATTCCCAGCTACTTTGCTTCGCGAATGTCTCTGCGAAATTAGGTAAATCAGGGAGTTTTTCCGGTGAAATATATTCTGGTTCCACTGTTTCACCGTAGTAGCTAAAGAAGCTATTTATGATCCCTTCACACACTTTTTCATGGGAAATATCAGGTACTAGCTCATTTAAGTTGGCAACGCGAGAACGTACTGACGTAATCCCTTTGGCTTGCAGTTTCTTAGGATCGGGATTGAGGTAGTTTGCTAGACGACTTAAATCGGTATTAATCAATAAAGTGCCATGGTGGAAGCCACGATCTTTAGTTTCACGGTAGGCTGAGCCTGAAATTTTTCTCGGGCCATTTTCGGTTTCAAGAACTAAATCATTGCGCCCAGATATTTCTGCGTGGATCCCGACTTGTGCCAGCCCATCCACAATAATTTGTGTTGAGATGGTTTTATCATATTCGGGTTTTCCTGCCATAAAAGTAAAACAGGTGTTCCCTAAATCTTGAAATACAGCCCCGCCACCACTGCTACGACGCGCTAACCGAACATTATCTTGTTCCATTTTACGGGTGTTACACTCTTTCCATGGATTTTGAGCACGACCGATGACCACGGTATCGGCATTACGCCATAGGAACATCACGCGTTGGTTGGCGGACATTTGGCGAAAAATAGTCTCTTCTACCGCTAAATTAAACCAAGGGTCGAAGGATTCAGAGATAAATAAACGTAATGTAGACATTCGGCTATCCTAAAAGCAAAACTTGCTCCTAAGATAGCATAATCACTGAAGAATTAATGAGGAATGAAACGAAATTAGATACGCCGAGCCTGCCAAAACACTTTTCGCCAATAGCTATTATCCATCGATGAGCGTATTACGCCTTTACTGGTGGATGCATGGATAAATGTGTTGTCCGTATCGTAAATCCCAACATGCAGGCCGTTTTCCCCTGATCCCGTTTTGAAGAATACCAAGTCACCCGGCATTAAATCCGATTTATCAATCCGCGTACCTAAACGCGTTTGGTCAACCGTCGTACGGGGGACTTCAATCGCAAAGCGGTCACTAAATGTTCGATAGACAAAGCCCGAGCAATCCACGCCGTTTTGGCTCATGCCACCATAATGATACGGCGTACCATACCATTGGCTTAGCTGGTCTTTGAGTTGAGCGATAGTCATGATTGGATCAGACAATTGGGTTTTCATTGGCGGTGCTGATGTCCGTTTTACGGATGAAGAGCAGCCAATCAACACGAGGCAACACAGCAATGGTAGGTATTTGAGATTCACTATCATAGCGTACCTTATAGATAACCCGTGGGTATAGATAACTAAAAAACAATCACCTTAAGTGATATCCTAATACGCGAGACTATAATGTACAACGCGCAGAAAATAAACACCTAAGGCTAATTATCTGATGCTATTTAGCTTTTTTGGTTAAAGGCTTGGAAGGTCGACTGATCAGCCATACGCCTAACAGAATAAACGCTATCCCCGCGGCTTTTAATCCAGTGGCAGGCTCATTGAACCATGGAAGCACCACTGCCAGTATATAAACAAACACATAGCTGAGACTGATAAGCGGGTAGGCTTTATTGAGCGCAATGTATTTTAACGCGAATAACCAGCACAACATTGATAACGCATAACAGACTAACCCGACAAAGATAATCCCTAAACTTGCCGCATTATCTGCTAGCCATTCTAGCTGCAACCAGTGCCAACCTAGAGAGAACGATGGAAGTTCCACAACTCCCGCTTTCAGACTAAGTTGTGCGACGGTGACTAATAGCGCGCTACCGAGTACCCATAAGTATCCTTTATTCATACACTTATACTCATCAGTAGTATCCCTATCATGATTGAGGCAACCCCAAGCCAGTGGTTTAGTCCAGTTTGCTCATGGTAGACAAATTGCCCTATCAATGTGACCAAGACGAAATTAATACTGAGCATCGGGTAGGCAATACTGAGTGGCATTGTTTCCAATAACTTTAGCCAAAACAGCATTCCCAATCCCAGCATTAATACCGCCAGCACCAACCAACGAATGGCAGATGCGGCTTTATTATGTTTGTCTCCTTGCCAAGTGACGACCGCTTGCTTTTGGGCAATTTGCCCAATGCAAGTCAACACACTGACAAGGAGTAATAGAAGTAATTGCGCTATCATTGTTTATGGTAAACCACTATTGCCATACGGGAATTCTTAATGACTTCATCCGGCTTAGGAATGTCTGGCAAACCTTCTTTTTTACCTAACAAGAACACCACGGTGACCTGCCCTTCTTGGCGAGCTTTCGCTAGCCATGCCGCAAATTCATCCGGTTTAACCAAACGATGCGCACTGTCTGGGTATTCCAAGCCATAGGTTAATTCACCGCTGCTATTATAGAGATAAATATTGGAATTTTTGGTTTCCCATGCCAGTCCCGCAGCCACTCCAACGTTACTTGCCATCAAATACTGGCTGTTCATCAAAAGATCATGATTTTGATGAATAAAATTCTGCGGTAACTTCGAGTCAATCGTGTTATTTGGCAATGCGCTACCAATACATAAACTGACTGCCAATGAGCAAGACGCCGCCCATAACCAGTATTTTGCATTCAGTACCGTGCAGAGATAACCGATGATCGCCCAAATCGAAAATGCGACAACACCCAGTACCATTTTTGACCATTCATCATGCTCATATAGGGGCTTTTTGATCACACTGCTGACAATAATCACCGCGATCACGGCGGCAATCCCGATAACAATGTTAATAATTCCGTTAGCTTTCAATGCCTTCATGGTGCCATTGCGTACACAATCCACACCATATTTCGCCATTAATAGCGCCAATGGCGCCATAAACGGCAGCATGTAAGTCGGTAATTTTCCGCGTGAAACACTGAAGAAAATCACCGGCACCACAAACCAACATAATAAAAAGAACATATCCGGGCTAGATTTACGCTCTTTCCATCCTTTAATTAAAGAGCCAGGTACTAAGCCCATCCACGGAATAGCCCCAAGCAAAATAATCGGAATGTAGTACCAGAATGGCGCGACGTGCTGAGCATCATCCGCCGTAAAGCGTTTCACATGCTCAACCCAGAAGAAGTAATTCCAGTAATCCGGTTCTTGTTTGGCTATTGCTAATGCCCATGGCAAGCTGATGATCACCGCAGTGATAATCGCTAATGGTCCATATTTGAGCATTTCAAGAAAACGTTTTTGATACAAGGTGATAGGTAGCATCACGATGACGGGAATGGCTAAGGCTAAAAAGCCTTTGGTCATGAATGCCATACCGCAAGCCAAGCCAAGAGCTCCCCACGCGGCGAGTTTGGTTTTAACCTCTCGAGCTTTCATTGCCCATAAGCAACAGAACATACTGGCGGCTATCCATAACGATAGCATCGGGTCGAGAACGCTGTATGTTCCTACTGCAAACACCAAGAACATCGAAATGTAGATGAAGCTTGCCACATAAGCAACATGGCTATTACGCCACATCATTTTTGCCATGCGGTAAACCAGCAGAGTGCTCAATAAAATACAGAAGACAGAACCGAAACGAACTGCAAAGTTTGTGTCACCAAAAATCATTTGGCTAATATTGTTGATCCAATACCCCGCCACTGGTTTTTCAAAGTAACGAATATCCAGCATGTACGGCACAATCCAGTCGCCGCGTTGTAGCATTTCGCGACTGATTTCCGCATAACGGGTTTCATCCGGCTGCCAAAGTAAACGGCTGTTTAACGGCAACAAATAGGTCAAGACAAAAAAAAGAGCCAGCAGAGAGGCTCCTACTTTGCTCGCTCGGTTATTCAACATGGGTATTTTATTCCTCTTCTTGGCAGCCCAGCCAACCTTCTCGTCCCGGGAATGGGGCGCGAACCACTCTTCCTTTTGGAAGCGTATTGATGTCTTCAGGCAACAATTCACTCAATGTACAGAATTGGATTTCTTCTTGCTTAATTCGTTCCAATAATTGTGAAAATTGTTGTGACTTTGACATTCCTTCCACTTCCGTATGGATAGTGTAAACAGGAACACCTTGGTCATCTTTGATTGCTTGAAGAATAAAATCATTAAATTCTTCGTCCGCTACCACTGTACCAACGACTTCATCGTAGGTCGGTAACGTCACAGGAATTTGCACTGTTCCCAACGAACCATCACGTAGAATAGGTCTAAATGGGAATTTTCCACGGCAGTCGCTGTTGTAGTCAAAATTAAACCCTTGTTTAACTTCAAGTACACGCTCGTCACCACGCCACCCTGCTACCGCTGAACAAGTGACTCGTTGACCTGTCGCGTTGTGCAGTGCGTCGACACCCAATTTCACTTGTTCAGTGAGTTGAGCCTCGCTCCATTTAGCCACTTTGGCTTGCCATCCTTGATGATCCCACGCATGTAAGCCGACTTCGTGCCCTGCTTCCAAGGTTTGTTTCATCAGATAGCCTAAATCTTTGGCGATTTTTTTACCCGGCCACGCAGTACCTGCCAGTAAAATATCTAAACCATACAAAGATGCCGCATTCGACCGTAGCATTTTCCACAGAAATTTAGGACGCAAAAGGCGCCATAAATGGCGCCCCATATTATCGGGTCCTACACTGAAGAAAAAGCTGGCCTGAATATCATGCTCTTTGAGCACTTTAAGTAATTGAGGAACCCCTTTCAATGTACCTTGATAGGTGTCCACATCGATTCTCAAGCCAACTTTTTTCATTATTTTTTGCTTTCCAGCTCTTCTACAGCACCCTGTAAGAAGAAGTCTAATGTTTCTTCAATGGTATCTTTCATGTCGATCGTCGGAACCCAGTCAAGTAAACGACGTGCGTTTTCAACACTTGGTTTACGATGCTCAACGTCTTGGTAACCTTGACCATAGTAGCTAGCGCTTTCGATTTCACGGAAGCCAGCAAATGGAGGGAATTTGCTACGAGCCGGGTGTTTTTCGAAGCTTTCTAACAGCATTTCCGCTAACTGACGAATACTTGCTTCGTTAGTTGGGTTACCGATGTTGATGATTTGACCATCACATTTGCCGTCTTTGTTTTCAATGATGCGGAACAGTGCTTCGATACCATCTTTGATATCTGTGAAGCAGCGTTTTTGCGCACCACCATCGACTAACTTGATTGGTGAACCTTCAACTAAGTTCAGGATCAGCTGAGTGATTGCACGTGAGCTACCAATACGCGCAGAGTTCAGGCTGTCTAAACGTGGTCCCATCCAGTTAAATGGACGGAATAAGGTGAATTTCAGACCTTCTTTCGCGCCGTATGCCCAGATAACTCGGTCAAGTAACTGTTTAGATACAGAGTAAATCCAACGTTGTTTGTTGATTGGACCAACGATCAGACGAGATTCGTCTTCATCAAACTCTTTATCATCACACATACCATAAACTTCAGAAGTTGATGGGAAAATGATGCGTTTGTTGTATTTCACGCAGTAACGAACAACTTTCAGGTTTTCTTCGAAGTCTAATTCGAATACACGCAGTGGGTTACGGGTATATTCGATTGGTGTCGCGATAGCAACCAGTGGCAGAATAACGTCACATTTTTTGATGTGGTATTCAATCCACTCAGTGTGGATGCTTACGTCACCTTCGATAAAGTGGAAACGAGGGTTACCAATGAAACGTTCAATTGCAGATGAACCAATATCCATACCATAGATATCGTAGTTGTCATCTTGCAACAGGCGCTCAGTTAAGTGGTTACCGATAAAGCCGTTCACACCTAAGATCAGAACACGTTTACGACGCTTAACTTGCGCAGTTGGTTTAGCACCAACGCGAACGTCAGTCACGATGCCCATTTCGTTAGCCAGACGGTTGCCTTGCATGTACAGACCAGTTTCGCTTTGACCGCTAACGATTTCCAGTGCGCCTTGACCACATGCGATACGCAGTGGGTCGCTAGATAATACGGTACCCGCAGCTTTACCTTGGTTATCATCTAATACACGAGCACGCCATACGATCATTTTACGTGCACCTAAATAGGTGAACGCGCCTGGGTATGGTTCAGTCACTGCGCGGATCAGGCAGCTAATTTCTTTCGCGCTGCGGCTCCAGTCGATTTGACCATCATCAGCACAACGACGACCGAAGTAGCTTGCTTGGCTCTCATCTTGAGCAACAGTTTTGTAGCTGCCCGCTTCGATTAATGGCAGAGTTTTATCTAACAGAACTTCTGCTGCTTCACGGACTTTCGCATGCAGAGTCAGGGCAGTATCAGTATCCGTGATAGCCACTTTTTCTTGCGCTACGATATCGCCAGCATCAGCTTTAGCAACCATTTTGTGCAGCGTTACGCCAGTTTCACTTTCACCATTTAACAGTGCCCAGTTGATTGGTGCACGACCACGGTATTTAGGCAGTAAAGAACCGTGCAGGTTGAAAGCGCCTTTCGGTGCTAATGCTAACAGTTCTTCGCTTAACATATCGCGATAGTAGAAAGAGAAAATCACATCGGGTTTCATCTCACGAATACGTTCAATCCACAGTGGGTGGTTAACGTTTTCTGGAGCGAAAACAGGAAGTTCCATATCTGCACTGACACGAGCTACAGAAGAGTAAAAGTGGTTTTCATTTGGATCATCAGTGTGTGTAAATACTGCCTGAATATCAAAACCCGCTTTCTCAAGCGCTTTTATCCCTACACAGCCAATATCATGATAGGCAAAAACAATAGCTTTCATTAGTTTTCTTCCTGATTTTTGTCGGTTTTAAGGTCTGCACCGACGACTTTTTGAATAAAATAACGAGGTCTCGCGCGCACATCATTATAGATCCTACCGATGTATTCGCCCAATAATCCCATAGCAACAAACTGTGCGCCGATAAACATAAAGAGTATCGCAAACAGTGTAAATACGCCGTCAGCTGCCCAGCTCGCACCGAACAGTAAACGTAAAACAATTAACAACACTGCCAGCACAAAGCCGCCAGCAGCGATAATGCTACCAACCACGCTTAACAAACGCAGAGGCGCAGTCGTTAAACAAGTTAATAAGTCATACATTAAATTAATCAGCTTCATAAAGCTGTATTTTGAATCACCAAACTCGCGCTCAGCATGCGCTACATCAATTTCGATGGTTCTACGCGCAAAGGTATTCGCTAAAATAGGAATAAATGTGCTGCGTTCATGGCATTGAAGCATCGCTTCAATGATGTGACGGCGATAAGCGCGCAGCATACAACCATAGTCACCCATTGAACGACCGGTCGCCTTGGTGATCATTGCATTGATCATTTTTGACGCCGTTTTGCGGAACCATGAATCTTGACGATTAGCACGACGAGTACCAACAACATCATAGCCTTGAGCCGCTGTTTGTACTAAACGAGGGATCTCTTCCGGTGGGTTTTGTAAGTCCGCATCAAGAGTGATAACTAAGTCGCCATCCGCTTGATTGAAACCCGCCATGATCGCAGAGTGTTGACCATAGTTGCGGTTTAAAATGATCGCAATCACATGGTTATCTGGATTTTCAGCCGCTTCAACCAACATTTTTGCAGAACGGTCGCTACTTCCATCGTCAACTAGAATTAACTCATAAGCTTGAGTCAGTTGTTTACAGGACTTAATCGTACGTTCTAACAGTTGAGGCAAACTTTGCTCTTCGTTATAAACAGGGATTACCACTGAGACTTTTTTAATCTCATCAAATTCATCAGCTAATGACACTATTTTGACTCCAAAAGGACTGTATTAATCGCACTTACTACCCGTTCAACATCCGCGTCAGTCATGTCTGGGAACAGAGGCAATGAGCAAAGCGTTGCACTATTCCATGTTGATTCTGGCAATGACAGCTCTGGGTATTTTTCGCGGTAATATTTTTGTGTATGAGCCGCACGGAAATGTAATCCCGTACCAATATTATGCTCTTTTAGCTTCTCCATAAATGCATCGCGGTCAATGCCACACACAGATTCATCAACACGTACCATAAATAAGTGGTTAGCGTGTAAATGTGGGTATTCTGGCACAGATAACATTTGTAATGGAGAGTCTTTTAGTAACTCACGGTAGCGTGCCGTCAGTTCAGCTCGACGCTGGTTTAAATACTCAACGCGGGATAATTGTACTACTGCAATCGCCGCATGAATATCAGATAGGTTATATTTGAAACCTGGCTCAACCACTTCGGCTTGCGGTTTACGGCCTTGCATTTGGCGATCAAACGCATCTACACCTAAACCATGAAATTTTAATGCACGAACACGCTGAGCAAGTGCATCATCGTCAGTGGCGACTAGACCACCTTCAGCACAGGTTACGTTTTTGATTGCATGGAATGAAAAAATGGCAGTGCCCTTCTCACCAATCCACTCATTTTTATAACGTGTTCCGACTGCATGAGCCGCATCTTCAATGAGGTAAACACCTGCTTTTTTCGCGATGGCACGCAGGGCATCTAAATCACAAGGCGCACCCGCATAATGAACAGGGATAATTGCCTTCGTTTTGCTCGTTAAGGCTTTTTCTACTGCTTCTGGCTGAATCATGAGGGTATCACGATCAACATCAATCATAACTGGCGTTGCACCTAGCAGCTCAATCATATTGATAGTTGAAACCCATGTTTGTGACGGAGTGATAACCTCATCACCAGGACCGATACCCAGCGCCATCAAAACAACATGCATACCTGCAGTTGCCGATGCAAGGGCAATCGCATGCTTGCAACCATAACGTTTGCAAAAATCTTCTTCTAATTGATGATTCTGTGGGCCTGTAGTTATCCAGCCTGAACGCAGAACGTTTTCTACTGCCTTAACCTCTTCATCCCCGATTGCTGGTTTTGAAAACGGAAGGAAATTGCTCATATTGTCTGTAGCCTAGTTTCATTATGAATAGGATATTCTAGTTAAAATTACTTTAACCGAACCTCAACACCAGTCATCATTACTGCAATAATTGCCGTGATACGGGCAATAAGAACACGATTAGCTAATTAGTATGATCGTTAATTTGCCATACTTTATTCGATGAGCTCTGATTGAGTTTTATATCAGCCATAAATACATCTGACAAATGACTTTCTGTCATGACATTGTCAGGCTCACCTTCATAGATAATCGCGCCTTTCTTCATCATCCAAATTCGACTTGCATTTTTATAAGAATGACTAAGATTATGTCCACTCATTATAACTGTTCCTGCGCAATGACAAAAACATTTCACCCATTTATCTAGCATTCCTTGCTGAATAATATCTAAATTGTTTATTGGTTCATCAAATAAGATTATTTTTCCGCTCAAACAGTCCCGATCCCATACCTGCAAAAATACAGCGACTATCCGAATTCGCTGCCATTCCCCACCTGATAATTGGCTAATAGGTTTAGATAGCAATGGTGAAAGTTGAAAATCTTCGCATAATTCGCTAAAAATTGCGGGCGGAACGACATGCTGCTCAATAAACAAGGATAAGTATTGAAACACTTTTAAACTTGGTAAAATACCCGTTTGCTGTGTGAGATAAGAGCGAAACCTTGCAAGATCTTGAACAGCATAATCTTTCAGATTCACACGATTAAAAAAAATCGCTCCTGTGTAAGATATGCAACCACTCAACACTGAAAGTAATGTGCTTTTTCCTGCTCCATTCGCACCCAATAGATGTATCTGCTCCCCTGCAAAAATGGGCTGGTTAATACCTCGTAACCGGCTTCCCACAGTCAGATTTTGCGTTTCAATCATCACTGTTTTATTCATATTATTGTCGCCACGTATGATTTTTGACGAGAAGATAAATAAAAATAGGGGCGCCCAAGGTCGCGGTAATCACGCCTATCGGAATTTCAGCATTATCTATCAATAATCGGGATAACAAATCTGCAATTAATAAGCTTAGCGCCCCAGCAATTGCACAGGCTGGTAATAAAAAACGGTTATCAGTGATCCCACTTAGCCTTAATATATGGGGGATCACTAATCCTATAAAACTAATTGCCCCCGCAATTGCCACGCTGAGTCCAATTAATATTCCAGTAATGATAATTAATATTAATCGCCAACGATGCGTAGAAATACCCAATTGATAAGCTTGAATATCACCCAGCAATAAATAATTTAAAATTCTTCCCTGAGTTATGGCCCAAAATAAAAATGGGAGGCAAGCAATGACTAATCCTATTTGACGCCAATCAACACCACTGAAGCTGCCCATCATCCAATACAGTAATTGGCGTAAATCTAGATTACTGCTCATGTAGACCATCCATGTCATGCACGCACCGCTGATCACACCAAGCGCAACACCAACTAATAATAAGCTGGCATTATTCAAATGTTGATGACGAGCAAAATAGAGTAAAACGCCCGTGAGGACTAAAGCGCCAATAATGGCACTTATGCTAACTAACCAATAGTAGGTAACTCCTGAGGAGAGCAATACAGTAAAAACAACCGCAACTCCAGCACCATTACTGATCCCTAGCAATCCCGGTTCCGCCAATGGGTTCTCAAATAATGCTTGCATAATGGCGCCCGTTACTGCCAATGATGCACCAATGGTGATAACTGCAAGAAGTCGAGGTAAGCGAATTTGCCAGACAAATAATTGTGCAGAATCATCCATCCATTGGTTCGGCCAATACCAAATTTCCCCTGCACTGAGCGATAGCATTGCAATGATACAAAGACTCAGTAACAACAAAATAATCAACCCCATATCGGATTGATGTTGTTTTTTTTGTAAGTTTTTCAAGGAAATAGTCATTACATTTACAATAATTATCTTTCATTAAAAAATAAGCGCGTTTTATATAAGAGAGAGCATAAGAAAAAATTTAAACTGCTGCCAATTTTAATTCCACTTTTAACCACAATGAGGGTTTGCATATGGCACTAAGCACAGTTAATAATTCCCCCAAATCATCGCTCTCTACATTCGACGTAAAAGAAACTGGCCAAACTGAAAATAAGGCTAACAGCCATTTTAAAACATCGCTAAGAAAAGTAACTCAATCATTTACTAGCTTTTTTTCTTTACTTTTTAGTTGCCAAAGCAAACAAGTAAGCAAGAAAAAAACTGTTTCAGATGAAGCCTTTGTTATGATTAGCCTTCCGAACAAGGGGGCATCATCTCGCGCGGTTTCCTTTGCAGATGAAACTTCCGCAAAAAACTTATCACCTCAAGATGGCATCATTCCCAAAGCGGGTTTAACCGGGAATCCTCGAGTCGATGCGGCACGAGCTGCTGCATTAAACGCAGTCGCTCAACATAAAGCCCAGCGTGCAGAAAAAACACGAAAAAACGAAACCGATAAATTGCAGCAAAGCAATGAGCTACTCATTAATAATTATGACCGTCTTTCTGACATAGATAGAGAGAAAAATCACGCCATTAACCTGCTTGGTTGTAAGATTCTTAAACATAATGAGTATGCAACAAGTGAAGGTATACTTCGTACTGAAGGTAGCAAAAATGCTGTCAGTGAACTCGTTAATATGATAAATGACCCGAATGGCCATCTTACACTCGCCGTGAACTGTTCTTTACAAACATTAACCAGCGCGTTTAAAAAAATAGCTGGGGAATTACTCAGAAAAACTAACAACATCGACTTCAAATCAGATATTTCATTTGATGATTTACAAGCTTGTGCTGATGCAGTTAAAAACAAAGAAGATGTGACCCAACAAATTAAAAATAGTGAACAATTAAAAAATAAAGCCCCTTCGATTTTAAAAAACTGCGACAAAAGGATCCACAGTGCATTGAGTCGCCTAGCACCACCGCCATTAACATTGCAACTTGTTACTCGCTTTTGCGCTCTCATTTCCAATGATGAGGCATCCCATAAAATGTCCATCAGAAATTTAGCTATGATTTTCGCACCGCACTTGATCAATACAAGCAGTACACCGCAACATAATAGTCAGGAATCTCTTGCTGAGCTTCGAAAAGAAGCTGAAGTAACTAAACTCGCTGAAAATTATATTGCCGCGTTAATCCATCAAGAGAAAAGTCTATTTCACCGTATTTAAAAGATGTCTTTTACTTAAAAATGTTTTACTTAAAAATAAAGACCGCCTAGGCGGTCTTTTTTATTACTCTGCTATTCAGAGAATAGGATTACTCTTTTGGCGTTGCTTTTTCCACGCGGCTTTTTAATTTTTGGCCTGGACGGAAAGTAACAACACGACGAGCAGTGATTGGAATATCTTCCCCAGTTTTAGGGTTACGACCGGGACGTTGATTTTTATCACGTAAATCAAAGTTACCGAATCCAGATAATTTAACTTGCTCACCGTTTTCTAAGGAAAGGCGAACCTCTTCAAAGAAAGTTTCAACAAGGTCTTTCGCATCACGTTTGCTAACACCTAGTTTTTCAAACAAATTTTCTGACATTTCAGCTTTAGTAAGCGCCATAAGTTTAGTCCCTCAAGGAGGCTTGGAATCGCTGTTTTAACGCAGCAACACACAGATCAACGGTCGCGGTAATCTCTTCTTCTTCCATGGTACGCTGGGTATCTTGGAAGACGAGACTGATAGCGAGACTCTTATAACCCTCTGCTATCCCCTCACCACAATACACATCAAATAAGTTTATGCCAACTATATGATTTATGCCAACTTTTTTACATTCTGCTAAAACTTCGGCAGCTGCTACAGTTTCTGGCACAACCACAGCAATGTCACGACGGTTCGACGGATAACGCGAAATCGCTTTCGCTTCTGGAATAACACGCTGTGCGATTGCATCAGTACGAACTTCAAACACGACTGTACGACCATTTAAATCGAGTTTACGTTCTAGTTCTGGGTGAACAACACCGATAAAGCCAATATGTTCATTTTCCAGATAAATCCCAGCACTTTGCCCAGGATGTAGTGCTGGATGTGCTTCAGATTTAAATGTAATTTGATTTAGTTTTCCAGTCAATTCAAAAACAGCTTCAAGATCACCTTTTAAATCAAAGAAGTCAACAACTTGTTTATCTAATGACCAATGTTCATCGAATTTGTTGCCCGTGATCACACCCGCCAGCATGTTTTCCTGACGAATACCATATTCTGCTTGATTATCAGGCGTAAAGCGTAGACCTGTCTCAAATAAACGAATTCTGTTTTGTTGACGATTTTGATTATAGACCACAGTGCCTAATAAACCAGTCAACAGAGACAAACGCATTGCGGACATGTCCGCTGAAATTGGATTTGGCAAGGAAAGTACTTCTTCCTGCGGATGTAATAGGCTTTGAATTTTAGGGTCTACGAAGCTATAAGTAATCGCTTCTTGATAACCACGGTCAACTAACATCGCTTTAATACGTTTCAGCGGTAAATTAGCTTCTTTATGGTCAGTCATAATCAAATCAGCACGCAGCGGTACGTCTGGGATATTGTTATATCCGTATACGCGAGCGACTTCTTCAACTAAATCTTCTTCGATTTGCATATCGAAACGCCAGCTTGGCGCCACAACATCCCAGCAATCCGCGGAAACTTGTACTTGGCAACCTAAACGCGTCAGAATATCGGTCACCGTTTCGTCTGCGATCACATGACCGATTAAACGGTCTAATTTTTTACGCGTCAGCTTAATATTTGCTGGTTTCGGTAAATGTGCTTCGCTAGAAACGTCAATGATTTCACCAACTTCACCGCCACAAATTTCCACGATCAACGCAGTTGCACGCTCCATCGATTTAAATTGTAGCTGTGAGTCAACACCTCGTTCAAAACGGTGTGAAGCATCAGTGTGCAGACCGTAATTACGAGCACGGCCAGTGATAGCCAGTGGTTCGAAGAATGCGCATTCTAATAAAATATTTTTGGTTTCAGTGTTAACACCGGAGTGCTCACCACCAAAGATGCCCGCGATACCCAAAGCTTGAGTTTCATCAGCAATAATTAGCGTGTCAGATTTCAGAGTAGCTTCTGTACCGTCTAGCAGAACTAACTTCTCTTCATCTTTCGCCATACGCACAACGATAGCGGCATTTAAACGATCTAAATCATAAGCGTGTTGTGGTTGACCTAATTCCAACAGAACATAGTTTGTGATGTCGACAACGGCATCAATCGAGCGAACACCGCCACGACGCAGTTTCTCTTTCATCCACATTGGCGTTGGTGCGCTAACATCGATATTTTTGATCACACGACCTAAGAAGCGTGGGCAGGCAGCAGGTGCTTCAACACGAATTGGGAACGTGTCTTTAATTGTGCTAGCTACTGGGCTAATTGCAGGTTCAACTAAATCTAATTTGTTGATAACCGCTACATCACGCGCCACACCTAAGATACTTAAGCAATCTGCACGGTTTGGTGTAATGCTGATTTCAATCGCGTGATCATCTAATTTTAGATATTCACGGATGTCAGTACCAATAACCGCGTCTTGTGGTAATTCAATAATGCCGCTGTGGTCATCAGAAATACCTAACTCAGAGTATGAGCACAGCATGCCTTCTGATGGCTCGCCACGTAATTTCGCCGCTTTAATTTTGAAATCACCCGGTAATACAGCTCCAACGGTTGCCACGGCAACACGTAAGCCTTGGCGACAGTTTGGTGCACCACATACGATATCTAATAAGCGATCGCCGCCGACATTCACTTTCGTGACACGCAGTTTATCTGCGTTAGGGTGTTGTCCACATTCAACAACTTCACCCACAACAACGCCGTGGAATTGACCCGCAACGGTTTCAACACCATCAACTTCCAGACCCGCCATTGTGATCTGGTCTGATAATTCTTCACTGCTTACCGCCGGGTTCACCCATTCGCGTAACCATAGTTCACTGAATTTCATGAGATAGACCCGCCTTATTTAAACTGTTTGAGGAAACGAAGATCGTTTTCGAAGAATGCACGAAGGTCAGATACGCCATAACGCAACATGGTTAAGCGCTCCATTCCCATACCGAATGCAAATCCAGAGTAGACCTCAGGGTCAATACCGACATTGCGTAATACATTAGGGTGAACCATACCGCAACCTAATACTTCCAGCCACTTACCGTTTTTACCCATAACATCAACTTCAGCAGAAGGCTCAGTGAACGGGAAATAGGAAGGACGGAAACGAACTTGAACTTCTTCTTCAAAGAAGTTGTTCAGGAAGTCATGAAGTGTACCTTTTAAGTTGGTAAAGCTAATGTCTTTATCAACAATCAGACCTTCAGTTTGGTGGAACATTGGGGTATGAGTCTGGTCGTAGTCATTACGATAAACACGGCCTGGCGCAATGATGCGGATAGGTGGCTGCTGACCATTCATCGTACGAATCTGCACACCGGATGTTTGGGTACGTAATAAACGTTTCGCATCAAACCAAAAAGTATCGTGATCAGCACGCGCTGGGTGATGAGCAGGAATGTTCAGAGCGTCAAAGTTATGGTAGTCATCTTCGATTTCAGGCCCTGTCTCAACAGAAAAACCTAATTCACCAAAAAATTCTTCAATTCGCTGAATGGTGCGAGTTACTGGGTGTAATCCACCATTTTCCATACGGCGGCCCGGTAATGAAACATCGATTTTTTCTGATGCTAAACGTGCATTCAGAATATCGGCTTGCATTGCATCTTTACGGGCGTTCAGTGCATCTTGAACTTGGACTTTAGCTTCATTAATCACAGCCCCTGCTGCTGGGCGTTCATCCGCAGGCAGATCACGCAACGTTTTCATCTGGAGTGTGAAGTGGCCGCTTTTGCCTAAAAATTCAACACGCACTGACTCTAACGTCGCAACATCTTGGGCCTGTTCAATGGCTGCTTTTGCCTGTGCAACCAATTCAGCGAGATGTGGCATTGTTTCCCCTTTATGACCACTCGGTCTTTTGCTAGTTATTCACTAAATTTATCAAATTTCACAAATCATATTAATAAGATGTGAATACCTGACTGATTTTACTGTATTTTCTATCAAACCAAAAACAAAAAAGCCTCCTGACGGAGGCTTTAGCGTAACTTTTCGTTTCTATTCTACTCGCTATACGCAAAAGCCCCCGAGATTCAGGTGCTAAAGTAAAAAAAGAAACGAAAAATAACGTTGTTCATTAAAAGAGTCTCAAAAACACAGGTTTAAAGTGACTAATATTGACTGAAAGTATTAACACAAGCTGATTTTTAATACAAACATTATAAATGAAAAGAGGAAGTTTCCTTCCTCTTTTCAAGCAAACATTAAGCTAAAGCGCCTTTTGCTTTTTCAACTAAAGCAGTGAATGCTGCTTTATCGAAAACTGCGATGTCTGCTAAGATCTTACGGTCGATTTCAATTGAAGCTTTTTTCAAGCCATTGATGAAACGGCTGTAAGACAGACCGTTCTGACGAGCCGCAGCGTTGATACGCGCGATCCACAGTTGACGGAACTGACGTTTACGTTGACGGCGGTCACGGTAAGCATATTGACCAGCTTTGATTACCGCTTGAAATGCTACGCGGTAAACACGTGAACGTGCACCATAGTAACCTTTCGCCTGTTTCATGATTTTTTTGTGACGTGCACGTGCGATTACACCACGTTTTGCGCGAGCCATAGCTATCTCCTATCGTCTTTATTCTTAATTAACTAAATGTTTACTTATGCGTAAGGCAGGCAAGCAACAACCAGACCCAGATCGCCCTTAGATACCATTCCTTTCGGACGTAAATGGCGTTTACGCTTAGTAGACTTTTTAGTCAGAATGTGACGAAGGTTTGCATGCTTACGCTTAAAGCCACCGCCTGCAGTTTTTTTAAAGCGCTTTGCTGCGCCACGTACAGTTTTAATCTTTGGCATTTCTTTTATTTCCAACTTCGCATTGTGATTAACTACGAATTAATTAGGCGAATAATACTCACATTACTGTGAAACTATTACTTGGTTGCCTAATTATTTCTTCTTAGGTGCTAGCACCATAATCATTTGACGCCCTTCAATCTTCGAAGGGAATGATTCAACAGATGCTAACTCTTCCAAATCAGATTTGATGCGGTTAAGCATTTCCATACCGATTTGCTGGTGAGCCATTTCACGACCACGAAAACGCAGTGTTACTTTCGCTTTATCACCATCTTCTAGAAAGCGAATCAGGTTGCGTAGTTTGACCTGATAATCACCTTCATCTGTACCAGGGCGGAATTTAATTTCCTTCACCTGAACAACTTTTTGTTTCTTTTTCTGTTCTTTTTGAGACTTGCTCTTCTCATAAAGGAATTTGCCGTAATCCATAATACGACAAACTGGCGGTTCAGCATTTGGGCTGATTTCTACGAGGTCAACACCTGCTTCTTCAGCTTTTTCAAGCGCTTCACGTGCGCTCATGATGCCTAACTGTTCGCCGTCTAAACCGGTTAAACGGACTTCAGGAACACGAATTTCATCATTAATACGATTTGGTCGTGTTGATGGGATTCTTTTTCCGCCTTTAATACTTCATTCCTCCAACTGGATAAAGAGATTTGCTACATTCTCTAAAGCAAGCGCCTCGGTAATGTCTTTTTAAACAATTTATTACCCAAACGCGATATTCTTTTTTGGCTCTAACTCAAACAAAGCGAGTTTTACAAAGCGATTCGACCGCGGATTTTACTGCTTATTGTGAGATTACTCAAGCAGATATTCAAATTATTCGCAGAGGATCATGTAAATAGCCAAGTCTAACAATAAAAAAACGCGAGTGAGGTGCAATCCCCCACTCGCGTTCTTAATCATGACCTATTATTTTTTCTTAGGTCCCATCACCATGATCATTTGGCGACCTTCAATACGTGAAGGGAATGATTCAACGACGGCTAGCTCTTCTAAATCAGCTTTGATGCGGTTAAGCATCTCCATACCGATTTGTTGATGAGCCATTTCACGACCACGGAAACGCAGTGTGATTTTCGCTTTATCACCATCTTCTAAGAAACGAATGAGGCTACGTAATTTAACTTGGTAGTCTCCTTCATCTGTTCCCGGACGGAATTTAATTTCCTTCACTTGAACAACTTTTTGTTTCTTTTTCTGCTCTTTCTGAGATTTACTCTTCTCATAAAGATACTTGCCGTAATCCATGATACGACAAACTGGTGGCTCTGCGTTTGGGCTGATTTCAACTAAATCAACACCAGCTTCTTCCGCTTTGGCAAGTGCGTCACGCACACTCATTACACCAAGTTGTTCACCGTCAATGCCAGTAACACGGATTTCAGTTGCACGGATCTCTTCGTTAATACGATTCGGGCGTGCTGTTGGGAGTTTTTTTCCGCCTTTAATACCTTATTCCTCCATCTGATTGAGCTGACGACTGCGAATTTCTTCCAGTAGTTTAGTCATGAATTCGTTAACATCAAGGCTGCCTAAATCTTTACCACGACGGGTACGAACAGACACTTTACCTGATTCAACTTCTTTCTCACCACAAACCAACATGTAAGGAACACGACGCAGGGTGTGTTCGCGGATCTTAAAGCCGATTTTCTCGTTACGTAAGTCCGCTTTCGCACGAATGCCAACACTTTGCAGCTTGCTAACTAATTCTTGAACATAGTCTGCTTGACTATCTGTAATGTTCATCACAACAACTTGTTGTGGTGCTAACCATGTTGGGAAGAAACCTGCATATTCTTCCGTTAAGATACCGATAAAGCGCTCTAGTGAACCCAGAACCGCACGGTGGATCATAACGGGCGTAATACGCTCATTATTTTCGCCAACATAAGAAGCATTTAGACGACCCGGTAAGAAGAAGTCTAATTGTACAGTACCGCATTGCCATGCACGGTCAAGGCAGTCATACAGTGTAAATTCAATTTTCGGACCGTAGAATGCACCTTCGCCCGGCTGGTATTCAAACTCAATACCTTTCGACTTCAGCGCATTGGCTAAGTCTGCTTCTGCCGTATCCCACATATCGTCTGTACCGATACGTTTTTCAGGACGAGTAGACAGTTTTACAACGATTTTTTCAAAACCGAAAGTGCTGTAAACGTCATAAATCATCTCAATACAGCTAGTCACTTCGCCCAGAATTTGATCTTCAGTACAGAAGATATGGGCGTCGTCTTGGGTAAAACCACGTACGCGCATCAAACCATGCAGTGCACCTGAAGGCTCATTACGGTGACAGCTACCAAATTCTGCCATACGCAATGGTAAATCACGGTAAGATTTTAACCCTTGGTTAAAGATCTGAACATGACCTGGGCAGTTCATTGGTTTAACACAATATTCACGGTTCTCAGATGAGGTTGTGAACATTGCATCTTTGTAGTTTTCCCAGTGACCTGTTCTTTCCCACAATACGCGGTCCATCATAAATGGGCCTTTAACTTCTTGGTAATTGTAGGATTTCAGTTTGGTACGTACAAAAGTTTCCAGTTCACGGAAAATTGTCCAACCATCGTTATGCCAGAACGCCATACCCGGCGCTTCTTCCTGCATATGATATAAATCTAATTGCTTACCAATTTTACGGTGGTCACGCTTCGCCGCTTCTTCTAAGCGCAGCAGATACGCAGCAAGCTGCTTTTTATCTGCCCATGCTGTACCGTAAATACGTTGCAGCATTTTATTGTCGCTGTTACCGCGCCAGTATGCTCCTGCTACTTTTTGTAATTTAAAGTGGTGACAGAAACGCATATTTGGTACGTGTGGACCGCGACACATATCAATATATTCTTGGTGGTGATATAAACCTGGGCGATCATCTTGGCTAATATTTTGATCCAAGATTTCAACTTTATAATCTTCGCCACGATTTACAAATGTTTCACGAGCTTCAGCCCAAGAAACACGTTTTTTAACCACGTCATAATCTGTTTTGGCAAGCTCAAGCATACGCTTTTCTAGCTTGTCCAAATCTTCCTGGGTCAACGTATAGTCAAGGTCAATATCATAATAGAAACCGTTGTCGATAACCGGACCGATTGCCATTTTGGTATTTGGCCACAATTGTTTAATTGCATGACCTAATAAGTGAGCACAAGAGTGACGAATGATTTCTAGACCTTCATCATCTTTACTCGTGATAATTGACAGGTTTGCGTCATGCTCGATCAGTTCACAAGCATCCACCAGCTCACCATTAACACGACCAGCGATACATGCTTTTGCTAGGCCGGCACCGATATCGCGAGCCACATCCATGACAGAAACTGCATGGTCGAATTGACGCTGACTTCCATCAGGAAGAGTAATAACAGGCATTAAAAAATCCTTATCAGCAGTGGTGACCCACACGAAAGATCACTTGCTTGATTATTCCAAAGTTTATAAATCAATACGTTACGTTTAACTTCTTGCTTCACAATGCAAGGTATGTACACAGGTATGTACACAAACTTCAAAACTACTATGTACATTAAAAGTAACTCAAGCGAAATAATAACACAGACTAGATTATTAGCGATAGAGAATGGGTGATTAACCCACTCTCATCATCACGTCACAATTTCGGCACAGCTCGTCACAGTGATTTTCCCTCCGTGCTATACTCCAAGAATTCATTCCCCAACAAGAAACCATCATGCACAATCTCGCAGAACTATCGAAAGAAGATAAAGACAAAGTAAATGTCGATTTAGCCGCCTCCGGTGTCGCTTATCGCGAAAGACTCGGCAAGCCAGTTATCGATGTTGAAGTCGAGCGACAGCAACCCGAGCACTTGCGCGAGTATTTTCGTGAGCGTTTAGTTTATTACAGAGAATTGAGCAAGCGATTTCCGCAGGGGTATGAGTACAACAAAGATAGTTAAGGTTTCTGAGGCCAGTTGATATCTGGCGCTAGTGAAGTATTGATATCAGCAACTTGGATACTGTAAATTTCCCATGCAGTCAGACTATTTTTATCTGCTTCTGTTGCCATATTTAGCTTAACTTTTCGCTCTAAAATAATGATATTTTTTTCTGCATCATCAGCAAATGATTGTTTTTGCCGCTCAGCTTCAGCAGTGTGTTGCTCTTTAGATTTTGGCGGATTTAGATACGATTCAACTTCTTTATCCGTCATTTTCTTCATTGACTGAATGTTTTCACGAATATCAAAAAATACAAGTGGTATCTCGTCATACTCTGATTTAATCGGTATATATTCAGATTCTATTTTGCTGAATATAGCTAAAGCCGCATTATAATTTTCTGCTTTTTCATTCACATTATTCTCAAGCTCAGATGTATCCTCATCAGGCCCTTCACTAGCTATGGCTGAATCATACCGTGACATCGCTTCGTTAAGTTCTAACAATCCAGCTTGCAATGCATTATATGCACGAGTATAAGTGGGCTCTTTTTCAGCAAGTAGCACTTCTAATTCAGTTAGGCGTGATGCCTGCTCTATGTTGCTTTTTGTATAAGCATACACATGCTGTTCTTTATCTTTAAAATACATCATCGTAATTCACTCCATGTGTACGTATAACCAATCGTGTCAGAAATTCTGTATTTAGCGCCTACAGGAACTATCACTGACAACGGACGCGCTATTGTTGCCTGCGAGTTATATCCAATTAATGCAACGACAGTATCATTAACTAAAAAATCAACATTTTTAGCTTCTCCGTATGCCGTCACACAAACAAGAATCGGTCTTGACGTATCATTTGTATATGTGACCCTTGACTGACGCTCTGATGTGACATTAACCCATTTTTGCCCCTCACCGATAAGTTGCTCTACAATTGCAAATGTGCCATTTTTACCGTTGCCGGGATGTTTGATATCCCCCAAAAATCTCCCAGTTGAGTCTTGAGCAGTAATACCAACATTACCATCTGTCACTGCATACAATACCGCCCTAGCCTTATCAGGTGCCTCGACAGATAATCGCCGAGTCGCCGTTAAAAACCCTTGTATAATTTGCTCTTGCGTTGAATTTTTATCAACATACTCACCTTTAGGCTGATAATTACCAGCGGGTTGATAATTACCTTTTGGCTGAAATTTACTGTCGGCCTGTTGAATGCTATAGACGTTTAATTCGGCTGCCGTTGGAGGATTTAATTTTGTGTAATCTTCATCCCATCTATCAGCCCATGTTTTATTCCCTCCGTTGTATCGTCTTGTATACGTCTTTTTATCATACCAATCTGTGTAAACTTGCTTAACACTACTATTACCTGTTTTGATGATCTCAAGCGAACCGGGCGAGTTGCTAGGATAGTTTTTACTATTCTCTCCAATGTTGCCATTGGGTTGAAAATAAAGACCAGGGATCAAGTAATCATTTAAATCAGCATTTAGAGGTATTACGATTGCTCTATCGAAGATGGTTTGAGATGTTGTATTTCTTAACGCGTCATTAGTCGCATACTTACTATCTGACTCTGACTTGGAATAGCTATAACCAGCTATTGCGTAATCCCCTTTCGGCTGCAGCTTGCCGACCTCAGTGGTAAACAAATTCAGACTAGGCACTTTGTCGTTATCGTTGCCCTTTACGCCTGAGATATTCGCTTTGTCGAATTTCTTTAATAAAGCTAAATCAACTTCAGTTTTAATCGCGTACTTAGCGCCAACCAACTCCCACGATGCTGAGATATTGGATGTTGTATTGAAGTTAACTTTGTTGTTATCGATTAAGCTCTGATATTCTTTTTTCTCGTCATCAGACTGAAGTATTGCCCCCTTCGGATAGCCACCAATAGACTCGGCGTATTCAGGGGAAAACTTAAAACGCCCACCTTGAGATTGATAAACAATGTTCTCTGAAATCTGGTTGAGAATTCCGTTAAAGTCCTGCCCTTTTGGCGGCAAACCACCTGCCGCAACAGGGAGCATTGTGATTTGACTGAAACCCTGATCCCATGTTGCTTGGTTTGAATCCATGCTAGTTTCATAGTTTTCAGGGATGACGTTTTTCTGCCCGTTCTTAGCGAAAGGCTTTACTATTAGTTTTGGATTTTTCATTTCGTACCTATTTTATGAAAGGCGCTTGATTGAAAGGTTGGAATCCAGTTTTATAAAAACCGAAATATTCACTCACTGGCAGCTCTGTGATACTCACTTCAACGCCGCAAGGTTTTGGTAAGATGTTGTGGTTAAAGATTAAATTCTTTTCAAGCTCGGATAGACGATATTCGAACACATACCTCGCCTTCATGTGTCCTGTGATTAGGTAATACGCTCTTCCTCTAGTGAATGAATCCTTTAGAAATGCGTTGATATTTGGCGCGGTGGCATAGATGATATTTGCATAGGCTTTCATGATAATGACTTCTCTAAAAGATTCATCAGACATCATATAAGCACTTTCGCTACTATCTCCGCTGTAAAAGGGTGCTTGGTTAAATGGCAGATACTTCTCCGTCCCATCAAAACCGAAGTAGTCTTGGTCTGGATCGGGAATAGAAATACCCCTATCGATTCCAACTATTCTCCCCCAAACATCCAGCCCGAACCCCTGCGCTGTATGCACATTAAAAACAAGGGAATAAAAGTCATCTATATTATTAGATGGATCTATTGATTCGTTTGCTGATTTAAGAATGGAAGTGATAATTGGGGAGTTTGCATACTGACTCATTAAGGTTGGGTTAATGCTATCCATCACGTCATCCTTATGTCATCTGGAGATAAGACAGGAAACTCATCTATCCCAAAATCAATATAATTCCCCAAAGCACCACCTTTCCGCCCTATTTGAATAGATATCAATCGGTTTCTGGTTGACTGAGCAACTGAGCAGACATAATCACTCGCGATCAGCCGATTAGCTATTCGCCCCTTACCAATCCCCGTGTTGAATTCATTAATGATTGCGTTTTTAATTGCTTCTTTATCCTGCAATGTAAGCAAATCTTTATTCTCAAATTTCACATTAAACTCAATGGGGATATGCGTTGGTCGAATGAATTTAACGTCGTAGGTCGGAGGCATATACGGAAAGTTAGTTGTGTCTTCATAAGTCACTGTGGTATTACCAACAAATGCGCACCCGGTACCAGCTTTAGTTAAAATCTGTTTGGCAATCTCATTATCATCACCACCCACAACTGATACCGCGATTGAGTTTCTAATCAGTGAATAGTTGGTTTTACCTACAGTAATGGTCGTATCACTAGGGTTATCAACCACATAACAGTCAATGACATCGTTGATATTGGAAACAGCTCCGTATGTAGCGTCGTTTGTGTTCTTAGCATTTTGAGAAACAGATAGCGACCTTCTAAGCTCAAACTCTTGTCTAGTTTCAGTGTTTCGACCCGCTATCGCAGCCTTGGTATTTGTTACGCTATCAATACCACCAACATTTCGAACAATACGATTAATTGTATTTGGCTGAGCGTAAATCATGCCCTCAATATCACAAGTTGCCTCGACGACAGCTAAGCTATTACTCATAATGAAAACATCCCTCGATGTTGACCATGTGTTGCCATTGTCATCTTGGACTTTAAATCCTGCTGGAACCGACGCGCCAGATAGACCGTTAAAAGTTAACTCGGCTACTGATTTTGTGGCTTTCTTTCTCTGCAAAAAGTAGATATAGCCAATGGCATTTTGCATTTGGCCATCGGCATATCTCGGGTCGAACTGATTAAATAACTCAACCAACTGATTTCTTTCGTCAGTAATAATAGCCGCAAGCGTTGTAACTAGTTGGCCCTGCGGCGTGTCCATGTCTTCGTTTAGACCCTCGCCAAAGGTATTTCTCATCATCGACCACAGTCCGCTTATCACCTCCTGCGTCGTAGGTGTGATAATGCCGTTTGGCGTTATTTCTAGCTTGGGGATCATAATTCTATCGCTCCTTCTCTGCCTTGCTTGTCAGTGAAAATCAACCTACCTCTGACTACCCTATCATTCGCGGTGCTTAGCTCAGCTTTAGCCGACACCACGCCATCAACTGACATTGCCGCATCTTCTAGATGCTGGCGATACAGAGATAATGAATACCTATTTTTGCCAAGTATTTTCTCTAAGTAAGGGATACCTTCATTTTGTGAGTAATACATATCATGCATGAACACCTTGCATTTATTTGCCACTGACTGAGCGATAGCATACTGTTCGGAAGCCATAGCAATATTTCCCGATACGTCTAGGGTTAAGTCCCACGTATCAGGCAATAGAAACAGTGTTTTCATTGGCTATACCTGCTGATTTGGCTTGTCTGTATTGGCGTACTCAGCGTTAGCTTTGTGAGTGTGGCCGTTATAAGTGACACGCATACTCGACATGGTTTGAGTATTTCCGCTGCCAGTGTTGTCGGTGATATCACCCTTCGATTTAATTGTCGAAGTGGTTTCTACGGGGGCATCAAGGATTATCTTGGTGCCTCTCATGTTAATTTCGCCCGTGGCCACAACATTTATTCCACTCTCAAGAAAATGGATGTACTGGGATGGAGCTCCATTGAGTATACCTCCGATGTACAAGCTATCGGCGATATCATATTGCCGCTTGGTCAATGGCGGCGCGTCCTTCTTAGTGCGCTTTATTTGTGAGATGTCTCGTGAAGATACTAAGCAAATCCCAATATCACCAACCTTGGGGTCAAGGATTACAGCGTTGCCGCCGCCCTGATAGCGAAAATATGGGACGTTATAGACAGTGGCACTATCGAAGATATTCCCGCCGCCATCTACTTGGAGCACCATTGGTTTAACATCAATAAACCCAACCGGATTCACCCCGCCACCTTTAACCTTCACAACCCGGCAAACTGTTACAGTGCCAATTTTTCCAATCAGGCTGTTAATGATGAACTCTTGCGTTCTGGCACCGCCCGCCAAGTCTTCAGGGTCATACGGTAATACCGTTTCATTTTGCGACATGTACGTTTTTGTCCTTCAGGTTTGAGCCGACGATTTCCATGAACCAGCGACCAGAATCCATTTCAGTCTCTAATTGGGCCCGCATTCCATAGACTCGCCAATCCCCGTTACACATTTCAATCTCACTTCCTTTCACGCGAACTAGCGCACCAAACTGGATAGACGGGTCGTACAGACACCGGAATGTTGCACCGATATTTGTGATAATTGGATAGCCGATGAGTCCTGTATCAGGCGATATGACGGCAATCTTAATCTTTCTTGCTGCTCCCTTCGGAGTTATTGCCACGCTATTATTGCCAAGGTAGAGGTCTAGGTCAGTGTTAGCACATAGCCATCTGATTTTGTCTAAGTCGGAACCGGTCAGGTAAGCGTTATCTACAACCGCATTAACACCGTTTGACTCAAACGAAAAGCCAATGCGCTGGCATATCCCTTCAATGATTTCAGAGACTGAGTGAACACCTTCGTAACTCTCTGCCGCTGTCGCTAATTTGCTTTCAAAAACAGCCGACATTGCCTCGATAACAATCGATACGTTAGGGGCTTCTGAGTATTCCGGTAACGCCATGAATATCCCGCCGCTAAAAACTTGAGCAAAATCACCGTCACCCTCAGCGGCTTCGATGGTGATTAATGTTCTAAGCGCCTTTACGTTCTGCCACTTTGCAGTGATGAGTTTATTCATCGTCTCTTGTGGTAACCCATAAACTCTTATTCGTGCATACGGAGCCGGAGATCCATAGCCAAACGTCACATCAGCGCTAATACGCAAACCGACGGCGGATAGCTTATTTTGGTTATCAGAAGTGAACACTTCATCTTTACCATTCAGTTTCAGCGTTAGTCGGATCCTCTTTCGATTAAATGCCATCAGCCCACACCAACTTATATCGAGTGCCCAATCCAGTGTAAATCGGGTCTGTGTTACCTTGTTGGTCCGCAAATATTAACCACTGACAGATGTACGTCATGTTTCGACATATCCGATTGCAAACCACGTATTCGTTATTCTTCTTCACTGTCGCGTACAGGTTATTCCTACGAGAATTTAGCTCTATCTCGTATTCATCAGTATCAAACGTGAAGGTTAGAATTTGATTGGGAATTGGAGAGGTTGGAATTATTGTCATCATTGTAGGCTAACTCCTTGCTCTACTATCATCTCAGCTTGTTGCTGTATCTGAGTTAGGTCTCCGCCAAGGTTTGAAATAGCTTTATAAAGAAGTGCTGATATTTCTTTCCCTTTTAATAACTTGGACTTTGTAGGGTCATCAAGTATCTTCATCAACTCATCAAGTGTTTCACCAGAAAATAAGGAGGCTACTTGCTGCGTTTTGTCTCCAGTGTCCTTGATTCGCGCATCATCAGGATTAGTTACTTCTTCTTCGTCGTACTTAACGATTACTTCGCGAATTTCCTCCAGATGTACGTTCACCTTAATCAGCGTTGCGCCATCTCGAGCCTCCCGAGCAAAATCAAACCCGACGATATTTGCACCCTTATAAACATACTCCGGCGTGATGATGTAAAACTTGAGCGTGCTCTTGGCGAGTATTTCCAATTGCGCTAAAAACGCCCCGCGTTCCAATGTACCACCGCTGCTTTTGCTTAATTGAACGGTAGCTTTGTATGGGTCGGCTACTTTGTTGTAGCTCGTGAAATAACCCTTCTCAATCGGAGCGTTCACTACGCGGCTCTGATTCTGGTACTGAAGAGATATCACGTTGTCAGCTAACAGTAATGGAACGCCGAACTCGTTGAATATTCCCCAGTAGTTACCGAATAGAGTATTGATTAACGCACCGCCACCTAAGCTTATTCCGGCGTTAATGGCAGCGTCAGGAATATTCTTCCAGTTTGGTATATCTGGCATTCCGAACATGATTTTTCTCCAACGTGAAAAACCTCAGTTAAGAGGCGTGGTGTGAATGTTTTACGTGACGTGTATTAACTACAAAAATTTTGTAGTTTAAAGTTTGAGCAACTCATTTAGAGTTTTGCAAATAATTCAGTTAACTATAACTCTTATTGAGTTTGGGTTGATAGCTACCCCTCCTTAAGAGGTTCAACCATTTTGCACTCCACTAAATGATGACCGCAGAGTTCAGGCAATAAAAAACCCACCGGAGTGGGTTAGTGGTTTATTCTTGCTCAATTATAAGTTTTGGGTGGACTTGGTCTACTAAGTCATAAAACTGCTCTGGTGTTTTGGATATTTTTAAAAGCGTAACTATAGATGCTAAATGCTCTCTTAATTTAGGGTGCCCTATATCATTAGTTAACCATTGATGAAGCTTGGTTTTTCTTTCTGATTTGGATGCCGCTTTTTTTAATTCAGGCAATAAATCAGGAGCTAGCCTGCTATATACTACATTGTTTGTAACTGTACCAATAAACCCTGGTCTCCATGATTTATTGCCGCTAGCGGGAGGATACTCAAGTCCATATATCTTAAATAGACCTTCATAATAATCAGCTGGGAACGTACTTACCCAAGGTTTTAATTCTGTTGCCACAAATGATTCAAGAATCTTTGCTAGCGCATCTCGCTCTCGCTCTCTTTGGTAACCTGTAGCCTCATCAACTAAAGCAATTACACCAACTTTGGCTAAAGATCTAACTAGAATTTCAGCTTTATGAGCAACAGCCATTTGTTCTTTTGACTTTATTGCTCCCGCTTCCCTTGCCCTCAAGTAAAGGTCACCAACAAGCGGCAACATAAGAACATTATGCCCCTCTTTCACGACACCTGATTTTGTTTTGTATTTTACCCTAGGGATCTGATCCATAAGGTCTTGAGTAATAAAGGGTTTTAGGTTCATTGCATCCATAAAAGCTGGCATTTGGATCTGACCTATAACCCTTTGATTATTCGAATCTTTCTTATATCCTCGCTGAGTTCTTCCTAATGCAGAAAATATAGAAGTAACTGAAACAACCCTATTGCCATTTTCTAAAACAGCAACATCTAATTCTGTATCTCCTACTATTAGCATCCCTTCATTTAGAACTGTCGGTAAAAGAGCTTTCTCTTTTTTAGCCGCTGCTGCTTTTCTTCCTGACTCCTTTCTTTCCTCTGGAGTCATTTTAGCTGCTCTAGCCTTACCACCTTTGGCTTTCCCTGTTACTTCTTTTTCGTCTTCATTTTTCATGATGATCTCTCGTGTTGTGAAATTACGAGCAAACCTATCACATGTACGATGCAACGTGCAATAATTACTTTTGTACGTTATATTGATTGAGTTAAATAAAATTTATTTTCAATAAAAAAGCCCCTAGGGGCTTGTTGGTTTACATATCCAGTATGGAATCTAAGTCCTGCAATTCATCATGATGCAATAGATAAATATCATGAATCTTTGCAAGTTCCCTAGCTGATCTAGTGTATTGAGCATTGGTAACAACAACTCCAACGTTAGCACCCCAATATGGCATTCCTGCGACCACTTCCTGAACGGCTTTATTCCCTACTGTTGAAGAGTACAACTTGCACTGAATGGCAACGCAGCATCTGTCTTTATTTGCTATGACATCAACACCCTGATCACCACTAGCTGAAGTCGTTCTTGCTTCCCATCCATTTTCTTTCAGAATGTCCGCGCAAAACATTTCATACTCTAGCGGGCTCATGGTTGGACTCCATGTTATGGAGACATCATTTTCCTTTATATACTCCTTGACTGCATGGTCAAGATGCATCAAATAAATGTCATCAGGAAGCCCTTTGTAGCAATCAGTGACCCTTGGATGATAGTTGAATTTTTTAAAGAAGCTTCTTTTTTCTGCATCCCACTTGTCATAAGACTTATATCCGTAGTCATCTTCAATAACCATGGACTTTCTTTTTCTGGCTAAAATTGGAATATACTTTTTTAGCTCATCAAGAAACATCTCAGTATCTATTTTCTGATCTTGAACTATTTTTAAGCCTGTTTCTCTTGATTTTTTCTTTCTAAGATAACCCTTAACTAACTTGTAAACCAAAGAGATCACGCCTACAGCAAGCCAATATATAATCGTGAACTTGATTGTTAAATCAAACTTCCTGTCTGATTCAAAATCAGAGGAAAACAAAAAAGCAGCTACAGAAGCAATAAATAGATATTTTGCTAATTTAATCATTACAGACGCCCTGATATTATTATTTTACTCTTATATCACTAACTTCACATAACACAGGCGTCATGTGGTTGGCATTGTCAGCGTGGTAAGCCTTGCATACTACAAATCCCTTTTTCCCTTTTGCTTTTTCAAACTTGTCCCACATATCACTTTTTGAAATAACAAGTTGCATAATGCCAATTCCAAACTCTGGCGGCTCTAACCCATCTACATTACCACTGTTTGAAGTTGCTGAAATAATATTCACTGGCCTTATAGACGGAAATCCAGCTACCTCACGATCAATAGTCCCGTATATTTCAACTGGTTCTTCATAGTAAATACCTTGCAAACCCTTTTCTTCATCGGCAATACCGTTGAACGATATCAAGAAAAGAATGGCACAAATACGTCTAAACATTATTCACCCCTTAGTGTGTTATCTAAACCTATTGTGCCACTGCCTTAACGCAAACTACAGCAATTCTTAACTAAGAGAAGGAACTATCTGATACACCCTAGCAGCTATTGACTCCACTGCGTCAGAGCTAACACCCGATACCGTGCTAGCAGTAGTATTAACATTGATATCACCAACACTGATATCCATTTTGTTATTTACTGTTTGAGGCTGCGATCTAACCTTGTTAGTTTGATTCAGGAAATCACTAGATTTTGAGCTATCAAATCCTGAAACTATTGGTTTATTTAAAGAAGACGAAATGCTCTTAGCGTTATTTATTGCATTTAGCTGATTTACTGAATACTCAACTCCGGGCTTCCAGTCCTCAGTTGCTTCAATCATGGCAAGGATGGCTTTTCGCTCTGATAAGCTATGATCCTTCATTTTCTTATCTTGACCGTTAACAGCGGATAATACATTTTTTATGTACTGTTCTGTGTTATTTATTTGCTTTCCGTTCTTGCCATATTTTGGAGCGTACCTTTTTATAGCCTCAGATAGCTTTTTATCTCTGTAATTAGCTCCTTCAAAAAGAAGCTGATCTTTAGCTGCGTTTCCCGCCTCTTTAGTTGGAAATATAGCCATAACGTGACCAGCCGCATTTGTATCATGCCCTATAGCCCCTTTAGACCTAGCGTAATAGCCCCAAATTATGTTTCCTGGGTTGTTGTTCCTCCAAGACCTAGAGCCACCCTCGCGAATAATGTCGCCATTTTCGGTTTTATAGATGCGCTTTTGCTGATGAGGAACTTCGACACCAGTAGCAGTGAATGAATCGCCAGAAGATGATTTTCCACTAAACGACTTTTTGGCAGCATTTAATGTATTCATCCATAGATTAGATATACCATCAGTTCCAAGACTCAAGAATCCTGCACCGGGGATTATATCCTCGCTAGCTTTCGCCACTGCCTTAGCTTTATCCTCTTTGCTCGCATTCGGATCATTCAGGACAATAGCAGCCTTAGCGATATTTCCAGTTTTCTCGCCGACAGTATCGAGTAGCTCATCAAGCTTATCGAATCCGTCGCTAATCTCTTTAATCAGCAAGCCAAAGGCAGTAACCGCACCCGCAACGAGCAAGCCCGGCAAACCGAATAAGCGAGTAAAGCCAAGCCCAACCCTGCCAAGAGTAGCGAGGATTTTAATAGCCCACTTTCCGCCGAACCACAAAGCAAATCCACCCAGTGCCACTTTCCAAGTTTCGAGATTTCCTTCTTGGTCAGTGAACCACTTGCCTACTGTGGTCTCCTTGAACCAGTCTTTAAACTCATCAAGCTTTTCAAGTATCGGCGTAATCGTGCTATCCCACTTTTCCCAATACTCACCGAGTAATGATTCCCCGCCTTCTTTCCACTTCTTGAAGTCGTCATAAAGTAGCCATAATCCAGCGCCGAGCAACAACAGAAGAGCAGGTAGTAAACCAATAGCACCAAATAGCCCTACGAACGCCTTAGCCGCTTTTAGTACAACAGGAATTAGTGTGACACCTATTACCATACTAAGCGCCTTGAAGACGAACATGGCGGTATCTCTGTTCTTGTTCAGATAACCAAGGAAACCTGTCACCGTAGCAGATAGTTTTAATGCATAGGGGATGAGGTAGTTACCAAGTAACGTTTTCAGCCCATCCCATTGCATACCGACCAGCGCATTTTGTTGCTGTAACTGCCGGCTGATTTCTAACTCTTGCTCAGACGAAACAACGATATCTTTTTGCAGTGCAAGTTGCCGCTCCATTTCTTGGCGACCTTGCAACAACATATTTATCGTGCCTTCATCAAAGCCCATATTCTTAGCGAAGTTATAGGCTTGAGGTCTGGACATTTGAGACAGGCTATCGGCGACATCCAGCAAGATATCATCAAGATTTCTCAGCTCACCGTTGCTTTTAACTACGCCCACATTCAGCGCGTTAAAGTACGGTAAAATTGAGGTATCACCTACCGTTACCAAATCCCAAAGAGACTTGTTCAGGTTAGCCATACTGGAAGCCATGCCCTCAGCACTTCCACCCGACAGCTCGGCGGCACCTTGCCAACGCTTAACTTGCGTGGCATTCATGCCGAGATTTTTACTTAGAAAATTAAGCTGGTCATTTGACCGAGCCGTATCTTCGATAAGCTTAGTTAATCCCGTGGACATGAATATGGTCGTGAAGAGTCCAGCCAGTGCCTTAGTCGCATTGTTAATCGACTTTGTGAAGCTATCACTTTGCTCCTTGGCTTTCTTTTGCTGCTCTCTCGTACCTTTTAGGGTCTCATTTACGCCGCCGAGCGTTTCATTCAGAGCGTCGATAGAGTCCGCTAACTTATCGTTTTCAGTTGTCGCCTTTTTCGCATCGTTAGCAAAACCTCCGCTATCGAGTTTCAGCGAAACAAGAAGCGTATCAATTAGCGTTGCCATCGTTTATCTCACTCATTAGTTGCTTGTTGTACGATTCAACCTGATGTATTTCTAGGAGGTTTAAAACATCTTCCAGACTGTAAATCGTGTGGAGTTCGTGAAGCGTTGCGTACTTCGCGGTTATCACTTGGTACGCAACGGTAGACACGTTATTTGTTTCAGCTAAAACGCCATCACGAAGCGGTAACCCTGCTTTTAATCGTTCGAGCTGGAGCCACCGCCGTTCACTAAAAAATCCAAGTGAATAGCTAACGCCTCCTTGCGAAGAACGAACATGGTCGAGAGGTCTTTCACATCGGATTCCAGCAGTAGAGGTCTAGCGGTTCCACCCGATGGGATGGTTTGCACACAATCCAAAAGCTCATCAAGCAGAGGGATGCCGACTCTTGGGTCAATACCTGCCAGCGCCTTGATTGCGACGTTAGCCATGCCTAGCATTCCCATGTTTGGATTGACACCTTCCAAGTCCACGCCGCCATTGGCAATAGCGAACAGTGCTCGCATCGCCCAGTTATCCGCCTTGGCAATTGGCATTTCGGTAACTTGATACATCATTCCAGCATCACGACCTTTTTCAATCGTGATAGTTTTTGATTTCAGCGTCATTAGATTTCCTCAGCACCTTCGAAGACCATGTTGAAGTTGTAGCTTGTTCCGTCGAGCATTTTTTTACCGCTTGCGCCGCCAGTCATTGACGTTAAGCCGCCAGTTGCGCTGTAGCGTTTGCCGATTGATGGAATTTCGACAACGATATCCACAAATCTGGCCTCCATGTTCGCGTTAAAGTCCTTGCGAATGTTTTCCATGATTTGTGTAGATACACTGTTTGCTTCCAAGTAAAGCGTCCATTGCGTTTCATGCGGCGTGTAGCCGATGGACTGTTTACCATCGACACCCATGCGAGTCTCACCGATGTTTGCGTCACCAAAGTTCCACGCGTTATCAGCTTGAAAACCTTGCAACTTCACGAACTCGTCATAAACGCCCTTACAGCGGATCATCAAAACGGCGTTTGCCGATGTTAATGTTCTTGGGTTATGTCCCATTGGCATAATGTTTTACCTCTTACTGGACGTTGATTGATGGGAGATTAACTTGCTGAACACTGCCGCCATCGGCGTACCACAGTTTCAGAGGCATTGATTTACGAAGACCGCGTGTTTGCGCCGGAGTGTCTTCAATCTTCATGCACCAACCTGCCGTATTGATTTGAGATGCCGCATCAAATCCAGCTTCGATGTTGATTTGTTTCTTTTGCTGTTCTGATAGCTCAACGCCAGTTTGTATGCCGCCGAAATTAATCATCTGGAATACCGGATCCGCCACAGCAGAACGATGAATTGCCTTACCTGTTTCGTTGTACGGTACAGATTTAAAGCTTTTCAGCATCGTCATTAACGCTAACTGGAGCTGGTTATTGAAGAACACCTGATTCACATAACTATCAACCCACTTAAACTTACCTGATACGGAACCAGGATAAACAAAGATGAAGCGGTCATTGGCTGTGCCGTATGCACCGTAGAAGTTAAAGCCCATCGCGATTAATTCATCTGCCAGTGCTTTATCTGTTACTGAAGGCGTTAACCCTTCCTGACCACGGAATGCCAAGTTTGTGCGACCGTTCAGCTCATCAAAGTTCAGGCTTGCTGCAAATCCACAGACAAAGGCTGCGTGTTTGTGGCTACCGTAAAATAAGCACGTGCCGCCGATATCGGACTCTTTAATTGCTGAGCTGATAGTTTCTAGCTCACCTTCGCCGTTTTCTGTTTGATACAGAACGTGCATATAGCGGTCTTTTTGCAGAGCGACCCAGCGAGAAATTGCTAGCTTTTCTTCTGCGGTAAAATCAATCGCCGCGATAGAAACAAAGTTTGTCGTTTCTTTGGTGATGCGAGGCAGCAGTTCTTCGATAGTGTCAGCGTTGATGCCGTTGTTAGCCTGTGCCCCAGATGCTTCAGTTAATCCCATGAACGTTGCTAAATCACCTTCAGCAAATGAGATAGAACCAACCGCGCCTTTTGTTGCGCCTTCGATGACAAACACTTTAGCGCCTGTGTCATAGGTACACGTTGCCGCAGCACCTAAAGCCGTAGTGACTGCTGCCGCTAAAGATGAATAACTGTTAACCTCAGTTTCGAAGTTCACAGATGTAACCTGACCATCGATTGTTAAAATCAGACCTTGTGGTAATGCTGCAAATTCGCTAGCGGTTCGAGTTGGAAGCTTAGCGCCGACTAACTTAGCCGCTTGCGCTGTCGTAACCATTGATGCGATAAATAGCGTGTCAGGCAACACTGTGCAGTTATCAAAGCCTGCAAAATACACCTGCGCAGCCTCATACTCTTTAGAGTCTTTGCCGAACACTTCACCCACCAAATCAGCAGAGCCGAAAGCTTTCACGCCTAGCATGGATGCTGGTTGCTTTTTGGTGATAAACAATGCGTTAAGAGCCAGTGGATTGCCGCCAGTGCCAACGACACCGGGCAATATCTGGACGATATCGCTTGCCGGAATAGATTTCATATTTTTACCTTAGATATTTGTGGTGGTAATTGATATTTCGTCGACACCATCGACGTGATAGGTTGTTTCAGGGTTATATTGAAGTTTAACTTCAAGCATCATCCTGTTTTCGTACTGATTTGATTCGTTAACGAGGATATTCTTTCTGGGCTCACCACAATAAAGTGGCTGACATTTAGTCATTCGCGAGGTTGTATAGTTACTTCGCCAGAGATTCGCTACAACGCGAGAACGCGAGTTTGCCTCAGCTCCATAAAAATCCAGTTGAAATGCTGCCTCGACCGATGACTGAGACGCCATCTCTTCTATCGCTGGATTCCAGTAATCAGAGGTGTAATCAAGATTGCGCTCAAACAACATGTGCATGACAATACCGTCGATAGGGATAGCTTCATTATTCTGATACCCAACTACCACAGGACACGAGAATAACTCGATGAGATAACGCCTAAGCTCAGCGAATATATCGCGCTCAGTAACACTTATTGTTGCCGCCATAAAAGCACCTTAACCCATGATGGGTACGATTCTATGACCTTGGTTACTAGCCACTCAGACGCTTCTGATTCGCCATAAGCAACAAAGCTAATCTTATCTGCACCTTTTTGTTTCGCTCGACGAATAGCCTCAATCTGCCCTCTCGCATATCCGTAGATAAACTCTCCTTGCTGATTGATAACACCTAAATGCTCAAGGTCTTGAGTGCTCAGGCTTTGTAATTGCATGGAGATTTCATGCTCGGAATACTTAGGCGTTTGATATCCAGCTTCGTCAATGTCGAAACCTTCATTGGCTAATAAGGTCGCAGGCAAGTTTTTATTAACCACCTGTACAGCCGCGTTGGCGATAGACCTGACTTTAATCATCGGTCACCTCGTAATTTACCGAAGTAATCATGGTTCTTGTGTCAGTCAGTGGGCTGGTGTTTCCATTTCCACGCGAGCGCCTTGCTGCTAATGTTGCCGCGGAAAGTGCAGGCTCAGTCAATTCTGATATCGACGTTTGGACATCACCTTGAACCAAGCCGCCAACCCTATCAAGCACCGATTTAGCATCCTCTCCGTTTGCAACACCTTTCGATATAGCATGAACCCATTCTTCTTTGTGTTTATCAATGGCGTTGCGAAAAAATGGTCTAGGTGGGATATTCACTGTATGAGCGGGTATATCGTGACTTGTTGCAAAGTTTGAGCTTTTAGCTTTAACAAACCTACCGCTTCTAGCAAAAGAACCATCTTTTTTCATGCTTCGATAGATTGTACCCGTCCTCGCTTGCTGATTAATGGTTGCGCCGTACTCATTTGCATAAGCAACGGTAGCTACTGGGGTTCCATCTGAGTAAGTGGCATCAGGGAAGAACCCCACCTTAACCTCAGTAGCATTCAGCCTTTTTTCTAAATCAGCTAGATACCTCTCCAGACCGCTAGCCATAAATGCTCCCCGGATAATAGTTAGCCATTCGATAAACTTTTGTGGCTTGCCAGTAGTCCATTCCGTAAGGGCTTAGCGTGTACCATGCATTTCTAAACTCAATAGCACCAAGTTCAGAGGATACAGACACGCTACCCTCACTAGCAGACGACACTCGCCCAACCATTCCAGAACCACCTTTACCATCTTTATCGCCGTATCGCATGTACGCCAAATGAGCCATAAGCAAATAGAGCAAACGCTCTCGCTTATCACTTTTGGCAACAAGTGAACTTTCGGTGTTATCGAGGTAATCGGTGGCCTGGTCGAAAAGGTAAGGTAATAAATCGTCTGTTATATTAGAAAACTCAGGGAACATGGTGCGGAACGTAGATTTATTCAGTTCCACAATTGCCATGATTAATCCTCGGTTAGTGGCTCCACTCCGGCAGATTTGGTGCTTGCTTGCTCTAAGCCTGTTTTTTGCTTAGCGCGTTCTTTCGAAGCATCTTCCGCAGATTTATAATCCGTTACAGCAAACACAATGCCATTACGGATAAGCTTCTGGTCTTTGAACGCCTTTTCAAACGCCTCCCAGGCATCAGCAGGGACATCACGAGTAATACCAAAGCCATTCAGTAGCATAGATGAGTTTGCGCCAGCTAATGCGATTGATTTGCCTTCGTGCTGTAAATTAAGCCCGTTTGGTAATTTGCATCCGATAACATACGTTGAAACCTTAGCCATTTTATACCCCTAACATTTGCGCGAATAAGAGCGGCTGAGTAACAACAGCGCCATAAGTTGTACCAGAGTGTTTTTGTTTCCAACTTGAACTCATGGGGATAACTGGATGAGCGCGTAACTTCTCGCTATATGCACAGTAACCAGCCTCTTGACCTTGCGCTGTTTCAACGAACATTTGGATCAACTCGCCAGCATCGGTGTCGTACTGCGGAGCAACTTCGATACGAATATTAGTAAACGTATCTTTTACCATTTTCTCTACAGAGTTACCGAAAATCTCATTCGCTTTTTTGAACCAAACGGAAGTGTTAGGGCTCATTGCTAACACGAGAGGAGAAGCCATATCAACGCCGTCACCAACTGCGCCGTTTGTACGTGCGATTAAATCAGCATATAAAGCCAGAATATCGTTATAGATATCGATAACTTGCTTATCTTTCCACTGAATCGCACCGCCAACAGTGGCAGGAGTGATAGGAGCTGGTAGCGCTGGGTCATTAAGGATGCCATAGTTCAGCAAACCTTCTACGCCGTAAAAATAAAACTTGTTCTGCGCTTGGTTCATTGTCCAAGCGGCAGCGCGCTGTTTCTCTGCAACATAAGACAGCATAGCCAAGCCGTAACGCTCTTGCTCCAACTCGCCATAAGTGACCATTGTTTGATAGCGGTACACCTGACGATTTTCCCATGCGTTTGTAACTTGGTTAGCACCCTGTTCGCTGTAGTCATCGTATGCAACCACATCGCCAGATTGCTCAACGCGTTGTATCATCATGGTATCTTGCGCCCATGAGCCTTTTTTCTTCTCGCCTAAAATGTCAGTTGCTTTTTGCTTAGCAAAGATAGTACGAACAATCTCAGGGTCGATGAAAGTTGAGACAATGGCAGGAATACCACCATTCGCTGGCATAGATGGTTGTACGTCGGCATCCATAGCGAATCGAGTAACAGAAGGAGGCATATAGAAGCCGCGTGATTCTGCTTCTTTCTTAAATGCTGAAAAATCAGCCTGTGTTAATTGTGGCATTATGCTTTGCTCCATGTAGAAATTACGAATAAATCACCAACAGCGGCAGCACTCGCTACATACCACTCGGTTTCGATTGCACCATCAACAGTTGCGCCAGCGTCCCCAGTTTTGATTGTGCCGTCTGCTAATACTGCAAACACTTTCTGACCAACAACAGCAGCCGTTGCAGACTTAGCCCAAAAATCACCGCCAACAATCGGAGATGCTTCGCGACCTTTAGGGATCAATAAGCTACTGCTTTTCAGGTAATCAATCGTTGCATTCGCGTTGTTATACACAAAACCAACTGGCTTACCTGTGCCTGTGTTATTTAATTTTTTAGGGTCTGTCGCGTCACGCCATGCGAAACGACACATATTCAGACCATTATCACCAGCGAAGAAAGCGCCTGCACCACCTGCCGCAGCAATGATTGGGCTGTTAGATGCTGGCTGACCCTCCTGACCTACGCCAGAGTAAAGACGTACACTTGATTGAAACGCCATAATTATTTATCTCCATCAAAGAAGCTGAGAACATTTTTACGAGAAGATGGTGCGATCGGAGCGGAATCCTGCGCCATTGTTGGCACTTTGGAGTAAGCGTTGAAAACTGAACGCAGACCAGCAGCTGGAATTGATGCGTAATCTTCACAGCCCATTTGCTTTAGTGCTGTTCGATAAACATCTTCTGCACTATCGCAAGCTAATTCGCCAACAACAGGGCGAACATCACGCTCAGCCTGACGCAGTGCCATAAACTTACGCTCTACAGCGCTAATAGCTGCATCCATAGCCATTTTGTTATCTTTGGCTTTTTTGTCGTCATCTTCATCGTCAGCGGTTTTTTTAGATTTATCATCTTCCTCGTCGCTGTCGTCTGCTTTGCGGTCTTTCTCGCGGTCTTTGTTTTCCCGCGCCTCACGCTCTTTGAGCTCTTTTTCTTCACGCTTTAAGCGCTCAGCTTCGGACTCGTTATCTTTTTCTGCTTGAGTAGCGTCATCTTTGATGACCTTACCAACTTCTTCTTTTACTTCATCAGGGTTCGCATCACTTGCCAGTTTTGGCAACAGATACGCCCAAAGTTTATCGAGTTTTGACATCAGTTTGATTCCTATAGGTTTTGAGTCATATACAAATACGTCGGAGCCAGCCCGACCACTAGGCACGATTGCCACATGGTTACAAACGATGTCACGCATTACGCCATCGTATGTTTCTCCCTCATACTCACCCGGAGTCATATCCAGTTTGTAACGATAAGATGAGGAAATTTCTTTTTGCTTCTCAGTTTCTACGCCGAGGATTGAGTCGATATCCCATAGCACTAGGGAATTTTTCAGATAAGTACCGTCGAACTCCGACCGTTCACCAGTAGAGCCCACAATTGACTCTTTTGGCGGGTCAATCACTGTTACGCCAATGTGCTTATTAAGCACCGGTTTATTGTTAAATGTGTTGACAGCTTTCTTGAGTTCTTCGGGGTCGCGTAGCAGACGATAGGCTTTATTGGGGTCTAAACCTAACGCCTCAGAGTCAGGTATTTCCTTGCCGTAGTAGATACAAACGTTAGCCTTGCTGATTGGAGTTAATGCTACATGCATCATCCCGTCTTCGTCGTAAGTCCTAACGCTCGCTTTATCAAAGGCAAATTTCACATCTTTCATGGTTTACCTTTATTTGGACATAAAAAAAAGACCACCTAAGTGATCTGTTATTAGAACGGCAACACGGGGCGCCACACGCAACCGCAATTAGGCAATTGACCTGGCATAATATATTCACCATCAATCAAGCAGCCTTCAGATAGCTTAAATCGCTTTCTTTCTCGGCCGGCTTTAACGTGACTATGGCGGGGTTTATTACCTCCCCCACTATGCACCCACTCACCTTCAACGATACCGGCAGCTTGTTGTCTTGCAGCCGATAATGCGCTTGTTGCCTTACGAGTTTGGTCACGAGCGATAAATTCAGCCCTGCGCCGTGTAATACCATGACGCTTACCAAAATTACGCTCGATTTCATCAGCAAGCATTTTTCTATCACCGCCGCGGGCAACAGCGCGATATACCATCCCTTCTACTTCGGTAAAGTATTTCTCAGGGATAGACCGGATAAGAGAAACATTCTCGGCAATGATCGCCTCACGCTTCTCTAACATGGCGTTAGTCCATTGCATGTTGATAGTCATGGATTCACGCCGAGCAGTAGCCAATAAGCCTCTATCAACCGCGCCTTGCGTTTTATCAAGCATTTCATCAGACCAGGATTTTGCCTTGCTAATAAAGTCTCTGACCCATTTACCGCTGAGCAAATCAAGTAATTTTCGTATCATCTCAACCGGATTTGCATCCATCGCCAAACTAGCATCTTGAGCAAGAGGGTTATCACGAATAGCGTTAACTATTTCACGCCTAACCTCATCGTTCATTTTTCTAATTTCGGCGAGTAACTGCTTCTGATACCACTTGATATTGCCGGCGTTGTAATTAATAGGTTTCAGTCTCGTTGTTTTTCGGCTCATAATCACCATCCAAGTTTTCGAAACCTGCGCCCTCTATGCCTTTGAGAGCATCCCTAGCTTCTTCAGAGCTAACAAGTTGACTATCAGCAGCAACCGCCACAGCATCAACTCGTATCTTCGTGATTTCAGCGCGTTCTTTTTCGCTAATCTCATCTAGAGGTTTGAACTCAAAGTAAATACCCTCTTTAATTTCTCCGAACTCTGAGAGCTGGATAATCTTGAAGATATTCTCTAAAGGTCGCCTTAGGTTTCCGTCCTGATACCCTGACACGGTTTCGTGCCATGTGGATAACTCTGACTCACCCGAAGCATTTAAACCTGCCGGAGCGTTTCCTAGGAGTTTTAAGTTGGTGATGCGCGATGGAATACAAAGCTGGTCTTGATAGTTAGATAGCAAGTTGGACAGCTCACTTAGTGAAGTTTGCATATGAAGCAAATCCTCACCAGTATCTATCGCCCATAGCCCGAAATTATCCTGATACTTCGTGAACATCTTAATCCGCTTGTCAAACTCCCCCGGCACTTGCAACCGAGCGTCCATATCAGTTTTAAGCGCCCTCATTCTCAATGTGCGAAGAATTTTAATTACGTTTTTCTTAGCATCACGCCAATCAACAACGTAGTCCTCCATTAACTGAGTTAGCGACAGCCCACCGAAGTTATAGGACGGCTTGAGAATATCTGGAACCGGACGACTAACAATGTCATTAAATCGTGACTCGTGAACCGTTTTACCCATCACGAACCATGCGCTAGGCTTATAAAAGTTTTCCGCTAGAGGCCACTGAGTGTTATACATCGCAGGATAAATCCAAGTCGGGTCAACAACTCTAAGCCCCTTCAGAGAGCCTTTAGGTATTTTGCGTGGGTCTAGAAATAGCGGTTTTTCTAGCTCATCATCTGTCATTGCGCCAGTATCGATGTAGATATGCGCCACACCATATTGAGAGTCCTGTCTAACTGCTTCATGAATCAAGCGCTTTACATCATATTTAATTAGCGCCTGCTCCATCAGTTCGATATCAGGGTCGCCCTCCTTTCGGCTTTTCACCTCAATCCAGTTACGCGTCATCTCATCTGCGAATACACTGTGCATGTTAGAATATTCGACTTGCTGAGACATTGCAGCTAACTGAGGATATCCACGAAACCCTGAATACTCATCGCCAATAGACATAGTGTTAAGCATGTCGTATGGAGTAGCGTCCATAGCAAATGCGGCTTCTTGTTTAGCCTCAGGAATAACGCCCGGTAATGGCTCGTACCTCTTAAATTTATCAACGCTATTATTTTCTTGCTTAATTGAGGCTTTTTCTAAATCAACCTCACTGATCCTGAACGGTTGATTTCCGACAGGCTGTTGTGTTTTTTTACTCTTGCTCATCGGAGTATCTCGTCTGGAATATGGAATGGTTGTTTAGCGTTAGAGAACGCCATAATGAACGCATCGGCTTTGTTTGGGCTTGGGATGCCGCGTTTCTTCATATCCTTTTTGCTCTCAACCTTTACGCGTCCGTTATTGTCATAATCGACTTGAGGGCGTGATAACTCGGCTTTGAGGTATTCGATATCTTTCATATCACTGGATATGCTGATTAACTGGTCATCAGTGAATTTATCGCCATGCTCGATAGCCCGCCAAGTGTTGTAGAAGCGGTCAGCGACTAATTGCCATTGCTGCGCCTTCAGGTTGGAGAACATATCTTTATTTGTTTTACCTGGCTTATAGTTGCTTTCTGGCTTTTCGACGGAAGCGCCTGCATTAAACCCGACTGTAACAATGCGATTATCTTTACGGTTAAATTGAGCCTTAACGCCAGCACCTACGCCGATTGAGTCATAGATAACTGTATCTACATTATTATTAACCGCGTCTGCATAGACCTTGTCAGCGCTAAATATGACGTCTTGACCTCTCCACTCTTCGACAGATAAAGCAACTGAGCCATGACGCAGCACTATCGCGTTAGCATCTTCACCGTCATCAGCAACGTCGAAACCGACAATTCGCTTACCTCTTGGCTCAAATCCTAGCTTGATATGTGCATCGACAGCCGCCTCAATCCACGCAGGTTTGATAATTGCCAGCGCGGAATCCGCTACTGGTTCGCCTAGCCAGATATGGCGGTATAGTTCAGGGTCGCGCTCTTTGCACTCTTCCATTTGCTTAGGAAGCGGAGTGTCGTAAAAGTGGGGATTTACATCGTAATTAGCTTTAAGGACTATTGCCCCCTCTGGCGGCTTAACAACGAATCGTTGGTAAGTATCATCAAGAATGTTCTTCGGGTTGAAGCTTACCCATATCTCGGCGTTTTTATCGCCACGGATAGAAGGCAACAATACTTCCCATGAATCTTTAACTACCGCCTCAGCCTCTTCAATCCAGCAAATACCGACACCCTGAATTGATTTAATCTTGGTGACGTTATTTTTGATTCCAGCGAATACGAATGAAGCACCTGTACCAAGGTGAATGATCGTGTTCTTTTGTATCTCGAACTCTTTCTCATAACCTAGTCGGTCGATGGTTTCACAAAGCAGCTTATGCACTGAATCACTAATAGACCCCTGAAACTCACGAGTGCAAAGAATGACTGTTTTGATTCTCCGTGATACTTCAATCGCTAGCTCTGCAAAGAAATAAGATTTACCACTACCTCGACCACCGTAAGCCACCTTGTAAGGGGCGCTTGCTGCAAATGGTTTAAAGTAAGGGTTAGCCATCGAATATTTCCTTGATAGAGCGATTCTCGACTTTCACGTCAGCGGTTAGGTCGACTTTATCCACGAAGGCACTAACGTTTTTGTGCTTGCCTAGTAGCTCAAGGTTTTTCACTTTGTCAGGCCATTTAATTTTCTTCATGATGCCGACTAAATCACGCTCACCATCTTTAGACTCGAACATTTCAGCCAAGTCCATGCCGCTTAACGATGTGCGCCAAACTTTAGGCCATTCATGAATAGGCTTAATACCTCCGTCATCGTGAAGAATATCCAACACATCCATTTGGTCTATTTCGACAAGGCGATTGAGAACATAGTCAGCCGTTATCTCTAATCGCTCACTACGGTCATTCATCAATTCCTGAATTCGTTTTTCAATGTCAGGTTTTGACAGGTTTTCAGATGCAGTGCGGTTTGCAGTTTTCTCGCTGTACCCCGCACGAATAGCCGCCTGTGTAGCGTTCAAGTCAACGAGGTACTCACGACAGAACATTTCCTGCTTATCAGTGAGTGCCATTCTCTTATCCTCATAGTTAATTAAAAAGCCAACTCGAAAGCGGGCTTTGTGATTAATTACTTAGTTGCTTTTGGCGCTGCAAATAGTAATGCCTCTGCCTCAGTCACTTTAGTGATAGTGATATCAGCTTGAACGACCACTGTTTGACCTCCATTCTTAGCCCATAAGCGTTTGAATAAATCATACTTACGCGGCTCGTCATTAACGAAGTCAATCGCTTTCTTTGCTGCTGTAGTGTCATAGCCTGTTAATGCGAACAATTCAGTTCGAATTACGTCAGACGTTAATACTTCACTCATTTCATTTTCCTTATCTATGTAAGTTATTCGCAACCATCATCACGTATCACTACGTTACTTTGGTCACTTACGGCTTACCCGTCAGCAAGATATAGACCACCTCACTTAATTGCGAAGAAGCCATTAAAAAGCCCCGCTATTGCGAGGCTCGTTGTTTTCGTTTAGTGATCCAGCCAATGCGGAATATCACAAAGGGAATTGTTAGGTTGAGAACTGATAACCTTAATCCAACTGTCGGGCTAAAATCAGGACAGTACGCAAGGTGAAATAATGCATACAACCTAGAATCATTCTTCCTAGTCGTATACCAAAGCTCTTTATCTATTCCAATGCTCAGATAAAGACGTTTGATGAAAATGCATTTATCCATTGCTCACCTGCCGTTGTTGTTCAATTTCCCGTATTGCTTTCTTGTCCAAGTTGCACTTTGCTATTGAGTTCATGGCATCAACTAACAGTTGTGGCATATCACCCCAATCAACATTCTCAGGAATATCAGGCTGAGGGCAGTCAGCGGTTAAGTGAGCTGGTATCGGTGGAGACTGAACGGGAATCAATGCCTCTTTTGTATTCCCGCAACTTACTAACAACATTATCGGGCACAGCAGTATTAGCGCACTCATTGTCTTTGAGCACTGTTTTGATAACAGTCTTAACTTTGACATGTTCTGAGTCCTCTAATTGCTTGGATTTGATGTTGGCTTGTGAAATTCGGTCAAATATAGAAAGCGTCCTATACACATTAAAAACAATGCGGTTACTCTCTATAATCTTTTGGTCTTTCTGATCGCTCAGTTCTTTCTCATGAGCCAATGCAGATAGAATCCAGAGGGAGAAAAATAGAAATGCAACAAGCCAGCCAGTGATTGGGCTAATTATCCATTTCACGCTGGAATCTCAACATGGGGCGCATCAATGAACTTAGTTTCAATTGGTAGTGATGGGTCATTCTTCCAATTGATACCGAAGCGCAATTTAACGCCTAGCTCATCAGCAGCTTGCTTAACTGCTTTCAATAGCGGTTTAAACTCATCAATCTGCCATTTAGTATTCACAGGGATAATATCTACTGCATGACCTGTTAAGTGACGACTGTGCATTGTTTGTGATTTCTTTTCTGCAACCAGCTGCTTTTGTCGCTCTTGAGTTCGCAGACCTTCAATGACAATGAAATCGACAGGTGTTATTTCCAGTGTACGGCGAATAACTTTCAATAAATCAGGGTTAACACCCTTGAGATTGCTTTCGCTTCTCTGGCTGAATTTGAAATTATTCATTATTCACTCCTGCCTTACCCTTAATCATTTTACTCAGCGTTTCTACGCCCCAGTAGCCAATCAACACGCTAGTGAAGTAAGCAAACTCAGGATTCATTCCCATAGCTGCCAGCAAGTCTTTAGCAAACCATCCAAAGAATGCACACAGCGCACCATCTAGCAGGGTCTTTTTCCAGCCGCCGCCGCCGTTATACATGCCACGCAGTATTGCAACAGTTCCAGCCAGACCAGCAGCAGCCGCTTGCTCTTTTACTGAAGAAAGCCAATTGAGTAGATGGTCAAGCCATTCAGGAGTGTTATTCATACATTTCATACTCACCCCCTACGTTGGAGGAATTTAGTTAATAGATAGCCGCGCACAATCTCTATGCGTCAATTAAGTGTGTGTGATTAGAATTCTGTGGCGGCGTATTTGGTGCACCGAGATGGGATTCGAACCCATAACCAAGCAATTATGAGTTGCCTGCTCTGCCGTTGAGCTACTGGTGCAAATAAAAAAGCCGCACTAGGCGACTTATTGAAATTGGCGGGATAGCGTGGAATCGAACCACGATAAGAAGGTTAACAGCCTTCCGTAATAACCTTTATACGACTAACCCTTAAATGCGAAAAGCCCCTACCGAAGTAGAGGCTCTATTTTCTTCGACCTCTCAGCCGATGCGGTTGGAGTTCCAGTCCAAATAGACGAAGTGACCAACTAGGCGGGATCGATAACAAGAGCCGCCTCTTTTACCTTGTTACCTGCTCTTTGCTTTTCACGACCGAGCATACACTAAATATACAGACTCATAACTTAATTTCAAGTAATTTCTGAAATATTTTTCATTTCGACTCCATGCTGTGAGCGCTCTCTCGCTATTTCATCTTGCATCACCATATACAACTTCGCATTAAATAAACTAATGCACCAACGTACACGGTCAATACATTGTTTGATAGTCAGCCAAGGTGCTATTTGTTCCTGCATATAATTTGCGAGAGTTTGCAGAGTATTTCTGCCAAGATAGTAATCAGTGGCGACAACATAAATAGGATTGGACTTGTCGAACGCCTTCAATATTGCTTTCTCTACAAAATCAGCTTCATCTACATCGTTGGCGCGCTGAAACATGTCGCTGAGAGATTGTTTAGGAAATAATACTGCTCTGGCTTTTTCTTCAAGTTCCTGTCCTGTGTAGCCTTCTTTGCTTAACTGGTCGAATACCTTGGTGAAGCGTTCGATGTTTTCACCAGACCAACCAGTAATGAAACGCCAGATGCCATCACCGCCGCCTCCATATCCAAGATAATCACCGCCTTTCATTTCGTCAGCCCATATAGATATGATCGCCCTTGTCCATCTTTCTTGTGGCGGGGTTAATCGTCTAGCCTTGCCTAAATATGACTTCCTTGGCGACTTTGCCAGTTGAAGATAAATATCAGAATTACGCCCTCTCATCTTACCTCCGGCAATACTGTGTGATGTCTGTCGCATCCAACTGAATACATGATCCGACTACCTAGGCGCCTTGCTTGTCCAGTTTCTGCAATCTTCATAAATCCATTTTTTAATTGGATAACTGACAAGTATCTCTTAGTCATGTTTTTACATGCCTCAGTTTCAGCGCGAAACCTGCACTCTTCAATTGCTGCCTCTATGTCAGTGAACATTAAGCTGCCTCCATGAGTCTTTTCCGTCTTTTCTCATACCAACGAGCCCTACGATTGAATATTGCTTTCATTCGCTTTAGATATTCGATATCAAATTTACGGACCGAGTTATCGTGCTCTAAGCGTGTTACTCGCTCTTCGCCGATTTTATTGATGAGATTTATGCGATATGGAATTAGATTGCCTGACAGGTCCCTATTGCAGTGAACGCAGCCAGCGTGAATGTTGAAAAGATTAAACCTTAAATGACTTGCCGTACCTCTTGACCTGTAATGACTTGCATCTACGGACCCACCTCTTACCCCGTAATTTAAGGGCCTACCACAAGCAATACATGGCTGGCCATAATCACGCCAGAATATGTATTTGTTTACTGCAGCTTGGGCCTCTTTGTTCCAGTCTGATTTTGTCTTTAGCTTTTCCTTGCGGACCCTCAACATTTTCCTTTCCTCAGATAAGCGTTTTTTACGGTCCTTTTCTTCGGTCCGTTTAATTTCTTTTGAAGCGAATTTTATTGCGCAGGATGTAGAACAGACTTTTTGAGTGGATAGGTAGGGGGTGAATTTTTTATCGCATTCTTTACAGGTTTTCAGCTTCGGCTTTTTAGCCTTAGCCATACATAAACCCCATCGCTAAAGTAACAATAGAAAAGAATAGAATTACGTGTCGGGTTCTAATCATCACAACCCCTTAATTTGGTTGTTTTTATCAGCCATTTATCGACTATTTTAAGCACTGACCTATACCTAGAATCTAGGCTCCAGAAAAAATCACCTATCCATGAAAAGATTTGTGCCAGTAAAATAATCACCCCATAGAACGGGATTACAAACAAAATCCATAGAGTAGTTACGGAATAAGCTATTAGATAACTTTTCCAGTTGAGTTTTAGTTTCCTCCATCTAGTCACTTTCTCGCCCTCCGCTTCTTGGCTGCTCGGTTTATCTTTGCGTGACCTGTGATGCGATTAGTTGATATTGGGTAGCTGTACCAACTTCGACTATGGTTAATAGCCCATGATGCCGTTTGTGCTGCCATTGAAACCATTGATAGAGCAAACCCCATCAGTGAAATTTTGTGTTTATTCATCTCTCTTGCTGCTCCTTGAGTTATTCTCTGTGACCGTAGTAGTTATATTCATAACGAGTTGTACGCAGCTTCACGCCACTTTCTACCGCCCAAGCTGTCGAGTATTCAATTAAGCTACTCATGCGCTTCTTTCCCATCTGAGACGTACTCTCGCGTATGTTTAATAGCTCGCCTTCAATACCTCGGATTAGTGGTGACTCTTTCGCCCCTGTCGTGACCATCCAGTGACCAGACACAAATACATTCTTCCACTGCCATAACTTCAGTGGCTCATTGTTGAGTGTCATTTGCTTTGATACATCACCACATAGCGCATGAAACATATCGTTTTGCGGTAGTGTTCGGCTGGATTCTGAGATTTTTACTTCTAGAGGGAATTCTTCGTTGAGGGGTAAATTATCTAGTACGGCTTTAAGGTTTTTTAGTATCTGTGTATTCCTGAGTAGGAATGTTTGCTTCTGCATTATCCCTCCTGTACTTAATGTTGTGTCTCCATAAGGTCATGCCGCATTGAGGGCAAAAGAAAAATGAGCCGTCATTCCAACAGTTTTCTTGCTTCTCAAATTTATGACCAGTGAAAAAACATCTAAGCGTTGTGATTGCTGAAATGCTCATGGCTTATCACTCACTGTTAGCTCTCCTGTGGTGGCTCTGGCTTTTCTGGCAAATTCATCCAATGCGTGACCATGTAAACCTCGCCATCCATGTCTTGCATTCCTTCATTTTCGCCAGATTCAGCATTTTGAAACTTTTCGATATCACCTTTCCACCATGCAGTAGTCCGACCATGGGAGCCGAATGTAAAATATTTGCCGTCTTTCTGTGGCGTTTCATCACTTCGTTTAATCCAGTTCATCATTCACCCTCTGGCATTGGTGAGAGTGGCATCCAGAATTCGAAATCGTCGTAAAATACTGAAGTGTTTCCATCTGCATCACTTATATAAACAACCGGACTCTCGTCTAAGTCACCCGCTTCATACTCACCTACATACATGACGCCTTCACTTACGAACAAAATAAACTCGCCATTCTCTGGTTGATTACTGCTATGTTTAACCCAATTAGTTCCCTGCATTAGATGCCTCCCGTTGACTTATCCCGTGCTTAGCGTTGTATTCAATTTGAGACAATTTCAAAAACGCCTTACCTCTTGGGTAGTGCTTTCTTCGATATCTAGTTATTTCCAATAACCCACTATTGAAACTCTCGTAATAACTTGGGTCATTCCTCATAAACCGCCATGCCGTCGAAAGACCTTGCTCCGTGTATGATTTAATTAGCTCTGTTAACGTTGTTCCTTTCATCACTCACCCCGATTTTTTCTTGCTGCCGCATCAATCATTCGTTGCATATCACGGCGAATGAATGGGTTATTTCTGCAACCAAATAGATTATTTCGTACCATTGATGTTTTCATGCTGATTGCGCCTTGTGTTGTCATTCCTGACTCCATCACAGATTGCTTAAATACCCATCGCCAAGTAATAAGCCAGATAATTACTTTCATCACTCAACACCTCGCTTAATTGCCCGCTTAGCTTCTCTGCGTATTGCTATTCCCATGCGTTCTAGTCAGTCTGCGTATTTCAGCATTGCGTCTAGCTCATTTTCGAAAGTTGGGAATCCGTCGGTGCTGGTATCAATATCAATTCTCCCGAACTCATCGACTCTGACCGTTAAATATTGCTCTACGGTTGTATGTCCATTGTCATGAGAAACTTTAAACCGCTTTAGCTGGTAATCATCTTCAAGCTCATAGCGGGTTAGCTTCATCTTAGTTTGCTTGGTTTTCATTATTCATCCCAATCGTAAATAGGTCTGTATTCACTGCAATATCTATCTAAGCAGCCGTCATAATCATACGGGTTGTGTTGCCAGCTGATTTTCCCGCAGCATGGACAGTTCCACCGTGTTTTTCCGCTACTTCCTTTGCGTCTACGTTGTTTCTTTAGCCATTCAGGAACGCGTAAGCCTTTGCTTTGCACCATTGAACGAGCATTGAAGTTAGCTAATTGGAATGTTCGTCTTTTCTGTGCATTAGCAATATCGAACGGTAGCCAGACAATGTTATCCATCGTTAAATCAGGAGTAGTAAATCGCTTAGCTATTGAAAAGTTTGTTGATGGAAATCCGCGGTCATTCAGCCAGTAAACATCATTACCGTCCCAATCACCTTTCACATATCCAACGTAGTAATTGCATTTACTTTCAATTACGGTTTCGTTTGGTATGTACTGGTAATCAACGTGATATTCAGCAAGTGATAGAACACTTTCAGTGCATACAGGCTGGTCAATACTTCTTCCGTGCTCCCACGCCTTCTGCGCTTCCTCTAGCGTGTATATGTGAGCTTTGTCGATATCAGTGGCATAACCTTTTCCGTCCTTGCAATGAAATGATGCGTTGCTCCCCACCGTATCGCGGGTGCATATCATGTAAAATGATTTCATCTAGAAGTCCTTATGATTTGGGGTGTTACGGTTGGCGGTTGCCATATCAGCGCGAGCCATTGCGTGAGTTTGGTCGGTGTCGAATAAACAAAGTCCTTTCTGGTCTACAAATGCGGTTCCAGCTTTACCATGGCGGTTAAGTCTCACAATTAGCTCTGTAAGCGTCTTGTCGGCTTTGTCGTTGTAAACTGACTCTTTGTGTATTGCCATCCAGTAATCGCAATCCTGCTCGATTTGACCAGTATCACGGCTATCGCTTGGCATAGGTCGTTTGTTGGCTCTATCTTCCAGCTTACGGTTTAACTGTGTGAGCAATACCACTGTGGTATCAAGCTCTTTAGCCAGTTGCTTGAGACCTTTGGTGATTTCACCGTAGGCGATATCGTTGCGGTCTGCTTTGCCAGCTTTCATCAGTGTTAAATAATCCACGCCTATAAACCCGATTTTGCCAACCTTGCGTTTCAGCTTCCGGCATTCTGACTGAATGTGTTCCAGTGTCATTCCTGCTGTATCATCGACCCAAATGTTAGGCTTTTCGCTCAGGTCACTGATAGCCTTGCCAAGTAGTGCCCATTCGAAATCATCCTCTGTGCCGCCGTAGAACATGTCAGAGTTTAAGCCTGACTTCTGGCTTACCATTCTTTCAACCAATTGCTGATTGGACATTTCCATGCTGAACAAAGCCACTGGCAGACCATCATCAGAAACGTTCTTCGCCATTTCAGTTAGAACGGTTGTCTTGCCCATCTTTGGACGCGCACCGATAACGAATAGGGATCCACGTACAACAAATTTAGGTGCCAGCATGTCATCAAGTGGCTTAATGCCTGTTTTGAGTCCTATAAACTGATCGGGATTATTAAACATGTTTTCTACGCCCTCGAACCACTCAGGCAATAGCTCAGCCATGTTCTTCAAGCCAGATTTTCGACCAGTAACGCCGTTTTCGCTTGCGTCAGTTACTAGCTTTTGAACGAACTCCATTTTTTCACCAAAGCTTAGAGTGCTTGGCTCAATCAGTAATCGCGTGGCTTCGTTGATTTTCTCAATGGCGTAACGCTCACTCGCATACTCTTTGATTTTCTTCGAGTAGTGGATCACGTTTGCAGCGCTTGGTGTGTTCTTTGCAATTTCAGCCAGATAACCCAACCCGCCTGTAGTTCCTTCGCTGCCAGTTGCTTTCAAGCTGTCAGACACGGTTAAGATATCAATCGGTTGATGCTTGCTAGCCATTGACCGCATTTGCTCAAAGATAATCTTGTGGTGGGTGCCGTAGAAATCATCTGGTTTCAACACGGAGAATACACGCTGAGCATTGTCGCTGTTTGGGTCAATCAGTAGGGATCCGATAACGCTCTGTTCGGTCTCTATGCTGTGTGGTACTTGGTAACTCATAATGAACCTTCCCTAGTTTTTAATACTGTCGCTGGTCTTAACAGGTAATCGAAATTCGCTCTCCAACCAGAATCGTTTTCGCCAAAATAAAACTCCTTGGCTGAATTCATGAAATATTCAAAATAGTTTTTAGCCGCTTCGACAGTAGGCTCTTTGAGTTCTTTCAGGAATTTTGAGATAGCTCGTTTTCGTTTGTCATTCAGTGATTCAGCATTTGGCAATCTATCGCCTGCTGCTTCGTTGAACGCATTCATAATTTCGATGTAGGGAATGTTATTTTTTCGATTAGTTGAAATTAACTTTTCACAATCCCCCTCTTGAGGGGTTAGGGGTGTATTATTTTCTTTCTTTTCTTTTGTAGTATTGTCTTTTGTGTTTACCTGATTCGGGTAATCGCTTTTACCTGATTCGGGTAAATTTACCTTTTTCGGGTAAACTTGTTTTTCTTTCCATTCATGGATGTTTTTATTAATTGAAACATGCCGTTTTTCCGCCAATAAAATCCCTCTGGAAACTAACTCACTCTTAGCTGCTGAACACTTGTGCGGCAACATTCCAGTTAACTTTGAAAGTTGCTCATTACCAACCCAATCAGATTTTTTGTTATAGCCGTAAGTCTTTCTGGCAATAGCAAAGAAAACTAACAATTGATGTTGGGTTAAATTGGCAAGCATGACAGCCTCAAGCAGCTCATTGGCTATTCTGGTGTAGCCGTTATCAAGGTCAGCCACTTTGCTCTCCACGACCTTTAGCTCAGGTCTAAAATCATCAAGATATTTTATTTCCGCTGACATGCTGACCTCCTTGTTGCTTTCTAAACTCTTCGACAAATCGTTTGCCGAAATCCCTATTTTTTGCAGCTGCGACCAATAGCCCATCAGGGCTATCAGGATGTACTCTTTCTTCTTGGTTTTGGTTGATAAAACGGCGTTTTTTTGCCATAATTACCTCATTAGTTGTTGTTTAAATAAGCTCCATCTGAGCCTCATCGGTTGCCGCCTTTGAGGTTTTTCTTTTTAGCTTCCCGTTGTACTCGAGCACTTTGATAATCTGTTCTACATAGTCACCTTCAATCACTACGCTTCTAGACTTCTCAGGCATTGATACAGCTTCAGTAGGTAAGCCATAACGAGCTATAGCCTTACAAGCTAAGCTGAATATGCGACTCTTCTCTCTACTAGCTGAACTCGGGTGAATACCCATTGCTTTAGCGAACCCGTCATTTCCATCTTTAAACATCATTTGAAAGAAATAGGTTTCGAGTGTTTCTGGCTTACATGTGATTTTGATATTTTTTGTTGTGTCCATTTGTTAAATTCCTTTTGACGTAGTTAGTCCGTTGCTCACGATCCTGTGAGTTAAGTTTGCACACGATGCATGTGCGGATTGATTATTAAAGAGCGGTATTTATCTTGATTTTATCCGTTGATTAGCCATAAAGGGTCGCATTTCAATGCGTTAGCTATCTCAACAATGAACTTTGGTCTTTTAATGAGTCCAGACTCAATTTGCTGTATGGACTGTTGTTTCAAGCCAACCATCACAGCAAGCTTTGACTGAGTGAGATTTAACTCAATTCGTCTTGTCTTAACCCTTTCTGATAAGGTTTCCATTTGTGCCTCCTTGACAAACTTTCTTGTATTTAAAAACAAATTACTTTGTTTGTCAATTACAGGTTTTCTTGTAATGATTGAGGCTAAGTAATTGCGAGGTTTTTATGTCAATTTCATCACGAGTAAAAAGCAAAAGAATCCAAATTGGATTAACTCAGTCTGAACTAGCTGAAAAAGCTGGGACTACTCAGCAATCAATCGAGCAGTTAGAGGGAGGTAAAACAAAAAGACCACGTTTTCTTCCTGAGTTGGCTGCAGCCCTAAATTGCTCTGTTGATTGGTTAGTATCTGGAAAAGAAGAAAATTCAAATATTCCGGACAAATCAAAATGGGGAACTATTGATTCTTGGGATAGTAAAACTCCTATTGGTGATGATGAGGTTGAAGTCCCATTTTATAAGGACATAGAGTTCGCATGTGGTGACGGGCGATGTGTTGATGTTGATTACAATGGTTTTAAATTGAGATTTTCAAAGTCCACTCTCAGGAAAATAGGTGCGCCTTCTGATGGGTCAACTATTGCATGTTTCCCAGCGTCTGGTGACAGCATGGAGCCGGTGATCCCTGACGGTGCTGCAGTTGCTATCGATACATCTAATAAGAAAATTGTTGATGGAAAAGTTTATGCAATTGATCAAGAGGGGCTGAAAAGACTCAAGATTCTTTATCGCAGACCAAACGGAAAATTGATTATCAGAAGTTATAACCGTGATGAGTATGAAGACGAAGACTCTGATGAGTCAGACGTTGAAATCATAGGAAAAATGTTCTGGTATTCTGTCTTAGACTACTGAGGTATTTGATGGAAAATTTCAAATCGAGACTTAAAAATCATGTTGAACATGTAAAACAAGTAGGATTACATTGCTCAACTGAAGAGACCACAAAGCAAGCTCTTATACTTCCATTCCTAGATATATTAGGATTCAGCCCGTATGACCCACAGAAAGTCAAAGCTGAGTATGGCGCTGACTTCCCTGGAGTTAAAGCCAACGAACGTGTCGACTATGCTTTATTTTGTCAAGATGTTCCTGTTATGTTCATAGAAGCCAAGGGCTATTTTGAGAAGCTAGACAACCACTGCCCTCAGTTGTCACGTTATTTCAACTCAACTCCTGAAGTTACAATATCAGCAATTACTAATGGGCTTGAGTGGCGATTCTTTACTGATTTAAAGCAAAAAAACGTCATGGATCCTACGCCATTTTTAAGAATTAAAATGGATGAAATTAGTGATTCAGATGCGTCTCAACTATTCCGGTTTAGACATGACAAGTTTAAACCTGAGGCTCTCAGAACTTTAGCTGAAGAAAGCGTTTATCTCTCAGCATTTACAAAAACAATAAGCGCAAGTTTAAGAGAGGTAGATAGTGAATTCGTTAGGTATGTGGCAAGCAGATCCAATGTAGAAAGACAATTAAACCAAAGATTTATAGATTCAATTACCCCACTGGTTAAACAAGCGGTTGAGCGTTCTGTTAGCGCAATGGTTGTATCAGGACTGTCAGGAAAGAGTCCAGTCATTGATGATTCATTAGAAAATGATGAAACTGCGATTGTTGGAAATGAGGTAAAAGAACACCAAAATATAGTAGACCCTGACAATCCAAATATCATCACAACAAAAAATGAACTGACTTTATTTGAGAAGATAAAGTTAATTACGGGATGTGATGACATTCAGTATAAAGACACTGAGTCTTATTTTGGCATACTGTATCAAGGAAAAACTAATAGATGGATCGTTCGATACTTTGATAAGTCAAATCCTTATATAACAGTCCCAATTGAAATTACTGACATCATTTCAAATGAAGTATCTAGAGCTGGACTAGAAATCACCAATAACAGGATCATAATAAATGACCCTGTTGATGTATTAAGAATATCAGGAATTATTTTAGACTCATTTGAACATGTAAAGAATGATGATAATTTCAGAAAAAAAGCATAGTACCGCCAATCAATAGCTACTAAACCCTCTTAATTTGAGGGTTTTTTATTGTCTAATCATCGCTAAATGTGATAGTCGTCAAAAATTCACCCAACAAAAAACAAATAAATAAACAATAAAATCAAAATCATACAAATAAATTCGCCAAAAATACAAGAAAATACAAATTTACCTGTTTACAGCAATACAAGATATCTTGTATATTACAAACATCAAAGGCAAGCAACATGAAATACAGCCTAATGTTCTTTAACAATTTGGAAAGTCGGAACAGCATACCTACCCTGTTTAGACCCTTACGCAAAAATGCGACGTATCACTAGGCACGATCTGGTTAGTGAGAATGTTACTACTGCACGAGAGTGATTACAGATAGGAATAGGCAGCACTGGCAGGTGCTAGGTATGCAAGCGCAGATATTTATTCTTGCCCATTCTAAGAGTGGGCAAGGCTGAATACCGACAAGGAGATGATCATGCTACCGATTAACGCAAGCAATGAAGCAACAATGAGCAGCAGAGAAATTGCAGTTCTCGTTCAGTCCCGACACTCAGATGTGATGAGAAGCATTGAACGACTGATGGAATCAGGTGCTATTAAGTGGTATACGCCAACGCCGTACACCCACGAACAGAACGGGCAGACCTACAACGAATACCATATCTATAAACGAGACAGTTATGTAATTGTCGCTCAGTTATCGCCAATGTTCACTGCCGCACTGGTTGACCGCTGGCAGGAATTAGAGCAGGAAAAAGCTCTCGGATTTAACCCGAATGACCAGATAGCTGTGCTCGAACACTTCCTGCTGGAAAAGAAAAAATCGCAGGCACTGCAAATCGAAAATGACAGCCTGAAAAATCTGTTTGTTGACGGCATGACGCCCTTCCAGTTTGCCAAATCACTAAACGGCGTTAATTGTCAGAAGATAAACTCTCACCTTGCCAATGAAAAGAAATGGCTGTTTAACAGTGGGAAATCCTTAACTGAGTATGACTGGAGGGTAGCTGCATACGCCAGAGATAATTACCTGACAGAAAAGCCGGTAAAAATAACCCAATTAGGCAAAGAAGAGAAAGTGAAATATCAACCTATTTTGCTTAAAAAGGGAGCAGCTAAAATTTACAGCATGTATATAGCAGGGGAATTACCGATGAAAAAGAACTGGAACGGATTATACACCCACGACAAGTCAGTGCGAATTGCGGGGTGATAATTATAGCCCATTCAATGAGTGGGCTATGGTGAGTAAACAGGAGGATTTATGAACAAAGATAAAATGCTGGTTTCGATAGTTTTTGATACCAGCAAGTTAGATGAAAAATTACATGAGGTTGCTAGCTTACTTCCTCATGGCTTTACGGAAAGATTCCTGAACCAATTTCCTAGCCTGACTGATAATGTCATCTTTTGTAATGGTTCTGGAGCAGTTTCGGCAGGAGCGACCAACCAAATCATCTATTTTCTCGACCTTGACGCTGGTTTCTATAGCCAGATTTTGTCCGCAGCCGGGGCATTTAAAGCTAACTTTACTCATAATTCAATCCTTTAATTACGTTGTGGTGATTGAATTATACACAATTTATTGCGTTGTGGTAAATGCGATGAACCTCAGCCGCCTGATGAGGTTAAGACAGTTCAGGCAATCATTACGGAGGAAATATGAACTCTAAGAAACGACAGGAAAGACGACGTAAGGCATGGATTGCTGAGCGGAGAAATAAGCCACACACGGCATATAACGGTACGGACTGCCCGATAGCAAACTTGGTACTGGAACTAAAATCAGCACCTGACACACGCAAGCAACCACGGCTACGCAATCCGATTATGAGTGATGGAAGTGTTACGGCAAGGTGATGAATATGAGCCTGAACATAGAACAACATCTAAAAGAATTCATTCTCTTTCTTACTGAGAGAGATATTGATGCAAAAGAGGTATCTACAAATGAATCAATGATGGGTGAGTTAATGCTTAAATTCTATTATCACCAAATAGAGTTCTGTGATGCCGTTCTTGAAGCACAAAAACACTCACCAACAAGAATAAAACAATTATTAACAATTAATTAGGGGTGGTTTGTAGATGGGAAAAATAACATATGTTGTTGAATACAAAAGCGGCAAAGAACCTCAACCAGATATAGGAATGGATGCTTTAGGCGGGAGGGTAATTTCAGCGGCCGCATATAACTTCAGAGACAGACAGTTAACTCATGCCGAAGCTGGCGCAATTCTTGACGCAATTAATCATTATGACCTTAAAGAATCTTGCGAAAGGTTTGCAGCAAGTTACAACACATTGATAGCAAGATTAAAATCGTTAACGTAAAAAGCAGGCACAGTTAACTAATTACAGTCCATCAAGGTGGGCCGTGGTGAGTTGATTAATAGATAGGAGATAGAGTGGCTATTTCCAAAATGGAAACAGTTGAATTAGTTAATAACGGAGGGAGTATGACAGATAAAACAGGTGGAGCGGCTTTTCCAATTCCAGCAACGGAATTGCATGGGACTCATGCTGGTATGACATTGCGTGATTATTTTGCAGCTAAATGCATGCAAGGTGACATTGCTACACAGGATGCGTCAGATATGGGGTATTACGAAAATAACACATCCATTGAGCATCTAGTAAATAGAGCTAATTTCTACTACCGCATGGCAGATGCAATGTTAAAGGCTAGGGGGTGATATGGAATTTAAAGGAACTCCTATGCCGTGGGAAGTGGTTACAAAAACAAGGATTGATTTACCTAGTTGCTTAGTAAAAAAGGGTGACAAAGTAATTGCACATACGCTGCAAAGACATACAGGCGCTGAGCAGGCTAGAGCCAACGCCCATCTAATCGCAGCAGCACCAGAGTTATTAGAGGCTTTGATTGAGATTCGCAAGCTAGTTGCACATCACGATAAAGCAGATTTAGCAATCGCAAAAGCCCTCGGTCAGCAGTAACCCACCACTTAATCATTCATATCGCTATTAATAGTGAGGAATACGCACATAAGGAACATAGGAAATGGCAAATGAATTAGTCGTAATTGAACAAGCAACGGCGCTGGATTTATTCACGGCGCCAGAAAAAGTAAATCAGATGCTAGCTCACATTAAAACGCTGGCTGAAGAAGAGCAAAAAGAACTCGACGGTGATTTGTCTGTAGCTAAAAACCGTAAGGCATTCGCGTCACTGGCATACAAAGTTACTCAAACAAAAACAGCGATTGATAAGGCTGGCAAGTTGGTTGTTGATGACCTGAAAGAGTTACCAAAGAAAGTAGATGCAGCACGTAAATTGTTCCGCGATGAACTTGACTCACTGAGTGATGGGATTCGCAAGCCACTAACAGAGTGGGAAGAACAAGAAAAGGCTCGAGAAGAAGCTGAGGTGCTTAAAAAGCAAATCGAGATTGACCACGAAGAAGCTTTGCAGATGAATGAATTATTTGATTTACGCAAAGCCGAAGAAGAACGCCAGCGCATCGCTCGTGAAGAAGAAATGAAGCGACAAGCTGCGGAACAGGCAAGATTAGCAGCCGAACAAAAAGCACAGCAAGAAATCGAAGCAGCAGCACAGCGAGAGCGGGAAGCAAAAGAAGCCGCTGAATGCGCAGAGCGGGAAAAGCAGGAGGCTATTCAACGTGCCGAGCAAGCAGCGAAAGAAGCCAAGGAAAAGGCAGAACGTGATGCTAAAGAAGCTCAGGAACGAGCTGAACGTGAGAAGCAATTAGCTATCGAAGCTGAGCGTAAGAAAGCACAAGAAGCAGAACAAGCGCGATTAGCAGAAGAAGAACGTAAGCGTCAAGAAGATGCGAAGCGTCAAGAAGATAAAGAACATCGCCGAGTATTTAACCAAGAAGCATTGAAAGCCTTAATCAGTAACGGATTTGATGAAAAATTAGCAACTGAATTTATTAAGCTAGTTGCTAGTAACCAAATCCCCCACATGACAATGAATTACTAACACCCACCGTACCAACACCAGAACCTAAATAACAATCGCTATCGAAAGATTAGCGCAGGTTTCGCACATCCAGAGGTAAGCATGAATATTGATAAATACAAACTTTGTTTAGCTCAATCACAAGCTGGAATTGCACGTTATCTCAAGGATGAGAACGGATGGAGCGAAGCAAACGAAACATTAAAAACAGCATACGGAGTACAACATGAACGCAAAGCAGAAACACGCAAAGCAACAGATATTCACCCTACTTCGCGAGTCTGAAATGACTGAGCAACAAGTCGAATTATTGTTTGCTGATTGGAAATTTAAACAGCAATGCGAAAAGACAAACCGCATTTTACGTCAGGTTGATGCTCGTGGAGCGTACGCATTCACGTAAGGACCCAGCATGAGAATTTCAGATTATGACCTCAAGCAAAGGCAGGATGCCGAAAGACGACGCAGGGAGCGCGAGGAAGTGGAGCATTACTACTGGCTGGAAAGCCTAGGATTGACGCCAGAAAAAATACCAGACGCCCACTTTAAAGGTGACTTTTAAACTAACTTAAAGAGAAAAGCATTATGAATATTTACATTGATATCGAAACAATCCCATCCCAAGACCCTGCTGTTAAGCAAAAGTTTTTAGATGAAGTCACAGCTCCGGGTAATTATAAAAAACAAGAATCCATTGATGAATGGTTGGCTGCTAACCGCGAAATTGTCGGTGAAGAAAATTGGAAAAAAACAAGCTTTGATGGTGGCTTAGGTCATGTCTGCGTGATTGGTGTAGCAATTAATGATGGAGAAACTAAAACTTTCTACGCGGAGGATTACTTAGCTAACGAAAAGAAAATCATCACTGATTTATTTGAGTTGATTGATGCTAATTATGACCCGTCGAAAAACATGCCTCCTGTATTTATTGGGCATAACATCTCAGAGTTTGACCTTAAATTCTTATTCCAACGTGCTGTAGTTATTGGTGTTAAGCCTCCAAAAGTAATTCCATTCGGCGCTAGACCTTGGGATAAATCACTGTTTGACACAATGACTGTGTGGGCTGGACATAATGGGCGTGTGTCACTAGATAAACTCTGCTCCGTACTTGGCTTGAATGCCAAGGGTTCTGAAACTGGCGAGGATATCGACGGTAGTAAGGTTTGGGATTTTGTCAAGGATGGCAAGATTTCAGTAGTCGCCGAGTACTGTAAGGGTGATGTTGATCGGGTTCGAGATATTCATAAACGCATGACATTTCAATTGACCGCCTAGTTTGGCGGTTTTTTGTAGGAGGTAGTTATGAAATTTGCAAAAGCATTGCGGAAAAAAGCAAAGCTACGACTTGCACTAACAGGCCCTAGCGGGTCAGGAAAAACATACGGAGCACTGGAAATGGCCAAAGGACTTGGCGGAAAAACAGCAGTGATAGATACCGAGAAAGGAAGCGCCTCACTCTACTCTGACCGATTTAATTTCGACGTGTTGGAATTAGACCCACCATTCACACCTGAGCGTTTTATTGAAGCCATCGGAGCTGCGCAGGAAGCTGGCTACGACAATTTAATAATCGACAGTATTACTCATGAATGGAGCGGATCAGGTGGGTGTCTTGAATTACTGGATGGTCTAGCAAAGGCGAAGTATCGCGGTAATACGTGGTCAGCATGGAGCGAAATCACACCTCGTCACAACGCATTTCTCGATGCAATTCTACGGTCTGACCTGCACATCATCGCAACAATGAGAAGTAAAACGGAAACCGCTCAAGTTGATAAAGGTAACGGCAAGAAAGGCGTAGACAAGCTAGGTATGAAGTCAGAGCAACGGGACGGTGTTGAGTATGAATTTACAACCGTTCTCGACCTCAATCACGAAACTCACACAGCAATGGCAAGCAAGGATAGAACAGGATTGTTCAGCAACGCCGAAGTCACCCAGTTAAATGAATTAACGGGCAAAAAGCTAATGGATTGGCTTAATGATGGGCGCACGAAAGCCGAGGTGGATTTATCACACTTCACTGATATTGCAATGGAAACGCAAGACATGGATGTGCTTAAAAATGCGTTTGGTGAGGCATATAAAGCGCTCAGGGATACGCCAGAACAAGCGGAAGCTCAGAAGCTATATGAGCTAAGAAAAGAAGAACTAACTAAGCAAGAGGCAGCATAAATGGCTAGTCGTGGAGTAAATAAGGTAATTCTCATTGGTCACTTAGGTAATGAACCTGAAATTCGCTACATGCCAAATGGTGGCGCAGTGGCAAATCTCACACTAGCCACATCGGACTCGTGGCGTGATAAGCAATCAGGAGAAATGCGCGAAAAAACCGAGTGGCATAGAGTGTGCATCTTCGGCAAGTTAGCTGAAGTTGCAGGTGAATATCTGAAAAAAGGCTCACAAGTCTATATCGAAGGTTCATTGCAAACGCGTAAATGGCAAGACCAAAGCGGTCAAGACCGATACACAACGGAAGTGGTGGTAAATATCGGCGGCTCTATGCAAATGCTTGGTGGTAACGGTGGTAATCAGGCAGGAAGCCAGCAACCAGCGCGACAACCTCAACAGCAACAAGCACCGAAGAATGAGCCACCGATGGATTGGGATGATCAAGAAATCCCATTCTGACCCTTCCCAATGTGATTTAACCAAAGGATATATTTGCAAGGATGCAAACAGGAGATAGATATGATAACCGTTAATTCTTATTTCAGCGGTGCTGGCCTTATGGATATTGGCCTTATCAAAGCTGGAATAAATATAGGCCAGGCATTTGAAATTGACACTTCCGCTTGCAAAACTTACCGTCATAATCTAGGTAATCATATTAAAGAATGCGACATTACCCAGGAGTTAGTTTTAGAACAAGGATCATGCGACGGTATGATATTTACTTATCCATGCACCAAGTACAGCACCATCGGTGATATACATGGAGTTCGCACAGGTGATGAATTGTTTTTACATGCATTACGTCACTTGGCAATTGCTCGGCCTGAGTTTTATGTGGTTGAAAATGTACCTGGCATGAAAGCCTTTCCAGTAGTCATGGAAGCAATGCAGAAAATGCCTGACTATTACGTTAATGTTTTCTGTCCGATTAAGTCTGAAACATGGTTACCACAAAAGCGCAGTCGATTAATAATTATCGGTACGAAAAGGAATTTCACACCGCGCCCACCAGAAAATCATAAGCCAATGAAGCTAGCTGATATCCTGGAGAATGAGCCTGATATCAATATACCTAAATCAGTCTACTCAAGGATGAATGGCGTATATCGTGACTTGCCAATAATCAGCGACCCAAATAATGGTGATATCGCCCCAACCTGCGTTGCTCACTATGCTAAAGATAAAAGCACTCGCTTGGTAGCTGATAAAAACTTTCCGATGGGAGTTCGTCCATACACTGTACGCGAATATGCACGACTGCAAGGTGTCCCTGATTGGTTTCAATTCCCAGTGAGCCAGACAGATGCATATCGCCAAATAGGAAACGGCGTTAGTGTCCAGGTTGGCGAATGGATAGGAAATGAAATTAAACGTTATATCGCAGGGATGCAATGAAGAGGAATGAATATGAAATTAACAGAGAAACAAATTAAAACGCTAGACATTGTGAGAGATAAGTTTGGCGCTGGGATTGATGGTAGAACACTTAAGTCTTTTGAGAAAAAAGGTTTAATTAGACAGACAGTCATTGGCTGGACATTAACAAAGTCAGGATTTGATATATTGAATAAGGTGGAGTGATGGATAAATCAAGGCAGCAATTTGAAGAGTGGTTTAAAAAAGAGTATCCGTTAATTGAGTCTCAACCAGAAAATACTTTGCTTCAATCCGTAAAGCGTCAATGCCTTAAATCTTGGCAAGCATCATGCGAGAGTTTAATTAATAGCTTAGAGCCTGTTGGTTATATGAGATTAGAAGGATGTGATAATATTAAGGAATATGGTTTTACACATATTTATGAAGAGAAGTTTGATAAAGAAACTATTCCACTCTACCGCCTAGACAAGTAACTATGCAAATAATCGGATATGTATTACTCATGCTAATACAGGGTTCTGCTGTGCCTGTATCTGAGCAAATATACACACAGCAAGAATGCGAGAGCCGTGCGTGGCAGATAATGATGGTGCGGAATGTTGAGATAGTCTGTGAGGAGGTGATTCGTGGAAGATAAAATAATGCATCATTGGTTAGTTAGCTTTTATTCTAATCAAGATGGAGTAATGCAACAACACTATAGAACATATACTACAAGTAAATTTTTATTCGATAGTAAGTGCTTAGAATATCCCATTCGGGACATTGGGAGAGATAACACAAGTATTACTTCTGTTTCATATCTTGGCGCTGGAACAAATAAGGAATTCAACTGTGGAAACAATGAATAAATACACCGAACTATCTGACTTCGAGATTAATAAGATTGTAGCAGAGGAACTAATTCAATCCGGATTCATTATTGATGTTGAGTATAGTGAAAACTATATCTTCGTTGCAGATAAATATCATAAATGCTATGCGTTCGACCCATGCAACAACACATCCAATGCAATGACGATTATTATTGAGAATAGAATAGCAATATTCCCAATGGAAACTTTAGGTTGTGAATATTGGTGTGCTGCGAGTAATTTCCAAGATATTGTGGAAAAAGAGATTGCATGGGGATTGGAAGCTAATAACAAAAACCCACTACGCGCTGCTATGGAATTATTTTTATTAATGAAGGATGCGGAGAATGAGAATAACAACAACGGTTAAAAATAAAGATGACAGTGAGTTAATTGATTTCTGCAATACATGCCTAATTGGTTTCATACCATCTAAAAATATAGATTGTGCATATGCATATAAAGACATGCAGGCATGGATAGTCAGAAAGAAAAATGGGAACATCTCAGTTAAAGGTTATCGAACTTAATTAAATAGCATATTAAACGGAGCGGATAATGAAACTCATCATTCGCGGCGAAGTCACTCCAACAGAAAGAATCGCAATTAATGCCGCGCTAGAATTCCACAAAAAGAATCACAATCGAACAGGAATAATCGTTAATCACAAAATAAAGATAGGAAAGAATATCTACCCTGTCGAAATTCAAAACTGTCAAAAGTCTTATATGGTAACAATGAGAAATAAAAGGCAGAGGATATGAATGAGCAGATATTAGAGAACGGCCGCAGAAAGATAGCCCGTGAATGCCGTGACAAATTAAAGCAACTCAAAAAACTCAGCGATAAACAAAGCACAGCAATACTCAAAGATTACCTACCGACTTTCACCCTCACCCTAACAAAAGAACACTTAGCAAAATGCCCGGCGAATATGTGGCTGAATTACTACGTGCGAACGATAGATAAGGAGATTAATAATGATGGATAGCACTAATAGAATCTTGATTTGTCGAGTTGAAATACAAGAGATGCTCGGTGGAATATCTAGAACAACATTCTATTACAAACGTAAAGAATGGGAAAAAGAAGGCACTCCATTCCCTGACCCTGATAAAAACCACCAACCAATTAAAGGCGGTGGTACTTTATACAGATATAGAGAAGTTATGAATTTTTTTAAAAACAAAGGTTACTTTGATAGTTGCTCAATGTGATCTGCAAGCATATTCGCAGCCTCTATCTGTTCCTTTATATATTCGTATCTATCATACACAGCAAGAATACCCGCGAGCTTATGTCCAAGGATTTTTTCGGATACGTGTGGCTGGATGCCAAGCTCACCCATCTTAGTTTTTGCTGTTCTTCTTAAGTCATGAGTTGTCCAGTCATCGGCTCCCATTTTTACACCAACCTGCTTTGCCATTTGCAATAAAACACTAGCAGACATTGGCCTATCTTCTTGTATAGAGGCAGGTGGAAATGCCTGCTCGAATGATGGATAAATTTCAAAAGCTTCTTTTAACAATGAAACTGATTTGTTTGAAAGCCCTCGATTGAAAGCCTCGCGAGTTTTTGATATTTCAGCGGGAACATGCCAGACTTGATTATCTAAATCAAAGTCTGATTTTTTGGCCATTCGTAGTTCAACACCACGACAGCCAGTCAGTAAAGCTAGCTTAATAAATATTTTGTTCTGTGCAGACATTTTAGTTTTATCTACTGACTGCCAAAACAACGCTATTTCTTTGTCACTCAAATACCTCTTAACTTGTTTAACCTTCTCGCCGACATCCTCCGATCTTAGTTCTGACAATGAATTGTGATTTAGCTTACCAATTCTTATGCAGTATGAAAGAATTTGCTTAAGTTTAGATAGCATCATTGTAGCCATTGTAGCTGCGCCATTGTCTCGCATTAGCTTAAACATAGGCCGCCAATGTGCCACCGTCATGTCTTCAGCGATCATCTTCCCTACGCTTGGTATTACATGCCTATCAAGAGCCCTCTTCCATGAATCAAGCTTAACTAACTTCTGAGCTTGCGGGCTATCAATCCATTCCTTTATGCACTCAGAAATTGTTAACTTTGAAAATTCACCATCGATAGTCATGCTTCTAGTTATAATTGGGTCATTACCTTGAGATAACTCCTTCCTCGCCTCTTGAGCTAAATCCCTTGCTTCTTTTAGTGTAATTACACCATATTCACCAAGTGTCATTCTTCTTGGTTTGCGATTAAATCTATATCTGTACTGAAAAACAATCATTCCGTTGGTAGTGACCCTTGCAGACAATCCTTGCCCGTCAGGGAATTCCTTAAGGCTATCTCGCTTTACATTATGTAATTTTCTTAGCTTTGCATCTGTGAGCATACTTTCACCAAACTATGTACACAGGTATGTACACACTTTTCATTGAACGTGATTGAATATCAATGAACGGATTTGAACATGCAAAATGAAAAAGCTCAATAGGTAAAGGGTTTGGGAAGATGTTGTTGAACGGGTTTGAATTGATGCGAATCAGACTAATGTCTTACACGAAAGATCACTTGCTTGATTATTCCAAAGTTTATAAATCAATACGTTACTGACGATTTCTCACTTCACTATGCGAGATAGGCACACAACTATGTACACATTATATAAGCCGAGGCAGATATAATTGATAACGCAATTATGCACATCGCTAGCAACTCAACTCGTAATCATAACACAGACATATTTTATGGCGATAGCCAGTTGTTGATTATTCTAGCGCTAAAATTACTGTTGCTCCGGGCTCATTAACGTGTAGTCCGCCGACATAATAAGAACATTATTACCATAGCCATTACAATCCGCTCTCACCGCATATTCAGGTAACCAAGCAATACGTGATTTTGAACGCGATAATGAAAGATTCAGGGTTGTCGGATGCTCTAATGCGCTAATAAGATAGACTAAATCTGTGGTGGCTGAACAGAGTTCAAAATTAATATGATCAGCATAAATAGCATGCCAATCCTCATGATACGGGATACCTTGCTTATCGATGATTGCACTCATTTCATCTGCGGTATAAACAAGCTGTGCAGAGGCTCTCGGAGCCAGCAACACAAAGGTTGATAACGCCAATAACGTGGTAATTATGCCTTTTTTCATCTCTCACCACACTTTTTACAATAAATCGTTAAGGGGAGAAAAATACCATTCCATCATCCTGCAAAAAACGACAATAAGGCTACTCAACATGACTTTGAATAGCCTTATTACAACAAAACGTTACCAACAACCGCGATGATTACCGCGTCCCCCCCATCGACCATCACGATATGGGCGGTTATATTGTTTGTCTTCTTCGTTTCGAAGTTGCAGTGATAAATCATCAAGCTCTTTCACCAACGCTTTTACTTTCGCGTCATCATCTTTGGCGCCAGCATCGTACAGCTTATTCAGTTCAAAACGCTTATCATCAAACTCTTTCGCTAGCTTAGCGATTTCATTACTTTGGCGATAATCGTTTTGTCGATAATTGTTCTGGTGATAATTGTTTTGATAGCGGTGGTCATAGTTTCCATTGCAGTAAGGGCATGCTGCAGCCGATGCCGAATACAGTAATACTGAAGAAACGATAGCACCTAATAACACTTTTTTGTTCACGGCAATAACCTCACAAGCCTTTGGGTTATACCAGTTTACATTTACCGAAAGGAAACTGCCTTGAAAAATATCAAAATTCGCATCAAAAGCTAAATTATCAGATGATAATGACAATAATTCACAATTAAATAGGTAAAATCACTTATTAGAAATGAATAATTAACGAATTAGACCAAGGTAAATCATAACCAACGCCGAGTTTGCTGAATATAATTAGCCCACTCCTCTTTAAAGCGCTCAGATAAGAATTTTTCTTCTTGGGGAATAGTATACAAATCAGTAATTAACCAGAAAACCAAACCTGAAACCAAGAAATAAGGTGAATGCGAAAATAAAGCGAAACTTAAACTCATCGAGGTAAAAGCTAGATATAACGGATTACGAGATAACCGATAAGGGCCTCTAGTAATAAGAGAAGACGCAGGGCTAATAGGATTTGGTGAGGTTTTTTGCTGAAAAAAATAATATAAACTTGCGCCAATCCAGCCGAAAGCCTCTAAGGCAATCAGGATGCCGATAATTCCCATCCAACCAGAAAAACTCCAGAAAAAACCCTCTTTGATATGCAGATAATAAGCAGCAAATCCATTGAGCGCTAACCAATTCACAAATGGAAGTTTAAAAATGCTCATCACAGATCCTAAATTGATATTCATCTGGCAAGCATATCATGGATAAAACGATAAGAATTGGCACCGATGTCAATAATATTTAATAACACAGAGTGAAGGAGTACTCTGTTATTTTATGAACGATATCCTAAAGAAAAAACACTTTTTAGGCCTTCAAGATTGGCATACTCTTGTTCACATACAGAATTACGCACATCGCTGGGTAAATTATTTAATCTGGCTTGGATATTAGCAAGTTGCTCTTCTAACCCATTCATTCCCTTCACTTCGACAACATCTGCATTTGCTTGCAGATAATCTGTAAAGCTTCTTAAATTATTTTCTAAACTATCGCACGCATTATTCGTCAATCCGTTTTGTTCCATAAAGGAATTGACTGAAGCGGGTAATAATTGAGAGAGCGAAGGAAAAATAGATTGTTTCCACGTTTGTGGAAATAGGATCAGTACGGCAGCAATAGCCAAAACAAGCAGCATTGATGAAGTAACTAATGGCGACAGTAACTTTCTCATTGGCTATCCTAAAATTCTATTTAACATGGAATTTAGAATACACAATAAACCGTAAAGCAGTTTTTAAAATAAAAAAGAGTTTGTAAAGAATATTCCAATTATATTACCAAGAAATAAGATTATCGCCTGACAATAATCTTTTAACGAATTTACATAACCTGTCAGTAAAACAGATAGCACTGTATATACTCACTAACAAATGAACATAAACCCCCTCTAGCAATAATGCCCTTGACCTTTTTATCTCACATAAAAAGGTTTTTTTTTGCTCAAAATATTGAATGTTTTTAATCCAGCTGCATACCTCTTTGTTATTCAACAAATAAATACACTTATTCACACATGAATCGGGATGTTATCCACAGTTAATGTGAACAACTTTGTCATTCATTAAGTGAAAACATTACGCAATTTCACGTAAAAAAAGTCTCTTTATCCTATATTTGATGGGAGAATACCCTTCTGATTCCACAAATTAGTAACAATGTTTGTTATAGTTCCAACGAGAAGCCATTCTAGATTAATTTGGAGGGTAATTTTCGACATGCAAGATATTTTACAACTTTTTCAAGCCGTTGGCCTTGGCTTAGTTTTACTCCTTCCACTGGCTAACCCACTGACCGCCATTGCCGTGATGCTCAGTATTTCCGCCAACATGACCAAAGAACAACGTGACCACCAATCACTGCTGGCTGCAATTTATGTCTTTTGTATCATGCTCGTCGCTTTTTATGCGGGCCAATTAGTCATGAACACCTTCGGAATTTCTATTCCTGGACTACGTATTGCAGGGGGACTTATCGTGGTCTTTATTGGTTTTGGGATGCTATTTCCTAATTCAGAAAATAGTGAAGACAACAGTAATGCCTCCACTGATGATTTAAGTGTTCCCAAAAAACGTCAAGGCAACCAAAATATTGCCTTCGTCCCCCTCGCGATGCCAAGTACCGCAGGTCCAGGTACCATCGCAATCATTATTAGTTCCACCGCGTCTTTGCAAGGGGATATTGGTTTTGCGCCATGGGTTATCACTGTCGCACCCATTATTGTTTTTCTAATAGCCAGTGTGTTTGTTTGGATAGGATTACGGGGCGCAACGTCAATTATGAAATGGCTAGGGAACAGTGGGATTGATGCCATTGGGCGGATAATGGGTTTTTTATTAATTTGTATGGGAGTGCAATTCGTCATCAACGGCATCGTTGAAATTATCGCGCAACTCCCACACTTAATGACGGAATATCAGTAATTCACCGCTAATGCATTATACGCATTCTTAACTTTCCACAAATAGCGTGGAGCCTGCGGTGCGGGGTGTTTAGACTGAACATGTTGATAGAATTCTTCTGGCGATAAATTATTTATCATCGCGATAGCTTTAGTTTTATCATTATCAAATGTTCTTAATAATGCCCCGGCCCCATTCACGTAAGCCACAACGGTCGCATAATACATCGTTTGCGGGTGGCTAATACCCGCCAAATGTTGCTCTTTGAGAATACGAATATAGGTTGTGCCGATATCAATATTTTTACGTGGATCTTTTAAATCGTTAGAACTTGGCTCACCAGAACGTCCTTGATAACGATATGCATCACGCCCTGCTGTTGATGCTTTAATTTGCATTAAACCAATAGCATTAGATTTACTCACCACTTCAGGTCGGAAGTTAGATTCTACTTCAATAATGGCTCTGATCAGTGTTTCATCCACACTATAGCGATTCGCGGATTCACGAATAAACTCATCATAAGGGGTTCGCGGATAGCTAGTATTAGCTGCCGTATTTGGCATTTGATTGCGATTATCTAGCATTCTTGTTCTGTTCGCGGTTTTATTGGGATCACTTGAACAACCTGCCAATAGCAAAAGTACAAGCGCACTGCCGACCATTTTTTTCACTGTTGTATCCTCTGCAAATTAAAACACCGAAAGAATAGCTAATCTTTAGAAAAATAATACATTTTTTACTTAACTTTTACTTCTGGACGTGTTTTAGTCGTGTTAAATAATAATGATAACCAGCAACTCATCGATTACAAAAATAACCCTTTTACCATTTAACGGGATTTTTCATAATTGATATTGATAATCATTATCAATTGGGATATAAATACTATCAGCCAGAAAGACCATACTCATTGTAGAGTCAAATAGGTCAATATAAATGAGAAGCTATATTCAAACCCAACAACGCACTTATTTAGATTAACCATTTAATGAGATTAATTTAGTTAATAGAACTCGTGACCCAACGTTAGGATCTATTTTATGACAAACTGTTTATTCCGATTATCAACGCTATTACGTACTACATTTATTGCATTAGCTGCCGTTTTATTTGTCAGCCAACCCGCTTTAGCTAAAAAATTTAAAGTGGTCACCACATTTACTATAATACAAGACATTGCTCAAAATGTAGCCGGTGATGCCGCAATTGTCGAATCCATCACTAAACCGGGTGCAGAAATTCACGGTTATCAACCGACACCAAAAGATATTATGAAAGCCTACGATGCTAACCTTATCTTATGGAACGGAATGAATCTGGAAGTTTGGTTCCAGCGTTTCTTTGAAAACCTTAAAGATGTGCCTGCGGTTGTCGTCACTGAAGGTATTGAGCCGATGCCAATCCGTGAAGGGGAATATAAAGATAATCCGAATCCTCACGCTTGGATGTCCCCTGCTAACGCACAAATTTATATCGAAAATATCCGTAAGGCACTGGTGAAATATGATCCAGAAAATGCAGACACCTATAATGCAAACGCGAAAAAATATTCCCAAGAAATTGCGGCACTTGATGCACCTTTACGTGAACGTTTGAATCGTATTCCTGAAGATAAGCGTTGGTTAGTGACCAGTGAAGGCGCATTTAGCTACCTCACTAAAGATTATGGTTTTAAAGAGGTCTATTTGTGGCCTATCAATGCTGAAGAGCAAGGCTCACCAATGCAAGTTAAAAAAGTGATTGATACGGTTCGTGAACACAACATTCCCGTTGTTTTCAGCGAAAGTACTATTTCAGACAAACCGGCTCTGCAGGTCAGTAAAGAGACTGGCGCAAAATACGGCGGAGTATTATACGTCGATTCACTATCAACCGCTGAAGGCCCTGTACCAACTTATATAGACCTGTTGAACACAACCGTCGATACCATCGCAAAAGGATTTTCACAGTAAATGAGCCATACAAATCAATTCGAACATCCGACTCTGGTTGTTGATGACGCAACAGTCACCTACAACAATGGTCATACCGCGATTTATGATGCAAGTTTCAATATTCACGGTGGTTCCATTTGCGCCCTTGTGGGCGTGAATGGGAGTGGTAAATCTACACTGTTTAAAACCATTATGGGGTTAGTGACGCCATCGTCCGGTAGTGTGACTCTCAATGACCAGCCGATTAAAGCCGCATTAAAAGAGAATGTTATTGCCTACGTACCACAAACAGAAGAAGTGGATTGGAATTTTCCAGTGCTAGTTTCTGATGTGGTGATGATGGGGCGTTACGGCAAAATGGGTTTCTTTCGTATTCCTAAAAAGGAAGATAAAGACGCCGTAAAAATGGCTTTAGAACGTGTAGATTTAGCCGGATTAGAACATCGCCAAATTGGTGAACTTTCCGGCGGTCAGAAAAAACGGGTGTTTTTGGCTCGAGCCCTCGCCCAGCAAGGTAAAGTTCTGTTACTCGACGAACCCTTTACTGGGGTCGATGTAAAAACAGAAAATGCCATTATTGACCTACTCCGCAGTCTGCGCGATGAAGGGCATTTAATTCTAGTATCAACCCATAACTTGGGAAGCGTGCCTGAATTTTGTGACCATGTGATTTTAATAAACCGCACTGTGCTGGCGAGTGGTCCAACCGAAACCACCTTTACCCAGCGTAATCTACAAAAAGCATTTGGTGGCGTACTGCGTCATATTAACCTGTCTGGTCAAGAGCTTCACGACGATGATGACCCACGCTCTGTCACGGTGATTACTGATGACGAACGTGCCGCCGTCTTCTATGGTCACGATCACGATGCACCGGTTAGAAAGAATCAGCCTAAGGAATCTGAATGATTGAGTTGTTACTGCAACCCTTTGAGTACAACTTTATGGTTAAAGCTATTTGGGTGAGTGCCATCGTCGGAGCGGTGTGTGCTTTCTTATCAGCTTACTTAATGCTCAAAGGTTGGTCGCTGATGGGAGATGCCCTCTCCCACTCTGTTGTACCCGGTGTGGCGGGCGCTTATGCGCTTGGATTACCTTACGCCGCAGGGGCTTTTTTTACCGGTATTCTCGCCGCCCTCGCCATGACATTTGTTAAACATCTCACCCGCTTACGGGAAGATGCCGTTATCGGCTTTATCTTTTCCACCTTTTTTGCGGCGGGGCTATTAATTGTTTCGTTGAACCCAACCTCAGTGAACGTGCAAAGTATTATCTTCGGTAATATTTTAGGGATCGCCGATGCTGATGTTCTTCAAGTCGAGATTATTATCGCCGTTTCATTTGTTGTCCTGATGTGCCTATGGAAAGATTTACTGGCAGTCTTTTTTGATGAAAGCCATGCTCGTTCCATCGGTTTAAATCCACTACGCCTGAAAATTATTTTCTTCACTTTATTAAGCGCATGTACCGTTGCCGCACTGCAAACTGTCGGGGCTATTCTAGTTATTGCTATGGTGGTCACTCCGGGTGCAACGGCCTATTTACTGACAGATAAATTTAAAACTTTGCTGATCATTTCCGTCTCTATCGGAACGGCCACCAGCGCAATTGGTGCCTACCTCAGCTACTTTTTAAATGGCGCAACGGGCGGGCTAATTGTTACGTTCCAAACGGTGATTTTCTTACTGGCGTTCTTCTTTGCACCAAAACATGGGCTCTTTGCTTCTCGTCGCAAAGCCCGTAGCGAAGTCGCTGATCTGCATCAAAGTAAGCAACAAGGAGCGCCCCATGAGTGATTTTATGGATTTACTGATGGCTCCGTTTGCATTTCCATTTATGCAAAAAGCCCTGATCACGGCGATTGTTACAGGAACCGTCTGCGCTATTTTATCCTGCTTTTTAGTCTTGAAAGGTTGGTCATTAATGGGAGATGCCATCTCCCATGCGGTATTACCCGGAATTATTATCGCGTCACTAATTGGCATTCCACTGGCGATTGGCGCCTTTGTTTCAGGGCTATTTTGCGCAGTTGCTACTGGCTATTTAAAAGAGAACAGTCGAATAAAAGAAGACACTGTCATGGGGATTGTCTTCTCGGGTATGTTTGCTGTCGGTTTGGTTATGTTCGCGAAAATCGATACTGAACAGCATCTTACTCATATTTTATTCGGGGATATTTTGGGGATCACCGACGAAGAATTTAAACAAATTTTACTGTTTGCAGGGATAACCATTGCGATTATCTTACTCAAACGTAAAGACTTTATGCTGTATTGCTTTGACCCAAACCAAGCGCGTGTTATCGGCTTGCCGGTTAAATGGCTGCATTACGGATTACTTTCGCTATTAGCGTTAACCATCGTGGCATCACTACAGGCCGTTGGGATCATTCTGGTGATTGCTATGTTGATTTCTCCGGGGATCATCGCCTTTGTCCTATGCCGGAGCTTTGGTTGGATGTTGGTGGTCGCGATTATCGCCTCAGTCACATCCAGCGTGCTGGGTACGATTGTCAGCTTCCATATCAATGCAACAACAGGCCCAACCATTGTGGTGATCCAAGCGGGCTACTTTGTTATCGCCCTACTCTATAGCAAATTAATTCTCGCACGCCGCAAATCCCACACCACGCGCCAAGATTTGCATACGGCCTAATGATATAAAGCTGAATACGCTAAAAGCCTATTCAGCTTTTTCTTTCTTCTATTTGACACTCTTCTATTTTGAAGCTTTCTCTCTATAAAAGAAAAAGCGATATCCATTTGTTATCATCAAAAGCAATCCCCCAATTCTTGAACAAAATCAGCCATCAATCATTTCGGAATAAGGCGTAATTATTAAACAATGATCACTGTTAATTCCTAAATTGACGCTATAGTATGGTATGAGTGAAGACCAAATCACAGCGAGGTGGATCATGTGGCAAGCGATGAATCGTTTATTAATTGAACACTTTGGTGAGGCAGAGCTGCGAAATAAAGTGATTCTTTCTGGTGGGGATATTCATCATACCTTAAGAATCGATTATGGCGAGCATACAGTGTTCGTAAAACAAAATCGCCGCGAGTTTCTCCCTCTTTTTAAACAGGAGGCAGAGCAGCTTGAAATGCTAGCGAAAAGCCAAACTATCACCGTTCCCAAAGTCTACGGCTTGGGTAGCAACAAGCACCATAGCTTTCTTCTCCTCGAATACTTCCCGTTAAAACATTTTGATAGCACCAATGCATGGCACTTTGGTCAACAATTGGCGCGATTACATCAATGGGAAGAACAGCCAAGTTATGGGTTCGATTTTGATACTATGCTCAGTACCATTGTTCAACCTAATGGATGGGAAAAACGTTGGAATGCATTCTTTGCAGAAAAACGTATCGGTCTTCAATTACAAATTGCATCTGAAAAAGGCATGGTTTTTGGTGATATTCAAAGACTGGTGGATATTGTTAAGCACCGTTTATCCGGCCATCAACCTCAACCTTCTTTATTACATGGGGATCTGTGGCCTGCAAACTGCGCGGTCACCAACCAAATGGATGGCGTACTCTATGACCCGGCCTGTTATTGGGGTGATCGGGAATGTGATATCGCGATGCTGCCATTATATAAAGAAATTCCGATTCAAATTATTGATGGCTACCAAAGTGTTTGGCCATTACCAACGGGCTTTTTAGACAGACAACCACTCTATCAACTCTATTTTTTACTCAATCAAGCCAACATGTTTGGTAATGAGCAAAGCTATCTGCATGCTCGCAGCATTATTGATAATTTATTAGACGACGAATAGCAGCGAATCAATTAGACGAAAATAAGAGATGCACAGCAGCGGAATAAACACCGATGCTGTGCATTTTTCATGATGGGAAAATACCAACATGATGGGCACTATCAACATAATGAAAAGCCAACATAATGAAAAGCGGCCTACATTATGAAAAGCTACCTACATGATAAAAAACTACCAATTCAGAAGTTTCAATGCAAAATAAATGGCGATCCCTAAAACAATCGGCCAAAAATACATCAAAAAGAACTGTTTGAAAATAGTATGTCGAGGAATAGTGACTTTGGATTCTAACTCTTCTTTAGTCACTTCACTGCCTTTTGCATTTTCAAGAATGACGTGATCTTCAATGCTTTCGCGAATGAATTTAATTTGTCGATACATGCGTAAGCCTGATGCGCTTAAAGCAAGCCCTACAAAGATAAAAATAAAAATAACAAAAAATCCGATACAGCTACCTGAAAAACCATGACTCACTTCAGGGACTGGTGAATTATTCCAGAATACATTGAGAAACGGCGTGCTTTGTCGAGTCATCTCCGCCATTAATTTAACAAAATCATTGGCAACTGCGTTAATTCCTTCGCCTTGAATTCCTTTCAGAGCCGCTAATTTAATTAACGATGTCAATGTAGAAATTAACGCCACAAAAAATACGATCCAGCCCAAAATACGTTTGCCAATCGCAAGAGAATTTGCCTTGTGGTAATTCATTACAACTATTCCTTAAAGTTTTTTTCTACGCTAATCATAGCTGATAATATTTGCTGGCTCCAAATTTCTATAAAAAAATGATAGTTAAAAACCGAGTTTCGGATTATTCAAAGAGTGAATCGAATCTACATCAATAACTAATCTCAAATTTTCAATAAAATCATGTGATAGCACAGATATCTCTATAACCCCAAGTCATAGCTTGTTAGAATCGTTTCAGAAACCAAAATGACTGTGATTAAAGTACAGCGACAATCCCCATACCCTATTTTTAAGCGGGTATCTAAATGAATGGAGTTTGCTATGTATCATAAATTACCTATCCAATCTGTCATCTTTGACATGGATGGTTTGCTGATTGACTCGGAACCTTTTTGGGAACAAGGGGAAGATGAAGTTTTTGCAGAGTTAGGCGTCGATTTATCCATTAAGCACACTCTTCCTGACACCCTCGGTTTACGTATCGATCACGTTGTTGAACTTTGGTACAACGCATCTCCTTGGCAAGGTTGTAGTTTAGAAGCAACAAAACAGCGTATCATTGACCGCGTTATTGGTTTAGTGGAAGAAAAACGCCCATTACTGCCAGGTGTACAGCATGCACTTGAACTGTGCCGCTCAATGGATCTGAACATCGCTTTAGCCTCTGCGTCTCCAGATTATATGCTGGAAAAAGTGCTGAACTTATTTGATATCCGCCATTATTTTTCTGCCGTCGTTTCAGCAGCAGACTTACCATTAAGTAAGCCTCATCCCGAAGTGTATTTAAAAGCCGCGGCCGAGTTATCCACCAAGCCTATCCATTGTGCTTCTTTAGAAGACTCCTTTAATGGGATGATTTCTGCAAAAGCGGCAAGAATGCGCTCTATCGTTGTACCTGATAGCAAGCATTTCAATGATCCTCGTTGGGGTCTGGCTGATGTTAAAATCGCCTCATTGAACGATTTACGCCCAGAAAATTTACGTTAATCTTAAAGACGTTAACAAAACACGATTTCCCTTACGTTTTTCACGTAGGGGAAATTTAAAAAAAGTATAAAAACCTACGGTTATTAACTAATAAATAAGAGTTTTTTTAACTCTCCCCTACTACCATATTTCCTGCAAACCCTTTATACTGCCCGCCTACTGTATAGATAAACAGATGGTATTTTATCCACCATGACTGCTGAAGGGCATCTGCTTTTTTCCGTCGCCTCACTTGTAATGGCTCATAAATTGCAAATTACCCCAGAGTTCGCTCAGGGTGATTGGCTGCATATGGTGCCAGGGGTGTTGCTGGGTGCCTTATTGCCGGATATTGACCACCCTTCATCTATCCTCGGGCGGCTTTTTCGCATTATTTCATTACCAATATCAAAACTGTGCGGACATCGCGGGTTCACTCACAGCCTGATTGCTTGGCTCATTTTACTGATCAGCAGCTACCAATGGCTACCTCACTATTGGGACTTACCTAGCGACCTTATCCAAGCGTTCTTATTAGGTTATATGAGTCATTTAGTGGCGGATATGCTGACCCCATCTGGAGTACCTTTTTTATGGCCTCTACCAACACGTTTTTGTTTTCCCATCTTACGCGGTAAGTCCAGTAAACGCGGGGAACGCTTTATTGCCGTGCTTTTGACCGTCTGTGCGGTCTTAATTCCAGCAGGCCATCCCGCTGATTGGTTCCAGCAAATTGAAAGCGCACTAAATTATTTTAATAATCAGATAAATATACACTTACCGACAAAAAGCTCACTTTTGTAATATACTGTAAGCATGAATCAACCTAAATTATAACTTTTGATTATAAGTAATGACTAACTGCAACTGATATCATATAACCAGTTGTTAGAAGAAATGAAATCCTTATACCTATTAAGGATTAACAACAAGAATCATTATGTAAAATAATTACAATTTGGAGTGCGGAATGAATATTCCTCTGATTATCAATGTGCTGGTTTTCGTAGCACTATTAATACTGTTAGCAAAACTCGGATCGAATGGTTGGAGCCTGTCCAAAAAAGTTTTACTGGGTCTCGTATTCGGTGTTGCTTATGGTGTCGGACTTCACCTCGTGTATGGTTCCGGTCACCAAACGGTAAAAGACTCCATTCTTTGGTTTAATATCGTCGGTAATGGTTACGTTCAACTGTTACAAATGGTGATTATGCCTCTGGTGTTCGCCTCTATTCTGAGTGCGGTCGCTCGACTTCATAAGGCATCTTCTTTAGGGAAAATTAGCTTTTTAACCATTGGCACATTGCTGTTTACCACAGCCATTGCGGCTTTAGTGGGTATTTTGATCGCAAACCTGTTCGGCTTAACCGCTGAAGGTCTGGTTCAAGGTCAATCTGAAACTGCACGTCTAGCGGCCATTGAAACAAATTATATTGGTAAAGTCTCAGATTTAACGGTTCCTCAGTTAATCCTGTCCTTTATCCCGAAAAACCCGTTTGCGGATTTAACGGGTGCAAGCCCAACATCTATCATTAGTGTAGTTATTTTTGCTGCCTTCTTAGGAGTAGCTGCGCTGCAACTGTTTAAAGATGATAAAGAGCGCGGTGAAAAAGCATTAGCGGCTATCGATGTTATGCAAGCATGGGCAATGAAACTCGTTCGCTTAGTCATGCGTTTAACCCCTTACGGTGTAATGGCGCTGATGATCAAAGTGGTCGCAAGCTCTAACTTAGCCGATATCATTAACTTAGGAACTTTCGTCGTCGCGTCCTATGTTGCATTAGCTATTATGTTTGTGGTTCACGGTATCTTAGTGGCAACAACAGGCTTAAACCCAATCAAGTTCTTTAAGAAAGCAGGTCCAGTACTGACATTTGCATTCACCAGCCGTTCGAGCGCAGCCAGTATTCCACTGAATATTGAAACGCAAACTCGCCGCTTTGGTGTACCAGAATCCATTGCAAGCTTCTCGGCTTCTTTCGGTGCAACTATCGGTCAAAACGGTTGTGCGGGTATCTACCCTGCGATGTTAGCCGTGATGGTCGCACCAACTATGGGGATCAACCCATTTGACCCTCTGTGGATTGCAACCTTAGTCGGTATCGTGACCATCAGCTCTGCCGGTGTTGCTGGTGTAGGTGGCGGTGCAACCTTCGCCGCACTGATTGTACTGCCAGCAATGGGATTACCAGTCACGTTAGTTGCGCTGTTAATTTCAGTCGAGCCTCTGATTGATATGGGTCGTACCGCTCTGAACGTGAGTGGTTCCATGACAGCGGGTACCGTCACTAGCCAGTTAATGGGCGAAACGGACAAGTCAATCTTCAACCAAGATGACGACGGTGATTTAAAACACGTTTAATCATCCGAATCTCCTAACACTCATTGAAACCTGCCCGTCAAACGGCAGGTTTTTTTGTGTCTGCTATTTTCCATTCTCGATATGTCATCAAACTGCAACAGATTGAAATTTTTACTTTATTTTGACTTGATTGGAAATATAGGTCTTTTACTCTAAAAAATATTGCCAATACGTAAAGCTGCGTAACATAATAGCGGCTGAGCAACATTTTCTTAGGCCTCCTGCCTGTGTTGCGTCTCCCGTTTCCTACGGGAACTATCAACTTCATTGTTAGATTTTTTATATGACCAATATTATTCATATACTAAAAACTGATCCTTCAGATAACCCCTGTGTCAGCTGTGGTGCTTGCTGTGCTTACTTTCGCGTCTCATTTTACTGGGCAGAAGCAGAAGCTGGCGGTGGTTCAGTTCCTCAACATTTAACCGAGCAAATCACCCCCTTTATGAGCTGCATGCAAGGGACAAATCAAAAGCCGAATACCCGCTGTACTGCACTTGGTGGCACCGTCGGGGAATGTGTCTCTTGCTCTATTTATGAACAGCGCCCTACGCCATGCCGAGAATTCGAACAATCGTGGCATAACGGCATCCACAATGAAGCCTGTGACCGTGCTCGCGCAGCCTATGGTTTACCTCCTCTCGAGCCACAGCAACCGCAAATCGCGTGCTAACCGTCAATGACCCAGAGATTTTTCTGGGTTATCTTCTTTACCCTCTCACGCCCTTTCCTACGTAAAATAATCTCATTATTTTCAATAAAATGTGTAAAGAAAGGATAAAACGTGCAGGAAATATGGAGCTTCAGTCAAAGCAGGTAAAAGCCATTGCGAGGGAAATCTAATTGATGAATTATCCTCTCATCACGTTAATGAGGAGATAAAAGATGAACAAATTAAACCAAGGTTTACTTGCTGCCGTTTTACTGTCTGTCGGCTTTGCTGCCGCAGCCGCTAATGTTGATATGAACAAATCACCACGCCATCACGGTGGAAATCATCATAATATGGTGTATAGCGTGACTGAACAAACCACCAAACCGAATGAAACCTTGAAAAAACTGGCGAACGATACGCCTAAAATTGAAGATGGCAAACGCTACATGGTGAAGATGTCTGTCGTGGAAGTACCTGAATTCAAACCAGCACAACCGATGCCAATGCCGGTTCCTGCTACGGCACCCGCAGCTAAATAATGAATGAATGAATGAATGAATGAATGAATCAACCTAAACCATAGGCTGTGCCTGTTACACTGATAATATCAACCTTTTGGCATTGTTAATTAAAAATCAGTATCTTAATAGACACAATAACGTTTAGGTATATCCCTAATTTTAGCCCCTAATGCCATAGGGGCTTTTTTTTAACTAAAATAACCAGCGCAATAGCGCTGTGACTATCGCCGCCGACAAAACAATCACAATAAATGGCTTACGGTACCAAGTCAGGATACCTGCCACCACCACCCCAATTATTTTCGGTAAATCCGATAATTCATTACCTGAAAAGAGCGTTGAGGTCATCGCGACTGAAAATAAAATCACAATGGCGGCAGCTGAAAATAGGGCTTTATTTTGTTCTGTTAAATTGACCCGCCCTTTTAGCAATGCGCCGGATGCCCGCATTAAGTACGTCCCAACCGCTAAAATGAAAATCCCACTGACGATTAACCAAGGATGTTCCATCATCATGATTTCCTTATATAGATAACTAAACTCAACAAGGCCAGTAAAACGGGGATCCCCGCCGGTAATACCGGTGTTGTTACCACAGCAACTACAGCCCCGACTATCGCCGCGAGTCTTAAGTGCTTATCTTTCAAAGCGGGTAAACTCAGCGCTAAGATAATGGCGGGAAACATGGCATCCATCCCTAGCGCATGGGTATCTTGAATAAAGCTTCCCAGAATTTCTCCGATGACCACACCGACAGGCCAGCAGATTAAAATCCCTAATCCGCATAACCAAAATGCGGCGGTTTTCTCGCGTTCACTATCTTGCGCCAAGCCAAAAACCACACTTTCATCATTCATAATGTGATATCCCAGCAGCGACTTTATCCCTTTTCCCGTTAATTCACTGACGGCAAAACTAAATGGAATATGGCGCGAGTTGACTAATAGCCCAGCTAAGGCCGCAGACAGCGGGCTTCCCCCTGAAAATACCACGCCAATAAATAGAAACTCAGATGCACCCGCTAATACAAAAATGGATAGCATTAACGGCACCCACCAATCAAAACCTTGTGAATGAGCTAATGCACCGTAGGAGATCCCCACAATTAAGTCTGCAATACACACCAGTGCAATATTTTTCACTGTGCTATTATGGAGAATAGAAAACTGAAATGAAGATGTCTGCATAGAACGACCGTTCGATATAAAAAACATTCGTTCATTATGTCGTTACTTTAGGCTAAGTGCAATCAAATAGGATGTTAAAGTTGACCTTATTCACGCCCCCTATCGAATTAATCTCAAAATCATTGGCTTGTGAAAGGCAAAAAAGTGGGCTTTCTCTCTCTGAACTTGCGCGTAAAGCGGGAATAGCTAAATCCACACTATCCCAATTGGAAGCCGGTAGCGGCAATCCCAGCATTGAAACCCTATGGGCATTATGTGTTGCTCTGGATATCCCTTTTTCCCGTTTAATTGAAGAAAAACGCGCAGCAGTGACGGTGATCCGCCATGGCGAAGGCACCCCAGTAAGTGCAGAGCACGCCAACTATTTGGCCTATTTGCTCTCTTCTGCGCCCCCTAATTCTCAGCGAGATATTTATACGGTTGTCGCTCAACCCGGTCGTGACCGCGTTTCAGAGCCCCATATGCATGATGTCACTGAGCATATTATTTTGATGTCTGGCAGAGCATTAGTTGGGCCTCTCGACAACCCTGTTGAGCTCAATGTCGGTGACTATATTCACTACCGAGGTGATGAACCCCACATTATGCGCGCGCTTGAACCCAACACCATGGCAGTCATGGTGATTGATAAACAGAATTAATTAGCCCAATAAGCTGGAGGATTTGCTGTGAATTACTATCAAGAAATAACAAACAAAGTCGCCTTATTGCTGGATGAAAACTCCGTTCATAATATGAATGAAATGCTAATGCAGCTTTCTCATGATGATAAGCTTACCCAAGAACAACGCTTCGAGCTGCAACAACGTCTTAGAGACGCTATTTTTGTTCACCATAATTCGTAATAAAATTCCCAATTAACGTTTAATTAAATGGGATTTGGCGGTTCATATCTCGATTTAAAATACAAAAGAAAAGCCTGAGCAATCTATTTATTGCTCAGGCTTAATTTAATAATCGATTATGATGTCGTGAAACCCGAACAGATTATTTACTGCATTAAATCTCATTCTTTTATTAAAACTTATCTTGCTGCAAATAAGACCACGCATATTGCGCATACAGTTCTGCACCTGATGCCATCACATCTTCATCAATATTAAAACAGCCGTGGTGATGTGCCCATTGGGTATCTTTTTCTGGGTTACCGGAACCCAATAATGCAAAACAACCCGGGATGTTTTCCATATAGAAGCTGAAATCTTCCCCGCCTGGTGTTGGTCTTTCTGCCATTAATGCATTTTCACCAAACGCTTCACTGATCACCGACTGTGCCAGTAATGCACTGCGCTCTTCGTTAATCACGGGCAGCGTACCGTAAATATAATCCAGTTCAGCGGTGGCGCCGTACATCGCGGCAGTATGTTCGGCATAACGGCGGATCGCCGCTTCAATACGAGTACGAGTTTCAATATCAAAACAACGTACCGTTCCATCTAGCACCGCATTCTCTGCAATCACATTGAATCGGGTGCCTACTTCCATTTTGCCAATAGTCACAACGGCTGAGTCTAGCGAGGAAGTTTCACGGGAAACCACCGCTTGCAAATTCATCACAAATGACGAGGCAACGATTGCGGCATCAACGGTCGCTTCCGGCATCGAACCATGCCCACCACGCCCTTTAAACTTCACAACCAACAAGTCTGCAGAAGCAAATGTCCCGCCGACATTACACGATACTTTTCCTGAAGGCGTCGTAGACCAGATGTGCATACCAAACACGTTGTCGACATTATCCACTGCGCCTTGTTTTACCATCGCTTTAGCGCCCTGCGCTATTTCTTCAGCCGGTTGAAAAATCAGGCGAATATTTCCTTTTAACTCATCGCGCACTTCATATAACGCTTTGGCTGCGGTTAATAACATCGCTGTATGCGCATCATGCCCACACGCGTGCATCTTCCCTTGATTTGTCGATTTGTACTCAAGGGAATCATTCAATTCCTGAACGGGCAATGCATCGATATCCGCACGTAAGGCAACCGTCTTTCCGGGTTTACCGCCTTTAATGTCCGCAATAATTCCGGTAGGTTCAGTGAGGCGATACTCAATACCAATTTTTGCCAATTCTTCAGCAATACGCTTCGTGGTTCTCACTTCTTCAAAAGGCAATTCTGGATGTGAGTGAAGGTCGCGACGAAAAGTAATCATCGCTTCTGTGTGTTTTTTAATGGATGCTGTGATGCTGTTATTAACCATTGTCCTGTCCTTTTTCTATTCTTTTCGCTTTATTAAACTATTATTTTTCAGCGTGTTAAATTCTAATATTCTATTTATCGTTATGCCGCAACAGGCACAATGTAGGCGACCATAATCCCCGCTAATACCACGGAAACCATCGTGACAGAGATAAAACCACCAACTAGCATTGGCCCTAACATATGGCTAGTTAAAATCTGACGCTCTTTTTCATCTTTGGTCAGTGCATTAATGGCTTCATTGGTAATGATATAATCCGCAGGGAAACCATACAGTGCCGTCAATGAGACCGCGAAAGCCATCTCCTTTGATACACCTAGAATTTTTCCAACAATCCAAGACGCGATAAACATGCCGATGACCGCTGCCACGATCAACACCACCATTGGGTAGACCAATCTCAACAACATATCTGGTGTCGCATGATTTAACGTATCAAAGATAAATAGCATTAATGCCATGATAGCAAAGCCAAAACCGTTCGCTTTTTGCAATGGCTGCCTTTCTAAAAAGCCCATTGACGAGGCAATAACACCAAATAATAAGCACAAAACAAAGGGGCTGATACTGACATAAGGCGCGGCAACGGTAGAAACTAAATAAGCGAGATACCCCACCACCACTAAGCGTAAAAATTGGAAATAACTGGTGTTATAGTGACTCGGAATTCGCTTGAACATGCGAGGCATCGCACTTTCAGATGCCAGTGTTTTGACTTCCACATCATCCGCACCGTCAACAGCCAATGACTCTTTCCATGTACCACTGCGATATTGCTCAAGCACGCGGCGACCTTCACGCTTCAACATAATGGCCGTTAGCGGATAACCGGCAAAACCTTGCATTACATAAATTAAGATGGCAAATACCGAGAGATCCACCAGCCCAGCTTCCGCGGCACCTTTTGACATAATTAATGAAGAGACAATGCCACCGACTAATGGCGGGATTGCCACTAATACTGTATTTAAATCAAATAGCGCTAAACCTACCCCGTAAATAAAGACTATGATCCCCAAAATACCGGATAACGAAATTAAGATAGTCTTCCATTGGTGTAAAAGTTCTTTCAATGAGAGCAATGTACCCATATTTGTAATGAGTAAATACATCAGCATCACGGCGACAACTTTTGGTATTCCCGCAATGCTCACAATATCTTTAGGAAAGAATGTCCAATAACCTAAAAGGAATAATACCGCGCAAACAAACACCGATGGGATCCACGCTTTTGTTCGTACTGCAATGGCATCCCCGATGTACAGTATCCCGACAATTAATAACAGAGCTAACATTTGTGACATAAGTTTTTCCCCGCATTTATTATTTTTATTTATTTCTGTTTTAGTTATTTAATCCATTAATTTTGATATATCAGATTTATTCATTCAAAATAAAGAACGAAATAAAGCCAAATAGCACACATCCATCCAAGCCATTACATTTAATCAACAATTTCATCATAACATTGAATAAATGGATGTATAGATTAAGTTACAGTGTAAGGCTGATAATACACTAGTAAAAAGTCGTAGATTAAAAAGTCATATATGAGGGGAGAGAATGAAAATACAGAACGATAGTTTCGTATTTAGAACCGTTTTTAATAGGATATGTTTTATGCGTTATATTTGATGATAATTCATACTTTTTCAGTGTAGGGGAAACGATAAATTTATAATCTATTGCCCTGATATATATTTTTATGCTTTCACAATTTTGATGCAGTTATATCATGATAAAAAAGGCTCATTATCATAGTTAGTAATATATTCTGCTTTATTTCGCGATCCTCTTTTTTTGCTCAAAATAGAAACAAAAATCGCCTATTCACATCCGCAAATAGGCGATTAATTGTACGAAAATAATAGATGGGAAATAGATACTTAATTAAAGTCCATTATCCTTGAGAGAGCATGTTATGGCACAACATACCGAGTAAGGTAAATAATAAAGCGCCGAGAACATGAATTGCGATTGTGCTAAATGCCACCACCAACTTTCCTTCTTGCAACATCACCAACACTTCCAGAGAAAATGTTGAAAACGTGGTGAATGCGCCACAAAAGCCCGTGACAATAAACAGTTTATAGGCGGGATTAATATTCGCGCTCGCAAAGTAAGAGACAGCAAAACCAATGATAAAACCGCCAACTAAATTGACGAAAACAGTACCAAATGGAATGTGAGGGTGCAGGTTATTCAGCTTTAAGCCAATCAACCATCTTAACCAGCCACCTAAAACGGAACCTAAAGCAATAGAAATGAGGGATGCGTACATTGCCACTTTCCTTACAAGTTAGATGGGAATAAATGCAAGGAAAAGCTCCTGCAGACATTTATGCCCTAAATTCGGGCACATAACCTACGTGCCCATTCAAATGAAAAGGTTTACGTAGGCATCATCAGTCCACATCAAGGACGGTTAAACTAGGAGGAATGCCATCTCCTAACGAGACGTTGATTAAAATAATAAGGCAACTATTTTCTTCATGCAAATCTAATTTGCCAAGCCTATTCCAGATAACGCGGTGTCTATTTACCCTAAATTGGCGCATAATATCCGTAATATCGATAATAGAATTAGATGGATTAGGTCAAATATGGAAACAAAACAGCCCTTATTACAACTTAAGAATATCGGTTTTCAGGTTGGACAGAAGATAATTTTAGATAATGTGCAGATTGACCTATACCCCGGCGAATTTAAATTGGTCACGGGCCCTTCTGGTTGCGGAAAAAGTACATTATTAAAAATTGTCTCTTCACTCATCCCACCAAGTTGTGGTGAAATTCTCTTTGCCGGCGAAAACATCAACGCAATTGCGCCAGAGAAATACCGCCAAGAAGTCTCCTATTGCACTCAAACGCCTGCACTTTTTGGCAATACCGTGTATGACAATCTCTTTTTTCCTTATCAAATACGCAATCAGCCATTTGATAAACAAAAAATCCTTGATGATTTAAGCTATTTTTCACTGCCGGATACCATACTAGAAAAAGGCATTAATGAGCTTTCAGGCGGTGAAAAGCAGCGGGTCTCATTGATCCGTAATTTGCAATTTCTTCCGAAAATCTTATTACTGGATGAAATCACCAGCGCCTTAGATGAACAGAATAAAATCAAAGTGAATGAGCTTATTCATCAATTAGCGGTCAAGAATAATATTGCCGTCCTCTGGGTGACTCATGACCAGGATGAAATTGGCCATGCTGACGATATTATTACCCTTCCCGTACACCATAGCGAAAAATAGGAATTAATCGTGCATCAACCTACTATTTCCAATGAGTCGCTCGCATTTTCTATCATGTTAGTCTTAGTGGCTATTTTTATTAGCCATAAAGAAAAGCTCTCTCTTGAAAAAGATATTATCTGGAGTACATGTCGCGCCATTGTTCAACTATTAATTGCCGGCTATATCCTCAAATATATTTTTCACGTCGACCATAAAGCACTCACAGTTTTATTGGTGCTATTTATCTGTTTTAACGCCGCGTGGAATGCCAAAAAACGCAGTAAATACCTCGATAAGCTATTTCCAACCGCATTAATTGCGATTACTTCAGGTACGTTTTTAACCTTGCTGGTATTAATTCTCACTGAAGCCATCGCATTTACCCCAATGCAAGTGATCCCAATTACAGGGATGATTGCAGGGAATGCCATGATTGCCGTAGGGCTTTGCTTCAATAACTTAGGGCAGCGCTTTAATAGCCAACAACAGCAAATTCAAGAAATGCTTAGCTTGGGCGCCACGCCTAAAATTGCGTCAGCATCCATTATTCGCGAAAGTATTCGCGCATCATTAATCCCTACGGTGGATTCTGCTAAGACGGTTGGGATCGTGAGTTTACCTGGCATGATGTCAGGGCTCATTTTTGCGGGAGTCGATCCTTTACAGGCAGTTAAATACCAAATTATGGTGACATTTATGCTGTTAGCGACAGCAAGTTTATCCACAATTTTGGCTGGGTATTTAACCTACGTGAAGTTTTATAATCAACGCCATCAATTGCGTTTAGATTCTTTAAATAAAAACCTTAAGTAAAAATAGTCAATAGACCAATAATCAGGCTTAATATTTCTACTTTAAGCCTGATTTTATTTATTCTGTTTTACCTACCATGACAGGCATCACCTCAATAAGCTGAGGCTGGCTTTCTCCCGATTCTATCAAGGTAAAAATTTGTTCAAGCATAGCGGGAACATCCTGTTTAACCATCTCAATATCATTCCCAAGTAATGCGACAAACGGATCCCAGTCAAAACACCCCATCGGCGGCTGATGCGCGCCTGTGTGCCCCTCTTTCATTAACCACCTCATCACTCCTTCTAATGAGATAGTCGAGTTGACGAATAGCCCACAAAGTTCAATATATTGAGGGTCTTGCGGATTTTCTTTTTGTAAAAATGAATGCTGCGAAGAATATGTCGAGAGTGCCCGTTCGGCTTTTTCTGGCGCATAACCACAAGTCAAAATATGATGTTGAGGAACCTCTATATTCAAGGAATTATGAGCATCGATAAATCCTCGAATTCGCTCTCGAGTGTTATGCTCCTCTTCTCGCCCTCCCACAAACACCAGTGATTCTGACGATGCGGCTCGTTGCTGCCTTTTGCGCAAAATATTGAGCGTTAACTGCTTTGCACCATGATAATTATCGGAAATCACCGAAGGTGCCAAGGTGCCGGGTAAGTCTAAATTGAGTGTCGGTACACCTGATGCGTGGCAGATTTGTGTAATTTTATCAGGATCGGTTGCCCCCGTTGATATCAACCAATCCACTTGATATGAGAGCATTGCCTTTGCGGCTTCTAACTCTAATTGAGGATCACGGCGTGTACAGGTAACGATAGGAAATAGCCCACGTTCACGCGCCATCTCCTCGAAATGCTCCACAATCGACCCAAAATAACGGTTATCGTATTTAGGAACCAACATCCCAATAATTTTGGATTTATTACTGCGTAATAGACTCGCTTGCTTATTCACCGAATAGTTTTGCTCCTGCGCTATTCGCATAATTTTTTCAGCTAATTGGGTACTAATACGTCTTTTTTGCCAATTTCCATTCAATACAGCGCTAACGGCACTGGCTGAAACCCCTGCCAATTCTGCAAGGTCATAGATCGTGGTTTTCTTGTTTTGTCTGATCTTGCTCACAAATTTATGCCTCCATTTTTTCCTAGCTTGACACCAAAGCGTAAAAGTCGCAATACTGCTCCATCGATTGAGCGACATCGAAATTAACCTAGAATCGAGTTGATATGGCGATTTGCCTGCATTCTCACTCACTGAATACATTCCGCCAAATCCCCTCGTAACTTATTAAAATTACATTAATTTCTAATACTCAGTTTGACTTCTCTATTGATTAACTAACTTATCCGGAGTGAACATCATGGCTATCTCATTAGAAAACAAAGTTGCCGCCATCACAGGTGCGGCTTCTGGTATTGGACTTGAGTGCGCACGTACCCTACTCAAAGCTGGCGCGAAAGTTGTTTTAATTGACCGTGCCGAAGACCGATTAAATCAGTTAGTTGCCGAACTAGGCGACAATGCAATTCCTCTGGTTGTTGATTTAATGAAGCCAGAACAAGTGGATGGCATGTTAGATGCCATTTTAGCCAAAGCGGGTCGCTTAGATATTTTCCACGCTAACGCAGGCGCGTATATCGGTGGCCCAGTCGCAGAAGGTGACCCAGATGTCTGGGATAAAGTATTAAACCTCAACATCAATGCCGCATTTCGCAGCGTGCGCGCCGTTCTCCCACACTTTATTGAGCAAAAATCAGGGGATGTCCTGTTTACTAGTTCAATCGCAGGGATGGTGCCCGTGATTTGGGAACCTATCTACACCGCATCTAAATTTGCAGTTCAAGCGTTTGTCCATTCAACTCGCCGCCAAGTGTCTCAATACGGTGTTCGCGTTGGTGCTGTATTACCAGGCCCTGTTGTCACTGCATTACTGGATGACTGGCCAAAAGAAAAAATGGACGAAGCATTAGCCAATGGCAGCTTAATGCAACCTATCGAAGTCGCTGAAGCGGTTCTATTTATGTTAACTCGTCCAAGAAATATCACCATCCGTGATCTTGTGATCCTACCAAACAGCGTTGACCTTTAATTTTTACCGATAACCATAAAGATTGTGGGAGGACATATGAACAGCCCTACGCAAAGTAAAAATGACGACGTCGTCATTGGTATTGATGTCGGTACAGGCAGCGCGCGTGCAGGTATTTTTGATCTGAGTGGCAACATGCTTGCGTCTGTTAAACACGATATTACGCTCTATCGTGATGGTGCCAATTTCGCAGAGCAATCAAGTAACGAAATCTGGAATGCCGTTTGTTATTGTGTGAAACATGCAATGGCAGATGCCAAAATTGATGCGAAACGTGTCGCAGGAATTGGTTTTGATGCGACCTGCTCTCTGGTTGTTTTAGATAAAAACCAGCAACCTATTTCCGTCAGTCCAAGTGAAGATCCTGAACGCAATATTATTGTTTGGATGGATCACCGAGCCACAGAACAAGCTGAGCGCATCAATAGCCTAAAACACCCGGTATTGAATTATGTTGGCGGCAAGATTTCCCCTGAAATGGAAACCCCAAAAATTCTTTGGCTAAAGGAGAATCGCCGCCAAGCTTATGATAATGCGTGGCAATTTTTTGATTTAGCAGATTTCCTAACGTGGAAATCAACGGGTTCTTTAGCGCGTTCTACATGCACAGTAACCTGTAAATGGACTTATTTGGCCCATGAAAAACGCTGGGATGCTGACTATTTTCGCCAAATTGGTCTCGCTGAATTAGCGGATGAAAACTTTGCTCGCATTGGTCAGGAAATTGTCGAACCAGGTACACCAAATGGAAGCGGCTTAACCGCCCAAGCTGCTGAACAAATGGGATTGTTAGTTGGGACACCCGTTGCCGCAGGAATGATTGATGCTCATGCTGGTGGAATTGGCACAGTTGGGGTGAATGGTGATGCAACTGCAAATATGGCGTATGTTTTCGGTACGTCTTCCTGCACGATGACCACCACCCAAGAACCCGTGTTTATCCCTGGTGTTTGGGGCCCCTATTATTCAGCAATGGTACCGGGTATGTGGCTCAACGAAGGTGGGCAAAGTGCTGCTGGTGCGGCAATTGACCAACTACTTTCTTTACATCCGATGGCTGCACAAGCCAAAGTGATGGCAAAAGAGCAAGGCAAATCATTACCCGTTATGCTGGCGGATAAAGTATTAGAAAAATCAGGTACCCCATCTCAAGCAGTTGAATTAGCTAAAGGTATTCATATTGTTCCTGAGTTTTTAGGCAATAGAGCTCCTTTCGCCGATCCCCACGCGAAAGCCATCATTGCAGGCTTAACGATGGATAACAGCTTTGATAACTTACTTGCATTCTATACCGCCGGTGTTTGCAGTATTGGCTATGGATTACGACAAATCATTGATGCTCAGGCACAATCAGGTGCTGTTATCCAAAATATCGCTATCAGTGGTGGCGCCGGTCAGCACCCGCTGATCCGTCAACTCCTAGCTGATACCTGTAGTGTTCCGGTGATTTCAACTCAAGCGGATGAACCTGTATTATTGGGCTCTGCTATTTTGGGAGCTGTAGCGGGAGGTGTCTGTGAAAATGTTGCACAAGCAATGGCTCAATTTGCAAATATTGATTTAACGTATCAACCTAATGAGCAATTTAAATTACATCATCAAACTCGATTTACTTCTTTCCAGCATTTACAACAATGTGCGAGAGAACTAAAAGGTTAATTGGCGAATTTAAATAGTCAACCAAAGGGATAAGTTTTATTTATCCCTTTTTATTATCTTTAATAAAAAATTAAACAACATTAAAAAAATGAACAAATAATTAATTAACATTGAATTTTAGAATTAATAATAATTATTATAATTAAAATAAAGAAGAATATAAATAGTTATTAGATACATATGAAATAGACGTACTAACACATGATATAGAACATCGAAAACATGCTCCCTACACGCAGAAAACAAGGGAAAGCTAAGATTTACCAGAGAGATCATCTGATGAGATATTTATTTTCATATTTTTTAATATGATAGAATTTCATTAATAATTACAGGGGTTAAATTATGACTTTCACCCTTCAATATTCTTTCCAAGAAATAAATTGCTAACATAATGATATAATAGAAAATACAATTTTAGGGTTAATTTAAAAACCAAAAACTAAAATTATCCGACTAATTTTGATAAAAGATTTATAGTAACTTGTGTACTATTCAAAAAAACAAAAATAGGACCCATCATGACAAATACACAACTACTGTTGCTGGCAACCAACAACATCAAAAATAATACCGAACTCAGCCATTCTCAAGAGTCCTATGTTTACCAATTTTACTATGAAAACGTCGCCAATAAATTCTCAACAATTAAAGAATTTATGCATGAATTCATTGCATTAACTAAAGCTGCCTTAGAAAGTGAAGCGGATTTTCACGCATTAAGCTCACGTATTTACGCCGCTATAGAAGAGTACTTAGGAATAGCGCAAGTCCGCTATATTCAACGTCAAAAATTACTGCAAAAGTAAGTGATTCAAGTAAAAACAGACCTCAAATAGAGGCCTGTCCACTATCCCAATAACTTACTGTTCTTGTAACTCAAGTTCTGCAATCACAGGCAAATGGTCACTGACTTTTGACCATTGAAAGTCTTTACTGTCTGTTGGAATTGTCATGGTTTTCACATCCCATACTTGGCCTTTATAGGTAAAGATATGGTCGATATCAATGGCAGGGTTAACCGCAGGCCATGTGCGATAATTAACCCCTTTTTTCTCAACTGGATCCCAAAAATAGCTGATTTCCTGAATAGGTTGCTCTTTGGCGGTTGAGTTGAAATCCCCAGCGAGAATTTTTATAGAGGCAGCAATATTATCAAAACCGGTTTCGGTATCACCAATCGTCGCATCGAGAATATGACGAACTTGGCCAATGCGGATGGTAGGATCTTTCTGCCAGTCTAAGTGAGTTCCCATGATAATAATGGGGGAATCAAAGCCAGGCTTTGTAATTTGTGATAATAACACCACCCGTTGCTCTGCTCCGCCAGATGGCAAATTCACGACTTGGGATTTCTCAATTTTATATTTTGATAAAATTCCTACACCATATTCACCACCATCAAAATCAAGTGCCTTACCAAATGCAAAATCCATTTTGTTCGCTTTGGCAATTTCCTCTAATTGGTTCACTTTCTTACTGCGCGCAGTTTTATTATCAATTTCAGTTAAGACAATAATATCCGCATCAATCTTAGCGATCGCTTTACTCAATTCATCTAAATTAGCGACATCTGCCGCCAGCTCATTTTTACCAATATTATAAGTAGCAACTTTGATCGTGGGTTTATTTGCAGAATACACCTTGTTCGGCGTTCCGCCATTTTGCACCATTAAAACTTCAGAACCAGTTGTTGCAGCCGTCGCGCCACACGAAACTAAAATTGCGGCAGATATGAGTGTTTTTATTGATTTCATAATGTACTTATCCCCTGTGTAATAACGATATTCAAGTTAAACAAAACATCTATCTCTGCATAAAATCCGAACATGCACGATAGATATAATGAGGAAATTAGCACAGAAAGATAAATAAACAGTGACCTCTACGGCATTCTTATTTCGAGATTAAAAATAACTTTTAACCTTTACGTGATTCTGTGACCCGATACACAATGTAGTGCAACAAATATGGTGATTTCTAACCACTTTGCCTTGCCTCAAATTTATAAGGGAAGACAATTTCATCCTGAATATCGGCAAAGCTTTCTTCAGTATCCCCTAACCATTTTAAGAGTTTTTTCGCGGTATCCCGCGCCATTTTACTGTAATCAATGCGCACAGATGTTAGCGATGGATGAATATGATCGCAATTTTCCGACCCTTCAACGCACACCACCGCCAGCATCTTTGGAATTTTGATTAGCCGCCGCTGACACTCAAACATGACCCCTAAGGCTATCATTTCATGGCTACAAATCACGGCCTCTAATTCTGGTTGACGGGTCAACATTTCGCTAATCGCCTGCCGACCAAAGTCCATGGTTGCCACATAAGGCGTCGTAATGCTTTGCTCAGCACTTAAGTTATGCTTTAACAGAGTATTATTCCAGCCACTCAGTTGCTGCCCCTGCATTTTGCTGTCCATCTGAGCACCAATATAACCAATACGCTGATGGCCTTTTTGCAGTAAATAATGCGTTAGGAAACTGACGGCTTCCCCTAAATTATTTTTTATATTCAGTGTAAAGCGATGAGCGGGATCCCCCGTCACATTAATGACGGGGATTGGCAAATTATTCAGAGTTCCCAAAGCACTTTCAGAATTCATTGCACCAAAAATCACCAATGCGGCGGGGCTACTTTGCAACAGCGTGAGTAACACCTCAGACTCTTTTTTATGCTGATAATCGTGACTACCAATCACAACTTGATAATTATTTTTGTTCAAGACTTCTTGTAAAGCTTGCAGAAAAACTGAGCTTGCATTGTCTCGTAATGATGGGATCAACACTGCAATGGTTCGGCTTTGACCTGATGCTAAAATGCCCGCAGCGGAATTGGGAATGTAACCGAGCTCCTCAACAGCTTCATTGATTTTCTCCCTCAATTTATCCGAGACTAACTCCGGTGTCCGCAAGGCGCGTGATACCGTCATTGAACCGACTCCCGCATATTTCGCGACGTCTTGTAATGTGACTCTGCCTGTATTCTTTCTTTTTCGGGTTTTCTGCATGAAATTACTTTGTTTCGTCTAAACTTATTATTCAACGACGATAACTTATCACAGCTCCGATTTGTTAATTAACTGCCAAATGCACTAAAAATGATTTTATTAACGATATTTAGCCAAAATGATAGCGCTATCACGAAAATGAATAATTCAGCTAGATAGCGCTACCATAGATCACTACTATTCATTCCATTACTAAAACATCTAATAGAATTTCTTTTTTACCAGGAGCCAAGCCAATGCTAACTACGTTACTAACCCCGAATGTGGTTCAGGTGGTTGACAGCGCCAATGACTGGCGTGATGCAATAAAAATTGCCTGTAATCCCTTAATTAATAATAAATTCATCGAACCTCGTTATATTGATGCCATCATTCAATCCCACGAAAAAATCGGCCCTTACTATGTATTAGGCCCGGGCATTGCAATGCCACATGCCCGCCCTGAAGACGGTGTTAACCAGTTATCTCTCGGTTTAACAGTCATTAAACAAGGGGTTGAGTTTGGTTCAGAGGGTAACGATCCAATTAAGTTATTGATTGTTCTTGCAGCAACAGACAGCAACAGCCACATCGGCGCGATTGCAAAACTAGCTGAACTTTTTGATAACCAAGAAGATATTGATAGCATCATGCAATCAGAAAACGTAGATGACATCCTTAACATCATCGCTAAATATGAATAATTGAGTCATAGGTAAATATTATGAAAATCACTGTTGTTTGTGGAAATGGTTTAGGTACAAGTCTGATGATGGAAATGAGCATCAAGACAATTTTAAAAGATCTGCAAGTTGCGGCTGATGTTGACCACGTTGACTTAGGCTCTGCAAAAGGCACTGTGAGTGATATTTTTGTCGGCACCACCGATATCGCAGAACAATTAGTTGCTCAACAAGTTGGTGGCGAAATTGTTGCTCTAGAAAATATGATTGATAAAGTCGCGATGAAAGAACGTCTGAGCGTGGCTTTACAGAAACTCGGCGCGATGTAACCGGAGGCTTCATGGAATTCTTTCGTTTTCTGATGCAAGATGTGCTTTCTGAACCGGCGGTGCTCGTTGGTCTGATTGCACTTATCGGTCTGATTGCCCAAAAGAAACCTATCACTGAATGCATTAAAGGCACCATCAAAACTATCATGGGTTTTGTGATTTTAGGTGCCGGTGCAGGGTTAGTTGTCAGTTCTTTAGGTGATTTCTCCGCAATTTTCCAACACGCATTTGGTATCAATGGTGTCGTGCCGAACAACGAAGCGATTGTGTCTATTGCACAAAAAAGCTTCGGTCGTGAAATGGCCATGATCATGTTCTTTGCGATGTTAATCAATATATTGATTGCTCGCCTGACCCCATGGAAATTTATCTTCCTGACAGGTCACCATACTTTATTCATGTCTATGATGATTGCGGTTATCTTAGCGACCGCAGGTATGGAAGGAACCATGCTCGTTGCTGTTGGTTCATTGATTGTGGGTTTCTGTATGGTGTTCTTCCCTGCGATCGCACACCCGTACATGAAAAAAGTCACTGGTTCTGATGATGTGGCAATTGGTCACTTCTCCACGATTTCTTATGTGTTAGCGGGCTTTATCGGTAGCAAATTTGGTAATAAAGAACATTCTACTGAAGATATGAATGTGCCAAAAAGCTTACTGTTCCTGCGTGATACACCAGTGGCTATTTCGTTCACTATGTTCATTATCTTTATCATTACTTGTTTGTTTGCAGGCAGTGATTTTGTTCGTGAAGTGAGCGGCGGTAAAAACTGGTTTATGTTCTCGTTGATGCAATCCATTACTTTCGCAGCGGGTGTTTACATCATTCTGCAAGGTGTGCGTATGGTTATCGCCGAAATCGTTCCTGCATTTAAAGGGATCTCTGACAAACTGGTGCCAAATGCAAAACCTGCTTTAGACTGCCCAGTGGTCTTCCCTTACGCGCCGAATGCGGTATTAGTTGGCTTCTTAAGCAGCTTTGCAGCGGGTGTATTAGGCATGTTTGTTTTGTATGCGCTGAACATGACGGTAATTATTCCGGGTGTTGTACCACACTTCTTCGTGGGTGCGGCGGCTGGGGTCTTCGGTAACGCAACAGGTGGACGCCGTGGTGCGATTCTTGGTGCCTTTGCTCAAGGTCTGTTGATTACCTTCTTACCTGTATTCTTACTGCCTGTCCTCGGTGACATCGGTATTGCAAATACGACCTTTAGTGATGCCGACTTCGGCGCTATCGGAATTTTATTAGGTATTATCGTTCGATAATTCTTCAACCCTCTGAGTTTATACTCAGAGGGTTTTCCTTCATTCCTGCACTGCCTAACTTACTTTCCCAGCCAAGCACCATCTTTAAATAAGAAGTCCTGCAATAAAAGTAAATCGTCCGGCGTAACGTGGATCCCCCCTTCTCCCGGGATATCAATTTCTGCAATCATAAACAGTGCCAATGTCGTCAAAGATGGCAAAATCACAATGAGCCAGTTTTTACCTTTTGTTCCTCGAATGTTATAGCCTATCAGGACATTCGAGCAGACAGCGAAAAATATCAGTAAGAACCAAGCAGCATTCGGTATTTGGTGTCGCCAGCTCGCCATGGTTTTTTGTTGAGAAACATATAAATCACCAAATGCCGATAAAACCGAAGAGACCACAGGGTTCGGCGATTCTTGAGCCTGCTTCACACCAATTTCCCAAAGTTGCCCTTGTTTAGTCAGCGATGTCATCCGCCATTGGCTATTTTCATCACTGACTCCCGATTTAAAAAATTCGATACGCGCTTCAAGATATTGTTGAATAAGCAATGAGGCTTCCGCCCGCTCATCACCGCTGAGTAATTGGGCTCGCTGATAGGCATTTCCAATCGCAATCGCTTCGTTTTCTTCTGTTTGTTGGCGGTTGTTATAGCCATTGATAGAAATCGATAATACAAAGCCAATCAACAAACCCAATAGCGACAAAATTGCGCCTAAAATAATTTTCGCCTCATCATCCGCTAGTTCTTCATGAGCACTGCGGCGTTTAAAAATATATTTTCCAATATAAGCAGAAATAATTAATAAAACGAAGGTGACAATAAATAACAGAATAGAATCAATGGGCGTATCGTTAATTAACTCAGAGAGGTTAAACATGCGTGGCACCAGAAAAGTTTATTTGCCGATATATAACACGATCAAATCCTGAATATCTATGGAAATTACCTTTTTGTTGGGTATTTTGGTAATAAGCTTCAGGGCTGTTATCCAATAACGATAACTAAAGTTGAAATGACATCAATAAATGAATAGTTTCAGAATTTAAGTATAAAATTTAACTTAATAAAAAATATCGCCATATTCAATCTATGGTGAATATGGCGATTTCAGTATCAAAAGTAGACAGCATTAGAACTAAATCGAATTATAGCTAAGTCGGATTAGCGTTCTTCGTCACGCAGGGTCAGTACTTCATAACCATCTTTAGTGACCAAAATGGTGTGTTCCGACTGCGCAGAAAGCTTTTTATCTCGCGTCACGACCGTCCAACCATCCTTTTTGGTTTTTATTTTCATGCCACCTTGGTTGATCATCGGCTCAATGGTGAATGTCATCCCTTCCTTTAGAACTACACCGCGTCCACGGGTTCCATAATGTAATACTTGCGGATCTTCATGCATTTTCCGACCAATGCCGTGCCCGCAATATTCGCGAACGACGCTATAACCGTTTGATTCCGCATGATGTTGGATAGCAGAACCAATGTCACCTAACGTCGCTCCTGGTTTTACCTGCTTGATCCCTTCCCACATGGCATTATAGGTGTCTTTCACTAATTTTCGGGCTAGTGGGGAAGCCTCTGGCATCACATACATTTTACTTGAATCAGCAATAAAGCCATTTTTCTCAAGGGTAATATCCACGTTGATAATGTCTTTTGGCTTTAAAATTTCATCGATTTTTGGTACACCATGGCAAACAACTTCATTAATTGATGTATTTAGAACATATTGATAACCATATTGGCCTTTACTGGCAGGACGTGCTTGAAGTTCATTCACAATATAGCTTTCGACTTTGTCGTTAATTTCCATCGTGGATATTCCGGGAACGATAAACTCATCCAACATTTTAAAAACGCTGGCAAGTAATCGACCAGATTCTCGCATTAATTCTATCTCTTCAACATTTTTAATCGTGATATTGTCCATTGAGTTTCCTTTTAACTGCCGTTCACGTATTCAGCATTTCGTTAAATAACGTGCTAAAAATCTGACTTAACATAAATTAGCTATGCATATAAATTGGTATGATCATAGCGTATCAATTCATCCCATTAAAGCGCTCCATTATTGAAAGGCACAAAACGGCATAAAATAAATAAGTGATGATTTGTTAAGCTTCAAGGATTGTCTTAGTTACAGCTAGAATCATTGCTGCTAGATTATTAAGTAGAAAATTTAAATTTCTTGCGTTATGAATCAGTTATTGAGACTAATTTGAGGAAACCAATGAAAAAATATTTACTGAGTATTAGTTTAGCCGTCAATGCTGTTTTACTCATTGCACTGATCTCTGTCGCCGTGATGCTATTTAATTTAAAAGCGAAGGTGGATAACGCAATTCAACAAGTGAAAGACGGTGAATATATTGAGTTGGCCAAAGATAATATTTTACCTGACTCTTTAAAAGAACTGTCTAAGATTGATGTCACAGATAAACCTTGTGACTATTTTTATCAGAATGTGGACGTGTTTATCGAATATTTAAAAGATAACCCAGACATTGTAGGCGCAGATATTTATGCCAATCAAATTGCCGCATTAAAACGTAAAATTGAAAAGGCCCCTTCCATTTTTCAAGATAAAGCCTGTGAAAAAGGAATTTCTGGGCTTAATTTTATGATTGAAACTATCTCACCCACTGAATAACAGATACTAACCACCCCCATTTTCATTGAGGGTGGCTTTGCAAATAATCCTAACGGCACGCTAATTACTTTAGCTAACTTCCATCACTTGAATTTGCTCTAACCACTCATAGTCCCCAATGATTGGCCGCCCCTCTAGCCAGCGGGATAGCATATCCAACATTAACATCACGCTAACCTGCTGTTTTTCGAGTTCTGAGTGATTACGAGGTAAATAATTTACGCTCTGAGCATAACTGCCAGTTGGTGTTGATAGCGCTAGAGATAACACGCCTTCATGATAATCACCAACCACTAAACCAATCTCACACTGATTTAGCGACCGACTATTTTTTGCAGTTTGGACTAATGTGGCCAAATCTGAATGCGCTGCCGATTTTTCAATATTCCCTTGAGTGACAGGTACTTTTGCTGCATTCAATGTCCAATAGAGTAAACCCGCGCTGAACTGTTCATGAGTCACAACCGAAAGCTGTTGTTGTTCAAGCGCTTCCTGCACTAACGCACCAATACCTTCGGTTCCTTCGAATACTTTATTATCACCGACACCCGCTTTCACGACTCGCCAAACTTGCTCCATCGCATCGCGTTGATTTGCAGGCCCTGTCAATTTTAATTCAATGATTGGCATTGAAGAGCGGTAACCCAACACGCACTCTTTTGGTAATTCAAGTGGGTCAAACTGCCTTGCAAGACTACTTTCACTGCGACCAAAACTGGTTAGACGCAAACAAATTGGTGGCTCTGGCAACGTAAGCTTTTGACGTAAACGAGGAATGATCTGTTCATTAACCATGACTTTAAATTCAGAAGGGACACCCGGTGTAAAAAAGAACCAGCAATCATTAAGATACAGCGCAAAACCACAAGCTGTTCCCACAGGATTATCAATAAGTTCAGCATTGGCGGGTAACATGGCCTGCTTACGATTGGTAGCCGGCATTTCACGTCTTCGAGCAGTAAAATAGCTTTCCATTACCGCAATCCACTCAGGATGCTCAACAAGTGGTACGCCTGCAGCGGTTGCAGCCGCTAAGGCACTGAGATCATCACTCGTTGGGCCTAACCCACCATTAACAATAACCACATCTGCATGATGGCTACGTTCGATAAATGTTTCCACTAAGCTATCAAGAGAGTCACCAACTGTTGTACGGCTATGCAGCGGTATTCCTTGCTGGAATAAACAATCCGCTAGCCAAGCCGCATTGGTATCAACAATTTGGCCATGCAGCACTTCATCACCGGTACTTAACATTTCTACAATCAACATCCCTGCGCTCCCTTTTTGAGGCTCACCATGAAAAGCCTAATTGATCATTATTATCCTAGAGCTCAAAAAATAAAACCCCGAGAACCGTTTTACCAGCGCTCGGGGTTTTCAGCGAAATAGATAGTTATCTATTAAACTAATTCTTTCACTTCAAAATTAACTTCGCCGCTTAAGTCTGCTTCGTAATCAACGCCATCTAAGCCAAAGCCGAATAAACGTAAGAATTCTGCTTTGTAGCCTTGATAGTCAGTCAGTGCATTGATGTTGTCGTCGTTAAGCTGTTTCCAGATTTGACGACAAGTTTCTTGCACATCATCACGCAGTTCCCAGTCATCCAGACGCAGACGGTTTTTCTCGTCAGTTTCTGGTGTTTCACCGCTGAATAATTTCGTTGCGAACAGACGTTGAATTTGCTCGATGCAACCTTCATGAATGCCTTGCTCTTTCATGATTTTGAACACGATTGAGATGTAAAGAGGCATGACAGGAATTGCTGAAGACGCTTGAGTGACCACAGATTTCAGTACAGCAACGTGTGCAGAACCGCCTTTCTGTGCCATTTTTTCGTTGATAGCATGGGCTGCGCGATCTAAATCCTCTTTCGCTTTGCCTAATGTACCGTGCCAGTAGATTGGCCAAGTTAAATCAGTACCAATATAGGAATAAGCAACAGATTGTGCATTGTCAGCCAGAACGCCCGCATCCGCTAATGCGTTCATCCACAATTCCCAATCTTGACCGCCCATCACTTTCACGGTGTCTTCGATTTCTTGCTCGTTGGCCGGTTCAACAACGGCTTCGATCAGCACGTCTTTATTAGTATCCAGCGCAACAGATTTGTACGGTTCGCCAATTGGTTTTAATGCTGAACGTACAACTTCACCCGTTTCAGGCATTTTACGCACTGGGGAAGCCAGTGAATAAACCACTAAATCGATTTGACCTAAATCTTGTTTAATCAAGTCGATTACGGTTTGACGGCATTCATTAGAGAATGCATCACCGTTGATGCTTTTCGCATACAGACCCGCTTCTTTTGCTGCCTTGTCAAAACCAGCTGCGTTGTACCAGCCTGCGGAACCTGTTTTGCTCTCACTGCCCGGCTTTTCAAAGAAAACACCGATGGTCGCTGCACCGCTGCCAAAAGCCGCATTGATGCGAGAAGCCAGACCATAACCAGTGGATGCACCAATTACCAGAACCTTTTTCGGTCCATTTTTCAGTTCACCACGAGATTTCACATAGGCAATTTGCTCACGAACATGGGCTTCGCAGCCTGCTGGGTGAGCTGTAGTGCAGATAAAACCACGAATTTTAGGTTTGATAATCATAGTAATTTTTCTTGGTAGCTTACAATCGAACACTAATATACCTGATATTCACCTTATACTTAAGATGTATAGGCAAGAAACATAGTGAACAGACCAGTTTATTTAGGATTTTGACTCTTTTCGTGCTGTTCTACTTGAGAAAAAGCGAGCGCTTTCAACCAATCAGCAAGTAATGGTGTGGTTTTTATCGCATCTAACATCGCACGCTCATGCTTCGTTAAGCGGACAACCACAATTTCAGTTTTCATATTAGACATCACCCTCTCCTTTTTCTAAAACGCTGATATTGGCACAGTTCAAGGTGGGATGGGTCTGACTTACTTATTTTTACTTAGTCTTTCGGGATCTTGATAAAAATGGGAGAAAAATGACAAAAAACAGGATTCGCAGAACCCATTGAAAAACGATAATTATTTTTATATTCAAACGCAAAAAAGCCACCCATTGGGTGGCTTCTTCTTTTTCTAACTTCCTGATTAAACTCAGTGAAGTTTTATATGGTGCCCAGGGCGGGACTTGAACCCGCACAGCCTTACAGCCGAGGGATTTTAAATCCCTTGTGTCTACCGATTTCACCACCTGGGCCAAATTTTTAATACTGCTTTACTGCATATCTAGTTGTTAACTTTACTAACTAACTAGTTTAAATCTTTAAAGTAAAATGGACCTATTGGTCCATTTACTGAATATGGTGCCCAGGGCGGGACTTGAACCCGCACAGCCTTACAGCCGAGGGATTTTAAATCCCTTGTGTCTACCGATTTCACCACCTGGGCTAGAATTTGGAGGCGCGTCCCGGAGTCGAACCGAGCTACACGGATTTGCAATCCGGTGCATAACCGCTTTGCTAACGCGCCTTACACCCTAGTCTTTTTCAAGATTTGGAGCGGGAAACGAGACTCGAACTCGCGACCCCGACCTTGGCAAGGTCGTGCTCTACCAACTGAGCTATTCCCGCTTAAGCTTCACTTTTCAGTTTCTGCTCTCAAACTGGCTGATTTACTTATTTATTTTCGTAAACCACGTTGCCGTTCGATGCGTTGCATTCTACTGATTTCACCTATCGAGTCAATACAATTATTGAAATAATTGGATCGTTCGCTGTTTTTTCAATCATTTCGATCACGCTTCGCTCAAATCGCCCCACGCAGCCTTTAAATATTGGAACATTGACCAGAAAGTCAGAATTGCAGCCACATATAAAAGAGCAATAGACAGATGTTCGATCAGCGGATTTGGACGCCATAATAAGCCCACCAGCGACATCATTTGCGCGGTAGTTTTGAATTTACCGATCCAAGAAACAGCCACACTGCTACGTTTACCAATTTCTGCCATCCACTCTCTGAGTGAAGAGATAATGATTTCACGAGCAATCATGGTTGCTGCAGGTAAAGTGACATACCAAACATCGTAACTTTCAGTCACTAAGACTAAAGCGGTTGCAACCATAACCTTGTCGGCAACAGGATCGAGGAAAGCACCAAACTTGGTCGTTTGCTTCCATAGACGCGCTAAAAATCCGTCGAACCAATCCGTTACAGCGGCAATCACGAAGATCAGCGCACAAGCGAAAGGTCCCCAACTGACAGGAAGATAAAATGCTAATACGAAAAACGGTATCAGGATGACACGGAATAAGGTCAACCACGTTGGTATATTTAATTTCATCGCGCTCACTAACTCTTTGTCCAAGACGGATACCTTAGTATGTTGCCCTAAGATACCTACTGTTTCAATGCATTATAAATCTTTTCTGCCAGCGCGTATGAGATCGAGGGCACTTTTGCGATCTCTTCTATGCTCGCATTACGCAAAGGTTGTAACCCCCCCATATACTTCAATAACATTTGGCGGCGTTTTGGCCCCACCCCTTCGATAGATTCAAGCGCACTGGTATTTTTCACTTTCGCACGGCGCTGGCGATGCCCCGTAATCGCATGGTTATGTGACTCATCACGAATATGCTGGATGACATGCAATGCCGGCGAATCAGGGGGAAGCGCAAAACCTTCACCTTCGGGTTTTAAAAACAGCGTTTCCAACCCTGCTTTACGGTCACTACCTTTAGCAACCCCAATTAATAAAGGATGGTTTTTATCCCAATCCACCTCAAGGGAATTAAATACATCCCGCGCTTGACCCAGCTGCCCTTTACCACCATCAATAAAGATAATATCGGGAACTTTGCTCTCATCCAGATGTTTACCATAACGACGAGTTAGCACTTGGTGCATTGCAGCATAGTCATCCCCAGGCGTGATCCCCGTAATATTGTATCGGCGATACTCTGACTTCACAGGACCTGTTTTATCAAACACCACACAGGAGGCCACGGTTTGCTCGCCCATCGTGTGGGAAATATCGAAACACTCCATGCGCGAAATATTATCTATATTCACGACTTTTGACAGCGCAGCCATGCGTTGTTGGATCGTCGACTGCTGCGCCAATTTGGTAGATAGCGCAATAGAAGCGTTGGTTCGAGCTAGTTTTAAATAGCGGGCACGGGTGCCTCGTGGCTGGCTTTGAATATTAATTTTACGGCCCGCAATCCCAGACAACGATTCCGCCAGCAACTCTTTTTCCGTCAATGGGAAATCAATTAATATTTCCCCTGGCAATGTGCGGTTTTCACTACCTTGTAAATAGAACTGCCCTAAGAAGGTTTGAACCACTTCTTCTAATAAAGTCCCCGCTGGAATTTTTGGGTAATAGCTTCGACTGCCCAGAACCTTTCCTTGGCGAATAAATAGAACATGAACACAAGCCAAACCAGAATCGAATGCGACTCCGATAACGTCGAGGTCATCATCACCGCCTGACACATATTGCTCTTCTGTGACCGCACGCACGGCTTGAATTTGGTCACGAAAACGCGCGGCATCTTCAAAGCGCAGCTCTTGGCTCGCTTTTTCCATGCGTTCGACCAACCCAGTCAAAACTTGCTTATCCTTACCCGTTAAGAACAGACGCACATAGTTGACTTGCTGGTCATACTCTTCATCCGTCACTAGGCCTTTCACGCACGGTCCTAAACAGCGACCAATTTGGTACTGTAAACAAGGTCTTGAACGGTTTCTGTAAACGCTATCTTCGCACTGGCGGATGGGAAACAGTTTTTGCATCACTGCCAACGTTTCACGCACCGCATAAGAACTTGGGAACGGACCGAAATACTCCCCTTTCCCGTGTTTCGCGCCACGGTGACTAGAAATTCTGGGGTGTGTTTCGCTACTCAGAAAAATATAGGGATAAGATTTATCATCTCGTAGCAAGACGTTATAACGAGGCTGATACAACTTTATATAATTATGTTCTAGCAGTAGCGCCTCAGTTTCGGTATGGGTTACCGTCACATCAATAGAGGCGATATGCTTGACGAGTTGCTCTGTTTTGCGGCTACCGACATTCTCACGGAAATAGCTCGATAACCTTTTTTTCAGATCTTTCGCTTTCCCGACATAAATCACGGTTCCCCCAGCGTCATACATACGATAAACGCCGGGTTGGTTTGTGACTGTTTTTAAGAAAACTTTTGGATCAAACTGTTGTTCCACCCTGATGAACCCTGTTTTGCGGTGATTAAACCATAACCGATTGCTATATGTGTTAATTCTACATCACTACAGATATTAAGTTTACCAAACATTCGATATCGATAGGTATTTACCGTTTTTGGGCTTAAAGATAATGACTCCGCAATATGCTTAACCGGAAGCCCTCTTGTGATCATGAGCATAATTTCAAGCTCTCTTGCGGAAAGCAATTCATATATATCTAACTGTTCACGTTGATTTAATCTTTGTAAAGCCAGCTGTTGAGCAATGTCAGGAGAGATAATTCGTTGACGCGCATTCACTATTTGCAGAGCCTCAATAAGCTCTTCTTCTGCAATACTGGCGCTCAATATGCCAAAAATGCCAATATCCAATGCTTTCACAACAAACATATCATTATGACGAATATTGAAGATAATGAGCCCAACATCAGGTTGAGTACGACGGATTGTCATGAAAGTTTTTAATGAATCAAAATGGCAATGTTCCCGATTAATCAAAATAACATTTGCTTTATTTTGTCGGTTCCACGTGATCACGGGGTCTAAAGAAGGAAACGTTGCGACAACTTTATAGCGAGTATTTCGAGTGAGTATCGCTTCAATACCTCGAATCGAAATATTACTATCATCAATAATTATTATATTAATCAAATACCTCTCCTATTACTTGCAGCCATAATGAGAGGATAATAAATGAAAAAATCAATAAGTCATATCTTCTTTTTAAATCAAGATTTAAAACTATTATTCCAATGATAGTTCATTAAATAACATTTAAAACTTGAATAAGTCAATCTCAAAAAAATAGCTGCTAAATAATTAGCAGCTATCTGTTTTAATGCTCTTACTTTAAACGAGCTAAAGCTAAATCAAATATAAACTACTTTTGCCCGACAAGGCGGCAAATCGTTTCAGACACTAAATAACTCTTCTCGAATGAAGTTATTGGTAAAAACTCAAAACGAGAATGGAAGTTATGCGCACCCGTAAAATAGTTTGGTGTCACAATTCCCCGAGCAGACAGCGCTGAGCCGTCAGTGCCTCCACGCATTGGAATGATATTTGGCTCGATATTATGAATTTTTAACGCTTCGAGAATAATATCTACCGCAGTACGATCTTCACCGATTGAATCGCTGATATTGCTATACACATCATCAATTTTGAACTCAATCTTCGCGCGTGGATGACGAGTGCGAATCAGTTCAATACTTTCAGCAATGAAACGCTTACGGGCTTCAAAACTTGGGCGGTCAAAATCACGGATCGCCATTTTGATTTTCGCTTCGTTCGGGTTTGCGGCTAGATCTGTAATATAGAAATAGCCTTCACGGTGTTCAGTGTGTTCCGGCGTATCAAAACGATCGAAACAACCAATAAAATCATGTGCCACACGAATTGGGTTTAACAATACGTTTTTCGCTGACATTGGGTGAGCAGTGATCCCCTTAATTTCCACTTCAATAGAAGCCGCATTAAAGGTTTCAAAAACCACTTCACCGAGCGCACAGCAATCGATGGTGTAAGCAAAATCCACTTTGAAGCGAGAAAGATCCATGATTTTAGAGCCACGAAGGCCAATTTCTTCATCTGGCACAAACGCCACATAGATATCGCCACAGTCAAAGTCTGCATTTTGCAGCTTATCCATCAGCTCCATGACAACCGTAATGGCCGCTTTATCATCCGCACCCAGAACACTGGTTCCGTCACTGAAAATAATTTCATCACCCACATACGCTGTAGCTTCTGGGTGTTCAGCGGTTTTAAACCAAATATCTTCCTGCGCATTCAGGCATAAATCAGCACCTTCATACTTTAATGTTTGCGGCTTGATCACCGGAGATAAACCTACATCGACAGTATCTAAGTGAGCCACAAACCCGATTTTAGGGGCATTCGGTTTATTACCTGGACGCATTCCATATAAAATGGCATGTTCATCAACATACACATCTTTCAAGCCGTAGCTTTCTAACTCTTTTGCCAGAAGATTTGCCAGTTCGCGCTGACCTTCTGTGCTTGGTACAACAGAGCTCGCTGCATCACTCTGGCTTTCAATTGCCACATAGCGATAAAAACGTTCTTCTAACTTCTTACCTAATTCTTTCATTTCTCATACCTTTTACTTATTGCGCAGGCTGCCATGTATAACCGCTGTCAAAACCGATTGGAATATCGAATGCCCAGAACAGATACAGTGTTGCTGTTAAGGTAATTAATAAACCGATGGTGAATGGGATCATCATGGAACATAAGGTTCCGATACCTGCATTTTTATAATATTTTTGGCAATACATTAAAATCAGCGGATAGAACGGGAACATTGGTGTACTTACGTTCATCGCGGAGTCACTTACACGGAATGCCGCTTGGGTTAATTCTGGCGAAATTCCGACTGCCATTAACATTGGTACTAAAACTGGCGCCATAATCGCCCATTTTGAAGTCGCTGACGTGATCATGATATTTAACACGGCAGTTAATAAAATCACTCCAAATACCGTCATTCCCGATGGCATATCTAAAGTTCGCAGTAATTCCGCACCCGATAAGGCTAATAATGTCCCTAAGTTAGAGTGTTGGAACGAATACAGGAATTGCGCCGCAAAGAAAGCAAACACAATAAATGGGATCAGTGATTTGGTAATATTTTCCATCGCCTTAACCACATCTTTGGTCGAGGTGAAAGATTTGGTCATATAACCGTACACAATGCCCGGTAGTGCAAAAAAGATGAACAATAATGGCACAACAATCTGCATGATCGGAGCTTTCGGGCTGGTTAAGCTGCCGTCTGGACCACGTAGTGGTGAATTTTCAGGCCATAACAGCGCAAATAACCCCACGCCTAATGCAATCACCATTAACCCAGCAACACGGAATGCGCGATGCTCTTGCGGTGTGATTTTACCTAAATCTTGCTCAGCATCTGTATCAACATCAGATTTGGTGATTGGTGCGTTTTTATTTAACCACGGCTCAACGATTTTTTCGGTGATAAACCAACAAGTAAAAATAACGCCGAAGGTTCCGCCCAAGCTAAAGAAATAGTTACACAGCACGTTTACACTGTAGCCTGGCGCTAACATTTGCGCGGCATCTTGCGTAAAGCTCTGCATGATTGGGTCAATAATCGATGGCGTATAACTTGCTGTGAATCCACCCGCCAAACCGGCAAATGCCGCTGCAATACCCGCTAAAGGGTGGCGACCACTGGCATAGAACATCATTGCCGCGACTGGCATCAAAATAACGTAGGCTGAGTCAGAAGCAACGTGAGAGACGATCCCGACGAACACAACGGTTGGGGTCAACATTTTAGGTGAAATAAAAGAAAGCATTTTTTTCAGCGCAGTATTAATAAAGCCGCTACTTTCTGCAATCCCAATCCCTAAGGTGGCAACAATTGTTATTCCGAGAGGAGGGAAATTAATAAAATTTTTAACCGCTGATGTCACAAATAATATGATTTCTTCATACTGAAACATATTAATAACGGAAATTTTTTCTTTAGAAATAGGATGGTGATAACTGAAATCTACAAATGAGAGTAGATAGGATAAAAACCAACATATTACTAGGGCGTAAACAAATAGCATTGTCACATCTGGCATAACGTTACCGATGCGCTCAACACGATTTAAAAAACCCTTTTTCTGGGGGAGTGTTTTAGTTGTCATAGTTGCAAGTTACTTATGTTATTAGAATAGAAACTTTATCACAGTAAATAACCCATTTAGAAAAGTAAAACACTTTCTTACTTTATTTTAATAGAATAAAAAGCAGGTAATCTTTCTAGTTAATAATGCTTATATTATTAGTTTTATTCTAAATCCAACTGTCTGAAATTTTATTTTAGCTTATGCTTAATCTCGCTTTATATTGTTTAAGTCATTTTTTTATTTATTTAAGCTCACGCTAAAGGAAATGATTATTATTCACTTTAGCGTGATTGATAAATTAATCTAAAGATTATTATTCACGTTTTAGTTTTTCAGTATTAGCAATATAAAGTGCAACTACTAACACTAAAATAGCGCCAGCATGCAGTAGTGTAGTCATCGGATCACTGTGGTCAACAATAATCAGACGGATAATTGCCGTAATACCAATGTAGATAAAATAGCGTAATGGGAAATGATAACCTGACATAAAGTACTTTATAATCAAAGCAATAAACTCAAAGTACAGAAAGTAAATGACAATTCCTTCTAAAAGCTCATACGCTTTAGCCTCTTGGTTACCTCCAAACATTAACGATGCCATCGTAAATGTTTCTTTTGCTAGAAAGAAAACTAACACCGCAGCAAGCACAATTAGACCTACGTTAAGGACCCATTGTAATACCCAAGCGATATTACTAGCGTGGCGCATTCCTTTCATATTATTCATTAATCATTCCTCAGGTTACTCTCCCTACGTTTAAAATAGATAATTTATCCTTTTCTATTTACCTTAGATTAAGCATAACCTTTCAACATTATGTAAAAAACAAAATAGAATGGCTTAATTATAATTGAAATTTTTGACGCTGACATTACAAATGAATGTTTAGATTACCTTAAGATAAATAGCAGGCAATAATACCTGCTATAAGATTGGCGTTTAGGATTTGTTGGCGAACAGATTCAATATATCTTGCTCAGTTAGCATTGGCGTCTTTTCAGCAAAATTATAATAACTCGGCTTACAATCAATATAAATCTGCGTTCCCATTTTAGCATTTTTGCTTTCTTCAAATAGCGGGGCTGAAATGTAATACGTTGACGGCGAATGCAGGTGATAAAATAGGTGAGTACCACACTGCTTACAGAAAGCCCTTTCAGCCCATTCTGATGAAGCAAAACGGGTAATGAACTCGCTACCTTCAATTTCAGGCTCACCTTCATAGCCAATGGTCATTCCTGGGCCGCCATTCCATTTTAGGCACATGCCACAATGGCAAACATGAACGGTATCGATAGGCTGATTGATAGTCAGTTTTACTGACCCACATAAACACTGTCCTTTAGGCATGATCCAGTCCTCTATTGATGCAGATGGATTCAAAAAAAGGAACCTAAGGTTCCTTTTTTAATTAAAGATCGTCTGAGTTGGATTTATTTGATGACCCAACCTCTTTGAAAAGATACCAGCAGAAATAAAGCAGCGCGAAAATACCGACAACAAGCAACACCCATAATGCGATAGTCATCCAATGTAAGCCTTCTTCCACGGGCTTATCTTGGGTTCTTTTCTCCACACCACCTAATTCCAATACTTTACCTGTCGTTGTGATTTCTGGGAAATCCTCCATCACGTTTTCAACACTTTCATTTTTACCAATAAGTTGAGTGTAATTAACATTATCTAAGGTGGCTTGTTTATTTCCCCACACAAGCAAATAAGGCGAAGCTCCTTGTATATTCACAATCAAATTCACGGCATCACGCAACCCATAAATCGTAGGTGGCAACTCATCCCAACTGCCTTTTAATGCCGTTATTCTAAGCCCTTTAATTTGCTTATCGTGGATCATTAAATTAGGATTGCTCGCTTTATCACCATCATTGATTTGGTTGAAAACCATCACATTCGCCAACAATTTCCACTCCTCATCACTATTGGCAATATATTCTATTTTCAGCGGTACCACGCGATTAGATTGTTGTAGCTTAATGCTGATTTCATTCAATGGTTGCGGCGTTGGCAAGCGATAAATCACTTGCTCTCGAGTGATACCATCGTTCGTCACTTCAAAGAGGAAAGATTCCTGACGATGGAAAGAGTTCATCACATACAGCAATCCTGTCACAGATTGAAGAAGTGGAGTATCACTCTCTGGTGCACTAACTGTTACTAACATCAAGTATGGCGCGACGGGGCCAGTACTTTCCCCTCTTAATAATTCAATGGTATTACTCGCCACAACGCCTGAGTCTAATTTCAGGCTCATGACAGGTTGATTCGACGCAATATTTACCCAGTTTTTCTTATCAGTACTGTAATAAACAAAAACTTTGGCTTGCCAGTCCTGATTATTCTGAGCCCAACCTAAATCTAAAGTCGATAAAACACCGTTGTCTTTGAGTTGATCACGCGTCAGTAAATAGGCTTGATAATTGGTTTTATCTTTTCGTTGTAAATTCGGCAATTCAATACGGGTTGTTTTACCTGGCTCAGCTTCCACCAGTATATATTGGCTATCAAATTGAGCATCATCGTTAGGGTTCACATTATCTGCACGAGTGACTAAGCGTTGAAAATTAAATTTAACATTGGTCGTCGCAACAGATTTATTGGTATCGAAAAATAACGCCGTTGGAATTTCATTCCCTGTTCCATTGAAAATACGAATATCTTGCAGAGTATCTGGATACGCAGATCCCATATAGGCAGCTGCGGGTAACTCTAACCAGTAGAACGGACTGCTTCTATCCGGAGTGGTAAGCTCTTCTCCTTGATAAAAATCGTAAGGGCTTGCTTGCTTAGAATCATTAGCGCTAAGGTCATTAGCTTTAGAATCGCTAGCATAGCTTCCAAATGATAATAAGCATATTGAGGAAAAGAGAGCGCCCCATGCACCTAATGTTGTTAGGTTTTTCACGGCTATTTTCATGCAGTTCATCACTATTTATCCTGTACCTCAATGTCCGTTTTATGCTTTGGTGGTAATGGGGAAAAATAACCCACAACCAAGATCAACACCGCCACGGCAATAAAGGAGACCGCACGGGAAATGCCATCCTGCCCATACACATCAATAAGAAATAGTTTTGCGATCACGCAAGCAAAAATCGCTGCACCACCAAACCACCATGCTCGACTTTTCTTCACGGCTGCAATCACCATGCAGAATAGCGCGGCTATCGCCCAGCTAATGGAAAGCACCGTTTGAACGAGACGCGAATCAAATAAGATATTCTCATTCCAAGGAATATTCGCGAAATCAGCTGTCGCACGAAGAATGATGCCGTTATACCAGAAGATAGCTAATCCAATGATCACCACCATTAAACCTTTCACTACCCCAATTTCAATAGACGTTATTTTTCTTAGTTTCTCGATAAAACCTTTGCGCATCAATAACAACGCTGCAATGCTAAATAGTCCCGCTTCATCTAGCGGGTTAACTAATGGGACGTAACTCCAAAACGTGAGTTTGCCATCTTCAAAGTTTGACCAATATGAAAGCACCACCAGCACTGCCATAAGTGGTAATAGACTATACCAATACAACAAGCCTTTACGGCGCATTGGTACAAATTTGTTATGTTGCAACCAGTAGAGAATTAATACCACTAAGGTTATCGACATAATGTAGATAAAGTAACCCAGTTCGTGCATTCCCCACGGAAGGTTAGCCACAAACCAGTTAACTTGCGTCGCACCAAACCCAATAATTAACCATAGGTTGGCAACGTGCATTCCACGTCGAATATACAAGTTTTGGGTACGATAAGCGTGCATCACATACAGAACTGAACTGCCCAAGATAACAGGCCAAATCAGTGAGCCTTCACCACGCCCCATCGGATTTTCTGCATAAATAAAATCTAATGTTAAGTAATAGTAAGCCACTACCCATAATGAGAACTGGCATAAAACTAATGGTATCCAATTGATTTTTTGACCACCAAGACGCCAGCACCATGCTGAGATCAGCACCACAGCCAAAATAATTAAGCTTTCCGTTTCACTGTTCCATGACAGCATGTCAGTAAACTCGGGCACCCAGGCGAACCAAACTAATAACCCAAGGAGCAAAAATGCATAACTGAGCGCGGTAAAATAGGTCGCGTCTTTCTGGCGCACATGAAATAACCCGCCAGCACAGAAACAAGCGGCTATCAGGCTCGGTAGCATGTAAATAACATTATCGCTCCAATAATAATATGGATAGTCACTTAATATCATTAAAGCGCTAACAGCAATAAGCAATGATGACAGCAACGCTAATTTTTTATGCCCTTGATTGAGGGCAAACCACAGCATAGCGAAACCTTGTAATGACCAAACAATCGTCGTCCATCCAAATGACAAGGCAAGCGGTACTGCCAAGGTTACGAAGCTAGCCCCAATAATGATATTACCTAGAGCCATATTCTTGCCCGCAGCATTAAAGCGTTTATGAAGCTGTAAACTGGCAATGAGATACAGTAAACCGATAAGCAGAGAAATAAATGCTGGCAATAATCCGATGCCATCCGAAATAGCAAATTGCAAGGCGATACTCATTAATGGAGGGAAAAATAATAGCGTATTATCAACAACGAGCTGTTTATTATGTTCGAAGCGTAAAGCGAATAACTGAGTTAATGCATTGAATACAATCAAATTAGCAATAATAAATAGCTGGCATGATAGATAATAATCATAATGATAATTGTCCATTCCCCATAGTATTGCCACGCCATAAGTCATAAACATGCCGACTAAATTTAACGGGCGCCATGCTTGCCAGAAGCTGATAACTAAAATCCCTATCGACAACATTAAGTAATAGGAGAATAAAACAATATGGCTACCGCCCCCAGTGGACAGTAATATTGGCGCTAAATAACCCCCTAACGACGCTAAAATTGCTAAGCTAATCGTACGCTGTAATAATGCCAACCCAATACTTGCACAACAGATTATTAGCATCGCCGCAAATGCAAATTCATAGGGGATCATGGTGTATAACTTGAAAGCGGCAAAAACGGTAATGTATAAGCAGCCAATAGCGCCGCCTTGTAATATCAGGCCAAATAACGCTTTCTTCGTCCGTAACCACCAACCTGTACCTAGTAAAACTAAACAACCTGCAGCGCTGAAGACAAGCCTTAGCTCAGGCGAAATAATCTCATTTTGTACGCTGTAATTCAGTAAATAGGCAACGCCTAAAAATAATAATAAAATTCCTATCTTCGCCAGCGGATTACCTGTCACTAACCACGTGAAGAAATGTGCAAAAATGGATTTATCTTCTGCTTTATTCTGAGATGATGCAGGCTGACTTGGCTTTGGTTTATCAAAACGATTTGGATTAACTGCTATCGGGTTAACTGCATTAACTTGTTTGTCACTGGACACTGCCACTGGCTGCGGCATAATTTGAGGTGTTTGGTGTTGAGGATCTTGGATTGCAATTTCAAGTGCATCCACTTGATACTTATTATGTTGGATATCACCCTGATGGGATACTGGATTTTCTTCAGCCATATCAATAGTGTGAACAGGCTGAAGGCCGTTATCACGAGCTATTTCGGCTTCTAACGAGGCAACCTTTTGGTTTAACTGGTTAATTTGGTATTGCATTCGACCAGTGCGATTAATCGCAATGATAGCTAGCACAGGGGCAACTATCACAAACGCAATTAAAATGAGCCCTAGGAGTATCCATGTATCCACAAATAGGTTTCCTTCTTTAATCCAATGCCAGTAACCCAAGATTAGTTAACAGGATCTTAGAATACACAGTATCAATCGACATTATTCAATAATCGTCCTAGTTTAGAGACGAATAACTAAATTGCCAACAGTGGGTAACAAACTGTTACAAAATAACTCTTTTTAAGAGTATTCACGAATTAATCTATTCTATCATCTTATTATTTAACTATCATAAAATGATAGTACATTTTTAATATTTTTCAGACCAGAAAAACACATTTTCAAATAATTATTTTTCTCACCACTCAATCCTCTATTACTTTATTAATAACTTATTAATTTCAATAATCCATTTTTGATACTTTTTATTTATTAGGGGAAATATGCAGATAATAGGTGTATTTTCGTGTGATTATGTTATTAATTTATAGACAAATTCACCAATAAGTTATTTAACAAATAACGACTGTCTTTTATCGATATATTTAAAAAATATGTATTGTCCTAAATAACGCAAAGGAATACCTATGTTATTACACATAATACTTGAAGCCCTAAGTCCCATCGTACTCGGTCTTGCCGTAGGGTGGTTATCGGGTAAATATGGCTTCGTGAAACGGGAATATTCGCAAGCGTTTGCCGACTTTGTTGTCAAAATCGCCTTACCATTTGCATTATTCCTTGCTGCCGTTCAAGCCCCTCCTTCAGTTTTACTGAATGTGGATTACTTGATAGCACTAGCAGTCGGGTTAATTGCATCCTATGTCATTGGTTTTGTGGTCGGTAAAGTATTTTTCCGTCACAATAAAACCGATGCTGCGATGCAAGCATTGTCTGTTTCATTCCCAGATATGGCGTACTGTGGGCCACCCGTTTTACTGGCAACTGTCGGTTCATCCGGTTTAATTGCCATGGTTCTCGGTAACTTAATTTATACCGTCATCATCATTCCATTTACCTTATTAATGATCAGCGGATCAGCAAATGGCAATGGTATTCTGAAGTCTGTTGGTAAAGCCGTCATTCAGCCATTAGTTTTCCTGCCTGTTTTAGGGGCAATTCTGGCAATTTGTGGCGTAAAATTACCTGAAATCCTACAAAACTCAGTCAATGAACTCGGGAAAACGGCAGGTGGTGTGGCCCTCTTCTTCCTCGGTTTATTACTTTCCGGTATTAAACTCACAATCAATAAAGAAATTATCTTTAACGTTTTTGTGAAAAACTTTGTACAGGCGGCGCTTATTCTTGGAACTGGCCTCGCATTAGGGTTACAAAGTGATTTATTAAAAGCGGCATTTATTATCGGTGTATTACCGACGGCAACGGCTGTACCTGCGTTAGCTATCAGTAATAAAGCCTATACTGAAACCTCTGCGGGAACCGTATTACTCAGTACCATTGCGGCATTGATTTCAATTATTGGCGGGATCACCATCGTCGAAATGCTGTAATGCGTCTTTGATATGTCAAATGGCGGAGTTCGCTCCGCCCTTTCCATTCCTTAACTTTCCGCTTTAGCCTCAATAAAACGCCGTTTTATTCGCCAAAAAATTACCAAGTTGATCACAAAAAACGTATCATAGGCGCGATAATTTTTTAGTCCTAGGGATCACACCAAAATGAAAATTAGCGATGAACTCGCGTCTGCTATCGCATCAGTGACGGAAGTTGCCGCCATTGCCGCGTTTGAATGGGTAGGGAAACAAGATAAAAATGCGGCGGATAACGCTGCGGTTGAAGCCATGCGAAATCGACTCAATGAAATTGATTTTCATGGAAAAATCGTAATTGGCGAAGGGGAAATTGACGAAGCGCCAATGCTGTATATTGGTGAGCAAGTCGGCAAGCAATCTAGCGAACATCATTTAGATATCGCGGTCGACCCCATTGATGGCACCCGGATGGTGGCATGTAATGAGCACAATGCCATTGCCGTTTTAGCGGCCGCACCAACAGGAACATTGCTGCAAGCCCCCGATATGTATATGGAAAAAATGGTCGTCGGTGCAGCAGCAAAGGATGCCGTTCACCTAAAAAATCCATTAGAAAAAAACCTCGAGTTTCTCTCTGCGGCATTGGATAAGCCAATTTCCATGCTTAACATTGCCATTCTCGATAAACCTCGCCACCAGCACATTATTAAAACCATCCGTAACTTTGGCGCCAACGTCATCACCATTCCTGACGGCGATGTTCTTGCATCACTGCTAACAATCTTACCAGAGCACCCTATTGATATGATGTATGGTATCGGTGGTGCACCAGAAGGCATCATTAGTGCAGCCATTGCCCGTGCATTAGGTGGCGACATGCAAGCACGTCTTGTTCCACGTAATAAAGCCAAAGAAGATACCGAACAAAATAAACTGTTAGCCGCACAAGAAGCCATTCGTTGCCAACAAATGGGCATCGAAATTGGAGAAATTTTAACATTGGATATGATGGTGAATACGTCCGATGTGATTTTCTCGGCGACGGCTATCACGCCAACGGTCCTGATGAATGGTATCTCGAATGATCTGCATAGCCGCAGCGCAAGCACCATTTTAGTCAACGGCAATAACCGTTCGATGAAATTAATTAGCAATCGGTATTTTAAATAACATAGGCTTTGAATAATCATGCATTAAAAAAGGGCGATATCTCTATCGCCCTTTTCAATTTTATCACTGACAGAACAAATTAATGCTGTTCTTGCGTCATACGGTTTAATAACGGCGCGGTGAATACCATCACAATAGCAATCGCACCCGTTACCAGACCAATCTTCATAAATACATCGCTGTATACAGCCAGTGATTCAACTTTACTGGTGATTTCGCCTTGAGGTGCAGCCGCCATAGAAGCAACATAACCCGCGATAAATGCCGCAGCAGAGTTAGTTAAGAACCATGCGCCCATGATAAAGCCCATCAGACGTTGTGGAACTAACTGTGCCACCATCGCCAGACCCAGACCTGAAATCATCAGCTCACCGATACTTTGGAAACCGTAGCAGATAACTAACCATTGAACAGAAACAATACCCGCTTCGTTCGCGAATTTTGCTCCTAATGGCAGCACTAAGAACGCCGCAGAACACAGTAACATCCCGATAGCGAATTTATGTGGCATCGGTAAGTTATCACCCATTTTGTTATAGATTGCTGCCAAAATTGGGCTACCAATCATGATCCATAATGGGTTTAAAGCTTGATACTGAGCAGGCTCAATCGCAAAACCGAAAACTTCATGCTCCACGTTATGCAGTGCGAAGAAGTTTAGTGAGGTTGGCATTTGGCTATACAGTACGAAGAAAACAATCGCTTCAAGCATCAAGATCAACGCGACCGCCATACGGCGACGAGCAATACCTTTGAGCGCCATCATCTCTTTGATAAAGATAACTAAAATACCCAGAGAGATCACCGCCAGTGCCGCACGCGCAATGCCTAAGTTGTGCAGTAACCAGTTTGAAATCGCAATCAGTGCAACCACACCGACGATAGTCATCAGTAATTTGTAGATAACAACCGGCGCAAAGTCAGGTTTTGAACCATGATCTGCGACCCATTTTTTGCACATATAGAAGTTAATTAAAGTGATGATCAGACCCACTACACTGAGGGAGAATGCGACATCCCAGCCGTAATGTTTCGCTAACCATGGCGTTGCCAGCATTGAGAAGAATGAACCAATGTTAACGGACATATAGTACATGGTGAATGCACCGTCCAAACGTGGGTCATTTTTGTCATAACAGGTGGATAATAATGATGATGGGTTCGCTTTAAACAGACCGTTACCTACCGCGATGGTAGCCAGGCCGAGGTAAACCATCGACACATCATGCCCAGAGTAGGCAACGAAGGCATAACCGACAATCAGTACCACCGTTCCAAGAACAATCGCGCGCTTAGTCCCTAAAACTTTATCCCCTAACCAACCACCGATGGCAACGAAGCCATAAACCAGTGCAGAGAATGCCGCGAATAACGTAATAGATTCCGCTTCCGACATGCCAAGCACTTGGCTGAGATAGATTGGGAGGATCCCCTGAAGACCGTAGTAACCAAAACGTTCCCAGAGTTCGATAGAAAAGATGAGATAGAATGAACGAGGTTGCTTAAACGCGTTAAGACTGACTTCCTCTTTGTTATTTGTTGTGGACACAAGTTACCTCTAATACAACCTGTACGTATGCAAAAAAACCACGGAGCGCTGTCTGCACCCTCGCATTGTTATGGTCTCAAGAATTCAAGCTTTAGAAGATTCACTTTTGGTAGGAGGAGTATCAATCCCTGACCTCAAAACAAACAAAACTGTGTGTAAATATTGTTTATGAATCGCGAACATAAAATTCAATGAGTTAAAGCATATTTGATTATTTATTCAGCATTATGGCGAATATATGCCAATCCAAACAGAATAATCAATTAAGCAATATATGCTATTTATGCACCAAAACTAAAGAATTAGCTAGTGTTAATTACTATATCTATGGATCGTTATCGTGATTAACTTCAATTTTTTACAAAATCATGAAATTATTATCGCCCATTAAATAATCACTTGTTCACTATATGTTAAGCATATTGTTCTATCTTTAATCATTTTACTCGCAGAGTAACACCCTATACACACCACAAACATACCGCGCAGCACCCTGCGGATATTTCGTCTTGGTGGTAATAAAAACTGAATAGAAAATGAATTTAGATAGGTGATTATTTATTGATGTCACTACTATGTGTTTATTTATCGAACAAAGTAGCGGTGTGAGATAAAAATAAAGCGGTATTTGTAGAAAGAGTCGTATTTTATGCAAAAAAAAGCCCAGCGACTAAAACTGGGCATAATGCATTCTATTAAGGATCGTACTACTAATTCAAACTACACGATATAGATGCATTATTGCATTACTTCATGTAAAGAAATGAATGTTGAGGGTAAATATATGAATGTTTACACAAGCAAACAGTGATATATATGTAATTAAGACCCTTGATAGCCTCAAAAGGTTCATCTTTTTTTTCATTATTTTTAATCTTTTTTATAACATCATGATTTATCATCATTTAATGTGTAAAAATAATTTTAAGAATAGCAAGAATGGCAATTGCGTCGCTGGCTGCAACCCGTTAACCTACCCATTAGGAATAAATGGTTAAAATTCATCCCAAGGAAGCTCAGTGAAACAGTTTACTCTCCCCTTCATCATCCTTTGCACATTATTCATTAATTTGAGTCATGCAAAAACGGCGGCTCCTGTTTCCCCCTCTTCAATCGCGGATGAAAAAACGTTAATTCAATTAGCGGATAGCGGGCAAGCGGAAGCACAGTTCAATTTAGCTATGTTTTATCAATCTCACGGCCAGCTCGATAAAGCGGTGTACTGGTATAAGCTTTCCGCCAGCCAACATTTTACCAAAGCACAAATCAACCTCGCATTGATGTACCAGCAAGGCGCTGGCGTCGGTAAAAACCCCAAAGAGATGTTGCATTGGATGGAAGCAGCAGCCAACGCAGGCGACCCTATCGGCCAAATGAATATGGCGGAATATACTCTAGAAGGCATTCCAAACTTGTTGGAAAAAAATCCACAACAAGCATTAAGTTGGCTAGAAAAAGCCGCAGCACAGCAGTTACCCGCAGCGCAGCTAACTTTAGCTTATTGGTATGAAACAGGTGTCGTCGGAGATAAAGACCCTCAAAAAGCCAATCAAATCTACCTCGCTCTAGCTGAAAAAAATCAGCCACAAGCGCTCTATTTATTAGGTTATCAAGCCGCAACGGGGATGTATGACAAAATCAATTACCCCGCTGCGTTTCAGTATTTTACGCGCTCTGCGGAGTTAGGCTTCTCTCCCGCACAAAATAGCTTAGGTATGCTCTACTTAGCAGGGCAAGGCACCAAACGTGATACCGCTTCCGCCATTAAATGGCTAACCCTCGCAGCTCAGCAAGGGGAAGTTTCCGCTCAGTTTAATTTAGCATTAATTTACGCACGAGGTGATGGCATCACCGCCGACCAAGCGAAAGCCTGCCAGTGGTTTATCAAGGCCGCCAACCAGCGCAGCCGTGATGCTCAGTATGCCAGCGGAGCGTGTTATCAGTATGGAATGGGCGTACCGCAAGATGATGCGAAAGCCTTATATTGGTATCGACTCGCCGCGAAGCAAGGCGACGAACGCGCCCAGAAGAAAGTGATGATTATGGAAAATGATTTACAGAATGCAGGGAAAGGGAAATAGCCCTAAGATTATCTGCATAAAATAACTCAAAGTACCGAGCGCTTAAATTCCCAGTGCCGTAACAATTGCCGCTTCCATTTTTTCAGGGGTTGTGAACGGAGCAAAGCGCTTAATTGGCTTACCATCCCGTCCGATCAAAAATTTAGTGAAATTCCACATAACTCGACCGCCTAGCAGCCCCGGTAACTCGCTTTTTAGATAGCGGAACACGGGGTGAGCCGAGGTTCCATTGACGTCTATTTTCTCGAACATCGGAAAGCTTACACCGTAATTAATGTAGCAAGTTTGCCCGATTGCCTCGACACCACCGGGTTCCTGTTTTCCAAATTGATTACAGGGGAAACCAAGCACCACTAACCCTTCGGCGACATATTTTTTGTAGAGTGCTTCAAGACCTTCATATTGCGGTGTAAAACCACAATGGCTAGCTGTATTCACGGCGAGAACCACCTTACCTGCGTAGTCCGCCATAGAAATGCGCTGGCCGCCAAGGCTTGTTGCTGTTAGTTGATAAAAGGGGAGCATCTTAAAATCCTCAAAGTAGAGCCAGTTGAAATTGACACGAGTTCCTTATTGATTGGACATGGGGTATGGAAACCAGTCATCTAGATAATGGAAAGGCACCGGATATCGGTAGCAACGACAGGCTGTCAGTACCAATGGGGACATCCCTTTAGTAACGGCTGACATTCTTTTAAATGAGTCACTATTACCACACTCTTGAGCTATATGTTCTATAGCTAAATTTCCATTCATTGGAAAATGAGTTGATGCGGAGCCATGCATATCTGAATTGGAGTACATATTTTGTTCGCTATCTTGATTTGGGTACCAATACTGCAACGTACAATGCGTTAGTTTATCTGCAGCAAATTTTTCTAGCTGTTGGCTCACTGAATCTAGTTTATACAAAGAGCAAAATACTACTAGCAGCGGGTATAAAATACTTGCTTCCGTAGCTTTATTCTTATAACTATTGTCGGTCCCATTTTTCTTCTTATGTTCAAGCAAACTTTCGTAAGACTCATGTAAAGTTGGATACATACCATTGCTCTTAAAACAAAATATACACCTGTCGACCATTTCTGATAGCCAGCTTTCCACAAACTCATCCAGTTCTGAATTATTTGAAAGCAACGTTAGAGTCAGGGCAATATCAATTGCTTGCGAGTCTTTGTATGGTGAGAGCAATATTGGATTATTAATAACCAAGAGGTTAATTGACTTTGTTACTTCTCTCAGACGCAGGCTCAATTTTTCCTGTTCTTCGCTATCTCCATTTATTGGTGAATTTTCAATATAATTCTTTGACAGTGAATCTAAAATCCAATGACCTTTGACTGATAAACGCCCTAGTACATCAAAGAGTTTAATGTTTACATCAATAGAACAAGGGGAACGAACCGCATGAGAAAGCGCATACTTGAATTCAACATATGGAATTAAACATCCATCTACATAAAAATCCGTAATTTGTTGATAAGTATCTAAAATATTGTCAAATGATTTTGATAGTTTGTTTTTGCCAGTGTAATTTTCTTTAACCTTATCCCAAGCTAATAGCAATGCGCGCTCTGATGAAAGATACGCTGCCTCTAAATTCTTGCCATCACGACACCATGAAAATAGGATCCACAAGCAAATATTTATTCGAGTTATAGACGATGCAATAGAATCTGCATCTGTGGCATTTGACAGAACTCTATCGATCAATAGATAAAAGTGTTTGCTTGAGCTCTCGGGTTCTTCAAGTAGAGCTAACGATTTTCTTAACAAGGACTGACTCGAACTTGGCAGCAACTCTTCTTTCAACAGGTACTGTTGAATAAACTCTGAAAGTTTATCGCCATTCCATTCTTCAAAAGAAATATTGCCTCGCGTATTCTTTTGCTCGTAGCCAGATACATCCTGCCTAATTCCAGAGCTAACATCGCCACCAAAACATAGACAGATAACGATTTTTTTATCTCTATGTTCTGGTGGTAGGCGGCTAGAAATAAATGAATCTTGAATTTCATCTAACGAAGGTCTAAGAGCTTGATCTGTATTTCCATTCCAAGTTTCTCGAGTAAGGTTTCCAGACTTCACTGAAAATAAATAAACTTTGTCTTCCTTATCATTGACTCGTCCTACAGCAGCTATATCAACACCATACTCTTTAACTCCACGCGTCGGTAAAATAAACACATTTAGCCCCATGCTACTCAACAAGTCTGGCAGCACAGCATCTAATTCTGCTCGTTCTTTTAATGAAGCTAAATATTGTTTAAGAATTAGCTTCATTTTTCATTCTCTCATAGCGGTAAATGCGTAAATCGTAGTCTAGCGACTCAGGATCTAACACGTTCAATCTTGGTATTTCAGTCGAATGAGAAAAAGAGTGCATTTGCGTTTCCTGCCGTACGGACGTTCCATCTACATGATGTACATAATAAATTGAGCTGTTGCCATACAATAATATCTGTTTTGTCGCAATTATCTGAAAGATAGAAGATTCTGATGCTTTCTCGTGGGCTTTCTGCATGTCTTTATCCACGCTTTTCCAATAGGCTCTTATATTTTCGCTGGGAGCAATTAACTCATTCAATTCCGAAACTTTTTCAATATCAATGTGATAGGCATGAAGCTTTTCAAGCAAGTGCTCACATAGTTGTCTTTGAACATCTTTATCAACGCATGACTGGAGGAATTGTCCAAGCTCTCCAGGATAACTTAGCAGCAAAGGGTCATACAAAATTTGTTCAAGGCTGTTAAATGTGGTTACTGAAGCTTTTTCGCAAATGGACAATATGAAACTTGCTGCCGCGACTGGCCTAGTAAATAACCAACCGATCGCCTTGTGACTAACAAATACTTGTTTCTTATCATCACCTAGCAATGCCATATCTGCCTGTAATTCTATGTCCTTACCCGTTACATCATGAAGTAGGTCTGAGATCCCTTGGCAAAGTGATGATTCTCCGGATAAGAACCACTTCGTAATTATATAACTACGTAATTCTTGATATTGATGCTTAGATAACAGCTCATTAGAGAAGTAGTCTAATAATTTGAATTTCACACCTACAGCTAAAATCGATTCCAATAATTCGATAGCAAGAAAACATAAATCCCTTTTAATTAACTTGACTAGTAAATGATCAATATCATCTATAGTAGATTTATTTTCAGGGGAGATATTGACTAACTCATTTACCAGAATACGTAAAATATTCTCTGGAAGATCATCACTTTGAAATGCCAAAATATGCGATAGTACACTGAGAACATCCGGAGACAAGTCCCTAATAAAAGGAGTTAGAAACTCTTCTATTTGCGACCAGTAAGATGGAAACCTTTTTCCAAAATGAAGCATTCCTTTCAGTATCGAGGTATGGCAACCAACGTCGTTCTCTGTCCTGGCATTACTAAAAAGTTGCTCTAAGATGTCACATGCCTGAATTTCACCGACATTAAGTCTCCCTAAAATAAAATAGCCTTGATTTCTGATCGTCGGGTTGCAGCTAGAAATCAAGCTTTTTGTTATCTGAATAGCCTCATCCATACACTTTGATTCATATGCAAGGATTGAACTGGAAAGAAAAGAGGCATATGTGTTAAGTTCATTTTGCATCAGGATAAATTCAACACTATCTTTGGAACGTTGCGATTCCACACTACAGAATTGCTGAAAGGTTTCACAGCCCCTTCCCCTTCCTGTTTGTTGCGCAAGATGAACCAGACAATGTAAGACATCTTCAACTTTTGAATTTAGTAAAGGCAGTACATGTTCAAAAGTATCCAAAATCCCAAAAAAATTCTTTTTACAGGAATTTTTATCAACTCCTTTTACTATTTTGACAAAATCTATCTTCCCTGAATTATGTAGCTCAGATAGCGCTCTTATCAAAACGCTATCTTCAGAACACTCTTCTTGGATGTACAAATCATGAATTTGAGCGAGCAGGCTTTCCGTCGTTTTATTTGCAGCTAATAAGCTAGCTTTTGTTTCTTCTAATAACATTTCCCTGCCCCCAACATAATTCGATAAACTAATAATTGCAATATAAGGATAAATTAGTTAATTGGTAATTTTTTTATGCATAAAGGCATAATAAAAAGTCAACTAATCACCTATTTTAAACCATCTCATACCAATTATGATTTAACTGGAAGCTTGCTCATAAACAAACCATCAATGCATTTAACACGTAATATGTCCCTCCCGCACTCAAAGCCGAAAACAGAACTCCCTCTCCTCAAACATCAGCGGCTCACCATCTGCAAGTAATTGGCGAATACTAGGACCTAGTAAATCTTGCTCACCATCCAACGGTGTCGGTAAGGTTCCTTGAAAACGCAATTTATTGGCACTGACTTTCTCCAATATTTGACGGTCTTGACGGAGGATCACGCGAAATAACTTGCTTAATACATAACGTTTGATGACTGCCGGAAGCTTGCCGCGTCGAGTGGCAATCCGTGCAAACAGGCGTAACTGCTCATTTCCACAAGGGACTAGCCAAGCGCTAACCAGCAGATTGAGCTCGTCACGGCGGTCGCGGTACTCAATTTCCGCCAAACACGGCAGACGAAAGCGCCCCATACTGATTCCACGCTCACGCTCAAACAATCGTGAAATAAATCCTGACTGTTTGCCCTCTTCGCTATACACGGCTTCGACGCCATCTGCCAGTGAGTGAACTCGGGCGCTAATTTGTTGCCGTTGCCGGTCATGACGGATCCAGCCAGAGTGAACAAAATGGGTGTGAAAACCATCAAGAAAATTCTCTGCCGCATCTTGCAGCGAGCACTGCACGTCATCCGTGATCCAAAATGTATCGACTATCTGTGAGCTCTCAGAAGGTGCAACTGGGGGGAACAACGGGCGCTCTGTGCTTAGGTTAACCCAAACTAGCCCATGAGCTTCGCAACAAGGAAAACTATCGAGCAGCGGCTTACTTCCCGCCGCAAGGTCGGTACCGGGCACTCGGGTACATCGCCCGTCGGCGGAAAACCGCCAGCCATGATAAGGACATTCAATCTGCCCATCACACACTTTTCCCGCGCTCAATGGCGCAAAACGGTGCGGACAACGGTCTGGCAGCGCAGCAGCTTGCCCGTCACTGTCGCGAAACAGCACCAGCGGAATATCATGCAACTGGCACGCCACGGGTTGGTTTCGCAATTTGTCACTAATAGCCACAGGCCACCATTGATGTTCAAACGGCTTCACAGTTTTAGCTTCCTCATCATCGGCACACCAATACCATGTAACAGAAAACTCAGCACCTTCCAGACAAGGCGTCGTCCCCAAGATAAATGGGCGATGTAGACCAAGCTGTATTCGATCTGCGGTTTACCGCCTCGTAAGCGTTTGAATTCAGCCGCGCCAGAGCTAAAATTCAGCACCTGACGACGCTCAGCCGCTTCTTGCAAGCATAGGCGAGTTAATTGCCGATACAGTCCAGTCCGTTGAGGCAATGCGGTATCGTAACCAACTATAGGTGCACTGATCATAGTAGAAGACGTGAACCAGCCTAACGCGCCATCAATACGTCCATCCACCGTGCGCAAAGCGCGGATTTCTAGCCAACTCTCACGCTGTCCCTGCTGCAACCATTGCGCACTATAATGGGGGTTCAGCATGCAATATTTATCCAAATAAAGCAGGTTATAAAGATGCTCTATTCTTTTGAAATCCTCATCATTTAATTCGCTACCGGATACGACAGTGTACGGGCTTCGCCGTAATAAAGTGGCATCCAGCCGAGTATTGTGGTGTTTGAGAAACGGCGCTTGCTCCCCTGCTCGACCATCAAACAAATAGACTTGCCGGCTAGGAATACTCAGGTATCCGTGACTTTGCAAGCATTGGCGCAACTCTCGGTTACTGAAATCATTGAGCGAACGAAAACCAATTCCATGCTCAGGAAAGTTTTGCTTCAGCAATGTCGTGATAGCTGGCAATTCAGTGACATCCCAATCATTAGGATAAAGATTGGTCGATAGCAGCCAGTTGTTTACCTGCACCAATTTGTTGATCTTTCCCGCATTCAGTAGACACTCAACGGCTTGAGTCAGTAACTTCAACGGCCAAGTCAGATAGGGCCGACCGAGGCGCTTGATTTCTTCACGGGCGTAACCACTGTAGGCTGTTTGAGGAGACACCACATAGCAGTTGTCGTCGGGTTCGTTGCCGTCCGTGATACTGACCGGAAATTGCTGCGTTCCCGTATCGAGCAACGCCATTTTCGTGCTCACATTGCCTATCAAAGACTCACTGGCACAAGCGCGCACATAACGCCGAGCCAAGCTGTCATTCGGGCTGGAGCTCTCACTAACAATTTGATCTTCGCACAATAATTTCATGGGGCACGCTCGTCTAGCGGCTGGCCGTTCCATTCGATATCTGCCGTGGACGCCGTTAACAACCCGCAACGTCGAGATACCGCCCGAGCAACGATTTCCGTTAGGCTTCCGACTTGTGCGATCAACGGCCACCAGTCACCTTTTTGCACGATAACATCGCGGGCGGCAGCATAATCACGCCAGAACGTCGGGCTCAAGGCGCGTCGTGGTGCGGCAAATAACAACATCGCCAGTGCGATCATTCGAGGTTCTAATGTCGGTTCAAGAATCTGTTCTGATGGATGACTCAAGCTATTTACTAATAACTGTCGCTGATTATCAAACAGATGCACACCGCTGGTCGCCCTCGGGTTGCACTCTAATACATGGAACTGACCGTTTTTGTCTTGAATAAAATCGAACCCTACTTGCCCGTTATACCCCGTCTCGCGCCCAAAATGTTCAAGAAATTGGCGTACGGGTTCCGGTGTACTGGGTTGGAAATAGATCCCTGATCCCCGACCGACTCGATAACGTGGCTGATAACAGCTGTGAGCACGTAGATCACCATCAACCAAGACACTAAAACTGCAAAACTCCTGCCCCTCGATAAATCGCTGTGCTACCCAAGGCTCGGTCTGAGTGGGGTGCACGTTGTTTAGCTTTTGGGCTGACGGGCGGATCATGGTTTGTGAGGCAAATCGCGAATATGCGGGTTTGAATACCCAGCTTGCAGCATCATCCATAAATGCAAGTAATGCTTGGCTATCGGTCAGTAGATGGGTTTCAGGGGCAGCAACAGGCCAGCCATTCGTCATGGCTGCAAAATTCCCTTTATGATGCAGACGATGCAACAATGAAAATTCACTGGTTAACACCCGACACAACGGCTGCAACCGTTCAAGGCCATAAGACAAGTAAAACACTTCTTCGCAAGTGGGTAGCAGCAGGTCGATATGTTGATTTTCAATCGCTGTCGCAAGGGCTTCAATCCAAGCAGTCGGATCCTGTCGAGGTTCAGGTAAGCGGACATAATTTTGCACAGAGCAACTAAAGCGGCTCAGCGGCTGACTGAGCGAATCACCGACGCTGACAGTCCATCCTGCCTCATTAAACGCTCGCGCCCATTCAAGACAGGCCGGCGCTCGAGCGCCAAGGATCAGTACGTTCATAACAACCTTTTGGGGAAATTGGCGCAAACATCTTCACGCAGACTTCAATCGTCTACCTACAGCAACTAATGACTACCCCGATATATCCTTTGTGGGCGCCCGACTTTACCGTACTCAATTTCCGCTTCAATTTTACGTTGGGCTAAACAATACTCTAAATAACGGCGGGCGGTGGTGCGACTTAATTTTATGGTTTCTGCAATTGTCTCTGCCGTATATTCCGCATCGGGTACCGCAAATAACGCGAGCACTTTATCAAGCGTAATCGCATCAATCCCCGTCGGTAACTCTTCTTTACTCTCACCGCGGGCATAGGTATTAAACATGTCATCAATCTGGCTTTGATTGGTTTTATTGGCGCCCTGCAAAACCGCTTTACGCTGAATATAGCGATCTAACGTTTGCCCTAAACGCTCATAGGCTATCGGCTTAACCAAATAATCAAACACACCGAGGCGAATCGCCTCAGAGACTGTCTCCATATCACTGGCGGCGGTGGTGAACACAATATCTGCACTATTGCGTTCCTGAAGCAGTTCATGAACTAAATCAATCCCTTTCCCGTCAGGTAAATAGTTATCCAACAAAATCAAGTCAGGCTTCATGTACTCAATCATTTTTCTTGCTTCTGCAAGATTGCCCGCAAGCCAGACTTTGTCACAAGCAGGATAAGCTTTAATGTACTCCGCGTGCATCTCCGCAAGGAGCAGTTCATCTTCGACAATGAGGATTTTTATCTTAGCCATTTTGCGTCTTCACTTTCGGTATAAAAATAGAGAATACAGTACCATACGGTTGATTATCTTCAATGATCACCGCCCCATTACATCGATTAACATAGGAAGCCACCAAAAATAGTCCTATCCCATGCCCATCGACAGCATCCGTTTTTGTTGTTGTTCCGCGTTCAAACCATTTATCTTGCAGCTCAAGAGGAAAACCACATCCTTGATCAGCAACTTCAATCACAATCTCATCATTTTCATCTGAGATATACAATTCTACCTGTTTATTACCCGCTGCGTTTTTTAAGCTGGCCTCGAAGGCATTATCTAATAAATTTCCTAATACAGCACAGAGTTCCGTGCTATTTAATGAATTAGGTAATTCACGGAGTTGGCAACCCGGCACAAAAATAAGCTGCAACCCCAGTTCTCGCGCACGGTGATATTTACCAAATAACAACCCAGCCACTTGTTTATCTGCAAATTGTTCGCGCAGGGAATCTATTAATTGTTGCCGAGATTCCGACTCCCCCTTAATTAACGCTAAGGCTTGGTCATACTCTTTCATTTGCAGCAAACCACTTAACGTGGAGATCCAATTTAAATGTTCGTGGCGCAATGTACGCAAATTATCCACATATTGGCGAACTTGAGAAAGCTGAGCATTTAAGGATTCAATATCATTTTGGCTACGGAAGCTGATCACCGCGCCCGCCAGCAACTCACCATCCATAATAGCAACTCGGCTAGCTATCACATTCAACCCATTGAATTCGCAAACTATGTCATGATGGTTTTTCGCGATTTCTTTCGTGAAAAAGCCTGCGGGAGAAACATAATCAGAAATCGGTTTACCGATTAACTGTTTTGCCGACTCACTCAGCGCTAACATTTTTCTGGCATTATGGTTGATATTGATAATTTTCCCATAACGGTCAACGGCAATAATGCCTTCAAACACCGCATCAAAAATCCCCTTTTGCACCAACACTAATTGGGTTATTTCTTCGGGTTCCATGCCGAGCATTTGCCGTTGAATTAATCGGGCGAATGCCCAAGAGAGAAATAGCAAAATCACCAACACCCCTAAAAATGTTGCTGACGTTTGCACAAATACCTCAGCTAATGAGGTATCTATTTTAGTGGTGAGATAACCGATGGAAACAACGCCAATAACTTTGCCGTTCTCATCAAAGATAGGTGTTTTTGCACGTACTGCATTCCCCATGGAGCCTTCGCCTTTAATAAAATAGCTTTCACCATTTTCTAGCGCCCCCGGTTTATTCCATTGCATTGGGTAGCCAATCTTTTCGCTATTCGGATGATATAAACGAACAGAATGTTCATCGCCAATAACGACATAGTCATAACTGGAATCTTGATTGAGCTTATCGGCAATAATTTTTAGCTTAGGAATATCTTTATCTTTTACAGTACTGACGATGCCATCCAATGAAGCGATCATTTTGGCTTGGCTCATGGCAAGTACGCGAATGTTCGCCATCATGCGGTTTTCTGTGGTATCCGTAAAATATTTGCCTAATCCAAACGTCAATAGCACTGATGCCAGTAACAATAGAAGAAAGACTCTTCCAGAGAATGAAAAAATATTCCCTTTTTTAAATGGGATCTGTGAAAACTCTGTTTTCATCTCGTCTCTCTATAACTCGCTAAAAAGTAAAATTATTGTTACACGCAAAAATACCAATAATGAAGATAAAAGATAACTTAGTCCGCTTAGTAATGCACATAATATTAATTAAACACATTAAAACCACTGAGTAAAGTTCATAACTCGTAATTAAAAACATTAAAACCATTAAACAAATACAAACTCATTTTAGAAATATGAAATAGGTCAAATATATTATATGCAGTGTATTTAATATGAATATTGAAAAGGATAATTAAATAAAAATTGAGAACTTAGGTAATTAACGGCAAGCCAAAAATATTTATTTAATTAACTTTAACATTAGCAACATTTTTAATACATCTCTAAATGAGATGCAGGATACCATTATGTTCGACAACATAACGTTTAACCAAGTAAAACGTCATGAGAACAGAAAACTCAATGATATCACTCAGTTTTTAAAAGAGAATGATTTAGACATTGATGCCAGCGTTGACGTCTTTATTACGATCACACGTAACGAAAAGTTAATTGCCTGTGGTGGTCTCGCGAAGAATGTCATTAAATGCGTTGCTATTAGCGATGAAGTTCGTGGTGAAGGTTTAGCCTTAAAATTAGCGACTGAATTGGTGAACCTCGCTTATGAAAATAATACCACGCACCTATTTATCTATACCAAATACCAAAATGAAGAGCTATTTCATCAGTGCGGATTTCATACTATCGCCACTGTACCCAATGTGATGGTTTTAATGGAAAATAGCTGCTGCTATTTAAATCGCTATATTAAAAGTTTAAAAGCTCAATATAAAGCGGGGAAAAAAATTGGTGCTATCGTGATGAATGCCAACCCATTCACATTAGGGCATCGTTACTTAATTGAGCAAGCTTCAAAAAACTGTGATTGGCTACATTTATTTGTCGTCAAAGAAGATACCTCCCGTTTTCCGTATAAAGTTCGCCTGAAATTAATTGAAGAAGGCACAAAAGGAATTAATAACCTCACTATTCATAAAGGTTCGGAATACATTATTTCACGGGCTACATTCCCTTGTTATTTTATTAAAGACATTACTGTAGCCAACAACTGTTATACAGAAATCGATATTAAGATTTTTCGCCAATATATTGCTCCGGCGCTGGGAATTACCCATCGTTTCGTCGGCTCAGAGCCATTTTGCCAAGTCACTAACCAATATAACCAAGACATGCGCTACTGGCTGGAAACCGATGAAATGCCATTCCCACCCATTGAACTGGTCGAATTCCCGCGGACAGTGATCGACGGCACGGCGGTTTCCGCCTCGCAAGTTCGAAAACTGCTCGCTAAAAAAGATCTTGCGGCGATCAAGCCGATTGTGCCCCCTGCTACGTATCACTATTTACAAGAGATGCTAGCAGCGCAGACTCCGTCGCCTACTCCCGCACTACAAGCTTGAATTAGTTATAGGTGAAATATGAAGATACTACACGCAGCGGTTGCCGGCACACTCGAATCCAGTGATGTCATGGTACGAATCGAGCCTCTTGAAGACACTCTCGAGGTCTCATTGCAGATCACCAGCAGTGTTGAAAAACAATTTGGTGATGCCATCAATGCCATCGTGCTTGAAATGATTGAAAAATACGATATTCAAGGCGCTGAAATTGTGGTGGATGACAAAGGTGCATTGGAGTGCGTTCTACGCGCTCGCCTCGAAGCCTTACTGGCTCGCGCCTGTGATCTCGATGCTCTGCCATGGGAGGATAAATAATGACACCGGAAAGAAAAAGCCGCACTCGCAGAAGTATGCTGTTCGTCCCAGGCTCCAACGCCGCGATGCTCAGTAACTCCTTTATTTATAAAGCTGATGCCCTGATGTTTGACCTCGAAGACTCTGTCACCATTCGAGAAAAAGACACGGCGCGTCGTTTGGTGTATCACACACTGCAACACCCGTTATATCAAGATATTGAAACCATCGTGCGCGTTAACGCCCTCGATTCTGCTTATGGGGTTGCTGACCTTGAAGCCGTCGTTCGCGGTGGTGCCGACATTGTGCGCTTACCGAAAACCGATACCGCACAAGATATTATTGATATTGAAAACGAAATTCTACGCATTGAAAAAAGCTGTGGGCGCGAAGAAGGTAGCACCGGGTTACTTGCGGCTATCGAATCCCCGATGGGGATCACCCAAGTCGTAAATATTGCTCACGCATCTCCAAGATTAATAGGCATCGCATTAGGTGCCGAGGACTATGTCCGCAATTTGCGCACCGAGCGGTCTCCAGAAGGCATTGAACTCCTCTATGCTCGGTGCGCCATTTTACAAGCTGCGCGTTCTGCCGGTATTCAAGCCTTTGATACCGTCTACTCTGACGCCAACAATGAAGAAGGCTTCCTCAAAGAAGCCGCACTCATTAAGCAGCTTGGTTTTGATGGCAAATCATTAATTAACCCACGACAAATTGAGTTACTGCATAACTTGTATGCCCCAACCCAAAAAGAAGTCGACCATGCCCAGCGTGTGGTAGATGCCGCTGATGCCGCAGAGCGAGAAGGCAAAGGCGTCGTTTCCCTCAACGGTAAAATGGTAGACAGCCCTGTAATTGAAAGAGCCCGCTTAGTGTTATCACGCGCGGCATTATCAGGCATTCGGGAAGAGTGAGGCAGAATATTATGACAACCAATACATTGCGTCAGGCTCGCGTATCAGCCTACTTAGCACCTAAAGACGATGCATTACTGCGTGAATTCAAAGATATCGGTAAAGTTCAGCAGCAAGTACAAAAACCACGCAACCGCAAACTGTGTGATGACCTGCAAGTGGCTATCCGCCGTTCAGGATTAAAAGATGGCATGACCATCTCTTTCCACCACGCTTTCCGTGGCGGTGACTTAACCATCAATATGGTGATGCAAGTGATTGCCGAAATGGGCTTTCGCAACCTCACCTTGGCATCCAGTTCACTCAGCGCTTGCCACTCGCCACTGGTTGAACATATTCGCCATGGCGTCGTCACTAAGATTTACACCTCTGGCTTACGTGGTCCATTAGCCGAAGCGATTTCTCGCGGCGAATTAGCGGAACCCGTACAAGTTCACTCCCATGGTGGACGTGCCAACCTTGTTCATAGCGGCGAATTAAAAATCGACGTGGCCTTTATCGGCGTTCCGTCTTGCGACGAATACGGCAATGCGAACGGATACACGGGTAACGCGAGCTGCGGTTCACTCGGTTATGCCAAAATCGACGCGGAAAATGCCAAAAAAGTGGTCATGTTGACCGAAGAATTTCTGCCTTACCCACATAACCCATCGAGCATTAAGCAAGATGAAGTGGACTACATTGTCAAAGTCAAACGTGTGGGGGATGCCGACAAAATTGGTGCCGATGCCACTCGCATGACCTCCAACCCGCGTGAGTTATTGATCGCACGTACCGCCGCTGATGTGATTGAAAAATCAGGCTTCTTCAAAGAAGGATTTTCACTGCAAACCGGTACTGGCGGGGCGTCACTGGCAGTCACTCGCTTCCTCGAGGATAAAATGCGCCGTCATCATATTCATGCAGGCTTCGCGTTAGGTGGGATCACCTCCACCATCGTAGACCTTCATGAAAAAGGCTTAATTAAGAAGTTACTCGATGTGCAAAGCTTTGACCGTGCAGCGGCAGAATCGCTCGCACGTAATCCAAATCACATTGAAATCAGTGCCAACCAATATGCTTGCTTTGATTCTAAAGGCGCCTCGGTGGATATGCTCGATGTGGTGGTGCTCAGTGCCTTAGAGATTGATACTCGCTTTAATGTCAACGTGTTAACCGGCTCCGATGGGGTTATTCGTGGCGCATCCGGTGGGCATAGTGACACGGCGGTGGCGGCAAAACTGTCTATCATCGTCGCGCCGTTAGTACGCGGTCGTATCCCAACGTTGGTGGACGATGTACTGACTTGCGTTACACCGGGTTCTAGCGTCGATATTTTGGTGACTGACCATGGTATTGCTGTTAACCCAGCACGCCCTGAGCTGAAGCAACAGCTGGAAAGCCAAGGCATCAAAACCGTTTCTATTCAATGGTTACGTGAACGCGCCCAATTATTAACAGGTACCCCAAATCCTATCGAATTTACCGATAAAGTGGTGGCGGTGGTGCGTTATCGTGACGGTTCTGTAATTGATGTTGTCCATCAAGTGAAGGAGTAGAACATGTTTTACCCACTGCCTGATACCCAAGAGCAATTTGACATTTCCTTACCTGACTTGCTGGCGAGCCGTGATGCCCGTCAGGCTCGTCAGCAAGAGTGGATTGGTCTCCATCAGGTAACCTTGATTTCATTTACTGTCGTTTTTCCGGGACCGGTTAAAGACAATCAACTGGTCAGAGACATTTTTAATCAAGGCTTAAATGCGCTTAAGCAAGTTGCTTCATGCAGGCAGTGGGTACTTTTATCACAACAATCATTCCCTTTAGTTACTGGGCCGGAATGCTTAGTCGCCGTCAATGCCGATGCCCTTGAGGTCAAAAAAGCCTTAATGGAAGCGGAAGAATTATCCCCCGTCGGCCGACTTTGGGACTTTGATGTTTTTGATGCAAATGGCGTTTTATATTCTCGCAGCCAATTCAATTTACCAACTAGACGCTGCTTGATTTGTGACAATGAAGCCAAGGTGTGCGCGCGCCAACGCAGCCATTCCCTTGAAGAGATTTTGCGCCGTATCGAGGAGTTAGCCTATGCTCCAGCAAAAAATTAGCCAAGAACGTACGTTAAATGATGACGTGGTGAATCACTACAGCCAATTGGCTTGGCAAGCGATGCTTGCGGAAGTGAATTTAACCCCTAAACCGGGTTTAGTGGATAAATGCAACACTGGCGCCCATAAAGATATGGCACTGACCGATTTTCATTTAAGTGCCAATGCGATTGCAAAATTCTTTCCGCTGTTTTTGCATGCAGGTTATGAACATTATCAATTACCGATTAACCAGCTACTTCGCCAAATTCGCGGTATCGGTATCGATTGTGAAAAAGCGATGTTTCGCGCTACCCAAGGCGTAAACACTCACAAAGGCTCAATTTTTTCATTAGGTTTAGTGCTCACTGCGGTGGGGCGTTTATTCGGGTTACAGCAACGAGTTACGCCCAGCGCAATTAGCCAAGTCGTTTCTGGCATGTGCCAAGGATTAACCGCTGAGCTGCAACAGCCCGCAGAACACCCAACAGCAGGACAACGTTTATTCCAAGAGTATGGATTCACCGGCGCCAGAGGGGAAGCAGAACAAGGTTATCAATTGGCGATTGCCCATGCACTGCCCCACTACTTGAAGCAGCTGGCAGAGGGTAAACAAGCCGATATCGCCTTACTCGATACGCTAATTTTGCTGATGAGCCTCAATGACGATACCAACATCGCCAATCGCGGTGGCATGGCAGGGCTTCAGTGGGTAAAACAGCAAGCAACCAGCTTGTTGCAACAAGGAATTCAAGACGAACAGGATTTAAGCAAAGTCCAACAATTTGACTTGCAGTGTATTGAAAAGAATTTAAGCCCCGGAGGCAGCGCAGATTTATTAATTCTAACGTGGTTTTTTGCGCGATTACCTGCGAATGCTTATTTAGCTTCATAAATAAAAGCAATTTAAATATTCATTAACAAAGGAACAAACATCACAAAATTGATTAATTAAAACCAGAGAAAATAATTTTTAAATAAAAACTGATTTTGCTTTTCAATCATTAATAACATTTCTGTTAATAAGCGTTAACCAATAGTTTTATTAAAAAAATAACACTATTCAAGATACCGCTATATCCAGAAATAGGTTTCCACACATTTTAGATATTCGTTTTATGTGATTTAAGAAATTTAAAGTTTATATTCTTGAAGGATTAGCCTATGCAAAAAGATAAAATATGGAAGCTATTAGTTTTAATAGCCATTCCAATAATCATAGCCTTAATACCGACGCCTGCAGGGCTACCGAGTATTGCATGGCTGTTATTTGGTTTGTACCTTGCCGCCATTGTGGGACTGGTATTAAAACCTTATTCCGAGCCTGTGATCTTGTTAGCCACGATTGCTGCCAGTGCGGTGATCATCGGTGTAACAGGTACTAAAGACGTCAAAGTTGGCGAAGTTCTAAGTGGTTACTCATCCGGTACAACGTGGTTAGTTTTCGCCGCGTTCACCTTGAGTGCCGCGTTCGTCATAACCGGTTTGGGTAAGCGCCTCTCCTATATTCTTATTGGAAAATTAGGTGGCACCACTCTTGGGCTGGGTTATGTTACCGCTATCCTTGACTTGATTATCGCCCCTGCAACGCCGTCTAATACCGCGCGTGCTGGTGGGATTGTCTTCCCTATCATCAACAGTGTGGCGGTTGCATTAGGATCTGATCCTGAAAAAAGCCCCCGTAAAGCGGGTCACTATTTGCTGGTAAACGTGTATATGGTGACCAAAACCACCAGCTATATGTTCTTAACGGCAATGGCACCAAACGCGCTAGCATTAGCGATGATGACCGACATTATGGGTATCCATTTAAGTTGGGGTGGTTGGGCATTAGCCGCTGCCGTGCCGGGCTTAATCATGTTGATCCTGACTCCGCTAATTATCTACAAACTGTATCCACCTGAATTGAAAAAGGTGAATAACAAAGAGATCGCTGCAAAAGGGTTAGCGGATTTAGGCCCGATGACCGTGCGTGAAAAACTGCTCAGCATTATCTTTGTACTGGCGTTATCCGGCTGGATATTTGCAGATAAAATCGGTGTCAGTGCTTCAAGTGTCGCCATTGCAGTCATGGCATTAACACTGATCCTCGGTGTCGTCACTTGGGATGATGTGCTGAAGAACAAAGGTGGCTGGAACACTCTGATTTGGTACGGTGGTATTATCGGTATGTCCGGTGTGCTCACCAAAGCAGGCTTCTTCAAATGGTTAGCGGATGTGATGAGCGAACACCTCTCCTTCGGTGACCAAGCGATGTTAGCGTTCTTTGTCATCATGTTTATCAGTGTCGCTATTCGCTACCTGTTCGCTTCTGGTGGTGCCTATGTGGCGGCGATGGTTCCTGTTTTCGCCACCGTTGGTATGGTCGCAGGTGCACCGCCGATGCTGTTAGCGCTGGGCCTACTGTTCTCTAACGCTTACGGCGGCAGCTTAACCCATTACGGAGGCGCGGCAGCCCCAATCGTCTTCGGTGCAGGCTATAACGATATTCGTTCTTGGTGGATCATTGGTGGGATTATCGCGTTCCTCAGCTTATTAGTTCACATGACTATTGGTTTAGGTTGGTGGGAAATTCTTATCAATATGGGTTTAATCTAATCGCCCTTACCCCATAAAAAGATGGAGTGCAATATAACGCACTCCATTTTTCTTACGGTAAGGCGTTCAAAAAGGACGCGTGATGAAACAAATTCCTTGTACATTAATGCGCGGAGGCACATCAAAAGGTGTCTTTCTCCTCGCGAATGATCTCCCGACCGACATTCAACAACGTGATGAACTGATCTTAGCGATTATGGGCTCCGGTCATCCTTTACAAATCGATGGTATTGGTGGCGGTAGCCCGCAAACCAGTAAAGTGGCCATTATTAGCCCATCGACACACCCAGAAGCGGATGTTGATTACCTTTTTGCACAAGTCGCTATTACTGAGCGCATCGTCGATACAGCCCCTAACTGTGGCAATATTCTGTGTGCGGTCGGGTCATTCTCGTTAGAAAAAGGGTTAGTACCTATCACCGGAGATATGACCACCGTCAGGGTGCGTAACGTCAATACCAATACCTTTATCAACGCCACCATTCAAACCCCTAATGGGCAAGTGGAATATAACGGTAATGCAACGATTGCGGGTGTTCCCGGTCATGCCGCGCCTGTTGGTTTAACTTTTCTTAATGCCAGTGGAACCAAAACAGGGAAATTGTTCCCTACCGGAAATGTGGTCGATATCATTGATGGTGTTGAAGTTTCTTGCCTCGATATGGCGACGCCTGTGGTGCTTATCGATGCCCCCCAACTGAATAAAACGGGGTATGAAACGGCGGAGCAACTTGAAGGCGATAGCGAGTTTATGCAAAAACTGGAGCACATTCGTCTACAAGCTGGTGCCATGATGGGGTTAGGGGATGTGAGCAAAAAAGTGATCCCCAAACCGATTTTGGTCTCCCCCTCCATTCACGGCGGCACCATTAATGTGCGCTACTTTATGCCCCATAAATGCCATGGTGCATTAGCGGTAACGGGCGCAATTGCCATTGCCACCGGCTGCGTGGTTTCAGGTACCGTTATAGAACGTTATCTGCAAGGAGATGTGGATATGCGGAAGATTGCCATTGAACATCTCAGTGGTAAATTTGAGGTAGCACTAAGTAACCCGACGGATAAACCGGAAGGGATTCAAGCTTCGATTATTCGTACTGCTAGAAAATTATTTGAAGGAAAGGTTTTTGTGCCTTGATGGCGAACTGATTGCCCTGCCTCTTTGACAGAGGCAGGATGATAAAACTTACTTCACCTGCTCACTCAAAAATTCACCATTAATAAAATAGGAAACTTGATGAGCTTCATCAGGGGTTGGAATTTCCAGTTTCCCCGCCATTCTTTCCATCACATTTTCCGGTACCGCATATTTGCGCTGGCGATTTTGCTGCTGCCACTGCTTATATGGCACTTCCAGATAAATCAAATGCACCTTGGCTTGGTAGCGGGCAAATAGGCTGATCATGCTTTCACGCAGTGAGGCACTTAGCGATGTCGCATTCCAGATGAAATCTTGTTTACTACGCAAATAGACTTTCGCCTGCTCTTTCGCTTGCTGCGCGACCCAACCTTGGGCATTTTTATCCGCTGGGCTGATTTTATGCATTCGGCGAATTTCATCCAAACATACCATCGGCGTTTGCGGATAATGCCGTTGAATAAAATGGTCTTTCCCCATTCCCGGCAAGCCACACAGCATAATCACTTCGCTACCGTCTTCATCAAACGGTTGATAATCCGGTGTGCCGCGTTGAGTGTGGAAATAGTGAAAACGCCCCGCCAATGAGGCGAAAGCTTTCGGCTGATCCCAGCAATCATGTTCGCGGCAAAACAGTTCAAATAACTCGATGCGCGCTAATAAGTCCGCTTTGTCTTCGCATTCACGCCCGATAGCATCTGCTTTCGCTAACATACACAACAAGGACATTTCGACCCGTAATGAGGCGGCGTATAAGGCTCTCTCTGGGTCAGGCTTATCCATCAACCATAACGGTAAGCCGTGAAAGCGCACTAATGCGGCAATTTGTTCGCGGATAGCAAATGGCGTTTCCACTTCACGAAACAGAATGTTGCGAGCGGATAACTCGCCTTTTTTTGCATGCCCCGGTGAGCGAATACGCCCCTCTTCTTCTCGAGTGGTGCTGCGTTTTTCCACATCATGCAAGAGCGCCGCTGTCCAGACAATCTGCTGCTGCGCTTCGGGCAATTGCTGATATTCCGGTAACGCCTCCAGCGCCGCTAATACCATTTGGGTATGAATGGCCACATCCCCTTCCGCATGGTGCAGCGCATCTTGGGGAACGCCGTGCATATCACGCACAAATTCAAACTGATCAGCAAGTTGCGACCATTCACGCTGTTTTGTCAGTTGCCAACTCATTGGTCACCTCCTTGCATCTCAAACGCTAATTTCGCACGCTGCCAATTTCGCTTCCAGTGGATATCGGTTTTGACATGGTTTTTGCGCACATATTTAAAAACGTGCTGCATAAAATCATCCACGGCAAAACCTTGGCGATTGCGCGTTACAATGCCTTCCATGCTGCACGGTTTTCCGGTGTGGGTATCTCGTGCAATAAATTGGCTATCTTCCCCTGCCGCGGCGATTAATCCGCTGCTGTATTGCTGGGCTGTGAGGGTTTTGTCAATAGCCAAATGAAGCTCTGGTACGGTCGGAAAATCAAACAGTGAGGCGTAAAACTTCACTTCATCCCAACTGAGCCAATAATTCCCTTGACGTACGGCGAACACGTAAAAATAATCTTCGATATGTTGATATTCGATGGAGTGTACGGCATACAGATTTTCGCCAAACAATTCGATATCACCCAGATCGTCTTTAATTAATTGCCAACGTTGACGGATTTGCTGCGACCATGCCGACTGAGTCGGAGCGCCATGGGAACGAGCAAATACACCGTGACGATTCAGGCAATTATTTTCACCATCGAGTTTTTCAGTATGAACTAGTTGTTCAATATTTTGGATGTGCGCCCACCAATCGCTATTAATACGATCGTCGCTGGTGGTGCCAGGTGAGAACGGATAGTGATACGTTCTACCATACTTCCTTGATTGCATATTCATTATGCTTTCTCTACAGAAATAACAAAACACAACAAATCTTGTGCAAGATTTGCCTCTGCGATAATTGAGAAATCAAGTGTCGGTATTACATATCTAGTCCGCGAGACGGCCTCATTTTGGGTGTTTTATCAGAAAAACAGCAAGAAATAACTTAGTTGAGGGGATTCTACACTAATCAGAGTAGAATCCAACTGGTTTGGAGGCTGACGATAACGTATTGGATATTAAACCTTGTGCTGACAGCCATCTACATAACGAGGCTAAATGTCCGCCAGCTTAGCTTAACTCTGATACATTCGAGGAAAATACTCACTGATTCTATCGTTATCCAGCAGTCTATCTTTTGTGAAATCAATCGTATTTGAAACAGCAATATATTGTCTCAATGGAAGGGGAATATCCTCTATTGTTGCAAAAACTGTTGGGACAATAAAACGATAATAGTCTCCCATTTTTGTTTCACCATCATAACCAATGGGGTAATCTTCTCCTTTGCTATATCCCTCCAATCCTTCAAAAAGAAACATACCCATTTTGCACCCAATAAGAGCAGTGCTATATTTGAAATTCCGGTCTAGCTGTTTATCAAATTCTTCAACTATTTTTCGCTTATTTTCATAGTCTTTATAAACCCAGCTTGAATATAAATCAATGGAATAACCGCCTTGTTTATCAATATTATTTGCATGCTTATTTGAATCACCATCTATATATTCACATAAATCAGATAGTTTTTCTTTTATATTTGGTTTTTTTAATAAACTAGTAGGTAGCCATCCATATCCATTATTATACATTAAACCTAGACGACCATTTTTATCCATAGCAACCCAAGTATGATTTCTTGCTGAACCTGGTTTCCAATTTAAATCTAAATCCATGCTAATTCCCCTCTAGTTCTTTTTGAATACTTCTACGCAATTAGGACAAGTTGCTATAAATGCTTCTGATGATAATTCAGAAATATCATTACCATAAACATTTCTAGGCCTGTATGCTTGCGATATTTTAATATCTAATGGATTAACACCGTCACGAATTAATTGATCGGCAGCTAAAACTTCCCCGCACCCACCAACAAAATTATCACATAGCTTTGTTTTTGAACCAATTTCAATATCTTTGCCTAATTTTAACTTCAAAAAATCTACGGTTCTTTTATCTAACATCTCTAGTTTAATTTCTTCACCGACGCTTTTTCCTACGACGATTTTACCTGTTTTCTCATCATAAGCAGCAACCATAGTAGCGATATTTTGTGCTTTATTTTTTGACGAAAATTTATTAATTTCCTCAATAACTTTTTTATTAGCCTCAACGCGTAGTTTCTCAGCTTCTAGGAAAGACTTTAGTTTACTCGCATCTTGTTTTCCAGCTATTAGCATATGCTTTGAGCTGTTCATTGTGGTATTTGCGAGTGCTTTGGCAGCCTCCTCTGAGCTAGCTAGTAATTTATAGCCAGCCCCTAAAGCGGCTCCCCCTGAAATAGCGGCCTCTGGCGCTATAATTTCAGCAGAGCTAATAGCAAGCTTGTTCATACAAAGAGTCAAACCTGCCTTGCATCCTTGCAGAGCTAATCTTGCTGTCGCTAATATTTCTGGAGTAGCCGCTAAAATAACTTCGCCACCAATTACTGCTGCATACCCTCCGGCAGCGACAAAACCAACAACGATCGCTGCCTCTTGCCTCGCTCTAACTCTTTGTGCAGCAGCTTTATCGCCTTTATCTGCAGCTATGACATCCTGCGCATTCTCAAATGCAATGTCCATTAACTGATGGTCTGTGTAATTATAGGTATAAACCAGTTCAGCTGAATTAGCCGCAGAAAAAGCACCTTCTGGTTTATGAGTAATTAATGCCCCTGCAAAACCACCTAATACCTTAGTAAATTGAGTCTTCGTGTTATTACCATTAATCGCCTCTTGTATTAATGCGAGTTGCCTTTCTTGCTCATTAATATACGTTGGCTCAAACAATTTGCTATTTAATGTTATTGCAGCCAATTCTGCCGCTAATGCACCTACAATTGCACCTTTGGCATTTCCACCTGCAATCTCAGCACTAATACCCGACACAACAGAATGACCTAAAAGCTTTCCTGTATGCCCTAAGATCTCACCATTATCCCCAATCAGCTTTGCACCTTCTGCATTGATTTGGTTTCCGATATTACTGAGTAAAGCATTCTTGAAGTTATCAGTGAAACTACCACCTTGAATAGTGGTATTTACCGTTGAGCTAATAACTGACTGTGCTGCGACACGCTGAGCAACCTTATTCCAGTCTCCGTTAGCCAGTAACGGTAATTTGGCATCTGCCGGATTACCTTTATTCCATTCCATTTTGACATCAAGGCCATTAAGTGCCCCTGAAATTACCATTTGAGCAATAATGGATTTGACGGTATCACTTTTCCCCAACGCATTGAGCGTTTTGGATAAATTACCTTGATTTTCAGCCAGTGCGACCGCCGCTTGAGCAGAGAGTGCAGTCATACCTGAGTAGGCGGCGCCAGAGATGACTGCCGCGGTCGTTCCACTTGTTCCAGAAGCTGCCCACGCAGCAAATTGTGTTGCTGTACCTGATGTCATGGCAGCAACGGTGATCATAATTAATGCCGAAGCAACGGGATTTAGACTTTGGCTTTTATAATCCCAGCTGTCATACGCATCCTTAACTAATCCCCATTGCACATCTTTTCGATCTTTTAAGCCTGCTAGCCACTTAGTGCCTTCAGTCTGCCCGAGTGCATTTAAGGCATTTTGTAAACTTTGGTTATTTTGGGTTTTAATATCTGCAGTAATGCCTTTCGCTGCATCCACTGTCAGTTTGCCTCCAATATGAAGGGCCGGTAGCACCCATGCGTCTTCTTTATAGCCTTTATTCCGCTGCGTGATATAAAACCCTTTCGAGTTAGAAATCACTTGTTCAAACGTAGAATCTTTGACTGCTTTAAAATTAACTTTACCTTTCTCGCTGGTAATTTTTGCATTTTTACCTGCGTTAATTTTGGTTGCTTCTAGTGTGACATCATCCTTGGCATATAGGCTAATATCACCATCTGCGGTAAATTCAGTGACTTTATTTTTCGTTTCGCTTCGAGTTTTTTTGACCTCATTTTTGGTAATGCAAAGTGTCCATTTATTGCACTTTTTGCTGGTTTCTTCGTAGTGGCTGGTTTCTTCCATGGCTTGCGCGTAGAGATACCCACCTTTAGCAGCAATATCTATTGCTCCTTTGGCTCCTAGACGAGAGGCTTGGAAAAGAATGCTACCTTCCGATAATATCGTCAGTGTTTTACCACTATTAATCTCCGTACCAATTTGACGATAAATATCTTCTAGTTTTTTACCGGACTGTTTTCTGTAATGCGTTTTGGCGGACTCTAACCGAACATTACCGCCACTGGAAATTGTAATATCGCCGAGAGATTTGATTGTACTGCCTTGCGCCGTTAATCCCCCATTTGAAGCCAGTGTGACACGATTGTCACCGGAAAGTACTGAAGTCACATATCGTACATCTTGGTTATCTTCATTGGGGTTGGGAATACCTGAATAAGCGGTAGCCGTTAATTTAATATCACGACCTGAGAGTACGGTAATTTTATCTTTCGATTGAAGATTTGCCGATTGCAGGTCGATATCACGGGCGGCGTTTAGCGTGATATTCCCATTCGCTAATAGCTGAGAGCGCAATTCTGGATAGCGATTAGTTTTAAATACATTGTCGACATCTTTAATGGCTTTCGAGCCTAACAGAATATCTTGGCCTGCATTGAAAGCCAGTGATTTTCCACTATTGAAGGCAATACCACGCGCTTCAATATTTTTACCTGCAGTGAGGTTTATCTCCCCCGAACTAGCCCAGCTTCCTGTTTTTGTGAGTAGCAAATTGATATTTGCGACAGGCTCTGAAGCTGCGAGTTTCATTAATTGGGATTCATCACGACGAATAAGGATATTTTCATTGGCACTGAGGGTGAATTTATTTGTTTTTGCTAATTGTGCATTATCAAAAGAGACGCTTTTACCAGCTTGGATATGTAACGAATCGGATGTATTAATCGATGATGGCGATAATGTATTATCCTTAAAGATAGCAATGGGATTTAAGCCATATTGAAAATTACCATTCTTAGCAATTAATGTGCTGTCTTTCGCGCTTAAATTAACTTGTTTGAGAATAAGGTCATTGTTTGCAATCAGGCTTTGGGACTGCCCTGATGTCAATTGAGCATTATTAACATTGAGATTTTGCCCCACTATAATTGAAAGATCATTTTCAGATTTTAAATTGGTAGAGATATTTATGTCATTTGAGTTTAAAATAATATTTTTTGCCACAAGAGCAAATGAAGGATCTCCCTTTTGAATTATTTTAGATATTTTCCCTCCTGTATCAGGAAGTTTCCCTTCAAGATTAATTACATTTTTAAAATCAAGAACAATATTATTTCCAGCCGTTATAGACTGAAAAGCCAAAGTGCTTGGCGTCCAAGAATAAAACTTTTCAATTAGTTTAAAATCTAATGGTTCACTAACATAAAAAATATCATAAGTTCCTTTATCCTCACTTTCATCTGCAAACTTCCCTAAATCCTTATAAGAAGTATCGTACTTATACCAAAGATTTAATTCCCCTGGGTTGAATGAAGAAATAGCCGCATTTTGCCCTGTAAATATTGCATTGTTTTTTGCGGAAATCTTTCCAAAATCATTCACTAGCTCATTTGCATTTATATAGATATCCTTCCCTGATGTTATAGCACCAATATCCCCTTGGTTTAGATATTGTTTTCGCTCAACATTAATGCTGTCACTGTTGATTAAATCGACTTTCCCAAACCATTTTTTATAAGGGAAGCTATCTAATCGAGCATAGAGTGAAATAATCGACACCACACCTTGTCTTTTTCCAAAGTGAGACGAGACAAAATCTTCACTATCGTTAGTTGTTGCATTGATATTGGAAATTTTCACTGGAGATGTATTTGCTGTATTTGCCAGTTTCTTTGTCCTAACAACTAAATCCCCCCCATTGGTCTTTATCGTCCCTGATTTATTCTCAATCAGTGTACTCAAATCCCCTTTGGCATTTTTTTGTATCCACAGATTGTCTTCAGCCTGAATAAGTGCACCATTACCCGCATTACTGACCGATTCGGCGAAGACACGCATATCCTTGCCTGCGGTAACTTGCCCATTATTGGTGAGGGTGTTAGTCGCCAATGTGATGTCTTTTGCAGCATTTACATTAGCATTGGCGTCAATTTGCAGATTTTTAGTGCTGATATTAATATCTTTTTTCCCTTGAATATTGCCTACAAGGGTAATTTTGCCATCGACGGTCAATGTGAGGTCGTTTTGATTGGCTTGTACATTGCTGAGGTTAATTCCCACCCCTGCCTCGGTACTGACCAATTTAACTTGGTTGGCATACATTCCACCTAACGCTTTAGTATCGACTGAGATGCTTGGTTTTGCCCCTTCACCCGCAATTGGTGTCACCGTGCCTTTTTGAAAGTCAACGCGATTGGAGCCTTGCATCAGAGTCAGGTTCTTAGCTTTGATTTGTCCGTTCAGTTCGGTGGCTCGGCTGATAATATCGGCATAGGTTTGCGCTTCAGCATTTAGACCATTTGCTCCGATAACCACGCTACCTTTTTTCACTTCAACTGCTGACAAGGCACCCTTGCTATCAAAAATGGGTTTCCCTGTGGTCAAGGTAATCGCAGGGGTATTCACGAAGCTACAACCATTGCAGGTAATCCCATTTGGGTTGGCAATTAAGACACTCGCACTTTTCCCTGCCACTTCTAACTTACCTTGTAATTCGGAGCGGCTACTGCCAGTGACTTCGTTGATAATCAGATTGGCTGATTTTCCATTTAAATTAGCATTGGCTTTAACTTGCCCTGCAATTTGAGAATTCACATTGGCAGTAGCATTATTCAGTACCGCTCCTTGCTTATCCACATTGAAGTCTTGGAATTTATTGTGCGATATCCCCGCCCCATTCGGAGTGGCAATATTAATAATCGGAACGTTATTTTGCTGACTAATTTGGGTATTTTTATCCGCAGTTGTCATGGCCGCTCCCCATGCGGGGTGCAAAGGATAAACGGCGGTTAAGAAAACAATGGTGTAACTCAATATCCGCTTAGGGCGTGAAGGCAGTTGTTCATTTAACATAGAAGATCCTTGAAAAACATAGCACTACAAAGATAACGAAACCGACCAATAGGTCGACCAATTGTCTGGTTTAAGCTGTGATGGATAATGCAAAGGTTTGCTGAATAGAAGTTGAGAATAAAATCGGTTATTACTGATCAGTGAGATACCAACGGCACCACCCGCTAGGGTGCCATTCTCAACATGGTATTTATCTGAAGCAATAAAGCCGTAATCTAAGGCTCCAACGACACGCAACTGCCCTAAAGAGGTATCAATGATGTCTTTACTCATTTCATTGCGCCAATATCCTCCACGATTACCACTTAGCGACTGTTCATGATAACCACGCACAGAGTACTGCCCGCCTATACTTACTCGCTCAACACCGTATAAATTATCGGGAGAATACTGCCCATAAAATGAAGTTAAATAGGTTAGTCCATTGGAAAAATAATATTGATAGCTACTGCTTAAGCTGAACTTTCGGTAATGGCTACGCGGTGAATCTTTTGTAAGAAAGTCTTGTGATGCACCGAAAGCCGATATCCCCCATTCAGCTGCAGGGTTAAGTGTGAAATAACCTTGTCCGAGCATAGTTGTATACTGTGGACTGAACATAATTGATGTTAATGTGGGGCTACTTATTACGAGTGTTTGTTCTGCTAACTGTGTCTTTGCATTTTTATGCCTCAAACTACCTTGTAATGTAAGACGCTGTTTTCCATCGCGATAAATTAAGCGACTGATATCAAGCTGTTGATTGGTGTTTTTGCCTTCATAACTGTATTGCTGGCCCGATGCCTGAAATGGCTGTAGCGTATTATTCCGGTAAAATTGGTAACGGTAAGACCAGTAACCATAAGGGACATTGATTGCAGCAACAGTGTAACGGCTGTGATGAGAACGGCTGAAGTCAGTATCGGTACTGGCATTGAATGACCATTGCTCACCCAATCCCAAAAGGGAATCTGCCGTTAAATTTCCCGTCAGCAATTGTTTTCCTGTCGATTTATTCCCTGAATTATCAAGACTCAACTGACTATTTAACGGTAGAGTACTAGCCTGTTTCTGAATAACCACGCGAGAATAACCTGATTTAGTACCCGGCTGAATATCAATCGTATAACGCGCTGAAGTCGAGCGATTAAGCTGCTCAAGCCCCTGTTCAATATCCCGCAAATTCAAGATACTGCCAGTTAGGTTCGGAAATGTCATGGCGACGAGTCGGGACGGAGAATCTTCGATAGTGATAGATTCAATTCGTCCTTCAATCACCTGTATCCGTAATATATAATTTGATAAATCTTGCTCCGAAATAAATGCTTGAGAAGTAATATAGCCTTGCTTTATGTAGTAGTTAGTAATTTCCTTCGTGATATTTTTAATTGCAACTATTGATAAACATTGTTCCTTATAATGGTTCGTTATCTCCAATATTTCTTTTGGGAAAATAACTGAATCATTAATTAATTCAATTTCCTTTATATCAATACATTTAGCATTTAAATCATCACTAAGTTTATTATCATGAAACTGCAGTTCATTTCCATTTAAAATAGAATCTCGCTGTATTCCTTCAAATTCAAGCCGCTGCCTCTGCTCAAATTGATTGCTATCCGTATTTATTGGTAGAGGTAATATCGCACTCCCTTCCTCATTATTAATAAAAAAAAGAAAGGTTAGTAAAATAATTTTACGAATATTGGTCATATTTAAATCGACATAGATAATTAAGATAAGACAAACTAAATCAGCAAAGAAAATCCATCAATAGAAATATAAATAACTGTAGATTTTATAACTAAAATCACTACTCAAAAAAGAAAAAGCAGCAGATAAAACCAATCTTGGAATTTAATACTGGAAACAACACCAATAGTCACTATCATAATGAATGATAATCACTATTTCCGAATAAAAACAAGTCCATTAAAACACTATGGATTTATAATTACATCATTTAACTTGGTTTTTCATCTAATGAATATTTACCGTCTTAATTAAAGCACACTTAATGCAGAATATTATTTCGCATGATATCAACGTATAAATATAACACTTGAGTATTTAATAATACTGGCATCTATTTTCTATTTAAAGTAATAACACTCTTTTTAAAATAATTTACACGGTTATCACAATTACGCATTAACCCACGTCACTCAATTGAGATTCATCCAATGGGTATTTCACAACCACTTTATTGCGGTATAAACAGCGGTCGCTAAGTGTGAGCGGCTCTTGCCCTTTGGTGGTGATTTGCTGCCAAATTTCATTATGGCGATAAATCACGCCGCCTTCTCGAACAAACTTATGGTTCTGTTGGTAAATATGATATTTATTTTCGCGGGGCTCAGAGCACAATAGCTCCCCTTCAATTTGGTGTTCGCCAATGTTAAACACTAACTGAAATGTTGCTTGGGTTGGGTTATACAGCACAAGGTCGATATAGTTATAGAAAATAGCGGCACCTGATCCAAATGGCAAAACGCGCCCTTCATCAGGAAATGGGTCAAAACTGTGATTGGCTCGTTCCACGACTTGCAATGGAGAATGCAGTATCATCCAGTGGATTAAATTACTGAGCTGGCAAATTCCTCCGCCAATCCCGCTTCGAGCTTCTCCGTAAGAAAGTTCCATACCCTCCACAAATCCACGTTTGGCTGTGGGTTTGCCCACAAGACGGCAAAACGAGAAGTATTCCCCCGGAGCAATGGTAACGCCGTTCATCGTTTCAATCGCAATTCCGAGGTTTATCACTTTGTTATGTTGCAACCGAAGGTCTGATTGACCCAGCTTGCGGATCAGCCGTGATGTGTGTTTATGGTAACGGTATTCTAGCGGTTGCTCCGCTAAATTGCGGGTATATTTGCGCCCTGAAAATGCCCAGTGCCAGCGCCTAAGTAGACGTTTTTGATTCACGCGCAGCCAATACAAAATAGGATGATAGGAAGAAAGTGGTCTGCGCATGTCGAGCCTTATAGGTTTCAGATAATAAAGGTATCTTCACATAATTCCCTCATCATCAATATAGTCACTGTCCGATAATTAATGTTCCACTTAGCAACTATTTTCTCCCACCGTTTTCTGTTTATTTTCCCTATCTTCTATCTTTCCAGATTCCAGATTCCAGATTTTAGGTTTTTCCTTAGTTTCCCCAAACATTGGCTCTATGGATTTTGTGCCGTAACTAGGCGGCAAAAAAGAAAAACCCTAGGAGCATACACAAGTATGTGACTAGGGTTTTCTTTTGAAGCCAACAACGTTAGGGTGCAAAAGACGACGAGCAGTTCAACTTCCAAACATTGGCTCTATGGATTTTGCGCCGTAACTAGGCGGCAAAAAAGAAAATCCCTAGGAGAATACATAAGTATGTGACTAGGGTTTTCTTTTGAAGCCAACAACGTTAGGGTGCAAAAGACGACGAGCGATTAATACAATCCAAGAACCGCCCCGACGGCTAGCGTGAAAAAGCTAAATAACCAAATCCACCCGAACGAATACCGCAAATGACGCCCCATATCAATCCCCGCCAGCCCCATCGCCAACCATGCTGCTGGTGAGAACGGGCTCACAAACGTACCGGCATTATTCCCAATCGCCATGGCGTACACCACCGCAGAAGGATCAACCCCTGCCGTCGCGGCAATCTGCTGAATAATCGGCAACAATGCAAAATAGTAAGCGTCAGTGCTGGTGAAAATATCCATAGGTACGCCGAGGATACCCACAAAAATATGAATTTTTGATACCCATTCCGTTGGCAGAATTGATGTCAGATCCATCGCAATGGATTTCAACATTCCACCATCAGATAAAATACCTAAAAATGCCCCAGCGGCGAGAATAATTGCCACCATACCTAACGCCTGTGGGGCATGCAGGGAAAGTACCTTCATCTGCTCTCTTGGATTTGGATAGTTAATTAATAGCGCTAAAGAAAGTGCAATCATAAACACATATGGTGCTGAAAGTAGCCCAAATGCTAAACAGATAATCGCCCCGACAATCAATCCACCATTAATTAATGGCTTTTTAGGTTTATGAGCAATGTCAACCACATCTGCGATTTGCTCACTTTCACCTAACAGTGAATCCATTTGATACGGTGTGGTGCCATTTAATGCAGCCGAAGCAATACGGCGCTTTTCACGCATTCCCATAATGATGGCAAATACCACAGCGCCACCCATACCAATCAATTGTACGGGAATTAAGCCTTGCCATAGTGTAGAGGCATCAATGCCTGTTACCGCTGACGCACGACCTAGTGGCCCGCCCCACGGCACCATATTCATGATCCCCATACTTGCGCACATCAGCAGCAACATAAGGTATGGGCTCATACCTAATTGTCGATATAGCGGTAATAATGCCGGAATAATGATTAAAAACGTTGCAGCGCCGGAGCCATCTAAGTGCACCACCCCCGCTATCAACGTGGTCATAATACAGACGATAATCACATTACCACGGGTCATTTTGACCATCATGCGGATCAGTGGGTCAAAAATATGTAAGTCCTTCATCATGCTGAAGAACAAAATGGCAAACAAAAACATTGCTGCCACTTTTGCTACTTTATTAATGCCGCTTTCGAAGAAGACCGAGATTTCACCAATAGAATATCCCGCTAGCAGTGCACCAATAAAAGGAATACAAGACATTGCAATAATTGGGCTAGCTTTACCCATCATCAGTAAAGTGACGATTGTCACGATGATTAAAATACCAATAATTGTTAACACATTGACCTTCCTTTTTAGAATTATATTTTCACAGGCTAATACACGTTGTTGAAAATAAAGCAGCTACACTTTTACAGTTGTAATTTTATTTTCATCTCCATGGCTCTTTTTACATAAAACTAATATTAATCAGGGTTAATCATTGCTTATATAAAGCCCCTATATAGGTTGCAAGATGAAAATTATTTTTTTGCGGCGGCAATATTGATTTCAAGGTAAATAAAATCATTGAATAGAATAGAAACTCAGAGTGAAAACCTATTAGCACCATAAAAACCATAAAACCGAATTAAGTTTATCTCTCTAGATTTATCATGGAGTTAACAAAGAGAGATACACTAAGCGAGTATTTATCATGATTTGAAATGGCACATTGCTATATATCTATATTCTATCCCTCGCATTTTTATTCATAATAAAAAATAGCAAGCAGAGATTTATACTTTTTATTCTTTTCCTCAAAATTATCTTCGCGTTATTGCTTTTTCAGCTTGCTTATAACGAAAATTTTTTTTGAATACCTAAATTTGCCGCTTTATCACAAGAATGGTCTTCCTTTTTTTGTATACTGTCAGAATTATCTTAAGTTTCGTTATAAGGAAAAAGGAATGAGTTACCTATTTTCACCGGCTAACTTAGGTCAAGTTCAGCTAACTAACCGCATTATTGTGCCACCTATGTGCCAATACTCCGCACATGAAGGTCTCATCAGTCCTTGGCATCAGGCTCATTATATGAACCTTGCCTTATCCGGCGCTTCCCTTGTGATTGTCGAAGCGAGTGCTGTAAACCCCGATGGGCGAATTACTTACCAAGATTTAGGTTTATGGAATGATGCTCAAACGCAGGCGTTTAAAACCCTATTAACGAACATCAAGAGTTTTGCCAATGCAAAATTAGGAATTCAAATTGCCCATGCAGGCAGAAAAGCATCCTGCGCACTACCGTGGGAAGGTGGACAAAACTTAGCACCAGAAGATCAGCATGGTTGGCAAACGGTAGCGCCATCCGCCCTGCCTTTTGGTGACAGCTATCCACCGAAGGCTCTCACTGTGAATGAGATCCACGAAATCACCCAACAGTTTGTAGATTCCGCAAAACGCGCTGAACAAGCGGGTTTTGATTTAATTGAAATTCATGCAGCTCATGGCTATTTACTGCATGAATTCCTATCTCCTATCGCCAATCAGCGACAAGATGAATATGGTGGCAGTTTTGCTAACCGTACTCGATTTTTAGTGGATGTATTTCGTAAAGTGCGTGCGACAGTCAGTCCAAATATTGCTATCGGTATCCGTATTTCAGCGACAGATTGGGTCGCTGGGGGCTGGGATTTGACACAATCTATTGAACTCACTGAAGTGCTAGAAGAATTAGGGTGCGATTATATCCACGTTTCTTCCGGTGGATTGTCAGACAAGCAGCAGATCCCTGTTAGTCCAAATTACCAAGTGCCACTGGCACAAGCGATTCACGAACATACCGATATGCCAGTGATTGCTGTAGGACTGATCACCGAGCCTCATCAAGCAGAAGCGATTATTGCGACTGGGCAAGCTGACTTTATTGCGATTGGTCGCGGTATTTTATACGAACCGCGCTGGCCATGGCGTGCCGCCAGTGTTCTCAATGAACAAATTAATGTAGCACCACAATATTTACGCTGTGCTCCGCATCAATTTAAGCAGTTATTTAAATAAAGTAGCTTTAAATAAGCGTTGATTTAAAAACCAGTCCTAAAAACAGCAAAGCCACGGGATTTTTCATCACCGTGGCTTTATTTAACAATGACTAAAGCTATTCAATTAACGCGCGTTAGTCGCACACTCTTGAACAAATGAAATCATAGTTTGTTGGAATTCAGGCGCAGCAGCAGGTGATTTTTGCAGTTCGCTGTCTAAACGTTTAAATTCTTTTAAACCATATTTTTCAACAGTTTTATCGTAAGCGCAGCCACAGATTGCGCTAATAGCTTGTGCGGTTTCTGCATCAGATTCGCCTGCTGCTTTTACACAGTTGTTTACGAACTCAGAACGATACTCTGCAATCTCTTTTTTCTCGTCTGAACACGCTGACAACAATGCCATCATACCCGCCATACCCAATACTAATACTGTCTTTTTCATTTTTAACCTATTTATCTTTGTTTATATCGGATTACATTAAAACCCTACAACATGCCTTAGTATTAATCATAGCTGCTTTAAATTAAAAAAGCTTGTTTCCATTGAATATTTAATTGCCCTATTTATTTCAATGAATTCACTAATTTAAGGTTTAAATTTTATGATTTTTCGCCCAGTAAAATATAATTTCACTCACAGTCTATAGAGGATAAAAAAGCCGGAAGATAATTCCGGCTTTTGATGAATAAGTATTTTTAGTTAATCTTCAATGGCATTACCAGTAACCCAGGAATTTCCACCAAATACTCCCTAAACTGATCCAAATAATTAAGTTAACCACACTCATCACAAAGCCTGCTTTCCACCATTCGCCCAGTGTGGCATAGCCCGAACCGAAGATAATCGGTGCTGTACCCGTGCCGTAGTGAGTTAATGACATCATTAAGGATGAGGAGAATGCTAAGGTTAAACCTAACAGCATTGGCGGTGCACCTAATGCGAGACCCGCCGCAAAGAACGCACCAAACATTGCGGTAATATGTGCGGTTGTACTGGCGAAGAAATAGTGGGAGTAAACATAGATAAGCACCAAAATTAAGGTACCCCAAACCCAACTAATTCCCATGCTATCAATGGAGCTTCCCACTGTGACAGACATCCACTTAATCAGACCTAATTTACCTAAGAAGCTTGCCATCATTACCAGTGCGGCAAACCAAACAACGGTATCCCATGCCCCTTTATTTTTCAGGACATCATCCCAGTTAATCACCCCAGTGCCCAATAATACGCTCAGACCAATAAAGGCTGCCGTCGTCGCATTCACGCTAAATGATGGGCCAAACAGCATTTCAGGAACCCCTGCCCACATCATTAATAACAGGATGAAAACCCCTAAAGTGATCATTTCTGGCAGTGAAATCGGGCCTAATTGTTGTAAACGCTCTTTGGCGAAATTAGGCGCATCCGGTGTAGAAGTAATTTCTGGCTTATACATGAAGTAAATAACCAGTGGCATTAAAATCAAAGAGACAATCGCCGGTACGAATGCCGCAATCGCCCACATTCCCCAAGTTAGCTCATTGCCTTTACCCGCTTCACTGACAATTAAGCTCACAATCAATGGGTTCGGTGCTGTTGCCGTAATAAACATCGCAGAGGTAATTGGGTTGATATTGTAGTTCACTAAAGAGAGGTAGCGCCCTATTTTCCCTGCAGTGCCGTCTTCCGCCTTAGATCCAAAACTGTCTGAAATCGAACGCATAATCGGGTGAATAATCCCCCCGCCTCGCGCGGTGTTACTTGGTGTCACCGGTGCAAGAATGGTTTCTGCAATAGCCAATGAGTATGCAATCCCAATGGTTTTTTTACCAAACAGAGAAATAACGTAATAACCAATACGCGCTCCCAGCCCCGTTTTATTCAAGCTCATGGAGACCATGATGGAAATACCAATCAGCCAAATCAGGTCATTGGAAAAACCACTTAATGCATCTGCAATCGCGCCTTTCGTCGATTCTGGATTAGTGACGCCTGTCGCGGCCACCAATGAAATAGCAACAATAGAAACACCACCAATTGGTAATGCTTTACCGATAATCGCGGCGATAGTTCCGACAAACAGGGCTAATAAATGCCATGCATTCGGATTAACACCTTCAGGAACAGGAATAGCAAACCAGATAATTAACGTTATCGCGACGGCGATTAAAGTGGGTATCGGTTTTAACGGAGTCAGTTTATTCATAAGGGTATCCATACAGTTTTTGAGATGGAATGACAGAGAAAGTGCAATATATATTTTTTTATTCTCAGTTGATGTTAGCAAATAATCATCTGAAAATATTGATCGTTATCATTTGGTTACTGAGTTTCATATGAATTTCAAGCCATTATGTAACAAAATGTAATTAAAATTCACAAACAGTCACACTCCCTTAAAGTGAGTTAAAAGTGGCTGCAAAATAAAAACGAGTAACATTTATACGTAAAAACGTCACTAACTCTTCCATCGGATTAAAGCGATTAAATATTAAAATATTTCCCAAAACTCAATTAATATACAAAAATTCAATAATTATTGATATTTACCTATCTAAAACTTAATGCTGAATCGAATTACTCATAATTAATCAAGAATAGCAATAAAGCACCTTGTAAATAGATTTACTTTAGTTTATTAGAGCGAATAAAAATCAAACAGGCTAATTGATTAATGAAATTATTTAGCTCAAGCCTTAAGCTATTAGAGTAAATATATTGTTATCTCATGGGCAGCTAAGCTAGAATGAATCAGACTACTCATTTAAATAAGCCCTTTAAATAAAGGAGATTGAAATGACATTTGACGATAATCATTATAAGAGCCAACAACAACCTTGTATCGTTTTAAGCACAACTAATAGCCAAGAAAGCGCGATAAAAATTGCACAATACCTGTTGAATAACCACCTTGCTGCCTGTGTTTCATTATTACCAGAAATGAAATCAGTCTATTTGTGGAAAGGAAATGTGACGGAAGATAATGAAATTCTATTACTGATAAAAAGTACGATTGGTAATCAACAAGCGTTATTTGATGCTATCAAGGAAATTCATCCCTATGAAATTCCTGAATTAATTCGGTTAGACCCGAACCAAGTTGAAGATAATTATTTACAGTGGCTGGTTAATTCTGTCCGTTAATATTCATACTTGCCATATTATTTTCGGTTTACATTCCTTTTTCATATAGCAAATTATGATCATTTTTATTAGCTGGTCAGCTTTGGTAAATACAAAATTAGTGTTATATAAGTAGTCTCGCTTAATATTTATTTTCCTCCTTCGTTTGGAGGATTTTTTTGTCAGATTGACACCAATAGCGTTAAATTTCAGATTACACATCCAAATATGAACCTTTCAATTCAATACTCTACCCTTTATTAAATAAAAAGTATAAATCTGTTTTATATCTTATTTCGAATACTTACCTTGCCCTATTCACTCCAAGCGTCATGGCTCATTTCCCTAACTTAATTGTGGATAAATAACACAAAGGGTGAGGACGTCCCCTCACCCATAAAATACGTCACCCATAAACCACGTTTTAGCCTGCTCTAGCTGCCTGACTACCCGCTTTAAAATAGGGAGCCTGGCTGGGTGCTAATGGTTCTCGACCGCGAATTTTGTCCGCTATTTTTTCCGCAATCATAATGGTTGTGGCATTTAAATTGCCTGTAATAATCAGCGGCATAATGGATGCATCAATCACTCGCAGGTTATCAATCCCATGAACTCGCCCCTCTCCATCGACGACTGCCATTTCATCCGAGCCCATTTTACACGTTCCACAAGGATGAAACGCCGTTTCTGCGCGTTCTCGTACAAACTGATCAAGTTGTTCATCGGTCACAATGTGCTTACCGGGGCTGATCTCTTCGCCTCGATACGGGTCTAACGCTGGCTGAGCCATAATTTCCCTTGTGATGCGGATCGCTGCACGAAATTCTTCCCAATCCTGCTCACAAGACATGTAATTGAACAAGATGCTAGGGTGTTGATGCGGGTCACGAGATTTTATCTGCACTCGACCGCGACTTGGCGAACGCATGGATCCCACATGAGCCTGAAAACCGTGCTGATTCACCGCATTGCTGCCATTGTAGTTAATCGCCACTGGCAAAAAGTGAAATTGAATATTTGGCCATGCAAATTTTTCACTGCTTCGAATAAACCCACCCGCTTCAAACTGATTACTGGCACCAATACCGGTACCTTTAAATAACCACTGCGCACCAATCATCGGCTGATTAAACCATTTCAATGCGGGATACAGGGAAACGGGTTGCTTACATTCATATTGCAAGTACATTTCCAGATGGTCTTGCAAATTTTCACCCACACCTTCCAGATAATGAACGGGAGGGATCTCAAACTGCGCTAATACCGCTTTAGGGCCGACACCGGAGCGCTGCAATATTTGCGGGGAGGCGATAGCCCCAGCGCATAATAAGACTTCTTTGCGCGCCTTCGCCACCTGCACTTGCTGATGCTTTCCTAAATAATACTTCACAGAAACCGCTTTTTTCCCTTCAAACTCAATGGTATCCGTAGTGGCATGGGTAACTATCGTCAAGTTTTTACGGGCGCGAGCTTGGTCTAGATACCCTCTGGCGGTACTCGCACGACGCCCTTTTGGCGTCACGGTGCGATCCATCGGACCAAACCCCTCTTGCTGGTAACCGTTTAAATCATCCGTTCTCGGATAACCCGCTTGAACACCCGCTTCAACCATCGCGTGGAATAGTACATTATTTTTGGGTTTTGGCGTCGTCACACTCACGGGACCTTGGTCGCCGTGGTAATCATTTCCACCAATATCGCGGGTTTCTGCTTTACGGAAATACGGTAAACAGTTGGCATATGCCCAATCTTCTAGCCCTGGCGCTTGCGCCCAGCCATCAAAATCCATGGCATTTCCACGGATATAACACATGCCGTTAATCAATGAAGAGCCGCCAAGCCCTTTACCGCGCCCACATTCCATGCGGCGGTTGTTCATATGAGGCTCAGGCTCTGTTTCATACGCCCAGTTATAACGGCGTCCCTGAAGTGGGTAAGCTAATGCCGCTGGCATTTGTGTGCGAAAGTCGAACCGGTGATCCGGTCCTCCTGCTTCAAGGAGCAGCACAGTAACATCAGTATCTTCTGTCAGGCGGGTAGCAAGAACGTTACCGGCTGAACCAGCACCGATAATAATGTAGTCATAGACCATTGTTATCTCCTCTGTTTCAGTCAAATTAAGTGATTAAAAAATGGATGAAAACTCTCCGAGTTCAACTTGAATGGATTTGATTTGAGTGTAATTTTGCAGTGTCATTAGGCCATTTTCACGACCGACACCGGAATGCTTATAACCCCCCACTGGCATTTGCGCAGGGGATTCTCCCCATGTGTTGATCCAGCAAATTCCCGCTTCCAATTGGTGAATAACGCGATGAGCACGAGCGAGATCTTGCGTGACAATCCCAGCGGCTAAACCATAAATCGAGTGATTTGCTCGCTCAATCACCTCATCTTCTGTGCGATAGCTTAAAATGCTCATCACAGGGCCAAAAATCTCTTCTTGGGTGATTTGCATTTCATCTGTGCAATCAGTAAACACCGTCGGTGCCACATAAGCACCGGTTGCCAGCGATTCAGTCATCAGACGCTCACCGCCACATAACACTGTCGCCCCTTGCGCCTTGCCAATCTCGATATAGCGCAGCACATTGTCCAGATGCTTGAAGCTGACCAAAGGCCCAAAATTGGTATTTTCATCGATTGGTGAGCCAATACGAATGCGCGCAACGCGCTCCGCGATTTTGGCTTCAAAATCGGCTTTCAGGTTTTCTGGGATAAATACTCGCGTCCCGTTGGTGCACACTTGCCCAGAGCTATAAAAGTTCGCCATCATGGCGATATCAGCGGCTTTCTCTAAATCAGCATCATCAAAGATAATCAGCGGTGACTTTCCGCCAAGCTCCATAGTGACCTCTTTAAGGCTTGAGCTAGAGGCATTGGACATCACTTTTTTCCCTGTCGGGACGCCGCCGGTAAATGAGATTTTGGCAATATCAGGATGCTCTGTTAGCCATTGCCCCACTTCACCACCCATTCCTGTTACCACGTTAAACACCCCCGCAGGTAAACCCGCTTCCGTGTAGATTTCCGCCAGCTTTAATGCGGTTAATGAGGTGACTTCGCTGGGTTTAAATACCATGGCGTTACCCGCCGCCAGTGCTGGTGCGGATTTCCATAACGCAATTTGAATGGGGTAGTTCCATGCGCCAATCCCCGCAACAACCCCCAAGGGTTCACGGCGAGTATAGACAAACGAGGTTTCACGTAGCGGAATTTGCTGCCCTTCTAGAGCGGGGATCAAGCCCGCATAGTATTCAAGAACATCCGCGCCCGTCACAATATCCACAAAGCGCGTTTCAGAAAGTGGCTTCCCCGTATCGAGGGTTTCTAAATAGGCGAGTTCATCATTACGTTCACGTAAAATATCCACGGCACGGCGCAAAATACGTGAGCGCTCCATCGCGGTCATTGCCGCCCAAATTTTTTGCCCCTGTTTTGCACTTTCCACCGCCCAGTGAATATCGTCGATGCTAGCTGATTGCAAATGTGCAATCACGTCGCCATTGGCTGGGTTGATTGCTTCAAACTGCCCGCATTCAGGTTGTGAACTGTCGACATATCCGCCATGAATGTAAAGCTTATGAATCGGTGGATGTTGCATAACGTCTCCTTTGAAAAATAGTTAGGTCGAATGGTCTCCTGCACGTGCCAATTGCATATCGATATACTCGTTAGTGATGCTGAGCGCTTCCGTCACAGGAAAAGACTCATTGCTCAGCGCACTACGTAGCCATAATCCATCAATCAAGGCAGCCAAACCTTTAGCAGCACGGCGTGCAGCAGGTTTATTTAGCACTCGCCCAAATTCATAGCTGAGGTTTGAATATAAGCGGCGGTCATTCACCCGCTGTAAGCGGTTCAGATTTGGTTGATGCATACTGCTCGCCCAAAATGCCAGCCACGTTTTCATCGCGGCTTCACTGATTTGGGTGGAGTCAAAGTTCCCTTCCACAATCGCCTGAATTCGCGCTTTAGGATTTTCACCACTCAATAATCTGAGTCGCATCGCAATACCAAACCCTAATTGATACTGGATATGGCGCATGGTGGCTTCCAATAAACCGCTTTTATCACGGAAATAGTGGCTAATAATCCCAGTAGATACCCCCGCTTTACGGGCGATCAGCACAAAGCTGGCTTCTTGCATTCCCACTTCGTTGATGACAGCTAAAGTGGCCTGAATTAACTGCTGTTTACGTATCGATTGAACGCCTATTTTCGGCATGGCATGAAGACCTAATAAGACCATTGAACCCATTCATTAAACGATTTTTTAATTGAATGTTCAATCAATATTAACTATGGTTTACAACAATTCATTCACAAATTACTCGAGGAGATACCCGTGAAATTTTAAATATTTACTAATAATTCAATGCGTTAGTAAATAATTTCATTTTAAATTTTCATCCAGATAAAACTGTGGAACTGCCAATGACAAATTCAAAAAGTCCAAAAAATGGGCAGAAAGACCAACTTAATCACGTTGTTTTTTTTACCTCCGCCGCCTTAATACTGGCGTTTTCTTTTTTCACCATTCTGATGACTGACACCGCAAATCAATGGATTGTTGCAACACTGGGTTGGGTGTCAAAAACCTTCGGCTGGTATTACTTACTCGCCGCCACGTTATATATCGTTTTTGTGATTTTTATCGCGACCTCGCGCTTTGGGAATATCAAACTGGGACCAGAACAATCCAAACCGGAATTTAGTTTACTCAGCTGGTCGGCAATGCTGTTTGCCGCGGGGATTGGCATTGATTTGATGTTTTTCTCGGTGGCTGAACCCGTCACTCAATATATGTTACCGCCAACGGGTGAAGGCGAAACCCTTGAAGCGGCTCGTCAGTCGATGGTGTGGACACTGTTTCACTATGGACTCACGGGCTGGTCAATGTACGCCTTGATGGGCATCGCGCTCGGGTACTTTAGTTATCGCTATAATTTGCCATTAACCATCCGTTCTGCCCTATATCCGATTTTTGGTAATCGAATTAACGGACCGATTGGTCATACCGTCGATATTGCCGCCGTGCTTGGGACGATTTTCGGCATCGCCACTACCCTCGGTATTGGCGTGGTACAGCTCAATTACGGGCTAAAAGTGCTGTTTGACCTTCCCCAAGGGCTAACGGTGCAAGGTGGGCTGATTTTCCTTTCGGTTGTCATGGCGGTGATTTCCGCCACATCGGGAGTCAATAAAGGGATCCGCATTCTCTCGGAACTCAACGTGCTGCTGGCATTGGGGCTAATCCTGTTTATCTTATTTGTAGGGGATACTGAATTTCTGCTCAACGCGCTGGTACTCAACGTCGGAGATTATGTGAACCGTTTTATGGGCATGACCCTGAACAGTTTTGCGTTTGATAGACCGACTGACTGGATGAATAGCTGGACGCTGTTTTTCTGGGCATGGTGGGTAGCATGGTCGCCTTTTGTTGGGCTGTTTTTGGCACGAATTTCCCGTGGTCGCACCATTCGCCAGTTTGTGATTGGCACGCTGATCATCCCGTTTGTCTTCACGCTACTTTGGCTCTCTATCTTTGGTAATAGCGCTCTATATGAAATTATTCATGGCAATAAAGCGTTGGCCGAAACGGTATTAGAGGCTCCCGAAAAAGGATTTTATTCCCTACTCGAGTTATATCCCGGGTTTGGATTAACCGCCTCCGTTGCCACCATTACAGGGTTACTGTTTTACGTGACGTCTGCGGATTCAGGCTCACTCGTGCTGGGGAATTTCACCTCAAAACTGAGCGACATTAATCACGATTCCCCTAATTGGCTGCGAATTTTCTGGTCAGTAGCCATTGGTTTACTCACCCTTGGGATGTTAATGACCGATGGTGTGCCCGCCCTGCAAAATACCACCGTGATTATGGGGCTGCCGTTTAGTTTTGTGATCTTCTTTATTATGGCGGGGCTGTATAAGTCATTGCGGTTTGAAGATTATCGCCGCGTCAGTGCCATTAATACCAACGCCCCTGCGCCGCTGTATGGTAATGAGCCCATTAAGTGGAAACAGCGTCTGGGACGCGTGATGAATTTCCCGGGCACCACCTATACCCAACGGATGTTAGATTTAGTCTGTATTCCTGCAATGCAAGATGTCGCGAAAGAGCTAGAGTTGCGTGGCGCTAAAGTGGAATTTGCGATCCATTCTCTTGCCGAAGAAGAGCGACTTAATCATTTAGAGTTAGTGGTCGATTTAGAAGAAGAGCAAAGCTTTATCTACCAAATCTGGCCGCGTCGCTATACGGTGCCAAGCTTTACCTACCGCGCTCGTTCAGGGAAATCCCACTATTACCGCCTTGAAACCTATTTATGGGAAGGCACCCAAGCTAACGATTTAATGGATTACACCAAAGAACAGGTGATCAGCGATATCCTCGACCAGTATGAGAAACATTTGAATTTTATTCATTTAAGCCGCGAAGCACCGGGGGCGACATTGACCTTTCCCGAAGGAAATTGATAGGGAGCTGATTATTTAAACAATGCAAAAGGCGCCCAATAAGCGCCTTTTGTTTGCAATACGAGAAATGCTAATTATTCATTCTGATATTTTTGCTCTAGCATGGATTGAAGCTCGCGCGGGTTATTCATCCACGATAAATGCCCCGGGCAGCCTGCCGCCGTTGGGTTGATATCACAAGGGCGGATGTGATTGAGCAAGGATTTTTCATCTTCATCTCGCTGTTCGAGTAGCGATTGATAGCTACGATCTTGCTGAGCAATTTTTAATTTCGGGTCAAATTTGAACTTCTGCTCTTCCCGCAGTGAGTCCATTCCTTGGTAGTTTTCATGATATAAGCGATCAACGGGTGATTTTTCTTTAAATGACAAGTCGGTGGCAAAGCCAAAAGGAGCACAGAAAACAAGAAAAAAGACAACAATAACCTTTTTGAACATATGGATACCTACTGTAAATGCATAATTTGGCATTATATGCACTTACAACCTATCGGTGTAGAAAATATATTTTTGATTTTTAAAATTTATTGTTTATTAATCAGTTATAAATAATTAGATATAAAATCAATTGATTGAATACTTACTAACATCCATAGTGATTATTTCTGCATTTTTATCTATTGCTTTCATTACTCTCCATCAAATAGCGCAATGTCATCACGCAAAAATACAAACAAAAACAGGCAATTTTCATGATTTCGAACTAAAACTATATTAGCGTTTTTATTTATGAGGGAATGACATGGAGCCAGTGAATAGCCACATCACGTATAAAGTGAACCATTCGATTTCGGTGGATGATTTTTTGAATTTATTGAAGCAATCCCCACTGGATACGTTTGTGCCCACTGACGATGTCGCGTTGCTGGATTCGATGTTAAATAATGCAGATTTGTTGATCAGTGCTTGGGTGGATGAGCAGGTGGTGGGTTTCGCTCGCGCGATCACGGATTTTAGTTTTTGCTGCTATATCTCTGAAATTGCGGTAGATACTCAGTATCTTCATCAAGGTGTCGGTAAGCATTTACTGCGCCTAACCGCCGAGGAGCTTCCCCCCGAGTGTCATTTAATTTTTCGCTCCACCCCCTACTCCCAAAACACCTACCCCAAACTCGGCTTCAATCCCTGCCCCAACACGTGGCATATCTCCGCCAAAAGCTTTCTAGACAAAATGAAATCCTAAAATATTCTGGTTTTTCCCTTGCCTTTGATTTTGCCCTTACCCTTGACCTTATCCAAACATAGCTCTAAATAATTCGAATTCACAGCTAGGCGGCAAGCGAAGATATCCCGATGAGCATACATGAGTATGTGATTCGGGTAGCTGAGAGCAGCCAACAACGCTGTGGTTCGAAGTATGACGAGCTACGATCTCAACTTAGAACGAAGACGCTTAATGGCTTGACTGTGAAGCTGGCTAACTCTTGACTCCCCCACCTCCAACACCGCACCTATCTCCTTCAAATTCAGCTCTTCTTGGTAATACAGCGTCAGTACCATTTTTTCACGCTCTGGCAATTGTTCTATTGCCGCCACGATTTGGTCTTTCAGGCTGGATTCCATCAGTAAACTCAGTGGGTTGCCGCCATCGTCTTCATCCATCGAAGGTTCGCAGCTTTCACCATGCACTTCGTGCCATTCATCGTAGGAGAACAGTTGGCTATTGTTGGTATCAAGCAGCGCTTGGCGATATTCCGCCAAATCGATATCCAGCGCTTTGGCAATTTCAGGCTCTGTCGCACTGCGCCCAAGGCTTTGCTCAAGTTCACCAATGGCTTTGGTCATTTCTCGCGCTTGGCGACGCACGCTACGAGGAACCCAGTCACGGCTACGCAGTTCATCGAGCATGGATCCGCGGATCCGCTGCACAGCGTAAGTGGCAAAAGAGGCACCTAATGAGGCATCGAAACGTTCTAATGCGTGGAGTAACCCGATGCCACCCGCTTGGATTAGGTCATCGATATCAACGCTGGCAGGAAGTCGGACTTGCAGTTTCAGGGCTTCATGGCGTATTAGAGGGTAATAACGCTCCCATAGGCTATTTTTATTAATGACACCTTCGGCAGTATATAAATCACTCACAACCTGAATCACCCTTCAAGTTTTAACTAAAGGTAGCCATTATCTGTGTTACGCGTAATTTCAATCCGCAGAGTAAGGCACTAAATCAGCCGTTATTCTTTTTATCCTAAATAAATTTGATGGAGCCCAATATTTTTTGAGTCTATTTTTTGCTTTTTCTTTTGCCCTTGCCCTTGCCTTTGACCTTGTTTTTGACCTTTTTTTTGACCTTAACAATGCCAAAGCGCGCCCTAAATAATTCGTGTTGCAGCTAGGCGGCAAGCTGGATTATCCCTAGGAGCATACTGAAGTATGTGACTAGGGTAATTTAGTGCAGCCAACAACGCTGTAATGCGAAGAATGACGGGCATGAAAAAGGCCAGCATTGCTGGCCTTTAATCTCAGAAACCGATCACGAATTAACGTAACAGGCTCAGAACACCTTGTGGAACCTGGTTAGCTTGCGCTAACACAGCAGTACCTGCTTGTTGCAGAATCTGACCACGGCTCATGTTAGAAACTTCTGTAGCGAAGTCAGCATCTTGGATACGGCTACGTGCTGCGCTCAGGTTGTTAACAGAGTTGTTCAGGTTGTTGATAGTAGATTGCAGACGGTTTTGGATAGCACCCAGTGAAGAACGCAGACCATCAACTTTAGATAATGCGCTATCTAATGCAGCTAATGGGTTTTTGTTTGCTTCATCCAGAGTACGGCCTGTTGCTGCGGTAGCACCCGCTGCTAATGTAATTGTTGCAGTACCATCAATCTTTGCATCAGCAGGAGTAGTAGCATCTTTCTCTGACTCAACTGTTGCATTTAAGTGTTTAACAGTACCATCTTTATCAGTGGTTTTAATTACCAATTTAGTGTCATCAACTTTACCATCAGCACCAACTGCTTGTAACACTTCATAAGATGCATATTTACCATCTTTAACATCTTTATCTAAAGCTGAAGTATCCAGTTTTTGGTTAGTTGTCACCGCGCCAGCAGTAACCTTTACTGAGCTAGCAGATTTACCAAATTCACTCACACTCAGGTCGAATTTTTCTAAACCTAAAGTGTTACGGTCAATTTTTTGTAAATCGATATCGATTTTCTCGCCATCATTAGCACCGACTTGAACAGTCATTTTAGTGTTTTGGCTTAAAACTTTAACACCGTTGAATTGAGTTTGTTCAGAAATACGGTTGATTTCATCCATACGTTGCTTAACTTCGTCTTGGATAGATTTGATGTCTGAATCAGAGTTAGAACCGTTTTTCGCTTGAACAGTCAGTTCACGGATACGTTGTAAGTTATCGTTGATTTCGTTAACTGCGCCTTCAGCGGTTTGTGCGATAGAGATACCGTCGTTTGCGTTACGTGCTGCTTGAGTTAAACCCTTAACGTTTGCAGTGAAACGGTTAGCGATTGCTTGACCTGCAGCGTCATCTTTTGCGCTGTTGATACGTGAACCAGAAGATAAACGCTCAATCGCAGTACCCAGTACGCCTTGAGAACGGTTTAAGTTGTTCTGAGTAGTCAGAGACAGAATGTTGGTATTAATAACCTGTGCCATAATGTATGTCCTTTTTATCTTAATAGTCGATTAAGCACGCTGGCTTAACTCGGTAAATGTTGTCAGCAATAACATTATCGGCGGCACCCAAAACCCCTTTAGCCATTTTTATAAAAATTTTTCACGCATATTGTCAAAAGCGCACTGGAATCAGCTTTTTTCACACTAAATTTTTTATTAAACCCTTCAATTATGGTTAATGTCCTTATCATTTTTATTCAATAAGCCTAATTACCTGCTTTTTACGGTTTAACTCCTTCCATTATTATTTCTCAGAATAGTCTAATATTTTTCCCCAATTCGCCGATAAAGGACTAAATACGAATTTATTTTCAGGGTTTATATTCAGGAGAGATTTATGGCAGGCATATCCACACTTGGTATCGGGGCTAACTTAGACTTAAATGTGCAAATGGATCAATTAGAGGCAATGGAAAGACGTCGTCTCGACCCATTAACGCAGCAAAAAGCCAGCTATGATGCGCAAATCAGTGCATTTGGTAAGATGCAATCTTCATTAGAAAAACTAAAAAAAGCGGCGGAAGATCTTAAGAAATACGAAGATATCAGCACCACTAAAGTGAGTGGTGAATATAAAGCCTTTGATGTAAAAACCGATGGTAAAGCAGTAGCAGGTGTGCATGATGTTAAAGTCAACCAGCTGGCAAAAGCGCAAACTATTGCCACCAAAGACATACCTGACAATAAAAAATTATTAGGTAACGGTAATAAAGAACGCACTATTACCATTACCCAACCTTCACAAAAAGAAGATAAAGATAAGATTGTTATCAAACTCGATAATGAACACACTTCATTAATCGAGATTGCGGACGCCATTAATAAAACCGATAAAGGTGTTTCTGCCTCTGTTATTAAAGATAAAAATAATCAATACCACCTCGTTGTAACATCAAAAAAAGCGGGTACAGACAACCGCATGAGCATTAATGTTAGTGGTGATGATGAACTGGCTAAAATTTTAAATGTTGAATCGGAAATTGATTCAACAGGCAACGTCATCATTAAAGACAAAGCGACAAGTGGTATGGAGCAAAAAGTTCCACCGCAAAATGCACTATTAACTATCGATGGTTTTGACCTTGAGTCACAAACTAATGAAGCGAAAGACCTATTTCCTGGTTTAACCCTGTCTTTAAAGAAAGAGAGTGAAGATGGTAAATCAGAACATTTAATTATCTCTGAAGATATTGAACCGGCTAAAGGCAAAATTAAAGCGTGGGTGGATGCCTATAATGAATTCCAAACCTTAGCCAAAGAGCTCACTAAATATACCCCTACTGAAAAAGGTACTGCACCGGATAAAACTAATGGTCCATTAATTGGTGATTCCACTTTGCGTGCAATTCAAAGCACCTTACGTACCCAAGTGCGTAGTCCACAAGATAGCGGCGAATTAAACCTGCTGAATAAAATGGGGATTAAACAAAAACTGGACGGTACGTTAGAAATCGACAATAAAAAACTCGATGCTGCCCTAAAAGATAACCCATCAAGCGTAAAAGTTTTCTTTGCCGGCGATGGTGAAAAAACTGGATTTGCGACCGAAAACTTTAATTTCTTAAAGGATACCTTAGATAGCAAAGAAGGCACGCTGCATAACGCCACTGATGGCGTAGAGAAGAAAAAGAAAAGCATCGATAAACGTATCGAACAAACCAATAAACAAATTGAAAACACCATGGATATCTATCGTCGTCAGTTCCAAAACCTCGATAAGATGATGAGTTCACTGAACAGCACAAGCAGTTCATTAGGCAGACTTTTAGGTTAACCGTATGTATCAACGTAAAGCTAATCAAGCCTATCAGCAGGTCAGTTTGGAGAGTGAAATCGCCAATGCGACCCCGTATCAACTGATCCAAATCCTGTTTAAAGGGGCCTTAAGTGCCCTTAAACGGGGAGAGATTTTTATGGAGCAGGGAAACATTGCTGAAAAGGGTAAAGAAATCTCAAAAGCAATCGACATCATTGACACGGGATTAAAACAATCGCTAAATTACGAGGCTGGTGGCGAACTTGCTGAAAATTTAGCGAGTTTGTATGAATACATGACGCGGCAATTGCTCCGCGCCAACATAGAAAACAACGTGACTTATGTCCAAGAAGTTTACCAATTACTCTCCGATATCGCCTCTGCATGGCAACAAATCGGTGCAAATGTGGATGAAAGATAACCAGGTGGACAATAAAAATCCTCTCTATTTACTTGAAATATATCGTAATGTCTTAATATTAAGTGAAAACTTAGTTTCGCTCGCACAATCAGGGGAATGGGAGTCATTAATCTCCCGAGAAACTGAATATGTCCTTGCCGTTGAGAATTTAACGGCTCTGACTCAAGAATATGAGCAGGAACAACCTATTACTGACGACTTTGTGCAGTTACTACACCAGATCATTGAAAACGAACGAGTGACAAAAGAACACTTACAAAATCATTTGAATTTTTTAAGTAAAGAAATCAAACAGCTCGACCAACAAAAGGTATTGAATAATAGCTACGGCCAATTTGATCAACCCGATGCTCCAAGGGTTATTAAACCTCTCGAGTAAACGGTAAAGTGTCAGGCAGTTCACCTGACGCTTAACTTAATAGGACAACTCAATTGGCACCAAGAACACAATAGCAGCTCCCCGAATCACACTTGTTGGGTCTCGGGAAGCCGTAAAATAGACGGGAACTTACTGCTGTTTTAATCTTTGCTGCTTTTTAAGCTTTTTCAACAACATATTGCGCTTTAACGTGGATAAGTGGTCGATGAACACTTTACCGTTTAAATGGTCAATTTCATGTTGCATGACAATCGCTAAAAACTCGTCACTGTCGACAACAAACTCCTTGCCGTCACGGTCAAACGCCTTCACCTTCACACGCAAAAAGCGTGGTACATCCGCGTAAACATCCGGTACGGATAAACACCCCTCTTGATAGCTTGTCTCCCCTTCGCTCTCAATAATTTCAGGGTTGATAAATACCATTGGCTCATTACGTTCTTCTGAAATATCAATCACCATAATGGCTTTGGTTTCGGCGATTTGCGTTGCCGCCAGCCCGATACCATTATCAGTGCTGTACATGGTTTCAATTAAGTCATCGACCAATGTTTGTACTGCTGCGAAATCCGTAACGGGACTGCACTGAATACGCAATCTTTCATCTGGAATTTCAATAATTTCTCTTACTGCCATAGCTAAAATCCTGTTGATTCAATTACTTTTACTCAAGCCCATGCTCTTTCATACAAATTTATGTATTAAAGTATCGTCCTTTTTTTACCCACAAAAGATGCAAAAAATGGCAAAGTGGCTTGGAGATGAAAATTTCACAGAAAAATAACATGATCTAAGACAAAATACATCTGAAATCACCAGAAAATTCTCCGTATAACCCCTGTCTACAGGCAAAACCCAACACATTTTATCGAAATCGGAGAATCCGCAAAAAATAGTATTTGTAAATTTTTCATGATGAACTGACCAAAATATAAATCTGAATTAACACTGATTAGATAGCTTAGCTATAATTTTATTTCGACTTTCTATTTAATACTGTTTTTAACAGAAAAATTACATGGGATAAGCCGAGTTTTGTTTGCTGATACCCCCTTTTCTTTAAATACATAACCCAACGTAAGCTTACGTTTTTAATACTTAATCATAATTCTTACCTTTGCTTTGTTCGCTGTTTAATTAATGATGAAGACCTGTTCGATTTTGTTACTCACATTTCTAATCTTAATAAATGGAGTTCTTATGAAATTAAAACCGATTATTGCCGCCTTGATTGTGATGTCCACCACTGCTGCTTTTACGGCTCAAGCTAACTCAACGGCACCTGTTGCAAAGCAAGCCGTTAGCGCGAAAAAAGCCAATGCCTATGAAGAAATTATGATTGATAAAGTCTGGGTAACTACTCAAGCTGTCGATCAAGATAAAAAAGAGGTGCCTGCAACAGATAAACAAGTGGCGAACTTCTTTGGGCTTGCAGAGTATTTCCCTGATGGCACGTTTAAGATGCTAACCCTTGAGGGGGCGCCTAAAATGCAAGGTGATTGGTCATTCAGCGAAGATGGTAAAACCCGTTCATTAACGGCCAAAGATGACAAAGGTGAAGTGCTGTTTACTCGTGTGGTTGAAAACGTGACTGTGACACCGGAAGAGTATACTTACCGCATCTACCCATCACAGGATGATAAAACCAAATATTTTGATATCGTCCATAAAGTGAAAAAATAGTTTATACCATGATTGGGGAATGTATTTAATATTCCCCTTTCTCTAAATTATTAGTATGGTAAGAATTAATCTTTAAATTAATTTAAAACTCTCCACAATTACACTTTATTCCCGCCATCAATTCCATTGTATTAATCCTAATCCAACACGATTTTTCCGAGTTAATTAAAAATAAAAACAGATTTTATTTTTTAAAAAATACAAATTATTATTTCAACGTTTTTTCTTAAGAAGAATTTACCTCAATTATTCCTTTATGATTTTTATTCGTTATATGGAAATTTCGTTATGAAAAACAAATTACTATTAAGTACTTTAAGTATGGTGATCCTCACGTCCTTATCTTCTCAATCCCTTGCTTTAACTGGTTATCAAGATGCGATTAATGCACCTTATGATTATCCAGAACACCGGCATGAAGATAATCGAAATATCATCGATATTCAAAAAGCTAAAATAAAAAAATATGCCAATATCGTTGAGGAAATGGCCCCTATCATTGACATCAGTACCTTTGCTGCAGAAAGCTTATCGCCAATGATGCAACAGTCAGCACCACAAACACCAAGTCGTTCACCAACCTCAACATTACCCGGCTCTACCCCTCCATCTCCTCCCTACTCTCACACTGGCTCGCCAATTGGCCAATTATACTATCCACCAATATCGCCGGATAATAATCCACCCATATTCTTACAAAGCAACTCAAATTCTCTCGATGAAAGAGTTAGAAATAACACTGATGACATTAATATGTTAAACATATCAATTTCTGATTTAAATAATACTAGTAGCATCAATGAAAAAATAAACCTTGAAAATCAAATGAAAACACTTGATTCTATTAAGGAATTAGAAAATTCCGTCTCTGTACTTGAGGGGAATATTAAAAACAATGAAATAAAAAGCAAAAAATATACTGACAAAGAATTATTTAATAGTGAAGTGGTTATTAACTCTCTAATTAATGATGTCAGTGAAAAAAACCTTGAAGAAACCAAACGACTTAATGCAGAAATAAAGAAACTTGATAAAGAAATCCAAGAGAGCAATACAGCAACCCTTCAGAATATTGAAGAGGCAGAAGTAAATAGCAAAGCTCATGCTGATTTAATTTTACGTAATCAGCAAATGCTGAATATTGATCGTTTTGATAAACTCGATAAACAAGACAAATTACATACTCAACACTTTAAGCAAATTGATTCTAGATTTGAAAGAATGGAAAGTAAAATCAACCAAACTGCTCGTGATGCCAATGCAGGTATTGCCTCTGTTGCTGCAATGAGCAATATTCCCTATATTACCGGCAACCGTTTTAGTATGGGTTTAGGCGCAGGTAACTTTAAGAATGGTAAAGCCATTGCCGCGGGCGCTCAATATCAAATCAAACAAAATTTAAACGTCCGTAGCTCTATTTCTTGGAATAATTCTGATAGCGCAGTTATTGGTGCAGGTATTGCTTACGGTTGGTAATTTCCATCCAATAATTATCTTTATTCTTCTTGCCATATTTATTAGCATCAATGTAAATTGATGCTAATTTTTATTTAACGATTAATTATCAATATATCCATTCAATTTTCTAAAATTGATTTCAAATCATCCATAACACTTTTAACTTATACATTATGTCTTTTCTCCACAATAATTATCCATCATTTAATTGCAACAATTAAAATCCCTCTATACAATGCTCAGCTTTCTCAAATTTGTTATCTTAACTTATTCATGAAGTACGCATTGTGAAACTACTTTTTTCTCTATCATTAACGACTGCAATTCTTTCTGGGTTATGGGCATGGGTTGCTGATCTCTTTGGCTTGATCAGTTGGGCGGGCTTTTTAGGCTGCACGGCTTATTTTGCTTATCCCAAAGAAGGGATAAAGGGATTGCTTGTCACTGCACTGACGGCTTTAAGTGGTGTTGTTTGGGGATTAGTCATTATTCATAGCGATAAACTCACCCATGACCTACCTAATTTTGCAGGCTACTTTGTGACCACGATTATCGCTTTTATCATGTGCTTTCAAGCCCAAAAATCGTGGTTGGCCTATATTCCTGGAACCTTTATCGGTGCCTGTGCAACCTTTGCAGCGCAAGGTAATTGGCAACTGACTATCCCGTCGCTTATTGTCGGCGTTTTATTTGGCTACGCAATGAAACAAAGTGGTCTCTGGTTAGTCAAAAAACTGGATAGCACTTCCTGATGTATAAAATAAATATATTTTTATATCAGGAAGATCTAAGAGAATTATAAAAATGAGGGTATTGATTACCCTCTAGCTATCAAAAAAACTGACTTTTTATTTATAGGCTATTGAAGCACCTGCAATTTTATTGAGTTCACAACGCGTTATTTTAATATTTGAATTTGATAAATATGCAGTGTTCATCAGCTGGAACATTGCTCTACCATACTCGTTCCCAACCGATTCCAATATAGATATTTCTTTTGTGTCCGAATCACCATCACGTAGAGTTATTGTGAAAAATGCTCTTTTGTTAAATACATCTTGTTCACCTAATGTGATAGTCGAAATTCTTTTTTCTTTATTGATGTAGGTATTACAATTATCTGAAAATGCCCTATTAATATTAATTTTTTCCGCCATGGAAAAACTTGAGAACAACATACAACTTAGTAAAATTATTTTTTTATTCATTGCATAAACCTTATTTAGAAAAATTATTTATCAAATGATTCACACATCCTGTTGAATAAGAAAAAATAGTATGAACTGATAAATCAGGAAGAATAGCCATATACACAAAACCATCATCGTCGTAACTCAGGTTACAAAGAAAATAATCATTAGTTTTATATTTGTATCCAGATGCTGTTTCTATCTCAACAGTCCAGTAATCAAAGTGGGATAAAAAGCCTGTTTCATATGGAAATGAATATCCCAATTTAGTTGTGTTCATATTTTTTAGGTTACTGTAATCAGCAGTAATATGAAGCATGCTATGAGGATAATCTGTAGAATGTGTGACACTAACAGATTGTAGCTCCTGTAAAGAGCAGTTCATCACATAAAAATAACCAGTATGGTTAGTTGAAATCGCTTTTTCTATTACGTTATCCATTTCTCTCCAATCTTTATTGAAAAATTAACTATGACAACCACCTGAATTCGAAAATTTTATAAGCAATTTAAAATTCTTAACTATATTAATAATCACAATACCATTATCCCAATGCCGGATATTACAGGCTTGTTTTCTATAAGATATGATTTTTCCTGTTGATATTTTAAAATCAACATCCCAATAGTCCGTATGACTCCACGCCATTACAGTGTACGTAAATTCACATCCAGACTCTGCCATTTCTAAATGCTCTAGCTTGCTAATTCGTTGTGTCGTTTTATTTTCTTTCAACCCAGAATAATAACTTACGATAATAGAATTAATGGTTTCACCACTACTATTTAATATAAAGAACGTACCTTTTTTAATAACACTTTCATAATCTCTTTTGTTAATAACATTATCTCGGCTATAACTTTCATCAATATTATTATTCATAATATACCCACTATTATTGAGTTCATAAAATAAACACTAATTTAGTGTATTACCCATTCACCCTACATGAGTAAGAAATTATTAGATTTAAAATGGTAAAGGGGAATAATAATAGATTAACTTATTTATTGATGCCTACTTCGCAATTTAAAAACAAATAAAAAACGCAGACATTGCCTGCGTTTTTTATCAATACATAAATATTAAAGAATGATAATCACACCGGCATTGACATAATCTCTTGGTACGCTGCCACCAGCTTATTACGCACCTGAATGCCCATTTGTAGGCTCAAGCTGGCTTTTTGCATATCGACCATCACATCATTTAATGAAACATCAGGCTTACCGAGGGTGAAATCCTGCACTTTTTGTGCAGATTGCACGCGAGTTTCATTGATTTTGTTCACGGATGCCACTAAGTGATCGGCAAAACCCACCGGCTCTACAACGGGTTTGGTGTTATGTGCCGCTTGAGTCGCCATCACATTTAGTTGGGAAACCACCCCTTCAATCGCTTGAATCGTCATTCTGTTCTCTTCAGTTAATCTCGGTTGAACGGTAAATTGAGCAAAAAATTGCCGTCACGAATTTTAGTTTGCCTACCCTACCACACCGTTTTTTACTTGAAGCCGATAAATAACACCAAAATTATAGGCTGATTCCGTCATTAGATTGCATCAAGACAATAAATAATAGCAGCGTAAAAAAATGAGGTTACGAAGAGGGAAATAAGATTGTTTCACCAAACGTATATTCATCCGTTTAGTTTGCATAGCAGGGAATATTTATGAGTACCGCATCTAAAGATACGGGGGAGGCCAAAAAAGGTTTTGCCTCACTGATCGAAAGCATCAAAGCCGACCCGAAAATACCGTTAATTATTGCCGGTGCTGCTGCGATATCTATTATTGTCGCCCTGCTCCTCTGGTTCCGTAGCCCTGACTATCGCGTGCTGCTGAGTAACCTTAGCGCAAAAGATGGTGGCGATATTGTCGGTCAATTGACCCAGATGAACGTCCCTTATCAAATCGCGGATAACGGCAGCGCTATTCTTGTGCCTGCTGATAAAGTCCATGAATTACGTTTGAAACTGGCGCAATCAGGTCTACCGAAAGGCGGAAATACCGGTTTTGAACTGCTTGATAAAGAACAATTTGGTATCAGCCAATTTAGCGAGCAAATCAACTACCAGCGCGCCCTTGAAGGGGAATTGTCTCGTACCATCGAATCTCTCAGCCCAGTTCAAAGCGCTCGAGTCCATTTAGCTATCCCTAAACCAACCTTATTCGTCCGTGAACAAAAACTGCCGACCGCCTCGGTCACTGTCGGTTTATTGCCGGGCAGAATGTTGGATGAAGGGCAAATTAGCGCTATCGTTCACATGGTTTCCAGCAGCGTGACAGGCTTAACCGCCGCCAACGTGATCATTGTCGACCAAACGGGTCGCCTACTCACCAACAACGATAATAGCCAGCAATCTGCCAATAGCGCACAAATCAAAATGACCAAAGAGATGGAAGCCCATCTTAAAGAGCGCATTGAAGATATTCTGTCGCCATTAGTCGGTCGTGCCAATATTCACGCGCAAGTCACTGCGCAGATGGATTTTTCAAAAGTTGAGCAGACTTCTGAAGAGTACAAGCCAAACCAAACCCCTGATGCGGCTGCGGTTCGTTCTCGCCAGAACAGCGAAAGTCTGCAAAACAGTAACGGTGGCCCAAGTGGCGTACCGGGCGCATTATCGAACCAACCAGTAAGCGCACCGAGCGCACCGATTGATGCTAATAAAGAAAGCACCGATGGGAAAACTGCCGGGAATAACCGTAATGGCACCCTCAATACCCAGCGTGATGAAACCACAAACTACGAAGTGGATCGCAAAATCAGTCACACACAGCGCCAAATTGGTGTCGTTGATCGACTGTCTGTTGCGGTGATCGTCAATTACCAATCCCAAGAAGGTGAGAAAGGCCCAGAAATGAAGCCGCTCCCGCCAGAAATGTTGCAACAAATTGATGCATTAACCCGTGAAGCGATGGGCTATTCCCCGCAGCGTGGCGACTCCATCAACATTACGAACTCCTTATTTACTGACGATACGCCAGTGGTTGAAGAGCCTTCGTTGTTGAATAACCCGCAAGTGATTGGCCAAGCGTTAGATTACGGCAAAATCTTGCTGATCGCGTTGATTGCTTGGTTTATGTGGCGCTTCGGTATCAAACCTCAGTGGGTGAAATATCGTAAAACCCAACAAGCGCAAATCGATGCTGAAATGTCCATTGCTAATGCATCTCAAGTCAAAGCGCCGTTCGTGGTGGAAGAAGAAATTAGTGAAGATATGGACGAGAAAACCCGTCGCCGTCTTACTCGTCAACGTGTTAGCGCTGAAATTCAAAGCCAGCGTATTCGTGAAATGGCAGAGAAAGACCCACAAGTCGTGGCAATGGTTATCCGTCAGTGGTTAGGAAAATCCCAATGAATTTAACTGGAACAGAAAAAAGCGCCGTAATGTTGATGACACTCGGCGAAGATCAGGCAGCGGAAGTGTTTAAGCACCTGAATCCCAAAGAAGTTCAGCAGTTGAGTATGGCGGTGTCCAACATGCGCCAAATCTCCAACAACGAACTGGCGGAAGTGCTCACCGAGTTTGAAGAGTCGGCAATTCAGTTTGCCGCCCTCAATATCAACACCAACGACTACCTGCGTTCGGTATTGGTCAAAGCGCTTGGGGAAGAACGTGCAGCCAGCCTTTTGGAAGATATTTTCGAGAAGCAAGAGACTACCTCTGGTATCGAAAGCCTCAACTATATGGAACCACAAACGGTTGCCGATATTATTCGCGACGAACATCCACAGATCATCGCTACAATTTTGGTTCACTTAAAACGCAACTTAGCGGCCGATGTTTTAGAGCTGTTCGAAGAGCGCCAACGTAACGACATTATGCTGCGTATTGCAACATTTGGTGGCGTTCAGCCAGCCGCATTAGCTGAACTGACCGAAGTTCTAAATAACCTGCTAGACGGTCAGAACCTCAAGCGCAGCAAAATGGGTGGCATAAGAACCGCGGCAGAAATTATCAACCTGATGAAAAATCAGCAAGAAGAAAGCGTTATCGATGCCATGCGTGATTACGATGGTGAGCTGGCTCAGCGCATTATCGACGAAATGTTCCTGTTCGAAAACCTTATCGAAGTGGACAACCGCAGCATTCAGCGCATTCTGCAAGACGTTTCTACCGACTCGCTGGTTATTGCCCTCAAAGGCAGCAACCAAGCTCTGCGCGACCATTTCCTCAACAATATGGCAGCGCGTGCAGCCGAGATTGTTCGCGACGATCTGGAATCTCGAGCGCCAGTTCGTATGTCACAAGTGGAAACCGAGCAGAAGGCTATTCTAATGATTGTTCGCCGCTTAATGGAGAAAGGCGAAATCGCGATTGGTGGTGGAGACGACGTGTATGTCTAATACATCCAAAAATAATCAGCAATGGCAACCTTGGCAGTTACGGGAACTTAATCAATGGGATTTGAATTCATCGGCTATCCCGCCGTTGAATGATGTTCCTGAACCGAACACGCCGAAAGTCCCCTGCTTAGAGCCAAAAGAAGTGCTCGAGCAGATCAACCTGCTGGATAACATCAAAGAGGATGCCCAGAAAACGGGCTTCCAACAAGGCTTTGAAAAAGGTCAAAAAGAGGGTTATCAGGCCGGTTTTACGGAAGGTTTACGTTCTGGTGAGCAGCAAGGGAGCGAGCAAGCCCTCGCCCTTCAGCAACCGGTGATTGAAACGTGGCAAAAACTGTTATCAGAATTTCACTATTCGCTGGATACCTTTGACACGGTAGTTACTACCAAATTGCTGCAAATCGCGCTAACCGCCGCGAAGCAAGTATTGGGGCAATCTACCGTGTGTGATGGTACCGCGCTATTAGAAGAAATTAGCCATTTAATGCAACAAAAACCAATATTTGCGAGCCAGCCTGAACTGCATGTGAACCCGAATCATGTGGCGCTTATCGAACAACACTTAGGCTCATTGTTAGACTTGAATGGCTGGCGCTTAGTCGCCGACCCAAGCCTGCATATGGGTGGCTGTCGCGTGGTCGCTGAAGATGGTGAAATTGATATGACGGTCGCCACTCGCTGGCAAGAATTATGCCGTCTATATGCACCGGAGAGCTTGTCATGACTGCGAGACTCGGCCGTTGGATAGCGTCTCTCGATGACTTAGAGTCACGCATGAAAGGCATTCCGATGGTACGCCGCTATGGACGTTTGACCAAAATTACAGGTCTCGTGATGGAAGCCGAAGGCATTAAAATGCCTTTAGGCGCCACCTGCTATATCGAACGCATTATTAATGGTGGCACTGACGAAGTTGTCTGCGAAGTGGTTGGCTTTAACGGACCTCGCATGTTGTTGATGCCGCTCTCCGACCTCGAAGGTATTTCGCCGGGTGCGCGCGTGTATGCGCAAACGTCTGGAGAAGACGGACAAACGAGTCGCCTGCTGCCACTTGGTAATGAACTACTTGGGCGCGTATTAGATGCCCAAGGGACTCCTCTGGATGGCAAAGGACCACTTGAAACCAAACAACGTGCGCCGTTGATCACGCCGTCCATCAACCCGCTGGAGCGTACGCCAATCCACGATATTTTAGATGTGGGCGTGCGAGCGATTAACTCGCTGCTAACTGTCGGTCGCGGCCAACGTATGGGACTGTTTGCAGGTTCCGGCGTCGGTAAAAGCGTCTTACTCGGCATGATGGCGCGTTTCACTCAAGCAGACATTATTGTCGTCGGGCTGATAGGTGAGCGTGGGCGCGAAGTTAAAGACTTTATTGAAAATATCTTAGGTGCCGAAGGGTTACGCCGAGCCGTTGTCGTCGCCGCGCCTGCAGATGTTTCGCCGTTACTACGGATGCAAGGTGCATCTTACGCTACCCGTATTGCGGAATATTTCCGTGACCAAGGCAAAAGCGTATTGCTGATCATGGATTCACTCACACGCTACAGTATGGCACAGCGTGAAATTGCGCTTGCCGTTGGTGAACCCCCAGCAACCAAAGGCTATCCACCGTCCGTTTTTGCGAAATTACCAGCCCTCGTTGAGCGTGCGGGTAATGGGAAAAACGGCGGCTCGATTACCGCCTTTTATACCGTGTTGACTGAAGGGGATGACCAACAAGACCCAATTGCAGACTCCGCACGCGCGATTTTAGATGGACACATTGTTCTGTCACGTTCATTGGCAGAATCTGGGCACTACCCTGCCATTGATATTGAAGCCTCCATTAGCCGTGCCATGACGGAGCTTATCGCCAAAGAACATTATCGTAAGATCCAGCGCTTTAAACAGCTCACCTCCAGCTATCAACGTAACCGTGACCTGATTAACGTCGGCGCTTATGCCATGGGCAGCGACCCAATGCTCGATACCGCAATTCAGTATTACCCAAGAATGTCGAAGTTTTTACAGCAAGATATTGATGAACGTTGTGATTATCAAACCGCTTGTGAACAACTGGCTCATGTTGTTCCCAATGAATAACGAGGAATGCGATGTCCAATAGTCATGCATTAGCGACCTTACTGAGCTTAGCAGAAGATGCCTCAGAGGAAGCGGCTAAAGTCCTTGCTCAAGTTCGCCAAACGCACACGCAAATGGCGGAGCAGTTGCACATGTTGGAAAACTATCAGTCAGAATATCGGCAGAAATTAAACCAAACATTGCACACGGGCATGGACTCGGACAAATGGCAGAACTATCAGCAATTTCTTGTGACTTTGGAACTGACTATCGAGCAGCAACAACAGCAATTAACGCTCTGGGAACAGCGCGTCAGTGACGCCAATCGTCATTGGCAAGAAAAACAGCAACGCGTCAATGCGTTCGATACCCTGATCCAGCGTGCAGAACACACTCAAAACCAACGTCAAAATCGCTTAGAGCAAAAGCAGATGGATGAATTTGCTCAACGCGCGACTTTACGGAGAACCCAATAAATGGACGTCAATGCAAACCTGTTGCCGGTCACCCCTGCCGCTAACACCGCGAAGGAACAGCCGCGAGACAAGCAAATTGATGAAAACCAAGCGCCTGCCGTCCCTTTTCAGGCCATGCTTGAAAACCAGCAATCACCAGAAAAAAACGGCGATAGCGCCCCTGCGCTCAATGGCAGTGCTAACGAAACACCTTTGAACCAACAGATCAGTGAGCAAAAACAATCTGATGCAGCCACAGCCAATTCAGAAAAATCCACTGACGCACCATTAGCAACGGACAAAATCGCAACCACAGAAAATCAGTTAGCTGAAAAAGAATCCATTCAAAATCAGTTAGCTCAAAAACAACAAGCTGAAAATACCTTAGCGCAGCTGAATTTCCGTCGTGATATTAATGCACAATCACCACTGCAAGCGGAGCTATTAACAGGTAAACAAGGCGATGAACAAGCCTTAATCAGCCAATTAAAACAAGCCATGGATGAACGTATTCAAGCGGCTGCTAACCCGCAAACCAGCACAGAGAAACCCTCTGCAACTCCGTTCACACAAACGCTGCAACAACTGACGGATGTGGCACGTAACGTAACGCCATTTGATGATAAAACCTTGGCTGGCGCACAATTACAGCTCGCCGGGGAAGCAGAAGAACCGACGCTCGCTTTAATGGGCAAAAAAGAAGTCGGTGAACGTCGCGATCAGGCGTTATTTGCATTGGACAATCCACGCGCAATCCCAACGAAAGATCTGAATCAAGATGCGATGTCCCTCGGTAAAAAAGCGCCGGGCACAGAATCATTGTCACAAATCACCAGTGCGACGGCTGAAAATACCCAGAATCTGCAAAACAGCGCTAAAGGGGCTTTTAGTGTTCAAGCTGAAAGTGGCGCATTTAGCAATACCGCAACACCGACGGTAACCCATGTTGCAGGCATTATGGCAACACCATCGGCCACACCAATGCCAACAGCAACACCTGCGATGCCAACGCCAACCATGAACTTTGCTACGCCGTTTGGTACTGAAGCTTGGCAGCAACAACTTAGCCAGCAAATGCTGTTTTTCTCTCGCCAAGGGGTTTCTCAAGCGCAAATTCGCTTACATCCTGAAGAGTTAGGTTCTCTCAATGTGCATTTGCGTATCGAAGATAATCAAGCCGTGATGCACTTCGTTTCTCCACATAGCCATGTTCGTGCTGCGATGGAAAGCATGATGCCAGTCCTGCGCAGTGCGCTGCAGGAAAGTGGTATTCATTTGGCCCAAGGCTCAGTGGGGCAAGATAACTTTAGCGGTCAATCAAACGCTGATCAGCAATCTCGCCAACATGATGGGCAAATTCAGCCGACCCATTCATCAATGGGCGCGGTTGGTATCAGTGAATCTCATGCCAGCGTGAGTGGGGTTAAATTGCCAACACATCAAGGTGGAATTAATACCTTTGCCTAAGAAATAATCTAATGGCGGTAATTTCAGGTCTAAAGCGTCGAGTTACCGCCTTTTTGTTTCGTTTTTCACTCCTTTAACTCTTCCCAATCTAGGGATAATGCTAGAGATCATAAAGTATAAAACTCCGTATGGGTTTGGCATTTACAACAGGAATTTTGCAACATGTCGTCTTCACGCAATCAATCTAAACGTTCGAACAAAGGGTTAATTTTGCTATTTGCCCTCATTGCCTTAGCCGGTGCAGGTTTCGGTGGTTACAGCTGGTGGACGACAAAACAAGAGGCGCAGGAGACTGTGAATGGGGAAGAAAAACGCCCAAATATGCCTCAACCGATTTTTATGGAGTTAGAACCGTTTACCGTTAACCTGCCAGGGGTAAACAATGCGGCAGATCGCGTGCTCTATATCCACATCACCTTACGTCTAGCGAATGAAAAGTCGCGTAAGCAACTTCATGAATACCTACCAGAAGTGCGTAGTCGCCTACTGTTATTGCTGTCAGAACAGCAATCTAAAAACATGGGTACTAACGAGGGTAAGTTGCAATTAATGAAAGATATTAAGGGGACACTTACCCCTACCCTGATCCCAGGCGATACCGATCAGGATATTTCAGACGTGTTATTTACTACTTTTATTCTGCGGTAAGACCCATGAGCGATAATATTTTATCTCAGGCTGAAATTGATGCGCTACTCAATGATGATGCGCCATCAAGCAACCAGCCATCAACGGATCTCCAAGGCAAAGACAACGTTCGCCCTTATGACCCGAATACCCAACGTCGGGTATTTCGTGAACGTATGCAGTCCTTGGAAATTATTAATGAGCGTTTTGCCCGTCAGTTCCGTATGGGGTTGTTTAACATGTTGCGCCGTAGCCCAGATATCACGGTTGGCGCCATTAAAATCGAACCTTATCATGAATTTGCGCGTAACTTGCCAGTTCCAACCAACCTGAACTTGATCCACATGCCACCGCTTCGTGGTACCGCACTGTTCACTTTCGAACCTGCGTTAGTGTACATCGCCGTGGATAACCTGTTTGGGGGAGATGGTCGATTCCCTGTTCGTTCGGAAGGTAAAGAGTTTACCAATACAGAACAACGCATTATCAACCGTATGCTGAAGCTGGCTTTAGGCGCTTATCGTGATGCGTGGAAGCCGATTGCGGACGTTGAAGTCGAGTATGTGCGTTCTGAAATCCAAGTTAAATTCACCAACATCACCACTTCCCCGAACGATATCGTGGTTACCACCCCGTTCTTAGTGGAAATTGGTAATACCGTTGGTGAATTCAGTATCTGTATCCCTATTGCCATGATTGAGCCATTGCGTGAGCGGTTAATTAACCCACCAATGGAGCAAGGGCATCAAGAAAATGAAGCGTGGGTAACTAACTTAGTCACGCAAGTAAAACGTTCAGAACTTGAACTGATTGCCAATTTGGTTGAGATCCCGCTGCGTATTTCTCGCTTACTGCAACTGCAAAAAGGGGATGTGCTCCCTATCGAGAAACCTGACCGTCTTATCGTCAATGTTGATGGCGTGCCAGTATTAACCAGTCAATACGGTACCCAAAACGGCCAGTATGCGCTGCGTGTGGAACATTTGATTAATCCTGTTTTAAACACTCTAGATGAGGAAAGTACCAATGAGTGAGGCGAAGAATTCTCTTGATGCATCAACCAACCACAATGAAGAGGATCTGTGGGCTGAGGCGCTGGAACAGCAAAAACAAGCGGAATCCGCCTCCGCAGGTATGCAAAATTTCGATAATTTCGACGGACAAAATCCATTAAATCAGTTATCTGATGTCGATATGATCATGGATATTCCTGTTCGCCTATCGGTGGAACTGGGTCGCACCAAAATGACAATTAAAAAATTACTGAGCCTGTCTCAAGGCTCTGTGGTTTCTTTAGATGGTTTAGCAGGCGAACCGCTGGATATTTTGATCAACGGTTATTTAATTGCCCAAGGTGAAGTGGTCGTGGTGTCTGACAATTATGGTATTCGTATCACTGACATCATCACGCCATCAGAACGTATGCGTCGCTTGAGCCGCTAGAAATGCCTGACGAAACAGCGGTATCTTTGCAAACCGAGGTGTCCTTGCAGACACCACCTTCACAGGTTGATTCGGCGCACACTCAAAAGCCTTTTTTGACCAGCACCGTCAACAGCGAAGGTAACTCCGCACAAGCTATCAACCAAAATGATAGCTTAGCGCAGATTTCAGGGGCACTTGGTGGGATCATTTTACTGATCTTACTGGGTGCGTGGCTGTTTAAGACATTTGGGTTTGGACGTAATCCACTTGTGAAACAGCAACTGATTAATGTGAAAGGTCGTTGTACTCTCGGTGGCAAAGAGCGTGTTGTCGTGGTGGAAGTGAATAACGAATATTTAGTGCTGGGCGTCACATCACAATCCGTGAATTTGCTTCACCAGTACCCTGCACCACTAGAAAACGATGTAGTGAACTTTGCCTCTGAACCGTTAACGTTTCAGTCGATTTTCAAGAAAAAACAGGATGCTGCTAACGCTGTGGCACCTGAAAAACAGTAACTGGAAGCGCCCATGTCACCTTTAAAACCTGCTGCCATTATCAGCGCTCTGTTACTTGTTCTGCCACAATCTGCCTCTGCGGCATTGCCTGCCGTGATCAGCCATACATTAGCCGATGGTGGTCAATCTTGGTCGTTGCCCGTTCAAACGTTACTGTTTTTAACCTTGCTGGGTTTTATCCCCGCAATGTTGCTGATGATGACCAGTTTTACCCGTATTATCATCGTATTAGGGTTACTCCGTAACGCCCTTGGTACGCCGTCTGCGCCACCAAACCAAGTGTTACTGGGTTTAGCTTTATTTTTAACATTCTTTGTGATGTCCCCGGTTGCCGATCAGGTTTATCGGGAGGCGTATCAGCCTTTTAGCGAAGATAAAATTAGCCTAGAAACTGCATTAGAAAAAGGCACTGCGCCACTGCGTACCTTTATGCTAGGGCAAACCCGTGAATCTGATTTAGCGCTCTTTGCCCGCATCGCCAAAGTGGGTGATATCCAAGAAGCCAAAGATGTGCCGATGCGTATTTTAATTCCGGCATTTATTACCAGTGAGCTAAAAACGGCATTCCAGATTGGTTTTACTATCTTTATCCCATTTTTGATTATCGACTTAGTCGTTGTCAGCGTATTGATGGCGCTGGGGATGATGATGGTGCCACCAGCGACAGTTTCATTACCGTTTAAGCTAATGCTATTTGTGTTAGTCGATGGCTGGCAGTTGCTACTTGGTTCCCTTTCCCAAAGCTTTTTTAATTAGGAGCACACATGACACCTGAATCTGTAATGGCAATGGGAACGGAAGCGATGAAAATCGCATTGATGCTGGCGGCGCCTTTGCTGTTAGCTGCACTGGCCGCGGGTTTAATTATCAGCCTACTGCAAGCGGCTACCCAAGTGAACGAAATGACGTTGTCGTTTATTCCTAAGATTTTATCGGTGATTTCAGTATTAATCATCGCGGGGCCATGGATGCTGAACCTGCTTACGGACTATATCCGCACATTGTTTAGTAACTTACCGTTTATCATTGGCTGATCATGTTAACCATTACCAGTGAAACGCTCACGCTATGGTTAAGCCAAGGTTTTTATCCTTTTGTTCGCCTATTAGCCCTGTTTGGTACCGCTCCGTTTTTTAATGAAAAACAGGCTATCAGTAAGGTACGTATCGCACTCGCCTTTTTTACTGTTTTAGTCATTTCCCCACAATTACCTATCGCAACTATCCCTCTATTCTCAGCTATGGGATTATGGGTCTGTGTGCAACAAATTGTGATTGGCGCTGCCATGGGATTGACCATGCAGATGGCGTTTGCCGCGGTACGTCATGCGGGGGAAGTGATTGGTTTGCAGATGGGGTTATCGTTCGCGACGTTCTTTGACCCGACTGGCGGCCCTAATATGCCAATCCTTGGACGAATTTTAAATTTAATCACGTTGCTGCTGTTTTTGTCGTTCGATGGGCATTTGTGGCTGATTTATATTCTGACGAACTCGTTTGAGCTGATCCCTATTCAAACCGCGCCCCTGCACCGCGATGGTTTTTGGGTGTTTTTACAATTTGCTAATACCATTTTTATCAATGGGTTAATGCTCGCCCTACCGTTTATTACGCTGTTTTTAATTCTCAACTTGTCCCTGGGTATTCTAAACCGAATGACGCCGCAGTTATCCGTGTTTGTGGTGGGTTTCCCTCTCACATTAACTATCGGTATCAGCATGTTGGGATTGATTATTTCTATCCTACCGCGCTATACAGAACGCCTTATCCATCAAGCGTTTGAGCAGCTGTCGTTAATGTTTAATTTGTGGGTTTGATCTAACCATCTCAAACGACATATTACTTCGCTCTTCTATTTCATAAGTACTGCGATATTCTGGTTCTTTTGTTCATTCACTATACAACTCTGCATAAGTTTTGTTCTGTCCCTCAAGTATTACGATGAATAATGGCCAAGCCATCTACTCTATTAATCTATTGTTTAATAATTAATTTATTAAAAAGTCAAACCCAGTGACCTTAAAAGAGAAAAACGAAATGTGGGGTTGGAATGAAAAAAATCGTGCAAGAAAAATCAGAAAGGGAAATTGGAAAGACGTATGAAAAATACTAAGAAGAAAACCCGCACCCGATACACATGCCACTGCTACAGGGTGCGGTAAAAATCAATTAACGGCCGCCAAATAATGACATGCTGTTGAGATCTTTGAAAATATCTTGAGAAGCTTGGAACATCGCCTTCTCTTTATAATAATCCGTTGTCGTCGCTGTCCAGTTCGTCTCTAACAACTCACTCTTACGCGCCGCATTCTGGATAGAACGGGTATCCGCTAAGAAATCAAGTTTATCAATCTCTTGCAGCTGTAAACCTTGTTTCGCTTCGATATTGGAGATTTGATCTAATGCCGCTTTGATGCCACGGTTAGCTGTATCCATACCCGCTTGCGCTCTGTCCAAATCTGCTTGCGGTGCATTTTCTTGTGGAATGCCCAGCGCTTTGATGCCTTCGTTCAATGCTTTAAATACATTGACCATACCCGCACCATCGGTTTCAAACACTTGGGCACCCGTGAAATAGGTAGTCATTTCACGTTCACTCGCGACGTTCTGAGTGATTGGCTTATCGCCACCGTGGTACAGCACTTCGCCGGCAGCATCAATTTCAAATGGTGGCTTATCAGATTTAAAGCCCGCAAAAATATAGCGACCATTACCGTCGGTAGTGTTGCCCAGCGCAACTAATTGCTCTTTCAGGCCAGTCAGTTGCTCAGCGAGTGAATTGCGGTCTTTATCACTCAAAGCGCCTTGGTTAGAGGCCTGAATGATGGTGGTATCGATTTGCGTCGTGACATCCGTCATTTGCGTCAGGATGCTCATTTGCAACGTCATACCGGTTTTCGCAAAACCGCGGCTGGTCACATATTGTTGGTTGCGGTTTTCAGACTGGTTAATACGCACCGCTTGAGATGACGCCTGCGGGTCATCTGAAGGCTTGTTTACACGCTGCCCTGAAGCTAATTGACTACCAGCCTCCATCCAACGAGATTGAGCGCCATTCATGTCCTGTAAGCGTTGGTGGAAAATCATATTCGTACTTAAACGCATCGCTTAAATCCTTATTAAATTCTGATTAAAACCCAGTGTTTTTGATCACTCAAAACGTCATCAATTAGAACGCACGCATTAATGCATTGAATAAATCATCAACCGTCTTTAATACCTGAGCATTAGCATTAAAGAATTGCTGGATTTTTTGCATCTGAATGCTCTCTTCATTCATGTTAACCCCTGAAATTTCTTGCTCTTGGCGATAGAAACTTTCGGTCATTTTGTTCTGGGTTTCAGAATCAATTTGCGCTTGCTTAGTACGGCTTCCCACATCATTGACTAATGTTGCGTAGAAATCAGAGAACGTCGAGCCACCATCAATCAGTTTTTGATCTTGCAGCTTAACTAACTCTTTGATGTTTTCGTTGTCACCCGGGCCACCGTCTTTGCTGCCTGCTTTTGCAAACTGCGAAGACTCGGTTACCAGCGTTGACATCCCGTTAACCACACCATTCATCGGTTTAACGACGAAAGTATCCCCTTGTGCAGGAGTATTGGTCGTGATTTTGAGTTCAATACCTTCAAATTTCAGTGAGCCTGAAGTGCTAGTATCTACTTTAACGTCAACGCCATCCGGTAAACGGGTCACATTCCATTTGCCACCATCAAAACGCATTTCATAGTTTTTGCCCGTAACTTGAGAAACATCGCTGTAACTCAAATCAAAGTCAGTTTTACCAGTATTGAAGGTGTTACTGACCACAGTGCCTTTACCAATCGCGAAAAAGTCTTTGCCAGTTTCGCCATTAGAATCAAAGCCTTTTTGGTGGATTTCATTAAATTTAGTCGCGAAAACTAACGCTAATTTATTGATTTTTTGATAAGCAGGGTCGAGCACTTCTTGGCGTGAACGTAAAATACCGCTCAATTCGCCGCCTTTGAACGCTTCGTCAGGGATTTCACGAACTTGGTCATTTGCCCCCACAAAACCAATGCTAAAACGGCTATCATCTTTTGAGGATGGCACCGCTTCTAAGCGGTTAGCTTTTTCGCCAGTAACCAGCGGTAACCCGTTGGCAAAGGTCACGTTATAGTTGCCGTTTTGTTCGATAACTTTAACGCCAATCAACGAGTTAACTTCGTTCACTAAGCGGTCACGCACATCCAGCAGGTCATTAGGCTCTGAACCACTGACGGAGCGCACACGTGCGATTTGTTGGTTTAATCCCGCAATTTTTTCTGCGTAGACGTTGATATCTTTCACCTTATTTTCAATTTGGCGGTTGATATCACGTTCCATCTCTTGCAGTTGTTTATCAGCTTCTTTGAATTGAGAAACTAACGCGTTGGATTGTCCTAAGAAAACGTCAAGTAGCGTTTTGTCGCTTGCATCACTGCTCGCTGTATCCAGCGCAGTAAAGAAGCTGCCGATGCTACCAGACAAGTCTTCGACATTGTTTGTCAGTAGGTCATCCACTTTGTTGCAGTTTTTCACATACGCTTCGAAATCACCGCTACGCGCGCGGGATTGGCTGTATTGCGCATTAACAAATTCATCAAACTCACGGCGAACATGGCTGAAATAGGTGCCGTTACCAAAATAACCATTAGGTGTCATCGTACCGGGATTCTCCCCGAAAACAGCACTTTGGCGGTGATAGTAACCTACGCCAGCGTTCGCTAAGTTGTTAGAAATAACACTTAACCCGCCTTGCGCAGCGTTCACACCACTGAGCGCATTATTCATTACATTGTTCAGCATAAGCTTTTCCTATTCTTGGGACTGAGCGCTTTGATTGGCTGACTCAATCTCAGCGCTAGCCACTCAAAATTTTTCACTTATTTATTTATCGGAAAATTGGCGCAAATGTTTAGCGCAAACTTTGATTTATTGCGACGCTTTAAAAGATATCGTTTAAGTCGATGTTATAAGCTTGAATCGCCCGTGATGCCGAGGTATTCGCCACACTGCCCGAACCACGAATCTGGTTAATTAACGTGATCAATTTGTCTGAATATCCTGGGTCGGTGGCATATCCCGCTTTATGAAGGCGACGTGCAGCAATTTCTGGGGTTGCGGCGTGTTTAACGTCTTTATAGCGAGGATTTTCCGTTAACAGGCTGATATAATCGGAAATCGCCTCTTCATAGGAGCTATACACACGGAAATCATCGCGCATTTTGATGGTTTTGCCGTTGATCACTTCCGTAGTCATAATATTTGTGACCGGTCCTTGCCAATTTTTACCGGCTTTAATACCAAATAAGTTATGGCTGGTTTTGCCTTCTGCTGTCAGAATCTCTCGTTTTCCCCAACCACTTTCTAATGCCGCTTGCGCCAAAATTAAGAAATGGGAAATACCGCTTTTTTCACTGGCATTTTTAGCAGGCTCAATCAATTGATTGATGAAATTGCTGCTATTGAGTGATAAGGATTTGATTTGCTTGAAAGGTGATGCCAGTGCATCCCCCATGGCAGGAGCAAATCGTCGAACCATTTGCTCTAATGCGAACGGTGGCAACGATTGCAGATCCTGCTCATTCAGTGGCATAAATGCACCTTGTGCAGGTGAGCTTGGCGATTGGTCACGGGTCAGTTGCTGATACATCATTTCCCCAAAACCAAGCCCTTTTTGGGCAAGATCTTGGGCAATTTGTTGGTCATACATACTGGTCATCATGCGCGTTTGGTCGCTGGAAAACATGCCATCCTGCGGTAATGCAGAACGCATGCTTTTGAGCATCATTTCCACGAATGTCGCTTCCAATTGCTGCGTCACTTGACGCAGCCCTTGTTCTGGCGATTTGTTTAACTCACCTTTTAAACTGGTTAACGACTGGACATCATACGCAGCCCCTTGTAATAACTGCATATCGCTCATTAGATGATCTCCAGTTTCGCACGTAGGCAGCCCGCACTTTCCATCGCTTGCAAGATAGACATCAAATCTGTTGGCGTTGCCCCTAAGGTATTGAGCGCCTGGATAACTTGGTTAAGTTGAACGCTTGCATTCACTTTTTGCAGCGCCCCACCTTGCTCTTTCACGCCAATATTGGTATTACGCGTGACCACCGTTTGCCCACCAGCAAATGGCGTATTCGGTTGGTTAACTTGGGTTTGACGGTCAACCGTCACGGCTAAGCTACCGTGTGCGACCGCGCAACTGTCTAAGGTGACACTACGGTTAATCACTACTGAGCCGGTGCGTGAATTTAGGATAACTTTGGCTTCTGCCATCGGTGTGCGCACGTTCAGCTCTTGAACTCGTGATAAAAAGCGGACTTGATCTGTATTATTTGCAGGAACGAGTAATTGAACAGTTCGCGAATCTAATGCGCGCGCAGAACCCATTCCACCCAGACGGTTAATCGCATCTGAAATGTCTTGCGCTAATGCGAAGCTGTCTTCATTAAGTTGCAGGTTGATAGCACCACTTTGACCAAAGCTACTGGCCAGTTCACGCTCAATCGTTGCGCCATCAGTAATGCGTCCACCATTAAGTTGGTTGACTTTGACGCTGCTTCCGCCTGCACTAGCCCCTGCACCGCCCACTAAAACGTTACCTTGCGCCATCGCATAAATTTGCCCATCAACCCCTTTTAATGGGGTCATCAGCAAGGTACCACCGCGTAAACTTTTTGCGTTACCCATCGAGGAAACAACCACATCCACCGATTGACCAGAGCGACCAAATGGCGGCATCTTCGCCGTGACCATAACGGCTGCGACGTTTTTCAGCTGCATGTTGGTGCCCGGTGGAACGGTGATACCCATCTGGGACAACATGTTATTTAAGCTTTGAGTGGTAAATGGCGTTTGCATGGTTTGGTCACCCGTTCCATCCAATCCGACCACTAAACCATAACCAATTAATGGGTTATCTCTCACCCCTTGCACCGTGGTGAGATCTTTAATTCGTTCGCTGTAGGCAGGAGCAACAAATAGGCTCCCGAAAAGGCAAACAAATGAAATGAGAACGAATAATTTGTTTTTCATTGATTTTTCTCGGCTATTAGCTGACGGATATTCACTTAGTAAGGGGATACATTTAAGAAGAAACGCTGTAACCACCCCATTGTTTGGGACTCGTTGATATAGCCATCACCAACGTATTCAATCCGAGCATCAGCCACTTGCGTGGAACTTACATTGTTATCTGCGCCAATCGTGCGCGGGTTAACTACCCCTGAGAAGCGAATAGATTCCGTTCCCTGATTAATCGCAATGCGTTTTTCACCCACGACATGCAAATTGCCATTTGCTAATAACTGGTCAACGGTCACGGTAATTGTGCCTTTAAAGGTATTGTTGGCATTTGCGCCACCTTTGCCGTTAAAGTCACTGTTTCCTTTCACATCAATTTCTGTGTTGCTACCGCCTAACCAACCTTGCATAAACCCAGGCAGAATCGCTGCCAAGAATCCGGTTTTTCCGCTACGGTTTGCATTTGCCGACGAGTTTTTACTCGCACTCACGTTTTCTTGTAGGTTGATCGTTAAGATGTCGCCAACGTTACGAGGTCTTCTGTCTTCAAATAGCGGCTGGTAGCCGTAGTAAGCAGGTTGAGCACTCTGAAAAATAGCACCGTTAGGAGCGGGTGCTGTGGGTGCAGTCGGTACTGCACTGGTTTGTGTGTCCACCAGCGGGCGTGGCTTAATATGTGCACAGCCATTTAATGTGACCGCCACTGCCGCAACCAAACAGACGGATTTTGTGGTCTGTAACACTGTTTTTTTCCGCTTAGGAACAATACCGTTTTCAATCATCATGCGACTCTTTTGCTACTGGATACCTTTGTCATCACGAAAGGCAGTTCACGATGTTATTCATGAACTGCCATCCTTACTTACAGCTGTGTCAGACGTTGCAGCATTTGGTCTGATGCAGAAACTGCCTTGCTGTTAATTTCGTATGCACGTTGAGTTTGGATCATGTTCACCAACTCTTCGGCAACGTTAACGTTTGAGGTTTCTAACATACCTTGATACAGCAACCCGGCGCCGTTGGTGCCCGGAGCACTCTCATTCGGTGCCCCTGAACTTGCGGTTTCCATATACAGGTTTTCACCCATGCTTTCTAAGCCAGCATCGTTAATAAAAGTGGTTAACGTGATTTGACCGATTTGCTGTGGTTGGTTGTCTCCATACACGGTGACTGAAACCGTACCATCACGGGCAATACTCAAGCTGTTGGCGTTTTCTGGGATCATGATCGCCGGAACCACTTGATAGCCACTCGATGTCACTAACTGGCCATCTTGGTTACGCTGAAGCGCACCATCACGGGTGTAAGCATCGGTACCATCAGGCATCTGAACGTGTAAAAAACCTTGGCCTTTAATGGCGATATCCGTGGTCGTGCCGGTTTTGTTCAAGTTACCTTGGCTATGAATACGTACTGTCGCCACTGGGCGCGCACCGGTACCCATTTGTAAACCTGATGGTAATGAAGTTTGTTCTGAACTCATCGCACCCGGTTGACGGATGTTTTGGTACAGTAAATCTTCAAATACCGCACGTTGGCGTTTAAAACCGTTAGTGCTGACGTTTGCCAAGTTGTTGGAAATTACGTCTAGGTTAGTTTGTTGAGCATCAAGCCCTGTTTTTGCAATCCATAAAGAGCGGATCATAGTCATTCCTTACTAACAATTGCCGTCCAGCGGCTAGCTGTTAGTGATTAGCTGATCGTAAGTAGTTGATTGGCACGCTGCGCATTTTCGTCTGCGCTGTGGATCACTTTCATTTGCATTTCAAAATGGCGAGCATTGGCTATCATGGAGACCATGGCTTCAGCGGCATTGACGTTACTGCCTTCAATCACCCCAGAAGTCACGACCGCACGCTCGCTCATCGGTAATCCTTCGCCATTCGCTGCTTGCGCCTGAGGGGATAAGTGGAATAACCCATCTTCGCCACGGACTAAGTCTTGCGGCTGCGCTTCAACCACTTTGAGGCGACCAATCTGTCCCAACATGGTTGGCGGATCGGTTGCCAGCAACGCGGTAATGGTTCCATCGTTACCGATAGTTAATTCCGCATTAGGTGGCACGTTGATAGCCCCGCCATCCCCTTGCAACACACGCTCACCAATCATCAATTCACCGTCTGGCGAAATTTGAATGTTACCGTTGCGGGTATACGCTTCCGTGCCATCGCCTAAAGCGACTGCCAAAAAGTGTTTATCATTCAACGCAACATCCATCGGTCTACCGGTATAGTTCAGTTGACCTTGGCTCATATCCGCACCGGGTGTTGATGCGACAACTAGCGTACGCGTCTGCTCGGTATCACCGTGAATAGGCACTGCGCGCATCGCTGACAGCTGAGCTTTAAAGCCTGCTGTTGAAACGTTCGCAATGTTATTCGAAACAATACTTTGGTTTTCAAGCGCATGACGCGCCCCGCCCATTGCGGTATAAATGACATGATCCATCGCCAGCCTCTAGGATTAACGTAAGTTAACCAGTGTTTGTAACATCTGGTCTTGGGTCTTAATGGTTTGGGCGTTGGACTGATAGTTACGCTGCATTACAATCATGCTGATCAGTTCTTGGCTCATGTCCACGTTGGATGACTCCAGTGCGCCGCTGGTCAATTTACCGAATTGACCTACACCCGGAACGCCGTCCATCGGGTTACCGGAAGCGTTAGACGCTGCCCAGACGTTACCACCTTGGGACACTAAACCGTTCGGGTTAGCAAATGCGGATAATGCAATTTGACCCACAACACGTTTTTGTTGGTTGGAGTAGTTAGCAACAATCAGACCGTTATCTTCGATTTTGAAGGTGGTGTATTCACCCGCTGGGTAGCCGTTGACATCGATAGCACTGACTGAAGATTCGCTTACTTTTTGCTGGCGAGTTTTATTTAAGTCAATTTTTAATACACCATCATTTGCCCCATTAGCCCCTTTGTAATCAAACTCAAACGTTGCGTTTGATGGTGTTTGCAGGCGTCCATTACCATCAAATACAAGTCGGTCATGAACGATTACAGGGTCGTTAGGATCTGTTGGTTCTTCTGTATTAATCAGTTGAGTCGCTTTAGTCTCATTTGCATCTTTTGCATACACTTTCCACTCATTATTTGCACCTTTCACAAAGTACACAGAGATTTCATGAGTGTTACCTTGGCTGTCATAAGCCGTCATGGTGGTGCTGAAGTTATACGTTGCAATATCGTCTGGGTTATCTGGATTAAACGGCTTATCTTTAACTTTATCTTCTGAGTTCAAGTTAATGGTTAACTTGGCTAAATCAGATTGTTTAGCATCCATCATATCCGTTGGGATATTAATACCCCCCGGAACACCGCCGCTTTGTACAGTGACGTTGCCTTTATCATCCACACTTGCCGGATATCCAGTCACTACCATGCCTTGGTTGTTGACTAAGTTACCGCTTTTATCACGCAGGAATTGACCGTCACGGCTGTAATAAACATCCCCGTTTTGGTCTTGAACACGGAAAAACCCGTTACCGGAAATCGCAACGTCGGTTGCTCTATCAGTACGGGTAATTGGACCATCTTTGAAGTTTTGAGTGACGGCTGCAACGTTAACACCTAGCCCAACACCGGAGCCGGCAAACATATCAGCGAACGAGGTCGTCGCCCCTTTAAAACCGTTAGTTGCGGAGTTGGCAATGTTGTTACCAATCGAATCTAGCCCCGCTGATGCTGCATTTAAGCCACTGACTGCTTGTGAAAAAGACATATTTTCTCCATGAATATTTGGGGAATAAAAGTTTGGGGAATAAAATTAAGATGCGGGATACACTTTAAAGATGCTGCTTAGTGGCACGCTTTGCCCTATTCCAACATCCAGTAATGGTGCATCTGAGCCCGGTGTGACACCATTGACACGGGTATAACCGAGTTTGGTGACCTCTATTTCAGACCCCATCCTGACGGCTTTCACATCAAAGAAATATTTCCCTTTCGGATCGGCAACCACATTGCCGTTGTTATCGCGACCATCCCATGCCATATCGTAAATATCGGGTTTCACTTCTGAGTCATAGGTGATAGTGCGGATTACGGTGCGGTTTTTGTCTCGAATGGTAATTTCAACGCTATCGGCCATCTTCGGTAGGAAGAAACCAAATGGCGATGAAATGTAATCGGTTTGCGGCTCTTCAGTACCTTCTCCGCCTTCATTACCTTCTGTTGCGCCAAAATTACTGAGCCCAAAATTAGATGGGCTATTCGCGCTAATCACATCATCAGGTAACGGGTTAGCCGGCTTAGCCACATTGCTCTTTTCGCCGTTGCTCTCTTTTTTCAGTGGCGCAAGCACAATTTCATTGCGCGGGATAAGTACCCCTTTGCCCACTAATTGCGTCGCCTGTAATGACTGTCCAGACCCAATTTGTTGCGAAATTCCGGTGACGCTATCGCTGAGTTTATTCATACTCTCAAGCGTGGCTATCTGCGCCAATTGCCCCGTTAAATCCGCGTTATCCATTGGTTTGGTCGGGTCTTGGTTCTGCATTTGCGTGACAATCATGGTTAAAAATGTGTCACGCATATCATCACTTTGACTTTTCTTTGGAATGTTACTCGCTGCAGCTGCAGGTCCAGCAACTGTGTTATCCAAAGAATCATTCATTGAGGCAGAAATTCCCATTGCGCGTCTCCGTTACTGACCTAGCGTTAAGGTTTTCTGTAGCAATGTTTTAGCGGTATTCATTACTTCTAAGTTGGCTTGATAGCTACGCGATGCGGAGATGGTGTTGATCATTTCACCCACGGTATCGACGTTAGGCATCTTCATATAGCCCTTTTCATCTGCAAGAGGATGACCGGGCTTGTATTCCATACGCGGGGGAGCGGGATCTTCGATTAATTCACTCACACGAACGCCACCAACTTGGTTGCGACCTTGTGGCGCCATTTGAAAAACCACTTGCTTCGCGCGGTATGGTTCACCATCAGGACCCGTCACACTTTCTGCGTTCGCCATGTTACTCGCGCTAACGTTTAAACGCTGAGATTGCGCGGTTAATGCAGAAGAGGAGATATCAAAAATACTGAGTAAACCCATAACCCTTACCCTTGTTGTAGAACGGCCAACATACTTTTGACTTGGCTATTGATGAATGTAAGATCGGCTTGATATTTCAATGTGTTATCAGCAAATTGGCTGCGTTCAACATCCATATCAACCGTATTTCCATCCATTGAAGTTTGATAAGGCACGCGATATTTCAGATCCAGCGCAGCAGGCTTCATATCATGGCCTTCGATATGTCCTTTGGCTGTCACTGCCAGTGAAATACCCTTTCCTTTCACCACGCCTTTATCCATCGCTTGTTGTAATTGACGATTAAAATCAATATCACGAGCTTGATAACCGGGGGTATCCGCATTGGCGATGTTAGAGGCCAAAACAGTCTGTCTTGCTTCTCTTATGGACAAAGCCCGTTGCTGAAAAGCAAAGGTGGCATCTAATTTATCAATCATGGTTTCCTCAATGGATTTCAGTTAATTCCTAATCGATTTAGACGAAAATTAAGAATCTTTTAATTGCGGTTTTTATAAACGCAAAGTTTGAATATAGAAATTCGATGCTCATATTAGCTGGCAGATAAAAAATCTAATGGCGAGATAAAGGCAAAATAATTGACCTATTTGCCTCATTCATTATTGACGATGTAGGTAAACTTCAAGGGTGAAAAGGTATTGGATGAAAAAGGAAATGGGATGATAAAAACTATTTTTTCAATTAAATATATTTTAATTATCAGTATATTAAACCTATTTTCTTTTTCTGTTCAAGCATCTCTTCCACAAGATATTGACCAGTATTTCCGTAAAATTCATGGAAAACAAAATAGCGTTTCAATTGAAATAAAAACCCCAATAGATAAATGGCCAAATTGTGATAAGCCGCAAATTGGCTTACCAAGTGGTGGCCGTAATATGGGAAACATTTCATTGCCAGTGCAGTGTGATAAGAAAAAAACGTATTTACAGCTAACGGTGAATGTCACTGGGCAATACTATGTTGCCACCCGCAATATTCAGAAGGGAGAAACCATTGAATTTGTGGATATTGGCACCAAAAAAGGGCTTATTCATCAATTACCGTCAGGTGCATCTACCGATAAAATGGCGCTGCGTGGTACGTTAGCCCTTCGCAATATTACTGCTGGGCAGACGTTTACTAGCTCAATGGTTAGGCGCCCTTGGGCTATTAAAGCGGGTCAAACCGTGTATGTATTTGCTACTGGCAATAACTTTTCCGTTAAGTATGAAGGTCGAGCCATTAATAATGCTGCGATGGGTGAGAATATTCGGGTTCGACTCATCAATGGGCAAGTGGTCAATGGTGAAGCTCAAGAAAATGGCAGTGTTCAAGTGGCGCTTAACTAGCTTAATTTAAAATTAAATCATCAAGTTATAGCGTGATAATTTTCTGTTTTTGAAGCGAATTACAGGTATAATTTTTGCAATTCGTCTGAAGTAGTTAAATATGCAGTTAATTATCAGGATTTACATCGCAATTTAAGTGAAATTACTTATCTCACTGGTAATTTGAAAACTAACCGAATATTAAAGGTTCACTAATATCTGCCGATAACCTTCTATATCAAAAATATCGGGAACAGGAAAAATACTATGGCTATTGAGCAAACATCTGCAATCTCTGCCTTGACTCAGGTAACCACTCGCGATCCACAAGAAACCGCAGCGTTAGTTCGTGAGAAAAAAGTCTCCGCTAATGAAGCTGTTAAAGAAAGCACTTTTGCACCGAGTGAGTTACAAAAGAAATTACTTCAGCCTCAAGCTTCTGATATTGATGTCGCTAAAGTTGAAAAAATCAAACAAGCCATCAAAGACGGTACGTTAACCATGGATGCAGGTAAAATCGCTGATGGCATTTTACGTGATGCCCATGAATGCATGCTTTCTATGAAATAAACTGAACGACTATGAACGACGAATTATTACTCCTATTAGAACAGCAGCTTGGTCATTTGCAGTCACTGGAAATTGTGATGAAAAATGAAGAGTTATTACTGGGTTACCATCGTGTGCCACCTTCTCCATTTCAGGAAACGACGGAGCAAAAGCGTTTTTTAGTTGCCGCTATCAGTCATGGCGAGAACCACCGTTTACAATTGGAAGAGCAAGCAAAAATCGTTGCACCGTATGAAGGTAACCCAGCGCTTAGCCACACTTGGAATACAATTAAAGACCTGACGGCTCAGCTAAAAGATTTAAATTATCGTAATCACCAAATGCTTCAACTGCATATTGAGCTGAATGCACAACGTCTAAATTTTGTGAAAAAGCATAATAATCAGTCAACTTACGGTGCTGATGGCTTAGAATCTAAACGCCCAGCGTTAGGAAAGAAAATTTCAATTTAGATTTCTGGCTAAACCTATTTTCCTCGCCCCCTATTTTTATCTGGTTAAATGATCAGAGTCTTTTTGTTTATTAAATTTAGCCTTTCTTGCTTTTCTTCTCGCCTCAATACGCTTCACAACCTCTCCATCTGTAACCCCGACTTTTTCTAGTCCTTTAGCAAATTCCAATAATTCCTTCAATGTGTCTGCCATGTTATTTCCACCATGATTATGTATAAGATATCGATGCACTTTAATGATTAACATCTAGCGTCTTTTGGCTCATGCCAGTGAGACTGGATGCCGTTCGATTTAAAGTCCGTAAAGACCTTAACGGTGCTCTTGTATAGAACTAACGCGCAAAAAAATAGGCCGTGAGTGAGGAGTTATGACGCTCATCTCACTACACTGCCTATTGTGATACTTATTTGTGTTTTGTTAATTTGAAATCAATCGACTGTTTATGACCCGCTGATCATCGATGTCATTCTAATCTTACGGTGATCTGTCATTTCTAAATTGGACATCACCACTAACTGCGGCAAGCTACGACGCAGGAAGCGGGATAAAATCAATCTCAGCGCATGATTCACTAACAATACGGTTGGTGCGCCCATGGCTTCTTGATGTCCCACCGCTTCTTCCGCTTGAGTTTGAATAAACTGCGCTAAGTTTGGTTCTAAACCACCACCATTTTTCGCAGCTTGTAGCAGGATTTGTTCCAACTTCGCATCCAACCCAATCACTTGAATCTCTTCCGCGCTACCAAACCATTGCTGAGTAATAGCACGTCCTAGAGCAATACGTACTTGAGAAGTGAGGTAATCGGTATCTTTCTGCTCACCATTTTCACCCGCCATTTCTGCCAGCGTTTCAATAATGGTGCGCATATCGCGGATCACCACATCCTCCATGAGTAGGTTTTGTAAAACGCGGTGCAAGATGGTCAATGAAATAGTGTCTGGGATCAAATCATCTGCTAGTTTTGGCATCTCTTTTTTCACGCGGTCATACAACATTTGTGCTTCTTGACGACCAAAAAGCGTGCTCGAGTATTGCAGTAAGATTTGATTGAAGTGCGTTGCTACCGCGGTACTTGCGGAAACAACGGTATAACCTTGAATTTGAGCTTGTTCGCGCAAGTCATCGTCAATCCATACAGCAGGTAGACCAAATGCAGGCTCTTTAGTCTTATCCCCTTGTAAGGTTCCCGCCGCATTGCCCGGGTCAATCGCTAAATTGCGTCCTGGTTGAGCTTCTCCACGCCCCACCTCAGCCCCTTTAATAAGAATGCGATATTCACACGGGGATAACTCTAGGTTGTCGCAAATATGCACCACCGGAGGTAAGTAGCCAACTTCCTGAGCAAATTTCTTACGTAGCCCACGAAGTCGACCCAACAGCTCCCCTTGTTGGTCATTATCCACCAGCGGAATTAAGCGATAACCGACTTCCATTGCCAGTAAATCTTCTAGTTGCACATCATCCCATGTGGCTTCGACCACTTTATTGGCCTCTTGGAAATGCTGCGCTTGGCTATCATCCATCGCTTTTTCTGGGTTGCGAGCACGTTTGACCAGATACCACCCTAATGCAGCGAGTGCGGCGGTGAATAGTAGGAAAACAAAGTTAGGCATTCCTGGAATAAGACCAATCAACCCTAATACCCCAGCACTGAGCCACATCACGCGTGGGTTATTAAACAGTTGAGTGACCATCTGCTCACCAACATCTTCATCGGTTGCAACGCGAGTGACGATAACACCCGCTGCTGTCGAGATAATCAATGCTGGAATTTGGGCGACTAGGCCATCACCGATGGTTAATAAGGTATAAGCGCTCGTTGCATCACCGAGTGTCATATGGTGCTGACCCACACCGATAATCAGACCACCGATGACGTTTATCACCATGATCATAATTCCGGCGACGGCATCACCACGGACGAATTTACTCGCACCGTCCATTGAACCGTAAAAATCAGCTTCTTGGGTAACTTCTGCTCTGCGTTTTTTCGCTTCATCATCATTAATGATACCGGCGTTTAAATCGGCATCGATAGCCATTTGCTTACCCGGCATACCATCAAGTACAAAGCGAGCGCCCACTTCAGCTATACGCCCCGCACCCTTGGTGATAACCATAAAGTTAATCAGAACCAAGATAATGAAAACGACGATACCAATGGCAAAGTTACCGCCAACCAGGAAATGACCAAAAGCTTCGACAACTCGCCCAGCTGCATCAGGCCCAGTATGACCATCCAACAAAATGATACGCGTTGAAGCGATATTCAACGATAGACGCAATAAGGTTGCGAACAGCAAAATAGTCGGGAATGCTGCGAAGTCGAGTGTTCGTTTGGTGAACATCGCCACTAACAACACCATAATGGACAGCGCGATGTTAAAGGTGAACAGTAAATCCAGCAGGAATGCCGGTAATGGTAAAACCATCATCGACAGAATCAGTAATATCAGCACGGGTCCAGCGAGGATTTGCCACTGAGTTCCTTGTAAGTTTTTCGGCAATTTTAAAAGTGCAGCCAAATTAGCCATCGCGATTGTTATCTCCAGCAAAATCCAGCGTCGGTGGCACTGGTAAATTTTTCGGTTTCTTTGGTTTCAGGCCACCTTCACGACGCCAGCGGCGTAATTGGTAAACCCATGCTAAAACTTCTGCTACCGCTGCATACAGCGCAACAGGGATACTTTGTCCAATCTCCGCATGGCGATATAACGCACGCGCGAGCGGTGGAGCTTCAAGTTGTAAAATACGGTGCTCTGCACCAATTTCTTTAATACGTTGGGCAATAACCCCCGCGCCTTTTGCCAAGACTTTCGGCGCTCCCATTTTTTTATCGTCATATTTTAGGGCGACAGCGTAGTGAGTCGGGTTGGTGACAATCACATCCGCACTGGGTACATCTGCCATCATTCGGTTACGTGCAATCGCTCGTTGTTGCTGACGAATTTTGGCTTTAATGTGAGGATCGCCCTCTTGTTGCTTAAATTCGTCTTTAATTTCTTGGCGGCTCATCCGTAACTTTTTCAAGTGAGAGCGAAATTGATAAAACACATCAAATGCCACCATCGGGATTAATAGAAAAACAATTAAATAACCCGCAAAAATCACCTTCTCGAGTGCGTTTGCCAACGCGGTTGTCGGTGGTTCCATCACCAAATGGAGTAACGATGGCCAGCTTTGCCAAAGAAAAATGGACGCACCTAACCCCACAAACAGTGATTTTAATATCGCCTTAAACAGTTCAGATAAGGCATTCATGGAGAAAATTCGTTTTAATCCTTTGATTGGATTTAATTTTTTCAAATCAAACTTAATCAGTTTGCTATTAAATAACAGCCCACCTACCAGTGACGATGCCGAGATCCCCACCAGCGCTAACCCCCCAATAATTGGAAATAGAGCAAATAACGCCTCACTAACTACCCTCCCCAAATAACTGAGCATCAACCCGGTGTTTTGCAGATAATGCCCGTCAAAGATAAATCCTTGGCGCATGATTTGTCGTAGCTGGTTTGCCAAATGCCCTCCACTTAGCCACAGCAAACTGACTCCAGCCAACATCATCATGAGGGAGCTTAATTCTTTGGAGCGAACAATTTGCCCATCATCTTTCGCTTTCTGCTTTTTATGGGGCGTGGGTTCTTCTGTTTTTTCTACATCACTTTCGTCGGACACGTGACTTCCAAAAAATTAGCCTATACGCATAGTCGCTATAGCATGACAGAGTGTAAAAAAATCAATGGTGGAAAATAGACGTACTTCGCAGGGGTTTTTTGGCTATTGAGCAATATGGCAACAACTTTGCGAAGCGCTTCGCAAAGAGGTAAATGAAAGGTAAAAAGAGAGAGAGTAAAAAAGGACGACCTAAAAAATCACTTCCTATAATACCCACGCCGTAAAATGGGGTATATTGATAACATCAATGTAAAACACTCTATTTATAGCAGGTGATATTCGTTATGGCTCTGATCCCTAAAAACTATGCTCGCTTAGAAAGTGGCTACCGTGAAAAAGCACTTAAAATTTATCCATGGATATGCGGGCGCTGCACGCGGGAATTCGTTTATTCGAATCTGAGAGAATTAACCGTTCATCATATCGATCATGACCATACCAATAACCCTGAAGATGGCAGTAATTGGGAGTTATTGTGTCTCTTCTGTCACGATCATGAACATTCTAAGTATACAGAAGCCGACCAGTATGGAACGAATGTGGTTGCGGGTGAAGATGCACAAAAAGATGTGGGTGAAGCCACTTATAACCCATTTGCAGATTTAAAAGCGATGCTAGATAAAAAGAAATAATCGCATCCGCATTTTGTTCTCGCAGGTTTGAAATGCTATTCAAGCCTGCGTTTCTTCCGACTGTTAGCCTTGCCTTTCCAGCCTTCGTCTCTCTATTCCAGCATTATAATTTCATTTTTCGGCGCGCTATACAGCCATTTATCAGAAATTGCATCTTATTGCACCCCCTCTGCGAAGCGCTTCGCAAACCCAAATAAACACATTCGATCTGTTTGTGGCTCTATATAAAACTACCTGTGAACAAAGCTAACCATGTATAAAACCACATTGCGTATTTCTTTTAGTTTGGTGTTCAAAATCTAGTTGAACTTACCTCAGTGTACATTTATCATTCAGGTACGGTGCAAAACCGTACAATATGAATATGATGGAATGATAACCCAGTAAAGGGTTATTGAACGTCTGAACATGAAAAACTGACCGCTATTTAGGCTAGGAGAAATACCATGTTAGCCCCCAAAACCAAACGAATCGACTTAAGACTTAATGAAGAGGACAAAAATTTGATTGAAGAAGCTGCAGCAATTACCAACCTGTCTATATCTCAGTTCATGATTAGTATTGCATCAGAACGAGCCAGTGAAATTGTCAATCACCATCGACGCCTCATCCTGAATGAGCATTCATGGAATTTAGTTCAAAATGCTATCAATAACCCACCAGCTGTAAATAACCGCTTGAAGCAAGTTGCCAAACGTCTACAAGACACGGAGGAATAAGTGAAGGACTTTAAAATCGCGATGTATTCAGAGGAAATCGACTATGATTTAACACATTTTGATTGCGGTGAGCCCTATATGAATACGTTTCTCACCGAACATTTAAAACGGCAGCATAGAAACCAAATTTTACGTGGGTATATGCTGTTAACCAAAGAAGAAAAGCCGCGTGTAATGGGCTACTACACCTTATCAGGGAGTAGTTTTGAAAAAAGAATGTTGCCAAGCCGCCAGCGACAAATAGCAGTGCCTTACGAAAATGCGCCCAGTGTCACGCTCGGTCGTTTGGCCATTGATAAAAGTATTCAACGACAAGGTTATGGTGAGTTACTCGTTGTTCATGCAATGAGAATTGTCTATCAAGCATCGCATGCAGTGGGTATTTACGGCCTATTTGTCGAGGCCTTAAATGATAAAGCCAAACAATTTTATCTCGGACTCGGTTTTATCCAATTAACAGGAGATAACGCTGATAGCTTTTTTTATCCAATAAAGTCCATTGAAGCGCTTTTTGATATGTAAAAAGAGAACAGAGTGTCTGAATTTTTCAATAAATGGAGGTAAATTGATTCTCCGCTCAAAATACATGCTACATTTACCCGTGTTCGAGCACATGTACTCAGATGCATCAGTAAATTTAGCATATATATCAAAAAGGAGTTGCGATGACGGTAGCCAATAAAATGAAAAAGACGGTGAGTGTGACAGTCTCCCCTGAACTTTATGAACAAGCGAGAAAAGCCAATTTAAATTTCTCCCTCGTGTTATCCAATGCTTTACTGGCTGAACTCAAAAAACTTGAGGCGTTAAAATGGAAAGCGGATAACCAAGATGGTTTTCAGGAACTCAATAGGATCAGTGAAGAATATGGAATTTTTTCAGAGGAATATAAGGAGCTTTAATGCAATATTGTGTCTATCAAGCTAAAAAAGAGCTAACCAACTATCCTTATCTTTTGGATGTACAAAGTGACATTATTGATGACCTAACAACACGCCTTATCATTCCTTTATTTGATACACGTCATCTGCAAGCTGCCCTGCCGATTCGACTTAACCCAATTATTGATATTGAAGGGCAACCCTTTGTACTTATGACTCATTTGATGTCTGCCATCTCTAAATCCATGCTAGGAAAAGAGATTATTTGCATTGAGTACCAAAGAGATAAAATCAAAAGTGCGATAGACCTACTGGTCGATGGGTTTTGATTAACAATCGCTAATAAAATAATGATGCACAACTACCCTAAATAATTTGAGCCATAGCAACAAGGCAAACGCAGCCAATAACGCTATAGCTCAAAATATCACGAAGGAGCGAACGAATTAGAAACCTAACTCATCTAACAGATCATCTACCTGTGACTGTGAAGCCATCACATTCACACCTTCTTTATTAATCTGAGGACCGTTGAGCAGGCTTTCACTTTGAGTCTTCACTCGCATTTCTGGTGGTGTATTTTCCATCAGCAACGCTAATAGCTGTTTCTCTGCTTCTTCAACCACTTCCATCATTTTTTTGACGACTTGACCCGTTAAGTCTTGGAAGTCTTGCGCCATCATGATTTCTAGTAATTCAGCTTTAGTCACTTCGCTATCTTGGATAACTTGTCCCAAAAATGCTTGAGTGGAGCCGCGTAACGCTTCGGAGACTTCACCGGATGCCGCCTCTTCCCACTGTTGCTGCAACGCAATCGCATTTTTGTTCATTTCCACTTGCAGCGGCTTGATGACATCAATGCCGTTGAGTGTTTTTTCTGCCGCTTGGGCTGTCATTTGGGCAATATAACGCAGGCGATCTTTACCGTCTGGAATACTTGCTACTGCCTGCTGAACACTTTTCTCAAGACCCAACTCACGCATACTTTCACGTAAGGTTCTCATCAGAGTTCCAATGCGTGTAATGACGTGTTTTAGATCTTCGTTGCCAGTGCCACTACGGCTGCCATTCATTGCTACTTGTTCAATCATCACTGTCTCCTTTACCGCCCGCGATTATTGCAGCCCCATTTTTTCAAATACTTTATTTAATTTTTCTTCGAGGATAGCGGCGGTAAACGGTTTCACAACATAGCCGCTTGCGCCGGCTTGTGCTGCCGCAATGATGTTTTCTTTCTTCGCTTCTGCAGTCACCATTAAGACGGGGATATGTTTTAGTGCATCATCACCACGAATGGTTTTAAGTAACTCTAAGCCATCCATGTTTGGCATATTCCAGTCTGCAACCACAAAATCAATATTCCCAGCACGGATTTTCTCGAGGGCATCAACGCCATCTTCCGCTTCTTCAATTTTGTTAAAACCAAGTTCTTTTAATAAGTTACGGACGATGCGACGCATAGTAGAAAAGTCATCGACAACCAGAAAGCTCAGATCTTTAGCGGCCATAACCACTCCTTCAAAAATACAATGATAAATAAACTGTCACCACTAAACGGTGACAGTAGAAAGTTTTGTTAATACGCTAGGGGCAATTTTCAGTAGATCCAGCACTTCATCTGCCGCATTCATTTCGATTGCGGCACGCGGCATACCAAATACTACGCAGCTGCTTTCGTTTTGAGCGTAAGTGAAAGCCCCTTGTTGACGCAGGTTGAGTAGGCCTTTGGCACCATCCATTCCCATCCCCGTCAACAAAATACCAATACATTTACGTCCGACATGCTTAGCGACTGAGTCAAATAGCACATCAACGGAAGGACGATGGCGGTTAACCGGCTCGCTCTGCTCCAACACCACTTGGTAGCCTTTGCCTTTATCGGCAATCAGCATATGTGAATCACCCGGCGCGATATACGCGCAGCCTTTTTGTAAAACTTCGTTGTGCTCTGCCTCTTTAACTGTGAGTGCACACAGTTTATTTAAGCGTTCAGCAAAAGAGCGGGTGAAGCCTGCAGGCATATGCTGAGTGATCACCACAGGAGGGCACTCTCTAGGCAGCATCTCTAAAAATTGACGGATTGCTTCTGTTCCACCGGTTGATGCGCCCACTGCTATCACGCGGTTGTTGCACACGTATGGCGTCAGCGGTTTAGCAAGAGTTGTTGGTTCAGCTGCTTTTTTCTCTGTGCGAGCAAAACGGTTACGCTGCGACATTTTAGACATCGCCGCTGCGCGAATTTTTTCACCGATCATATCGCGATAACTCATCATGGTTTCGCGAATACCAATCTGTGGTTTTGTCACAAAATCCACGGCACCCAGCTCTAAAGCCTTTAATGTCACTTCAGAACCTTTAGAGGTTAATGTGGATACCATGACCACCGGAATTGGATGTAGCCGCATCAATTTTTCTAAAAAATCAATGCCATCCATTCTCGGCATTTCAACATCGAGGGTGATAACATCTGGCTCCAGTTGCTTAATCAAATCCCGAGCAACATACGGATCTGGCGCCGTGTCGACCACTTCCATATCAGAGTGACTGTTGATAATTTCACGCATCAATTGGCGCATTAGTGCAGAGTCATCGACGCACAATACTTTTATTTTTTTCATTGTCCTCTCCTCGCCGACGCTAAGCTGTAGACAGTCTGCCCATTGATCACGAACTGTTTTGTCAGTTGCGAAATATTTTCAGAGTGACCAATAAACAATAAGCCATCCGGCTTGAGCAGTGGCGCAAAGCGCTCTAGCAGTTTTATCTGCATTTCCTTGTCAAAATAAATCATGACGTTACGACAAAAAATCGCATCGAAGCGATGTTGTAATTGCCAATCGCCTTCCGTCAGGTTTAAGTAACGAAACTCAATCATGTTGCTAAGTGCGGGTTTTACGCGAGCAAACCCTTCGTATTCACCCACCCCTTTCATGAAGTAGCGCTGCCGTTGCAATGCTGTCAGGGTTTTGAGCTCTTCGATTCGATAGATACCTTGTTTCGCTTTCTCTAATACTTCCGTGTCAATATCGCTGGCAACGACCTTGGCATTGATGGCGTTGGCTCCCAGAACATCACTCACTGTCATAGCGATAGAATAAGGTTCTTCCCCTGTCGAAGAGGCCGAACACCAAATATTGATATTGCTATTTCGGCGGCTTTTTAAAAAATCCGTCAATGTCGCAAAGTGGTGAGGCTCTCGAAAGAATGCCGTTAAGTTTGTGGTCAGAGCATTGATGAATGCTTGCCATTCCGCATTCAACGGTTCACGTTCTAACATTCGTAAGTAGTCAGAAAAATTGTCGATATTACAGTCACGTAAACGCTTTAATAAGCGGTTATAGACCATATTTTTCTTATTCATCGTAAGGACTATTCCAGACTTTTTATGAATAAATCGACAAACCCGACCAAACTCGTCATCAGTCAAAGGTTCTATCTGTGGTACTAATAGCATCGTACTTGTCGTCCTATTCAATAAAAACCGGCGAGGCAGCCGAAAGTGGCTGCCTAACTATCATCATCTAACTTGTGAATTGTCTAGCTAACCGTCTCACCCTAACTCACGTTATCTAGATTGAGACTTCATTATTCACGCTATTGCGTGGATCCCCATTACCGTCTAACTCGGGTGGATTGTTCTGGTAATTCGAAAAATTCCACTGTCTCGACCAGATTATTGGCTTGGTCTTCAAGTGCCGCTGTTGCACTCGTTGATTGCTCTACTAATGCGGCGTTTTGTTGTGTAACAGAATCCATTTGGGTTACCGCAATCGCGACTTGCTCAATACCTCGGCTCTGTTCATTCGATGCAGACGCAATGTTGCCCATCAATTCGGTCACCTGATTAACGGCGGCAACCAATTCATTCATGGTTTGACCTGCTTCATTCACCAACTGAGAGCCCTGGTTCACACGTCCAACTGACTCGTCAATCAAGCCTTTGATCTCTTTCGCCGCTTCAGCGCTTCGCTGCGCTAATGCGCGAACTTCACCTGCAACTACCGAGAATCCACGACCTTGTTCACCCGCACGCGCCGCTTCTACTGCTGCATTCAATGCAAGAATATTGGTCTGGAAAGCGATACCATCAATAACACTGATAATGGCGCTAATTTTCTGAGAGCTGTTCGAAATTGCAGTCATGGTGTCAATCACACCTTCCGTGATTTCACCACCTTTGGTCGCCGTACGCGATGCAGTTACAGCGAGTTCACTAGCTTGACGGGCGTTATCCGCGTTTTGTTTCACCGTCGCCGTTAATTCTTCCATGCTCGCCGCAGTCTCTTCTAACGAGGCAGCCTGCTGTTCTGTTCTTGATGATAAATTATTATTCCCTAAAGCAATCTCACGAATACCCGTATACATTTGGTCTGTATTAGAACGAATAGAGGTGACGGTTTTTGCCAGTGACTGCTGCATGACTTTTAATTTTTCGAATACATCACCGATTTCATCACGGAAGTTAATTTCAATATTCTGATTTAGTTTCCCTTCCGCAACGTGCATAAAGTGCTCACTCATGCTGTTTAATGGTGAAATGACTTTGCGTTTTAACCATAGGTGTACAACGGCAATCACACCGAAAATAATGATAATAACGGTGAAGAATGAGCCCCATGCAAATTGGTTATAAAATCTTGCATCCGCAATAGAAGCGTTGCTTTCGTCGTTTAAAACAGAGAGGTAGTTATTAATAACACTGATTAATTCATCTTGGTTTTGTTGTGCTGGCAGATTGATATAAGCTGCAACATCGTTGTTATCAAGATTGCCTTTCAATGCATTTAACGTGACGACGAAGGCATTAAATTTCTCTTCCAATGCTGCTAAGTTTTCTTTTTCGCTTAGCACTGGCTGAGTTTTGAATTCGTTATACGATTTGTTAGCTGAAACTAAGTAGTTATCGAAAACAACACGGGTTTCTTCGATTAATGGGACGTGGTCGCCCACTTTCATCAGTAAGGCAATTTGGGTCAGGCTATTACGCGCCTGCATTAAGTTTTTACTCGTCTCTTCCAGTAATGCGCGTTTTTTAGAACCCATATCGATTCTTTCTAGCGCTTTTAATTCGCTGTTAACGATACCGACAGAGACGCCGCTTGAGGTTAACTGCATACCACAAAATAAAATCAGGAGTAAGTATAAGCTCACTGAAATTCGGATATTCTTTCCTAACATATTTAATCCCCTACTTATGCCAGCCAAAAGTTTGGCCCTTTTTTAATTATCGAGCTTAAACATATAAAAGCGCTGCGAGAGAAACTCTCACAGCGCTCGAACAGATTTACCCTTAAAAGGTTTCCCAGTTATCGTCATCTTTATGATTTTTCGATGCGATTTTGGATAAATCTGGTGTTTTAACAATATTAGATACTGTTCTTGGTGCAGGTTGTGCGTTGCGTACTTTTGCTTGATCCATTGCAGGTAAACGGAAAATGGAGATCAACTGAGAAAGCTTAGCGACTTGCTCTTCCAGTACATTTGCAGCAACAGCGGATTGCTCAACGAGTGAGGCGTTTTGCTGAGTCACTTTGTCCATCTCTTCCACGGCAATACTCACTTGAGCAATACCTTTGCTCTGTTCATCAGACGCGGTTGCGATGTGCGTCATGATGTCAGTAACACGTGTGACTGAGTCGACAATTTTTGTCATTGTTTCACCAGCATCTTCTGCTTGGCGAGCCCCGACGTCTGTTCTAGAAACAGAGTCTTCAATCAAGCCTTTGATCTCTTTTGCTGCATCTGCACTGCGTTGAGCAAGGCTACGAACTTCATCGGCAACCACCGCAAATCCTCGACCATGTTCACCTGCACGCGCAGCTTCAACGGCAGCGTTCAGTGCAAGAATATTGGTTTGGAAAGCAATGCTGTCGATAACCGCGGTAATATCAGAGATTTTTTGTGAGCTATCGGCGATGTTACGCATGGTATGAACCACGTTAGACACTACTTTGCCGCCTTCTTTTGCAATAACAGAAGCTTGGCTTGCAAACTCACTGGCTTGATGAGCATATTCAGTGTTTTGCTTAACGGTTGCTGTCAGCTCACTCATGCTAGCAGACGTCTCTTCTAAGCAAGCCACTTGCTGCTCAGTACGTGAAGATAAGTCATTGTTACCCGCTGCGATTTCAGTGGTACCTTGATAGATAGTTTCACTACCATCCAGTACACCACGAACCGTATTGATCAGCTCTTGTTGCATGTGCTGAGCACCGCGCGCAAGTTCACCAATTTCGTTGTTCGCTGAGGTATCAATTTTTGGTGTTAAATCCCCTGAAGCGAACACTTTAATGCGCTCGATCAGCGTATTTAATGGCTCAGTGATCCCTTTACGCACATAGCGATAGCTAATCACGCTGATCACTGCTAACAGTACCGATAAAATAACCAGCAAATACAGAGCTTGGCGGTAATTGGATTCTGCATTCACGACTTCATTTTCAAAATCTGAAGAAATTTCAGCAAAATAGAGACCGAATTGCTCTTCAAATTTGGCTTGTAGCCCTGACGTTCTATGCGCATAGAAACCGTTTAAGTCCCCTTTCTCTGCATATTCTGACAGTTTGGTTAATGCAGTACGGTAATCCTCATAGGATTTCAGTAAGTTATCAAATAACCCCTTATCCACCTCTGCGTTTGCCATCAACTTTCTGTAGCTGTCATACGCTTCATCGGCAGCTTTAAATTTACCTTTTGCTGAAGCAATAAGATCCGCAGCAGAGGCATCATCTTTAATGCTTAACTCTTCTAATAAATACGCGTTAATAGAGCGGTTTAAGTCAGAACGAGCTTGCAATAAGTTAACCCAGCTTTGAGTCAGAACGAGTCTTTGGCGTTGGAGAGAATTCAAATAATTAATACTGTCGCTGTTATCGCCGAGTTTGGTAAACATCAAACCACTTGATACCAGCTGCAATAAAATAAATACAAAAATAACGGACAAAAGTCCTGATACGATTTTAATTCGACTGTACATGGTGTTTTACTAACATAGTGTTGTTGTAGTTTGGATATCGGACAGTTGCTCAAAAACTTTAGTCATACGCTTACCATTTTTGAGCAAATTATCAGCGTATTTAACGCATCTAATGACACGTTATTCCGCGATATTGTCGATTAACGCCATCTCTTCACTGGTCAATAATTTTTCAATATCAACCAGAATCAACATACGTTCGCCTACCGTTCCTAACCCGGTCAGATACTGAGTGGATAATGTCACCGCGAAATCTGGCGGCGGTGCAATTTGTTCTTCATGCAGCACTAGCACATCAGAAACACCATCAACCACAATTCCCACGACACGATCTTTTAAGTTCACAACGATGACAACGGTGTTGTCGTTGTAAACCACATTTTCATGGGAAAACTTAATGCGCAGATCGATGATCGGAATAATGACACCACGCAAGTTGGTGACGCCTTTAATAAAGTCAGGGGTGTTCGCGATACGAGTCACTTGCTCATAACCACGAATTTCCTGCACTTTTAAAATTTCGATTCCGTACTCTTCTTCACCAAGCGTAAAAATGAGGTAGCCTTCGCCATTCTTTTCTTCTTCAAGCTTGTTTAAATCGTCATCTAACATAGACATGGTATATAACCTCTATTTAGTGCATTACTGGTTGAGAAACAGGCTGTTTCTTATTAATCAAAATGTTGTTGTTCATTCTCTGCAATTCTGCGACGTCTAAAATCAGCGAAACAGAACCATCGCCCATGATGGTGGCAGCCGAAATTCCCGGAATTTTGCGATAATTACTTTCGATGTTTTTCACCACGACCTGCTGCTGCCCCACCAGCTTGTCAACCAATAAAGCAAAGCGATGCCCCGCATTTTGGATGATCAGCGCAATACTATTGGCGAGATTTGGTTCGGCGTTTTCGATAGAAAAGACGTGATGCAATTCGACCAGTGGTAAATATTCACCGCGAACGAGCAGCATTTTTTCTTCACCTGCGAGGCGATAGATATCCTCTGGCCGTGGCTGTAATGTGCTAATAATCGCGCTAAGTGGAACGATAAATACATCGTCAGAGACTTTGACTGACATCCCATCAAGAATGGCTAAGGTTAATGGCAGTAAAATACGAATAATGGTGCCTTTACCCTCCGTGAAGCCGATTTGAATGCGCCCGCCCATGTCTTGAATGTTTCGTTTAACCACGTCCATTCCGACACCTCGGCCTGATACATCAGTCACGACTTCGGCGGTTGAGAAGCCCGGTGCCATGATCAACATCGCAACTTCGTCATTGGTCATGCCATCGTGAACATTCATGCCTTGAGAGCGAGCTTTAGCCAGAATTCGTTCGCGGTTTAGCCCGGCTCCATCATCGCGTACTTCGATGCAGATATTGCCGCTTTGATGCGCCGCAGACAGCGTCAATGTTCCCGCTTCAGGCTTACCATTTGCCAAACGAACTTCTGGTTTTTCAATACCATGATCGAGGCTGTTACGGACAAGGTGATTGAGTGGATCGACGATGCGTTCGATAAGGCTCTTGTCTAATTCAGTTGAGCTACCTTCCACTTTCAGTTCGATTTTCTTACCCAGTTTAGAGGCAATATCGCGCACCATACGAGGGAAGCGACTGAAGACATAATCCATCGGCATCATACGAATAGACATGACTGACTCTTGCAGAGCCCGTGAGTTACGCTCTAATTGAACGATAGAACTGAGTAAATCTGCATATTCGTTTTGGTCAACTTGTTGGCTATGCTGAGTTAGCATTGACTGGATGATCACCAGTTCGCCCACTAAGTTGATCAATTGGTCAACTTTTTCAACGGCAACACGGATACTGCTTGAATCCCCTTTGGGCTTCGCTGTAGCTGCTTTTTTAGCGGCAGCGGATGACGATACAGATGATGGCGTTGGCGCTGTAACAGGTGTCGGTGCCGCAACCGCCACTTTAGGCGATTCAACTGGCTCGGTTGGTGTTTCAACCATTGCCGCCAACTCTTCCACCGTTGCTTCCAGTTCTTCGAGGGTTGCAGCAACTTTACTTTTCTGGTTACTACCTTGTGTTGCACGTTGGCACTCTTCAAAACTGATTTCGCTATGCTGAATTTGAGACTCATCCACGACGAAACACAGCACACCACAGATATCGTCGATATCCGTATTGGTTCCTAGCCACGCTTTTAAGCTGGAATCACTTTTTTCAGAGCCAAATAAGCTACCGAATAAGCCTAATTCATCTGCTAATACATCCACTTCCGTTGATTTCAGACCGTTCAACGTAATGATGAAATAATGAGAGAATTCGTTATTTGTCAATGAGGCATGAGTTTGCATCGCGGTTTCTGAGGAAGGCTCATCCGTCGCAGCATCGTCATCTACAACATTGTCATCAACAGCATCGTCAGTCTCTTTGGTACTCGCGTTAACAATCGCGGCAACCTCTTCCGGGCCAATCTCGCTGACATCATGTTCAATACTTTTGAGCACATCACAAATGCGTTTGAATGACTCATCATCTGGTAATGAGTCATTTTTATAGGCATCCAATTGGGACACCATCACATCTTTTGCATCTAAGAAAACGTCAATAATATCTGGCGTTAATGTCAGCTCATCGTGACGTGCCTTATCGAGCAAGTTTTCTAAGGTATGTGTGGTATTTTGCAGATGAGTGAAACCAAAGGTTGCCGCCCCACCTTTAATTGAGTGGGCACTACGGAATATGGCATTGAGCTGCTCGCTATCTGGGTCAATAGGATCAAGCTCAAGCAAATGCTGTTCCATATCCCTAAGCAACTCATCGGCTTCATCGAAAAATGTTTGATAAAACTCGGTAATATCCATGCTTTTTATCCAATTTCGCTTAAGTTTCACTTAACACTGACTGCCGGATAAATCCGGCAGTAGTGAGATTCGGGTGATTATGGTTTTTGTCATCACTGTTTATCGGGTGACTTTGTCACCTTCACAGTTACGACATCACTGTTTGCCGGTATTGGCACATCTTGTGGGCCTTTTTTCAGCACATCGTTAATCGGTGTTGCGCCATCGTATTCATGTAAAATTTGATTTGTTTCATCTTCATTCAATACGATGATGCTGATCCGCCGGTTGACGGGTGCTAAGCCGTTTTCTTTGTCTAGATGGATGGATGAAGCCATCCCCACTACGCGTAAAACTTTGCGCTCATCCATTCCCCCCATGATCAGCTCACGGCGAGAAGCGTTGGCTCTATCGGATGAGAGTTCCCAGTTGCTGTAATAGGCTTCGCTGGCATACGGCAAATCATCCGTATGTCCAGAAATACTAATGCGATTCGGAACATCATTGAGTAGTGGTGCAATCGCGCGAAGAATATCGCGCATGTAAGGTTCAACGGTGGCAGAACCTACTTTAAACATAGGGCGATTGGCGCTATCTACGATTTGAATTCGTAAACCATCGTTGATCATATCAATCAACAAATGGGGTTTTAATTCATTCAAACGCGGGTCTTGTAAAATCGCTTGCTCAAGATTTTCTTTTAATTTTTCAAAGCGATAATTTGCATCACCGGAAATGATGTTATTTGGCTCTGGCATCACGTCGCCATCACGAAAAATCGGATCTTTTCCACCGCCGGGAATGGGGTTAGTGGCATCTCCGCTTTTCGTTCCTGGGTTGATGGCAGTGCTGAGCGGAGTACGAAAATACTCCGCTATCTTGGTTAATTCTTGAGGACTGGAGATGGAGATCAGCCACATAACCAGAAAGAATGCCATCATCGCAGTCATAAAATCAGCGTATGCGATTTTCCATGCACCGCCGTGGGCGTGCTGCTGATGACCGCCTTTTTTCTTAACACGAATAATTTGAGGGCCATTGGCTGCCATTAGCGATTACTCCTCAGTGGTTTCTGTTGCGCGATTACCGACTTTGACTTCGCGGACTTTATCTTCCAGCTCAAGGAATGATGGTCTATCAACGCTAAATAAGACTTTACGACCAAACTCAACCGCAATTTGAGGCGCATACCCTTGCAACGAAGAGAGGAAAGTAACTTTAATGCACTCCATCATTTTTAATTGTTCGCTACTGCGCTGACGAATCAAACTAGCCAGTGGTAAAATAAAACCATAAGCCACTAAAATACCGAGGAAAGTTCCTACCATTGCATGTGCAATCAAGGCGCCCAATTCACCCGCTGGTCGGTCTGCAGCTGCTAGCGCATTTACCACCCCCAGAACGGCCGCCACGATCCCAAACGCAGGCATGGATTCGCCCACCATGTTCAAACCGGATGCTGGTACTTCGTTTTCTTGACGAAATGTTTCTAGCTCTTCATCCATTAATGCTTCGATTTCATGCGCTTGCAGGTTACTCGTCACCATTAAACGTAGATAATCCACGATAAACATCATGGCAGTTTGATCTTTGATAATGCGAGGATACTGGGAGAAAATCTCACTCTCTTGCGGGTTTTCAATATCTTTTTCGAGTGCAAGTAGGCCTTGTTGGCGAGATTTATTCAAAAGCTGAAATAACAAAGCCATTAAGTCCATTGACATGGCTTTGTTGTAAGAAGAGCGACGGAAGAGTCTTGGTAATACTTTACATAATGCAACGATGGCTTTACCACTGTTACCCACAACAAATGCGCCTAAACCAGCCCCTAAAATGATGACAAATTCAGCTGGTTGGTACAGCGCGCCAAGATGACCACCGACCATGACATAGCCACCGATAACGGCAGCTGTAACAATGATATATCCGATGAGTATTAACACAGTATTCCCTTTCACTCCGTTGGTTAACAGATGGCAGTCAAAGGGAATATGAGGAAGGACAGGCAATGAAATTGCCTGTAAACCAAATTAATCCAATTACATTACCGCTTTGGTAATGCCATCTTGTCGATATTCCGTAATATCGGCGAGATGCTCGGAAAGTTTACGTTTTTTTATTGCTCGTGATGGAGGCTGGCACAAGCTGCACGTAAAGCTATTTTCAGGAATGTGGGCATAGGTGATAAATGAACCACTACAGCAATTGCAATCGGAGCTTTGCAACATACCACTTTCCACAAAACGAACTAATGTCCACGCTCGGGTTAATGCCAAAATTGGCTCATCTCCTGCATTAGGTGAACACTGCTCTAGGTAGAGTCGATAGGCTTTGAGAATAGCATCAACCCCTTCGCATTGACCGGTTTGCAGTAAAAATTGATAGGCGTTATAGAACATGGATGAGTGAATATTTTGTTCCCATGTCATAAACCAATCGGTTGAAAAAGGGAGCATCCCTTTTGGTGGTGGGCAACCTCTGAGTTCTTTGTATAAACGCACTAAGCGTCCACGACTAATTTGAGTTTCGCTTTCCAACATCTGCAGGCGAGCCCCAAGCGAAATCAATTCCATTGCCAAACGAATATCATTAGCTTCCTTGACGATACTTTTCTCAGCTACGCTACTCATCTTTTTCTCGCTATATCTGAATCGGACTCATTATGCGTTTGCAATAGTCGGGTCGAAAGGAGGATACCCGTATGAATTTGCTGCAATTCATCAACTCGAGAATCTCGGGTAAGCTTCTCAATCGTGTCGCTGTTTTCAAATCTAAATTGACAGATTAGCTGATTTGTTTCCGCTAATTTAACCAATTGAGGTAAAGAAAGTTCTGCTAAAGTGTTCGCCATCGAATCGGAAATTCCGAGACGGAACATGGCAGTGGCTTTTTCCTGGGCGATAAGCTTTTGAGCTAAAAGCAAATATGAAAGATTAATATCGTATATATGCTTCAGAAAATCAGTGGTAGAGCTCATTTTTTTATACCTTTCGAATAATTATTAACATCTGCATGCAGAAAGAACAAATATCAATTTGAGCCGAATGTGTTAACCAAAGTTTTAAATATGAAAATAATTAAAGCTGGATAGTGTAGTCCATTACTATCCCATGAGGTCCATTGAAATACCCAGTTTGGAGTATATAAACACACAGGTTCAAACTTAAATTAAATATATTTCCTGATTACCTACAACAATAACGAGTGGCTAAAAAGTTAGCATTTCTTGTAAATCTCAGAATATACCGATTTCATTATTAGCCGTTAATTATTATGCACCACTAAATTAACTATTCAAGACACTTATGTTTCTTTTTGGTCTATCGGGATAATTATCCATCTATATATTAGCAATTCTTTATTACAACTATATCTTAATCCTACTTATCTCAAATATTCACAACATTTAGATTTTTCCTAAGTCAAATACTAGCATTTTAAGTAAAAAACTCACCCATATGAGGGAATTTATAAGCAATAAACACCAAGCATAACGAAAGAACCTACATATTGATCTAAATCAATCTTTCTTACTCCCGCAAAAATGCAATTTGTTTAAAGGCTTAGTAATATCGGTAACTTAGGAATAAAAATTAAACATTATTTTTCAATGTGTTTAATCAAAACCACAAATCTTAATCAAATTAATTCAATTTTTTCTCGACTAGATTAAAGTTAAATTTGTCATACATATTATTATTCCACAGCAAGTTTATATTAATTAAATTTAACTGTATTATTATTAACCAATGACAATAACATTAAAAATTCTAATTAAGCCCATTTTATACACAGGCAATACCATTAAAGATTTCAGATAAAATTGTCATGAATTCTCATCGAGTATTGCCATATTAATAAGCAAGATTGTTATTTTTGTATGACAAACTCATTTTAATTAAATTAACTTTTCAAACATTTGATTAACCTATTTCGCTATTGTTTTTTGTATAAAAAATTCAAGCCACAGCATTAGTTAGCGCACTGAGTTATTGATAAAAGGAAAAAATAAAAAAACTAAGCACCATTCTGCTAGCGAATTTATAAACAATAAGACGGTCATCCAATTTCACTACATATATGTGTAAATACGACTACCCTGCATCGAAAATATGACTTATGTAAATAAGTAATTTAACTTATTACCCCCGCGTACATATCGCTGTTTATTTACTAGTTAGTAACTCAAAATGATGATACCGGAATGTTACTATATACTTTTATTTTAACAAATTACTTAACCACAACGACAAAATTACGTATAACTGCTTATTCGAATTAGGATGCATATGCGTTCTCATATGTTTTATTTAAAAAATTATATGGTGACTAAAAGGGTAAAATTGGCATATTGATACTGGGACAAGAGGTGAATAAAATATTGTTAAAACTGAGACTTGGTTCACAAAGAGGTAATGGGTTTACATGACTGTTTCATTATGAAACGCATCTATTCTTTAACCAATCAGACTTGTAGGTGGTAAAAAATGTTCAATCTACAAACTATCACTATCCGTTTTTCATTTTATTAACATGCTACTCATTGTCTATTCTGTGACGTTTTGTACTATTTATCTTATGAAGAAACTAATTTTTGAGGTTTACTATGTTTAATTATTTAGCAACGGTTGAATTTATCGAAGATGAAGGTGTATACGAAATTAATTTTTGTGACTTCCCCGATATTCAAGGTGTGACTTATTGCGCAGAAGATGTCGAATTAGAAGCTCAAGAAACATTGCTCGCCACGCTTTCTGAGCTGATCACATCAAGAAACCCTATTCCTCTTCCCCAAAATTCAGTCGCTGATGCGTTTGTTATTCATTTGCCGGTATTGAGCTGCTTAAAAATCGCACTGCACAATGCCATTCTTGAAACTCAAACCTCGCGCAGCAAACTTGCTCGAACACTCAATATCAGTGCCCAACAAATAGAACGGCTACTAGACCTTCAATATGCTTCAAAAATTGAAACCTTAGAACAAGCCTTATTTGTCGTGGGATATGATGTGAAAGTGACAGTTAGCCCTATCATTTAGAAATAGCCAATAAAGATAACTGTTAAAAATAAGAAAAACCGTGATATTTTCAGTTAAAAAACGAGCTACATCATCTTTATGCATTTCCCACACTACAACTGTCATTATTTAGAATGAAGCATTTGGTTCATTTCAACTTATTCTGCTATTTTTAATTTTAGGTTAATTTTTCGTTAATAGTGTTAATGACCTAGGTAGATCCGTTGGTTAAACCAGCGGTCTCTCAGCCATTTGTAAATTTTCTCTTACTCTAATTGAGATTTATGTCACAATATTTCGAGCAAACACAGCCACAAACTTAAAAAAATAGTGTGGGCTAATATCACAATGACTATCGGATAAATAACAATATGGAAGAAAATGCAACGACAACCACCTCTCGGCCATCTTCTGACCGAAATCAACTAAAACGTAGCCTCAGTAACCGTCATATTCAGTTAATTGCCATTGGTGGAGCCATTGGTACAGGGCTATTTATGGGATCAGGAAAGACCATCTCCCTTGCAGGTCCCTCTATTATCTTTGTCTACATGATCATCGGCTTTGTGCTGTTTTTTGTCATGCGAGCCATGGGGGAATTACTGCTTTCCAACCTAGACTATAAATCGTTCAGTGATTTTTCTGCGGATTTAATCGGTCCATGGGCAGGGTTCTTTGTGGGATGGACTTACTGGTTTTGCTGGGTGATCACGGGAATAGCCGATATTATCGCGATCACCTCGTATGTCAGTTTCTGGGTACCTAATTTCCCGGAATGGGTGACTTCATTTATCTGTGTTGCCACGCTACTGACGCTTAACTTAGTTTCTGTTCGACTGTTTGGTGAACTGGAGTTCTGGTTCGCGATGATCAAAATTGTCGCTATTGTCACGCTAATTGCCGTCGGCGGTACGTTGATTGCGATGAATTTCCAATCACCGACCGGACACACGGCCTCTTTAAGTAATATTTGGAACGATGGTGGTATGTTCCCAATGGGGCTCAGTGGGTTCTTTGCTGGATTCCAAATTGCGATTTTCGCCTTTGTGGGAATTGAATTAGTGGGAACCGCAGCAGCAGAAACTCGTGATCCTGAAAAATCCCTACCAAAAGCCATTAATGCTATCCCGATTAGGATCATTGCTTTCTATGTATTATCCCTGATTGTGATTATGGCCGTTACCCCTTGGCGCACCATTTTGGCGGACAAAAGTCCTTTTGTGGAAATGTTCGTGCTAATCAGCCTGCCAGCTGCTGCCAGTATCGTGAACTTTGTGGTACTTACCTCTGCGGCTTCATCAGCAAACAGTGGTGTTTTCTCCACTAGCCGTATGCTGTTTGGGTTATCTAAAGAGGGAGATGCGCCGAAACAATTTAGTCAGTTATCGAAAAAAGCGGTACCTGCAACAGGCTTAATTTTCACCTGTATCTGCCTAAGTTTCGGTATTGTTTTGATCTACTTTATTCCCGATATCATGCATGCATTCACCTTAGTCACAACCGTGTCTGCGATTTTGTTCATGTTTATCTGGAGTATGATTTTATTAAGCTACCTGAATTTCCGTAAGAATCGCCCAGAAAAACATGCCGCATCTCGCTATAAGATGCCTTGGGGTATTTTTATGTCATGGGTCAGTCTTGCCTTCTTTGCTTTTATGGTTGTATTACTCGCGTTCCAACATGACACCCGACAAGCTTTAATTGCGACGCCACTGTGGTTTGTTATTCTGTTTATTGGCTACCAAGTCGTCAAACGCCGCAAACCGCGTTAATTATTTGACGGATACGCAATTAACAAACAAAACAAAAGGCTGGAAGGTTTCCCTTTCAGCCTTTTTACTATCTATAACTAGACCTATCTATAAAATCTAAATCTATCAATTATTTTGTATTGTATTCAGCTTCTGCTTCATCAAAGCGGGCTTGTGCTGCTGCACTTGGCGCCTTAGTTATCAAGCTGATAACTATGATAGCGATGGTCGCAAAAATAAAGCCTGGAATGATTTCATATAAACCTAACCATTTGAATTTCATCCAAACTAATACCGTTACCGCACCGACAATCATCCCTGCTAATGCCCCAGAACGTGTCATACGTTTCCACATAACAGAGAGTAAAACGACTGGACCAAACGCGGCACCAAAACCTGCCCACGCGTTACTCACCAATCCTAAGACTTTGTTATTTGGGTCTTGGGCAATATAGATTGCGATCGCCGCCACTAACAGCACCATTCCTCGCCCTACCCACACTAGCTCTTTCTGGCTAGCTGATTTACGGAAGAATGGCTTATATAAGTCTTCGGTTAATGCGCTGGCACACACTAATAATTGGCAACTTAATGTACTCATTACCGCCGCCAAAATCGCAGACAATAAGATACCTGCAATCCATGGGTTAAACAGTAATCCGGCTAATTCCATGAAAATACGCTCGTTATTTTTCATCACAGAGCCTGCTAATGCAGGGTTGTTTTCAAAATAAGCGATACCAAAGAAACCAACGGCAATCGTTCCACCTAAGCAAAGAGCCATCCATGTCATACTGATACGGCGTGCTGAACGGATCGTACGATGTGAATCTGCCGCCATAAAACGCGCCAGAATATGAGGCTGACCAAAATAACCCAGTCCCCAGCCTAGCAATGACAGAATGGCAACAAAGTTCATGCCCTTAAACATATCAAGATATTCAGGGTTTTTCGCTTTAATCACTTCAATCGAGGTATCTAACCCGCCGAGGGATAAAATCACGACAATTGGCGTTAAGATCAGGGCAAAAATCATCAACGATGCTTGAACAGTATCTGTCCAGCTTACCGCTAAGAAACCACCTAAGAAAGTATAAGCAATGGTCGCCAGTGCTCCTAACCACAGAGCTTTGTCGTAACTTATATTAAAGGTGCTTTCAAACAGCAAGCCCCCTGCGACAACCCCAGATGCACAATAGATAGTAAAGAAAACTAAAATAACAACCGCAGAAATAATACGTAAAATCTTACTATTATCTTCAAAACGACTTGTGAAATAGTCTGGCAGCGTTAAGGCATTATTATTTTTTTCAGTTTGTACACGTAAACGCCCTGCAACAAACAACCAGTTTAAATAAGCCCCTAAACATAAACCAATTGCAATCCAGCTTTCAGAAATCCCAGCGAGGAAAATAGCGCCTGGTAACCCCATCAATAACCAGCCACTCATATCTGAAGCCCCTGCAGATAATGCGGTTACCACACTACCTAAACTTCGTCCCCCTAAAATGTAATCATCAAAGTTTTTCGTTGAGCGATAGGCTAAATAGCCGATCAATAACATACCCGTGATATATACGATGAACATAATGATCATCGGAGTGCTTACAGTCATCCTGTCGTCTCCATAGTGCGTCTATTTTGTCGTTATCTTTATAATTTTCTTTGATAACTTTTAATCTCAAGGTGTTGCACTTAATTGCACAATTTTGCATTTTTTGATGCACACCTTATCTATGTTGTGATTGTTTGTGTTGCAATAACTCAATAACTTTGCCACATCATGCTAGACAGACTCAGATGCTTTTAACAAGAAATTAACTATTTTTTGTTCAATAAATAAAAGACACATCACAAATGTTAAACTTTTAAGTCAAATTCTTAATTAAGCGTTTAACTTGCCATCATCCCTAAATAAAAATCAACACATTGATTTATAAGTAAATTATAAAAACCCAATCAATGAGCCTCATAAATTACTCATAAAAATAAGAGTTGTTTCACATTTTCTTCACATGACACATTAACAATGTTGCACAAAGTTGCAACATCATCATAATGGTGTGTAACTTTTGGTATTTAACACCTGTGAAAAGGAAGGAATTAAGATGAGTAGCACAACAACTATGGGTGTGAGACTTGATGAAGAAACTCGTGACCGCATTAAAGCCGCCGCTCAACGTCTTGATCGCACATCCCATTGGCTTATTAAACAAGCTATATATAATTATTTAGAGCAACTCGATAACAACCAAATTATACCTGAATTATCAACGGTTTTGGATACAAAAGATCAGCATTCTGGTGATGAAATTTCGTCTCCTGAGACCCTTTATCAGCCATTCCTTGAGTTCGCTGAACATATTTTGCCCCAATCGGTGAAACGCTCTGCAATTACATCGGCGTACCGCATTCCTGAAACTCAAGCTGTACCAATGCTTTTACAACAAGCAGAGCTGCCTCCTGAGCAAGCTGATGCGGCTCATAAATTGGCTTACTCCATTGCGGAAAAATTACGTAATCAAAAAAATGGGGTTGGTCGCTCTGGCTTAGTCCAAGGGTTATTACAAGAATTTTCCCTGTCTTCTCAAGAAGGCGTGGCATTAATGTGCCTTGCCGAAGCACTATTACGTATCCCCGATAAAGCCACTCGCGATGCACTGATCCGAGACAAAATCAGTACAGGTAACTGGCAATCTCATGTTGGTCAAAGCAGCTCAATGTTTGTGAACGCGGCAACATGGGGGCTTTTATTTACGGGTAAATTAGTCTCTACCCACAATGAAGCAAAACTATCCTCCTCGCTAAATCGCATTATCAGCAAAAGTGGTGAGCCGCTGGTACGCAAAGGCGTGGATATGGCAATGCGCTTGATGGGTGAACAATTTGTCACCGGCGAAACCATCGCCCAAGCCCTTGCCAACGCACGTAAATTAGAAGATAAAGGTTTCCGCTACTCCTACGATATGCTGGGTGAAGCCGCATTAACCGAGAAAGATGCCCAAGATTATATGGTCTCTTACCAACAAGCGATCCACGCAATTGGTAAAGCCTCGAATGGACGCGGGATCTATGAAGGGCCGGGTATTTCCATAAAATTATCCGCCCTGCATCCGCGCTATAGTCGCGCGCAATACGAGCGCGTGATGGAAGAACTGTATCCGCGCTTACTCTCTTTAGTCTTGCAAGCTCACCAATACGATGTTGGCATCAACATTGATGCTGAAGAAGCTGACCGCTTAGAAATTTCGTTAGATTTACTCGAAAAATTGTGTTTTGAACCGAAATTGGCTGGCTGGAACGGTATTGGTTTTGTCATTCAGGCTTACCAAAAACGCTGCCCATTTGTTATCGACTCAATTATCAATTTAGCCGAACGCAGCCAACGCCGCCTGATGATCCGTCTTGTAAAAGGCGCTTATTGGGATAGCGAAATTAAACGTGCGCAAATTGACGGCCTAGAAGGTTATCCAGTTTATACCCGCAAAGTGTATACCGACGTTTCTTATATTGCTTGCGCGCGTAAATTACTGTCCGTACCTAACTTAATTTACCCACAATTTGCGACGCATAACGCACATACATTATCGGCTATCTACCAAATTGCAGGTAAAAACTACTACCCTGGTCAATATGAATTCCAATGCCTACATGGCATGGGTGAACCATTATATGAACAAGTCGTTGGTAAAGTGGCAGACGGTAAACTCAACCGACCATGTCGCATTTATGCCCCAGTCGGTACCCACGAAACATTATTGGCTTACTTAGTTCGCCGCCTCTTAGAGAACGGGGCAAACACTTCGTTTGTTAACCGAATTGCGGATGCCACGATCCCATTAGATGAGTTGGTTGCTGATCCGGTTAAAGACGTTCGTGAGCTATCTAAAACTGAAGGGCAAATTGGCTTACCACACCCTAAAATTCCATTACCGCGTGACCTGTATGGAACTCGCCGTGTTAACTCAATGGGTTTAGATTTATCTAACGAACACCGCTTAGCATCACTCTCGAGCGCATTACTCAATGCCGCGGCGCAAGAGAAAATCGCAGAGCCACTATTGGGTGGCGAATTTGTGGCACAACAAGCGCTACCTGAAGCCGTCGCAATTATCAACCCAGCCTGCCATCGCGATATCGTGGGTAAAGTGCGTGAAGCCAGCGAACAAGAAGCTGAACATGCGCTGAATATCGCCACTGATGCAGGTGCGATTTGGTTTGCAACACCACCATCTGAACGTGCAGCTATCCTGTTACGTGCTGCCGATATTATGGAGCAACAGTTGCAGACATTATTGGATGTGCTGGTGCGTGAAGCTGGGAAAACTTACGCCAATGCGATTGCTGAAGTGCGTGAAGCGGTTGATTTTTTAAACTATTACGCTACTCAAGTCCGTGAAGATTTTGATAATAACACCCACCGCCCTCTTGGCCCTGTTGTTTGTATCAGCCCATGGAACTTCCCATTAGCCATTTTCTCTGGACAAATCGCAGCGGCATTAGCCGCAGGTAACACTGTGCTAGCTAAACCTGCGGAACAAACACCATTAATTGGTGCTATCGCGGTATCCATTATGCACCAAGCGGGCATTCCGCGTGATGTTCTGCAATTTTTACCGGGTAAAGGTGAAACTATCGGAGCAAAATTGGTTGGCGATCAGCGCGTTCGTGGCGTGATGTTCACTGGTTCAACCGAAGTAGCGGGCTTATTGCAGCGTAATATTGCGGGTCGCTTAGATGCTCAAGGCCGCCCAACGCCACTGATTGCAGAAACTGGCGGATTAAATGCGATGATTGTTGATTCTTCAGCACTCACTGAGCAAGTTGTCACCGATGTCGTCGCCTCTGCATTCGACAGTGCTGGTCAACGCTGCTCCGCATTGCGTATTCTTTGTGTTCAAGAAGATGTCGCTGACCGAACAATTCGCATGTTGAAAGGTGCAATGGAAGAGTGCCGGATGGGGAATCCTGAACACATCTCCACCGATATTGGTCCTGTCATTGATAGTGAAGCCAAAGAGAATATTGACCAACATATTCAACAAATGCGCAGTAAAGGCAAAACCGTTTTCCAAGCCGTCTTTGCGGACAGCCAAGATCAGCAAGAACAAGCCGAAGGAACCTACGTTAAGCCAACTCTGATTGAGTTAGATAGTATTGGTGAGTTGAAAAAAGAAATTTTCGGACCAGTTCTGCATGTTGTTCGCTTCAAGCGTGATGAGTTAGAGCAATTAGTTGACCAAATCAATGCCGCTGGTTATGGGTTAACATTAGGTGTTCATACCCGCATTGATGAAACCATCAACCAAGTGGTCGCTAAAGCGAAAGTGGGCAACTTATATGTTAACCGCAATATGGTCGGTGCTGTTGTCGGTGTACAACCATTTGGTGGTGAAGGACTTTCAGGTACCGGACCTAAAGCCGGTGGGCCGCTTTATCTCTACCGTTTATTAAGCGAGCGTCCTGAGAATGCTGTTTGCCAAACACTGGAGCAGCAAGATAGCCATTTACCAATGGATGCAAGTGCTCGCGCTGAGTTACTCGCTCCATTTGAAGCTTTCTCTGCATGGGTACAAAAACAGAATATTGATGTTGAACAAGCCGTGATTGAACAATTTGCACGTTTAACGCAAGCCGGTACTACGCGTTTATTACCGGGACCAACAGGTGAAAAGAACACCTATACCTTGCGTCCACGCGGCACTATTTTATGCCTTAGCGATAATGAACGTGATTGTTTGACTCAGTTATCTGCCGTGCTCGCAAGTGGTTGCCAAACACTGTGGGAAAATAGTGAACTGCATCAGAAGCTATTTAAATCACTGCCAGAAAAAGTCCGCAAAACTATATCATTCACCAAAGATTGGCAAAACACAGTGGAGCCAATTGAAGGTGTGATTTATCACGGAGATTGCGATCAACTAAAACACGTTTGTGAAGCTGTTGCCAAACGCAAAGGGCCGATTATTTCAGTCCAAGGCTTTGAGCGTGGTGAAACTAACTTGCTCATTGAACGCTTAGTGCATGAACGTTCTTTAAGTGTGAATACTGCCGCAGCGGGTGGTAATGCAAGCTTAATGACTATCGGATAATATGCAAAAGCCTGAGTTTTTCAGCCCAGTATAATATAGGTTGATTAACTCAGGCTCTCCCCTCACTATAAACTCTTGAACTACATTCATAATATTCTATTCCTTTTTCATTAAGTCCAAATATTCACTGCCTTTTTTGTTTTTTGTCATCCTTATTTATCTATAAATTTAATTAAATAGTTCCCATTAATTTTTATTATTATATATTAAGCATTAGCTATAACAGCTGATGAAATTTAATTCTAAATCTGTTCAATTTATATCATTTATACTGACTATTATTCAAAAATAAAAAAAGGTGCCCTATTGGACACCTATTTGCCTATTTTAGTATTAAAAATAATCGTATAACTAACTATTTTTATTAACTTAAAATATTATTAGTTTTTTTCTGACTGCCAGCTTAAATACTGCTCATATTTACGTAGTGCAATATTGTAGTTGCTAAATGCTGAATCAGTCATTTTATCGCTCAACTGTTCTTGAACTTTACTTGCGGTAAAGTCTTTCATTGAAAAGTTAGAGGATGACAGCAGTTCATCTAAGCGGCGCAGACGAACAACGTACTCGCGGACGGTGCTATGACTCATTTCTGTCTGTAAGAACAAATACTGTTTAAAAGACATAATATCGAAATAGTCTGTATTGCTATTACAGAAAATTTCACTACAAAAACGACAAAGTGCTGTAAATTGCCCTTGAAGTTCGCCCCAAGCCGCTTCATCAACCAAATCGGTCATGTCAGCGATAGCTTCTTTATTCAAGATACCATCGTTGAAAACGAGGGAGATACGATCAAGAGTTTTATTACAGTGTGCACAATGAGTTTGGCTGTGTTTAAAATCTTTAATATAACGACTTAACGGCCGTTTCTTTACAATAGAAGCAGACATAATGGTAAAGCTCTGTGTGTAATTATAAAAATAAAAAGTAACAAGATAAATCCGGTTACATACATACCATGCCCATAGCATTAATGATTGTCTGCTATGTTGCATATCGAGATAAGCGTAATTGCCTTATCTCATTTTCTTACTTTCCCTTTGTAAGGTGGATCCTTCTGGGAATGTAATGTAAGAAAATTTATTTCCCTTTGTCCGAAGCATTCTAACCTGTCTAAAACACTTTGGCGAATTTCTTATGAGAGTAATTTTGCACGTAAATTTGACCTAGCGTCAACCTAACGAACCTAATCGTTGTTAACCTAAATAGCAAAGTTTTATCACTTAAAAAAACCAAGATTCGAAAGGGGGACACCCTTGGAGGCAGAGACTTTACCTGATAACCCCCTAATGGTTCAAAGGAAATTTAATTTAAAAATCAATATTATATAGTGAAAAGCATTTTATTAATAAATTTGTGATACAGCTCACCTTTCACTTCTATAATCGCATTTTAAATGTACAGCCATTAATTCTATAAATATTCGATAATCTAGTTTTATACGTATAATGTAAATTATTTTTTACACCAATTCTCAATTTTAATTATTTTTACTGCATATGAAAAAAAGTTATTAACATCATTAGAAAAGTTATAAGGAGTTTAATTTTCTCTTATTACAGACAATCTTTAGTTACTTTTACTTAACGTATTTTTTACAAAACAGTTTGCCACTCACTTGATACTTTATGCTGTTATTCTTATTTCATGAATATGTGAACTCAGTGTCAATTACGTATTTATACTAATTAATAATAATCTATCTTTATTTTCCATTCGTCATAATAGGCTAACAAAAAATATGATAGATAATTATCACTACAAAAGTCATTTATAAAGCATAAATTTTCATAGTAGAGATTAATCATTTGAATTGATTATCAATTCCCTTTTTAGGATTTGTTACATTGATAAAAGAAGATCCTCTTATATACTTAATTTGCTTTATATATAAATAATTTTAATAAGGTTGATTATGAAAAAGATGATTTTAGCTTGTGGACTGGGTTTATTGGCATTAACAATCACTGCGTGCTCAGAAGAAGAGAAAAAAGGTCAAGTTGCTGGTGCAACTGAAACCTGTAACGCTTACTTTGCTGAAGTTGATAGCTTAATTGCTAAAGCTTCTGAGAACCCACAAGCCAAAGCTCAATTAGATGCGATGAAAGGTCAGTTAGAAGAAGGTAAAAAACAAGTTGCTGCTTTACCTAAAGACCAACAAGATCAAGCTTGCCAGCAAGGCATTGATGCGATGAAACAAATGAAAACAGCTTTAGGTCTGCAATAAGCCTTCCTATTCTGTAAAAAAAGAGCCTATATGGCTCTTTTTTATTTAACTTAAAGCGATAGATTCCGCTCAAGTCACGTAACCCAATCAGGTTATAACCACGTTCCAAAGCGTTTAATATAGATGTGCTTCATACCTTGTGCGACAAAGCAATAACTCACTAATGTCAGTACTAACCAAGGGAAATATTCCATTGGCAAAGGCTGCAAGCCAATCATCGAACCAAATGATGAGAACGGAATATAAAGCCCAAGAGCCATAATGATCCCTGTTGTCAGTAACACGGGTAACGCAGCCGTACTTTGAATGAATGGGATTTTTTGTGTCCGTAACATATGAACAACCAAGGTTTGCGACAGTAATCCCTCAACAAACCAACCGGATTGGAATAGCGCTTCATGGGCGATACTATTAGCTTGGAACACATACCACATTAAGGCGAATGTCGTGATGTCAAAAATGGACGATGTTGGACCAATCCAAATCATAAAGCGCCCAATATTTTTCGCATCCCATTTACGTGGACGTTTTAAAAACTCTTTGTCCATTTTGTCCCACGGTAATGCGAGTTGGGACATATCGTACAGCAGGTTTTGAACGAGTAAATGAATAGCTAACATCGGTAAGAACGGAATAAATGCACTCGCAATCAGAACGGAAAACACATTTCCAAAGTTAGAGCTTGCGGTCATATTTAAATACTTAATAATATTCCCAAACGTTTCTCTTCCTTTGATAACGCCTTGTTCTAATACCATTAAATCTTTTTCTAGCAGAATAATATCCGCAGATTCTTTCGCAATATCGGTGCCTGTATCCACGGATATACCGACATCAGCATCCCGTAAAGCCGGCGCATCATTGATCCCATCCCCCAGAAAACCAACCGTATGCCCATTTGCTTGTAGTAATTTTAGGATCCGAGATTTTTGCAGTGGGGTTAATTTGCAGAAAACGGAAACTTGTTCAACTTTTGTTTTCAGCTCCTCATCATTCATCGCCTCGACTTCAAGACCCGTCATAATCTCATCAATATTCAAACCTACATCATGGCAAATTTTTTCAGTGATCACGGCATTATCGCCAGTAAGCACTTTGACCATCACACCATTTTCTCTTAGTGCAGCAATAGCCGAAATTGCACTCTCTTTTGCAGGGTCTAAAAATGTAAGAATACCTTGTAACTCAAGCTGTTGCTCTGCTTGAGCTGATAACGGTAACAAAGCTTCTGCATCATTTAATGAACGCGTTGCCAGCAGTAATACCCGGAAACCCTGTTTATTATAGTCACTGACTAGCTCAGCAATCCTAGCTTTAGCTTGATCATCTAATAAGGTGGTATGTCCATCATGCTGATAACTATGACAAACAGCCAACATCTCTTCCGCTGCCCCTTTACAGATCAATAAAGCATCACCTTCAGGGGTTTTTACTGTGACCGATAATTTTCGGCGAATAAAATCAAACGGTAGTTCATCAATTTTTTGATAAGCCTTCAACTGCTCGACCTTATCATTGCCACGGCCACGTCGAATAATTGCCTGATCCATCATGTTTTTGGCACCACTTTGATGGAAACTATTCAACCACGCCAATTGCAAAATTCGACTATCTTTTTGCCCATTACTGTCGAGATAATGCTCTAAAATGATGCGATCTTGCGTTAGCGTTCCTGTTTTATCCGTACAGAGTACATCCATCGCACCAAAGTTCTGAATCGCATTGAGCCGTTTAACGATAACCTTATGCTTAGACATGGCTATCGCCCCTTTTGCAAGGTTCGAGCTCACAATCATCGGTAACATTTCAGGAGTTAATCCCACCGCAACAGCCAGTGAAAATAGTGTTGCCTCAAACCAATCACCTTTAGTGAATCCATTGATTAATAAGACAATCGGCACCATTACCAGCATAAAGCGGATTAGCAACCAACTCACACTATTCACACCGCGATCAAAAGCAGTTTGAGCTCGAGTTCCAACAATCGATTTGGCCAGCGAACCTAAGTACGTTTTGCTCCCCGTTGCAACCACAATGCCTCTCGCCGTCCCACTTGTCACATTGGTGCCCATCAAACAGATATTTGAAATTTCAAGTAATTCATTTTCTGTCGGTGATGCGGGCTCCAAGCTTTTTGCAGACACATTTGCGAGAGTGTCATATTTTTCAACTGGGATAGATTCCCCCGTTAAAATGGCTTGGCTGATAAATAGATCTCGAGATTCCACTAGTTTTAAATCCGCGGGAACCATATCCCCTGCCGATAATAAAACGATATCCCCTGGTACTAAGCATTTGATCGGTACTTCCTTACGAATAGAACGTCCGGTTCTATCATCGCGGCGGAATACAGTAGCCGTGGTTCTAACCAACGATTTCAAGGCTTCTGCCGCTTTATTGGTTCGATATTCTTGCCAAAAACGTAGCAATCCGCTTAATACAACCATCGTGACAATGATGATAACGCCTGTTAAATCAGTCTCTTCACCTTGACGCTCAGGGATCACGTAGTCAGTAAAGAAACTCACAATCGCGAGGATCATCAAAACAAAAATAAATGGATTTTTAAAAGAAGTGAGTAATTGCTTCCAAGCAGGAGGCGCTTTTTCATGAGCAACTTCATTTTCACCTTCTACCACTAGGCGGTCGAGAGCTTCATTCTCAGATAAGCCCAAAAGGTTAGTTTGATATTCATTGAGAACCTGCTCAATGTTTTTGCTCGCTTGTTCACCAACAATGAATTTTTGGCGTGCAGGGGCTTTTGCGCCTTTGCGCTGATGCCTTATTTCAGTCATAACGTTATCTCTATAGAGTACAGTTGTACTTTTTAAACGCTATCTGACTGAAAATATTGTATTTTAGCCAGATAGCTCCTGTTTATATCTCCAAGACGGGGGGTGCTCGTCCATTTCGGCTCCTTTAATCAGTTAATTTTTAGCAATCAAGCGGGTAGCTCAGATGCCACTTTCCAATTGATAGCACTGACACTTTGCTCAAGACTAATCCGGCAAACCAATGCTTCTATCTCTTTTTGCTCTACTGGAGTGGCAAGAAACTCTGCACACACCTCCAGTTGTTCTGGTTTCAATGTATCTGCGCTACTCAATGACTGTAAGCGAATATGCAGCCCATTAATGGCTTGTAAAATCAACGTTCTAACAAGGATTTCATCACCTTGGTGACACATCACCCGTATTTTATAGCGTTGTTCAACATCTAATGCCTGCTGTTGCGGCTGGCGATTAATTTTTGCTGCAGCTTCTCGCAATAGAATGTTTGCACATAAAATCAATAATGTAGCTATTGTGGCTAGTGAGTATTGCCCTAACCCGCATAACACACCAATCCCTGCTGAACACCATAGTGTTGCGGCAGTATTCAGACCTCGAATATTCATGCCTTCACGCATGATCACTCCAGCACCTAAGAAGCCAATCCCTGACACAATTTGTGCAGCAATTCTCCCTGGGCTATCTGGTGAAGTCGTCACTGAACTCAAAATAAATACAGCTGCTCCCGTTGCAACCAATGCATTCGTACGCAATCCCGCCATTCTTTGGCGCCATTGACGCTCTGCGCCAATTAATGCACCAAGGCACATTGCAGATAAAAGATTTAATATATCCGGTGTGAAAAACATAATGATCCCTCCATCAAATAATGGATAACAATTAATGAGCAGAATAAAAGCCCATGCCAAATTGCTGAATAAATAAATAAATATTCAGTAATTAATGGCTATTGCCCGGAGGGAATAGAGAATAAATATAAACTTGCATGATACACACTCACTGCAACAGTGATTATTTCATTCAAAAAATGAAAATTTCTTATATAAATCAGGGAGTATGAGTGATGGAAACATCAGACACCGCCCGCCGTAGTGGCAAGCAGTTAATAGAAGAGATTATTAATTACTTGCCAATTAAATTAAGTTTTTATTACAACTCTGACTGTCCAAGTAATTTATCTCCAATAGGTTAATGTGAGCTGAGTATAGATGCGGCTAATTATTAAGTAAAGATTTAAATGTTAATTATTTTTACACTATATTTTTTAATTTTCAGAAATGAAAAAGCCCGTCCTTAAAAAGGACGGGCTTTAGAAAATCAGTTAAGCAATTAGCTTAGATAGCAGTTACGTTAGCAGCTGCTGGGCCTTTTGCACCGTTTTCAATGGTGAATTCAACTTGCTGGCCTTCTGCCAGAGTTTTGAAACCATTGCCCTGAATGGCAGAGAAGTGGACGAAAACGTCTTTGCTACCATCAGCTGGAGTGATGAAACCGAAGCCTTTAGACTCGTTGAACCACTTAACTTGACCTTTCATTTTGTCGGACATTTGACTTTTCCTATATAACATCAAAAAAACTTGCCTTTTGGCATATATGGGCCAGAGTCAGCTATTTAATCAGGGAAACACCAAGATGAAGCGTCACGGTAAAAGGCTATCTGTGATAACTTTTTTCTTTAGAACACACTAACTCAGTAATCATACATCAAATAGGACTGCTAAACAGGCCGATGCACATTAACTCATGACTTTGAGATAATAGCAACTATTTTATACATTCAATCCCGAAAATATTGATGTTTTTTCGATTTCGTCACTTTTAGGCGGGATTATGTTAACAAAAAAGCTGCATTTTATTGATATTTTAAAGATTTTTTTAAATAAAACCCTCTTCAAGCCTCAAAAGTCGACAGGATTAATCCCAGATGATGACAATCCAGTTAAATATTTTTTTTAACTGATATATAACAATTCATTCCCTCCGTGATACCCTCCTAGTATAGATATCTGACAGAGAGTCACTTACCATGGATATTATCAAACAAATACTTATAGATGATTTAGATGCCATTAATCAGCGTGAACAACGTGATGGCAAACCTTACTTTAATAGCCAATTTCTCGCCAATCATCCTTATTTATGTATTGGCATGATTGCAGCCTATTTACCGCTTGCCGTGATCTTATGGTACGCACCCTACTTTGGCCCTTATTGGACGCTCGGTATAACCCTCTTATTCATTATACTTGCTAGCGTTCTGTTGTTTGACATTAAGCCTGTTTACCATTTTGAAGACATTGGCGTGCTTGATTTGCGCGTTTGCTATAACGGCGAATGGTTTGTCACTGAAATCGTATCTGAAGATGCTTTAAATAAAGTTCTTGAATCTCAAGAAGTCAGCTCAGCTATCAAGCAAGAAATTTCTCGTTTATTAGCATTAAAGGGTAATATTTCCTTTTACGATATTTACCATATTGCATACCCAGAGGTTTCTTTGCCAACACAAGTTACTTTAGCTGCTCAAAATTAAAACATTATCAATAATATAGCGTAGTTTTTATTCGTAATGAGTAGTGAGTGAGCAATTAGATTTATTTTCTATTTTTATCGTTGACAGGCCGAGGTGATATCGTTAATATTCGCCTCGTTCTCAGGAACAACCCAATTCCTCCATAGTTCAGTCGGTAGAACGGCGGACTGTTAATCCGTATGTCGCTGGTTCAAGTCCAGCTGGAGGAGCCAAATTTAAAAAGCCCGCTAAGATTAATTCTTGCGGGCTTTTTGCTTTCTAGTCCCTTTAACCATTTCATGCACACTCACCCTATTCCCAGCCACTTTTATTTATTCCTGTCCTATTCATTAATAGAATAATCCCTATTGCTTGCTCGCTATTCACATCTTAGCAGTTCTGCTTAAAACAACGGGTAAATCCCTGAAACCCTATTGATAAGGCATAAATAATCACCAACTTGTTTATTTAACAGCCTATTGAACATTTTTTTTAATTTTATGCTTTACAACTGAGTACGCGGTGGGTAATATGCGCCTCGTTCTCAGGAACAACCAATTCCTCCATAGTTCAGTCGGTAGAACGGCGGACTGTTAATCCGTATGTCGCTGGTTCAAGTCCAGCTGGAGGAGCCAAATTTAATAAGCCCGCTCAGGTTAATCCTAGCGGGCTTATTGCTTTCTAATCCTGCCATTTTTATCCTTCCTATTAATTCCTCATCAAAAATAATTTTCACACATAACAATCACGCTATGATCTTATATCACATTCTTTAACTGGCTATTTTTAAAGCTATTTTTGGCTTTATTCCTTTTACATCTTATCAGTCAGATCAAAATTTTATCGATTCGCGCAGATAACAGGCAAACGAACTTATTTTATCATTTTCCCCTTTGACATTAGCGATTCAGAACGCTAATATCCTCTGCGTGTTAAGGGAGTTCCTCCATAGTTCAGTCGGTAGAACGGCGGACTGTTAATCCGTATGTCGCTGGTTCGAGTCCAGCTGGAGGAGCCAACTTAATCTTTCCTTTCTCTGATTTATTCTGTTCTAATTCCTTTATTTTCCAACATGTTAAAAAAAGCCACAGAAAAATAATTTCTATATTAATTGTCCTTGATCATAGCTATTTAATCGTTTTCGTTTTATCATTCTTTCCCGGCCTGAGCATCTGCTCATCACTTCCCCCCTTATTGGAGCCGGTTTAATGACAACTGTAACTACCCTAACGATCCGCCGCCCTGATGATTGGCATGTTCATTTTCGCGATAATGAAATGTTAAATACAGTCGTGCCATTCACAAGCCAATTTTTTGGTCGTGCCATTGTCATGCCTAACCTTGTACCCCCTGTTACCACGGTAGAAGCCGCAAGAGCATACCGTGAACGAATTAAACAAGCGGTACCTGCTGGGCACCAATTTACACCGCTAATGACCTGCTATTTAACTGACACAACGGATGCTGATGAATTAATTCGTGGTTTCAATGAAGGTGTATTTACGGCCTGTAAATTGTATCCCGCAAATGCCACAACAAACTCTAGCCATGGCGTGTCTGACATTAAAAAAATCTACCCTGTTCTTGCTGCCATGGAACAAGCTGGAATGCCATTACTCATTCATGGGGAAGTGACCGCCAGCCATATCGATATCTTCGACCGTGAAGCGCTGTTTATCGAACAAGTCATGCTGCCATTACGAGCTCAATTCCCTCAGTTAAAAGTGGTTTTCGAACACATCACAACCAAAGAAGCCGCGCAATATGTGTTAGAGGCTAACGAATTTACAGCTGCGACCTTAACACCACAGCATTTGATGTTTAACCGCAACCATATGTTAGTTGGTGGTGTACGACCGCATCTATATTGCCTGCCGATTTTAAAACGTAATGTTCATCAAGAAGCATTACGTGCAGCTGTCGCTTCTGGCTGTGATCGCTTCTTCTTAGGCACCGATACTGCACCGCACGTTCAATCCCGTAAAGAGACATCCTGTGGCTGTGCAGGCGTATTTAACGCACCAACCGCACTAGCTGCCTATGCGACTGTATTCGAAGAATTAGGCGCTTTAGCGCATTTCGAAGCATTTTGTTCACTAAATGGACCTAAATTTTACGAATTACCCGTCAATGATGGCCACATTACACTGACAAAATCTGAGAATATGACCTGCGAATCTATTGCCTGTGGGACAGATAAATTGATCCCATTCTTAGCGGGTGAAGATTGCGGTTGGACTATCAAAGTAGGCCAATAACATTATGATGTGGAAAGGTTTTATCCTTTTCACATCTTCTTTTTTAAAGAATCACCAACTATTTTGTCAATTTTCATCAAAATTCACAGAAAAAATAGTTTTACTACTACCATATTAAAAAAATCTTCTTATACTAGATATAGCTCGTTCTGAGTCACCTGCTCTTAGTCAGTAATAGATATTTACTATTTATCACGATGTTTGATTAGGAGGTCTAAATGAATAGAAAAAGCGATGTAATCCAAACTCACCCTGTTGTTGGCTGGGATATCAGTACTGTCGATGCCTACGATGCGATGATGCTACGTTTACATTACCTCCCTGAACAGAACAATAGCCTGGATAGCGCAATAATTGATAAAACCATGTGGCTGACAACAGATGTAGCCAAACAGCTGATTAATATTCTTCAGGCTGGAATTGATAAGATTGAGTCTGGCGAATATCTTGAATCTGATTTCAAAACTCATTAGCAGGTAAACAGAATGGATATTTGTCTCATAACAAATATCCATTCGTTATCACTCCGCTGCTCTCATTCATATCATTAATAAATGATACTTTGCTGTTTATTATTAAAGATAAAATAAAAACTATAAATTATGAATTAATTGCAAATACAAGCGATAATTTATTATTTTTATTATTACTTTATTGACTTCAATATCAGTTCCAATTTATTGTAATACTCTTTCCGGACAAGGATGTTCCCTATGAGAATATTAGTTATTGATGAGTGTTATTATACCCGCCTTGGTATTACTGAATATTTATCTTCTAATAGAAAATTAAAATTCATTAGCACAGGGTGCATTAATGAAGGTATTAAATATATAAATAAATATTCACCCAGTATTGTTCTAGTTAATTTGACATACTATTGTCATTACTCGAGTTACTGCCCAACCCTGAAAACATTACTAAACAGAACCAGTAGCATTCGATTCTATATCTACATCAATGCTGCATACCCATTAACAGACAAGCCTTTGCTACTAAAAGATAATTTTTTCATTATGTCAAAAAACATCATGACTCAAATATTGGACAAAGTTATTACTGATTCAGATCAAATAGAAAAAATAACAAAGCTCGCTAATAATAATGACTCATCCATTTTTACGATGAAAGAGCAAAATATAATTAATAATTGGATGAATGAAACTCCTAATCATATTATTTCTAGAAAATTAGGCATAAGTAACAGCACCGTTTATTCACAAAAAAGGCATATTACATCAAAAGTCTTTGTTAAAAATAGAATTGAATTATTTTTTATTTATAATGTTTTTAAGTATCTTTATTAAAAGAGAAAGCCCTTTTAAAAAGGGCTTTCTTCATTTTAAAATAATACTATTTTTCGCTATTTAACAGTCCGTCCGCTAAACGATGACGAGATTTATTAAATATTTTATTACTCACTTCACGACCAGCGCGGCGAATACGCTGCTCTTCTTCAGGCAACTTCATCTCTTCAGTACACGCATGACTGCAGCAGCCTTCATATTTTTCAGCGCAGCTTGGGCATTGAATAAACAGTAAATGGCAACCGTCATTTTTGCAGTTAGTGTGAGTGTCACAGACTTCCCCACACTGATGGCAATGCGCTAAGGTGTCATCCGTAATGCGCTCACCCATACGGTTATCGAACACAAAGTTTTTACCTTTGAAACGCAGTGGCAAGCCTTGTTCTTTTGCTTTACGTGCATATTCAATGATCCCGCCTTCCACATGATAAACATTTTGGAAACCGTTATGTAGCATGTAGGCGCTCGCTTTTTCACAGCGGATACCGCCCGTGCAATACATCACCACATTTTTATCTTTCTGGTCTTGCAGCATTTCAACCGCCATTGGCAGTTGGTCTCTAAAGGTGTCTGATGGCACCTCAATCGCATTATCAAAGTGACCTACTTCATATTCATAGTGGTTGCGCATATCGACAAAAATAGTATTTGGGTCATCGATCATCGCATTGACTTGATCTGCTTTCAGATACTGCCCGGTATTGGCAGGATTAAAAGTTTCGTCATCAATACCATCGGCAACAACACGGTCACGTACTTTCATACGTAGTACCCAGAAGGACTTGCCATCATCATCAATAGCAATGTTCAAACGCAGATCATTTAAGGCCGGGTCTGTTGCGTAGATAAGTTCACGCAACGCATCTACATTAGAGGCAGGTACGCTAATTTGTGCGTTGATCCCTTCTTTAGCAATATACACACGGCCAAATACACTCAACGCTTTGAATTGTTGGTACCATTCATTGCGAAATGCAGCAGGGTCTTGAATATTGAAGTATTTATAAAAAGAGATTGTGGTACGCGGCTCAGTTTCAGCCAACATACGTTCTTTAAGGATTTTATTCGAAATTTGGTTATGTAACACTGGCATGGTGTTCGCTTTCCTATGTAATGCTTTGATATAAAAAATTTAAATCACCAGCAAAGAATTGCTCGTTAATTGTGGGTTATTATCCCTTTTATTATGTTAATAAAAAACCATTTATTTTTAGTGGATATTACACTTATCACAAACTCTTAATGATAATGTTAAAGAAAAAATCACTAAATTAAAAAAGTTAGTCTGATAAATTCCTTTGCCCTTTGACAGAAAAATACCATTGCGCTAATTTTCCTCTGAATAAAAATCCCCCACTTGAAGAGGTTCTATATGAGAACAAAATTTGACGAATTTGATGGCTTTTAAGCTAATAAACTTTTAACTAGGCGGGATTGACCCCGCCTTTTTTATGGATGGAACCCATGACATTAATGCAGACAACTCTACAAATTATTAGTAATACAACGGTTTTATTTGGTGTTTTTGTTGCCATAGGCGCAATTATTTATAATTTAGAAACGGCTAAAAAAACACAAACTGCCCTATTTTTATTTGAAAGTCGATTAGATCAGCAATACGTAGAGTCCCTTCATGTTTTAAAACAAATCCATTACTCTGGAAAATCATTTCGTGCCTATGTTTTCCCTGCTGAAGGGGTCACTATGACAAGTTGTGAAACCGCAGAGCGTCTCAAATTCCAATATATTTTAAATTTTTATGAACGCGTTGCCGTTAGTATCAGAGAAGGTATCTATAACGAGCAGATGATCAAAAGAGCCTCATACTCAACCGTTATTGAAACATATGAGATTGCCGAGCCTTTGATTAAAGCCATTAGAGAAAAAAGAAAATCAGAGACGACCTATCAAGAGTTTGAATGGCTAGTGGCTCGCTGGAAGAAATATCCACTTAAGAAAAATAGCTCAATATTTTTATAAACTGTTTTTATAGCAATATTTGTATTAGCTATCTGTATTAAATAGAAAAGAAAAAAGGGAGGGCTCCCCCTCCCTGGCATTTGCCGAAGTTACGATGGGTAAACCGCATCGTAGAGCGCAATGTCAACTGCTTTTAGAGACGCTTCCCTACTCCGCTATGCAGAACGGAGTAGGTCAGAAACCTCTTTACTGCTTATATTACTACCTACACTTTACTACCTACACTTTACTAACGTACAACTTTCAACCTACTGGATAGATTTCTGTTTTAGCCAATTAACTCGATACGAGCAGGCAAGCCTTGTCTCACGGAAGCACCAGATACCCAATCAAGCCAAGTATTTGCCACTTCACGAGTCGGATCTGCAAACCCTAAATCATTCAAGTTAATACCTGAACCATTTGCCGCATTCATCGGCATAGCTTCGCCGTCTAAATAGTGCTGTTTAGCTCCCATTTCGGTATGACCATAACCATGTTCAACCGCGAGAACTCCCGGCATAACACCATCAAGCACACTAATCTGAGCTTCCACATGGCCACCTGGTGTGGTGATTTTGACCCAATCCCCATGTTTAACGCCCACCTTCGCCGCATCATCAGGGTGAATGGCCACCATATTGGTTGGTTTCACATGACGTAAACGTTCAATCATAGTTGTGGAACTGCTCATCACATGAGATTTAAAGGACATCATTTTTAATGGCCACTCTTTCTCTGGGAATACCACATTCACATCTTCACCATTCGCCATACGAGGCGGATAGTAGGTCGGGCAACCACTAAAACGCTCACCAGTGATAGCATGACGGTTAATCGCCACCGTAGGATTCCAAATTTGTAACCCTTTCTTCCACTGTGGACCCGTCGCATCGCCATCCCACGCTTTCTCGTAAGGCGCGAATCGACCACCACGCGTAAAGATATACGCAACACGGCGAACTTCTTCAGGTTTCAATGTGCGAGTAATTTGCGGCATGATACGTTCGACACCACTGATCGTAATGTCTTCTGTTGCCGCCTCTGGTACCGGTTTTTCACCTAACCACGCCATGTTAGCCGCCACTCTCAGATAGTAATCTTCAGCGGTATTTAACGGATACATATTGCCATCCATATCCGCAATCACATTGTCACCAAAGCCCGGTAAATTCAGCTCTTTAGCGACTGCGATACAGAATGACTCCATTGAAACTGGCTGGCCATCCGCTGTTTTCGCAGTGCGAGACTCTACAATCGGCCAACGCGCGGTACTCGCTTTCACCTGTACACCTGACCATGGTGCGCTGAAGCCCCAACTCTCAAAGTTGTGGGTATCTGGCACAATATAGTCCGCTAACGCTGTGGTTTCATTCATGAAAGCATCGATACCGATAATCAGTGGCAGATGCTTCGGATCTTTCAGTTTTTCTTCCATCACCTGACGAATACCCGCAATACCATAAACTGGGTTCGTCATATTAGTGATCCACGCCTTCAGGGAATATGGATATCCCATCAATGCGGAAGCCAACTGCTCAGTTAACTGACCTTTCGCAAACGGATACCAAGGGGCTTTCGCTGGATACGGTTTTTCACCCGCTGCTACTCTTGCCTTGAATTCATCCGATTTTTCATAAACTTCATTACTGCGCGATAGCACTACACCTTTCGGTTTCACCTTGCCTTTGTAGCCTGCGATATTGTAACGAGGGCCATCATTCTCCCCGTTAAATTTACCGCCACCGACAGAAACGCCACCTTTTAAGTTTAAGTTACCAATCAACGCATTAAGCATAATTACAGACCATGCAGTATAGAAACCATTACCACTCATCATGCCGCCGTGAGAAATCACCGCCGCTTTTCTGTCATAAGAGGTTAAGGCTTTACCCAGTGATTCAATGGTTTTCACGGGCACTTGACAACGTTGACTGTACTCTTCCAGCGTCATGCGATCTGCGGCTTCTTTCAGGCATTGGAAGCTCGATTTCACTGTCACTTCGCTACCATCATGAAGCGTGACTTGACGAGTCACAAACAGCTCCGCATTCGTCACTTCATCCGCCAGTTTCAGTTCGCCGTTTGCATCCTGAACCACATAGGCTTTTTTCTCATCCTTCCCTTCTTCAGCCACTACACCGGTTAGGTGAGATTGCTGTAACAGATTACCTGCCAGAGGATGGGCATCATCAGTGATCACTAAATGGGTCGAGTTGGTCCAGCTTTTCTCGCCAGCCGCTTCCATGGATTTTTCGCTTGGCACACTCAGATAAGCGGCGTTATAGCGGTCATTTTCGATAATCCAACGGATCATCCCCATCACCAACGCCGCATCAGTACCCGGTTGAACAGGCACCCAGTGACCATGGTCATTGGCCAGTGTGGTCGTCAATGGCAGAGCCGGAGACACCACCACATAGTTAAACGAATCACGTAAACGAGCGCTCGCTAACTGGCGACCTTGGCGTTTAAATGGGTTACCTGATTGCGCTGGCGATGTTCCGATAAACAGCGCGAAACGGGTATTATCCCAGTCTGGTTTGACGTGGGCGTTTTTATCCAAGTCATCCATCAACGCACCAGAGCCTGCGCGATACGCTAAACCGCAGTAAGCCCCGTGAGCCCCGAAGTTTTTACTACCAAAAGCGTTTTGAGCAAAGCGACGAATAAAACCATCACGACCATCATCCCCGGCGTTAGTCACCAGTAACTGGTTGGCTTTAGGCCCTAATTTTGGTTGAGATGGATCCAGTGGCGTTTCTAAATCACGAATAGCACGCAGACCATCCACATGACCTTCACCAAATAAGTCCCCACCTTCAACCACTTCTTTAATTAACTGTTCAAAGCTAATACGCTCCCACTTCCCTTCACCACGTTTACCAACGCGCTTCATCGGTTCGAGAATACGTAATGGACTGGTTAACCCTTCCATCAGCGTGGCGCCACGGGCACATGCCGTTGAACGATGTTCTAATCCACTTTCACCGCCCATTTTGGCGAATGCAGTGGATAACGGCATCCCATATGGAAAATGTTTTTCATGGGATAGAGGGTGGTATGGGTTCCCCGCAATTCGCAAAACTTCATTCTTCGCACTGTCCACACGGGCTCGAATACCGCACTGCGTCCAGCAACCAAAGCATTGCGTCATTGAAACGACTTGCGCAGGGTTCTCTTTCCAACCACCAATCGCTGAACCTTCAGGGATCAGTGAGTTTCCATTGATGCGATCCAGCGTCACTTTGCCAGAAGTACCATCCACTAAACCATCCACTGCACGTTTGGCAACTTCACGATAGCTCGCACCAAAAAGAGCAAGACCACCGACAACTAAACCACCTTTGAGCCATTGACGTCTTGAGAATTTAGCCATGTTGCACTCTCCCCGCAAACCAGCGAACACCTTCGCGAACAATAATTGTTAATGCAATCCACAATCCAAATGTACCGACAATCGCCAGTAGTCCATCATTACCTAATGGGAAATGATATGGATTGGTGATGATGTTGTATTTTGGTACCGCTTGGATCTCCATCAGGAAAATCCAACGTAATACCCACGCTAACGCCATCGACACTAACGCTAAAACCGTAATGTAAGGGACTGAGCGCACCGCTTTAACGTTACTCAATGCCATTACAAATGTGATTGCCCACAGTGCACAAACCCCCATTAACATCCACCAGCCTGGGCTTGCGACATCTAACTGTTGACGAACTGCAATGCCTGACGTGGTATCACCGGAGATCCACAGTGCAAAACAGACTGCAAACAGGAGTAATGTAATTACTTGGAAGCGCGCTAAACGGTTTTGATATTGCGGCTCACGACGCGCGCCTAAGCTAATCAGTGCAGGCAACACTTGCATTGCACTTAAGAACATCAACACTGGCATCCACCAGCTAAACCAAATTGGACGAGCCACTAGCACAGAGGCTTCACGACCGGTATACAGCAGTAAACCAATGGAGGATAACGCACTGAGTAATGCTACCCAACGAGTCGCTTTATACTCTTTCTTCCAAATCAATTTGACTAACAGCGCAACAAAGTACAACCCAACAAACGTGGTAAATAGCGGTAGCAACACAGAGCCCCACCACATCCAAGACCACATTGTTGGATGTGCATAGAAGTGCCACACACGCGCGGTTTGGTGCAGGTCAGCGGTTAATGCTAACGGCGCTGTGATCCCCATCGTGATAGCAATAAACACGGCGATCATTTCTAATCGGCCGTTTCCACTGCGGTTTTGCCAATGAAGATAACAGGCATACAGCACGGCACAGGCGGCAATTCCAATAAAGAAAAAGTATTGCACTGCCCAAGGAAGCCAGAAAAACTCTTGTGGCTGCGCCATGATTTCGGAAATATAGGTCACTTGTTCGCTCATCAGAACACCTCCTGCCATAATGCCGGTTGCCCTTTACCTTGCAACGGTTCCACAAACGCATCATCCAGCCCTAAGTAAAATACCTGCGGCAACGTGCCACTTTCAGGTTTCAAGACCTTGATTTGCGCTTCGTGCTCAGAAAGCATCTTACGAATGGTGCTGTTAGGGTCTTTTAAGTCACCAATAATACGGGCGCCCCCCACACAGGATTCGACACATGCTGGCAATAAACCAACTTCTAAGCGGTGTGCACAGAATGTGCATTTATCTGCGGTTTGCGTTGAATGGTTAATAAAGCGAGCATCGTACGGACAAGCCTGAACACAATACGCACAACCTACACAGCGCTCGTTATCAATTACCACGATGCCATCTTCACGTTGAAACGTTGCTTGCACTGGGCAAACTGGCACGCAAGGCGGGTTATCACAATGGTTACACAGGCGAGGTAGTAGAACGTTAGTGAACCCTTCCTCCCCTTTTAAGGAGACCTGATATTGGTTAACCGTCGTTCTAAATTGACCTTGAGGTGTTTGGTTTTCAACAGAACAGCTAACAGTACATGATTGGCAGCCTACGCAGCGACGCAGGTCAATCAACATGCCATAGCGTTTTTCGGGATTGCCTTCACGGCGAGTTGGGGAAAAATTCAAACCCGCCTCGGCGATTGGGATCAGCGATGCACCCGCAGTGACGGCCCCAATCTGTTGTAGGAATTTTCGTTTACTCAGATCCATAATCGGCTCCAGTATTGACATTGCTAATGCGAAAATAAAAGTTAATAATCAATCTATTATTGGTTTATCTTACGTATTGGTAACACCGTGTTACCGATGTCTGATAACCACTAAATTCTTATTTCTCTTTAAAATCGGTGTGTTATCTTTGTGCTACTCTAATAATTCTGAGTTCATAGTAAGAAGAAAAGCCTTGCGCCCCTATTGTGGTTTTCCACATACCCGAAGGGATCTTGATCTAACGCAACGAATAAACCCCAAATGTTAAAAAAAACGTCTATCCCGTTGTATCACATACTTTTAGTTACCCTGCTGCTATGGTGCATTCCGGCGGGTGCGGCGCAATGGACGATCGGTGTTCTCGCCCTGCGAGGGCCGAGTTTCACTCAGTTGCACTGGCAACCTTTGGTGGACACCCTCAATGAATCCATTCCGGGGGAGCGCTTTACCCTGCAACCCCTGAATCTTGAAGAGATGAAAGAGGCGATTTCGAATCGCAAAATTGATTTCTTACTCACTAACCCTGCTCAATTTATCCAACTCGATAATCGCTACCACCTACGCTGGCTACTCTCTTTACGCTCGGATGTGGAGCCAAACAGCACAACGCGCAACGTGATCGGTAGCCTTATTTTGGTTCGTGGAGATAGCGACATTCACAGCGCTGATCAGCTCATCGGCAAAAAAGTCGGCGCAATATCCCCCGATGCATTTGGGGGATATCTATTAGGTTATAAAGTGTTAAGAGATTTAGGGTATGACACGGAAAAAGACTTTCGGATGCAGTTTTTGGGCTTCCCCGCGGATGCACTGCTATACGCTTTGCGGGATAAATCCCTCTCTGCGGCAATTGTTCCTGTCTGCTTATTAGAAAATATGGACAGTGAAGGACTGATTGATAAACACCAATTCCGTCCACTTGTTCAAAAAGAGAGTGCGTTACCCTGCCTAACCAGCACCGAACTTTACCCTAATTGGTCATTCGCCGCGTTAAGCGAAGTTCCTGACAATTTAGTGGATAAAGTCACTAAAGTTTTGCTTTCTGGCGATACGCCCAATATGCGCTGGGGGGCTCCTGCATCCATCACACAAGTTGAAAACTTACTGCGTGACGTTAACCAACACCCACAGCAACGGGAAATCTGGCAAGATATTGTCAGTTGGACAATTCAGCACCAAATTACCATCGGTATTATCGCTTTAATTTTCTTATTGTTAGGTATTAACCACGTCTGGATAGCCTTCTTGGTTCGCCGTCGTAGCCAACAACTTGAAGTCGCACATAATCGCCTACGTCAGCAAGAAGCTAACCTACAAAAAGCGCAGCGACTCAATATATTAGGTGAAATGGCTTCTGGGTTTGCCCATGAATTGAACCAACCGTTATCCGCGATTCGAAATTATGCACAAGGCTCTATTTTGCGATTGAAAAAAGAGTCGGAAAACCACCCGCTTCTTGGTGCTATCAGTAAGATTGATGAACAGGCTCAACGGGGGGCTGATATTATTCAAAACCTGCGCTTATGGGCTGGAAAACCGGGGCAAGAATCCCGTCTGACCCTACGCCAGCAATCCGTCAAACAGACCATTAATCATATTTGGCAACTGTTGCAAGTTGAGCAACATTTTCCAACCGTTAGGTTGCAATTACCCGAAACTCCCGATGTCCAGCTCTTGCTACCTGATACCCTACTCGACCAGTTACTCTCAAACTTGATCAGTAATAGCCTACAAGCGGGCGCCACCACATTAACCTTTGGCTTTCACTTTGCCGATGAACGCTTTTTACTGGTATTACAAGATGATGCTGGCGGAATGCCTGACGAACAGCTCAATCAAGGGATCATGCCATTCGCCACCACTAAACAGGAAGGATTAGGACTCGGATTGGTGATTTGCCAGCGATTAATTCAAAGCCAAGGTGGGGATATTCGCATTGAAAATCAACATAATGATGACGGTAAGAATGGGCTGCGTGTGACGCTAATTTTTAATTACTCGAGATAATCAGAAATAGCGCATGTTTTGCCACACAAAAGATAACATTCCCAATAACTATATGTGACAATGCTATGAATGCTATTTATATAAGCAAGACACTTATACAAACAAGAAATAAGCCACGAGGTATGAATTAATGCCAGTCATTCACCTTGTCGACGATGACACCGATGTCACTGATTCCTGTCAATTTTTACTTGAAACACTCGGCTATAACGTTACTGTCTGGAACGACAGTGAGCAGTTCATCCAGCAAGCCCCTCTGCATGAGGAAGGCATTGTATTGCTCGATATGCGCATGCCAAAATTTGACGGGCGCCAAGTGCACCAATACCTGAAAGAGCAGCAAAGCACCCTCGCGGTGATTTTCCTTTCTGGTCATGGGGATATCCCAATGGCGGTGGAACAGGTGAAATTAGGCGCTATCGATTTTTTACAAAAACCCATTGATAGCCAGCAACTTGCCGAAACCCTTGAGCAAGCTCGCTTACAAACCATCAAAGCCACTGAACGCACATTGATTAAACAGCGTTATGAAACCTTAACGCCGAAAGAAAAAGATGTTTGCACCTATGTGCTTCAAGGGCTAATTAACCGCGAAATTGCTGAAGTGGCTTGCGTCTCTGTGCGAACCGTCGAAGTGCATCGCTCCCGAGTGATGGAAAAAATGGCAGTTAGAAACCTTGCCGAATTAATGAGCACCATGCAAACAGCACAACTTTTTGCGGGTTAATTTGATATCATTCAGATTAACAAGCTATTTTTAATTGAAATCCACTTAAGTAGAAACCGAAAAAACAATGATCCCAGCACCAAAATTTGAAAAAAGTTTATTACATCCTCGCTACTGGCTAGTTTGGTTTGGCATTAGCGTGCTCTACCTGCTCGTCCTGCTTCCTTATCCCGTCATTTATTGGATAGGTACCCGTTTAGGGCGTTTCTCCAAGCGCTTCTTAAAAAAACGCGTCCAGATTGCCGATCGTAATTTGCAATTGTGTTTTCCTGAGATGAGCCAAGAAGAGCGCCAAAAAATGGTGGATAAAAACTTTGAAGCCGTCGGTATGGGTGTTTTCGAAACGGGAATGGCGTGGTTCTGGCCCGATTGGCGAGTGCGCCGTTGGTTTAAAGTTGAAGGTCGTGAAAATATGCTCGCCGCTCAAGAAACCGGCCGTGGCATTATTGTGTTAGGCGTCCATTTCTTAACGTTGGAAATCGGGGGGCGCGCATTTGGTATGTTGAACCCCGGTATTGGTGTTTATCGCGCTAACGATAATAAACTGATGGACTGGCTACAAACTCGTGGACGTTTGAAATCCAATAAATACATGCTCGACCGTAAAGACGTTAAAGGCATGATCCGCGTATTAAAAGAAGGGGAAATTTTATGGTATGCCCCTGACCATGATTACGGCCCTCGAAACAGTTCATTCGCGCCATTATTTGCGGTGGAAAAAGCGGCAACCACCAATGGCTCACAAATCTTATTATCTCTTGGCAACCCACTCGTTGTGCCGTTTTCAGCTATCCGTTTACCCGAAGGTAAAGGTTATAAATTGCTGATCCAGCCTGCCGTGGACAATTTCCCTGTGGACGACAACGTCGCCACCGCAACGATGATGAACCAGGTCATTGAGAAAGAAATTTTACGGGCACCAGAGCAATATATGTGGATGCACCGCCGTTTTAAAACGCGTCCAAAGGGAGAACCCTCCCTGTACGGCGATTTAGATAAAATCCACCACCGCTAGGCTGCCTATTCCCGAAATTATTCGCATTGAAACATGCGGTTATCCTAAAATAGTTCGTGTTCCAGCTAGGCGGCAAATGAGTGGATCCCCGGAACGTACATAAGTACGTGACTGGGATCCGCGAATGAAGCCAACAACGCTACCGCGCGAAACATGGCGGAAGTGCTCCCAAAATAGTTCGTGTTGCAGCTAGGCGGCGAGTGAGAGAATCCCCAGGAGCATACATAAGTATGTGACTGGGGTTCACGAATGAAGCCAACAACGCTTCGGCGCGAAATATGACGGGAGAGAAGTGTGAAGGGAGAGGTAATGAAGAAGAGCACCTACTGGAAAAAAAACCTCTACATCGTCTGGTTCGGCTGCTTTCTAACGGGCGCTGCCTTCAGCTTGATCATGCCTTTTCTTCCTCTTTATATCGAAGAACTTGGTATTACTGACCATGGCTCTTTGAATTTATGGACAGGTGCCGTTTTCAGTATTACGTTTCTCTTTTCCGCTATTGCCGCCCCTTTTTGGGGACGCCTTTCTGACCGCCACGGTCGTAAACTAATGTTGCTGCGCTCTGCCCTTGGTATGGCGATTGTCATGGTGCTGATTGGCTTTGCGCAGAATATTTGGCAGCTTTTGGCTTTACGGGCACTTTTAGGCTTACTTGGCGGATTTGTTCCGAATGCCAATGCGCTGATTGCCACCCAAGTCCCCGTGAATAAAAGCGGTTGGGCGATGGGTGTCTTGGCAACTGGCGCGGTGAGCGGTGCATTGATTGGCCCACTGATTGGTGGATTACTGGCCGACCAATATGGATTGCGCCCAGTTTTCTTTATTACCGCTAGCGTGTTGTTTATCTGCTTTTTTGTCACACTTTTCTACGTCCGTGAGCGTTTTACCCCCATTTCACGCAAAGATGCCCTATCTGGAAAACAAGTTTTTGCCTCTTTACGTAATAAAAACTTAGTGATCAGCCTATTTTTCACCACCATGATCATCCAAGCATCAATTGGTTCGATTAACCCGGTGATCACCTTGTATGCTCGGGAGCTTTCAGACTCGATTGATAATCTTGCTTTTATCAGTGGGATTATTGCATCCATTCCCGGCGTTGCCGCACTGATTAGTGCCCCTATGCTCGGTAAACTGAGCGACCGCATTGGACCTGACCGTGTTTTATTAGCGGTACTTGCCGCCTCAATTTTTGTTCTATTTCCGATGGGGCTCGTTAGCAGTTATTGGGAATTAGGCGCCTTGCGCTTCTTACTCGGCGCCCTTAACGCTGCGCTGTTACCCGCCGTACAAACTTTAATTATTTATAATATTTCTCACCAAATCACTGGACGCATATTTAGCTACAACCAAGCGTTACGGGATGTGGGTAATGTCACGGGGCCTTTAATGGGTTCCTTTGTTGCAGCAACTTACGGGTTTAGAGCTGTGTTCTTCTTCACTGCCGTATTAGTGCTGGTCAACCTCATTTACTCTTGGCTTATCATTAGGAAGCAATCTGATGGTCTAAGAGCATCTCCCTCTAAAGAGTAATGTTAATGTGTCCCTTTTACGCCAAAACATAACTTTTTATTATCTTTTCCACGAAAAGTTTATAAGCGCAAAAAATATTTTGTAACATACTGTTTTTAATCAACTTAATCGATTCAAAAAACATTCTTTTATTGTCAATAAAAATCCGTTATTCTGTGCCCCCTTATCGTAAGAATGAGAGTTACATCGAATTTTCATCTTAAAACTGACTTTCTTACGATAAATTCATTCTGCTTATTAGCAATTTTATAATAATGTATGCCGAAAATATGTTTGCAACACAGCATTAACATATCAATAAAAAACAGTGATGGAACTTTTGCTCCACATTCACAATTCGGCACAACCTCTTAAGTCACAACGTATTGGAGTTCACAGATGAGTCATTCTGCGACTAAAACTAAAACTTTTTTCGGGCATCCTTACCCGTTGAGTTCGCTTTTCCTCACCGAAATGTGGGAACGTTTTTCTTTCTATGGTGTTCGTCCTCTTTTAATCCTCTTTATGAGTGCAACTTTGTTGCAAGGTGGCATGGGGCTACCGATTGAACAAGCGTCTGCTATTGTGGGTATCTTCGCGGGTGGTGTTTATATCACATCATTACCGGGTGGCTGGCTCGCGGATAACTGGTTAGGTCAGCGTCGTGCCGTTTGGTATGGTTCTTTAATCATTGCATTGGGTCACTTATCAATAGCGCTGTCTGCGTTATTTACCAATACCTTCTTCTTCGTGGGACTGCTATTGATCGTATTAGGTACCGGTTTATTTAAAACCTGTATCACTGTAATGGTTGGAACCCTGTATAAGAAAGAAGATACACGTCGTGATGGTGGTTTCTCTCTGTTCTATATGGGTATCAATATGGGCTCATTTATTGCCCCATTAATTATCGGCCCATTACATGAAAAATACGGCTGGCATTTAGGCTTCGGTTTAGGTGGTTTGGGTATGTTAGTTGCCCTGCTTATCTTCCGTTTCTACGCGATCCCACAAATGCGTCGTTATGACAAAGAAGTCGGCTTAGATTCCACATGGAATCACCCTACCGTTCAACGTAAAAACGTCGGTAAATGGGTTGCGGTTGCCATGGCTGCACTGGCTGTACTGGTGGTGTTAATCAATAATGGCACTATTCCATTCAACCCTTCAGTCATCGCAAAAAGCTCGGCTTACATTATCTCTACGTGTGTGGGCATCTACTTTATTTTCATGTTCTTCTGTGCAGGTTTGAACAGCAGTGAACGCTCTCGCTTACTGGCATGTTTAATTCTGTTAATTGCTGCGGCGTTCTTCTGGTCTGCATTTGAACAAAAGCCAACATCATTTAACATCTTTGCGCGTGACTATACCGATCGCCAATGGGGTAACTTCGAAATCCCAACGATTTGGTTCCAGTCAATCAATGCCTTATTCATCATTCTGTTAGCGCCTATTTTCAGCTGGTTCTGGCCTTCTTTGGCTAAGCGTAATCTGAACCCAAGCAGCATGACGAAGTTCGTTATTGGTATCCTCTTCGCCGCGGGTGGCTTTGCGGTCATGATGGTTGCAGCTAACCACGTTCTGGCAACACAAACTGGCGTTTCACCATTCTGGTTAGTCGGCAGTATTTTATTACTAACTTTAGGTGAACTGTGCTTAAGCCCAATTGGCTTAGCAACCATGACATTACTCGCACCACAAAAAATGCGCGGTCAGGTGATGGGATTATGGTTCTGTGCAAGTGCGCTGGGTAACTTAGCCGCAGGTATCATGGGTGGTAATATCCGTAAAGACCAATTGGATTCAATGCCAGACCTGTTCTCCCATGTTTCTATCGCACTGGTTATTTGTGCTGTTGTGCTAGCTGCTCTGATTATTCCAGTCAGAAAAATGCTGCAAAACGCAGATAAAAACGAAGCAAAAGCGAAATAATATTATTCGTTATTAGATAGTCGTTGTTGGCGTAATAATCTCAACAATTATTGCGCCAACCTCTCCTCAATACCGCAAATCTCGTGCTACTCTTCCCTCACTTTTCTAATCATAATGAATTATTTCCGTTCAAGGATCTTTTACGATGAGCACACAGTCTGTTCCGGTTTATTATGTCGATGCGTTCACTGATACCCTATTTCATGGTAACCCAGCCGCTATCGTTTTACTTGATGAGTGGCTTCCTGATGACAAGCTTATCGCTATCGCCGCCGAAATTAACTTATCTGAAACAGCCTTTCTGGTCGGTGAACATATCCGCTGGTTTACACCCGTAATGGAAGTTAAATTGTGTGGTCATGCGACCCTTGCCGCTTCGTATATTCTAAACAAGTTTAAGCAGCACCCGGCAAACCCTATTGTATTTCAGTCCTTATCTGGAGAACTGACGGTTCATAAAAATCAAGATGGCTTCACATTAGATTTCCCTATTTTAGATTGTGAACCTGCCGATATAAGCCAGTATCCACAATTAAGCGAGATCCTCGGTACCCCTATTTCCGAACTGTATTTAGCCAAAGACCGTTATATCTGTTTTGTTGATTCGCCAGAGCAAGTGCAGAATTGCCATCCTGATATGTTGCGTCTTGCGCAATTACCTTTGCAGGGATTAACCATTACCGCGAAAAGCACCGATAGCCTAGCCCACGACGAACAGTGTGACTTTGTATCTCGCTATTTTGCACCAGCCAAAGGTGTTAATGAAGATCCCGTCACTGGCACCTCTCACTGTGCGATTGCCCCACTTTGGGCTAAACGATTACAGAAAAACCCAGTATTAGGTCACCAGATTTCGGCTCGAGGTGGAAAAATACACTGCTTAATTGAACAAAATCGCGTCAAAATGACCGGAAAAGCAACACTCTTTTTAGCCGGAACGATTCACTTTTGATTAATCACTGTATTTATTTGTGATCAGGATTACACTTATCGGCAACATTAATGATATGTACATTAATGTTCCGGTAAGTAATTATTTTTACTGGTTCAAGTTTTTAAATAGTAAGAACTCAAAGAAAGTAAGGCTTAAATATGCGTTCCGATGTTGATGATGTAATCAAACAAAAAATTGAACAATCTGTTACCCATGTTTCTAAAGTGGTATTCCCAACCACCACTAACCACCATAGCACCCTGTTCGGTGGTACTGCATTAGCATGGATGGACGAAGTTTCCTTCATTACCGCGACCCGTTTTTGCCGCAAAAGATTGGTGACCGTCTCCACAGAAAAAATCAATTTTACCCACCCTATCCCATCAGGCACCATCGTTGAATTAGTCGGGGAAGTGATCCGAGTTGGTCGCACTAGCCTTACCGTTAATGTCTCTATCTTTTTAGAAGATATGTACGCTGAGGGACGAGAAGAAGTGATCCACGGGCAGTTTAATTTCGTGGCTATTGATGAAAATGGCAAACCAACCCCATTGTTTGAGCGGTAAATGTTTGAACAGTAATCACCGCTCTCTATTTACCACCATTCACATTGGTAAATAAAAAATGTGCGCCCGATCATTAAGATAGAGCGCACATTATTCATATTCTCGACATTAAGCGAATGCTAAGAATGGGGAGATACACAGTAAAATTCCGGTAAAAATAATCAGATATAAAGAGATACCTTTATATTTATGCAGCATTGGGACTTTATAGACTAAATACGCTGGAATTAAACAACCCACCATCCCGAAAATTGGGCTACAGATGGATGTGAAGCTCAGCACTGGTGCGTTCAGGATAATCGCTCCCCATGCTAATAGCACAGCAAAAATCATAATGCCGTTCTTCACCCAATTTTCATTAATACGCTCAACTGGCATCATGCGTTGTAATATGTTCATCACAATGCCTTGAGTGGCTTCACGGAAACCTAAATAAACCCCAAAGAACGCGGTCATGACGGCAAAAATATTTAACATGACGCTGACGACAGTCACCCAACCACCCGGGAAGAATTTCGCTGCGATAGCCAGCGCAGAAATATTCTGCTCGTAAGCTTTCACCGCTTCATCGTGACCCATAGCTAATGTGAATGATACTGCGTAGAAAAAGACGGTACAGAATAAAACAATAAACGCAATATTCATTGCACGCAGGGCTTTATAACGTGCCACTTCGCGGTTCACGTTTTGGCTACGAAATGAAATCACCATTGGGCTTAATGTTTGAATAAATAGAATCGATGTTAATGTGAAAGGTAATGTGATGATTGCCTCTTTAAACAAACGTCCAATTGGTGGCAATGAACCCACATTATATAAGTGCCACATCCCGACCATGGAAATGCCCAATGCGGCAACCACAAATAATTTAGTCAGAACCATAAAGCTTGAAAGCTTAAAGAGCAGTTTTTCACCGCGAGAAGAAATGGCGACTAAAATACAAATCAGAACCAAACCATACCAAGGGCTTTCAGATAATAACCCATCCGTTACACCGAAAGTTTGGAAATAGGACGCACTGTCATTGGTGATTGCCGTTGAATAAACAAACATCCAAATTACCAGCATAATAAAATAGAGTGCGCCAAGCAGCATACCCCAGTTCTTACCTAGATATCCGCTGATCACACTTGGATAATCTTTACATTCTGGTGATTCCGCCAGCGTATTAATAAACAGACGCTGAAACAAATACATTGCAGGATAACCGACAACGGATGAGAGCAAGAATACCCATAAGCCCATCAAGCCAACTTGTACGGGGAGAAAAACAATCCCCGCACCAATCGCCATCCCGATACTCATAATCACCCAACCAACATCTGTGCCATCAAACTTAGTGGCAGCACGCCATTGTTCTTGTGTCATGCCTGCACGAGAAGCAGCCGTAGAAGCTTTTCCATCATCGACATTATCTATTGTAGGGATCGTAGCCATAATTACTCACTTAATATTGTTGAACTCTTAAAAGAGAATTTTTTTTGTTTTAGATGCGACTTAAGTGGTTATTTCTTTCAATAACCTTAATTATTTGCAGGCTATTATAATGATTCCATCATAGAGGATATGTGAGAGAAAAATTATCTCTTTATTAACCTATAAAACCCCCGATAAAGAGAATTTTTTTCTCTAAAAAGAGCAATCCGACGTAAATATCTCTATCTATCGACGGAAATAATCCCTATTAATTGTTTTTGGACGCAGTAATTATAACTCTTTGTTTTTAAAGGTGTTAGTCTTTTAATAACCCATTAGTGATTATTAACAATTTCAACAATTATCCTTTTATTTCGTGCTAAACATCACAAGACACCATGATAACCACTACTATTCTTTGCAATAACTCCGTATTTTGTATTTCTCTTGTTAATTTTCGATATAAATAACTAGTTCGCTATTGAGAGTAACATTTAATTTTTACCCATTTATCGAGTGAAAGAGAATCGCTGCAGGCTTATTAATGAAGAAAAACATTTTGAATATTCACCCCTGAAGAGTAAAAAGCTCGTTTACTCTGTATTTTCGATGGAGCGTTGATATTTATAAATTATAGAAGTAGAGTATTTGATGCGTTGATAGTTATATCCTGTAGTTAATAACTGTTAACACCGTTTCGAGTTTATCTTGAAATAAGGATATTCATAGCCAACTTAAGATACGGAAAGCCTTATGTTACGATTATTGACCTTTATTTCTTTATTTATATTTTCAACGAATTTAACTTTCGCTGCCCCTGTTCCTCCCGAAGTCATTAAGCAAATTGAACAACAAGCACAAAAAGGGGATGTTAAAGCTCAGGTTATGCTAGGCATTGGTTACTATGTCGGTAACGAAATTAAGCAAGATTATCCGAAAGCCAAGAAATGGCTTACGATGGCCGCCAATAAAGGCAATGCGGATGCTCAACTATTTCTAGGTGATATGTATCTTAATGGTAATGGCGTTCAATCTGATTTTGAAACAGCTTATGGTTGGATTGAGAAATCGGCGAATAAGGGAAATCCTGAAGCCATAAACTATATGGGCCAATTCTATTACCAAGGTGCCGGCGTAAAACAAAATTATCTCGTGGCTTTTGAGTGGTTCCAAAAAGCAGCAGATAAAAAGTTCCCACCCGCTGAATATCAATTAGGAAAAATGCTACAAAATGGTGAAGGAACTGAGTTTAATGAAAAACTCGGTGCTGAATATATTGATAAAGCTTGTAAAGGTGGATTAAAACCCGCCTGCCCAGAAAAAGAAACCACAAAACCTAAAGCGCCTAAAAAATAATATTTTCTTTGAAAAGCGGTGATACTCCCCTCATGTATTGCCGTTTTTCTATTGTCATTATTTCTATTATCTATTTTTTATTCCCGTCAATTGCGTACTCCCGCTCACATCATTTTTAATCCAATTCAGTTAATATTAATTTATTAACAATCAATATGAAAAATGATTAAAATGTTCTAAACTTATAATATAAAAGAAAAAAGGAGATATTATGTACAATACAATTTTAGTTCCTATTGATGTTACCGAAGACGACCTCACCAAAATGTTAGTTCCGCATGTTAATGCAATGCAGAAACTAAACAATTCTACTGTTCATTTTTTAGCTGTGACTGCACCCATTTCCAATTACTTACGCTATGGCGGCACTATTTTGCCAGGAGACTTCCCGGATGATCAAAAACAAGCTGATATCATTCTGAAAGAGCTGCAAGAGAAAGTTAAACTGTTCTCTATCCCTGCAGATAAAGTGCAAGTAAAAGCGGTTGTAGGCTCAGTTAAAGATGAAATTTTGGCAACAGCTGAAGATATTAAAGCAGATGTGATTTTACTGGGCTCACGTCGCCCAAGTATGTCTACCTACTTATTAGGCTCCAATGCGGCTTCTGTTGTACGTTATGCGAAAACGAGCGTATTAGTGGTTCGCTAATCCATACGAAGGGTTAATAACCGCAGAAAGCTCTATTTTAACTCGTCGAATGGTTAGGGTTAAAGTTTGTTACACTAAAGGGCAATTCCATACAATTTATAAGCCCATTTATTCGACATTTAAGGTAAATTAGAGGCTCATAAACATTTTCGTGACTATTTCACACCCTGCTCCTCAGAGCAGGGTTTTTTATGCCTCATTCAGGCATTATTGGCAGTTGGATATCACTGTTTCAACGCCGCTTTCATCACATTTTCAAAATCTTCCCATGAACAATACCCATTTTTATCAATCGGGCAATTTTTCAATTCAAGGGTAACGTGTTTTGGCGGAGTTGCTAAAGAGAGGTAAGCATTGTCTCGCAACTGATCTGCGGTTTGATACACATACTCAATCTTCACATAGTCCTTTTTCTCTTTTTTATCTGTCCAGCGTTGGAATACTAATTTACCGCCAATCGGTGTGTGCTCATATTGTTGAGGTAATTGGTATGGTTTGAAATCCATCGCAGACAGCACTGAAGCAATATTTGAATCATGTCCCACTAAGAAAATAAATTTAGCGGTTTCGCCTTTATTGACAGAAACAAAACCTTTATCCATATAACTCAAAATTGGATGTGCCACATTTTTTGCGATAATTTTCGGTGTAAATAACGTTTCTTGATAACCATTTTTTAAGGTATTCAGCTTTTGCCATTTTTCATCGCTATTGACCATTCCCCATGCCACATCTTTCTCAGGGAAGCCTTCATAATATTGCAGGTCAATTGCATCGACGGCAGAGTTAGCCATCTTCAAAGGCCCACTCACACCCGGCTCTTTATCGGCTTCAATGATAAAGCTATTTTTTGGCGTGGCTAAATTACACAGTTTGTCCGTCGCGCACTTCTTCGAATCTTTTATATTGAGAACATTGTCAAGCTCATCGTAACCTGGCTTCAGGTTTAACCCTTTAAGGTGGGACTCCATCGCTTCAAGTGCTTGTTTTTTAAATTCAGGAGAGCTATTCGTAATGATAGGATTAAACACAGGATCCATCGTACCAATTTCCGGTTTATGATGGATATTCACTTTACAACCTGGGAATGCCCCTGCAGTAAAGAACTGCGCAGTTGCAATAGTTCGCTGTAGGCTATTCGTGTAAATATAGATATCATCGCTGCTGGTTGGACATAATTCATTCACAAATAATTTATTGCTATCGAGCCACTCTCTAAAATAGTGCCCCATATACACTTCGAGCGCCCCGCCCTTTGTCGTTAAATAGCCACTTTCAGCATCCCATGCGGGCCACTTTTTATCCGTTATTTCAGTCAGGATCCCTGTATTAACAATAGGAGTACGTAAATTATGACGACTTAGAACTAAAACTTGGTCTAATTCCATATTTTGTGAATTATCTGTACTTGCAAGTGCGGGGGCTATTGGTGCGAATAACGCCGCCGATAAACACACTGTTAGCATTTTATATTTCATCAGCATACTCCTACCATGGTTTTTAAATTGATTAACATAATCAAGCAATAAACACTGCAATAAAATAAAGTATAGTGCTTATATGAATTTCGGGAACATATCCTCTAATAATGAAGCAGTTATCTTTTTTTTCTGCGATTAATATCCCAAAAATGTCCCTTAACTAAAATAACCATCAAATATTGACATTCGCTACCCACAATTTAAGATGAATTTTCTCTATAAGGATAAAATACAATGAATATTCAGCCCGCCACTGTCGAACATTACGATGAGATCCTTCATCTTTGGGAAGCCTCAGTAAGAGCAACTCATGATTTTCTGCCAGAAAAGAACATTGAAATGCTAAAAACACCCATTAGGGAACAATACTTACCTAATTTGTCTGTTTTTGTGACTTTTGATCCTAATGGCAAAATAGCGGGCTTTTTAGGTACAGGTGAAAATCGTCTAGAAATGTTGTTTATTTCACCGCTTGCAAGAGGGACTGGCATCGGTAAACAACTACTGAATTACGCCATTGAACACTTAGGTGTTAATGAAGTCGATGTGAATGAGCAAAATCCGCAAGCGGTTGGTTTTTATCAACACATGGGATTTGTTCAATATGCGCGTTCCGAACTTGATGGGGAAGGAAATCCATTTCCTTTACTGCATATGCGATTAGCTAAATAGCGACAGATTGTTATAGATACTGGCTATTCATCACTGTATTCACCAGAAAATGGTTAAATACGTCATACTGACTCTGTGTGAAAGGCGTATTTAAGCTTAAAATTTCCAGCTTATGAGGCGAATACTGGGTGTTATAGCATGGGTGATGATGGACATAGTCATTTCTGACAAAACCATTTTTTTCATAGAAATGAAGGCGTTTTTTCGCAACTTCATCAACTAATGGGTCTATCTCTAACACTATCTGTGGGTACAACTGGCACAGTGCGGTCAACGATTTTTGACCGTAACCTGACCCACGAATATGTTGGTCAATAGCAAAATGCTCAATATAGAAAAAGGCATCAATAACCCACCCACCGATAAACCCAACAAACTGATTATTATCAGTAATTTTATATAAATAGTATTGTTCTAGCGGAAGTAATGCCGCTCGCCCTGCATAAGAACGTTGTTCGTGATTAGGGAAGGAAATATCGTATAGCGCATTAATTAATTCATTATCATGTTTATCATTTGCAGAAATTCTTACCAGTTCAACCATTTCCCCTCCGAAATCACTCAAGATAATCAATCTAAAATAAGACTTTTTTTAAACATAAAAAAGCCACTGTCATTGTGTAACCTTTTCGGTAACGTCAACAACAGTGGCTTATATTACTTAATTGACAGCCAAATTACTGGCTTTTTTCAGCTTCCGCTTTGGCTTCTTTCGCTTCAACATCACGATACCAACGTGGGTGATGTTTCTTCGCCCAGCGACGGCTAACTTTACCTTCAATCATGCCGTTGATAGATCCTTTAACCCAGAATGCCATATACATGTGGATTAAAATTGCATGGATCAAAATAATCGCCGCTAATGCGTGAACCAAAATACTCCAACGCACCATCCAGATTGGGAATAAATGCGCGAAATAAGGACGCCACATGATAATCCCGGTGATCAAAAGTACAAAAATCATACTCATGATACTCCAGAACATCATTTTTTGACCGGCGTTGTATTTGCCCACATCAGCCACTTTATGTTCGTTACCTTTGAGAACTTGAACAATATTCAGTAGCCAAGGAACATCTTTTCTATCTGGAATATTGTGTTTTACAAAGCGCACAAACATAAACATCAGCACGACGAAAATAAGTACACCGAAGAAAGGATGCAAAATTCGTCCCATCTGTGGCGTACCGAAGGTTTCAGTCAACCACTTCAAGGTTGGGAAAAACAGTGCAATACCCGACAATGCGACTAAGAAGAAGCTGATAACCACTGTCCAGTGGCACGCTCGGTCAATAAATTTAGTCCGAACGATCATTTTGCTCTTTTTACTCATGGTCATCTTTCTCCTCTTCATCATCCACTTCTTTGTTTGGACCAATACCCACATAGTGGAAAATCAGCCCTGCAAATGTGGCGATAAAGCCCGCTACCGATAATGGTTTCAGGATGCTTTGCCATAGATTAATTGGTGTATCAATCTGTGGGTCTTTTGGTAATCCGTGATAAAGCTCAGGTTTATCCGCATGATGTAGCACGTACACCACATGGGTTCCCCCAACACCTTCCGGATCATAAATGCCAGCTTGGGCATAACCACGTTTTTGCAGTTTTTCAACACGCTCAGCGCCGTATTCCAGCATTTCGTTTTTAGTACCAAAACGAATCGCACCTGTTGGGCAGGTTTTCACACAAGCCGGTTCTTGTCCTACAGCGACACGGTCAACACATAATGTACATTTGTACACACGATTATCTTTTGGATTTAATCGTGGAATGTTGAACGGGCAACCCGCGATACAGTAACCACAACCAATACAGTGTTCCGATTGGAAATCCACAATACCGTTAGCATATTGAATAATCGCACCCGCAGATGGGCATGACTTCAAGCAGCCAGGATCGGCACAGTGCATACAGCCATCCTTACGGATAAGCCATTCCAATTTACCTTGTTCACTGACTTCGCTAAAACGCATCACCGTCCAAGATTTAGCACTTAAATCGGTTGGGTTATCGTAAACCCCAACGCAGTGCCCAACTTCATCACGGATATCATTCCATTCCGAACATGCCACCTGACAGGCTTTACAGCCGATGCAGGATGACACGTCAATCAGTTTGCAGACTTCAAATTTATCGTCACGCGCCTGTGGTGGAGGCGTAATGCTATTGGTCGCGGAACGTTTAATAATGTCTTGAGATTGCATGGACATAGTTCCCTCCCTTACGCCTTCTCAATGTTAACTAAAAACGCTTTATACTCAGGAGTCTGAGAGTTAGCGTCCCCTACAGATGGCGTTAACGTGTTAGTAATAAAGCCTTTTTGCGTTGCACCTTCAAAGCCCCAGTGAATAGGTAGACCCACTGTTTCAATCGGTTTACCGTCAACCATCAGGGTTTGCAGACGTGGTGTTACCACGGCAATCGCTTTAATAAAGCCACGTTTACTGCTGACTTTAACCTTATCACCTAAGGCGATGCCTTTGGCTTTGGCTAAGGTTTCACTGATTTCCACAAACTGCTCTGGCTGAGCAATGGCGTTTAAGCGCGCATGCTTCGTCCAAGTGTGGAAATGCTCCGTTAAGCGATAAGTGGTTCCGACATACGGGAATTCTTTATGATCGCCAAGACGTTTCTTGTCATCTTCAAAAATTCGCGCAGCAGGGTTAGAGACCACATTTGGATGCAGAGGGTTAGTTCCCAATGGCGTTTCAAATGGCTCGTAGTGCTCAGGGAATGGACCTTCAGCCATCTTATCAATGGCAAACAGACGACCTAAACCTTCTGGTTGCATAATAAATGGCCCAGTACCAACTTCTGGAGCTGACGCGTTAAAGTCAGGCACATCGTTTCCGACCCACTTCTTACCGTTCCACTCAATCAGAACCAGATCTTTATTCCATGGCTTACCTTTGGTATCACAAGAGGCGCGGTTATAGATAACGCGGCGGTTTAATGGCCATGCCCATGCCCAACCTAATGTATTACCAATGCCCGATGGGTCGCTGTTATCGCGATTCGCCATCTGGTTGCCTTTCTCAGTCCAGCTACCGGTGTAGATCCAGCAAGAAGACGCCGTTGAACCATCAGCGCGTAACAACGCGAATGAATTCAGAAGCTCGCCTTTTTTCGCTTGTAAGTTGCCATCAGCATCATATAAGTCGACCAGTGCAACCCCGTTGTTCTCTTTCGCCACTTCTTCCGATTCAGGATGGAATTGACGTTTATAATCCCAACGCATTTGCAGCAATGGCTCGCGACCTTTACCACCTTCTTGTTCATACATTTCACGGATTTTATGCAAAATACCCGTTAAGATCTGACCATCGTTACGTGCTTCACCCGGGGCGTCCGCCGCTTTCCAGTGCCACTGTAGCCAGCGACCGGAGTTAGCAATGGAGCCATCTTCTTCCGCAAAACAGGTTGAAGGTAGACGGAAAACTTCCGTTTGAATGGAAGCAGGATCAACGTCATTCATTTCGCCGTGATTCTGCCAGAAGTTCGCTGTTTCGGTGGTTAATGGGTCAACCACGATTAAATATTTCAGCTTACTTAAGCAGCTAACCACTTTGTTTTTATCTGGGAACGAGGCAACTGGGTTAAAGCCTTGGCAGATGTAACCGGTGACTTTATCTTTGCTCATCATGTCGAAATACTTCATGACATCATAAGCTTGATCCCATTTAGGTAGCCAATCAAAGCCCCATTGGTTCTCTGGTTGAGCGGCATCACCGTAGAATGACTTCATCAAACTGACGAAGAATTTCGGATAATTGCTCCAGTAGTTAACCTGATTAGGTAATGTGGCTTTTGGCGTATTAGCGGCTAAATAACTATCAACATCTAACTGTTTTTCTGATGGCAGTGTTAAATAGCCCGGCAGGCTCGTCGACAGCAGACCTAAATCCGTTAAACCTTGAATGTTTGAGTGTCCACGCAGCGCATTCACCCCACCACCACAAATCCCCATGTTGCCTAAAAGCAACTGGATCATCGCCATGGTACGAATGTTTTGTGCGCCCACTGTATGCTGAGTCCAACCTAATGCATACAGGAATGTCCCCGCTTTATCTGCGGCGCTCGTGGTTGCTAGAATTTCACACACTTTTAAGAAATCTGCTTGCGATGTACCACAGATCCGTTCAACCATTTCAGGGGTATAGCGGGAAACGTGTTTTCTTAGCAGATTCCAAACACAGCGCGGATCTTGCAGCGTGTCATCACGTAATGCATGACCATTTTCATCAAACTTATAGTTCCAACTGGTTTTGTCATAACGACCTTTTTCAGCGTCATAGCCACTGAATAAGCCATCGTTAAAGTCAAAATCATCTCTGACAATCAAAGATGCGTTGGTATAGTTCTGAACGTATTCCGCGTTTATCTTATTATTTTCGATTAGATAAAGTAGAACACCAGAAAGGAAGGTAATATCCGTTCCTGAACGAATTGGCACGTAATGATCGGCCACCGATGCGGTACGCGTGAAACGCGGATCTACCACAATCAGAGTTGCATCATTATTGTTTTTCGCTTCAATCGCCCAACGGAATCCGACAGGGTGAGCTTCAGCGGCGTTACCGCCCATCACCATAATCACATTGGCGTTTTTAATATCAACCCAGTGGTTGGTCATCGCACCGCGACCAAATGTTGGAGCAAGACTTGCTACCGTTGGTCCGTGTCAGACACGCGCTTGGTTGTCGACCGCTAACATACCGAGCGATCGTGCGAATTTTTGGGTTAACATCCCCGTTTCATTGCTAGCCGCAGATGCGCAAAGCATCCCTGTCGATAACCAGCGATTGACAGTGGCGCCTTGTTCATTTTTTTCAATAAAGTTGGCATCACGGTCATCTTTCATTAAGCGGGCAATACGCGTAAAGGCATCGTCCCAACTAATGCGTTCCCACTTATTCGAACCTGGTGCACGATATTCAGGATAACGTAAACGACTGTCACTACGAATGTAATCCAGTAACCCCGCCCCTTTCGGACACAGAGCACCGCGATTCACTGGATGATCCGCATCACCCTCGACGTGGAAGATGGCAGAGCGAGCATTCATTGCCCCATCACCCATACTATAAATCAGCAATCCACAACCCACGGAACAATAGGTACAAGTATTACGCGTTTCTTTCGAACGCAATAATTTATTTTCACGTACATTAGCCATTGCCATTCCTGGCATAAAACCTAACGCAGCTACAGTTGTACCTGCCATCCCGCCGGCGCAGATTTTAAAAAACTTTCTGCGACTGACGTTCATTATTAACCTCTTTTTATTTTTGTATATTCGCGGGAGAGAATATCAGTCACTTGTAATTAGATATTGCCTAAAATCAATGAAAGTGAAAATAAAGGTTAATTAATGTCATTTAGGTAGTTAATTAGCCATTAAAAATACCACTTAATGAGTAATTATTGTTAAATTGATTTGGATCAATTAGATAGAATATTTGAATTAAGTAACAAATTAAGTTAAATAAAGATAATGCAAATGAATTTTAATTAGATTAGAAAATATTTTCTATATTGTGGTTTATACCTACATTAAAATAAATAACCAATCCATATATTAAGATAGATATTTAAAATTAACTTAATATATGGATAATTATTATTTCCAACCACTAATAATAATACCCGCACCAAGTAAAACCACCAGCGCACCAATCCAATCTGTAGCGGCAAGGGAAACACCATCAACGACTTTTAGCCAGATCAATGCCGTCACAATATAAATGCCTCCATAGGTCGCATAAATACGTCCGCTGGCTTCAGGGTGTAACGTTAACAACCAAACAAACAGCATTAAGCTGAGTACTGTGGGCACTAACAGCCAAATACTCCCCTGTTTTTTCATCCATAAATAAGGGAAGTAGCATCCTAAAATTTCTGCTAGCGCAGTTAAAAAAAATAATCCAATAATTTTTAATGACATAAAAATGTTTTCTTCTCAAAAAAATTACTATTTATGCCACCTAATAATAGGCGGCATATTGTTTAAGCTTGCTTAACAAATAGCAGTGATACACGTCTTGCAATAGGCAAAACAAATAATACGGTTGGGAATGCAATCATCCATGAAATAGCCCATGAACTAATCCAAGGCGCATAAATTTCGGAGGTGAATCCCAGTGCACGAAGAGTACTTATTAGCGAAACAATACCGCTCATCACCAAAGATAAAAAGAAAGGCACCAGAAAAAACAGGGCGCGCATAGGAAGTTTAGGAATACCTAAAATATAGTTACGATCTTGAAAGGACATACAGTCTCCATTAATCAGCGGATACACAACAGCATATAACTGTTGGTGCAACAAAGTTATATGCGTTGATTAACGTAAACGCTTACGAGTCATAGAGACCAATTGAGAATCATTCTAATCTTTAATGATATTTTGTCAATACACCTTTTAACATCCTATTTACTCAATTTTATGCAGATTATCCTGATAAGAAATTAAGCACTTCACTATTGCAAATTCTACCTATCCATTTATTATACATCGTATAATAAATCAGAGAGAGAATGCAGTGGTGACTACTGGACATGTTTTTATTGCAACCAGCCTTGATGGCTTTATAGCCCGTGAAAACGGCGATATCAGCTGGTTACTTGAATTAGATTCAACTGGTGAAGATCACGGTTATGATGCATTTATTGCTAATATTGATGTGATAATTATGGGTAGAGGCACCTACGAGACAATAAAACATATTCAACCTTGGTTTTATAATCGTCCGGTCATTGTACTATCAAAAATACTCGCTCAAGAAGCTATCCCTGAAGAATTAATAGGAAAAGTACGCTTCGTTGACCTATCCCCTAAAGAAGTCATGCAGATGCTAAAAGCAGAGGGATATCATCACGCCTATATTGATGGCGGAAAAGTGGTTCAATCTTTTATTTCTGAAGGATTGATCCATGATCTTATCATCACTCGAGTCCCCATTTTATTAGGCTCTGGTCGCCCATTGTTTGGTAAAATTCCTAACGATATTCACTTATACCATACACAAACTAAAATCTTTGATTCTGGATTTATCCAATCCCACTATGAAATAAAACCGTCCTCGAATGAAGGTCAATAATAATGGATAAAGCATTGATAGCAAAAACACAAACAGTGAGGTCGGTAGGACGCCCAAATAAGAAACAACCAAAAATATCAGCAGAGGCGATTGTCAGTGCGGCAATAATATTTATTGATTCCCATGGATTTTCAGCACTCAGTATGCGAGCGCTCGCCAAAGAAATGGGCATTAACCCTATGACAATTTATTACTATTTTGAAGACAAAGAGTGTTTAGTCAAAGCGATTGCCAACCAGGTTTACGCTAAGGTAATACCTTGTTTATCGGGAACACCCATCGAACAAATAAAGTACCTATTAACTGAATATCGAGAACGTATTGTGCGTTATCCTGAATTAACGTTATCAATATTTAATCACCCAAATGCTTTTCCTGAAGAGGCACTGCGAATAACCAATACCCTTATCAAGCTTGCGATGGAATTAAAATACTCTCTAGAGCAAGCCACACTTTGGGTACATATTTTGGTTGATTTTACTCATGGTTCTGCACTAGCAGTAGCAAAAAGGAAAACTAATACTGAAGAAAATAGAAAGGAAAATGAGCTGATTTATTACCATCAAGCTATCGATAATTTACTGGTAAGAATAAAAAATTAAAAGAGAAAGAGCGGCTCCCTCTTTCTCTTCATCGCATTAACTTACTTTTTGGTTGCTAAAATCACACTAGACGCTTTCACGATAGCCGTGACTTTACTGCCTGCCGCCAATTTCATCTCAGCAACACTGTTATTTGTTACCACTGCAGATAATTTAGTACCTGCCCCAGTCGTCAAATGGACAACCGCATTCACACTGCCCGTTTCAATTGCATCAATACGCCCAGTGAACTGGTTACGAGCCGAAAAGAGATACTCGTGATCATCCGAAACTAAGACAACCCATGGCGCTTTAATAATGGCAACAGCCTGCTTGCCTTTTGCCAAGCCTAGCAGCTGGGTGCTATTTTTCGTGATCACTGCAGAAATTGTTTCACCATTACCTAAGCTTAAAACTACTTCATCATTAACGGCACCAGCCAAAACTGATTCGACCGTTCCTGCAAGCTGATTACGTGCTGAAATTGACATAGAAAACCTCATTTAATGGAAGACGAGTGAATATTGAAGCGATAGTAAGCCTTTTAAATATTGTTTACAAACAGTCAAAATTTTTGATCCTTACAAATGAGTGGCGAATCACATTTAAGCTTTGAAGCCATAAACTCTATTGTTCTCATGAAAAAAAGACTCAATTGTTAAATTTACATTTCAATTGTTAAATATTGAATTCTTATTTTTTAATAAATACATCATCAGCATATCTTAATTTTTATTTTCATGGGAATAGTCTTACTTTTATTTAAAACTGAATGAAAAAAATTAAAAGGCAACAACAATTTATTTAGTTTGTGTAATAAGTGAATTCACTATAATTTAATCAGCAGGAAACCTTTAATTCATCTCATATAATTACACACAGAAAAATTAACTATTTTATTTAAGAGAATTTCAAAATGAGAAAAATTCAAAAAAGCTATTTATTCTCTATTATGTCAATTTTATTAACCTTTAATGCTGTCGCTGGTGAATTAAAAAATGACTCATTTTCAAGTAGAGCACTAACTAGCCTACAACCCTCTGATATTCAAAATCAAATTAATAAAGCAGAGATGGAAGCCATTCAAATTGGGACGCAATATACCGATACTAAGGCGGCAGAATTAAATACCGCAATAGAGGCTTCTGAAAAAAACAGCCAAAGTTATACAAATAAAAAAGTGACTGAGTTAAATACTCGAATTTTAACTTCCACAACTCAAGCTATTACCGTTGGTATCAATTATACTGATGAACAAGTGAAAAATTTAGACTCCAATATTCAAGATGCCCAAGCTAATGCTGTCACCGAAAGTAATCAATATACTGACCAGAAAACTCAGCAACTGAATAACAACATTAAAGAGTCTCAATCCAACGCGGTGACTGAAAGCAATCAATACACTGACAAGAAAACTCAGCAACTGAATAACAACATTAAAGAGTCTCAATCCAACGCGGTTACTGAAAGCAATCAATACACTGACCAAAAAACTCAGCAACTGAATAACAGTATTAAAGAGTCTCAATCCAACGCGGTTACCGAAAGCAACCAATACACTGACCAGAAAACTCAGCAGCTGAATAATAATATTAAAGAGTCACAATCCAACGCGGTGACTGAAAGCAACCAATACACTGACCAAAAAGCGCAGCAGCTGAATAATAATATTAAAGAGTCACAATCCAACGCAGTGACTGAAAGCAATCAATACACTGACCAGAAAACTCAGCAGTTGAATAATAATATTAAAGAGTCGCAATCTAGCGCGATAACAGAAAGCCACCATTATACAAATCAAAAAGCTGAACAATTAAATACCTCGATTAAAAGTGCTCAATCAAAAGCAATCAGTGATAGCAGAAACTATACAAATCAACGTGTTGATATGTTAGAACAAAATATGAATGGCAGACTCAACTCACTGGATAACAAAATGGATAAAAATGCCGACCGAGCTAACGCAGGTATCGCGTCTGTTTCTGCAATGGCTAATATCCCGTATACCAACAACACCAACTTTAGTATGGGAATGGGTTTAGGAAATTATCGTAATGGCAACGCAGTCGCCTTCGGTGGCCAATATCATGTTAATGATAATGTGAATATTCGTAGCTCCATTAGTTGGAATAATGAAGACAGTGCGGTTTATGGTGCAGGTATTGCAGTCGGTTTTTAATCTTATTTCTCAATCAAAAATACCCTCATATACACTAAAAAAAGCCCCACTGGCATGCAGTTATCAATGGGGCTTTTTCGTAAAATTAATTTATAGCTATTATATTAGTCCGCGGAGCAGCCTGTCGTAAACGGTGCCTTTGTGGTTAAAGCCGCTATCGCTTCACGATAACAAAGCTCCAGTTTTGCTCTGCTATCTGCCGTAATATCCAAATCCACCAAATAACCATCATTAATACCGTAGATCCAACCGTGAACCATAATATCCTGCCCTCTTTTCCAAGCAGATTGTAATACGGTGGAGTGGCCCAGATTATAAACTTGCTCAATCACGTTCAATTCACATAAACGATTAATACGTTCTGTTGGTTTAAGTTCACCTAACATTCGGCTATGTTTAAACCAAATATCTCGAATATGCAGCAGCCAATTATCAATTAAACCTAATTCCTTATTGTTAATCGCAGCCTCAACACCACCACAGCCATAATGTCCACAGACAATAATATGCTCCACTTTAAGCACATCAATAGCATATTGGATAGCAGATAAACAATTGAGATCTGTGTGAACCACGAGATTCGCTATATTTCGATGAACAAACAGATCACCGGGGCCAACTTTAATTAATTTTTCAGAAGGTACTCGGCTATCTGAGCAACCAATCCATAAAAATTTAGGTTGTTGGTCTTTTGATAATTGTCGAAAAAAGCCGGGGTCTTGTTCTTTAATCGACGTTGCCCATTCCCTGTTATTCACAAATAGTTCTTTAATTTTATCCATCGCCATGTGGCACGCTCACTTACAAATCTTGCTATATATGATATTTAAAACGTGTTTATAAAAACGCAGTTAATTTAATTAATGTCTCTAAATTTACCAGAAGATTACTCTCAATCGGTTAATATGCAAAAAACACTTCATAACCAATGATAGCCTCTACATTACATTCGTCATTAATTTGCTTATTTTTCGCTTGATTCTTCCGCCATTTGCATTTTTAGCCAAAATGCTTGCTGGCATGCGTTAAAAAACTCTTTTCTGATAGGTAAAACAGGATGCTCCGCAGGATCAATAACCTGCCAAATAATCCAGCGCTCAGGACATTGGCTATCATTGTCTGGAATGGAAAGCTCAATTTCTTCAGTACATTGAAGAATAACACCATCATGGAAACGCCACTGCCGGATAACTTGCATAACTTCCGACTGGGTATCTTGCTGGCGCTGATCAAAAATAACTTCACATGCGGCCTGCTTTTTCATGGTGCCTAATATGTATTTTGCTAACATAGTTTCATTTCTGCCATAAAAATATCGTGCCAATGGTATGCTTAAACAACCTTTATAAACACCTAAAAATCTTAACTCCGTAAAATAATTAGATATCAATTACAAAGTCTAAATAAAACCTAAAGATTACCGTTAATCCTATATCCTCCATGACACTTAAATTGTACGTTAATTTATCATTTCAAAAACGAAAGGTTTGTTATGTTTAAAAAATTACTTTTATCCCTTATTTTAAGCGGTACGGTTGTTTCTGGTGCAATGGCTAATTCAAGCTGTTTGCCTGTGACGGATCAAAGTTTAACAAAAAGCGGTTTACCAACCCCTAAAAATAGTACCTCTTTTGCAAACTACACTGAGGTCACTAATAGCGTTTTCAGTGCCATAACTAAAGATATGACCTCAGAAGAGAGAAATGATGTTGTGTGTACCAAAGATGCCTTTAGCTATTCTATCTATATGTCTAATGAGCAAAAAATCGCGAAAGTGTGTGAAACAAAAAGCGGTTGTGATGATTTAAAAACCATTTTCCTTGTTATTGCGAATATTGATATCAATGATGGCACTGAAGCCAAGTTAAAAGCGGCAATGGCAAAAGCAGGGATCACCGAAGCCAATATCAGAGATACCCCAGCAAAACTAGAGCAATTTATTGGTCAATATGAAACGCAGTTTACCCAGCATTTTGGTGATTTAGAGTAAGGTTGCTTTTCAGTCAAACCTAATATCGTTGAGAAATGATAAAAGAACTGTTTTGATCTAATTTTAACTTTCTGCCGATACAAAAAAGCCCTCATATTGAGGGCTTGAATATTTTTAAGGCTGTATTAACTTAGAAACGATACAGGCTAAATGCTTTCGGGTTAATGATTGGCTCTTTACCTAACAAGATATCTGCGGTCATTTCAGAGGAAACAGGGCTTTCAGTCATACCCCAACCAGTTGCCGTGTTGATAACCAGACCTGGATATTCCTTAACTTCAGAAATAATTGGGTTTTCATCTGGTGCGATAGCCATCGCCCCACTCCACTGGTCAATTAATTTAGAGTCTTTAAATGCAGGGAACTCAGTTTTCAGTTTTTCCAGAGATGAATTCAGTTCTGGTAAGTCTGGTAATGCCGTCATATCACGGTTTTTCTCGAATGGAGAAACTTCATCTAATTTCCAGCTGGTTTCTTGAGTAAACGAATTAATCAGCTGTTCGTTTAATGAAATATGAACAGGGAAGTCAGGCAATGCTAACAATGGCAGATATTTATAGCCATAAGTGAAGGATTCTTTAACAACAGGAGCCACGATCACGCGTGGAGAAGTTGCATAGGTTCCATCGGCTTGTTCACGGAAGTAGATATTGCCCGGCAGAGCAACGTTTCCACCCGGTGCATTTGGTGCCGCGCTAATCAATTGTTGTGATTGATAAGCTGGTAATGTTGGAACATCTACACCCAGGTTTTGCATGAACAGACGAGACCAAACGCCGCCCGCAACAACAACTTGAGAAGTTTTGATTGCGCCTTTCTCAGTCACAACATCAGAGATCACACCCGCTTGAGTTTCTAAGCCACGTGCTGCACAGTTGGTATAGATCTTAATACCAATTTTCTTCGCATACTCTGCCATAACGAATGCGGTAACTTCTGCATCGAAACTACCAGAATCTTCTTCGAAACCTGCAATCTTCCAATCAGACTTCGCACCACGAAGACGCTGATTTAACTCGCTTCCTTCGATCATGCGTGTTTTGAACGGAATATCAGAGCCAACGTTTTTATGGCGCTCATCCATCCACTGGCGAACGTGAACCAGATCTTCTTCATCCAGAGGAACTTCTACACGGCCTTGAGTACGATAAGTAGTATCAACACCCACTTTCGCATTCATATCACGCCAGCGGTGTTTGCCTAAATGGTGTAATAAGAAGGTTTCATCGGTCATTTTGTATGTAATTGCTTGACCATAGAATCGAGATGATTGCTCTCCCGCAATGTTCCCTTTTTCTACAATCACGACAGATAAGCCACGTTCAGCAAGGTTAATCGCCGTCATTACACCTAAGATACCAGCCCCAATAACAACAACATCAGATTGCTGTGGCAATGCGCCAGGCGTTCCTTCAACAAAACCAACACGTGGTTTACCCGGAACAAATCGCCCTTCACGAGTCAACATCGGAGTTAAAATACCGGCTCCCGCTGCGACAGCGACTACAGAACCACCAATAATAAATTTTCTTCTGGTTATTGCCATTTCGACACTATTCCTTATACACGATCAATATTACTTACCTAACAATTTCGCCATTTTATATTATTTGTTAATCATTCGTAAACTATTAGTAAATCATGTTTATTTTGTGTGTATTGCCATTTTTTTGTCTAATTACTCAGTTCAAAATAAATAAAAACTTCATTTGTTAATTTTTAAACACCTTATTATCCCATTGAAAACAATTGATTTAATTGCATTTCCCGGCGAAATCAATAGCCCTTTGATTTCAAAGGGAAATACATAAAAATCCATCATTTTTAGATTATTATTCATTAGCAACTAATGCTTATAGCTATGAAATAATCTCACTTAAAGGCTAACATTATGTGATTACATCTAAATCACTCACTATCTTAGTAAGAAATACAGGTTTTATGAGTAGCGTATGGGTAAGCTATATATTGATATTACAGAATAGATGTTGGATTTCGTGAATTATGATTACGGAACAAAAACGTTAGAGGTCGACTTTTCATATCAAGGTATCAATCAATACTTAGAGCCATTTAGCTATAATGTCAATCGAACCATCATTGCGTTATGAAGTAGCACTCCCTTTACAATAACTTCTCGACGTTCAATTATTTCAAATTGATGATTTTTAAAAAATTCTTCAGCTGACAGGCTGACATGTGACCATAGCTTATTGATGCTTTTGGTATTAGCCACTTCAAGAATTTTATTCATAAGTGCAGAGCCAATTCCATAGCGAGGTTTAGCAACAAAAAAATGGTCAATATACCCATCATCCTGAAGATCTGCATATCCAACAATCTCTTCATCAAGATAGGCAATAAACGGCTTTAATGAATCCATTTTATTTTGCCACTGCTCAAGCTCATATGAATCTGGCGCCCAAGCTTCAAGCTGTTCTTCTGTATAATACGCAGCGGCAATATGATGAACCGAGGTATAAAATATTTCATGCAGTTTTTCTGCATTCTGAGGTTGGTAGGGCTTTATTTTTATTTTCATATAAATCATATAGTTAAAATTTGAATAACATTTAAAAATAAGGCATCATTCTACATCACTAGGGATGGTGTATGTTAATTCCATTTTCGGGTTTACGCTTAAACATAATCGTCGTGGATTCAAGAATACCATCAACCGATTGAGCGAATTCTGGAATTTCACCACTTATCTGCCATCCAAGGGAATTATATAAGCTAACCGTTATCCCTTTAGTATTTGTATCCAATGTTAAAAGCCTCAATCCTGAACTCCATGCAACTTGCTCAGCCTCTTGCATCAATTTTCTTGCAAGCCCTTTACGCCTATATTCAGGTAACACCAATAACTTACAGATTTCTCCTCGATGTTTACCATTTGGTTTAGCACATAATTCAAGACCAACAACCCCAATGATTTGATCGTCTAGCTCTGCTGAGATCAGCTTAAAACTATTTGTTGATAACGAATGATTGACGCCAATCCAATAGTTTCTCATTTCATTAATTTGAGCTTCTGCATCAGTATATCCAACACTCGCACCTCCAAGGACGCACTTATAAAGTACATTAACAAGCTCATCGATTTTATTTTCATTTATTTTTTTATCATAGCAATTAATTATCATATTGAGGCCTCAAATTAGAGATACCGTTACACAGAATATAATTAGATTTAACTATGTCTTAATTGAGTTTGCTTGTAACTAAAATCCAGCGGATTGGTTTGAATTTCCCAGATAATTTGGTGTTAGTTTAAGTATAGAGGACTTAGTTAATAGGGAATGGACAATGTCTTTTAGCTTGGCGCACTTAATTGCTTTATTGGTTAGTTCCATAAACCGCCAGTATTGCATTGCGAAATCGTAGCGATTTAGAAAAGTATCAGTAAACGTCGGTAGAATGAAATTTTGCTAGAGTGCTTGATAAACTTTGGGATTTATTTGGAATTGAAAGACTTCAGGAGAATTGATTGTAAGTGGAGATGGCGGAGGAGGAGAGATTCGAACTCTCGGATGGTTTCCCATCGGCGGTTTTCAAGACCGCTGCCTTCAGCCGCTCGGCCACCCCTCCGCAATGACGAGCACTATAATCATCTGCGCTTTCAATGTAAACCCCTAATTTGTTCGTTCGCTTTAAAAATAGACGCACATTGATTCAATGGATGAAATTATCAACATTTTTTCCTATTCCAACAGGGTTTACTTGGGTTATTGCTGGTTTTTTGCTAAATTTGCGGTCTACTTTTGTTTGGATAGAAATTAAGTATGTTGGTTTTTAATAATCAAGAAATTGAAACAGACTCGCAAGGCTACCTACTTGATAGCCAACAATGGAGCGAAGATCTTATTCCGCTACTCGCTGCGCAAGAAGAAATTGAACTCACTGATGAGCATCTCGAAATTATCCGTTTCGTTCGTGCATTCTATTTAGAATTTAATACATCGCCAGCGATCAGAATGTTAGTTAAAGCGGTTTCTCAGCAGTTTGGGGAAGAAAAAGGCAACAGCCGTTATTTATATCGACTGTTTCCTCAAGGTCCTGCGAAGCAAGCGACAAAACTTGCAGGTCTTCCTAAACCGGTGAAATGCATTTAAGAACACATTAATAGCGGACGGAAAAATCCGCTATTGGTTCCGTATGCCAATTTTCACTAAAGTAGTGGTCGATTTTAGCCCCTGGAGGCCCGCCCGCTTTCAGCCAGTCATCGACAAATTCAATATCCTGCTCGGAACCATAAATAGCCAGTTTCACACTGCCATCATCCCGGTTATAAACAAAACCTTTGATCCCATTTTGATTCGCCCAATGATAGGTTTGGTACCGAAACCCAACACCTTGGACTCGTCCATAAATATAGAAATAACGACCTGTTGCTGCCATATAAGCCTCCGATGTCATTACTTAATCAATTAAAACCCTCTGGCGCAGTTGTTTTTTATTCATTCAGCAGATAATCTGATTATTGAGGCACTGCTTTTCGTTATTACTTAAAGACAGTGTATTGCGTTATGAGTAATTGTCCACACATTGGCTTGAAAACGCACAGCACTGCCCACATGTAGTTTACAGCACAAGCAAGGCTTTTAAGGAGGTCGCTATGATGATCACCAGTAAATATGGAATCGGGCAACAAGTCAGACACAAACTTCTCGGCTACCTTGGGGTAGTTGTTGATGTTGACCCTGAATACTCGCTCGACCAACCACATGATGATGACATTGCATCCAACAGTACATTACGCGATCTGCCTTGGTATCATGTCGTCATGGAAGATGATAATGGGGAAGCGGTTCATACTTATTTAGCAGAAGCACAGATTACTTATGAGATGACTGATGACCATCCGGAACAACCTTCTATGGATGAGTTAGCAGAATCGATAAGATCCCAACTACAAGCTCCGCGTCTACGTAACTGATCATGAACGCAATCCAGTAAAGCAGCCCACCAGCTGCTTTATTTTTTTACATTACCGTCGATGAACACGCGATACTTATTTTTCCAAACCTAACGCTGGAATTTCTTGTTTAGGGCATTTATCCATCACGCACTGTAACCCCGCATTCACGGCAATTTTTTTCGCCTCTTCACTAGTAACCCCTTTTTGCAGCCATAAAACTTTAGCTTTAATAGCGACGGCCTCATGAGCAACACCGACTGCAGCATCAGCATTTCTAAAAACATCAACCATATCAACAGGGTTAGGGATTTCGCTCAGTTGGGCATAAACTCGCTGCCCTAATAATGATTGTCCCGCGAGCTTCGGACTCACCGGAATAACCTGATACCCTTGATGTAAGAGGTATTCCATGACTTCATAGCTTGGGCGGTCTGTACGGTCACTCGCGCCAACTAATGCAATTGTCTTAACGCTCGTTAGAATTTCAGCAATTTCTTGATCTCTCATCAAAATATCTCCCAAAATCAGTAAACTATTCATATGCATTATGATATATGTTGTACATCTTTGTTCACTCAATTTTTAAGATGCGTGACAGCTATCTATTTGTGATGCCAATCTTGTTTAAGGGAACCTCATGGAATCTACCACCCGAAAAATCGCAGCTTCAAAAAATATTGCTTTAGTTGCCCATGACCACTGTAAATCATCCTTACTCGGTTGGGTAACCAAAAATAAAACGAAATTAAGCTCACACAAACTGTTTGCAACAGGTACCACTGGGAGCTTGGTTAATAAAGAAACGGGTTTACCTGTTACCGGTATGTTGAGCGGCCCAATGGGTGGTGACCAACAAATTGGCGCCATGATTGCAGAGCAGAAAATCGACCTACTCATTTTCTTTTGGGATCCGTTAAATGCCGTTCCTCACGATCCTGATGTCAAGGCGCTTCTGCGATTAGCCACTGTTTGGAATATCCCTGTGGCCACCAACCCTGCCACCGCTGATTTTCTGATTACCTCCCCTTTCTTTGATGGGGAAATTGATATTGTGATCCCTGATTATCAAAGCTATTTAAATAAACGCACTAATTAATAGTACGCCGAAAAATAGCCGTAAATGAATAAAAAACTGCGCCATCGATATACTCAATGGCGCAGTTTTCATTTTTAATGAATTGAATTTTAATACGCGAGTTTTAAGGCTTTTTCTGCCTAGGTACACCCATTTGCTTTAGCTCTTCAACAAATTCAGACGGATTATCAGGGTTATACAATAACCATGCTTGCTGCTTCGCTCTCGTCAACGCCACATAAAATAGTCGTCGTTCTTCCGCATGTTCAAAATGTTCAGGTTGTGGCAATAAAGCGTCTTCAATAATCGACTCCCGAGCAGGCGCTGGGAATCCCTCTTTGCCACCATTTAAACCACAAATAATGACATGATCCGCCTGTTGGCCCTTCGATGCATGCATGGTCATAAATTGAATTTTCAATTTTGGCCAGCGTGTTTCCGCTTTCTTTAGAATTTCCGGCTTTAAATAGTGGTAACGAGCCAAAATTAAGATATTTTCATCATCTAAAACATAACCGCTCATTTTATCCAGCAAACGCTCTAGCGCATCTTCATACAATAAAACGACAGATTTTTTATTACCTTTTATCAGGCTATTTAATGGCTTATCTAACTGACTTGGGTTCTGTAATACAAAGCGATTCGCAATATCACCAATACGCTCATTAAACCGGTATGTTGTATCTAATGCGCATAAATCCCCTTCACCAAAATGCGTTTTAAATGACGTAGTCAAATCCAATTCAGCGCCACTAAAGCGATAAATTGCCTGCCAATCATCACCGACTGCAAATAAACAGGTTTGCTTATTTTGTTGGCGTAATGCATGTAATAATTTGGCTCTCAGTGGTGAAATATCTTGGAATTCATCAACTAAAATATGTTTCCACGGGCTAATAAAACGCCCTTTTTCAATAATGTTGACCGCTTGATGGATGAGGCCGGAGAAATCAATCGCGCCTTCATCTTTGAGAGCACTCTTCCAAGCTTTCAATAGCGGAGCCATTAAACGAATTCGTTTTTGGAATAGCGCACGAATTTCTTCCCGTGTATTGTCAATCATCTCTTTTTGGCTACCGCCATGAGAGCGGATCAAACTCAACCAGCGCTCTAGTCGAACGACTACTTTGCGACTAATTTTTTCATCATTCCAAAATTCACCGTCAGGAATATCCCATTGCAATTCTTCTGACAGCCACTCTCGCCAACCTTTCGCTTGGGCTTTTTTACTGGAGCACTGCTCTCGCCATTCATTCAACAAGAGAGATTGGCGCTTTTCGGTATCCGATTCTAGCGCACTAATTATTGGTGACTTATTGCTACCTTCGCGGATAATCTGCAATGCAAGTGCGTGAAATGTCTTCGCCTCAATCTCTTTTTGTTGTAAACGAGATTGAATCCGCTCATTCATCTCTTCCGCAGCTTTACGTCCAAACGCCAATAATAAGATTTGCTCAGGTTTAGCCAGCTCTCTTAATAGAAGCCATCCTGCCCTTGCAACCAGCACCGATGTTTTCCCGCTACCCGCTCCCGCTAAAACTAAAACATTATCTTCACCATTAATGACGGATAATGATTGAGAATAATTTAATGGAGAGGATTCAATATGTTGGAAAAAATCATCGTAGCGCGTTAGAACTGACTGACACCAATTCTGGTTATTTTGTTTGCGACATTGTTCACTATTCGTTAGCCACTGCCTGCAAAATTGGTAATATGCGGCACAGTTTTCAAATAAAGGCATTCGAACGAGGGGTAAAGGAAGTGATGAAAACTGCTGAGTGATCCTTTCTTTTATCGATTGCAAGCTACGTAAACTTAACCATGCATCTTGCTGAGTTTGTTGTAAAATCGACTGAGTTAAAGACGTCAATACTTGAGCACTGACCTCGCTCATTTCAACGCTCCATTGCTGCCATTTTTCATTCAAAAAATGGTAGAAACGCTGAGTTTGTTTCCACTCTGTACCGTGTAAACGAACGACTTGTTCATCTAAAATTTCAAATTCCAATTCTCCCCAGACGATCCCACGCTTACAGCGAATATCGACTAGCTCATTGAAGGGAATAAGGTATTGATGGTTTTCACCACTAACTTCGATGCCTGCATTAAGTAAGCGAACCCGATTATAGGGATGCTGAGCCAGGCGCTGTCCAATCTGTGTCGATTTCAGTTCCATACGTTCTGCACCTGTGTGAATCATTCGTGAAAATAATCAAAGCATAATTGCTAATAGTTTTTTATTCTACGTAAACACGTTATTCTATATAGATAAGGATTTGTCTTACCACTGAGGTACTTTGTGCTAACGCTGCTAACCAGTTATCGTCGTGTGCTCTATAACAGCCATATTTTATATTATATCCGAATCTTAATTGCGCTGACAGGCACAACCTTGGTTCCATGGCTTTTAGGCTTAGAGCCTAAAGTCACGATCCCTTTAACTCTAGGCGTTGTCGCTGCCGCACTCACTGACTTAGATGATAGATTGACTGGCAGAATAAAAAATTTAATTATCACTTTATTCTGTTTTTTAATTGCCTCAGTCTCTATTGAATTACTTTTTCCTTACCCTGTTTTATTCTTTTTTGGGTTAGCATTCTCAACCTGCGGTTTTATCTTACTTGGCGCATTAGGGCAACGTTATGCCACTATCGCTTTCGGTGCTCTGCTAATTGCAATATACACCATGCTTGGCGTACCTATTTTTGATACTTGGTACATCCAACCTGCGCTCTTATTAACTGGTGCCATTTGGTACAACATTCTCACTCTCATCGGGCATATCCTTTTCCCTGTTCGCCCACTACAAGATGCCATTACGCAATGTTATCAGCAGCTTTCAGCTTATCTTGATGCAAAGGCAAACTTATTTGACCCTGACCTCGAAGATGACTATCAGCAGTCAGTCTATGATTTAGCCTTAGTGAACAGTACGTTAGTCAGTACGATGAATCAGGCAAAAATTTCGCTACTCAGCCGATTGAAAGGCGACAGAGGCCAACGGGGCACGCGTAATACATTACAATATTACTTTGTCGCTCAAGACATTCATGAACGAGCTAGTTCATCACATATTCAATATCAACAGCTTAGCCGTCGTTTACGTCATTGTGATATTTTATTTCGCTTTCAACGCTTATTAACCATGCAAGCCAGAGCCTGCCAGCAGGTCGCTCAATCCGTCTTATGGCGCAAACAATATCAACATAATCCGCGCTTTGAGCGCACATTTACGTATATTGAAAACTCCTTGCAGCTACTCCAGCAACAATCTCCTGAATTACATGAAATCAAAGCATTACGAAACTTGCTAAAAAATCTCAAAGGGATTGATGTGCAACTCAAAGGCTTGAGCCTCGGTCAAGCCTCTTGGCAGCAGAATAATAAGCAAATTGAACAGTTATCTGATGAATCCGTCTCTGGTATTCGCGATGTATTTGCTCGATTCAAACATCATTTAACCCCAAAATCCTCGCTGTTTCGCCATGCAGTGAGAATGTCAGCCTTGCTTTGTACTGGGTATTTGATTATTCAACTGTTTGATTTGGAACGCGGTTATTGGATATTACTCACGAGCTTATTTGTTTGCCAACCCAACTATAATGCGACTAAGCGCCGCCTAGCATTGCGTATTACAGGCACTTTGTTAGGGATCGCCATCGGCTTACCTTTACTCAATATCGTGCCATCCATTGAGGGACAACTCACGCTGATCGTGATCACCGGGCTCCTGTTCTTCATGTTCCGTAGCAGCCAATATGCCCAAGCAACGCTGTTTATTACATTGCTGGTGCTATTTTGCTTCAATTTACTCGGTGAAGGCTTCGAAGTTGCACTACCTCGAATTATCGACACTCTCATTGGCTGTTTTATCGCATTACTGGCGGTCAGTTTTATTTGGCCTGACTGGAAGTTTCGACAATTACCGCAAGTGGTACAGAAAACGATGGATAGCAACTGCCGTTATTTGGATGCTATTTTACAGCAATATTATCAAGGTAAAGATAATAGCCTGGAGTACCGTGTTGCGAGGCGTGACGCCCACAATAATGACGCAGAATTCGCTTCAATTGTTTCAAATATGGCATCGGATCCTAAGTCATACCAAATCACGCAGGAACAAGCGTTCCGCTTACTATGTTTAAACCATACATTACTGAGCTATATTTCAGCGCTCGGCGCCCATAGAGAGCAGATGCAAAACGAAGCTAATCTTGCCTTATTAAATGATGCAATCTGCTATATCGAATCGTCTATTCAAATCACATCTTTAGATCCCGCAATGATTGACGAAAAATCAGAGCGCCTAAGGGTGAGCCTACTGAACCGCATTGACCATGCCTCCAGCGATGACGATGAGAAAACCGTACTGATCATGGAACAGACTAAATTGCTGATTGAATTAATTCCTGAAATAAAATCAATGATTAAACAAATTAGCTTGTCATAAAATAAACTGATGAGCGGGCATTAAAACCTATAAATGGCCATGCCCGCTGATTTGAAAGAATAAAAAATTAATTCATACTGTTAAACCAGTTAATGAGCTCCTGCCGAGTTCGAGAAGGTAATACTTCACTATGGCAACCCTCAATAGCCGCAGCCAATCCAATCAACTGTTTTACACTTGGTATCAGCTTCCCATGCTGTTTTAATTTCAAGAAGCACGCTTTAGCACCTATCATAATGAGATCTTCTGCATGGAAAATCCCAATCTTCCCAAGTGCCCTCTCCATTGCCATATTCATATTTGGCAAGTCCTTGATGCGTACCGCCGCCGACTCTCTTTGTTGAGTTTCTTCCATGGCTGAACGGTACGCTAATTCAATGATGTGACTCAATATTAATGGGTCACACCAAGCCTCTTCCGGAAGTTGGTAGTAGCGCATCTCTAACGGGATGCCTCTTTTACTGTATACCAACCGCTCAAACCCAACTGATTCAAAATAACTACGAGAAAATAGGCATCCACGAACATAAAATTGCCCATCCAGTACCAGTCCCACAAGTGCATTATCAATACACAAGCAATATCCACCAAAGTGGTTTTTCTTTTTCAGTGCACCAAACTGACCCAAAATTTGCTGTAAAAGGGAACTTCTTTCATTTTGTAATGACACTTTTCCATCTCCTTATGAATAAAAAAAATACAATCGTCCTTGAAGCTCAAGCAATAAAAAAACAACTGTTTTTACATATAATTATGCTTAATTGATTTTAAAGTTTCAGTTAAAAATGCCAAGTATAACTCGCATAAAAACCACAAAGTTGCGAAGCGCTTTGTAAAAATAGCCTTGATATTGTATAAATATACAGTTACTGTATGTTCATACAGCACTTGTCTCCATGTAATATTGTAGCGAGGTGAATTATGAGTATCTATTCTTGGAACAACGCAGCGGAACATTCTCTTAATCATTTTACTAATGATAGCTTCACGCATGACCGTCTTACGCATGGCAATTTAAGCGATGCAAACTCAACAATGAGTTTTGCAAATGGCTTAATGCAGCAAGGTATGGTGAGCGAGTTAGTTTATAACGAGCAACATCCAATTATGGATTACATCTTGCTACCCATGTTGCGCCAATTCGGTATTCAATCACGTTGGCTATTATGGTTGAGCCCAGATAAAAAACTGAGTAAACACTGGTTAGAACAAGCCGGTTTACCCGTTAATAAAATCATGCAACTTAATCAAGTTAATTCAATTACGACCATTGATGCCATGGAAAAAGCATTAAGAAGTGGTAATTACAGTGTCGTATTAGGATGGTTGCCAGAAATAAACGAGCAAGATTTTGTTCTTTTACAAAATGCAGCAGAAGCAGGTCATTCGATGGGATTCATTATGAGGCCAGAAAAAACATATAATACAAGCTCAGCGGATATTAGACATCAAAACCTTTTAAAGATTCACTCCAATAACATTCACTAAACAACAATAAGATTTTTCTTACGAAATTTTACATTCATAAAGATAATTATAAATAAAAAACACTTAAATACTTTAAAATCAATTGGATACCTTTATTAACAACAAAATGAGTAATATATTTATCTCTCTGATTTCAACGGCAAAAAAAGACTTTTTTTAACCTTTATTGCTTACCATACTTGTATCTTTTGGAGTTCGTTGTAGACTTTAGCCTGTTAAGCTTATGACATTATTTTTTTACTTTTCGTAAATTTTTGTGGATAATGTCAGCTGAACCTAGCAATTAAATTGAACCAATGGCAAATAATAAGGCTCACGAAGCCAAGCCAATATTGGATGATAACGAGGCGTAAAAATGAAAAAGACAGCTATCGCGGTAGCAGTGGCAGTGGCAGCGTTTGCAACTGTTGCACAAGCAGCTCCAAAAGATAACACTTGGTACACTGGTGGTAAATTAGGTTGGTCTCACTACGAGCACGCTAAATTTACTGATAGCAACGATGAGACCGTTGGTACTGGCAAAAAAACTCGTGACCAATTAGGTGCGGGTCTGTACGCAGGTTACCAATACAACCAGTACATGGGCTTCGAAATGGGCTACGACTGGTTTGGTAAAATGAAGTACAAAGGTGACAACGCAGGTAGCGTTTCTTCAATGGGTGTTTCTCTGACTACTAAACTGAGCTATCCAATCATGGAAGACTTAGACGTTTATACTCGTCTGGGTGGTATGGTTTACCGTACAGAAGCTAAAGTTAACGCTCTTGGTAAAGAAACTGACACTGGCGTTTCTCCAGTTTACGCACTGGGTCTTGAGTATGCTATCACTCCAGAATTAGCTACTCGTTTAGACTACCAGTGGGTTAGCCGCATGGGTGACAAAGACAACATCGGTGTTAGCCCAGACAACGGCATGCTGAGCGTTGGTCTTGCATACCGTTTCGGTCAAGAAGCAGCTCCAGTTGTTGCTCCAGCAGTAGTTGCTGAGCCAGCAGCTCCAGTTGTTGAAAACAAACGCTTCACTCTGCGTTCAGACGTTCTGTTTAACTTCAACAAAGCAACTCTGAAACCAGAAGGTCAGCAAGCACTGAACGAACTGTACAACGAACTGAGCAATATCGACCCAACTCAAGGTCGCGTGCTGGTAGTTGGTTTCACAGACCGTATCGGTTCACAAAACTACAACCTGCCACTGTCACAAAAACGTGCTCAGTCAGTAGTAGACTACTTAGTATCTAAAGGCGTTCCAGCAAGCGCAATCGCTGCTGAAGGTCGTGGTAAAGAAGATCCAGTAACTGGTAACAAATGTGACGCAGTTAAAGGCCGTGCAGCTCTGATCGAGTGTTTAGCGCCAGACCGTCGCGTTGAAATCGAAATCCAAGGTACAACTGAAGTTGTAACTCAACCAGGCGCTTAATTTATAGCCCTAGTTTGAATTTCGAACTGAACATAAAAAGCCCCAATTTATTGGGGCTTTTTTTCATCCTCAGAAAGAAAGATCGTCACAATCTTCTATTTGGTCAACTAAAGATCGTTACTCTTTCTCCGACTTACCTAAGATCGCTTGAAGATCATGCTTCAATAAGCTCATTTGGCTCTCATACTTATCTTTATGTTCCGCATCTTCAATTAGCTGAATAATTGTCTCTGATAAAGTTTTATTCCGTTTTACTGCCAAATTAGATAGTCGTTGCCAAACCGAATAATTTAAATCGATCGACTTTTTCCGAGTATGTGGATGCTCAGCATTAAAGTGTCGTTTGCGACGCGCACGAATACTCTGTTTCATACGGTTATCCAATTGAGGGGACATATGATCTGCAATCCACTTCAATACATCCACTGGCGTATTTTCCAGCTTTAACAGCTGCTCAATTGCCTCTTGCTCCGCACTTCTTTCTATATATCGGGTAATAGGCTCCCCACTTCTCGCTTTATTGACTAGATATTCCCATTTCCAGCCACATTCAAGATTTTCAAGTTGCTGATATTTCATATTTTTTCCCGAAGAAAATCGTACCTATCATTATATTAGCAATAATATAGGAAAAATGCTCAAGGTGGATTTTATTTAATCGATTATCTATTGATTAACACAAAGAAAATAACAGTAAATAAAAAAATAGTGTACAATTCGCATCCACACGTTAACAAACCACTAAAATCGCATGTCCACTTTTGAACACATACTTCTTATCTATGGGATTGGAGGAGTATGTTCAGCGTTATTCGCCCTGCTAGTAACCAAAGATCCTAGTTTTTGCATGAGATTATTGAGCGCGCTTCTGATTGGCTTTACATGGCCACTGAGTTTACCCGTTGCCCTCATGTTTTCTTTATTCTGACTCGATATTTCGACAAATATTGCTGCAAGATTAGCGCTCAGAGGCTAATATAACACTCTTAAGCCGAAGATATTTTAAGGTAATAAATTAGCCTGAAATTGTATATAAAACAGACGGTACAGAAATAAACTCAGGCACATGCGACCTGCTGATTGGCAGGCATTTATTGATAACCATACTAATAGCAGATAATTATAGTGATCAGTCAAGAATTAACATGGCAAGGCCTAACTCCTAACTTATCGTCTTTTCAGACAAAATTTGTCTCTTCAGCGTCGTTGACTCCATCAACACTGGCTGATATTCAACCAAGATTATTCGATGGGATGCAGCATTTCATTCGTGAATATGCTCAAACGCGCTTTATGTTCATCAAGTCTGACGAAAGTGAAGAGTATCTCAAACTATTTACTGACACTATCACCCCGCTATTGGATAAAACCCAATCTATCAATGGTGATTATCAATTATCTGAAGATAAGCAACGATATCAGTGGCAAAACGATGTTACCGGTCGTTTTTCCTCACATGAAAAAATTGCTTACCGCCACTGGATTGAACCCGAACAGCTGTTTGGCTATATCACGCCAAATCAAAATTTAGTCCCAGGTTTACTACACCAAATTAACGGTGGAGTCCTCATTATTTCTGCAACTGCATTGGTCACTCAGCCATTAATGTGGACACGTCTAAAAAATATGGTGACTCGCCGTCAATTAGAGTGGCTGCCACATAGTGAAAATCAAACACTACCAATTGAAATTGAGCCTCAGCCGCTTGAACTTAAAGTGATTGTTGTCGGTGATAGACTCATATTAGAAGAATTTGAATTTGCAGCTCCTGAGCTGTTTGATTGTTCAATATATGCAGAATATGAGCCTCTCATGTTTTTCGAAGACGAAGAACAATTAAGCTTATGGATGAATTTCATTAAATTCATAGTGAACAGTAATCAGCTACCTGAAATTGCAGCTGACGGCTGGCCTGAGTTTATTTTGCAAGCGACACGTTGTTGCGAAGATAAATATAATTTACCTCTTGATATTAATTGGTTAACTCGCAAATTAACCAATGCAGCTCAATACGCTAACGAAGGGCATTTAACGGCAGAATCATTCTCTCAAGCCGAAGAAAATCGTTTATGGCGCCATTCCTTCCTTGTTGAGCGTAATCAAGACGACATTCTGCAAGAGCAAGTTTTGATTAAAACTGAAGGGGAAGTTGTCGGGCAAATTAACGGGTTATCCGTCTTACAGTATCCTGGCTACCCTGACGCAATTGGTGAACCATCACGGATCACCTGCGTAGCACATCTGGGCGATGGTGAGTTTACTGACGTCGAGCGCAAGGCAGAATTAGGTGGCAATATTCATGCAAAAGGCATGATGATTATGCAAGCATACCTTAACTATGAATTAAAATTAGAGCAGCCGCAGCCCTTCTCTGCCTCTATTGTATTTGAACAGTCTTATGGTGAAGTTGATGGTGATAGCGCATCATTAGCTGAACTGTGTGCCTTAATTAGCGCATTATCATTGCAGCCTATCGACCAACAAATTGCCGTCACTGGCGCTGTTGACCAATTTGGCTATGTTCAACCTATTGGCGGCGTTAACGAAAAGATTGAAGGATTTTTTGATATCTGCGATAAGCGTGAGCTCACAGGTAATCAAGGTGTCATCATCCCAATGTCTAATGTGCGCCATCTATGCTTGAAACAAGAAGTTATCGAGGCAGTCAAAGAAGAGAAATTCCATATTTGGCCTGTCGAACACGTTGCTCAAGCAATTTCTATCCTAACGAAACAACCTTACTTTGAACAACAAGTAGAAGGTGATAACGTACACTTGTTAGCTTTAATTCAAGAACGCATAAACCAAGCAAATTCACCGGATAAGTCTAGATTACCTTGGTTTTTAAAGTGGATGGGCTAAGTAAAGATTGAGTAAATATTTGCTGATCGGAGTTGTTCAGCGTACAAGTGTAAGCTATTCTGTTGACCTACACATAATAAAGGCTATCTGAAGATCATGGTTGATAAACGCGAATCCTATACGAAAGAAGATTTAGAGGCTTCTGGAAGAGGCGAATTATTTGGGGAAAATGGTCCTCCATTGCCATCAGGTAATATGTTGATGATGGATCGCATCATCAAAATGACCGAAGATGGCGGTACATTTGATAAAGGCTACGTTGAAGCTGAACTGGATATCAATCCAGATTTATGGTTCTTTGGTTGCCACTTCACGAATGACCCTGTTATGCCTGGTTGCTTAGGCCTTGATGCTATGTGGCAACTGGTTGGTTTTTACCTCGGCTGGTTAGGCGGCGAAGGTAAAGGTCGTGCGTTAGGTGTTGGTGAAGTGAAATTCACTGGACAAGTATTACCGACCGCAAAAAAAGTCACTTACCGTATTAATTTTAAGCGCGTGATTAACCGTAAGTTAATTATGGGATTAGCGGATGGTGAAGTACTGGTAGACGGCAAACTGATTTATGCTGCAACAGACCTGAAAGTCGGCTTATTTAAGGATACAAGCGCGTTCTAATCGCGGCTTGCCTTAAATGCAAACCTCCGCAAATGCGGAGGTTTCTAATTTTTTGGGGATTATATTAAATTATGCGTTGAATAATTTCCGCAAGTTAATCTAATTATCCTCGTGAATGACCAATTAAACGGCTACTGCCGCTCTGTCCTCCATCGCTTTTCGCCAACCACCTAGCCAATGCGAACGGGCATCTACAGCCTGATAAGGACATAACTCTTTGGAACGTCCAGTTAAACCTGCTTGATAACCTCTGGATAACGCTCTTTCTAAACGGTCTCGCTTCTGTCTTTTCATGCCTTACTTCCCTCATCATTTAAATGGAAAAGAAAACAGCATCTATTTTTGTTAATAGATACACTATACAAATAACGCCCGTCCATAAGAAATGCAAGTAAAGAATTTCATATTATTGTCATAATTATGATAAATGTGACCTACATTTCGAGATAATCACAACCTACTGATATTCAAATGATTAAAAATAAATTCATTATTTATCAGTTAATTAAGTTTTTTAATATCCTCTTTTTGAATTGTAAAATAACAAAAAAATGCACTACGTTTTACGGTAGTGCATTCATTTCACAACAAAATCATTATCAAATTATGGTTTGCTTATCTCTTGGGCAATATCTGCCGCCACTTTTTGCCAACCACTCGCTAATGTTCTGACTAATTCAGGATAACCATCTTCTTGCTGTTCTAATTGGATATCAAAGTTGCGGCGTACAACTTTGTTGCCACGCATCAATGTCCAAAATCCCTGCACTAACACTTTCCCATCATAACGACCGTTAAATGCCGTTAGAGTGATATCTAACGTTTCAGGTGAGTTCTGCAAAGGTTGTAAAGAGATAAATCTATCTGGCAACGCAGAAGATAGCTCACGCACCATTGATTGCCCCAATTGCTGCTCTAACGGACTAGCCCATAAATGCGCACTTGCGTTTGAATAAGCCACATCGGACGTTTGATAAGTGATCCCGTTTGATGTCAGCACATCCGCCAGCGTAATACGCTGCAGCCAGATTTGGCCTTTATCCATCACGGCCACAGATTGAACTTCAGGGGCCTTCATAGGTAATTGATAGTACATTTTCTCTGGGCTGCTACTACAAGCCGCCAGTAAAAAAACGCCTATGGCTAATAGATATCTCATTATTTTTTCACTCCTTTAGGCACAACGTCCTTACTTGGCTCAGCTTCAAATACGAGTGCATTGCTCTTATTATTCAGCGTACGCAGTAGTGGTTGTACTTCACGCAGTACTTGATCTAAACGCTGCATATCATCAACCATCTTATTATAAGCTGGTGAGCCCGGTTGGAAGCCTTGCATGGTTTTGTTCATCTCTTGCAGTGATTTTTGCATATCAGTCGGCAAGTTTTGGAACTCTTTGCTCGACAACAACTTATTCAACTGCGCGAACATCACATTCGCTTCTTGAACCAGTTTTTGACCTTCAGCCAATGTTTGAGTTGTTTGCTTTAACATAGGCTCAATTGGCATATTGTTGATTTTATCCAGCACGGCGATCACTTTCTGTTGGATCTGCGCTAAACCACCACTGTGTGTTGGAATAATTTTATAGCCTGCAATCACATAAGGGCCTTTATACTCTGGTACATCTGGAATAAAGTCGAGGTCGATATACAGTGCACCCGTTAATAAATTACCGGATTTTAACGAGGCTCTTAACCCATTTTTCATCGCCAGATTCAGTTCATTTTTCAAGTTAAAGTCTTTACCGACATCCTTAGAAAAACGCTCTGGTTCGATATGAATAAGAACAGGAATGCGGAAGTTATTATCCAGTGATTGATCCAGACCCGCTGTATAGAATGGCACTTGTGCCACTGTACCTAAGCGAATGCCGCGGAATTCGACTGGTGCCCCCGGCTGTAAACCGCGCACAGAGTCAGAGAAGAACAGCACAAAATCTTGATATTTGGTATATAGAGAATCTTGAATGCTGGTAGGATTATCAAAGAGTTCAAATTCTGCATTCTCTTTTACACCTTCACCTGGTACCCAGCCATCAGGGACATCAAAACTCACACCGCCAGTCAATAATGTCGCCACTGACCCCATGGAAACGTGGACGCCTTGGGAGGACATATCAAATGCAATACCGCTATCTTTCCAGAAACGCACATTTGTGCTGATCAGCTTGTCATATGGCGCGTTAATAAATAGCTGATAACGCATATCGCGTTTATCCATATCAAAATTACTGGTTTCAACGGAGCCAACACGATAACCACGGAATAATACAGGGTCGCCAGCATTTAACTGCCCAGCTTTGTCACTGGTTAAAATAATGCGTTTACCTTTGGCATCTGGCGAGGCTAAAGGTGGAGTATCTAATAGCGTGAATTCAAAGTGTTCTTTTTTAGCCACGCCCGGTTGTAATTCAATATAAGCCCCGGATAACAGAGTACCTAGCCCTGTTACCCCATCACGGCCAATCGTGGGTTTCACTATCCAAAAGGCAGAATCCGAGCGTAGTAAGCCTTCCATTTCAGGATTCAAGCGCGCTTTAATAATCACGCGGCTAAAATTAGCATCGAGGGTGACGCTTTCAACCACCCCAATATCCACGCTACGACTTTTAATTTTGGTTTTACCTGCTTCAACCCCTTCCGCACTGTAAGTGATTAGCGTCACTTCTGGACCTTGATGGCTGAAATGGTAAAACATGATCCAAGCACCGATGAGTAGAGTCACAATCGGGATCACCCAAACCGGTGACCAGCTCTTTAACTTACTCACTTTAGCATTGGCCTGTGGTGTTTCTTGATCTGTCACCCTGCGGCTCCTTCTTGTTCAACAGTCTTAACTGCATCTCTCTTTTCACAACGATCCCATGTTAAGCGAGGATCAAATGTCATTGCGGCAAACATCGTTAAAATCACCACTACACCGAAGAATATCACCCCTTGCGCCGGTACGATGCTCATCAGTTGCCCCATTTGAACCAGTGCAGTCAAAATGGTAATCACAAACACGTCGATCATTGACCAGCGACCAACATACTCCACCAGCTCATAAATAAAATGCATTCGATGAGGATCACGGTTACCAAACCCTTTAGAGTCGAGGCATAGCCACGCTATACCAATCATTTTTAAGGAAGGCACCATAATACTGGCAATAAAAATAATCATAGCGACAGGGAATGAACCATCTTCCCAGAGAAGAATAACCCCATCCATAATTGTTGACGGTAGCTCACTGCCTATCGCATTTGTTGTCATCACTGGCAGAACGTTTGCGGGAATATAAAGCAAAATAGAAGTTAACAATAATGCCAAAGTCCACTGCAAACTTTGCTTTTTACGTACGCTACCATGGGCATGGCAACGCGGACATTCATGTTGGTCTGCTGGCAAAATTGCCGTACAAACTAAACATAAACGCACATCTTGGCTAATCCCTGTTTGCCCAACAATCAGCGACTTATTGAGTTTGGGCGCCTCTTCAATTCGGTTCCATAACCAATGTCGATCTAGGCACTGAAACGCTCGCACTTGCATCATACAAAATGCACAATAAGGGAGAAAACTCATCCCAATGCCAATATCACCATAAGCAATTAACTTAACAAAACTAACTAATACCCCCGCCAAAAAAATCTCCGCCATACACCACGATTTCATCTGAAAGAGAATTCGGGTTATAAGCACTTTTATTGATTTGGGAAGGTGAACCCGCAGTCCTAACAAGATGATAGTCACCATGCAAAACGCGGGGATAATCAAAGAAAAGAGGAGAAAAAACAGCGCTAAGCCGCTGTAACGCGTCCCCATAATAATCTCGATGATTTGAAACATGGAGATTTCATTTTCAATGCCTGCTGCACTCATTTTTACAAATGGGAAAAGACAGGCAATCACCAGCATAATCAATGCACTAAATGCATATGCTGCGGGTTGCCTGTAAGGATAACGCCATTTGGATATGAGTGTTGTTTCACAACGCGGACATGTGGCTTTACTACCTTGTTCCAATTCAGGAACAGCAACCATCATGTCGCACTGTGGACAGAGCACATGTTCATGGGGCTCATGAGAACACAAGGTGTTTTCTCTCCTTTTGATTCAAGCCGTCATATCAACCGTTTTTCAACAGCTCTAGCTCCTGCCAACGATCAAACGCCTGTTCTAACTCTTGTTCTTTAACGGCAAGTGCAGTCAATGCTTGCTCAGTCACATCATGTGGCTGATTAAAGAAATCTGCATCGCCAATTTGTGCTTGAAGAGTTTCAATTTCCCCTTCAAGTTGCTCTAATTTCGCCGGTAATTGCTCTAATTCACGCAATAAATTATAGCTAAGTTTATTTGCACGTTTAGGGGCTTCTTTTGGCTTAGCCTCTTTTTCTGACGCAGCTACTTTACTGGTTTGCTCCGATTTCAGACGTACGGTTTGTGCTCTTTGCTGCTGAGCATCTTTATAGCCACCTACAAAGCGGTTAATTTCGCCGTTACCTTCGAAAATCCAGCATTCTGTTACGCTGTTATCCACAAATTCCCTATCATGGCTAACTAGTAAAACGGTACCTTGATACCCATCCACCAGCTCTTCCAGTAACTCCAATGTTTCAACATCGAGGTCGTTGGTTGGTTCATCGAGGATCAGTAAGTTACTTGGTTTTAAGAACAAACGCGCTAATAATAAGCGGTTACGCTCACCACCGGATAACGCTCTTACAGGCGTCATCGCACGTTTTGGCGGGAACATGAAGTCTTGCAGGTAACCCAGTACATGACGAGGTTTACCATTAACCATGACCTCTTGCTTACCTTCTGCAAGGTTATCCATCACGGTTTTGTCTGGGTCAAGTGCAGCGCGGTGCTGGTCGAAATATGCAACTTCAAGTTTAGTCCCACAGTGAACGCGTCCACTATCTGCTTGCAAATCACCGAGCATTAAACGTAACAGTGTGGTTTTACCACAACCGTTAGGTCCCACCAATGCAATTTTATCGCCACGCATCACTTGCGCAGAGAAATCCTTCACTAAAACTTTATTATCAACTTGATAATTAACGTTTTCTAACTCAAATACAATTTTGCCGGAACGCGCGGCTTCGCCCACTTGCATACGAGCAGTACCCATTACTTCACGACGCTCTGAGCGTTCTACTCGTAATGCTTTCAGCGCACGAACACGCCCTTCATTACGGGTACGGCGCGCTTTGATCCCTTGTCGGATCCAGGCTTCTTCCTGTGCTAATTTGCGATCAAACTCCGCATTTTGCATCTCTTCAACACGCAGCGCTTCTTCTTTATTGATCAGATAATCATCATAATTACCCGGCCAAGATGCGAGCTGACCGCGGTCTAAATCGATAATACGGGTCGCCATATTACGAATGAAAGAACGGTCATGGGAAATAAAGACGATGCTACCTTGAAAATCTTTCAAAAAGGTTTCTAACCATAAAATGGTTTCAATATCCAAGTGGTTCGTCGGCTCATCTAAGAACAGCACGCGAGGATTGCTGACCAAAGCACGTCCTAATGCCGCTTTACGTAACCAACCACCAGATAATGAAGATAACTCTGCATCTGCTGGTAAGCCCAGTTTCTTCAGGACATCGTTAATACGCGAGTCTAATAACCAGAGATTTAAGTTATCCAGAACTTCTTGAAGATCTGCCAGCTTATTTAAGTTTTTCTCGCTTGGATCAGATTCCACCAGCTTAGCAACGTGGTGATAATCTTTTAAATATTGTGCTTGTTCAGCAACACCTTCTGCCACAAAGTCAAAAATAGTGCCTTCTACATTACGCGGCGGATCTTGCTGTAAGCGAGCAACAATCAAATCTTGTTCATAAGTTAATGAACCATCATCCAGTGGCTGCTCTTTCGTCAAGACACGCATCAAGGTCGATTTCCCTGCCCCGTTGCGACCCACTAAACAGACACGTTCATTATCTTCAATATGAATTTCAGTATTGTCTAACAGCGGCGCATCACTAAACGCGAGGTATGCGCCCGATAAATTAATTAAAGCCATTAATTCTGTTCCTTACTCTGCGTGGCTAATTAACCAGCAGTTGTGAATTTGACGGTTACGTGCGAAGTCTTCTGACAGTGTCTTAGCGGTGATTTCTTGTGCTTTTAAACCAAGTTCAGTCAGTGCTTCGAGATCCATTTTGAATCCGCGCTTGTTGTTGGAGAACATCACGGTTCCACCACGACGCAGCATGCGTTTCAAATGGGTGATTAATTGCACATGGTCACGTTGAACGTCAAAGGTTCCATCCATGCGTTTCGAGTTTGAGAACGTCGGTGGATCGATGAAAATCAAGTCAAATTGCTCATCGGTATTGGCTAACCAATTCAAACAATCCGCTTGCATTAGACGGTGCTGACGACCTGTAAGCTGGTTGGCTTGCAAGTTTTTCTCTGCCCACTCTAAATAGGTACGAGACATATCTACAGAGGTTGTGCTCTTCGCACCACCAAGCCCTGCATGGACGGTGGCAGTACCGGTGTAACAAAAGAGGTTTAGGAAGTCCTTACCACGGCTCATTTCACCTAACATGCGGCGAGCAATACGGTGGTCGAGGAATAACCCAGTATCCAGATAGTCAGTTAAGTTAACTAACAATTTAGCGTTATATTCATTCACTAAGAAGAAATCATCTTTCTGCGCTAATTTTTCGTACTGTTGTTTACCCTTTTGACGCTGACGGGTTTTCAGTACTAATTGATTCGACGTTAACTCAAGGACATTCATTGTCGCGGTGATCACATCGAACAAGCGCTGACGCGCTTTTCGCTCATCAACGGTTTTTGGCGGTGCATATTCTTGAATAACCACTTTGTCGCCATAAATATCCACGGCCACATTGTATTCAGGTAAATCCGCATCATACAGACGGTAGCAATCGACACCTTGCTGCTTCGCCCATTTCGCCAATTTCTTCTGATTTTTACGTAAACGGTTAGCAAAATCTGGGGAAATCTCCGCAATGGTTTCTGATGGCGTTTCCGCTAACTGATAGTTTTTCTGTACGCAATCTAATGGACCATTTTTCGCTTTAAATTCACGTTCAGAACGTAATTGTAAGCAACTTAATAATTCAGGAGATGCGCTGAAAATCGATAAACGCCAGCCTGGGAAACGTGCTTTAACAATACGACCAAATTGGCTATGTAATGCGATTAATGCCGGTTCACTTTCTAGACGTTCGCCGTATGGCGGGTTACTGATAATGGTTCCCTTGATATCCGTTTTGACTGGGTTTTCCAGCGCCGCAGCATCACCATGATTGAAAGTGATTAAATCTTGCAATCCTGCACGACGAGCATTGGCACGCGCCATATCCAGCACACGCTTATCAATATCAAAACCATAGAAGCGGGAAGTGGTATCTTTCAAGCCTTGACGGAAACGTACCTGAGCTTCAGTAACAACTTCACGCCATAATTCAGGGTTATGTTTCAACCATGCATTGAATCCCCAATGCTGGCGATACAAGCCCGGCGCTCTATCCGCTGCAATCATTGCCGCTTCAATTAATAGAGTCCCTGAACCACACATAGGGTCGACCATCGGGGTATTTTTCTGCCAGCCCGAACGGCCAATAATTGCTGCCGCTAATGTCTCTTTTAGTGGTGCTTGACCCGCTAAATCGCGATAGCCACGAATGTGCAGTGAATCACCACTCAAGTCCAGTGCCACGCTTGCGCGTTCTTTATTTAGGTAAACGTTAATGCGAATATCGGCTTCTTGGCGAGCAACATTCGGGCGTTGGTCTAACTTACGCACAAAGCTGTCGACGATGGCATCTTTCACTTTTAATGCACCGTATTGGCTATTACGGATCTCTTCGTTGGTTCCCGTGAAATGCACTACAAATGTGTCATTCACATCGAAGATTTCAGACCAATCAATCGCTTGGACACCCAGATATAAATCAAGGTCACTATAGACATCAAAATCATTCAGCGGTAATAAAATACGGGATGCCAGTCGACTCCACAGCAGACTTTGATACATCACACGGTCATCAGCCTGAAAATAGACGCCCCCTTGTGCCACTTTGCACTGGCTAGCGCCTAGCGCTTCCAATTCAGTTTTCAGTAGTTCTTCCAGGCCTCGAGCTGTGCTGGCAAACAGAAAATTCATAGTATTTATTACCGATTTCGATGAAAAATTGTTGCGCATTATAGCTAATCTCATGCACTTGTCATAAAGTTGCTGCACAACAATTATAGGATTAAAAAATGATTACGCTTTCGCGCCTGTATACACACCCAGTCAAGTCAATGAGGGGCATTCGTCTATCTCATGGTTACGCTGATATCAGCGGATTGACGTTTGATCGTAACTTTATGGTCACCACATTAGAAGGTAAGTTTATCACTGCGCGTAAATATCCGCAGATGTTATTATTTACCCCGGCTATGCTCAATAATGGGCTTTATCTAAAAGCACCTAATGGTGAAAGCGCCACCGTATTGTATCAGGACTTTAATGAGAAACAGAGTCCTACAGAAGTTTGGGGCAATCATTTTCATGCACTTATTGCACCCGATGAGATAAATAGTTGGTTAAGCAGCTTTTTTGACGAGCCAGTCCAACTGAGATGGCTAAGTCCTGAATTATCTCGTCGAGTCAAAAAGCACCAAGACATTCCCTTATCTTTCGCCGATGGCTACCCATTTTTACTTATCAATGAAGCCTCCGTACAAGAGCTACAACGCCGCTGCCCAGCCAGCGTAAAACTCGAACAATTTCGCGGTAACTTAATTATTACCGGTGCTAAGCCGTTCGAAGAAGATAGCTGGAAACGCATTCAAATTGGTGATGTGATCTTCACTTTAGATAAACCTTGTAGCCGCTGTATTTTGACCACCGTCAGTCCAGAGAAAGGGATCAAACACCCACACGCAGAACCGCTCGCTACGCTGCAAACTTTCCGTATGGATGACACTGGTGATGTGGACTTTGGGCAAAATGCATTAATTGAAAATACGGGGATCATCCGCGTAGGAGATACTCTCACCGTATTAGAAACTAAACAGCCAAAACAATATCCATTACGCGATAGAGAAGCCCCTGTTATCCAGACCACAAAACCGACTCCAACTGCCGTGAATTTGGTTTTTGAAGAGATAGAATATATCGGAAACACAGAGCATGTGATCCTTGAACAGCTTGAATCTCACGGGCTTTCAATCCCTTATTCATGCCGTGCAGGAATTTGTGGACGTTGCCGAATTTCACTGCTTGAAGGGGAAGTCACTCCACTAAAACAAAGCGCTATCAAAGATAATGGGGATATTTTGGCTTGTAGCTGTATTCCAAAAACTGCGCTCAAACTTGCATTTAATCAAGCCGATTAAATAGAAATAAAGCCTCAACTAAGAAAATAATTTTTTAGTTGAGGCTCTTAATTAAAGATAAATTCTTCCCATATTCTTCAGCTACATTTATCGTATAAATTTTATCATGCCTATTTTTTCATTTTATTTATTTTGCATGGAAAACTTTATTCCGTATAAAAGCAATCAAAATACGAATATGATCATCAGTGATCAATTACATGGCATTTCCATATAATAGGCGCTTGGTTTTCGACTGATAATGCATCATCCGATCATTCATGATCTTAATTGGATCACAGAATCGCAAAGTACGATCCGGTAATTCTAATGATGCTTCTGCTAATAAACACAAGCTTGCTGAATGACCCGCTTCTGCAATAATAAATGTTGAATAAACATTGCTATTTTCTAAGCACACTTGAATTAACTGACCGCGTTCTGGTGCACTCATAAAATGGAAACTGGAAAAATACCAACTTTTTGGCATTTGGGGCTTTAAAAAGCGGTAAGCAACTAGGCTATTTAAGACTAATTCCGCTCTCTCTTCATAACTAATATTTAATCTCTTGGCTTGCTCATCAAATAAATAAAACTCTGCTGCATCTTCAATACTAAAAGGCATTTCATTTTGTGCAGAAACAGTCAACATTTTAGCTGGAAAACAAGACCGAAATATCATGCCGTTGGCGAGATCTAACATCACTCTGTCATGGTCACGATCAAAATACCAACGCCAATGATCATCAGGTTTAATATTCATAAACGATCCTTTAGCGATGTTATAAGCAAATAAGCTTTGTTTGGATCCTTTATTAAGATCCCTTTAAACATATCTCTGTTATATCCTAAAGCTTAAAAGAAAAAGATACACGACAGACTGATCAATATAAGCAAACATCAATGTCGACTTTTTAATAACGAATTAATCAGATGAGCGTGAACTATATGTCGCACAACTACACGTATAACTTGTCATTTAATGGATATAATTTATGTTCAATCTTAATATAGGATAAAAGGGGGAATAAATAAACCCCCTTGTATAATTAATCACCATTTTTTTAGATGTGATTAACAATATCCTTTATTAACTTTGGTCCGTGGTAAATAAAACCAGAATAAATTTGGACTAATGATGCCCCTGCTTCCATTTTTTCTCTGGCTGCAGTTAATGAATCAATACCGCCAACACCAATAATTGGTAACTTTCCATTTAATTCACGGGAAATAAGTTTAATGACTTGGGTGCTTTTTAATTGTACCGGACGACCACTTAAACCACCCGCTTCATTACAGTAATTTAAACCTTGAACTAAAGAGCGATCCAATGTGGTGTTCGTCGCAATAACGCCATCAATATTATGTCTCACTAAACTGTCAGCAACTTGCACAATTTCTTCTTCAGTTAAATCCGGTGCAATTTTAACCGCAACAGGAACATATTTCTGATGGAGTGATTGCAGTGCTAATTGCTTCTCTTTAATACCACTTAATAAATCATCCAGCGCTTCCCCATATTGTAATGTGCGTAATCCAGGGGTGTTTGGTGATGAAATATTAATCGCGATATACCCTGCGTGGGCATACACTTTATCCATACAAATTAAATAATCGTCTTTACCATGCTCAACGGGCGTATCTTTATTTTTACCAATATTAATCCCGATAATCCCGCCGTAAGTTGATTTTTTAACGTTCTCAACCAGGTTATCAACCCCTTTATTGTTGAAACCCATGCGGTTAATAATCCCTTCCGCTTCAACAACTCTGAATAATCTTGGTTTGTCATTTCCATCTTGAGGACGTGGTGTAACGGTTCCAATTTCGACAAAACCAAATCCCATTGCACCAAACGCATCAATGCACTCGCCATTTTTGTCGAGTCCTGCGGCTAAGCCTAATGGATTTTTAAAGGAGAGTCCCATACAGGTAACGGGTTTGGTTGCAATGGATTGACGAAGAAGGAATTGGAGAGGAGAGTGGTTTAAACGCTGAAGCTGACGAAACGTTAATTCATGGGCCTTTTCAGGGTCGAGCTGAAACAGTGCCTTTCGGGCAAGGTGATATAACATAGCTATTAACCTACTTTCTGTCTAAGTACGATTGAATATGCATTTCTCTACACGACACACTCAAACTCAGCGCGTGCAAAAATACCCCCAAACCTGTTTTACCAAATAGGGTTTGTGAGTATACAAGTGAGATTGGCTTGATAAAACGGCACATATGCTACCCCAACTGTGGGGTAATAATCCATGAAAATATCACTAAAAGTGCTAATTGTTTTGATCTTCTACCATAAAAAAGCCCTTAGACTCGAAAATCTAAGGGCTTACATGCATTTATTCTAAGAATTAACGGCCTACTATCCTAAGAATTAACTTTCTAGCGCTTTGGTTATCTTCTCAAACAGATCCCCAGAGAGATTTTCTAACCCTTTCAGTTTTTCTAGAACCTCGCGCATTAAACCTTGGCGCTTCGCATCATAACGTTTAAAACGGATTAATGGCTCAATTAATCGCGATGCCACTTGCGGGTTACGGGTATTCAGATCCACTAAGATCTCATACAGGAATTGATAACCGCTGCTATCTTCCGCGTGGAAGTTCACTGGATTACCCGCCGTAAATGAACCCACTAGTGCACGGACACGGTTCGGGTTAGTCATGCTAAATGATCGATGATTTAATAATTCACGGACTTTTGCCAGTGTGTTTTTAGCTGGATTGGTACCTTGCAGCGTAAACCATTTGTCCATCACCAAGCCATCATGGTGCCAGCGATCATCAAAATCTGCCATAAGCGTTGCATGACATGGCAAGCCCGCTTCGTTTGCAGCGGTTAATGCCGCGAGTGAGTCCGTCATATTATCCGCACTGCGGTATTGCGCTTCTACCAGCTTATTCGCCAACTCACGGTCGTCCGCTGCCGCTAAATATTGCAAGCAAGTATTACGCAGTGAACGCAGCGCAATATCTCCGTGATCAACACGATATCCATCAATATTAATCGAGCGATAGACCGTTAAGAACTCATCGTGCATTTCATTCGCTAGCGTTGAGTGGATAAAATCAATCGCGTTATGGATTGCCACTGGATCAATAACGGCAAACAGCTCCGCAATTTCATTTTCTGAAGGCAGAGTCAAAATTAAAGCCGCTAATGCAGGGTCAATATTGTCACTGAGCAATACAGCGCGGAATGCATCCACAACATGCTCAGGCAAAACTAGCGCTTCCCCTTTATGCAGTTTTTCTACGTTAATTTTGGCATAGTTATTAATTAGTTGCTGCGCTGCATCCCAGCGAGAAAATTCATTGCTCGCATGCTGCATTAAAAATGCCAGTTGTGCATCCGTATATGGATAATCCAGTTTTACTGGCGCAGAAAATTCACGTAATAAAGAAGGCACCGGGCGAGAAGTCACATGGTCAAATACAAAACTTTGTGACGCTTGAGTGACATTTAAGACTGAGTTCACCAAACTTCCATCACGTTTAAGCGGGATCACCGCACCATCTTCACCATACAGTTCGATATCCAATGGAATATGCAGAGGCTGTTTTTCTGCTTGGTCGGCAGTTGGTGGCGTCATTTGGCTAACATGCAGCGTATATTGTTGCTTCTCTGGCGAGTATTCATCACGAACGGTCAGCACTGGCGTTCCTGATTGGCTATACCAGCGACGGAATAGGGATAAATCCACATTCGATGCATCTTCCATCGCCTGTACGAAATCATCACACGTTGCTGCGCTGCCATCATGGCGATGAACATACAGCTGGATCCCAGCTTGGAACATCTCTTCTCCAAGCAAAGTGTGGATCATGCGGATGACTTCAGATCCTTTTTCATACACTGTTAGTGTATAAAAGTTGTTCATTTCGATCACTTTTTCAGGTCGGATCGGGTGAGCCATCGGGCTTGCATCTTCTGCAAACTGCGCCGCACGCATCACTTTGACATTATTAATACGGTTAACTGAACGTGAGCCTAAATCAGAGCTAAATTCCTGATCACGGAATACGGTCAACCCTTCTTTTAAACTTAATTGGAACCAGTCACGGCAAGTAATTCGGTTGCCTGTCCAGTTATGGAAATATTCGTGACCAATCACAGATTCAATATTCAGATAATCTTTATCGGTGGCGGTTTCGCTTTTTGCTAAAACGTACTTCGAGTTAAATACGTTCAGGCCTTTATTTTCCATTGCGCCCATGTTGAAGAAATCAACAGCAACAATCATATAGATATCAAGGTCATATTCTAAACCGAAACGCTCTTCATCCCATTTCATTGCATTTTGCAGGGATTTCATGGCCCATGGCGCACGGTCTAGGTTGCCTTTATCAACAAACAGCTCTAAGGCAACTTTACGACCAGTACGAGTCACAAACTCATCACGTAAAACATCAAAGTCCCCTGCGACCAATGCAAATAAGTAACTTGGTTTCGGGAATGGGTCTTCCCATTTTACCCAATGGCGGCCATCTTCCAGTTCACCTTCCGCGATGCGGTTACCGTTAGAAAGTAAATAAGGATAGCGGGATTTGTCTGCTGTAATTTTGGTGGTGTAACGCGCTAAAACATCAGGGCGATCTTGGTAATAAGTAATGTGGCGGAAACCTTCAGCCTCGCACTGAGTACACAAAGCTTCGCCAGAAACATATAAACCTTCTAATGCACTGTTTTTCTCAGGGCTAATCTCATTAACAATACTCAGTGTAAACGCATCTGGTAGCGATTCAATGATAAGCTTGCCGGATTCTTCTTTATAGTTTGTCCACGCTTTACCATCGACTTCAAGGCTAATAAGAGTTAAATCTTCACCAAATAATTCTAAGGTAGAAGATTGCGGATTAAGGCGTTTTACCTTACTGATAGCGGTCACTTTGGTTTTGGCGGGATCAAGGTCAAAATCAAGGGATATTTCTGTAATTGTATAATCAGGTGCTTGATAATCTTGACGATATTTCGCTTGTCTTAACTGAGTCATAGGTAACCTTTTTATTCGTTATATCCGTGTCATAGTCTCTTTCTACTGTATACAATACTATAAGATGAACTAATGTGAATCGACTTGAGAAACATTTTCATCACAAATTGCGATGTTTTTCTATTATTCCCCATCAAATTTATGAGAGTAGTATCCAACTTTGTGGGCGAGCGGTTTGCCTGTTGGTGCTATAGATCTATTAAATCTAAATTTACATGTTAGTATCATTCGGTGATTATTGTTCTGAGTATGTTATCGAACAGTAAATGAAGATTCGTTTAGAATAATGACCACGTTGAACGCGTTTAACTCAACAGTTAATTGGGTGGATTAAAGTTGAATTATCTTCCAACAACATACAGATAGAATAAAACTTCTATCTTTTGTTAAAGCGGGTATACTTTTTCAACTTTAACGATTTAGCAATTAGTCAGCTCCGCGAGGAACTCTGCGCGCATGAATTTAGACGTAACACCGATTATTACATCACTGCTGGATACCGATGCTTATAAGCTTCATATGCAGCAAGCCGTTTTTCACCGCTACAACCAAGTTCCCGTTGTCGCTGAATTTCGTTGCCGTAGCAGTGATATTTTAGGTGCCTATGCCAATGAGATTGAACAACAGATCCAATTGATGGCACAGCTTTCTCTTTCGGATGATGAATATCAGTACCTACGTACTCTGCCCTTTTTCACCGAAGATTACCTTTCGTGGCTGAAAACATTCCGCTTTAATCCTAAGCAAGTTGTTGTCAGCATCGCTGATAATGGCCAACTGGCCATGCGCATCAGTGGTCCATGGCGCGAAGTGATTATGTGGGAAGTGCCACTGTTAGCGTTAGTGAGTGAAATTGTTCAACGTGACAGACACCCTACCATTACCGCTGATGATGCCGTTAACCAACTGCACAAGTTACTGGGACTGTTTTATCAAGAAGCCAGCGAACGCCAATTGAATCTATCCGGTTTTAAATTGATGGATTTCGGTACTCGCCGCCGTTTTTCCTATGAAGTGCAAGCGGCTATTGTGGGCATGCTCAAGCAAGAATTCCCTTATTTAGTGGGAACCAGTAACTACAAATTGGCTCGCGAATTGGGCTTAATGCCTGTCGGTACTCAAGCACATGAGTGGTTCCAAGCTCATCAACAGATAAGCCCTGAACTCGCCAATAGCCAACGTGAAGCCCTACAAAGCTGGCTAGATGAATACCCAAATCATCTAGGTATCGCCCTCACCGACTGTATTACGATGGATGCTTTCTTACGTGATTTTGACCGCGAGTTTGCTAATCGTTACCAAGGCTTACGCCACGATTCTGGGGATCCTATTGAATGGGGTGAAAAAGCCATTGCCCATTATCAGAAATTGGGTATTGACCCACTGAGTAAAACATTGGTGTTCTCCGATAATTTAGACCTGCAAAAAGCCTTAGAGCTATACCACTATTTCCATAAACGGATCAATTTAGTGTTTGGCATTGGCACAAGGCTCACTTGCAACATTCCGAATGTGGTTCCGATGAATATTGTGATCAAGCTGGTAGAATGTAATGGCAAACCCGTTGCTAAATTATCCGATAGCCCCGGAAAAACCATCTGTGAAGATGATGAATTTGTGAATCAGCTACGCAAAGCCTTTGACCTTCCTAAAATGGAAAAAGCCTGCTAAAAACAAATTAATAACCCGATAGCGATTTTTTACTTGTTTCCTGCCAAATGGCAAGTAACATAGCAGATTACCCCTGAAATATGGGATTTCGGAAAAGATGTCGGGTTATCGCTTTTTCTTATCGTGAGTTTTCTTCTTATATAGTGTTTCTTCGTAAACCCTTAAGCAGTCAACCCCAATAACGCATACCCGTCATCTCATATCGTTAATATTATTTAAAAGAGAGTAATTTTTATGATCGTTGCGCCTGTAGTCGATGTACTGCAAGGCCGTGTGGCGGTGGGCTCTGAAGTCACCGTTCAAGGCTGGGTACGTACAAGGAGAGATTCAAAAGCTGGTTTTTCTTTCCTCGCCGTTTATGACGGTTCATGCTTTAACCCATTACAGGCTATCATCAATAATAATTTATCTAATTATAATGACGAAGTCCTGCATTTAACCACAGGCTGCTCTGTGGAAGTCACCGGTGTCGTGACCGAATCTCAAGGTCAAGGTCAATCTTTTGAATTGCAAGCAACGTCCGTGAAAGTCGTTGGTTGGGTTGAAGATCCTGACACTTACCCAATGGCAGCCAAACGCCACAGCGTTGAGTTTTTACGTGAAGCCGCTCACTTGCGCCCACGCACTAACTTAATCGGTGCTGTTGCACGTGTTCGCCACACATTAGCACAAGCTCTGCATCGTTTCTTTGATGAGCAAGGTTTCTTTTGGGTATCTACCCCACTCATCACAGCATCAGATACTGAAGGTGCGGGTGAAATGTTCCGTGTTTCTACACTGGACTACAACAACTTGCCGCGTAATGACAAAGGCGAAGTGGATTTCAGCGAAGATTTTTTCGGTCGCGAAGCCTTCTTAACAGTTTCTGGTCAGTTGAACGGTGAAGCTTATGCCACTGCATTAAGCAAAATCTACACCTTTGGCCCAACTTTCCGTGCTGAAAACTCCAACACCAGCCGCCACTTAGCTGAATTCTGGATGTTAGAGCCTGAAGTGGCATTTGCTAACTTAGATGACATCGCCGGTCTGGCTGAAAAAATGCTGAAATATGCATTCAAAGCAGCATTAACAGAGCGTCGTGATGACCTTGAATTCTTTGCTGAGCGTGTTGATAAAGACGTGATTAACCGTCTGGAACGTTTTGTGAATTCTGATTTTGCACAAGTTGACTATACAGATGCAATCAAAATCCTCGAAACCTGCGGTCAGAAATTCGAAAACCCAGTTTACTGGGGGGTCGATATGTCTTCTGAGCATGAGCGTTACTTAGCTGAGCAACACTTTAAAGCGCCAGTGGTGGTTAAAAACTACCCGAAAGATATTAAAGCTTTCTATATGCGCCTTAATGAAGACGGTAAAACCGTTGCCGCGATGGACGTCTTAGCCCCTGGTATTGGCGAAATCATCGGTGGTTCTCAGCGTGAAGAACGTTTAGATAGACTGGATGCACGTTTAGAAGAAATGGGCATGAATAAAGAAGATTACTGGTGGTATCGTGATCTGCGCCGTTACGGCACCGTGCCACACTCCGGTTTCGGTCTTGGTTTTGAGCGTTTAATTGCTTACGTCACTGGCGTCAGCAACGTACGTGAAGTGATCCCATTCCCACGTACCCCAAGAAACGCGGCATTCTAATGCCAATTGCCCATCATATGGCTTAAATGGTTTTTCATATCGGGTCACTAAGTGGCCCGATATTTTTATCTCTACTGTTTATTACTAACTATTAGCCCTGACTGAATATTTTGAGAGCACTGTCACAGTTTTCCTGTTATTGCCCTATTTTTTGCTTTTTTATTAACGATTCCTATTCCGACTAAGAATAATCTGCTTTAAGCGTGTTGCCATTCTTATTTGTCAGTACACTTTTCCCTCATCAATGAATGATATCGCTCGAAAAAAGTTCAATTTGTCTTTCAAAAAAGTTCCCTCTTTTTTGTAAAATTTTTTAAACTGGTAGGATGAGTGGTTATTTTTTACTCTATTTTTTACATTTAGAAACACCTTGTTACCATTTGTTTCAGAATCTTCGTTTTTGTAGCATTTTGGGGGTAGATAAATTTATCTACCAATGGAACACTGGACGCCGACTAAAGACGACACTAATCTCTCATAAATAGTTCAAAAGAAATTTATGGATTATTTTTGGCAGTGGCAGGTGTCCGAATAACACCAATGAGGGTAATAATAATGATGAAACGCAATATTCTTGCAATGGTTATCCCAGCTCTGTTAGCTGCTGGTGCAGCAAACGCAGCTGAAATCTACAACAAAGACGGCAACAAATTAGACCTGTACGGTAAAGTTGACGTTCGTCACTACTTTGCTGATGCTCGTGTTAGCGAAGGTAGCAACGCTAAAAGCCAAGACGGTGACGATTCACGCGTTCGTTTAGGTATCAAAGGTGATACTCAAATCACTGATCAGCTGACTGGTTTTGGTCGTTTCGAGTGGGAAACTAAGACCAACAAAGGTGAAGCAAACCCAGAAAACAAAAACCGTTTAGCTTACGCTGGTCTGAAATTCAAAGATTTCGGTTCTTTCGACTACGGCCGTAACTACGGTGTTATCTATGACACGAACGCATGGACCGACGTTTTCCCATTATGGGGCGGCGACACCATGGCTCAAGCTGACACGTTCATGACTTCACGTAACCGTAACTTAGCAACTTACCGTAACAATAACATGTTCGGTTATGTTGATGGTCTGAGCTTCGCGCTGCAATACCAAGGTAAAAACGGCGACCAAAACAAATCAGGAACTAAAAACGTTTACGAAAATAACGGCGACGGTTACGGTTTCTCTACTGCGTATGACTTAGGTTGGGGCGTGACTCTGGGTGGTGGTTACTCTAACTCTTCCCGCACACCAAACCAAAACACTACTACAAGTGGTGCAACTGGCGAACGTGCTCAAGCATGGAACGTTGGTGGTAAATTCGACGCTAACAATGTTTACTTAGCAGCAATGTACGGTGAAACACTGAACACTACTCGCTATGGCAGCACTGATACCATCGCTAACAAAACTCAAAACGTTGAATTAGTGGCTCAATACCTGTTCGACTTCGGTCTGAAGCCATCTTTAGGTTATAACCAATCCAAAGGTAAAAACCTGAACATGTATGGTGCAGATAACCACGATTTAGTTAAATACATCTCTGTAGGTTCTTACTACTACTTCAACAAAAACATGTCTGCAGTTGTTGATTACAAAATCAACCTGTTAGATGAAGATGAATTTACTAAGAAAGCTGGTATCAGCACTGACAACGTAGTTGGTCTGGGCTTAGTTTACCAATTCTAATTATCAGTTAACTGATAATCTGAAAACAGTAAATCATGTTTTTGAAAGCAGCGCTCCGGCGCTGCTTTTTTATTGCTCGCATTTTATTCCCCCATCATCGAACCTGCTAACCGTCTTATTTGTTAATAATCCCACTAATTAGATTAACTCACTGGTCTATACTCAATTTTTGGTTAAATTTGATGTAATGGCTATCTAGCTCACAAGATCACACCAATTTTTAGTAAAACAATTGGCAAAAACCCTCTTCCAAGTTACTCTGATGGCTCGACATTTTCCGTTATACCTCTTTTCAGCTAAACCACAGAGTTTTGGAATCGACAATATGTTTGAGAAAATCATTTCTGCCCCAGCTGACCCTATCCTCGGTCTTGCTGATAGTTTCCGTGCTGATCCTCGCGATAACAAAATTAACCTCGGTATCGGTGTCTACAAAGACGAATCAGGTAAAACCCCTGTTCTAGACACCGTCAAAAAAGCAGAGAAATTCCTGCTAGAAAACGAGAATACCAAAAACTACCTCGCGATTAGCGGAATGCCGGAGTTTGGTCGTGTCACTCAAGCGCTGCTGTTTGGTGCTAACCATGAAATCATCAGCTCACAACGTGCTCGTACGGCGCAAGCGCCAGGTGGCACAGGAGCCCTGCGTATCGCAGCCGATTTCATTGCTAAACAAACTAACGCAAAGCGTGTTTGGATCAGCAACCCAACGTGGCCTAACCATAAGAATATTTTCGAAGCAGCTGGCTTAGAAGTGCTGACTTACAATTACTACGATGCAGCTAACCACGGTATGGACTTTACTGGCATGCTGAACAGCCTGTCATCTGCGGTTGCTGGTGATGTGATTGTTCTTCATGGCTGCTGCCATAACCCAACTGGTATTGACCCAACGCCAGAGCAATGGACTCAACTGGCTGCTCTGTGTGCTGAAAAAGGGTTATTACCTGTATTCGACTTCGCTTACCAAGGTTTTGCGAAAGGTTTAGATGAAGATGCGGAAGGCTTACGCATTTTTACCAAAAATAACCCAGAAATGATTGTGGCAAGCTCATTCTCGAAAAACTTCGGTCTGTACAATGAGCGTGTGGGTGCATGCACCATCATCGCAAAAGATAGCGATAACGCTGAGCGCGCATTTAGCCAAGCAAAAGCCGTTATCCGTGCGAACTACTCTAACCCACCAGCACACGGTGCGGCGGTTGTTACCACTATCCTGTCTGATGAAACATTAAAAGCTGAGTGGATCCAAGAACTGACTTCAATGCGCGAGCGTATCAAACGCATGCGTCAGTTGCTGGTTAAAACATTGGAAGAGAAAGGCGCTAAACAAGACTTTAGCTTCATCATCAACCAAAATGGTATGTTCTCCTTCAGTGGACTGACTAAAGAGCAGGTAGAGCGTCTACGTAGCGAATTTGGTATCTATGCAGTGAGTTCTGGACGTATCAACGTAGCTGGCTTAACACTGGAAAACATGGTTCCTCTGTGTGATGCTATCGTAAAAGTGCTGTAAAATTTCACTTTTAGAGTTATATACATTGAAAAACACCCCAATCCGGGGTGTTTTTTTATATTCGAACCTAATAGAAATTATTTAAAAATTGCTGAGTATGTAAAACAGCATCCCAACGATTTTGCCTATGAGCCGGCGAAGCGGCTAAATCAAAATTGTGTTCATACTCGACACGCTGTTCAACGAGTCGTTGAACTAAAAGATCAAAGGTGTTATCCATCTCTTGAGCAGAAAAAGCCGCGTGATTATCAATATGTTTCACATCCAACATACTGGTAACATTCATTGGATTTTCTTTGAATAGAATAGAAACCTTACGTCCATTTTCTGATTCAAAAATCATTTTAGAAATATCATCGGATACTTTAGTAAACTTCGGCGTCTGTTTGAAATTAATCAACACCACCTGATTCACCCCATGGTAATCCTCAATTGTCACACTGCCTTGTGTATTACCATTAATAATATAAAGATCGTTTCCCATTCCCCCCATAAGCCTATCGTCGCCCCGAGTTGAAATCAGAACATCTTGCCCTTCTCCTCCTTGCAAAATGTCATTACCCTCACCACCCCACAAAACATTTTCCCCTCCTACCATCAGCAGCACGTCATTTCCATCGCCACCTTTGACAATACGGCCCTGTTTACTTTGATCACTAATGAGATCATTATCCGCTAGCGCATCAATAAACCATTGGCCTCTAGGAGTCTCATTTGTGAGATGCAAGATATCGACACGTGATGTTAGCTGAATAGGCTTAGGAATATTTTTCTGTAAAACATATAACTCATTAGCTGGCTTCCAATCCTCTACTAGGCCTAATTTTTGTGCCGTCGTGAGTTTATTAGCGAAATGTTGTGCCAATGACTCAAATCCATTATTGAGTGCAGCTTGAAAGGCTTCCGGAGGTTCATCGAGTAAATGAACTTTCACCGAGCCATCACTGCCCTCTTTAGGTTGCTTAATCTGTACAAAATGTTCATGACTCGAAAAATAAATATGATAAGTATGTCCATCAGCATCAGTTTCAGTGAGAAAATGAGCATCAAAATTAAGCAAAAATAGTTGATTATTCCCCTGAGTATCATCGATGTAAGTGACGCCGCTTTTGTTTCCATCAATAAGATAATGGTCATCACCCGCTCCCCCCATCAAGACATCCGTTCCGTGATCCGATAGCAATAAGTCTTGTCCCGTCCCTCCGGTCAAGAAATCAACGCCTGCACCACCATAGAGAACATTGTGCCCGTTTTCTGCTCTGAGGGTATCATCGCCATCACCACCCAGCAGGACATGGCTCATTGCACTATTGTCAATAATCACATCATCCCCATCCTGACCGTCTATCACTCTTTGTTCAGAAATATAATCATGAGGGACAATAATTTTGTCATTGTCGTCAGTGGATTCAGCTACCGTTATTAATGGTGTAATGGTTCCCTGCCCATCATTTAAATTAACAGTAAATAAATGACCATGTTTATCTTGTATTAAAACTGCATTGCTTGTTTTTTCATTAAACTGCTTAAATTGAATAGCCAGTTGTGTCTGCAAAAATCTATCTTTTAATACCAACCGAGAGCCTTCCATTTTTAATTGATAGCCATTCACAACCGGCAACAATAAAATAACTTTATCCTGATCGGTGTATTGATGATTAACTTCTGAGAAATCAAAAATAATATCCCCATGCTCGTAGTCTAATTGGCTAATTTGATAGGCATCTTGCCCCAGACTCACTTTTATTTGGCTACCCGACTTAACATGAGAAACAATGTTATTTTTTTCATTACCCCTATAAGTTAAATTTTTTGCCGCACCCAAGGGTAATAACGTTCCCCATGTAGAGGAAACATAGGTATGCTTTCCATCAATAACTAATTCGCCTTTGACCTCATCAATCAAAAGAGTGTTGTTATCGGAACGGTGAAGTTGGTCATTAACTTGTAAATAATGGATATTGAATAGCTTGTCGCGATAAACAGATGAAGTGTCTACGGATAATTGAGGCAATTCACTCGTTAGAATAAACCCATCATGTGTGCGTAAGTGATAATTATGTCGCGCCTCTCTGCCCTTTGATGTTGAGCGGTAAACATTTTTTAATTCCAGCGTCACCTGACTGTGAATATTCGAGAAAACATGCCCATCTATCGTTTCTGCTGGTAATTGGATCTTTATATATAAATGATTTCCTTCAACATATACATCATGTATCTCTTTTAGTGCATAATCTAAACTCACAATACTGGATGAATCCGTCGTTTCATCAATTGTGATCACCGCGTTAAAATGTTTCTCATTTTTTAAATACTTAGGTCTTACCTCATCCCGCTTATCAATGGCTTTTGTTTCATAGTTAAAGCGATGTTTTTTATAATTTAAATCATCAATATGCTGAAACCAGGCAAAACGCCTAATTCGATAACTGTCGCTACCATTCCCACCATTGGCGTAACCTTGAGTTAAAATGAGTTTATCATCGCCGTCATAACCATAGAGAGTATCTGTACCTAATCCACCATCCAAAATATTATGGTTTTCATCACCGTGTATCTCATCATTCGTCTTACCACGAACCACGACATGCTCAATACTTTTTAAGTGAGCAACATGAATAATATCTTGGTGATCCTCTCGTTGATAACTCACCCGGCTTTCATTTAAATTAACCTTGGCACGATACTCATCCGGCACGTTATCAATAATTAACGTATCATTACCTTGTAGCCCATCTAAAAGCTTTGTGGGTTCATTTCCTCGAGACCGCAAAGATACAAGACTGTTATCCTTCAAATAAAAATAATCATCGCGATCACCACCCGCAAAATATTTTTCTCCTGATAAAATCAGAAATGCATTTTTACGATTTTGGAAACCAATAATAAGGTCATTTCCTGTGGCACTATTAAAACTACTCCCGCGACTTTCCCTATCATTCAAATACCAGCTGATTTTTTGTTTATCATCCACTAAGTGTTCACTGTAGCGCTGATAATTACCCGAAATGATCGATTGCCCTAAAGGCCCAAATTTAGTTTTTTTAGAGAAAAAACTTAATTGTTCAGGATGAGAAGTCCCTAATTGCGCTTCTATTGGCAACATTAGGTCTGAATCTTGAATTTGATGTCTATTTTTAAATTGTGCCAATAATGGATCTGAGTAGTTGGGATTGAACGAATATCGCTCATCAGAAGATTCGCTACCAGTACGTTTTAACTCAAAGGTTTCTTTTAGTTCCTTTTTAAACAAAGGAATATGTCCACGCCCTATTTTACGCCTTGCCATTCCATCATAAGTTAATACATAGGAATTCAATAATAAGTTAGCATCTTGTAATGTATATGATGGAGCCCCTCGTTTGGTATAGTGTGCTTTCCTAGTAAATAAATCGATTTTTATATAACCTCGTTTTCCTCCGAAATAATTACCCTCATTATCCACTAAATAATAACGATCCATTTTTTCATAAGTAGGCTTGTCAATAACACTAAGATGATGATCAAAACCTGCTGGCTGTAATGATTGCTCAAAATGATTTAGATCCATCTCCCAGTCAGCATGCTTAAATGAATCAATGTATCGCTTAATAATGATTTCTTGCTGAGTTCGCTGAGTCGGGTCTAAACCAAATGCCCCTCGAATCCCCTCTTCCAACTCTCGGTCCCAACTAATATCAATTTCTGCCTTAATATTTTCAACCGCACGGCGCCCGTTATAAATCCAACCGCCTACAATTAAAAGCCCACCAACCACCAAACCAACAACAGGAATCGTCGATGAAGAGACCAGCACACCAACAACAGTCACCCCATTGATAACAAAACTCGCAATAGAGAAAGAGGCATTCACAATCAAATCTTGGCGCTGCTTTGGATCGGTCACACTCTCGAGTTTGGACAAGTTATCATATGCTTGATAAGCATCAATCCCCATACCAACTAGGTTGAATACAACCACGACCCCTGAAGCAATTCGACTTCTAGTTAATGAGGAAGCACCATTATTGCCCGCTATTTTTAGTAAAATAGGCTGTAAAATCATATCGCCATAATTGAAAAATGCGGAGCCACAGGTGATATAAAGCTGTTTTTCTAATTCAGCATACTCTTCTGCCGTTAAATCAGGGTTGTTGAGTTTATTCAATAGGCTGGAGATACTGATTAACGCTTGAGTCATTCCAGCAGCTCCCATTACTTGACCCGCACGAGATCCGATATGCTGAAATAAGGATAATTTTTGCCCCGCTTTATTTAAATCAACGATAAGCGTAGGTAGCCTCTGCGGATTATTAATATCAGGTGCACCCTCAATGACTTTAATTTGTTTTTTGTAACTACCACTCGTCGTAAAATCCATCTCATTATCAATGAGAGGATGATGTTCCTGCTTGGCTCGATGAACTATTTTTAATAACGAATGGTCTGACTCACTGCCCTCAAGAGTCGTCAATTCAAATGATAATTTGTTACCATTAAACCGAGCATCAGCTTCCCAGCCAGTTTGTTTAGTATGTACTAAAGTAATCGGTTCACCATTAACTGTTACTCCTAAGCTTTGTAGCCTTGCTAATGCAATTTTTTCACCATAGAACGTCACCCAACCATTTGATGATAAAGCTGTATCAATATGCTGAGCTATGATATTTCTCTGAGCTGATAGATCACCAAACAGTTTCCTGTCACCAATATCAACATGCTCTATATCCGCTCTAAAGTGGCCTCGCTCATCTTGATTAAACCCTGCATGCTGCCCACGTGTTATTTTCTTACCGTCAGCCAGCATAATATCTTCATTGAAATAATCGCCTACCAACTTAAAGAAATTTTTCCTCGCTGCGTATGAGTCGCTCAGTGACACGCTGATCTGTAAACCATTAGGGTCAAATAGGCTGTACTGTTTCATACCATTTTTTGTGACTTGGCTAATTGTAAACGTGGTACTTTTCCCTTCGATAAACAACAGCCCATCACTATCATTATGATAATAGTTATTACTTATTGATAGCGTGTCTACAATAGATTGATCTGCTAATGAAATACCTTTATTTGAGTAACGATCTCCGACTTCAGCAATATAATTCTGAATCTGATGTAATGCTTCCGTTTCCTTGTTAGAAAGCGTTCCTTGATGCTGTTTTTGTAATAGCTCAGCTTGTAGCTCAACTAAATCTCGAGCGTGCTCAACACCCAATATCTGGTGTTCTATGCCTAAAATAAGTCCTATCTTTTGATCGAATGCAGAAGAATAATCCCCGTATCTTATCCATCCATGATTAATTAGATTAATTTGTCCCCCATCCGGATGAAGGTTTCTTTGATTAATAAGCTTACTGAATTGTTGATGTTTTTGCCGTTGACCATCTCGATAGAGTTGTAATACCTGCTCGAGGGATAAATTCTTTAAACCACCCTTATCAAGGTTATCAACCTGAAGATTACTGAGCGCTAATAGTTCATCATTAAGCCGTGTGTAGGCATTGGTGTTTGTCACTAATGCCATTATTTCACTACGATTAGGTCCATATATTGATGGATACAACGCTTTCAATTGCACAAGAGAGCGCTCGCTGAGATGATTAATCATGGTTGGATCATGACGTAAACCTTGCAAAATGATTCTTAGTTCAGCGGCTTGCCTCTGCAATGTCGTGACCGTAGGCCAATAAAATAACGCATCAAAATCCACTTTGTTCTCTGTTAATTCATGGGAAAGATAACGATTTATCTGCACATTGAGTAATGGATCATTAATCGCAATTTTAATTTTATTGGCATCTATCCCTCCAGCCTCGTTCCCAAAATACACCGCCATATAAGGATGCTCAGTGAGTTGAATTCTATTCACATCAATTTCTTTTAACGCAATGCGCTCGAGTAAAGATTGCACCTTTTGATGGTTCGTTTGGCTAAGCATTGAGCTATCCGAATTGATAAAGGGCTGATTATTAGTGGGGACAACGGTTTCGCGGGTAAACTGGGTTATGACCGAAGCATTCACGCCATGCTGCTTTAAATGAGCAGATAAATCTGCTGCAAACTGATGGTGTTCAGCACTTGTTGTGAGCATGTGAGGACCAATAGAATGGAAGAAAATACTTTCCGGTGACATCACTGGGTATTTTTGTTTTACCGCAACCAACCCTGCTAATAAATTTTGTGTTGGCTTTCTAATAACCTCAGCATCACCTATAACCGTCCATTTTACGGGCTTTTGGCTTTCAATTAACGAAGGTATCTCTGACTCACCATATTCAATAGTCCACTTTTTATTATCGACATCCATCTGAAAAATAATGGTATTTTTTGCATTATTTGCGGCGATTTGTTCTGCCATTTGCCGCGCTTTAGGAGTACCCACCAGACGAATAACAACAGATATTGAATTATCATCCGGCGTAGTGTGGGCTGCTGACGCCTGCTGTATATTGACGCTATTCACCATTTTCCATATTGGAATAGATTTCATCCCTAGTTCATTGAGTCGCTTAGAAAAATGACGATGGAAGCTGTCAGGTAAAACACCTTGATACTGTTTCAATTCGCTGACGAATAACGCATAGGCCTTTGGGTTATATGCCACTTTCTTAATCAAATCAAAATCAAGCTGTCGTGTATCCGCATCTCTAAATGCACCTAGCGGGTCAAGATCAAGATTATTATTCAATTGTGATAATGTAATTTCGCCACGACGTAATTCATTGATGAAATATAAAGTTGATGAGTTCTTATTTATTCTGACTTGCTGGGTATCAACATTAAATTGATAAACAAATTTATACCCTTTCGTGCTGACAGAATCATTACTATCCCCATCAACTTTAACAAACTTATTTCCTAAATAGATGTTTTTAAGTAGTCGATTATAGGCGGTAATTGGCATATTCAAATTATGTTCAGATAATGCTGAGGCTGCGCTTAATGCGAAATTTTCATTAATTCCACCACGCCCTAAATTACACCCCATTAATACCAGTTTGGATGGCTTAGTATTATTGAGCACTTTCTTTTGTAAGTAATGAATCGAATCAGAAAACTGCCTCGCATTCACTTTGGCATATAATGTTGGCTGGTTACTCCCAAAATAATCGCCATGACCCACCGTTATCCATCTCACTTTCCCAGAATCTAATTTGGAAACATCACCGTGCAAAATCTTGTATTGTTTCGTTTTCAAATTGAATTGAATAACCATCGAGTCATCTGGGTGTTTCGAAAATGCATTTGCTACTGCATTTGTTGACGCATCATCCCCCTCAAGCTGAATAATCACATTATAGCTGTATTCTGTTGGCTTTATGGTTCTTGTTGTTTCAGCATCTTGAGCTCTAGTAAGACGATATTTCAACATTGGGTCTAACCATGTATCAATTGAGTCAGTGGCTAGAGATGACTCCCCTGCCAATAAAGACGCACTATGCTGTTTTAGTTCAGCAAAATAGATATCATCGAATCCCTCATCTAGTTGAGCGATGGGTTTACCGAGAATATTTTCCATTGCGTTATCATAATTGCGGTCACTTTTTCGAACGCCTCCATCCTCAAAACTATCATTCAGGCTTTTCTTTCTCGCAATCTCAATGCGCCCCTCAATAAAACTTTCTGATATTTTTCTTTTAGGATCAAAATACTGCCCATTATCACCTTCACTCCATTTTTTATTTAAAGGTACTCGATAACCTTGATTGATTAACAGTTGTTGAAAATTAGATAGTTGCTCTGCATTATTGATGATAATAGCGCCTTGCTCATTCATCTGAAAATAAGTAGAAATAGATTCTGATGTCCCTGTTAATACGTTTCTACCTTTTAATTTTTCAGGAAGGAAAAAAGTAATAGGAAAGTTATCTTGCATCACACTTGCAGGGTTTGCATCATCTGCACCATGATGAATTAACTCCATTCCATCTGTACGACCAAGCTTTCGATTTAGCTTATTTTTTATTTCTTTAATTTTGCTATTTGTGATGCCATTATCTCGGCCCTCATGCTTATTATATTCCACTTCATTTGCGTATAACGCTTTCTGATGTACCGTTAGCTCATCATAATTAACGCTGTTTTTCCATTCTGCCCAGCTTGGCATTTCCGTCACTTTGGCATAATGCTCTAGTTCTGATATTGGAAAAATAATACTAAAAAGATCATAATCAGCCGTCATCGCTTTTCCGGTTTTCGGATCACCAACAACATAGAATGGTTTAATTTCCCCCTCTTCTTGATGATAAACTCGCCAAGTATCCTTATCACCGAAAGCCGATTTTTTCAGATAAAAAACAACCTCCTCTCCATCAAGTAAGGAGACGACTTTACTGTATCCAGATTCGCTGGTTTCTCTGGAAAGAGAGATAGCATTATGCTGTAAAAGCTCATTCACTCGATCGGAGGAAATTTCAAGAACAACCGAAATTGCATCACCCTTATTAAGTGATTTTTGAATATATTGATTGTATTTATCAACATCCTCCCTCGCTGATTTCTTAGCAAACTGTTGAGAGATGGGAATAAACCCTGAATGAGGTCCCCAATCAGAACTTTTTCCTTTGATAGCTAAACCTTTGCTACTGTAATTTCCTGATTCAATTAAATTTGTTGATTTAAGATCGACAGGACGAATACCAATAATAATATTTTCGTCATTCGCAACTTGATTAATAAAGTGTTGATGAGATACGGGAATACCAGAAATAATCGAAGGTTTCGTATCTGCAAGTGGCTTTAAATGTAAATTAACACTGTCATAGTCTTTATTAACTAAATCTACATAATTTTCTTTTTGTGAAATACTGTTTAACCTATTTACATCAAAATTTTCACCGACAGAGTAAACTTTACTACCACTTTGTGAAATCACGATATCCCCCGATAATGCTGATAGTGAATCCAAATTTGTATTGATAATTGAAGTTAACTCTGTCACATCAAGTATATCGGTATAAATATATTTTGATTTATTTTTTAGATTTAGTTTAACCTTAACAAATTCAATATCAAAAAATAGTTTTTTATATTTTAATTTATTCTCTCTATTTTCATCCAAATAAATCGTCTCCCCATTCTCAGTGAGGAGTAAAGTTTCCGTCATATGAAGGTCATTAATGTTAATTCCTTTTAAGGGGGTTTTTATAGATTCCATATTATCAAACTGGCTAAATTCAATCAAAAAATCATCACCTTTACTTTTAAATAAGTAAAATCTTGCTCTTTCACTAACATATTGATGAAGAAATTCGCCAAAATTTTTCTGGTTATAATTTTTTATTATCCCTATATTAGGATCGAAGAACATATAATCCCATGACCGAGTTTTCTTATTATATTTAATGGATATTGCCATTGTGTGATTAGGGCTAGAGAACTCAAATAATAGTTGTTCTCTACTCATCTTAGTATGATTTTTTATTTTATCTATGAATTTAGTGACGGTTATTTCTGTTCTAGCTTTAGATCTATCAAAGTAACTATGATGATAACTATTAAGCTTTATCCCATTATTTGAATTGAATCGTTCTTGTTGATGATAGTTCTCCCACTGAATACTCTTAGACACCATTTCTCTAAAAAAATTGGCATCATCAAGTGTAAAGTCATTTACTACCACATCTTTTTTACTATGAAATTTTCTATAAAATGACATAAACCAAGGATCTGACAATAGCTCTGCGCCTTTACCGCTCTCAAAAAATACAGGTTCTTTATTAAGTGCATTATAGAAATCATTAATTTTTATTTTTTGCAGCTCATACATATAATTAATATACTTTTTAGCGACTTCATTTTTATGATAAAAAACTCCATACGCTATTTTATTTTTTCCTATCGATTTACTCATGTAATCTAAAAACGACTCTCTCTCGATAGGATAATAAAATTCTTTACTCAATAAATCCCCCTCGATTCCTGAGTTCATCTCAATACCTTGTGTCAAGATGACATCCCTCATTAATTCGTTAAATAATAATATTGAGTGCATCTTTAAGGCTTTATTTTTCACCTTACTTATCGGATTTTCACCTTCATAACCACTATTGATAACAGATAACAAATCATTCATTTGATGAAAATATCGTTCGCTTTCATCTATCGTACTATAAGTAAGAAAAGCATAAGAAAACCCATAACAATACCCCCCTGAATTAGCATAATTAATTCCATTTACCGTAGTCATTTTATTTAAATCTTTTAAATCATTTCTTTTAGAAATGAATTTTGACCATATACCTCTATTATCTTTTATATGTTCTATAAAATTTTTTTGAATAAATTTAACCGAAAGGAGATTTTTTTTCATGATTAACCTTATTGAAATAAAAAAACTATCTACTAAATAATATGATTTCTATTAAAATTGAAATCATATTAAAAATATCAAATACATCAGAATTAACCAGATGAAATAAATAGAATTAAGACAGACTTTAATATCAATTTATATTAACGCTATTTTATAGACATAAAAAAACCCCTTATCGGGGTTTCCTTATTAAAAAATAATATAAGCCTCTATGGAATAATCACCAAACTGGTAATTCATCCTGTAAGAAAGGGTTAGAAATCCGTTCATGGCCTAGTGTGGACATCGGACCGTGTCCCGGAATAAAGTGGTAATCGTCACCGAGAGGCAGCAACTTGTTTTTAATCGATGCGATAAGATCTTGATGGTTGCCTCGAGGGAAATCACTGCGCCCAACACCACCTTTAAACAACACATCTCCCATGGAAATAAGTCTGTCAGCATGGTTCACAAAAACAATGTGGCCGGGTGTATGACCAGGGCAATGCAGCACATCAAATTGAATATTTCCACACGTGATGCTATCCCCCTCTTCTAACCAATGATCTGGTGTGAAATCAGGGCAATCACCGATATAAAACATCGCATTTTGCTCAGCGAGATTTTCAATCCAGAAAGCATCTTCTTTCTGCGGACCATAAATCGGTACACCGAAATGTTTTGCAAGGGGGGCTGAGGCGCCAATATGGTCAGAATGACCGTGGGTAAGTAGGATTTTCGTTAATGTTAATCCGCGGCTTTCAATAGCGGCAATCAGCTTTTCAGCCTCACCACCGGGATCAACAATCACTGCATTCATTGAGGTTTCATCCCAGATCACCTGGCAGTTTTGCATAAACGGGGTTACTGGGATAATAGTATATTTCATCGAACAATCACTCCATAATCTGTGTCACCTATGCACAGATTACCATGTTCTCACTGGACCTGTATCGATATGAATGAAATTGCTTTTCGGATAATAGCCCACACCGCCAGCACTCATTTTTAATGCCGCTTTACGGACGTTACTTAGCTGCAAACCTTCAATATGGAAATCCATCGCTTGCCCGCGGGTATGATAGCTCTGTTTCGCTACACCGGAACTTTTACGACGTAATTCATTATTGGTTTCTAATGAACGGTAACCCGAAATCAGCTGAACAGGTTTATTGGTTCCCATCATCATCTGCAGCAAATAAATTTGGTCAAATAATTTAGGATCAATGGTTTTCACTTTATCGCAGCGATAATCACGGAAAAGGTGATTTAAGCGAGCTAATTCAGATTTATTATAACGGCGACCATCGAAAAATTCGGTCTTTAAAAATTCACCCGTATTTAAATTCTGAAAACGTAAAATTCTTGGGCGTGGCGTACTCATTGCAGCGAATACATGATTAGGTAATAGTCCCAGACCGATTGCGGCTGCACCAATTCCCAACCACTTTCTGCGGTTTTGATCAATCATATCCATAGGTGATAACTCAGGTATTAATTATTCAGTAAATATACATTTCAACTTCATCAGTCTAGCAAAGGATATTTAGCTTTAATGTATAATTATGTAAAGAATTGCGTAAATTAAGGAAAATTCATCACTTTTATGCAAAAAGGTGAGTGAAATCACTTATACGCACCGACTTAAGACGGCCCCAACTCATTGCCGATGATTATATATAAGCACAATTCATTCGATGTACAAATGAACTAAAACGGAATTATTAGGAAGATTTGGGAATTAATGCAAAAAATAGTATCGAGGAGCCTAAGCTCCTCGATTAATAATCACTATTTTAAAATCGCTTTGATTGCAGGGAGATATTTTTCAGCGTTATCAATACTGCCATCATATTGATAAATATCCGCCCGATATTGCGGTTGCTGATCTTTATCAACCCACGCGGTTTGATAGTATAGATATACAGGAATACGGTCAGGAATATTCACATAACGCGTTGAGCCTTCTTTTAATGCCCCATCAATACGAGTCTGTGCCCAACCTGCATCACCTAATAATATCGTCGCTAACTCGCTCGCTTTATTCACACGAACACAACCAGAACTAATGGCCCGAGCATTTTTATTAAACAGGCTATGGTTTGGTGTGTCATGGAGATAAATCGCGTCTGAACTCGGCATATTAAACTTATAACGCCCTAAAGAGTTACTTGAGCCTGGCGCTTGGCGAATGCGATAAGGGAAATTCGCAGGTGTAATATTTTCCCAGTCGATTGAATAAGGGTCAATCTCATAGGCATCTTGCCCCCACCCTGAATAAACCGTATAGCCTTTACGGCTAAAGTAGCTTGGATCCATTTTACCTTTCGGTGCAATATCCTTACGCGCCAAACTGGTTGGCACGCTCCAAGGTGGGTTAATCACCACATTATTCAGTGCGCTGCTCATAATTGGCGTTTTACGATCTGCACGCCCAACAATCACTTTCGAATCCAAAATGATGTCGTTATTCAGATAAAAATCCAATGTATACGCAGGGATATTCACCAAGATTCCTGTACCGCTACTTTCAGGAACAATCCGTAAACGCTGAATATTCAGTGCCATCAGCCCTGCTTTTTGCTTTGGCTGCATATTGAGCCAAACGCGCGTACCTTTACCAATCACACCATCGGCTTCTAAACCATATTGAAGCTGAAATTTTTTCACTGCGTCCACTAAGTCATCGCTATACACACGGGCATTAGCGGTGACTTTATTGATTTCTTCAGGCGGAGCTGATGCATCAACGGCCTCACCGACCGCAGCAGCTTCCAACAATCCATCACGCACTAAAATCTCACGGAGCGTAATGACATCATCGCTGGCTTGACCCGGTTTTAATGCTTTCGTACCCGTAATTTCTAACGTATCTTCTGGTAACGCGAGCTGTTTTAGCATCTCTTTGCGCATCGGTTGATACATCGCGTGTTTCGGTGCTTGAGCCTTCACCCACTCACCCAAACGATGTTCAGATTCAGCCTCTAACCATGGTTTCATTTGTGCCGCGGTCGGTGCGATAATTTTATAAGGGCGGCTGGTGTATAGCCAATATTGCCCCGTCGACTCAACGGAAGACAGATATTGTAAATAACCCAACATAGCGTCGGATAAAATAGCATCTCGCCCCATTTCGCTCAGCTGGCTATTTTCCAATGAAACTAACCATTCGCTAAATTGAGGTTGGAAACCTGCTAAAGCAAGCTCAGCTAATTGCTGTTGAAACTGGCTAATTGCCGTTTCATCTTGCCATAACAATTGCATTTGCCTGTCGGCATAAATTTTCGCCAACTGCTCCGCAAACACCAGTTTAGTTTCTGATGGTAAAGAAGCGTTAAGCTTTTCCAAGCTCTCTTTTGTCGTAACTTTACTCACCTCTTCAGCGACAACTGATTGAGGTTGTTGAATTTCCATACTGCTTTGCTGCGTATTTTCTGCTGTGGAAAATGCCGGGAATTGCATCGCCATCAGCCCACATAATACTGAGATCTGCAGAGCTTTCACTCTTCTCTTTGCCATACATCCACCTTAAAGTTACTACATGGATAACATTATTTTTTTATTATAGTGACACTATTTGATTATATTTAACTCTGAGAAGAATGTTATAGGAATTGACTAATTTTGTCTTTATTGATGAAAAAAGTTATTGAGGTAGGTGATCCGAAATAAGTGCTATTTATAAGACAGTATGAGAAATAGAATTGTTTGCGTTTTCCACCAAAGCTAAACGATATAACATATCAAATATTGACGTTTTTATTCTTTCAATAGAGTTAATTTAATATAAGTTATATTAAATCGCTGGAATGCGTCATCAAGAAATAAACACTATTTTGTTAGTTAAAGGCGAATAATCGCCTTTAACTAACTTGTTATCGAATATTAATATTCTGAGTTGATAACCACTTCCTCACCAAAGCGACCCGCTTTTGGCAACGGTTGGTAAGAGGAATTTGATGCACGGAGAATACGAATCCCACGAATATCCAACTCATGAGCCGCAGCAATATCCGCATCTGCATCACCATAATAGATAGTTAATTTATGGTCACGCATCCAGCTTACTTTATTATTTTTGCCGGGTTCATCACCAGCAAAAATGACTGGATTCATTTTATCTGCAGGAATTCTTAAGCCTTCTTGCACATATTGAGTCACAGTTTCAGTTTTAGTCTGTGTACGGCCTGTAATAAAGTAAACTTTATCACCACGCTCTAAGTGCATTTTAACTAAATCGATGCCCACTTGTTTTGGCATACTGAATTTGTCCCACTCATTATTCATTTTTTCCCAGAATTGAGGGTTTTTCAGATAACTAAAATCATTTGGGGAGAATTCAAGTTTTCCACGGTAGAAACCAGGGCTTGAGAATAAAACGGTATCATCGATATCAAAGCCGACCGCCATTGGCGCTTTGCCTTCTAAACTCTGTTTAATTTGTTCAACAGAGACCCAATGAACTGGTTGTTGTGCCGCTAATTCCGCAACAGTGACTCCAGTACTGACTGTTTCTGGCATTGGAATTTTGGCTTGAGATGTTGCCGTAAAGCTCAGCGCTAATGCAATTGCACTTAACGTTAGTGTGATTTTCTTCATGTTCGATCCTTATAATAGTTTTATTTCGTGATTAACTCCTCACGGGCTGCAATGATAAAAGTTTTCATTACATAAAAATGAGATTCAAATCTCATTGCAGTCATCTATTAATGATTTAAAGGGAAATGAAGATAATAAAAACAAAGAATCGAGCATGAGGTAATACTGTCCACTTTTCCTTATCTGGCATGTAGAGGTGTTTCACCACCAAGTGCTTGTTAACCACCACAGTCAACAGGCGGTACCAATCAAATCGCTACACACCATGTTCAGTAACTATAATAAAAAAGAGCCTATTGGGATTTAGGCTCTCGCTAATATATGGACTAAATTAGTTAGGTTCTTTTTCTGCTAAATAACGAAGGATAGCGGCGATATTTTTTAAGTTGTAACGCACTAAAATTTCGTTCTCCTTGGCTTTAAGTAAAGCGTCATAATCATCTTCCAACTGTCCTACATCTAACTTAGGTTCATTATAAACATCATAAAGAGCATCTGAAGGAACATTCCAATAAAAATCCGAATCCAGTTTGACACTCTCTATGTCATTCTTTTTCATCTCTTCAAAAATCGAATGAATTGCATCTTCAAGTACATTGAGATTTATGTCCATCTATTGCCCTTTCGTATTATTAATCTGATTTATATTCTTTTGAAACGTTTTAATTTCTTGTTCTAAATGTCTAATTCTTCCATCAATAATCCGTTGTCTAATTTTATCATTAGGTGCATTTTTAAGGTATCCTTGATTATCAAAAGCTTCCGGATTTCGCCTGTAAGCTACTAGTTTTTCTTCATGTGATCTTATTTGCTCCCTTAGCGAATTGATCGACCGTCGATCAGAGACACTCAATTTTCCTTCATTGGTACTATTATCTGGCTCCCAGCCATTAGGCGCCCCCGAACTAGTACCACCTAATTCAACTTTATCTGAATTCGAAAGATCTTTTCCAAGATTAGGATTTTTAGCTGCTTTATCTAAATCAGATGCGCAATCAAGGCGTATAAAAAGAGCCTATAAGGACTAGGCTATTCAATTGAAACTCAAATTACTTCACATAAAGAATTTATAAATAAAAACTTTCAAAATGAGAATAATTCAGTACTATCCTTTATTCTTAAGCGTATCACGCGCTTGAGCTAAAATAGAGATCAAGTCATCTAATGGTATCTTTGTAATAAAATTATTTGATGAATCAGAACCAAACAATTCAACTTCTAAATTTCCCGTTCCTTTATCTTGATTTATTTCAGCGATCCTTTGCCATCCCAATTGCACTTCTAATGTCAAATTTTCATATTCCATAGGACTTGAAAAAAATAATTCTAACTTTTTTTCTTTCATTTTTTTACCTTTGGGTCTAATACTGTATTAATTGAAATTATAATAATTAACTTATTTATATAATTAAGAAAAAATTAAAGTCATTATCGTAGCCAAAAAAAAACCGACACAGTTCCCCATGTCGGTTTTATTAACTAGAAACTAGAATCAGTTATTGGGCAGGGCTTGTGGAGCAGGATTATCCTGACCAAAACCTTTTAACCCAACAACATGAACGTGTTCCGTATTGCCGGTCACTTTACGCACCAGTTTATAGGTGGTTCCTTTCTCTGGGCTAATGTTTTCCGGCGCAGCGATAATAAGCTGCATTTCCAATCGGTCACATAACTCAAATAACGTGGCGATAGACTTCGCATCCAAACGCGCCGCTTCATCCAAGAACAGCAAGCGACATGGAATAATATCTTTCGCACGCAGTCGGCGGGCTTCTTCTTCCCAGCTCTGAACAACCATCACTAAGATAGACATCCCCGTACCGATCGCTTCACCTGTCGATAACGCACCGCTTTCCGCTTTTAACCAACCATCAGAGCCACGGTTAACTTCAACTTCTAACTCTAAGTAGTTACGGTAATCTAACAGTTCTTCACCAATGGTTTGCGGCAAACGCTGCCCCATGTCCATCTGCGGGTTCAGGCGTTGATACAGTTTTGCCATCGCTTCAGAGAAGGTTAAACGTTGGCTAGTAAACAAGTCTTGGTGTAATTCGCTCTCTTCTGATAACACGCTCAACAATAAGGCGTGGCTTTCGCGAATATTCACATTCAGTCTAACCCCTTTAACCTGACCAAATGCCACCGCCTGTAGGCCTTGGTTCAGCATACGAATACGGTTTTGCTCACGCTGGATGGTTTTACGAATGATGTTCGCCACACTCTTCGAGCTAATTGCCAGTTTTTGCTCACGGGCAGTTAACTCTTCAGTCAGACGCGCTAACTCAATTTCCATCTGCTCAATCGCATCGATTGGATCATCGGTACGAATAATATCTTGGCGAATACGCTCACGCAGATGTTGGTAAACTGCGATAAAGAACTGAATTTTACGTTCAGGATGTTTAGGATCTTCGGACATACGTAGTACATCACGAAGATGTTCGTTATCTGCTACCGCTAAACGCAACGCTCCTAACGCCTTATCCGACATCGAACGTAGACTATCACCATCGGTATAAGCCAATTCGCGACGATGCAGACGACGCTCAACGCCATTATCTTTTACCAAGCGCATCACCGCACACCAACCTGCTTTCGCCATCACAACTTGCTCACGGATTTGGTAATAATCTTTTTCCAACTTACGCAGGCGTTTTTGCAAGTTATCCATTTCCGCTTCACATAACGTCAGTTGTTTTTCTAACTGGTTAATGCGGCTACGGTTTGCCATAACAGATTGATGTAATTCATCACGACGAATGCTGGCACGCTCTTGCGCATCAGGATCCGCTTTCACACCCATTTCCTGCATTTCTGCTTCAAGTTCTTTCAACATCTCTTGCTTGGTGTCGAATGAACTGCGCAGCGATGCCAGAACTTGATGATATTGCGTGCTTTGTGCTTGTTGCTGGCGTAATAGCTCACGGGCACGAGTTCTATCGGCTTCCGCATGCTCTAAACGCTGGCGCAGTTTTTCATTCAAGTCCGCATTTTCGTTGACCATCCCCGTCGAATCACTGTAGCTAAAGTGCGCACGACGTTGAGCTACTTCCACCAAGGCAAAGGCTTGTTGCTTCGCATTTTGCTGGGTATGTTTCGCCAATTCATAATCTTTACGCAGCTGATCATGTTGCTCAGGATCACTGAGTAATACCGTCACAATCGGCTCTAACTTCGCCAGATTATTACCGTGTTTATTGATGAAATGTGCCGCTTCTTCAGCTTCTGAAAGTTCTTCGCGGATCTCTTCAACGCGATCCACCAGCGTTTCATCCATCAACAAATTCACTTGCGGCAATAAACGGTTTAATGCCAGTAAGTTTTCTTTGCCTTGAGCGAACTGTTGGCGCTGTTGCTGGGTCTGCTCTTCAAATTGGTTCAGTCCACGCTCTAATTCAGTACGTTTTTGATTTAATGTACGAATTTCAGCTTCAGGATCCGCTTCAAATGCCACTGAAATATGCTGACCAATAAAGCGGCTAAATGCTTGATGAGCACGCTGAATTTTTTGCACGTCAAATGACAAGGTCGCATAACGCTCCGTCAATTCATCACGCTCAGCACTCAGTGACTCTAAATGGCTTTCACGGGCAGCTCGACCAAATAACGGTAATTCTGGGTAGCGAGAATAACGCCACTGACGCTCTGATGAACGGACTAATACTGCATTTTCAAACTCTTGAGCATCAAAAACACTGTCATCAAATGAGGATGGATCCCCCTCGATAAAATACACATCATCAGGGCAATCTTGTAAATTTTCTAGCTGCTCGCGAACCACGGCCAAGTCTTGTACCACGATACCGTGACGGGCTGGGCCATAAAGCGCCGAGAAATACGCCGCATCTTCAATAGTAATATCGTCGTAGATTTCAGATAACAGCACGCCATTAAAACGCTCCGCCAGTGCCAGCATGCGCCCATCTTCGGCACCACTTGGTTGACTTAAACGTTCGATTTGCTTGTCGAGATCACGGCGCTGCGCTGCAACTTCATCACGCTCAACCGTAATTTCCCTTTCTTGCTCCAGAAGTTGCTGCATAAACTCAGTCACTTCGGTGCTATTTTCGAAAGTTTCACCCGATTGTTCGTTAAGCTGAGTTAGTGCTTCTTGTGCCATAATCCACGCAGGCGCTTTCGCGGAAAGCTGGCTGATACGCTGACGAATTTGTTCCAACTCTTGGCGCATTTGCATGCGTTTTTCGCCGCTTTCATTAACGCCAGTACTTAACTCTTCTTGCAGAATTTCTAACTCGGCCATCAAAGCGTCAAGCTCATCGGGCTCAACACTTTGACCATAACGTTTACAGAATTCGCTCAGTAATTTTTCGGCATTACGCTGGCTATCTAAACGCTGTTGCAATTCAGATAATTGCATACGCAGTGGCTGAACACGCTCAGCTAAATGTTGTTGCGATGACCAGTCACGCAGTAACGAACGCGCTTGTGTATACGCATCCCCACGGCTTACGTCGCCTAACATAGTTTTAACTAGCTGATACGCTTGCTCAAACTGGCTATGAGCTGCATCCGCCACGCTCATTTTTTGCTCTAATGCGAGTAAGGCTTCAGTGGCTTGCTGCTCTTTGGCCTCAAAGGTCTCCAGCCATTCATCGACATTTTCAATGGTAAGATCAGGCAGTTGGCAGAGCTCGCGAGCACGGTTTAAGGCATGAAGTGCTTGTTGATATTGAATCGCACGAGTTTGCTGTACATCAAGCGCTTGCTGGTAATCTGCCAGCTGGTTTTTCAGCTCATCCACCTCAATTTCAGCGGCTTGCGCACGAGCATCAAGCTCTTCGTGTTTCTCTGTGGCTTCCGCGACGACTTCGCTCTGTTCTTCAAGGCGATAAGTGAGCTCTTCAATATCGGCTTGGTAGCGGTCAATTTTTTCTTGATGACGTAATGCAGCTTGCACCAGATTTAAATGGTCACTTGCCGCTTGGTAGTCCGCTTCGATTTCTGTCGACGCTTCGTTTTGTTCATTTAATTCACGCGCCATTTCCACACTACGAACTTGTTCAACGCGCAGTTGTTTGCGATTACTGTACAGTTCGTTACGGGCGGCTAATGCTGCATCTAAGTGAATTCGGCGTTCATTTGAGTGGCGCATATAGTCCGCAGATACATAATCTGTGGCTTCGCTGATCAAATGTTTGAATAAATCACGGTCAGATTGTGTAACGCGGATGGCTTCCAGTGTTAAACGGTTTTCACGTAATGCCGCTTCCATATCTTGGAATGCTTTACGTACGCCGCTGTTTTCTGGTAATAAATAGTCACGCAGTGAGCGGGTGATCGCACTGGAAATACCACCATATAAGGAAGCTTCAATCAAACGGTAATATTTACTACGATCCCCTGCTGAACGTAAACGTTTTGGCAGCACACCCAATTCGAATAATACTGAATGGTAATCAGTGATCGAGTTAAATTGCTTAAATTGGATGCCTTCTTGTTTTTCTACGCGCTCTTTCAGGTCATTCAACGGAATAACCTTAGCTTGGCGCCCTTCAAACACTTCCGTTAATACTTCCGTTGGTACTGTGGCTAATGGCACGCCTTGGATCATAAACGGTTTGATATCGACTTTTTTATCGCGTCCTGCTACTTGCTGTAAGCGAACACCGACCATAACACGTTGATGTTTAGAGTTTAAAACATCCAGCACGGCATAACAGACACCAGGACGCAGCTTTCCGTGTAGACCTTTATCACGGGACCCCGAAGTAGCCCCGGCTTCTGTAGTATTACGGAAATGCAGTAATGTTAAGTCAGGGATCATTGCGGTAATAAAGGCCGCCATGGTGGTGGATTTACCCGCACCATTTCCCCCAGACAGGGTGGTGACTAATTCATCAAGGTCAAAAGTACGAGCAAAAAAGCCGTTCCAGTTCACCAGCGTCAGTGAGCGAAATTTTCCGCGTTCAATCATTCTTGTTCATCCTCTTCACTGTCAGCCAGATCTTGACTCTCATCCGTTTCGTCTTCATCGCTGTCTCTTAGCGATAATTCCCCTTCAAGAGAGACCGCTTCACCATCACGGATCATGCGTAATTGTGCTTCTTGTGGATTATCACCACTACGCACATCCGCACCAAAGCGGAATACAGACTCATTAATAATAAATTTGCTGGAGTCATTTTGCAGGAAATAGACCATACCTAAACGACGTAAACGGTTTAAGGAGGTTCTTAGTTTTTCCTGTAATTTTTGTTTATCGAGGTCTGAACCTGTGGAGCGTTGGTTAACAAATTTCAGTAATTTGCTTTCGTCGGCCAGCGACAATAATTCTTCAAACAGCTCTTGAGAGGTAAAGACCCCTTGGTTGGTTAGACGCTCAGGACTCAAATAGAGGTAGCACAGAATTTTACCCACCATCATGTCCAATTCAGACAAAACAGAACGAGGAATTAAGGTGCTAGAACGGGGACGCAAATAGAAGAAGCCTTCTGGTGCCCGGATCAACTCAACATTATAGCGAGCATAAAATTGCTCTAACGGTTCCTGAAAATCCATTAAAAATGCATGATTATCAAGGTCATCAATACTGATATGGCGACCTGCACGCAGTTGGCTGTCGAGCTCAGGAAAAATGGGGTTAGCTAGTGCTTGAGCCAGTTTAACTGGCATAAATTGTTCAATATTTGTCGATGACATGTGCCTGTACCTTGGCTCCGTGATCATTAATAGCGCGCCATTCTGCCGGTAATCCCGCCAGATCAGCCTCTGCGATACCTAGTTTTACAGCCTGATCGATAATAATACGCGCAACGTCAAAATGGCGTTTCTGCGGGTATTGCGTCAGATAACTCTGTAATACGTGACCGACATCCAGCGGTTTGTTATCCGTTTTATAGAACGCAAGTTGCGCTTCGATTAACGCCGCTAATTGGTCATTAAGTTCACTGAACTCTTCAAATTCTAGATCAGGTGGAAGTTCCCCCATCACCTCTTGATCATGAAGTGCCAGCTCCTCATCACGCATATCAAAAAGCCTATCCGCATTGGCATAGGTGAGTGCCCAAGGGCTATCGAGGTACTGCTGTACAGATTGACGTAAACGTTGAGAAAATATACGGTTTTTATCCATATCAATTGCTGTACGGATAAATTTGTGAACATGTCGGTCGTAACCAATCCATAAATCAATGGACTGCTGCCCCCAGCTCACAATACGGTCTAGCTTGTTTTGCAAATCAAAGATTAGTCGGTCGACCATTTCCGAGAACTGCGGCGCATTCATGTTAGCTTCTTGAATACGTAGTAAGTTTGCCTGTAGCTTATCGCCAGCCGCTTCTAAAGTATCTTGCAATTCTCTTAATGTGCCGGACGTTTCAGAAAGTAGCTGCTCACAGTTAGCAATTGCCGCCTGCCAGTCTTGGTTTAACAGTGCAGCAATATCATCTTTAACGCTGTTTTGTTGCTCATCCATAATTCGCTGTGACAGGTCAATACTGTCAAAAATTTCAGCGACTGAATATTTTAATGGCGCAAAAACATGACGGTGCCAATAAAATTCATCACCACCTTCTTCGGCTGATTCCGCTGCACGTTGTAGCTCTCCCGCCACAATCGATAACTGCATCGACAATCTTAATGTCGAAAATTCGCGTTGACGAATATAGTAATCACTAATGCCAATGCCGAGTGGCGTTAGACGATAAATCGCATTTCCTTCGACAATGTCGCTGGCAAAGCGGTTAAATATTTTTTGGCGAACCATGTCATTGATGGCGTTGTTCGCTCTGACTGCCAGTGATTCGGTGGTTTGTTCGAAGCCTTTGCACACTTCTCGAAACGCATCCACCAGCTCCCCTTCACTCATTTCACCGTTAACCCGCTCACTGTTAAGTACTGCGACGGCCAGCAAAAATGCTAGGCGCTCTGCGGGTAGGGAAATCGCAAAATCATTTTTTCGTGCCCAAGACACGAGTTCAGGGACGGTCTGGGAAAAATCACTCATAAATCGTCCTTTTGGGTTTGTTTGCGTGCCATGACATGAATATATCGCCCCATACTGATATAGGGTTCTTCACGACAATATTGTTGTTCAAGCGCCAATAACGCTGGAAAGTCTTTTTGTTGTAATTGTCTACTTTGCAAATAATCATGGAACACTCTGACGCCACTTTTGCCTAAAATATCCATACCACAACCAATAAGCCACTCATCAACCTGTTGAGGGAAAAGCGGGTTCTGTGGCGATAATGAACGTTTGCGACGACGCTGGATATGAGGAGTTGCGAGATGAAAATTACCTAAAATTGCATTACGCATCACCAAGCCATTTGCATTATAGAACATGACAGAAAATATGCCTTCCGGTCTGATAATCTCTGCCAGTTGCTCTAATGCATATTTTTGGTCGCTAATCCATTCAAGTACCGCATGAAACAAGACAAAATCAACTGGTTCATCAAGGTGTTGAGCAATATCTTGAACGGCGCAGTGAACAAAGCTGATATTCTCGCTAATTCCTTGTTCATCAGCAAGTACCGATGCCCGTTCTAACATTTCTTCGGATAAATCGCAAAGAATAACCTGATGACCCATTGCGGCTAATTGACGAGAAAAATGCCCTTCTCCGCCGCCCGCATCTAATATACGTAATGTTTGGCCTTGAAAATGCGTTTCCAGTAACTGGGTAAGATCTTGCCAAACTACCGCTTCGCGAATTTTTCCTTTTGTCGTTCCATAAATATTTTTTGCAAATTTATCGACAATATCATCAAAGTTGCGGTCTGCCATCTGCGTTCCAGTTACCTATCATGAGTTATTTACAGCATATCAAAACCAAGAATTATAACAGATAATCTAGCTGTTTTTGCATAGTACTTTATTTTGTATCCGATTTATTTTGCATAGCATTTTATTGCTGATGCAGCTACATTTGACCCTAGTCGCTTACATTATCTTCATGACAGGTTTTCTATGTTATTTCTGCTAAAAAAATACCTTGGCTCACTGTTAATGCCGCTACCCTTATTATTGATCATTGGGGGAATTGGACTGATTTTATTGTGGTTTACCCGTTGGCAAAAAAGTGGAAAATCCTTAGTAACATTAAGCCTTGTTATCATCGCGTTATTAGGGCTACAACCTATTTCAGATCGGTTACTCGCGCCCGTTGAAGGCCCGTATGATAAGCGTTATGAGCTTATCACCACCAATCCACCTAAAGAGATAAAGTATATTGTGGTTTTAGGAGGTGGATTTACCTATAACCCTGATTGGAGTCCTAGCTCGAATTTGCTCAGTAACAGCTTGCCTCGAGTCACTGAAGGGGTACGTCTTTATCTGCAACATCCAGGTAGCAAATTGATTTTTACTGGCGGTAAAGCCAGTAGCCCAATCAGTAGCGCTGAAGTTGCATCTATGGTTGCTCAATCTTTAGGTGTTCCAGCGACAGATACAATCCCGCTAACCGAACCGAAAGATACGCAAGAAGAAGCCTATGAAGTGGAAAAAATTATTGGTAAGCAGCCGTTCTTGTTAGTGACTTCAGCGAACCATTTACCCCGCGCGTTGAAAATGTTTACCAGTCGTGGGATGCAGCCTTATCCAGCTCCGGCTAATCAATTGGTGATCACCAGCGATTTGAATCCTTGGGAGCGCTATATTCCTTCCGCTTTCTATTTTAGCCACAGCGAACGAGCATGGTATGAGCTCATTGGCTCAATTTGGTGGCACTTAAAGCCCGATAATACCCAGACAATTGAAGATAATCAGGCGGAGTAAAATACAAAGGGGAAACTTATTCAGTTTCCCCTTGTTTTATCAGACCATTGTTTTATCAAACCATTGTTCACACCGGAAATTATGGCTGAAATGCTTGTCTTACCAATTCAAGATCTTCTGGTGTATCCACCCCTGCACCCGGTGCTTTTTCAGCAACCGCCACATGAATTTTCTCACCATACCAAAGCACGCGAAGCTGCTCTAGCATCTCGATTTTCTCTAATGGGCTGGCATCCCAAGCGATATAACGACGAATAAAGCCCGCGCGATAAGCGTAGATACCAATGTGGCGTAAGAAAGTATCACCAATGGTCTCTTTGCTTTTTGCAAATTGGTCTCTATCCCACGGGATTGTCGCTCGAGAAAAATAGAGCGCATAACCGTCTTTGTCCATCACCACCTTCACAGCATTCGGATTAAAGGCTTCTTGTGCACTATGAATGGGAACGGCGAGTGTTCCCATATTTGCCTGACTACCTTGCAAATTATGAGCGACTTGGCGAATGATTTCAGGTGGAATCAGCGGTTCATCACCTTGCACATTGACAATAATTTCATCATCGGAAAAGCCGTAAGTGTCAATCACTTCAGCCAAACGTTCCGTACCAGATTGATGATCGGGGTTAGTCATACAAGCTTCCCCTCCCGCTGCAATGACCGCGGCAGCGACATCTGGATGGTCAGTTGCAATAATGACTCGGCTAGCACCTGATTTAATCGCTTGCTCCATGACTCGAACAACCATCGGTTTACCGTGAATATCTGCTAAAGGCTTACCCGGTAATCGTGTTGAAGCGTAACGCGCAGGAATAATGACGGTAAACATAGGATTACAGTCCTTCGTCTAAAGCAACTTTACGCGCTTCGTTCTCAAGTAAAACGGGGATGCCATCGCGAACAGGAAAGGCGAGATGATCAAACTTGCAGATTAATTCGAGGTTTTCTTTGTTGTAACTTAGTTTGCCATGACAGGATGGGCAAGCAACAATTTCAAGTAAACGGTGATCCATGTTTTCTCCCAAATGGATTTAAACTCACTTGGCGTCAGGATATCACATGCAGGTATCACCGTTAACTCTATTCTTGCTTATTAAGATCTCCTGCGAAGAATGAGAGGATAGTGCAGGAGAAATATTTCTGTTAAGAATTCAATTAGTAAGCGATAACGTCTCTTGCCGTTATGCCATCTGAATTACGAGTAACAGAGAACTCGACGTTTTGACCTTCAGATAAAGATTTGATTTTTTTATTCGCAATTGATTTGGTTGTTACGAAGATATCATCGCCACCATTACGAGGTGAAATAAAACCGTAACCTTCTTTTGCGTCAAACCATTTAACTTGGCCCATATGTAATTGAAAATTCATATTGAAACTCCTTCTTGTTCCGAGAACAATTTTTTATATTTGTATCATTACTCTCTACACGTTATTCCATTTATTTTGCTGAACTATTTATTTCGATCAGTTCATTCTGACCTATCTATTCAAGCCAATCTATTAACATAATTAAGAGTAATTAACTTAACCAATTTATGCATCAAATGTTTATGCATATCTTATAACGACCCAAGTGTAGGTTTCAGGCACCACACATTTACCGTGAACTTAACAGTCTATTTTGACATTATGATGACAACACGAAATAGTAGAGTAAGTAGTGTATTGCGAGGATAAGTGACTAACTCAAGAACGGGTCGTAAAATTAAAGCTAGCAAATAATCCACTTATTAATGTATTGCAACTTGGTACATAATAAGTAGATCTGCATCACATTGCAGGTATTATTATCTGAAATCAATCCTAAAAGCAAGCTGTTTTATTTCAGATAAGTGATTTTATTTCACTTAAGATTCGTTTTTCGCCTATTTTATCAAACTGCGCTTCCACAGGAAGATACCACCAATTGGTCTGTGCGAAGGAATGACATTTGACAGCATCCTTTTCAGTCATCAGTAAATTTTGATTTTTTTCTGCTAAAGAAACGAGTTGCTGCTGGCTATAAGCTTGATGATCGGAAAACGCATGGGTATTAACAAGTGTTAATCCTTTGCTTTCTAAAGAAGAGAAAAAACGAGGTGGATGACCAATGCCCGCCATCGCAACTACATTGTTAAGCTCGGTAACCAAGTTTTTTTCGCCTGTAGCTAGATTCACGGCCATATCCCCCTCTAGGGACATCAGTGTTTCATTTGAGTTAGGAACACCACCATTTACAATCAAGGCATTGACTGTTTTTAATCGCCCTGCACGTTCACGCATTGGCCCCGCAGGTAACCACCAGCCATTACCAAAACGACGCTGCCCATCAATGACGACAATTTCATAGTCACGTTGCAATGCGTAATGCTGTAAACCATCGTCTGTGACAATAATATCTAATTGAAAATTATCGAGTAATGCTTTAATTGCATCACTACGTTTTGGTGCCACGGCAACAGGTGCATGAGTACGATGATAAATCAAAACTGGCTCATCGCCTGCAACTGTCGTGGTTGTCGTCTGGTCTAACACTAGCGGATAATGGTCAGACTGCCCGCCATATCCACGAGATACAACACCCACACGAACACCTTGTTTCATGAGCGATTCAACTAGCCAAATAACCACAGGGGTTTTTCCATTTCCCCCTGCGGTTAAATTCCCTACAACCACAACAGGCACAGGGGCTTTCCATGAGCGAAGAAGTCCAGCTTTATAGCCGATATGACGTACTAACGTTATCAATCCATACAAAAAGGATAACGGAAGCAACAAAATATAGAGCCATGATTTACCGGACCAAATTCGCTCAATCATTCTTAAATTGGATCCTATGTAATTGCGCGTATGCCCCATTTTGGGCTAGTAGCGTTGTGTGGTCACCACGTTCAATGATATGCCCATCTTGTACAACCAAGATTTGATCCGCATTTTCAATAGTGGATAAACGGTGAGCTATCACAAGCGAAGTCCTATTCTTCTGCAATTCGTCTAACGCGGCTTGAATTGCACGCTCTGATTCCGTATCTAATGCTGATGTCGCTTCATCTAAAATCAAAATTGGCGCATCACGCAATAATGCACGAGCAATCGCAATACGCTGGCGTTGACCACCAGAAAGCATCACACCATTTTCACCAATCATTGTATCTAACCCATTATCCAGCTTTTGGATAAAGTCCATGGCGTATGCCATTTCTGCAGCTTTTTCAATTTCCGCTCGGCTATAACGCCCGTCTGTCGCATAGGCAATATTATTCGCAACAGTATCATTGAATAAATAAACATGCTGAGATACGAGAGCGACTTGGCTTCGTAAAGATTCTAAGGTGTAATCACGAATATCATGACCATCAATACGGATACTGCCTTTATCGATATCATAGAAGCGAGTTATTAAGTTAGCGATGGTGGATTTACCGGAACCTGAACGCCCCACTAAAGCAACTGATTTACCAGCAGGCAGCGTAAAAGAAACATCCTCTAGTGCGGGATGCTCTTTGGTTTGATAAGTAAACGTCACTGAGTCGAACTCAATATCACCTTTCACTTGAGTCAGAACTTTCGTTCCTTCATCTTTCTCTTTTTCAGTATCTAAAATCGCAAATAACGTTTGGCATGCTGCCATTCCGCGCTGGAATTGCGCATTCACGTTAGTTAGAGACTTAAGTGGGCGCATTAACGCAAACATGGATGAGAAAACGACACCAATCGTACCTGGTGATAATTGTTCTTTGATCTCAGGGAAACTTGCTGCGTACAAGACAAACGCTAATGCAAAAGAGGCAATCATCTGAACAATAGGGTCAGAAATAGCGGAGGCGCTAACCATCTTCATATTTTGACGGCGCATATTATTGCTGACTTTATCAAAACGTTCAGTTTCGACTTTCTGCCCACCAAAAATAAGGACTTCTTTATGCCCTTTAAGCATTTGCTCGGCGCTAGTCGTCACATGGCCCATACCCGTTTGCATGTTTTTGCTAATTTTACGAAAACGCTTAGAAACCACGCGGATAGTGATAGAGACGACAGGTGCAATGGCAATCAAAATCAGCGACAACTGCCAGCTGTTATAAAACATAATACCAAATAACGCGATGATATAAGTTCCTTCGCGAATAATGGTAATGAGAGCACCGGAAGCCGAAGATGCGACCTGCTCTGAATCATAGGTAATACGCGATAATAAAGTCCCTGTGGATTGCTGGTCAAAATAGCTCACCGGCATTCCCATCATATGACCAAATAATTTGCGGCGCATACTCATCACTACTTTTCCTGACACCCAAGAAACGCAGTATGTAGAGACGAAACTTGAAGATCCACGCACGACCATCAAGCCCAAAATTGCCAGTGGTAACCACTTCAGTGTGTTGTTATCCGCTTTACCAAAACCGTCATCTAATAATGGTTTCAGTAAAGAAATCATAAACGCATCACCTGCGGCGTTGATGATAAGAGCAATTGCTGCAACAACTAATCCAATTTTAAAAGGCGCAATGGTTGGCCATAGGCGCTTAAATGTTTGCTTTGTCGATAGGTCTTGATCATTCATGCTTTTATTACCAGACTTAATGTAAGCGCACTATTCTACAAGGGAAATTGGCTAACACCAAACCACAGATGATACCAACGTGGATTAATTTCTTTCCTGTAACGTAAGATTTCCATTTTTTCTTTATTAAAACATATTGTTACCTGACCTTCCTTCGCCGTATTTAACCACTGAATATTCTTTTTAGCATAGCGCAAATAGACTTTATCTGATGGAATTTTCCATGGGCTATATCTCGCAGAGGAAACTAATGCGAACGTTGGTTGTACTTTTCGTATAAATAAAGGTGTTGAAGATGTATTACTTCCATGGTGAGGAACAAATAAAATATCCGCTTTAAGCTGCCCATCATTTTGTAATGCTAATCTTTTTTCACCTTGCTTTTCCAAATCCCCAGTAAGTAATAGTTGCCGATACCCATCACTAACCTGAATCACGCAGGAATCATTATTATGCGATATCTCAGCTAATTTCTCTGGCCACAATACTTCGAACCTTAACATCCCCCATTGCCAGCGTTGTCCTTGATAACAAGGAAGATGATTGGGTTGGCCAAAGCTACTACGTAGGCTTAACCATGGATATGCTTCAATTAAATCAGATATACCACCAGTATGGTCAAGGTGATTATGACTTAAGATTGCGTTGATAGGTGTGACTTGATGATGCTTTAAGAAAGGAATAATTTGCCGTTTAGCGTTGCTTCCACCATTCCAGAGGTTTCCCGTATCATATAAAACCCCTTGTTGATTTTGCACCATAACCACGGCAAGTCCATGCCCAATATCCAGCATGGTTAAGCACCAGTCATGCTCTTCGTGCTGGCTTTGGCTCTTAGTGAAAAAAAATAAAATACCAATACAACTTAATAAACCAAGATAATTTTTATACCAACCAAATAAGATAATAAAAGCAAATGCCCAACAAAAAAACACGCTATAAATAGGCATTGTGTTAATTTCAGTCCAAAAGCCGCTTAAATATATCAATGGCCCTAGCCCAAGCTCGAGGATACTATCAATTAACCCGAAAGCAACATTATGCCAAGCACTTATAGGTAACAATAGCGTGCTAAAAATAACGGGCACCACTCCCCAAGTAATAAGCGGCACAAACCATAAATTTGCAAATAAGCTCATAATATTAACACCGTTAAACAACAATACTTGAATAGGTATTAGTAAAATCAATAAACCAATTTGCAGATGAATTAGAGGCATTATTTTTCCCATAATTGGATGGCAACTCAACGTAGGTGAAATGGGAAAAACACGAAACCAATACAGAATAGCTAATACAGCAAAGCTAGATAACCAAAAGCTATCGGAAAGGATAGCAAGCGGATCAAACAATAAAATCCCAGAAATACTCCATAACGCCCATTGCCACGGAAAACAGAAAAATGGCTGCTTACGAATATAAATCCAAAGTAGCAATGCAAATACAGCTCGAGTTGCAGGGATCGCAAAATTCGATAACCAAGCATAGAGAATGGCAAATATAACACCTGAAAATAATGGTAAATTCTCCCCTATCCATTTAACGGGTAGGAAAAATTGCAATAAGCGAGCGCATAAATAACCAATTAAATAGGCAATTCCAATGTGTAATCCAGAAATTGCGATCAAGTGTGTCAATCCTGTTGATTGCAATAACTGTGTATGTTCCGTAGAAAGCCGTCCTCTCTCCCCAAACATTAGTGCATAAATAATTCCATGATTTTGTCGTGTCGAAAGTGTTTCGCCGAACTGGTCGATAATTTTTTGCCGTAGAGAACATTGCTGGCCTACTTGTACTGCTTGTTTGATTTTTAGTGTACCGACAACTCGTTGAGCAATGAAATGCCTTTGCAGATCAAATCCGCCCTCATTCAAAGAAGCATGAACTGGATTTAGCTTGCCAACGACATTCCACTTCTGCCCTGCGCATATTCTTTCATGCTTATTCTGTTTTAAATTCCATGATGCATAGAGCGGAGGAAAAATTCGTACTCCATCGACTCTGTCTATCCTTACTCTCTTTTTTACATCGTCCTGATTGAGTGGAATGCTAACAATCGTAATATCCCATTGACGATGAGAACTACTTAAAAAATCGATTTTTTTCTGCACCTCAACACCATGCCAACAAGCCCAAAGCCAGCTCATTCCCATTAATGCCAAGAATCGAATGCGCTTATTGCGCCAAATAACCATCAGAGTGACTAACAGAATAATACCAGCCACTAAGTAGTGACTAGAACTAGGAAGATTCGGCAAGAAAAGCAACGGAAGCGTACCGATAATCAATGCAATAGCGACTTCTGTATAAGAGAGTTTATCTTGATAGTGGCGGCTAAATTTTCCCATCGACCTTAAACCTACCTACGATTATTTCTGTGCAGATAAGTTAAAGGTATTCAGAGTGATTCAATAACCTTGTAATTAGAAAATTTAAAGCGTTATTCCAAAACTATATGCAATGCAAAAGAGTTAAAAAATTGAGCTGCGAAGCGCTTCGCAAAAATAGCTTTAAATGATGTATTTAATAAGATATTAGAAGGTAATTTAAGAAAAGCAGAATGGGGATATTACAGACATAAAAAAAACAGCGCTATATCAATATAGGCGCTGTTTTAGAGTAATAATTAAGATTTACAGTCGATTATTGACCGTAAATATTTACACGATCGCGTAACTCTTTACCTGGTTTGAAGTGGGGAACGTATTTACCTTCCAGTTCCACTTTATCACCTGTTTTTGGGTTACGGCCAACGCGTGGAGCACGGTAGTGAAGAGAAAAACTGCCGAATCCACGGACTTCAATACGCTCGCCTTCAGCTAACGTATCAGCCATATGCTCAAGTATTTCCTTTACAGCTTCCTCAACGGTTTTCGCTGAAAGATGAGACTGCTGGCTAGCCAGTCTTTCAATTAATTCAGACTTGGTCATAGTACCTCCCTAAACTACCGATACAAAGGGGTAACCGAAGTTACCCCCACTTAATTATTCGCCTTTAGCTGCTTTGAAAGCTTCAGCCATTGCATTGTTGCCGAATGCAGTATCTTCTTGCTTGTTCACAGCTGCGACAGCGTCTTTCTCATCAGCTTCGTCTTTAGCGCGAACAGACAGGTTGATTACACGGTTTTTACGGTCAACACCAGTGTATTTAGCTTCAACATCATCACCAACGTTCAGAACCAGAGTTGCATCTTCAACACGGTCACGTGAAGCTTCTGATGCACGCAGGTAACCTTCAACGCCCAGAGTCAGCTCTACAGTTGCACCTTTAGCATCAACTGCGATTACTTTACCAGTAACGATTGCGCCTTTCTTGGTTGCTGCCAGGTAGTTGTTGAATGGATCTTCAGCTAACTGTTTAACGCCCAGAGAGATACGCTCACGCTCTGCGTCGACTTGCAGAACAACAGCTGCGATTTCGTCGCCTTTTTTGTAGTCACGAACTGCTTCTTCGCCTGCAACGTTCCAGGAGATGTCAGACAGGTGAACCAGGCCATCGATGCCGCCGTCCAGACCAATGAAGATACCGAAGTCAGTGATTGACTTGATCTTACCTTCAACACGGTCGCCTTTGTTGTGAGTCTCAGCAAATTGCTGCCATGGGTTAGATTTGCACTGTTTCAGGCCTAAGGAGATACGACGACGTTCTTCATCGATATCCAGAACCATAACTTCAACAACATCACCAACGTTAACAACTTTAGATGGGTGGATGTTTTTGTTAGTCCAATCCATTTCTGAAACGTGAACCAGACCTTCAACGCCTTCTTCGATTTCTACGAAGCAACCGTAGTCAGTCAGGTTAGTAACGCGACCAGTCAGTTTAGTACCTTCTGGGTAACGTTTAGCGATTGCGACCCAAGGATCTTCGCCCAGTTGTTTCAGACCCAGAGAAACACGAGTGCGCTCACGGTCGAATTTCAGAACTTTAACATTGATTTCATCACCAACGTTGACGATTTCGCTTGGGTGTTTAACACGTTTCCAAGCCATGTCAGTGATGTGCAGCAGGCCGTCAACACCGCCCAGATCAACGAATGCACCGTAGTCAGTAAGGTTCTTAACGATACCTTTAACTTCCATGCCTTCTTGCAGATTTTCCAGCAGTTGATCGCGCTCAGCGCTGCTTTCAGATTCAATTACAGCACGACGAGAAACAACAACGTTGTTGCGTTTCTGATCCAGCTTGATTACTTTGAACTCAAGCTCTTTGCCTTCCAAGTGAGTAGTATCACGAACTGGGCGTACATCTACCAGTGAACCTGGTAAGAACGCACGAATGCCGTTCAGTTCTACAGTGAAACCACCTTTAACTTTACCGTTGATAACACCAGTTACAGTTTCAGCTTCTTCGTAAGCTTTTTCCAGCATCAGCCATGCTTCATGACGTTTAGCTTTCTCACGAGACAGAATAGTTTCACCGAAACCATCTTCTACTGCATCCAGAGCTACATCGATTTCGTCGCCAACTTGGATTTCCAGCTCACCCTGAGCATTTTTGAACTGTTCTACTGGGATAGCAGATTCTGATTTAAGACCTGCGTCTACCAGGACTACGTCTTTATCGATAGCAACTACTGTACCGCGTACAATAGAACCAGGACGAGTTTCAATATTCTGCAGGGATTCTTCAAAGAGTTGAGCAAAAGATTCAGTCATATTAATGATCTTCAAGTGTCTTATATTAACGTCCATCTAGCATCCCGCCAAATGGGGTTGTTTCACATACCCCACAACATTCCTTGTCGCAAGGTTTTAACCATGCTAGAAAATAACCAGCATGGAGGTAATTGCGTATATTATCTAATTATAAGCTAAAATAAAGCCTATTATCACGATAATTGTAGAATTTTTTTCGCATAGGTACGTGCTTTTTCAATAACTTCCTCAATAGACATACTTGTGGAATCCAGCACTAACGCATCTTTAGCGGCAATAAGAGGAGCAACCGGACGGTTACGATCCCGATAATCGCGCTCTTGAATTTCGGTCAAAAGTCGCTCAAAGTTAACATCAAACCCTTTCTCCTGCAACTGCTTCATCCGGCGATGAGCTCGCTCCTCAGCGGAGGCATCCAGAAAAATTTTCACTGGTGCATCAGGAAAAACTACTGTTCCCATATCACGACCATCGGCAATTAAACCCGGCATCATTCTAAATGCGCGCTGGCGTCTTAACAGGGCTTCTCGCACACGCGGGAACGTGGCTGTTTGAGATGCGGTGTTCCCGACGGTTTCTTGCCTAATTTCATTAGACACATCTTCACCTTCGAGAATGACTTTTAAACGATTTTCTTCAGGTACAAAACGCACATCTAAATTTGCAGCTAAAGGCACTAAAGCATCTTCAGATTGAATATCGACGTGGTGATGCAGAGCCGCTAGCGCTAATACGCGGTAAATTGCACCAGAGTCTAATAATTGCCATCCAAATTCATTTGCTAATGCTTGGCAAAGAGTACCTTTACCCGCTCCGCTTGGTCCATCAACGGTGATTACAGGGGCGATAGCCACCATAAAAAATCTCCTTTCCTGCAAATAGCCTCAGCTACCCGCAATTAAAATCTGTGGGGATATTATACCTACTCATCGATATTGTGAAATACGCAGGTGGGTTTGTTACAAATAAAAATAGGTGAAAATAAGGAAAATGAAAGGAAAAGATTGGTTGATAACACATTGATGTTAATCAACCAATCCAATTCGGTTAGTGGCTTAATCGCGCGAGTTGTTGGAAATAATCTGGGAAAGTTTTTGCTGTACAACCCGGATCTAAAATCGTTACCGGGGTATCGGAGAGTGCCACCAACGAGAAGCACATCGCGATACGATGATCATTATAGGTTTCAATTTCAGCATGTTTTAGCTGGGCTGGTGGCACGACACGGATAAAGTCGTGCCCTTCTTCAACTTCTGCACCCACTTTACGTAGCTCAGTTGCCATCGCAAATAAGCGATCCGTTTCTTTCACTCGCCAGTTATAGATATTACGAATGACAGTCTCACCTTTTGCAAACAGAGCAACCGTTCCGATAGTCATCGCTGCGTCGGGAATAGCGTTCATATCCATATCAATGCCGTTCAGAGTTCCACGCTCACATTCAACGTAATCATCCCCCCAGCGGATAATTGCACCCATTTTTTCCAAAACGTTAGCGAATTTCGTATCACCCTGTAAGCTATTGCGGCCAATCCCAGTGACTCGAACGACGCCACCTTTAATCGCTGCGGCGGCTAGGAAATAGGAAGCGGAAGATGCATCCCCCTCGACAAGGTATTCACCCGGAGATACGTAATGTTGCTGACCTTTGATCACAAATTTTTGGTATTGATGATTTTCAACATTCACACCGAAGGTTTTCATTAATACCAGCGTAATGTCGATATAAGGTTTGGAAACCAGCTCGCCTGCAATCGTAATCACCGTGTCCTGAGAAGCTAAAGGCGCCGCCATTAATAATGCAGTTAAGAATTGGCTAGAAACAGAGCCATCTACGGAGATATTCCCACCAACAAAGCCGCCATTTAAACGCATCGGTGGGTAATTTTCTTGTTCAAGATAGTCAATCTTAGCGCCGCCTTCTCTTAAGGCATCCACTAAATGACCAATCGGGCGCTCTTTCATGCGCGGTTCGCCCGTTAATACAATATTATTTGCGCATAATGACAGTGCGGCCGTTAATGGGCGCATTGCGGTGCCCGCATTACCTAAAAAGATCTCAAGTTCGCCTTGATGAGATAAACAGCCATTTATCCCTTCAACTTGGCAACGAGTTTTATCTTCAGATAATTGATATTTAACACCTAGCTGGCTTAATGCATTCAGCATATGGCGAATATCATCGCTGTCTAATAAATTAGTGAGTACCGTAGTGCCTTTTGCCATAGCGGCTAAGAGAAGTGCGCGGTTGGAGACACTTTTTGACCCCGGCAGATTAATGGTGCCATTAATTGAAGAAATTGGTTGTAATGTCAGGGATTGCATGAAAAGTGATTTCTCCGATGTGATTTGCTACTTTTTTATCGTTATTTAAATGAATGAGCCGACTCGCTCTTCCTGAGCAAATCGGCCTAACAACTAGTACATCATAAATTAGGCATGATGACGTTCAAAATCAGCCATAAAGTCAACTAACGCCTGAACACCCGCCAGCGGCATCGCATTGTAAATAGATGCGCGCATTCCGCCGGAAACCTTATGGCCTTTTAGTGATAATAACCCTTGGTTTTTAGCATCTTCGATAAATGTTGTATCCAATGCAGGGTTTTGCATTTGGAATGGTACGTTCATCCAAGAGCGATTCTCCACCGCGACGCGGTTAATATAGAATTCACTGTCATCGATTGCGCTATACAGCAACTGTGATTTTTCATAGTTACGTTTTGCGATTTCCTGCAATCCGCCTTGCTCTTTTAACCATTTGAAAACCATACCCGCTAAATACCAAGCAAAAGTTGGCGGAGTATTGAACATGGACTCATATTGCGCAAGTACAGTGTAATCAAAAACAGATGGCGTTTGAGGTGAAGCTTTGCCGAGCAGATCTTCACGAATGATAACCAGCGTTAAGCCTGCTGGACCAATATTTTTCTGTGCGCCAGCATAAATCACGCCATAGCGGCTTACATCGATAGGTTTAGATAAAATCGCAGATGAATAATCAGCAACTATAATTTTGTCCGCTGGGAAATCAGGCTCTTCATGGATAGCTAAGCCACCAATGGTTTCATTCGGGCAATAATGAACATAGGCAGCATCTTTACTTAATGGCCATTCATTCATTGGTTTGATGCTAACAACGCCGTTATTTTCTTGAACGACATCAATCACGTTCGGGGTGCAATATTTTTGAGCTTCTTTAGCAGCTGATTCAGACCAATAGCCACTGACAATGTAGTCTGCTGTCGTTTTATCACCTAACAGGTTCATTGGCAGTGTGGCAAAATGAGCACGAGCACCACCATGACAGAATAAAACTTTATAGTTATCAGGAATATTTAATAAGTCGCGTAAATCTTGTTCTGCTTCTTTCGCAACTTCAATAAAATCTTTCCCGCGATGGCTCACTTCCATCACAGAAACCCCTAAACCTTTCCAGTTACAAAATTCTTGCTCTGCACGGCGCATGACTTCAACGGGTAACATTGCCGGCCCTGCGCTGAAATTATAAACCTGACTCATTGACCTTACCTACCTTCAATATTGTTAGTTAACATCACTCAGATACCTAAAGTTGTATCATTCCGAGCCACTAGCTGCAACGGTTATTACGTATCGATAGCAAAAACAAAAGGTCAAATTTGAAGGGTAAAAAAAGAAAACAATTTTGTTAATAGCGTCACAGAATCCGCTACCACAATTTTATGAAGTAATGTGTACTAAAAAGGAGATAAAATCTCGAATCTGCTTTATTTTGCAGTTGGGAATTTAATGATGAAAAGCGGGCAATAACCACCCGCTTTAAAGACAAAAACTAACTAATCACTTTACTAACGATTTCAATCGCTTCTTTCTCAATCAAGTGAAGATGTTCTTCACCACGGAAACTTTCACAGTAAATTTTGTAAGCTTCTTCAGTGCCTGATGGGCGAGCGGCAAACCAACCATAGTCAGTCATGATTTTTAACCCGCCAATTGATGCCCCATTGCCCGGAGCCGCCGTTAAACGCTGAGTAATTTTATCACCCGCTAATGTATCTGCTGATACCATTTCTGGTGATAACTTGCTTAACTTAGCTTTCTGCTCGTGGGTTGCTTTCGCTTGGATACGACTGTAGATTGGTGCGCCAAATTTTTCAGCGAGTTTATTATAACGCTGCTGAGGGTTTTCCCCTGTTACTGCTGTAATTTCTGCAGCAAGCAGACATAAAATAATGCCGTCTTTATCTGTCGACCATGGCGTACCATCAAATTTTAAAAATGAAGCACCAGCACTCTCTTCGCCACCAAAACCAAGGCTGCCATTAAATAAGCCATCCACAAACCATTTAAAGCCAACAGGCACTTCAATGAGTTCACGGCCAATATCATTAACAACACGGTCAATCATGGCGCTGGAAACTAACGTTTTACCTACAGCAACTTCTTTGCCCCATTGAGGACGATGTTGAAATAGATAGTCAATCGCAACAGCAAGGTAGTGGTTAGGATTCATTAATCCACTTGGGGTAACAATGCCGTGGCGGTCATAATCCGGATCGTTCGCAAATGCTAAATCAAACTTTTCTTTCATTCCCAGCAAGCCAGCCATCGCCCAACGGGATGAACAGTCCATACGGATCACACCATCGTGGTCTAATGGCATAAAGCGGAATGTTTGGTCAAGCTGGTCATTAACAATTTCAATATCTAACTGATAATACTCTGCAATTTTTTTCCAGTATTCAATACCGGAACCGCCCAGAGGGTCGACGCCGATTTTTAATCCTGATTTTTGGATAGCTTGCATATCCACAACTTCGCCGAGTGCGCGAACGTATGGCATCACCAGATCTTGCTCTGTCACAAAACCACTCGCCATTGCATCGGCAAAATCTAAGCACTTCACACCATCAAGATCTGCTGCAAGTAATTGATTAGCATTCTGTTCAATAACCGATGTCAAATCTGTATCCGCAGGACCACCGTTAGCAGGATTATATTTAATTCCACCATCTTCCGGTGGATTATGAGATGGAGTGATTACGATGCCGTCAGCAACATCTTGATGCGCTTTGTTATAGCTTAAAATCGCGTGAGAGATAGCCGGAGTTGGGGTAAAACCGTTATCTTCTTGAACAATTACATGAACTTGGTTAGCTGCTAATACTTCGATCACCGATATAAAAGCTGCTTCTGACAGCGCATGGGTATCTTTACCCACATAACAAGGTCCTGATACCCCTTGCTGCTTACGCAGATCAGCTATCGCTTGAGCGATTGCCAGAATGTGGTTTTCATTAAAGTTTTTACGCAGCGAACTACCACGATGCCCAGAAGTCCCAAACTTGACGGCCTGAGAAGACACATCGGGATCTGGCTGCTGGGTATAATATTGAGCCGTTAACTGAGCAACGTTAATCAAATCACTTTGAAATGGAAGCTGCCCTGCTCGTTCATGAATTGCCACTTGTTATCTCCCAAAGCACCGATGCTTAGCGTGAAACACCAGTGACTTCACAATGTTTAGATGACTATCAAGGTTAGATAGCATTACTAAGATTAGATAGTATTTACCAAAGTTAAATCGTATTGCCGACTTTTTCGATGACATTCGCTGGGAAGTTCATCTCTTGCATAATCGCATCAATCATACTGCGCTTGCGATTAGTGTTGGTGTTAGTGATCACCCAATACGGCGTGCCCGGTATATGGCGAGGTTTTGATTGCTTGCCCGCAGCCAGTAGTGTTTGCTCATCACCAGCAAAATAAACACGGGTGCGGCCATGCATCGATTCTGTTGCGCTCTCAAAACTTTTAGCATCTAAGCTGTATAGCGTTGAAAGAATTAGCATAAAGCGGTCAATCGCCTTATTTTTTTCTGCATAAGCATCAGATAATAATAATTCTCTGATCACTCTCACAGGGTTTTGAGCAACCACCTTGGTATTCATCACCGGCGCATCTTGTGGCGCTAACGGTGCTACACTCACTTCTTTTGCGGGTACTGGCTGCTGCGCGGATTTGAAATTTAGCATACGGCGTAAAATATCCGATGCACTTTCACCGATATGCTGTGTGTGACTTGCAATATAGCGGTAAAGCTCTTCATCAACTTCTATCGTTTTCATTTTTTCCCAGTACTTTCTTAAACTAAAATTCGCGCCAGATTATAAGCCAGAATTAAAAAAAACAAAACAATTAAAATTTCAATAACTTAAAACAAACAACGAGTTAAGTTTCATGGGATTTCAGTAGGTTACCTTGTTCTGATTATACAGATTTGGTTTTTTGGCATCACCATGCCATGATAAGTCTTCAATCTGACAAACAACATCAATCGTAGTCCAAATATGACCGAATTACTCAATTATACAATCCATAAACCTGAAAATCCGATCACCGTCACCCCCGTCGTTTTGATCCATGGACTCTTTGGTGACCTGAATAATTTAGGTGTTTTAGGTCGCGACTTACAAAACTATTTCGATACTATTCAAATCGATGTACGCAACCATGGTGACTCATTTCGTTCTGACGAAATGGAATACCAACAGATGGCCGAAGATGTGATTGCGCTCGTAAAATCCCTTGGTTACCACAGTGCTATTCTTATTGGGCACTCCATGGGGGGCAAAATTGCCATGGCTGCCAGTGAGATAGCGCCTGATTTCATCGAAAAAATTGTGGCCATCGATATCGCACCTGTCGCTTACAACGTTCGCCGCCATGACGAAATTATTGCTGCGCTAGAAGCAACAACTCAAGCGCACGCTAAAACCCGCCAAGAGGCTAGCGGCATTATGCGCGAATTCATTCCCGAAGAAGGTGTCATTCAATTCTTACTAAAATCCTTTAAACAAGGCGAGTGGAAATTCAATCTTTCGGCAATCAAAGCTAACTATGAAAAGATCATCGGTTGGAAAACTGTGCCAAAATGGGATAAACCCGTGTTACTGATCCCCGGCGGAAATTCGCCCTATGTGCAAGCCGAATACCGCGACGACATTGCTACACAGTTTCCTCAAGCCAAAGCTTGGGTGGTTGCCGATGCCGGACATTGGGTTCATGCAGAAAAACCAGAGCATGTATTACGAGCGATTCACCGCTTTTTAGCTATTCCTGACTGATCTAACCGCATTGACTCCCGCAATCCTGATATTGAATATTCAAATCGTCAATATCAGGATAAAACACATCCATTAAATATATTCATATTCAAATAATAAGACGAACTTCAATACACTTGTAATTATGATGACTGTATTATCTACCTCGATTAAATAATCATATTTTTCAAATCGATATATACACAGACATTATTAAATATACAGGATGATGAATATACACAATGGAAAGTGTCAAAACACAATCAACATTATATTTTATTGGCGTTATTGCAAAACTTTCTGGCGAAATTGATTATGATGATTTCAAACAGAAAACAGAGAATATAAATCAATTTCAAAATTATATTAAAACAATAAAAGATAATTATCAGATTAAATGCAAGAATAAGCATCAGCGCGATAAAGGCATTGCAAAACTACCGTCACCCGCCATTCTTTATGATAATGATGGTCACGCTTTTCTGCTGGCTAATCATAATCAAGAACAAGTGCTCATTCAGCGTTTTGGTCATCCTACACCTGAAATATGGAGCCATGAAGAGCTACAAAAAAATTGGAATGGGGATTGGCTTCACGTCAAAGTGAAGCAAGGGAAATTCGATATTTCATGGTTCCAAGCGGAATTTATGAAGTACCGCAAAATCATCACTTGGGTATTGGTTTTCTCTTTTATTTTACAAATATTAGCGCTAGCCTCCCCCATTGTGATGCAGGTTATTATGGATAAAGTGCTTATTCATAATAGTTTATCCACCTTGGATGTTTTAATTTTCGGTTTAATCGTCGCTGCGATTATTGAGGTTATATTAAAAGGGCTACGGGAATATATTTATAATCATACCGTTAATCGTATCGATATGACGTTAGGATTAAAGTTAGTTAATCACTTATTGCACCTACCTATTTCATTTTTTAAAAATCGACAAATTGGTGCCATTGTTACCCGAGTTAAAGAATTGGAAACTATCCGAGAATTCTTGACCAGTAGCTTTTTCACGTTATGTGTCGATGTTCTGTTTTTGTTCGTCTTCATCTATGTGATGAACTTGCTTTCCGGCACCCTCACCTTACTTTTCCTCTGTTCTATTCCCTGTTATTTATTGGTCGCATGGTGGCTAACACCGAAAATTGAAGCTGCGGCTCAGCAACAGTTTGCCAATATTGCGGTGAATACCTCATTCTTAACAGAAAGCGTTAATGGGATTGAAACTGCCAAGAGCTTATCCATTGAACCGAGCTTTACCCGTCGTTGGGATAAACAAACGGCAGATATGAGCCAAACCAATTTTGTATCTGGGCAAATCAGTTCACGCTCTGAACATATTGTAATGGTCATTGAAAAGGTGACGAGCGCCATCATTCTATGGGTTGGCGCATCTGAAGTTCTGGCTCTGCAATTGACTATTGGGCAATTTATTGCCTTTCATATGATGGTCAATCATGCAAACCAGCCTCTCGTCAAACTGGTCAAATTATGGGGAGATTATATTCGAACCAAAGTGGCAGTAGAAAAGCTGTCACAAATCATTAATCTTCCGCAAGAACAGAGCAAGAAAGAAAACGAATCTCGGCTGAGTGGTGATATTCAATTACATAACATTAGCTTCCGTTATCAACCCAATATGCCGACCGTCCTCAATAACTTTAACCTTTCAATAAAAGCCGGAGAAACTATTGGTATTGTAGGCACATCGGGCTCAGGGAAAAGCACTCTAGCTCGGTTAATTTTGCGTTTATACACCCCAGAACAAGGGGGAATCTATCTTGATGGAATGCCAATTACAGCGCTTAGCCTTGCTTCCCTAAGGCAGCAAATTGGTATTGTTTTGCAAGAGAATTTTTTATTTCATCAATCTGTTTTCGACAATATTGCTCAAACTCGCCCTAATGCCTCAATGGATGAGGTTGTGAATGCTGCAAAAATGGCGGGAGCCCACGATTTCATCCTTAAATTGCCGATGGGCTATGACACGATTTTAGCCGAAGGCGGCTCTTCTCTTTCTGGAGGCCAACGCCAACGCATCGCCATTGCCAGAACACTATTGTCGGATCCAAAGATCATTATTTTCGATGAGGCCACCAGCGCCTTGGATGATGAATCCCAAGCTATCATTCAAGAAAATATGCAAGAAATAGCTAAAGGACGTACCGTAATTACGATTGCCCACCGCCTTTCGACGATCCGCAACCACCAAAGAATTATCGTGATGCAGCAAGGGCAAATTGTTGAGCAAGGTAGCCATCAACAATTAATCGAGAACAATCAATTTTATACACATTTATGGACGCTTCAGCAGTCTCTTAAATAATGACACGGATGTTAACCATGAAAAAAAAATCAGCGCTCTCTCGCTATAACAGTTTTTTACCTGCCCATTTGGCTATTTTAAAAACGCCACCTTCTTATTTGGCATTTACCATAGCCATCAGTATTAGTGTTGGTATTTTTATCGCTATTGCTTGGTCTTATTTTGGCAAACTGGATGTTCAAGCGACCACTCAAGGAAAACTCATCGTTTCAGGACGAACCCAAACCATTCAAGCTTTTGAATTAAGTCGTTTACAGCAAATTCACGTTGAAGATGGGCAACAGGTAAAGCAAGGGGATCCATTACTCAGCGTTAAAGTATTAGGCGTAGACCAAGATATCCTTAGTCAACACTACCAAAAAAACTTTCACGCTAGTGAAGAAATGATCCACCATGCTCTACTCAACCAGCAATCCATTGAAATTTCTGCTTATTACAGCAAACTATCCGCTACGGAGAAAACTCAAGCACAACTCAGCTATCAAACTATTAAAAAAGAGTATGAAACCTTACTCAACGAAATAACCAATGAAATTCAAATTAATCGCGTTAACTTTCAAGCGAGAGAACGAGAGTTAAAAGACATCAATATCTTGATGAATAACATTAAAAAACGGCTCGATGCGCATACCGCCCTGAGTCAAAAACAGTTAATCAGTCAAAAAGAATTTTTAGAACAGGAGCGTGAATTACTACTCGCAAGAAAAGAAAAAACCACCAAACAATCCGAACTCTCTATATTAAATAGCCAACATCATGCGTTACTCGAAAAGCAAGATAGGATTAATGCGCAAAAACACCAAGAATGGCATGAGAAATATCAGCAAGCTAAATTCAAATTTGTTTCTCTTGAACAGGAATTGATTAAAAACCAAGAAAGAAATCAGCTTGAAGTTATTCGCGCGCCAGTGGATGGAACCGTGCAACAAATTGCGGTTTATACCCTAGGCGCTGTATTACAACCAGCACAGCAATTGATGGTTATTGTACCCAATAACCATGTGCAATTAGCTGAAGTCAAAATACTCAATAAAGATATTGGCTTTATCCAAGAAGGCTTAAAAGCGGATGTCAAAATTGACGCCTTTCCTTATACCCGCTATGGGACTATCGAAGGTGAGGTATTGTCCATTTCCCGTGATAGCACGCAAGATGACAATCTAGGTCTCGTTTATTTAGCGCAAATTGGTTTAAGCAGCAAACAGCTATTGGTGGAAGGCGAGCAAATTGAAATGACTCCAGGCTTGTCTATTGTTGCTGAAATAAAAACAGATAAACGGCGATTAATTGATTATCTATTAAGCCCAATTAACGAATATACTGCCACAGCCATGAGAGAGAAGTAATCGATGGAACAGCAAAATAACAATGGCTTGGAAGCCTTAATATGGATTGCTAATCATTTTCAAAAAAATGTCACTCAAGGACAATTAATGCATGCCATTGGTATGCAGAATGATTCCCCCACAGATTTTGAAATCAGGCAATGTGCACAGATTATTGGTTATGAAACAGAGCTCATTTCTCTCACTCGACAACAGATGCAGGATATCCCATTACCTGCTTTGGTGTTGATTAATCAACGCTGGCATATTATCACCCAAAACTCACCGCTCACCGTGCTCTCACCAAAAGAAGGCGATGAGGAACCATGGAATGAATCCCCCGAATACAATTACTCCGTCATTTTAATTAAAGAGCAGTTGGAGAAAGAACAAAAAAGAGCATTTGGTATCAGTTGGTTTATTCCATCCATTATTCGCCAACGTTTAAAACTCAAAAACGTCTTTATTCTTGCTGCAATTGTGCAATTTTTTGCTCTCGTAAGCCCCCTACTATTTCAAAACTTAATCGATAAAGTACTTGTCGGGCGCAGCTTGCATAATTTACATGTTATTGCCTTGGGAATACTAGCTATTGCTATTGCAGAACCTGTTTACAGTTTTATTCGTGATAAAATTTTCAGTCATACCAGCACACAAATTGGCTCGGAGCTATCAGGTAAAATTTATCGCCATTTAATGGCACTGCCGCTTAATTACTTTAAATTAAGGCCCACAGGGAAAATCATTGCACGAGTCCGTGAATTAGCTCATATTCGCCAGTTTTTGACTGGCTCAACACTGATGCTGTTTATTGACTTTATCTTTGTGATCCTCTTTATCGCCGTCTTATTTTCATATAGCAGCCTAATGACATGGACGCTGGTAGGGTCTATGGGAGTCTTTTTCGTTCTGTGGATGATTTTAGGTCCAATCATCCGCCAGCAGACGGAAAAATCCTACCAAGCTGATGAAAACGGACTCACATTTTTAACTGAATCAATAACCGGTATCGAAACTGTAAAAACGACAGCCACTGAAAAATACTTTTTCCAACGCTGGCAAAAATTACTCAGTCAACAATTGAGTCAAGGCTTCAAAGTTTCCATGCGTAGTGTGGTGGCAACACAGTTAATGACGTTAGTCAGTAAAGTCACTACCGCTGTTCTACTTTGGCTTGGTGTTAATGAAGTCTTGGAAGGAAATATCACTCCTGGAGAACTTGTCGCTTTCAATATGTTAAGCGCCCACGTTACTCAGCCTATTCTACGCTTTGCTCAAATTTGGCAAGACTTCCAACATACCATCATTTCTCTACGTCGCGTTGGCGATATTCTTGATAAACCTATAGAAAATGAACGCCAAGGCATTGCTAGCTCAAGCACCATTCAAGGGGAAATTGAGTTTCAAAATATCCGTTTTCGCTATCAACCAGAAACTCCTGAAGTGCTAAGTAACCTGACTTTATCCATCAAAGCCGGAGAATTTATTGGTATCACAGGGCCATCAGGATCAGGAAAAAGTACCCTCACCAAATTGTTACAGCGGCTATATATCCCTCAACATGGGCAAGTTATTGTGGATGGAATGGATCTAGCGGTGACAGATACCGTCGCGTTACGCCGCCGAATGAGTGTCGTCCTTCAAGAAAGTACTCTTTTTGTCGGAACAATTGCAGAAAATATCCGATTAAGTTACCCACAAGCGAGTGAAGAACAATTAGTCCATGCTGCAAAATTGGCTGGAGCCTATGAGTTTATTATGTCTTTGCCTGAAAACTTTAATTATCATTTATCTGAAAAAGGGTTAAATCTCTCTGGCGGTCAACGTCAACGTATTGCGCTTGCTCGAGCTTTAATTACTGAACCTGATATTTTAATTCTCGATGAGGCCACCTCTGCGCTGGATTACGAATCGGAATCCGCCATCATGAAAAATATGCCGTTGATCACACAAGGCAGAACGGTGATTAGCATTGCCCATCGCCTCAATACCATTATGAACGCCGATAAAATTTACGTGATACGAAATGGTGAAGTCGCCGAAGCGCAAACTCATCAGAACCTTCTAAAACTGAATGGTCTTTATGCCAATTTATGGCAACAACAGACTCGTTAACCTGAATAAAAAAGCATCACTTACTCTTTGGGTGATGCTTTTTTCTTAAAAGTGCTTTTTTTTTAATCTATTAGATGAATTAGCGGGGTATGCACCTATGGTACTAGGGGTTCAGCTAGGGTATCATTGCCCGCTGAATTACTGGCACACCCCTTCCGTTAGCAATAGTAGATATGGCAAAAGAACAAACTGACCGCACCACACTGGATTTGTTCGCAGAAGAACGCAGGCCTGGGCGACCAAAAACTAGCCCGTTGTCGCGGGATGAACAATTACGAATCAATAAGCGAAATCAGCTAAAACGAGACAAAGTCAAAGGGCTACGTCGAGTTGAGCTGAAATTAAATGAAGACGCTGTCGCGGTCTTAAACCAATTAGCTGAAGAGAAAAACATAAGCCGAAGTGAGCTAATTGAAGAAATTTTGATGGCTCAACTTGAGCAGGTTAGTGAGACAATTGATCGCTAGCCGTATCTGGGTAAATCACACAAATTTGACAGACTAACACTGTTTTTTTCGCCAAAATAAGGCGCAAAATTTTACCTATTTTCGTTCTATATTTTAGTTCTAGCAGAATCGGTAATTTATACTCTCTACTAGAAAAACAAGAGGTTAATCACTTTATGGCAGTTATAGGCATTTTCTTCGGAAGTGACACAGGTAACACAGAAAATATTGCCAAAATGATCCAAGAAAGATTAGGCAAAGATGTTGCAGAAGTTCACGATATTGCTAAATGCAGCAAAGAAGATATCGAAGCATTTGATATCCTACTTCTTGGCATCCCTACGTGGTACTACGGTGAAGCTCAGTGTGATTGGGATGACTTTTTCCCAACATTAGAAGAAATTGATTTTGACGGCAAGCTTGTCGCACTGTTTGGTTGTGGAGACCAAGAAGACTACGCAGAGTATTTCTGTGATGCGATGGGAACTATCCGTGACATCATTGAGCCACGTGGTGCAGTGATCGTGGGCCATTGGCCAACTGAAGGCTACCACTTTGAAGTCTCTAAAGGTATGGCAGACGATAATCACTTTATCGGCCTTGCTATCGATGAAGATCGTCAACCAGAACTGACCGAAGAGCGTGTTGACGCTTGGGTTAAACAGATCTCTGAAGAGATGTCTCTGGCTGAAATCCTTGGCTAATAATGACATAGATTGTCAATTAAAAGCGGGTGCCATTCGATATGATGGATTATTCCTTCCATCTAATGGACTCGCTTTTAAGAACGAATCAAAATAATGAGACAATGCATGGTTTCTATTTTTATTTTCCATGCCTATAATTGTAAATCAGTTTAGAAGACAACTGGATTTTTGTTAAAAACGTCTCATTATTGTTAAATTTATGATTTAAAATACAGGACAAGCCCGCATGACAGACAATAATAAAGCATTGAAAAATGCAGGACTCAAAGTCACTCTTCCAAGATTGAAGATTTTGGAAGTACTTCAGGAGCCTGAGTGCCATCACGTCAGTGCGGAAGATCTCTACAAAAAGCTGATTGATATTGGTGAAGAAATCGGGTTAGCCACTGTCTACCGCGTATTAAACCAATTTGATGATGCAGGTATTGTGACTCGTCACAATTTCGAAGGTGGAAAATCCGTATTTGAATTGACTCAGCAGCATCACCATGACCACTTAATTTGTTTAGATTGTGGCAAAGTTATCGAATTTACTGACGAATCAATCGAAGAACGTCAGCATGACATCGCCAAGCGCCACGGCATTAAACTGTCTAACCACAGTTTATATCTATATGGCCACTGTGCTGAAGGTGACTGTCGTGAAAATGAAAGCGTCCACGAAGCTAAATAATCACATTCATAAATCGTCTCATTAAAAATGAGGCGATTTAATTAATCAGTGATTTCGTATTGATGATACCCACTTAATGTTTATTAGTGGGTATTTTTATTTATATATTCTTAACATTCCCCTATTTTGCTCTTTAACTGAAAATTAGCGACTATTTTTTTAAAATACATAGCTTTATTTCTTCAGATAAAACTAAAATTATCCTCTATTCTTTAATTTGCCATGTGTTATTTTAATTTATACTCATGATCAAATTTATGCGTAAGAGATTAAAGGATGAAAAAAACATATCTGTTTTTGAACATAAGTTTTTTCTTCTGGTTTCTTACTTTGATAGCGTGGTTTTTTAGATATACCTTTGTGGCATCCGTTGCCTTTATATCTTCAATCATTTGTTTGGTTCTATACTTCAATTACAAAAAGGTTAGTCACATGTTCAATAAAAAACAAAACAAACCAGAGCCCACTCCCACTATCAATAAAGAAGAAATCACTCAACAAATTGCTGAGGAAAAAATGCAAACATCTACAGCAGTCGTTAGCGAAGAAAAAACCAATACCATTATTGCCAAAGATGTCGTGTTTGAGGGCAATATTACTTCCAATGAACAAGTGCATATTTATGGTACTGTGATTGGCAATATTACCGGTAAAAACAACACCGTCAAAATCATGCAAAATGGACATGTTACCGGCAATATAACCAGTAATGAGCTATGGGTAAATGGCAAAGTGGAAGGTGAATGCATCACCGAAACTATTAGCATTGATACCAATGGTGAAATTTATGGCATCATCCGCTATTCCAGTTTATCCATTAAAAAAGGCGGAATATTTTCTGGTCATGCTGAGGTTAAATCTGCAACGAAATCGACGGGAAACGTAGCGGTATTTAAAGAAAAAACCAAACAAGAAAATTCAGAACCACACACATCTGAAGCGGGTGCTCTGTAATTAAATTTGTTAAATAAATGATATTGAATTGCTCGATAATAACTTTATTACCTTATTTATAGGTGTTTATTGTCAAGTAATTTTGATTATATAAATTCGCTTATCACCAAAAGAACACGTTTTATACGTAATAAAAATAGAATAAAGGCGACATTTCTGTCGCCTATTATTAAATATTAATATTGTTCAAACATCTCTTGGATTTTTTTCGGGTCTTTCGTTTGTGTCAATGCTAATTGCAGTAATACACGAGATTTTTGTGGGTTCAATCTTTCAGATGCTACAAACCCATATTCATTATCATTCACTTCCGCATTTCGCGTTGTATAGCCTGTCGGTACGCGGCTGGAACGTACCACGACAACATCCTCTTTCGCTGCATTAGCTAATGCATCAAAAATAGTTTTATACATATTCCCGTTACCAACACCGGCACTCACAATACCTTTAACGCCTTCTTCGCGCAGTGCTTTCACTGGTGCTGAAGATGCATTCGCATAGTTATAGACAATACCCACTTCTGGTAATTTATCTAACTTACTGACATCAAAAACAGGTTTATCACCACGAGGCTCCGGTGCTTTATAGTAAGTCACTTTACCATCATGAATATAACCTTCTGCCCCCGCATTCACGGCATCAAAGGCTTGAACTTCTGTTGTGCTCATTTTCATAACATTGCGACCTTGGATCACTTTGTCATTCATAGCCATCAGCACGCCACGCTCTCCTGCAGATTTATCAGATGCTAATACAACGGCATTATATAAGTTCAATGGTCCATCAGCGCCCAAAGCCGTGGAAGGACGCATTGCCCCCACCATCACAATTGGCTTTTTACAGGCCGTGGTTAAATCAAGGAAAAAGGCTGTTTCCTCCATGGTGTCAGTACCATGAGTGATCACAAAACCATCGGTTTTATTACAATCTTGATTGATTTTTTTGGCGAGAGTTAACCAAACTTGGTCATTCATATCTTGAGAACCGATATTCACCAACTGCTCACCACTCAGGTTAGCAATTTTTTTAGTCTCTGGTACTGCATTAAGTAAAGAGTCAATTCCTACTTTCCCTGCTTGGTAGCTTGAACCTGTTGCTGATTCTCCACCGCCCGCAATGGTTCCGCCCGTTGCCAACACCGTAATATTCGGTTGTGCGAACGCTGATGCGGCAAACAGTGAAACCAGTGTGGCTAACAGCGCTTTATTTCGGTTTTTCATCCTATTTTCCTTTAACTAAAATTAACGAGCATATTATTAAAAATAAACTCACGTTATTATGTGGATTTAATCTGAGAGTTTTGTGATCGACTTTGTCATTTTAGTAAATTTTAATTTTTCGCTATTTTTCTGTCTTGAATAAAAAGCGTGAGCTCAACATAAAAAGCGTGAGCCCTAGGCAAAAAGTCCGTATCATAGCCGCTATCTGAAACAAGCCATTTACAAGTGACTGACAATGAGCCAAACATTTATTCCCGGCAAAGATGCCGCACTCGAAGACTCCATTGATGCATTCCAAACCAAACTGAAAAATTTAGGATTCGATATCGAAGAAGCCTCTTGGCTGAATCCGGTTCCAAATGTTTGGTCCGTTCATATTCGTGACAAAGAGTGCCCGCTGTGCTTTACCAACGGTAAAGGCGCAAGTAAAAAAGCGGCTTTAGCCTCTGCTCTCGGTGAATATTTTGAGCGTTTATCCACCAACTATTTCTTCGCGGATTTCTATTTAGGTAAATCCATCGCTGAAGGGGATTTCGTTCATTACCCTAATGAGAAATGGTTCCCGTTAACTGAAGATGATAGCCTGCCAGCCGGTTTGCTAGATGAGCGTTTGATTGCTTTTTATGATCCCGACAATGCACTCGCAGGCAGCCAACTGATTGACCTGCAATCAGGTAATGAAGAGCGCGGTATTTGTGCCCTGCCATTTACACGTCAATCTGATAACAGCACCGTCTATATTCCAATGAATATCGTCGGTAACTTATATGTGTCTAATGGGATGTCAGCCGGAAACACGGCAAACGAAGCCCGTGTGCAAGGATTATCCGAAGTATTCGAACGCTTTGTAAAAAACAAAATTATTGCCGAAAGCATTAGTTTACCAACGATCCCTGCCAATGTGATGGCTCGCTATCCTGGTGTAGTCGCCGCGATTGAAACACTGGAAAACGAAGGCTTCCCTATCTTCTGTTACGACGCCTCTTTGGGTGGTCAATTCCCAGTTATCTGTGTTGTGCTGTTTAACCCACAGAACGGAACGTGTTTTGCTTCTTTCGGCGCGCACCCTGATTTTGGTGTTGCCTTAGAGCGTACAGTCACTGAATTACTGCAAGGTCGTGGACTGAAAGATTTGGACGTGTTTAACGCCCCAACTTTTGACGATGAAGAAGTCGGTGAGCACACAAACTTAGAAACCCACTTTATCGATTCGAGCGGTTTAATCAGCTGGGATATGTTTAAAGACGATGCGGATTATCCATTTGCGGATTGGAGCTTTAAAGGCACCACGACAGAAGAATTTGCAACGTTAATGGCAATCTTCAACAAACTTGACGCAGAAGTCTATATCGCAGATTACAGCCATTTAGGTGTGTATGCTTGCCGTATCTTAGTGCCAGGTATGTCAGATATCTATCCTGTGGAAGATTTGCATATTGCCAACAATGCGATGGGCGCTTACCTGCGAGATACCATTATGTCCCTCCCTGATAGTCAGTGGGAAAAAGAAGATTATCTTGCTCTCATTGAACAGTTAGATGACGACGGATTAGATGACTTTACCCGTGTGCGCGAGCTGTTAGGTTTGGCTGTTGGTAAAGATAACGGCTGGAGCAATCTGCGCATTGGCGAATTGAAATCAATGTTAGCCTTAGCGGGTGGCGATCTTGAACAAGCACTGGCTTGGGTTGAATGGACACAAGACTTCAACAGTTCTGTCTTCACGCCAGAACGCGCTAACTACTACCGCTGCTTGCACACTCTACTGCTGCTTTCCCAAGAAGAAGAGAGAGAGCCTGCTCAGTATTATCAAGCATTTGTTCGTATGTATGGGCAAGAGGCAGTAGATGCAGCGTCGGCTGCAATTGCTGGCGAATCAAGCTTCTACGGATTATGGTCAATTGATGAAGAGCTCAAAGCATTACCAGCTCATCAAGGGCTTTTAGCTGCTTACGAAAAGCTGCAAAAAGCGAAGCGTGCTAATGCTTAATTAAGAAAGCCCGCCACTAAATCCATAGGTTTGGTGGGGGTTTAAGGTGATTTGAGATAAAAGCCTCTGGGCTTTTATCTTTACTTAAGCAATATTTAATTTCAATCACATAATAATTATCGAGATTCATTAACAATCATCTGTAACATTTTACTTATCGAGACCGTTTTGAGTCGTTTTATAAAATTTTTTTATAAAATTTAAAAAATATTTTTTACATTAAAATCAAACTGTTATGTTGAGTTTTGACGTTTTTTGCGCTATTTTAACCCCGTTCTCTCAACACTTCATGATCCACATCAAATTTATCGTCACACCCGTTTGTTACTATAATTGCGTGCTATAATTAATCAACTTTGTAAGAGAGTGTTAGTATGAAAGCTGACAACCCTTTTAATTTATTATCCCCTGCTGTCATGGCGCAAGTTGCTGATGATGTAGGTGTTTATAAAACGAACAAACACCCAGCTATTACCTACTTGTCAGCATTCACTGCTGGTATCTTTATCTCTATCGCTTTCGTTTTCTATATTACTGCAACAACAGGTGCAGCAAGTGCTCCTTACGGTTTTACTAAACTGATTGGCGGTATCTGCTTCTCCCTTGGACTCATGTTAGTTGTTGTATGCGGTGCTGATTTATTTACATCCACTGTTCTGACCATCGTATCTAAAGCAACAGGCAAAATTACTTGGGGAAAAATGTTCCTCAATTGGTTCAACGTTTATATTGGCAACTTAATTGGCGCACTGTTTTTTGTCGCTATTATTTGGTTTGCAGGCCAATATGCTGCGGCGAATGGACAATGGGGATTAAACGTTCTCCAAACAGCTAACTACAAATTACACCATACTTTTGTTGAAGCCGTCTTTTTAGGTATTTTAGCTAACTTAATGGTTTGTTTAGCAGTTTGGATGAGCTATGCCGGTCGTAGCCTAACTGACAAACTGGTAGTATTAGTTCTACCAATCGCAATGTTTGTCGCAAGTGGCTTTGAGCATAGTATTGCAAATATGTTTATGATCCCTCTCGCTATCATGATTAAAGAATTTGCCCCTGTTGAATTTTGGTCAAATATCAACATGGCACCAGAACAATTTTCTAACTTAACCGTTGGAAACTTTATTACCGAAAATTTAATACCAGTAACTATCGGAAATATTATTGGCGGCGCGGTGTTAGTCGGCCTGATTTACTGGTTAATGCATCTACGTAATAGCGAAAAACATTAATCGAAATTGGCTAATACGATCGTTATTACAAGTACACAAAGATTTATTAAGATCCCTCAAAGATCCATTGTTAAAAGGTAAAAGTATCATGTCCGAATTAAATGAAAAATTCGCTTTAGCATGGCAAGGTTTTAGCCAAGGTGACTGGCAGAATAACGTCAACGTCCGTGACTTTATTCAGAAAAACTATACTCCGTATGAAGGTGATGAATCTTTCTTAGCAGGCTCTACTCCAGCGACTGATAAGCTGTGGGAAAAAGTCATGGAAGGGATCAAAATCGAAAACCGCACTCACGCGCCAGTTGATTTTGATACAGACGTTGCTTCAACAATCACTTCCCATGATGCTGGTTACATTAGCAAAGACTTAGAAACTGTCGTTGGTTTACAAACTGACGCACCTCTGAAACGTGGTCTTATCCCGTTCGGTGGTATCAAAATGGTTGAAGGTTCATGTAAAGCTTACGATCGTACTTTAGATCCTAGCCTGAAAAAAATCTTCACTGACTATCGTAAAACCCATAACCAAGGTGTTTTCGATGTTTATACTCCAGACATCTTAAAATGCCGTAAATCAGGTATCTTAACTGGTTTACCAGATGCTTATGGTCGTGGTCGTATCATCGGTGACTACCGTCGCGTTGCGCTGTACGGTATTGATTTCCTGATGAAAGACAAGTTCAACCAATTCACCTCTCTGCAAGAAAGATTAGAGAAAGGTGAAGACCTGCAAATGACTATCCAACTGCGCGAAGAAATTGCTGAACAGCACCGTGCACTGGGTCAAATCAAAGAGATGGCTGCTAAATATGGCTACGACATCTCTGGTCCTGCAACTAACGCACAAGAAGCAGTTCAATGGACTTACTTCGGTTACTTAGCCGCTGTTAAATCTCAAAACGGTGCAGCAATGTCATTTGGTCGTGTATCTACGTTCTTAGACGTGTACATCCAACGTGACTTAGAAGCAGGTAAAATCACAGAAGAACAAGCGCAAGAACTGATTGACCACTTAGTCATGAAACTGCGTATGGTTCGTTTCTTACGTACTCCTGAATACGATGAGCTGTTCTCTGGTGACCCAATCTGGGCAACAGAATCACTGGCTGGTATGGGTCTTGATGGCCGTACTATGGTGACTAAAAACACCTTCCGTTTCCTGAACACACTGTATACCATGGGCCCATCTCCAGAGCCTAACATGACTATCCTGTGGTCAGAAAAACTGCCAATGAACTTCAAAAAGTTCGCAGCAAAAGTGTCTATCGATACTTCATCTGTACAATATGAAAACGATGACTTAATGCGCCCTGACTTCAACAATGATGACTACGCAATCGCATGTTGCGTGAGCCCAATGATTGTTGGTAAACAAATGCAGTTCTTCGGTGCTCGTGCAAACTTAGCGAAAACTATGCTGTACACCATCAACGGTGGTGTGGACGAAAAACTGAAAATGCAAGTCGGTCCTAAACATGCTCCAATCATGGACGAAGTTCTTGATTTCGATACCGTGATGGACAAAATGGACCACTTCATGGATTGGTTAGCAACTCAGTATGTCACTGCGCTGAACTGCATCCACTTCATGCACGATAAATACAGCTATGAAGCAGCACTGATGGCACTTCATGACCGTGATGTTTACCGTACAATGGCATGTGGTATTGCAGGTCTGTCTGTTGCAGCTGACTCACTGTCTGCAATCAAATACGCCAAAGTTAAACCAATTCGTGACGAAGATGGTATTGCTATCGACTTCGAAATCGAAGGTGAATACCCACAATTCGGTAACAACGACCCACGTGTTGATGACATCGCTTGTGACTTAGTAGAACGTTTCATGAAGAAAATCCAGAAACTGCCTACTTACCGTAACGCGGTACCAACTCAGTCAGTTCTGACCATCACTTCTAACGTTGTGTATGGTAAGAAAACAGGTAACACCCCAGATGGTCGTCGTGCAGGTGCACCATTCGGACCAGGTGCTAACCCAATGCACGGTCGTGACCAAAAAGGTGCGGTTGCATCACTGACTTCAGTGGCTAAACTGCCGTTTGCTTACGCGAAAGATGGTATTTCTTATACCTTCTCTATCGTTCCAAATGCATTAGGTAAAGACGACGAAGTGCGTAAAACTAACTTAGCGGGTCTGATGGATGGTTACTTCCACCATGAATCCTCTATCGAAGGTGGTCAACACTTAAACGTGAACGTCATGAACCGCGAAATGCTGTTAGACGCGATGGAAAATCCAGAGAAATATCCGCAGCTGACTATCCGTGTATCAGGATACGCAGTACGCTTTAACTCTCTGACTAAAGAACAGCAGCAAGACGTTATTACTCGTACTTTCACCAGTACTCTGTAAGACTTTGCTAAGATTCTATAACGTAAAATAAATAAAAGGCCCCTCCCATTGGGGCCTTTCTATCTTAGTCAAAGATAACAAATTATAATTCTACATTCTGTGAGTTCCTGCTATGTCAACAACGCAAAAGACTATTCCAACGACTGAAATTTCAACCACTTCGCCACCTGCGATGTTTGGACGAATTCACTCCTTCGAATCCTGTGGTACCGTCGATGGGCCAGGGATCCGCTTTATTGTCTTCTTCCAAGGCTGCCTAATGCGCTGCCTGTATTGCCATAACCGTGATACGTGGGATACCCATACCGGTAACATGGTCACCGTTGATGAGCTAATGAAAGAAGCCGTCACTTATCGCCACTTTATGAATGCAACGGGCGGTGGCGTAACCGCATCCGGCGGTGAAGCTATTTTACAGGCTGATTTTGTTCGTGATTGGTTCCGCGCTTGTAAGAAAGAAAACATCCATACCTGTTTAGACACTAACGGGTTTGTTCGTCGCTATGATCCAGTCATTGATGAGCTGATGGAAGTCACTGATCTTGTCATGCTTGACTTAAAACAGCTTGATGATGAGATCCACCAAAAACTCGTGGGCGTTTCCAATCATCGCACCTTAGAATTTGCTCGCTACCTCGCTAAGCGTAATCAAAAGACTTGGATCCGCTATGTCGTCGTTCCAGGCTGGAGTGACGATGACCACTCAGTCCATATGCTCGGTGAGTTTGTCAAAGATATGGATAATATCGAAAAAATTGAGCTGCTCCCTTACCATGAGCTGGGTAAACACAAATGGGAAACCATGGGTGAAGAGTACAAACTTGATGGTGTGAGACCACCGTCAAAAGAGGTAATGGAAAGAGTAAAAAACATCCTCGAAAGCTACGGCAAAAAAGTTATGTACTAATTTAAAGTGAGGCTTCCTTCGGGGAGCCTCTTTATTATCTATTCTTCAACACCATCCTACCAGCTTTCATAATCCTACCTACTCTCGCGCAACCAGATTACTCTGCTTTGATAATGTTGAGTTCTTAGGCATAATCCTCAAGTTAAATTTAATTTATAAATCAATAGCAGCATAACACTATAATAAACATTGCTGATTCATCACTACGAATAGGTCATTTACCATGAATAATGAACACGATCATGTCGATAACGACATATCACCTGTAACGCCAGCACCTGAAACACAATCACCTCAAGAGCTCGTCGATAGTTTTGTATTTACACCTGAACCTCGCGCTGTTCAAGCTGGAGAAGGCGTTGAATGGATAAGCCAAGCGTGGGCGCTAGTCAAAGAAAAATTAGGCATGTGGATCCTGATTAACGTTGTCTTTTTCCTGATTATCTTTGCCATGGCTTTTCTGCCACTTGTCAGTATGTTTGTAAGTTTTGTTACCCCAGTTTTCGTCGGGGGGATCATTGCGATTTGTGAAAATCAACGCAAAACTGGTGAAGCGGATATCGGCTTACTTTTCTCAGGATTCCAAAAGAAATTTGGTGAACTATTTGCCATCGGCGCCATAAACTTTGCTGCCAATATGGTCGGAATGTTAATTGCATTTCTGATTGCTGGCTCGGCCATTTTTAGCTTAGTGATGCAAGCTGACCAATATGATGGTATTTCAGATGCAGCCTTATTTGCATCAACGGGAACATTTGTGTTTGCGGGCATTGTTATGGCATTAGCCAGCTTATTTGGCACAGCACTAACGTGGTTTGCCCCTGCGCTTATCATGAATCATGATTTCAAAATTGGCACCTCTATCTCCGCCAGCTTACAAGCAGTGAAGAAAAACCTATTACCCGGTTTCTTATTCTTCCTGATTGCCATGGTGCTCATGTTTGTTTCTATTATTCCATTCGGCTTAGGATTATTTATCTCAATGCCAATTATGTACGCAACTTACTACAGTACGTACCGCAGTATCTTTTTTACCGATACTAAACAGTCACAGACCAGTTCATTGATTATGTAAGTAAGACAGATTTGGAGCCATTTTTTCTTTGAAAATTTGGCTCCAAATATTTGTATTATAGCCAATACCGTTGAGCTCATAAAAAAGGCTGAGCTCAGTCTAAAACCAAGCTCAGCCTTCAACGTCAAATATATCAATTAACCGATATATTCTAAACCATTCATATACGGACGTAATACTGCTGGAACTTCAATACGGCCATCTGCTTGCTGGTAGTTTTCTAACACAGCAACCAGAGTACGGCCAACAGCTAAACCAGAACCATTCAATGTATGAACCAGTTGGGTTTTCTTGTCGCTCTTACCACGGAAACGCGCTTGCATACGGCGAGCTTGGAAGTCCCACATGTTTGAGCAAGAAGAAATCTCACGGTATGTATTTTGTGCCGGCAGCCAAACTTCTAAATCGTAAGTCTTGCGTGAACCGAAGCCGATATCCCCAGTACACAGCAGAACTTTACGGTATGGCAGTTCCAGTAATTGCAGAACTTTTTCCGCGTGACCGGTTAACTCTTCCAGTGCCGCCATTGATTTTTCTGGATGCACTATTTGCACTAATTCAACTTTATCAAATTGGTGCATACGGATAAGGCCACGAGTATCACGACCATAAGAGCCCGCTTCTGAACGGAAACATGGTGTATGAGCCGTCATTTTCAGAGGAAGTGAATCTTCATCTAAAATTTCATCACGTACTAAGTTAGTTACTGGCACTTCTGCTGTTGGGATCAATGCATAAGTGCTGCTATCCGCTTCTTCTTCCAACGGTTTAGTGTGGAATAAATCCTCACCAAATTTCGGCAGCTGACCAGTACCATACAGCGTGTCATGGTTGACTAAATAAGGAACATACAGCTCTTGATAGCCGTGCTGTTCAGTGTGTAAATCCAGCATAAATTGCGCTAATGCACGGTGCATACGCGCGATTTGACCTTTCATCACAACAAAACGAGCACCTGTCAATTTCACCGCCGCTGGAAAATCTAAACCACCAGCCAGTTCACCAAGGCTAACATGATCTTTAACTTCAAAATCATATTGGCGAGGTGTTCCCCAACGAGAGACTTCTAAGTTTTCAGAGTCATCTTTACCGTCAGGCACTTCATCATCAGGCATATTCGGGATACTTAATGCAATATCACGGATTTCTTGTTGCAGTTTGTCTAACTCTGCTTTAGCAGCATCCAATTTTTCGCCTAATTGGTTCACTTCCAGACGTAATGGCTCAATGTCTTCACCACGTGCTTTCGCTGCACCAATTGTTTTCGATCGCGAGTTACGGTCTGCTTGCAGGGTTTCAGTTTCAACTTGTAAAACTTTGCGGCGTTCTTCTAATTCACGCAGCTTTTCCACATCAAGGGTAAAACCCCTGCGAGCCAGTTTTGTAGCAACCGCGTCTAGCTCCGTACGCAGTAAATTTGGATCGAGCATGCTAGTCCTGTGATTTTGTTAGTCAATTGTGAAAGCGAATATAACGCGCTCCGGCGTTATATTTAGATTATTTTATTGCGTTATAACCTTACCGCATTGACCCGATTAGCGATAGCGTTTTGTTGTGCTAATTTGATCTTGTTGGGCTAACCAGTCGAGTTTTTCAGCAATTTTGCCTTCTAACCCGCGCGCGGTGGGATAATAATATTGCGTCGCTTTCATCGGCTCTGGGAAATAGTTTTCACCTGCCGCGTAAGCATTAGGTTCGTCGTGAGCATAACGATACTCTTTACCGACGCCTAACTCTTTCATTAATTTGGTAGGGGCATTTCTTAAATGTTCAGGCACATCATAATCTGGCTGCATTTGAGCATCTTTGATAGCCGCTTTATAGGCGGTATACACAGCATTACTTTTCGGAGCACACGCAAGATAAACAATAGCTTGAGCAATCGCTCGCTCCCCTTCAGCTGGCCCTACACGAGTAAAGCAATCCCACGCTGAAATCGCCACTTGCATGGCTCGAGGATCAGCATTTCCGACATCTTCAGAGGCAATCGCTAATAAACGACGAGCTACATACAAAGGATCTCCACCCGCAGTAATAATTCGCGCATACCAATAAAGCGCAGCATCAGGGGCTGAACCACGAACTGATTTATGCAGTGCAGAAATCAAATCATAGTAACGGTCACCTTTATTATCGAAACGCGCCGCACGCTCGCCACTCACTTCTTTGAGTAACTCTGCGGTTAGAACTCGCTGACCTTGACTATCCGCTTCAGCCATATCCGACATCATTTCCAACAGATTTAATGAACGCCTTGCATCCCCATTAACCAAGTCGGCAATTAATTTTCGGGTGCTATCTGGGAGAACGATATTTTGCCCACCCAATCCTCGAACACTATCTCCCAGCGCTTGTAATAACACTTTTTCAATTTCGCTGCTGTCCAAGGATTTTAATAGATAAACTCTTGCGCGAGAAAGCAGTGCCGAGTTGAGTTCGAATGAAGGATTTTCGGTAGTCGCACCAATAAAAGTGATGGTACCGTCTTCAATATGAGGTAAAAAAGCGTCTTGCTGACTTTTATTAAAGCGGTGAACTTCATCCACAAACAAAATGGTTCTTCGCCCCGCACTGCGATTTTGGCGCGCTTTTTCGATAGATTCGCGGATCTCTTTGATCCCCGAAGTTACCGCAGAAATACGCTCGATATCCGCTTGTGCGTAGTGACCAATAATTTCAGCCAAGGTAGTTTTCCCCGTTCCCGGAGGTCCCCACAAGATCATTGAATGTAAATGACCCGCCTTAATCGCACGAGGTAATGGCTTACCTTCGGCAAGTAAATGCGTTTGACCGATATATTGTTCAAGGGTTTCCGGCCGCATACGCGCAGCCAGAGGTTGGAATTCATTTTGTGAAAAATCGAGAGATAAGTTACCCACGAGACCCTCTTTACCCCCTAGATATTAGTGAGCGCGAGAACGCTGGTCATCCAATGTGACCCCTTTTGGTACCGTAAATTTGAATTTACTTGGATCTACTGGGCCATTTTTCTGCTGTTTTAATTGGTACGCGCTGGTTTGTCCGTCTTGTTCAACCGCAGCAAACTTCTCAATCGTCCCTTGTGGGTTAACCGTAATAGAGAAGCTTTTTAATGTACCGTTAGATTGTTTTGGTTTCAGATCAAACGTATTGCCTTGTTGGACAATAGAATACTGCTTCCAATCCTTCGGGTTATTGCGCGTTAATAACAGGAATGGCGTATCTTGGGTAGCATCGGCTAAATTTGTCACCGTCACTTGCTCAACAAAAGGGTTGTAAAACCACAGATTTTTACCATCTGATACCAGAACACTTTCATCCGGCGAAGTCATATTCCAGTTAAATAAGTTAGGGCGTTCAATCCACAAGTCACCAACGCCCTCTTGGATAAGATCACCTTCTGGACTAGTCACTTTCTGAGAAAAGTTCGCTTGGAAGCTATTCACTTTACTCAGACGATCTTGAAGGTCTTGACTCGCATCTGCCAATACTTGACCTACGTTTAAACTCAGGGCTAATGCACCTAACAACATCATTTTTTTCATCGAGAAAAGACCTTAAAATTAATACCACAAAGGGCGTATGTCTTTATACACCCCTTGAATTAAACCAGCAATTAGCACATGAAATATTAATATCCCATTGATGGTGGCGCTAATACTTCTCGGTTACCGTTATGCCCTGGTTCACTGACAATTCCTTGGTCTTCCATTTGCTCAACAATCCGAGCTGCACGGTTGTAACCGATACGGAATTGACGTTGTACACCGGAGATAGATACCCTTTGTTTTTCAACAACAAATTCGACAGCTTGGTCAAATAACGGGTCAAGATCTTCATCACCATTATCTGAACTTCCGCCACCTTCACTATCATCGCTACACGTTGTGATGCTATCAATATATTGCGGTTTTCCACGCGCTTTCCAATCATTCACAACTGCGTGAACTTCTTGGTCACGGACAAATGCACCATGAACACGAACAGGAATGGATGAGTTTGGTGGCAGATACAGCATATCCCCCATACCCAATAGTGATTCCGCACCACCTTGGTCAAGAATAGTACGTGAGTCAATTTTACTCGATACCGTAAAGGCGATACGCGTTGGAATATTGGCTTTAATTAACCCGGTGATGATGTCAACGGATGGGCGCTGGGTAGCTAAAACGAGGTGGATACCCGCTGCACGCGCTTTTTGTGCTAAACGAGCAATCAACTCTTCCACTTTCTTCCCTGCGGTCATCATTAAGTCCGCAAATTCGTCCACCATCACCACGATATAAGGTTCTTTTTTCAGCATTGGATGTTCCATATCCATACTGTCACCCGGCTTCCAGAATGGGTCTGGGATTGGGCGATTCATATCCGCTGCCGCTTTAATCTTATCGTTGTAACCCGCGAGATTACGTACACCTAAAGCTGACATCAGTTTATAACGGCGTTCCATTTCATTGACACACCAACGCAGCGCATTCGCCGCGTCTTTCATGTCGGTGACAACTTCAGTTAACAGATGCGGGATCCCTTCATAGATAGAAAGTTCCAGCATTTTCGGGTCAATCATAATAAAGCGAACATCTTCAGGTTTCGCTTTATATAAGATACTGAGGATCATCGCGTTGACCCCAACCGATTTACCGGATCCCGTTGTACCCGCCACTAGTAAGTGCGGCATTTTTGCCAAGTCGGCAACAACAGGCTCACCTTCAATATCTTTCCCTAACACTATCGTCAATGGCGATGGATTTTTTCTAAAATCATCACAATCTAAAACTTCACTCAAGTAAACGGTTTGACGTTTTTCGTTAGGTAATTCTAGACCAACATACGGTTTACCTGGGATCACCTCAACAACACGAACCGCCGTAGTCGACAATGAACGCGCAAGATCTCGGGATAATGTGGAAATTCGAGCCGCTTTAACTCCCGGCGCAAGATCCAACTCAAAGCGAGTAATCACCGGCCCCGGAGAGAAGCCAACAACTTCAGCCTTAACTCGATAATCATTCAAACGTGCTTCAATTAGCCTTGCGGTTTGCTCTAATTTGAACATATCCACTGGCTCTTCTTGTTCCGGTGGACTCGCCAGCAGGTCAAGAGATGGCATTGGCGTCGTCGGTTTTGGTAACGGTTGGTCGTTACGCACTAAGAATGGGTGGAATAAGCTATCCTGCTGTGGCTGCTGTGGCTGCTGTGGCTGCTGTGCTGCAGTTTGAGGCTGCCCCGCAGAATGAGTAACAAATTCATTTCCATTATGTGCTGGCGCTATCGGCTGTTCTTGCGTTATCGAATGAGCTTGCACTGGCGGTTCGGTAAATGACGGCATAAACAGTGGCGCTGCTGGCTCATCATCAACTAAATCATCTACCGGCGAGAAATGCTCAAATGCCGATAATGGCGTACTTAAATCAATTTTAGGTTCAAAATCATCCGCATCATTATCCAGCTCATGCTCATCATCGGCATGGGCAGTAAAGCGATGGATATCTGAAGATGAAGTTGGTTCTATTTGTTTTGTAGGTTCAAAAGCTGGCGTAAATGCAGGAGCAGAAGCCCAACGATGTTCAATTTCTGGCTGAGTAAACGTACTCGCAGGCATATAATCCTGCGGAGTTTCTGGCTCTGGTGCAACACCAGAATCTTGAACAGAATCAACGGCAGGCTGGTTAACTTGGAATGCAGCGTCAAACTCCTGCATATCTGTTTCTGGCTCACCGTAGCGTTGACGTTGCTGCTCTAAGAATTGAACGCGCAGTAATCTTTCTTGCTCTAACTCATCGTCAGTTTTCACTTCATTTTCAGGTTCTTCAGTAGCCGACCATTGCTGATAAGCCTGTTCACGCTGAGATGCCTCTTCTTGACGACGCTGAAGCTCCGCATCACGCTGAGATGGAATACGAATACCATACAGCTCACGGCGAGTCGGCAAGCGAACCGGATTTGGACGAGGTAATTCTGGCTCCAGATTCTTTTTCACTTGCGCGTGGCGTTCCATCGCTGCTATTGAAATGCCCGCAGCGGCTAGTGCCGCAGGGTCGGCGACACGGCTGGTTACCGATGATTCACTCACGTCAGGGCTTCCCATATCAATGGTTGGCTCTACAGGCGCAAACTGTGACGATGTAAATGTTGGAGCTGCCGGTTTGGACTCAAAAACAGGTTCTGGAGCAAAAACGGGCTCAGGTGTAAATGTCGGTTCTTGAGGTATAACAGGTGCAGGAGAAAATGCCTGCGTTGGTGCCACTTGAGGCTGATAATCATCAGGCACTTCAAAATGGTAAGTTTGCTGCTCTTTAGTTGCGGAAGGCTCTTCTGTCGCGGAAAATGTCGGTAAAACTGTATTTTCCGTTGGTTGAGCAATAAAAGTGGGCTGCTCTGCCAAAGAAGCTCTTGGCTGGACTGGCTCAATAACAGGTTGCGCTTCAGAAGCTAACAGAGGATCAGCCATAACCTGTGGTTCAACCGCAGGCTGTACATCTTCAGAAACGAGCTCAGAGACTGTTGGCGCGGAAAACAGTACATCATCCGCATCAAATTGTTGGCTTTCATCATTTGCTTGATGCTCAGCGATTTGAGCACGCTGCAGCGCTTCTTCGGTCTCTTCAACATCATAATCGTAGTCATCAAGCTCATCACCACGGGCGCGGTTTGTTAGCAAGGTGATCGGAAGCAATATCCCTGCCCCTATTTTTTCTGCAATAGTCAGCCAAGACCAACCCGTGAAGAGGGTAAAACTGATTGCCCAGAGGAACAACAGCGCCAAGGTTGCACCCAATGAATTAAACCACGGCATAATTGCATTACTGAATACACTACCAATGACCCCACCAGAAGCGAAGTTAGGTAAATCATCAAAGTTGAGTGCGGCCAAACCACAAGATGAAAGGATCAGCGCTAAACCGCCAATGAGACGTAGAGAGAGCGAGAAAAAGTCAATATAACGCCGCTGGCTCTCATAGTGATAAATTGCCCAACACCCGAGTAACAATAATGGCGGGATCGCAAACGCGAGAATACCAAATGCGGAAAATAGGATATCCGCACTCCATGAGCCAATACTTCCCCCTAAGTTTTTAACGGGGGCGTCCCAGTTAGTTTGTGACCAACTTGGATCGGAAGGATTAAAGCTCCATAGCGCGACCATAAGAAAAATCGCACAGAGGCAGATTGCCAACAAAATCACCTCTAATAGCCGTCTGCCGCTACTGAGCTTTTTAAATTTGATGTACTTATCTTCGGTATATTCTTGGCTCATTATTGTTTCTTTACTGACTGATGTTCTTGCTTAATACGTGATTATCCTATGATTATTCTAACACTAATCCTCTAAACGCGCCTGCTTTAAGGGGATTAAGACAAATTATCACACCATAGAGACCATAAGACTCAGTATTTCATCTTACGAATAGGGTTTCAAACTCTATTTAAGGTCAAAATTCTTAATTGTTTATAGCTTTAAAATCAATAAATTGAAATGAAAATTTCTGACTAATTTTGAGTCTATCGCGGGCAGTGACGAGAGAATGTTCGAAAAAGAACCATTGGGAGAATTAAAGAGAAAAATTATAGTGCTTAAAAACGGAACAACGCTGAGTAAACCCAGCGTTGAAACAGCAGTGCGACAACAATGCAGATTGCTGTGCAGGAATGATGAACTCAAAGTACAATTAGCGAGTTTTAATCACTAAACGGTTACTTTGTTTCACTTCTTCCATAACTACGTAGGTACGAGTATCGTTTACACCCGGAAGGCGTAATAAAGTTTCACCTAGCAGTTTACGATATGCGGACATATCTGGCACACGCGTTTTCAACAAATAGTCAAAGTCACCGGAAACGAGATGACATTCTTGAATTTCTTCAAGTTTTTGAACTGCTGTGTTGAATTGTTCGAATACATCTGGTGCTCCACGGTTTAAGGTAATTTCCACGAAAACCAGCAGCGATGCATCTAAATAGTGTGGATTTAACAGTGCGGTATAGCCAGAAATGAAACCCTGTCTTTCAAGACGACGAACACGCTCTAAACATGGCGTTGGAGATAAACCAACACGCTTAGATAGCTCAACGTTAGAGATACGCCCGTCTTTTTGCAATTCGTTCAGTATATTCCTGTCAATACGGTCAAGGTCTTTGCCAGGACGCTTTTTATTGTCAATCATCTCTTATCTCTCTTTCTTTAATTGTTATTTTCTACATCTTATAAAACGGTACCATCTATTCGTCAGTCTTCCTAAGCGGACTAGCGGGCGTGGAACCTATTCTATTCGTAATAACTGAAGTTCTCGTAAACCGAAACATATTTACCTTTGGAGCGGCTTACAATCGTCGCGACATTGCCAGAATGTGTGACGTAAAGTTAATTTTCCAGTAAGAACAAAAATGCGCCATTTCCATTGACCTGCTAGATAATTAACTCTTAGATAGATGTTTTCGCAAATGCGCAGCCGATTGTCAAAGTAAATGAATAAAAATCAGTACAAGATTTCGGTTTTTTTTTCAGTAAAACGTTTCGCAGACGCAATTCAAGATAATTCCTAAAATTACCGTTTCGTGATTAAAGCACTTTCCCTTTCATTTTTTAACTCTTAATTGGTATTGCCTATCAGAAAAATTTGTTCCCTCCACATCAATGAATGGTTAAATCACTTTTGTTACCCCCCTATTTCTCCTACAATCGTCCTTATGCTTTTTTGAGACTAAAAAGAGGAATTCATGAGCACAACCACACATCGCAAGTTAATCATTTTAGGTTCAGGCCCTGCAGGTTATACCGCAGCCGTTTACGCAGCTCGCGCAAATTTACACCCTGCACTGATTACTGGGGTGGAAAAAGGCGGCCAATTAACCACAACCACGGAAGTTGAAAACTGGCCGGGTGATCCTGAAGGCTTAACAGGCCCGGGACTCATGGAACGCATGCATGCCCATGCAGAAAAATTCGAAACTGAAATCATCAACGACCATATTACAAAAGTGGATTTTCAGCAGCGCCCTTTCCGCCTGTTTGGTGATGATACAGAATATACTTGTGACGCATTGATCATTGCGACAGGCGCATCCGCTCGTTACATCGGCCTACCATCAGAAGAAGCCTTTAAAGGTCGCGGTGTTTCTGCTTGTGCAACGTGTGACGGTTTCTTCTATCGCAACCAAAAAGTTGCGGTCGTCGGTGGTGGTAATACTGCCGTTGAAGAAGCGCTGTATCTTTCTAACATCGCGTCTGAAGTACATTTGATTCACCGTCGCGATAGCTTTAGAGCAGAGAAAATTCTGGTTAATCGCCTGATGGATAAAGTTGAAAATGGGAACATCGTTCTACATACCGACAACACATTAGACGAAGTTCTGGGCGATGATATGGGCGTGACAGGCGTTCGTTTACGTTGCACCAAAACCGATAAAACCGAAGATGTCGCTGTCATGGGCGCCTTTATCGCTATCGGTCACAGTCCTAATACCGCGATTTTCGACGGTCAGTTAGCCTTAAATAATGGCTATATTAAAGTGCAATCCGGAACCAACGGTAACGCTACTCAAACATCTGTTGAAGGGATCTTTGCGGCTGGCGATGTGATGGATCACATCTACCGCCAAGCAATTACCTCAGCCGGCACTGGCTGCATGGCAGCATTAGATGCCGAGCGTTACCTAGACGGGTTAGCAGGCAAGAAATAGTTTTTTAATCTAAAAATCGCTAATCTGAAATTCCTTGAAGCCTCATTTTTACGTTGTCGTTCATTAAGTTCGCAGCGAAATAGAATGGGGCTTTTTATTTATTCCTGTTTCAAAAATAAAGCGCTATTCCCTCCTGAATTAGGAGCAAGTTTATTTTGCTCTTTTTATCCCATGCCTATACTCATTTAATTATCTTGTTCATTCAAATAAGGAAGTGACATGGAGCCTCAAACGCAAAAAGAGCCCATTAATAAGCTGGCATATTTTATTGTTATCTTGCTATCGGTTATTCAAGGAATTGTCATCACCGCCACGCTTGATTATTCCATAGAAATCCCATTAAGCCCTACATGGGCTTATTTACCCATGATATTGGCTATTTTTGTTCCTTCGGTTATCAGCTTTCTTATTACCAATGCCAAGCAAGCCGTGTTTTATCTCAATATTATCCTAACGGTTGTGCTTGTTTTTTGGATCAATACTTGGCAAAGCCTTGATATTGGTACTTCTGATAACAATGACGCATTCCTCTCGATTACAACGCTCACTGTCCTGATTTTTTTTATATTACCTTGGATGCAAAACCGTCAGGCTACAGGAACTTGGAAAGCTAATTACAGCTGCTTAGTTGGGCACTATTTCCGCAACACCTTATTTGGTCTTTTCGCCTGTGCCATTGGGGGCTTATTAGCCCTGATAGTCAAACAAGCCAGCTTTTTATTCGGCATTGTCAATCTTTCAACACTCAGCCAATTTCTTGGTCACTACATTGTCCTTTGGGTGGCCTTTTTAGTTGGTTTTAATACCAGCTTGCTCTTTTTGCGTTCTAAATTGGTGATGCAACTGAACAACATCGCCAAATATTTCTCGCAGTTTTTCCTGCCTTTACTCAGTTTAATCGCCGTAATTTTCTTAGCCGGATTGGCGGTTTCCATATTAACTGGTGTGCATTACACAGCTTCAGAGCTGGGTTCTGGCACCATGCTCTGCTTTGTGATTTTAAATATTATCTTTATTAATGCCCTTTATGGCGATGGCACAACACAATTCCAATTTAAATCGATTATCAATGGCTTTGTATTAATCAGCATCGTTCTATTAAATGCATTTTCTGCACTTTCTCTGTACGGTATTTTCGTTCGTGTTAGCCAATATAGCTGGAGTGTAAGTAGGCTATATGCATTTACTATTGCACTATTCTTAGCCCTGATTATTTTAGCTTATAGTATCGCAATCATTATAAAGCGACACCGCTGGGCATTCTCCCTCGGCGCTATCAATAAGGTCGCTATTCTTGGTTTAATCGCCACTATCTTAGTTATTAACAGCCCTATTGGTGATTTCCAACGTATTGCGGTCAACAGCATTATGGCGGCCGTTGAGAAAGGCAAAATTAAAATTAACTACGATTTGTCTTATGACTTAGAGAAGTTAGGAGTGCGGGGAAAAGAAGCGTTAGCAAAATTGGAGCAAGATCCTGAAACGAAAGCACAGCTCAAAGTTGGCGCTTACTCTGATGTCCCTAAACCGCTTAAAGATGTGCTCATCATCGCCAAAGGCAGCCAACCATTGCCACAAAACTGGTTTGATATGGAAGACGGGATCCGCGACGCATGGAATTGCACCAATTATTACAGCAATTATGAATGTCTTGGATTTATGGCCGATGCAAACCACGATGGAACAAACGAAGTGGTGATGTGCTACTCCATTCCCGAGTCCCTTGATTATGAATGTACTATTTGGCAGTCCGTGGATAACACATGGAAATTAGTCGATACGCAACGAGAGGTATTCGACGATATGTCATCCAAAAAAGCGGCATGGGATAAGCTACTTAACAACCAGTTTATATTGAAACCAAAAACCTGGTTGCAAATTGTTCCTGAATAACACACAAAATTCCCCCAAAATTATTTCAACCTAAAATGCAGGTGGCTTAACAATTATAAATTAAGCCACCTTATTTTTTCTTTGTAATAACGGTAACATCCTCTGTTCGTTCAAATTTAATTATATTACGCCCAATATAATTTACCTTTATAAAACATATCGATAACAAAAATTGTTCTATTCAAATAACTGGCTTTTATTATGTAACATATCTGATGGAAGCTGTTATGATAGGCAAAAATTCGGTTAGATTTGATGACAAAGTCAACTATCTTAACTGCACTCAATAACATGAAAACTACACCTGCTAACTAAATCATTATGGATAAATCAAGACAGACTGAATTGGTGCGTTGGTTAAAGCAACACAGCGCTCCTGCTAAGCGTTGGCTCCGAATTTCTATGCTATTAGGCATAGTCAGCGGTTTATTAATTATTGCGCAGGCTTGGTTCCTCGCTGTGATCCTACAAGCGCTCATGATGGAGAGTATTCCACGCGAGCAACTCCTCACCGACTTTGCGTTATTAATTAGTGTCTTTATTTTACGCGGTGTTATTCATTATCTTCGTGAACGCGCTGGCTACCGTTGTGGACAAGTTGTCAGACAGCAAGTCCGCGGCATGGTGTTAGATAAACTGCAAGAATTAGGCCCTGTTTGGGTCAAAGGTAAGCCAGCAGGAAGCTGGGCGACGATTATTCTTGAGCAGATTGAAGATATGCAAGATTACTATTCTCGCTATCTTCCGCAAATGTATTTAGCCACCATCATCCCAATCATGATCTTGATTGCCATCTTCCCTTTTAACTGGGCAGCTGCGCTGATTTTATTTGCAACCGCACCGTTAATTCCGATTTTCATGGCACTGGTTGGGCTGGGTGCTGCCGATGCTAACCGCCGTAACTTCCTTGCTTTAAGCCGTTTGAGTGGCAGTTTCCTCGACCGTTTACGTGGATTAGACACCCTACGCCTGTTCTTCCGTGGCAAAGCAGAAGTCACCCAAATTCGTGAATCCACTGAAGACTTCCGTTCTCGCACCATGGAAGTGCTGCGTATGGCATTTTTATCGTCGGGAGTCTTAGAATTTTTCGCGTCAATCTCCATTGCGGTGGTCGCTGTTTATTTCGGATTCTCTTATCTTGGAGAGTTAAGTTTCGGTAGTTATGGTCTACCTGTCACACTATTTGCTGGTTTCCTTGCGCTGATTTTATCCCCGGAATTTTTCCAACCTCTGCGCGACCTAGGCACTTACTATCACGCAAAAGCCCAAGCTGTGGGCGCCGCGGAATCGCTGGTGACCTTACTCGAAAGCCAAGGTGATGAACAATTACCACAAGGCGACAAGGTGATTGATGAGCAACCTATTCGCATTGAAGCCAAACAACTGGAAGTTCTTTCCCATGATGGCACTATTCTCGCAGGTCCTCTCGATTTCACCATTGAACCGCAGCAACGCATTGCCTTAGTTGGTCAAAGTGGTGCAGGTAAAAGTTCCCTATTAAACTTATTACTTGGCTTCCTGCCTTATCGCGGCTCCATTACTATTAATGGCAATGAGCTCAATCAATTATGCCCTGAACAATGGCGTGTTTTGGTTGGCTGGGTTGGGCAAAACCCGCATTTGCCTGAACAAACGTTGCAAGAAAATATTTGCCTAGGTAAACCCGATGCGACTGAATCAGAAATTCAATCTGCTATCGAAAAAGCCTATGTGGCGGAATTTCTGCCCAACTTACCGGATGGGTTAAATACTCGCTTAGGTGATTTCGCCGCACGTCTTTCTGTTGGGCAAGCCCAACGTGTCGCTGTCGCTCGCGTACTCTTAAAACCTTCTCGCTTATTGCTATTAGATGAGCCAGCTGCCAGCTTAGATGCGCACAGCGAGCAACGCGTGATGGAAACATTGAATCAATTATCTGAGCAGCAAACCACGTTATTAGTGACCCATTTACTTGAAGAAACCATGGATTACGACCAAATTTGGGTGATGTCTAACGGGAAAATTATCCAGCGTGGTGACTACCAACAACTGAGCCAGTCTGAAGGTGCCTTTGCCCAATTACTCGCTCATCGCCAAGAGGAGCTTTGAAAATGAAAGTATTACTCCCCTTCTTAGCCCTCTATCGCCGTCATTGGTTTTTGATTTCCTTAGGGATCATTCTGGCGATTGTCACGCTGCTTTCCAGTATTGGCCTTCTCACGTTATCGGGATGGTTCTTAGCCGGTGCTGCTATCGTTGGTGCGCCGGGGATCTTTTTCTTTAACTATATGCTCCCTGCGGCTGGAGTTCGTGGTGCGGCTATTTTCCGTACTGCGGGACGTTATGCCGAACGCTTAGTCAGCCACGATGCGACATTCAAAGTCTTAGCCCATCTGCGAGTTTTCGCCTTCAGTAAGGTTTTACCACTATCTCCCGGTGGGATCAGCCGTTTCCGCCAAGGGGATCTATTAAATCGACTGGTGGCGGATGTCGAGACCCTAGACCATCTTTACTTGCGCGTTCTCTCCCCGATTGTCAGTGCTTTCTTTGTCACGTTTGTCCTGATTATTGGTTTAAGCTTCCTTGACCCTCGCCTTGCATGGACGTTAGGCGGCGTCATGCTGTTCCTGCTGTTTACGATGCCATTTGTATTTTATCGTGCTGGTAAACCGATTGGACGTGAGCTTACTGAGTTACGTGGAAATTACCGCACTGTATTAACTTCCGCATTACAAGGCCAAGCCGAATTAGCCTTATTTGGCGCGACTCAACGTTTTCGTCAACACTTATCAAGCATCGAAAACTCATGGCAAGGTCGCCAGCAGCAACAAGCGGCACTGACAGGTTTATCTCAAGCCATCATTCTGTGTGCATCAGGACTTACCGCAACCTTGCTTCTATGGATGGCTGCTGAACATGTTGGCGGAAACACACAACCCGGTGCGCTGATTGCCTTATTTGTGTTCTGTGCATTAGCTTCGTTTGAGGCTTTAGGGCCTGTTGCCGTCGCATTCCAACACATGGGGCAAGTGATTGCATCGGCTACCCGCGTCTCTCAGTTAATGCATGCGAAACCGGAAGTGAACTTTGTCAATCAAGGTAATGAACTAAAATCGCTGGAAAATTTAATCATTGATAACGTCACGTTCACTTATCCAGAACAGCCTTTCGCCGTACTAAAAAATGTCACTTTGTCGATCAAACAAGGCGAGCACATCGCGTTATTAGGAAAAACGGGCTGCGGTAAATCAACTCTACTGCAATTGCTCACCCGCGCTTGGGATGTGGACAGTGGCGTGATATCGATTAATGGCCAGCCAATTCAAGCTTACAGCGAAGAAGCGCTACGTGGCGTGATGTCCGTGGTTCCTCAGCGTGTTCATGTCTTCAGTGATACCCTGCGCAACAATTTATTATTAGCCGACGAACAAGCCTCAGATGAGCAACTTTGCGATGTACTCACTCAAGTTGGCTTAGATAATTTGTTGGATAATCAGCTAAAATTAAACGCATGGATGGGTGAAGGCGGTCGTCAATTATCAGGAGGAGAGCAGCGCCGCTTAGGTATCGCTCGCGCCCTTCTGCACAATACGCCGCTGGTATTAATGGATGAGCCAACAGAAGGGTTAGATGCCCACACTGAACAGCAAATTCTCAGCCTGCTCAAGCAAAAATGTGCCGATAAAACCCTGCTGGTAATCACCCATCGTATGCAAGGTTTAGAGCAGATGGATACCATTTGTGTGATGGATAATGGCGAAATTATCGAACAAGGCTCACACTCGCAATTGTTAGCTGAGCAAGGTCGTTATTATCAATTCCGTCAACGTCATTTGGTTCAGCAAACTCGCTGAGGTGCACCATGTACCAATTAGACGATGATTCATACCTGTTCCCGCCCGTGTCTGAAGCGATGCGGGAACCTAATGGGTTACTGGCGATCGGCGGTGATTTATCATCTCGACGCTTACAAGCGGCTTACTATGATGGTATTTTCCCGTGGTTTAACCCTGGTGAAGTGCCTTTATGGTGGTCACCCGATCCGCGAGCCGTCTTGAGAGTGGGCGACTTGCATATCAGCCGTTCCATGATCAAAACATTAAAAAAATCTCCTTATCGCATTACCATAAATCATGCGTTCAAAGAGGTGATAGCGGCTTGTGCTGTACGCAAAGAAGGCACGTGGATCCTGCCCTCTGTACAAGCGGGCTATCTCGCACTACACCAAGAGGGACTCGCCCACTCTATTGAGGCGTGGCATGGTGATCAGCTGGTGGGCGGTTTGTATGGCGTGAACATGGGACACCTGTTTTGTGGGGAGTCAATGTTCAGTAGAATGAATGATGCGTCCAAATGTGCTTTTATTACATTCTATTTTCATTTTTTGCGCTATAATGGGCAACTTTTTGATTGTCAGGTACTTAACCACCACACCGCTTCACTTGGCGCGACGGAGATCTCCCGCAGGGATTTTCTGCATATTCTTTATCGGTGGCGTGACCTGCGGATTGACCCAGCATGCTGGTTACCACAGTCAATTGATTTACCTCAATCATTTGAAAAATCACCACTTTTTAAGCGATAGAAAGTGGCAATACAGTAATTTTATCCCCAACTATTTTAAAGAAAGATCGCTTTAAAATGCGACACTTCTTTACTTAGTGTGGGTTTTTGGGCATTATCTTGCCCGTAAAAAATCACGGTTATTAGACTTAGAGGATTAGATGGCCAAAGAAGATAATATTGAAATGCAGGGAACGGTTTTGGATACCCTGCCAAATACAATGTTCCGCGTTGAACTGGAAAACGGTCACGTCGTGACTGCGCACATCTCTGGTAAAATGCGTAAAAACTACATCCGCATTCTGACAGGCGACAAGGTAACTGTAGAGTTAACTCCTTACGACCTGAGCAAAGGCCGCATCATTTTCCGTAGCCGCTGATTTTCGATTTTCAGGCAAGGCCTGACAAGACCACAGGTGCCTAAGACACCTGTGGTACTAGCTATTGTCAGATTACAGCATCCTCTGGAGAGGCCTTGTGTACGCTACTGAAGCTGTATGTCAGTGTGTGACTCTTTTCATCAAGCCCGATACTCACCGAGCCGCCATTCGTTAACGAACCAAATAACAGTTCATTTGCCAATGGTTTCTTCAGGTTATCCTGAATGACACGCGCCATAGGTCGGGCACCCATTGCTTTGTCATACCCTTTCTCACACAACCAACGACGAGCCGCTTGGCTTACCTCGATCGAGACGCCCTTCTCATCCAACTGTGCTTGCAGTTCAACAATGAATTTATCCACCACTTGCGTGATGATATCCATCGACAGCGCATTAAACCAAATAATGCCATCAAGACGGTTACGGAATTCCGGTGAAAATGTCTTTTTAATTTCAGACATCGCATCCGTACTATTATCTTGCTCTGCAAAACCAATCGAGCGGCGCTGAGTTTCTTGCACCCCTGCGTTGGTGGTCATGACCACAATCACATTACGGAAGTCCGCTTTGCGACCGTTATTATCCGTTAGCGTACCGTGATCCATTACTTGCAGAAGAATGTTAAACACATCTGGGTGCGCTTTTTCAATTTCGTCCAATAGCACGACGGAATGCGGATGCTTAATGACGGCATCGGTCAGCAATCCACCTTGGTCAAAACCTACATACCCCGGAGGCGCACCAATCAGTCGGCTAACCGTATGGCGTTCCATATATTCAGACATATCAAAGCGCAGCAGTTTCACATCTAACGCTTTTGCCAGCTGCACGGTGACTTCCGTTTTACCCACGCCAGTTGGCCCTGCAAACAAGAAGGAGCCGACGGGCTTATGATCTAACCCTAAGCCTGCGCGATTCATTTTAATCGCCTCAGACAGCGCCTCAATCGCTTTATCTTGTCCAAAGACTAACATCTTCAGGCGTGAGTCTAAGGTTCTCAAACGATCTTTATCGCTCGAGGAAACGGTTTTTTCTGGAATACGCGCAATACGCGCCACCACGGTTTCGATTTCAGGTACACCGATGGTCTTCTTACGTTTACTTGGCGCCACTAAACGGGTTCTTGCTCCCGCTTCATCGATAACATCAATGGCTTTATCCGGCAGATGGCGGTCGGTAATGTATTTCACCGATAAATCCACCGCAGCCTGAATGGCTTTCGCGGTGTAGCGAACATCATGGTGAGACTCATATTTCGGTTTCAACCCATTAATGATACGCACGGTTTCTTCAGGGGTAGGTTCCACAATATCAATTTTTTGGAAACGTCGAGCCAACGCTCTATCTTTCTCAAAGATATTGCTGAATTCTTGATAGGTCGTGGAACCAATCACACGGATACGACCACTTGATAACAGCGGCTTAATCAAGTTTGCGGCGTCTACCTGTCCACCCGATGCCGCACCAGCACCAATAATTGTGTGAATCTCATCGATAAACAGAATGCTTTTCGGATCTTTTTCCAACATTTTCAGCAGCGCTTTAAAACGTTTTTCAAAATCACCGCGATATTTAGTGCCAGCCAACAATGAGCCGATATCCAGTGAGTAGATTGTGCAATCTTTCATCACTTCAGGCACATCATTTTGCTCAATACGCCACGCTAAACCCTCAGCAATCGCCGTTTTACCTACGCCGGATTCCCCAACCAATAGTGGGTTATTCTTACGGCGACGGCACAACACTTGAATGGTACGCTCTAATTCAGCCTGACGTCCCACCAGCGGGTCGATATTCCCTTTCTTGGCCTGTTGGTTCAGATTGGTGGTGAAGTTGTCCATATGGTCTTCTGAGACCGGCTGCTCTTCACTTGGTGGTGTATTGTTTGCGGCATCATCCTCCGATGAAGAAGAATCTTCACCTTTAATGGTACCGTGGGAAATATAATTAACCACATCGAGGCGGCTAACATCATGCTTACGTAATAAATAAGCCGCTTGGGATTCTTGTTCGCTAAAAATCGCCACTAGCACATTCGCGCCAGTCACTTCGCTGCGCCCTGATGATTGAACATGAAAAACAGCACGTTGCAGTACGCGCTGGAAACTCAAAGTCGGTTGAGTGTCTCGCGTATCATTCTCAGGCAATAGCGGCGTGGTTTGGGCAATAAAATGCTCGAGTTCTTGTCTCAAGGCAACCAAGTCGACCTTACAAGCCTCTAAAGCTTCACGCGCAGAGATATTGCTCAATAATGCCAGCAATAGGTGCTCCACAGTCATAAATTCATGGCGATTGTCTTTCGCTCTGGTAAAAGCAACATTTAGACTAAGCTCCAATTCTTGATTGAGCATAAGCACCTCCCAAAATTGATATTAAGACTCTTCAGACTTTTTCTATAGTACACAATAAAGGATATTCATGTTCCCTTGCAAAAGCATTGACTTGGGCGGCTTTAGTTTCTGCAACTTCAGCAGTATAAACACCGCAAATACCTTTACCTTGAAAATGCACATCTAACATTATCTGTGTAGCGCGTTCTTCATCAAAAGAAAAGTATTTTTGTAACACCTCAACAACAAAATCCATCGGCGTATAATCATCATTATTTAACAGTACTTTATACATCGATGGTGGTTGTAGCGTCTTTTCAACTTCATCTTTAAAAATTGTGTCAGTTTTAAATGTGCCCAGAAAATCACTCATTACTTTCGTGCTCAGTCGTATTACTCAGTGTGGAAATTCAATTTAAGCATAGCCTTTATTATCAATGATATCTATTCACTAAATAGCAATTCAATAAAGCTAAGCCATTAAAAATATTTTATCTTCATTTTGGTACTGAATTCTCAATTTATCTCAGTGTACCATGGGCTGATGACTAACTTATAGCACCTAAATTTTGTGACGCACATCAAATAATTTAAAAATTCACGAAAAACGCTCATCGGATTATTTTCAGTTTATTCAAAAAGCCAAAATCCGACTCTTGACCAGATATCCCTATTCAATACAGTATAAAATGCGCGCGATTAACTTCGTATTTATACCTAGTTTGCATGTGTATTTTATTCATGCGCTTAATAATAACTTAACTTATTGATTAATAATTATTTAAATGGCATTAACCCTTGGTTTTATGCCATTTTCAACTATCATTTAACCTCTTGATTTAACGATATTCTTTAAATGGTTTTGGGGAAGTCATTTTCTTAGCCATAAGATAAATTTTACCTTATTTCTTGATCTCCATTAATATTTTACTGTATATAATCACAGTTATTATTTAACTGTTTTTATATACAGCGCTTTATGCAAGGAGAATGTACGATGGTTACTATTAAAGTTCGCTTCGCTGCAAGCATGAAAGGTAAATTACCTGTGGGGACTTTCGACGCATTGAGAAATGAGATTACAAAAAGATTGAACCCCAAATACCCTGATTTAAATATCGATATTAGTTGGGGATCTCAAGCTAATGTTTCTATTGATGGCCTTGGTAAGAACGAAAAGAAAACCTACATTGAAGAAACGCTGGAAGAAATTTGGAATGATGGAGATTGGATGCCTGAAATGAAAGAAACTGAGGAAGTAGAGTATTTCGATAAATGATTAGAGTGCGCCAACTACTCAAGCTGGCGCATTTATTTTTTAATTATAGCAATGTGTCATTATCACCAAGGTCATATTGTTTACGTTCCGTAGCTTCCTGTTCTGCTCTTTCCGCTTCTTCTGCTGCTCGTTTAGCTTCTTCTTCAGCTAATCGCTCCGCTTCTAGTTTAGCAAGCCTCTCTGCTTCAGCTAGCTTCTGATTGTAGATAGAATCACTCGGCATATTCACACGAACATCAATCCAGTGACCATTGGGAATATCACAAGGCTCACCCGGAGTTAACTCAACCATTTCCCCATCAACTTCTTTAAGAAATTCAGGGTAAAGCTTGAATCGCTCATATTGAATATTCTGCGGCAAGTCATGCTTGCGATATGTCGTATAAAGTACGATATCGCCATTTTCTTCAGGTTCAACGATACGGCCGTCAAATGGATGTGGCTTACCTTTCTCCAGTACATCATAAAGCGCATATACTAGTGGAAGCTGGTTAATACCGCATGGGATAGTAATACCACCATGAACTCCACCCCAGCTAGCATCAGGGTGCATACCAAGAACCCCATGCAGTTGATAGATTCCAGTGTGCAACTTTTTGAGTGTTACGCCATCTGATTCGTCGTTAAGTTCGATATGGTCTGCGAAGACTTTAATGATTGGTGATGCGGCTTTTAGATTTCCGTTAGCGTCTTTTGTTGTATTCTTGTCATGATAGAATTTAGCCCAATCCCCAGCTTTCCCAGCATTAAACGAACGAATAAATAGTGTTCCTGATGAACTTCCTCTATCTGAAAATGCCAACTGGCTTCGATATGAAGGATAGGCGGCAGGAGCTTGTATGAACGCCCAAGACCCACTAATATTTTGAGGGGGCGTTCCCATATTCTCTTGCATGTGATAAAAGCCTACCGGTGATGTATAGTTGTCGACCGCCCCCTCTCCTGAGATACCACTATTCCCTAAACCAAAATCACCCACTTTCATCAATGTTCCACTACCTGAAGGCATTGTAATATAATATGTCACGTCATTGACTCGATAATAAAAATCAGGGGTGCCTCTAACCAGTGACACCATTAGTGCATTTTTATTATCAGCCGACCATACGCCAATTGATGTTTTGTCTCTGATTTCACCGTCAAAATACTGAACTGAGTTTGTTGCTAGCGTTGCTTTTCCATTAATCAGCTTTTTCAGTGCAATGATGCTTTCGAGTTTGACCGTCTCCCCAGTCGGTGTTTTTATTTCAACAATGCCGTCCTGAGTCATCCATGTATCCATATTGCGGAGGAAATACTGGATATACTGCTGATTCGCTAGCATCTTGCGAACGCCATCGCTCATGCTGTCTAGAACGAATGTGGCAATCTGATACTTAGCCGCCGAAGCTGCAACAGGTACAGGATAAGTAAGATTAATCTCTGTGTCTGAATTCACGGATAACACTGTGTTCATGTACACAACGTTATTGATGAGATAAGAGATTGGGCAGCCTTCTGAGATGCCGTTTAAGTTATCTTTCCAGCGCGTTCCGGTACCTTTTATTTTTGTTTGGCCTGCCGTGGTTGTGATGGTGCCTGTTTGATAAATCATTTTTTAACTCCAAAATTTGGACGCAAAAAAACCGCAATTAATCGGCTTATCGTTGAGTTGAGTATTTAGAAGTAGTCGTTGAAGTCTATGGCGTAGCTGCCGGCATACACTATCTTGTTGTACATGTAGTTGGCATACGTGGGGTAATCACCAATGGTCCACATCCTTTTCGCTATAAGCTGTTTCCCTGATACCCTAAATCCAGACATGTAACAGTTAACGGTATTTCCCTCATTCTCCAGCCATGTATTGGGGCTATCCATCGTGAACATCGGAACATCGAATTTACTCGTGGCAACATTATTGCTCGTGTTAACTATCTGCCCATTGTTATAAAACGGTGTGTACTCGGAGTTGAAGACTACCTTGCCCTCTCTGTTCCAAATTGTCAGTCCGTCGGAAGGTTGAAGATTTAACCCGGACGCAAATATCACAACATATACCCAACCAGACTCTAGCGAAATTATCCGGTTATTAGGCCTGTCGTAGCGTATCGTTTGGCTTGTATTTTCAGGTCTAATAAATACACAAACCGAGCTACGGTTCGGGATAGAATCCGGAACACTCCAATAACCCCGCCCATTCTTATCCGCTTGTATAAATATTTTTTGCCGAAACACACAATAGGAAACCGTAGATTCTTGGGTGATAGCTCTAAAGTTATCAACGGCAGCATCTATCTGCGAGTTAATAAAAAGCCCATAAGAGTCTTGCGGGGCTTCCTTCAGTACACCGTATAAGAAAAAGTGGGAATTACCATCACTCCCCGGTAACCAACCTGAATCACCGCCCCACCAGTCATAGTTACAATAGAATGTATCGCCAGACACCCAATAGCTTCCGATACTCACGCCCTGCACCGAACCATAAGCCAGAAAGTGGCATAACGCAGAAGGCACAATAACCACATTGTATTTTGACATACCCGGTACATTAACAGACTTATTTTTTTGATACGGCTGTGGGCTGAGTGGATGAATAACAATATGCTTTAGGAAGGTTAGCGGATAAGAGTTGTTGGTGATTTCAATCGGCTTCCCGCCGTCTTTAGGGTTAATAAACAATCCATAATCATCGCTCATACCGGACGCCTCCCAAGTTTTACAGCCCATCGTTTGCTTTCGTCAAACACAGCGACCCCAGTGTTATCAACCAGTAATTGCCCATCATCACTAACGATTCTAAAATCGCCGCTAATAAGGATACTGTGACACTCAATTTCTCCCGTTTTAGCATCAATATTGAAACCCATCTTACCGGGAACGTAATTTGCTGACGTCATTTTATCAGTTACAACAACTTCGTTAAGCCATGCCTTGCTAATAAATGCTTCATTCATGAAAACTTGACCGTTTTTCATGTATAAGAAGGGCTCCATTTTTCCATTAACTGGATTATAGAAAGCAAAGTTATTCGCATTAAAACCGATGAATGACTCGATTTTACCGTTTTTCAATTCAGCGCTAATCACCATTCCAGCTGCGTTATACTTCTTACCATCCACAACAATCGTGATATTGGTACTGTGCATCGCATAGCCTGCACCTTGCTTAAACTCAGCCTGCATCTTGGTATTGATTAACGCCTCTTGCTCATTAAATTTCACCTGTAGTTGAGTTTGGGATTCTGCAAATGCGCTATCTAATTTCGCAACAGCCTTATCTAGCGTAGCAACCTCAGATTTCACGCCGTTAATGGAGGCATTGACCGTCGTGTACTTCTCAGCCCAAGCCAGTTCACTGTCCGCATACACACGCCATAGCTCTTTAATTTGAGCTTGCGACTGTCCATGTTTAACGAATAAATCCTCTTGAAGCTCATAGGTAGCAGCCATGTTGATTAGACATGCTTCATTAAGCCAATCGAGTGTTTTATCAAGTTGCTTACCTGCTTCTGCAGTCATGAAATGCTCATTGAGAGCAGGCATGATAGTATTCACATCAAACTCAGACTCCCCGCGAACAAATGAGGTCCATTCCGACTCATTGCCTGATTTATCCACCAGCCTCGCCCTGAAGTAAAAAGCAATGCCCGCAGCTAAACCGGCTAACTCATGGGAACGCGATGGGTAAGGGACATCTGCAAGCAACATAAGTCCATTGCCATCATTGGTTTTGCTGTACTGAATCTCTGTTTTTAACGTATCGCCTGTGTTATCACCAAAACCCCAATCAAGCTTAATACCGAACACAAGCGGCGAAGACCTAAAGTTTACAGGCTTAGGTGGGTTCCCTACTTTCCCTGTCAGTGTTGTTTCTGGCGCATTCGCCCAAATACTGGAAATTTCGGAAGCGTTGATCGCCCTAACACGCACCTGATATCGACCAGAATAAATTCCATCAACATCAAATCCGAGTGATGAAGTTCTAGGCACATTGATCCAGTTACCGTTATCGCGACGCCACTGCGCTTCATACGCAATCGCACTTTCTGGCGCTTCCCAACTGACACTCAGCGTAGAAAAAGCAATGCCCTGATCCACTCTAGAATAAGATGAGATTTTTACGTTTTTCGGAGCTGGCTGAACACTTGGAGGAATAACTGTAATAGGACGCTCATCAATTCGGGCGCCGGAGTCAATGTGTTCATAATTATCAGGATTATGAATGGCGCCACTGATGGTGTAAGTGTTATCCACGTTATCGCTGATATTAATCACTCGATATAGCTGGACAGCCAAATCATCAGAATCAACAACCCACACCGCCTCTTTTTGCGGTACCTGCGAGTATTCGACAGAAACCGTAACCACTTTTTTATTTACTGAGGTAACGGTTCGCCCCTCTGAGTTCCCATCAGGCAAGTTGATGATCAGACGATCGCCTGCTTTAATTGACGTGACTCTATCGAGTGTAATATTACGCCCCTTAGCGGAAGATATGCGTCCACCGTTATCACGCCCAGCTAAGTTTGAATCAGCTACGGCAATGATGTGGCCAGGAGAAGGGATCGCACCCTCAAGTCCTGTAGCGAAAGTGATCATGCGGTCATTCGCATTTGTGAGTAATGCCCAGCGGCCACGACGGTTAGCTTCACTTCTGCGGGTGCAGCCAATCGCGGATAACTCGATTTTACGTACGCCGTATCGACGCTGAAGTTTTAGATCAGCAACGGCTTCAACATCATCATTACTGTGATTATCTGTATCAGTAAAAGATACCAGTGCTTGTGTATAGCGATTCTGGATACTGCCACCTGAATATGATGGTTTGCCACCAATAATATTGGCGTTGGTAAATGTGCGGAAGATGCTCGCAGGCATATCAGCAACCACATTCACTTTGTTATCAGCCCAGAATGTCATACCTCTGAATATCGCCGCGATGTCACGTAGTACTGTGTAAGCTGACTCTTGCGATTGGATATACACATCACACAGGAAGCGGGGCTCTTTACCATCACCACCACGACCATCAGGCACTAATTCATCGCAATCTTGTGAGATTTTATAAAGGTCCCATTTACTTATATTTGGGAGTTTTATTCTCTCACCACAACCATATCGATTATTAATTGATGCATCGTAATAAACCCATGCAGGGTTATTAGTAGCTGCAAGCTTAAATGTCCCATCCCATACGCCTGAATAGGTTCTATTAATTGGATCATAATTAGTCGGCACTTTGACAAGTATCCCACCTTTAGGACGAACACTAATTTTAGGGATGCGATTATTAAATTGACGGGCATTGAAGGTAATAAACAAAAGTGCCGTGTTTGGATAACGTAGCTTTGCATCAATGACTTCCGTCACAGCTGCTATCGTTACTTTATCAGCAATACGGGCAGTATTCTGATTCTTAGTGAGCCGGCGAACACGCAATTGCCAACCTGTTGTGGCTTTGGGTAAATCGACACGATGGGTGCGCTGGTATTCGCTTGTTGTTTTTCCATCGAATGCAGACTTAACAAGCTCTTTATATCCTGTTCCATCCGTGGATAAATCAATAGCATAATCAATGCGGTAGCCTGTCGTGTCTCCGTTGTCATGCTGGCGCATTAATTGCGGTACCGAAAAGCGAACACGAATAGCAGATAACTGAGTGTTGTTAATAGTTCTGACGTAAGGCTGATCGTCTTTCAGTTCCATTCCTACAGCAATATCATTATCCACGGAGGGAATGCCTTGAATGTATTCTTGCTGTTCACTGCCAGATCTAAACTCCCACGTCACACCCTCAAAATTTTTGGTGCCGTCTAAGTTACCAATCGGTGTATCGTCGAGGAAAATACGGGTATCATCCAACCCACCGGCTATTTCACCCTCCGAAATCGCTAACAGAATTTTTGCGGTAGATTCGGATAGCAAACTGTCTTTTGATTCGACTGGCGTATGTCCGCCACCACCACCGCCTTTGGCGCCGTATATCGTTTCCATATTTCACCCATAAAAAAAGCGGCAATTAAGCCGCTCGTGTTAACGTGTTCGTTTTGCTATTTCTGATCTTCGGTATAAATCCCCGCTGAAATAATCGCGCCGCCAACTTCTCGACGATCTAGCCCATATAAAAGCGGTACCGGATTACCTTGCGCTGTCGTATTCACGGCGCCACCAAAGGCATAAGAAGGTTTGTTATCCGAATCTTGCCGCACTGATAATCCTTGTGGCTGAGGTGATAGCATTTGTATAACACCGCCCAATGCCATGGCAGCACCACCGAGTGCCAATGCGCCACCAGCAAAACCACCCGCACCAAATGCAGCCCAGCCAGCAGGACCTAACATCATTGCAGCCCCAATCATGGCCACACCTAAAATAGTCTGAAAGAAACCACCACGCTTACTACCTTTGATCACCGGAGCAATGCGAATTTCTTCACAGGTATCAAGATGCAACTCATCTTCTGCAATATTGCGCTTACCTTTAAACACGGCAAACTCCAGTCCTCTAAGGTGAGAACTTGCTAAGAATTGTTCAAAGCCATCATAGAGTACCGATAACGCTTTAATCGCTTCACGGGGGGAATCAATTGCAAGCCGATGTTCGCGTCCAAAGTAGGTACCCAAAACACCATAGAGACGCACTGTTTTTAAGCTCATGCCAACTCCTTGCGTCTGACTATTTTCACTGTTCTGTCTCGCCAGTAATCACTGTATGGAACAATGCGGCTTAGCTGCCCGTAAAGATGGTGGAGAAGCATGCCATTCACTATCACCCCGGCATGATTAGGGACATCCGCTTGCACTTGCATGATGACCATGTCGCCCTCTTTCAAGTCACCAGAGAACTCAACAAAGCCCTCTTGCTGCCAGTTATCCATGTACAGGTTTCCGCCATCTTCCCACCAGTGATTTTCGACGCTGTAGTTATGCAGATCAATACCGTGTGCCTGTCTGTAGTAATCCATAATGAGTGACCAGCAATCGGCATGACCTAACACAAATGGGCGCCCTTCTAATTCACGTTCTGCGCGAGGATGAATAGTTCGAATGTCACCTTCTGGCCATGATGCTATTACCCATGGCAACCCCGTCGCATCACACTGCAACTTATCTATTTCACTCGGCTGAGATGTCACGCCATCACCACAATGACTATGGACTATCGCTATTGGATCGCCCCAATCTTCAGCTGTGGCATAATCTTCAGGGGAAAGTTCAAAGTGTTCAGTAGGATTATCGGAGAGGTTACGGCAAGGGAAGTATTTTTTGACTCGGCTTTTTTGGCAAATCACACCACACACTTCTTTGGGATATTCCGCTTTTACATGCTGAAATATCGCCTCCGTTAATTTCTTTGTGATCATCGTATTAATCCCGCTGCTGGGAACCCTCCAAAATCCAAAGGCTCATTTTCACCAAAGCGTTTTTTACAGTCGCTAATTAGCCCGCCGCATTTATCTAATGCCGGATCATCAACCGGTTCACCACGCTCATCGAAATATTTATTACCCGTATAATTACAGCCTCGCCCGCTTCGATAATCACCTTTCATGCACCAGGAGCAAAGGTTATGGATTTGTCGAGCGGGGATCATAATTCCCTGCAAATCAAACGGGCTAGATAACTCGAACTCAACCGTTTCACCTGCCACTTCATTGTTTTTACGATCAATGTAATAAACTTGCGTAAAGCACTCTTCAGGGTTAGCCGTAGAGTTTCCATCAGGAAAATTTTTAGCATCGAGATAATGAGCGAAGGTTTCATAAATAGTGACTTTTGCTAGCGCCATATCATCAAACTGCAAACATAATGATGAAATAACACTATTGACGTTTGAGACTCTAAATTTCGGTCTAGCTTGCGCACCGTCACTGTTTTTGGACATTCCTTCAATTTGATAAGGGTGCGCCCCATATTCATTGCCTTGCCACCAGATGGAACGCGGGGCAAGTTCATCACCTCCCCCCTTAAGCTCTTTCTCGGTATAACGTAAGTTATAGGCATGAAAGCGCAGAATAGGACCATCAAACGCACTGGCATCCACTTCAACTAACTGTATTCGACTTCCCGGCTCCAGCATTTGAACGTCTGCAGTTATTTTCATGAGCTAAATGCCTCAATAAATGTCGTCATTAATGAATATTTACCGCCACCCAGCGCACTAGGCTTGTATTGTTCACATCGAAATAGCCCTTGTGGTCGGAGTGGTGGCTTCCAAATAAAAGACTTATACCCACCGTGGCGATCAAGAAAGGCAACAATCTGTTCGATCATTGCCTCTTCACCCACAAACTCAAGTTGCCAACTATCAGAGCGGTTGTTTAACCCATCGCCCGCGGTTTGTGTATATCCATCACCGAACTGGGCTTTTTTGACTCTGAATGTTGTATCACTTTGCGCATTAATACGGGGACACCAAGTGAACGTTTCTACCATACAGTTTACCTTCTTCTGTTAATTAGCTGCCAAAGCGGCGTTCCCTCTCTCGATGCCTGCTCATTGACGGTATTAACAATTTCGTTTTTGAGTTGCTGCTTAGCACCACTCACGTCACCTATTGGCTGCTGCTCTTTAGAGCCATCGCTGATCAGGTTGATATCGCCAACATCGATATTGATAGCATTATTAGATGTGATTGCTGTTGTGCCATTTTGAACATTTTCCAAGCCAAGAACGCGTACGCCTAATGAACCATCAGAGCCTCGGGTTAAAGGCATGATTGCTTCAGGCCCCGCTTCTCCCATCAAACCAGCACCTTTAGCGAAAGCAAACATAGTTGGCGAGTTAACAATTTGTCCACTGTAAGAACTTAAGCTAGGTGAATCATAAACACCCCCTTTCGCATTCGGGACAATGGAGCTCATTAAGCTTCCGAATCCCCCACCGAAATAACTCCCCGCCGCTTTCATTGATTGAACAAGCGCCATATTAATAAGGACCTTATCAATACTTTTCAGGACGTCGATTGCCCAGCTTTTCCAATCGGCTTTATTGCCAACCAACATGTCGGAAATATTATTCACCATCCCTGACATTGCCGATTGTGTTGCGCTTGCTGCCTGCCCCGCGTAGTTGCTCGCATCATCAACCCAGTTTTCCAAACCAGCTTTAACGCCAGAACGCCAATCCGCTTCGGCTAAAATGGCATCCCTATATTTACCGTTCAATGCATCCAAGGCATTTTGGCGCTCTTGTAATGCCTCCTTACCGCCATCCGTTTTGCTAAATACCCGCTCAATTTGCTGATGTTCTTCCTCAAGACTGCGACGACGATTACCCATACCCACGGTACTTCTGGCTAATGCCGCATCATCATTATATTTGCGCGTTGCGTCTTTCAGTTCTTTCAATGCATCCGTCATTTCACGTTGCTTACGCACGGCTTCATCGGCTTTTTGCGTCCATTCCGCCAGCTCAACTGCAGATGATTGAATAGATTTCCGCTGTTCATCCGTCCACTTAGCTCCGGTTTCATGCGCAGCGGCATAAAGTGCAGCCGCTTTTTCGCCCTGCAAGGCACGAACACGCTGAACCTCCGTAGCAACACTAAGGTCAGCCATTTTATCTTTGTAGCGCTCAGCGACTCGCTCCGTTTCTTTCATTAAAGACGCGCCAGACTTAAGCGAATTATTCATTTTTTCGCGATCGTCAAAGGCTTTTAGTTTATCGTTAACATACTGTTTCTTGTGGTCGTCATTGGAAAATGCACTTTCTGCCTCCCATATGGCGCGTTGCTCAACCTGGTCGCGCTGCTTCATGCCAGCAAGAATACGCTCCTGCTCAGCGCCCCATAACATCTGTCTTTGGTTATCAGTTAATTCAGGACGATTACCAACTAACATAGGAGCTTGAGTCAGTAAATTACGGTTAGACAGTAAATTGTTACCAAGAGAAAGTAGTCGATTAAATTCTGACTCTTGAGCGATCTCTTTCGCCATCGCAGCTAGCTTCTGATTTTTCGCAGTATTACCAGCTTCTATTTGTTTATTTGATTGCTCGGTCAGCCCATTAAGAACACTTAATGTTTTTTCACGATCTTGCTCTAATGCTTTAAGACGATCTTCTTCAACAGAAAGAGATTCCAATGCAGATTGGTAATTAGTTAACGCTCCCTCTTTCGCTATTTCTGGCAAGTCAGGGAAGTTTTTCTCCGCCGCACCTCTCATCTCATTAAGACCGGATCGTGTTCTTTGAATCAACTCGAGCTGCTTCTCAATTTCCTTTGTTTGAGCCTCAAACGTTTCCTTAACTTTTTTTGACTCATCAGATGATTCGGAAAGTGACATGTTCTTTGTACGCTCCGCAATACCATCTAGAGATTTAGCGTATTCAAGAGATGTTCTATGTGCTTCTTTTTGCCGTTCATTGACGAAATACCACGCACCTGCAGTTAGCATTACCACACCAGGCAGTCCTCCAGCTAAAGACAGTGCACCAGAAAGCCCACGCCCTATTGTGGATGTAACTGATGTCATGCTACTCAATGCCCTACGTGATGCTGCAAGCTTTGTATTCGCCGCAGCCTCTTGATTACTAAGCACTGTTAATGCCTTGGTATTTTTTGCTAACTGACCATCTAAAATTAATCGCTCCTTGTCAGTTGCTGCCACCATCTTTTTAGTTACTAGCGACTGGCGCATATCAAGAAGCAGTTGCCTTTCGTCCTTGATCCGCATTTGAGTTACCTGAAGGCTGCGGATTTGCTCCTTTGTTTGATTGACTAGGGATAGGTAGCTATTAACCGTTTCTTTTGCTAAATTTTTAGCGCTTAGGGTTAAATTCCCAAAGTATCGAGACAAGCCAACACCAATAATTAAGCTACCCGCAAGTGCAACTTTATCAAAGTTATCGCCTAGTTTAGCCAAAATAGCAGCTATTGATTTCGTTGCACCCGCACCTCTATTTAGCTCACCAAAATAGCTTTTTGCTGAATTAGCAACTCGCATAAAGCCATCAGCGACAGTATTATCCATCGAATCAGCCATGGCATTATTTGCATTCTTTGCATTTATCATTGCATCTGCAAATAACTTAAAGGATATTTTACCTTCTGCAGCCAGTTTTTTAACTTGGCTTTCAGTAACCTTCATTCCGCCATTGGTGCGCTCTAACTCATGAGCGATATCCATCAGTACCGAAGGGGTGGCATTTAGGATTGCCTTCCAATTTTCACCAGCAACCTTACCTTCAATCGTGGCTTTGTTTATTGCATTAAGGGCTGATTCTGTTTTTTGAGCACTGGTAGCATTGGCGGTAAATGCTGATGACATTGATTCAATGTAATCCACTGTTTGAGTTGTATTGTAATTAAGCTCCTTCATTGCTGATGCAGTCCCAATATACAACTCTTGAGTCGTCTCTATAGCTTTACCGTTTCGATTGCTGATAGTTAAAAATCGCTGCTGTATTTCATCATATCGCTGCGCTGAACCCTCAACTGATTTTAGTGCCATAGTGATGCGGGCTGACATTTGCCCCCATTCATCAACTGTTGAGATTGCTGCGGATACTGAGAAAAAACCAGCCAGCGCACCAGCACTCATTTTTGCAGTCATGGCAACGCTGGATAATTGGCTATTAATTTCCGAAAGCGCTTTTTTTTGCTGAGCTAATTCTTGCCGTAATTGACGGCTACCACCCGCCGCGCTTTTATAAAAATCATTACTAATTCGAGAAGCTTTGCTGACCTCAGCCTGAAAACTGCTTGAATTAGCAGATATTTTTAAAATCAATTCACGTAAAGTAGCCACACTTGCTCCTTAAATTAAAAAACCCCGCTTTTAGCGAGGTTTTGTGAAATTATTAATGCTCAATTGCAGTAGGATACCCATTGTTTCTTGAAATCATCGGACCCATCATCGATCATGGTCAATGACCCGACTTGAATATATTTTTTATACCCAGTATAGCTACCAAAGCCATTCTTAGAATTCACTTGGCCACAAACAGTTCCGTTACTCCCTATTCGACTATCTTTAAAATCCGCAGAGGAAGGATCTTTAAGGTTTTCTTTAAGTCTCTTTTCTGCAATGGACACATGATTCATTTCAGATGCTGAATTTTGCCATGATTTTTTCTTTATATTTTCTAACTCAACTCTTTCTTTATAAGCGTCACCAAAAAGAGATGTCCCACTATTTACATATGATAAAATAGCCCAACACAAAACCATTGTTACAACTAAATAAATAGCGGAGTTTATAAGCGACAGAGTATTAACATTCTTTCCACCAACCTCATCATTTAATAACTTCTCATTTATTTTGATAAATATAATTGCAACCACCAAGTTGAGTGGAATAATCATAAATAGTGATACTATTTCCCTCGTGCCAATATAAATACTCCAAAGGATAATTAACGAAGCAATTATTACCATGACCCTAGATATTAATTTTTGCATTTCATTGACCCATTAATGAATGATGGGCCTACTATATAACTATTCAGACATACTACTCAACCATGCCTCAAGCGGCTCTTGATTCTTACTATCGCTGACAGATTCGTTATCTGCTTCCTGATCCCAAACCAGAATCATGTCTCGTAGTGAGACTTTCGCACCAGCAGCATTCATGACTGCAGAGGCGAGCATTGCTGTTTGAATATCTCCACGACCATCACCAATAGGACTGATTTTGTCGTATGCCATCCACATTCTTAACTCGCTAGCATCCAGATCCTGAATTAACTCTTTGAGTGTTTTCCCTAATCTGAGCGCTAGCGTCATTAAAAAGAATGTTTCCGGTTCTTTTACTTTTTTTCAGCTTCTGATACTGAAATAGTTAGCGCAAACGCTTCTGATAATAATCGCGCATGAACTGGACCGTATGTTTCCAACAAAGCAGGAGTATCTTCTTCAGTGAAAACGGGTGTACCATCATCTTCAAGAAGAATGTTAATAAATAAAGCAACATCACCTTCAATATTGCGTAAGGATTTTTGGGTAGATGTTAATTCTTCACCCTCTTTTACTTCAACCAATTCACTGCATTGAATACGCGCCTGAATCGATGGCTCACGGACGGTCACCTCCAGCCCCCCCCACTCAGGAACAATCACTTTTTTAGTCCGAAATGATTGTGAAGCGCTGAGGGCTAATTCACGCAAACTAGACTTTTTAGCTTTAGCCATTACTTACCGCCTCCTGTTGGTAATGATTGCGTTGCTGGAGCCACCACTTTACCTTTCACCAATGGTGTAGGTTTACCACTAAGGCGAAGGGTGAAAGATGCACTCACAACGCCATTTGTTGAGGCTGACCAGCTATTTTGGCGAACTTCAGCAAGGAAGGCGAAACCGGCTCCAGATGGAAATACAACTTTAAAGGCATGGACCGCATCACTGTCATAAGCTTGTCGTAACACATCTTGACCTTCATCAATCGCAAAGTTACCACCGATAGTCACTTCCGCTGGAGCCGCAAGACCGTTTATATTTTCCTGTTCTGTTGAGCATAGCGTAGTGATGTCAATATCCGCTTTTTGCCCCCCCGTGAAACTAACTTCTTTCGTTGTGCAATCAATTGGCAATGAATCTGTTTCGACTGCAGTAATATCTGTTGCAGCCAATTTAGAAACACTGATTTTTGTACCTTGCGTTTTTTCATGTTTACTCGTCATATCAGTTTCCTATAGACATAAAAAAACCACCCGTAGGTGGCTGATGGCGTGAGTGGAGGTTTAATTCCAGACTTGGAATTCTAGCGTTTTACGATACAGAGCCGTGTCGGACTCATAATCGGATTTTCGAGAGACATTTGTTGGTGCTAATACCTTTATGGACATAAATGCTTTATCCAGTATTTCGCTAGCTTTATAAGGGCTTTTTGCATAAACATCGATTTGAATATTAGTCATTGTTTCAGCCTGGCCGGCGAACACATCCTCGTCAACCTCATAGAATGAAAATATTAACCATGGTGGACTGATGGCGGGTGCGACTTGTGGAACAACGAGCGAGAACACCTTATCAGGCAATACAGGATCTAAGAGTTTGAGCAAATCGATATCAATCATTTATTGAGCACCTCATCAATGGCTTTATTCAACTTTTCTATTGCAGCACTGGCAGCTTCATCCGCTTTGCTATCAAACGCAGGTCGAATAAACGGTACCGGTGGCATCTTTGAAGTTCCCTCCTCCAAAAATCGCCAGTAATAAGCATTGCGCGGATCCTTAGCCTTCATGGAATTATCGCTATTGGTACCCTCTTTATTACTGCCGCGTACATAAACACCCGCTGAGACTTCACCCTCTTTGCGGCTGCGTTGGCTACTGGCCATAATATTTCGAGCCAGCTTACCAGTACGCCTTGGCGCTTTTGCTCTTACTTCATCACGTAATACAGCGGCTGCAGCATAAGTGGCTTGCCGTAATACTTTGGTGCTCTCTGCTTTACTGAGTTCCTCAAGCTCTTTACTCACATCAAGAAAGCCGCTGAAATCAATATTAAAATCATCCATCAGCCTTAACCCCCTGTTTACACAGTAATTCAAGCCGGGTATTTTTCACATCAGGAATCACGGACTGAATATCATAATTGAGCCCGTTAAAAACCATGCGGCAGGTTGAATTGATATCAGGCCGAAAGCGCATCCAAACACGTACGGTTACCTCGGACATTTCGGCGCCTGATGTAAGAAGCTCACGCCCTGATATTGGCTTAACTTCAGCGCGTGTCGTGGCTACATCAACCCACTGATTCTCACGAGCACCAGAAGGTAATTTAACCAGTTCACTACGTTGAAAAGTTACTTTGTGGCGTAATCTACCTGCTTGCATACAGCCTCCCTATAGCCCATAAATACGGTAAGGTTGAAGCAGTGCTTCGGTCGCAAACGGTAACGCTGAGGTGATATTACCAATGTTAGTGGCTTCGCGGTTTTCATACCATTGACCAATCAGTAATAGCATGGCGTTTTTGACATCATCACTTAACAACAGCGGATCAGAGTCATCCTGATAACCTTCTGATGATTCATTTTCATACAAGGTTCGGCGTGTATAGTTTTCTACATACTTAATGGCAGAACCAATGTATATCGTGAGGATCTTGTCATCATCCGTAAACTCAGGGTCGATGTTACAATGAGACTTAACTACCTCTAGAGAAAGCATTATTTCTCCTTTTTAGGTTTGGATTTCTTTGGTTCCTGCTGTTCCTGCTGTTCCTGCTGTTCCTGCTGTTCCTGCTGTTCCTGCTGTTCCTGCTGTTCCTGCTGTTCCTGCTGTTCCTGCTGTTCCTGCTGTTCCTGCTGTTCGGTAGTGTGTTCGATAACTAATTCAGATGCATAGCCTTTTTGAATTAATTCACGCCCATGTAGCTCCAGCGTTTCAATGGTTTCGCCTTCAACAGCAACTTTTCCACCAAAATAAATGGCACGTAATACGATTAGTTTCATATTCTTTTACCCAAATAAAAAGCGGTCATAATGACCGCTTGTGTGGATTATTCACCCGAGGTAGGCGCTGTGAAATCACCATAAACAAACGCCTCTGGACGTTTAAGCGCTAATGCAAGACGCTCTTCACAACGAATTGAGATCATGTTTTTCTCAAAGTCGTCGGCGTTCTCAGTAGAGATGACCACGTTGGTTTCTTCGCGGTCAAACAATTGAGCGCCAGCATTAAATGCACCAGTCAGGAATTTGCCTTTGAATGCTGCTGTTTCGGTGACAACAATTGGCAGGCCCCATAAAGTTGGTCCCGTTAATGCTGATGGGTTAGCTAAGATGTAACGACCCAGCGAGTCTTTCAGCAGCTCAATCTTCGCCCAATCGATGAAGTGCAGAACGTGTCCCGTTGCTGGGAAACGCGCTAATTGAGCCTGCAACATAGCGAGACGTAGGTCATCAATGCCGTTTTGCTTATCAACATCGAACTCTGCTTTGTACTTCGATGCTTGAGGAATGATGCCGTGTAAATGAGCACCGGAGCCGTCACCAAACAAGATTTCCTGCTCTTCGACAAACTTCAATCCGTAGCGCATTTCAGCATCAACTAGCGATTGCAATTGAGAGAAATCATCCAAGATTTGCTTAGAGGCTTTGAACATGTGCGCAATTGTGGTCACTGGAGTGATCTTAGTTGCAAACTGAATGTCACTGTACGGCTTGGTGGTATTTTCCGGTACCACTTTTGCCGCGTTAGTAAATCCGGTTTGCTGCACCCAGAAGATGGCTGGCGAAGTCGTTTTCCCTGGTGCGATTAAGTCACGGATGAATAAGCGCTGTTTCGGCGAAACATCAATGCCCGGCAAGCGTTGAGGCTCGACAACCCCATCGGCAACACCAGCTGACGTTAAAGCAGCCTGAACAGGAATGGAAATGCGCTTGCTGGCCTGCATGCTTGAGTTGATATCTTTCAGTACTTCGGCAGAAATCACCTGCTGGCCAATAGTTTTAGCTGCTTGAATTGCGTTGTTCAGTGGCATTTGGGCAACGTGTTGTTCTAGCTCATCCAGTGACGCTTTCAGTGCTTTTTCTGCATCACGCAGTGCGTTAAGCTCCGTAGCCATCTGGTCAACGGCCGCTTTAGTCTCAGTGCTTAGGCTACCAACACTTCGCGCTTCTTTTAATGCTTCTTCTGCCTTTGCATTAAACTCACTGTTCGCTTTTTCGATTTTAGCAGACAGGTTTTTCAGTAATTCATTTGTATCAGACATAATAACTCCAATTATTTAGATAGATTTGCGAAGGCATCAACAGCCTTCTCAAGTTCCGAAAGGGATTCAAGATTGATATTTAAGGTAGCGCTTGGCGTACCATCGGGATCAGAAGTAGCGCTCGGCATACTTCGTGTTAACGCACTAATGAGTTTTCGACGCTCAGAGCGAGGCGTGTTGGTTTTCGCCAATAAAGCATCCAGTTTTCGAATAGCCGCCTGTGGGCTTTCGTCACCATCATCAAGTGAATCTGCAGCGAGCAGGCCATCTGCGAACCCTTTTTCAATCGCATCACTGGCGCCAATGTAGGTTTCGCTATCCATCATTTGACTGACGACATCACTAGGCTGTCCACTTCGGGCAACATAGATATCTGACATAGATTGGTCGAATGGAGCCAAGTCTGTAGAGAGCTTCGCAAAGTCATGGCGATTACCTGCTGCGAATGCCCAGCAATTGTGGATCATCAGGAATGAACCTCGACCCATTTGCACTTCATCACCTGCCATTGCAATAATGGATGCGGCTGAAGCTGCAATGCCTAAAATGTTGACAGTAACTTTCCCACTGTGAGCTCGGAGCAAGTTATAGATAGCTAACCCCTCAAACATATCGCCACCAGGACTGTTGATATTGACGACAACATCATTGTTGCCCATCGAACGAAGTGCGGCAGAGATACGTTTAGCGGTAACGCCTTCACCCCAAAAGTCCTCACCTATCACATCTAAAACTGAAATAGTGTTATCTGAACTGGCTGCGCGAATACCGCTATTCCATTTATCCAAGGCTTTGGGCTTTAGCTCATAGTTAATCGACGCGCAGGGGCGATCCGCCAGCGCAACCGGCAAATGGCTTTTCTTCATTAAATTTACTCCTCGGAATGAGGTTTATTAGAGTGAGTGGATGTTTGTGTTTCTGGGAATAGCCAGTTGGCCAGTTGGGCTTTTAGCTTTTCAGCTTCATTGCCTGTGTCACTTAATCCAAGCTGATCAAGCGGTGTTAAGTTGAGTTGAACAGTATAAATATCACCGCCATCAATCGGAGGTAAATTTTCCAACCGTCTAACATCATTGCGGCTCATCCAGCCATTCTGTAGCGATGTTGTGTAGTATGCCGCCCTACCTGCACTATCTGCACGAAGCAACCCTTCAACAGAGAATTCCGCATAATAATCATCATCGCCATTTAACAGGCATCGGCTGATTTCTTGCTCAATATTGACTAATAGCGGGCGCAGTGTATTCGTAAGAAACTGCATATTCATACCTTCCACGCTGGATCCCCAACTACTTTGTTTATCCATGTGTCCAACCATAAATGGCGGAACTCTGAACCAGCGGCAGATCTCTTCAATACTGAATGTTCTACTTTCCAGCATTTGAGCGGCTTCAGGATTCATGGTGACATTGTTGTATTTCATGCCGCCTTCAAGAACCATCATTTTGCCCGCATTTTTTGAACCAACAAAACTCAACAGATAGCTTCTGATCCGTTCTCGTTGTTCGTCATTAAGAGGAAGATCTGACGATAAAAAACCAGAACTTTGCAATCCATTTTCAAATATCTTAGCCGCTGACTCTTCAACAGATAGTGCTGACCCAATAACATCCCTTCCCACTTGAACGGGGATCATTCCACAAATTCCATCCATACCAAAACCACGAATATGCATCATGTGTTTCAGCGAAATATTTCTCTTGGACTTAGTTGTTGGGTCTGTGTATTCATACTCAAGAACACCAGAATCATTGCGTTTTACGACCATGTTTTGTGGTAGCAATGGATTAAGCGAAACTAGTTTTTGACCAATGTATAGCTTTTCAATAAAGCTATTTCCTCGCAAACATAGGCTAGCAACAACCATCAGCATAAATCTTGATGGGGTCATTTCTATGTTCGGATGTTTGCAAAGCAATCTATAGACTGGATGGTCTTTTGCTAAACTTCTCGACCCATCGCTTTCACTCTTGTAAATTTTGATTGGCAATGTTGATATTGACTCGCTCAATAATCGAACGCATGACCAGACTGCAGAAAGCTGCATCGCTTTGTCTGCGGTGACTAACTTCCCGCTGCTACTTGTTCCGCTCCATTCCTGCCAAAAACCTCCATTGGTTAGCGAGATCGGGACGCCCAACCAATTAAGAAGCGCGCTCTTAATACGCCCCGGTTTCTTGTTATGTTTCATTAGATACCTACTATGATTGGGTTGTTTATAAATCCTGATATATCCGGTTTATCATTCCCACCACCAACCAATTGACGGCTTTTTGCCGTAAACATGGCAACTGGACCATCGATTTTATTTTCTGGTGTGGATTTGTTGGGGAAGATATTTTCGTTTCTGTCCGGTTTTACTGTGACGTTGGACAACATCCAAGCCATCATGGGATTGTGATCGTGATGAAACTTACCTGAATATACATCAGCTTGAACGCTTTTCATGGCTTCAGACATGTTTTTAACTGTTTGAGCAACCTCAACCAGCGGAACGCCTTCTTCCGCCAGCCGGCGGGAAAACTGAACTGCACTCCATGGGTCAAACCCTAATTCACGTACATCATCGCCATCACACCACTTCAGAATGTCATCTTTGATAATGTCATGATCAATCACTTCGCCATCGGTTAATTCCAAGTAACCTGCATCAGCCCATTTCCGGTAAAGCTCTGCGATGTGTTTTGGTGCAGTGTCAATGCGATCCTCGGGCAACCAGAACTTGCATTTAATGTGTGTTTTCCCCTGCCCGTCTTCATACATTTTTATCGCTGCAGCGACGTCAATTTTGCTAGCCAAGTCAACGCCAACCCAAACTGGATAATGCTGTAACTCAGCATCAGTGGCGTTAGCTGGGGCAGCCTCCCATTTGCTCATGTCCATCCATACTGACTCAGCATTCACCCACTTATTAAGGTGCTTAGTGAGAAAGTTAGGACGAGCAGCGATTTGCTCTTTAGCCTTCTTGGCCAGACGTCGCATATCATCGAAACGCTTACAGACACCAAGACCAGGATTAGCTTTTATCCAAACGGATTCATCAAAATCATCGTCTCCATCATCGAGGGTATAAATAATGGCAAAGAAAGTGTCATCATCAACAACACCCGTTAAAACTTTAATTGCGTAATCCCGTAACTCGTAACAGATCCCCTCTTTGTTAAAACCCGACGTTGTGATTGCAAATAAAAGCGACTGCAATCGCGCACCCGTTGCTGTTTCAAGAACATCCCACATATCACGAGTCTTATGAGCATGGAGTTCATCGACTATCCCACAATGAATATTCAAGCCATCGAGGTTATTTGCATCACTTGAAAGTGGTTCAAATTTAGACGCCGTTCGCTCTTGGTAAATGGCTAACTTGTTGTAATCAAATAAGCGACCTAACGTTGCTTTCGCTTTTTTGACCATATTTTTGGCATCTTCAAACACGATGCGAGCCTGATCACGAGTCGTTGCTGCTGAATACACCTCAGCACCACCTTCGCCATCAGCCCCAGTCATGTATAAACCGATACCACTGGAGAGCGTTGATTTTGCATTTTTACGAGCCACTTCATTAAATGCGGTTCGAAAACGACGAACAAAGATGGCATCACCATCATCATCAAGAACTTGTTCACCGGTTAATTCATCAATTAACGGGATCACAAACCCGAAAATATTAATCAAGATAAAGACATGCCACGGCATTAAATCAATCGGCTTTCCAGCCAATGCCCCTTTGACATGCGGGATAAAATTGTAAAAGTCGAGTATGTGCTGTGCGCGATCTTCAATGAAATAGATGTCACGCTCAGGACCATGCTCTAAATCATTTAAAAAACGCTGGCACGCTAAACGTACCAATTCGCACGCAACAATTTCTCCAGCCACGACCTGCTCGGCGTACTGAATTCCATCTGCTACGGTTGCCATTCATCATTTGCGCTTTTTCAGAAATACGTCTAGTGGATCTTCCTGCTCAGGGCCTTTGACACTGACTTTTGTTCTTGCTGAAGGTGTCATGCCAAATTCACTGAGCATAGCTCGAATTCGCTTCCAAACATCGGCTTTCATTGCAGCCGCTGGATGTGCTTTTTTGATAATGTCGCCAGTCATTGACGTGGTGTTGTAGGTATAACCTTCAGTATCGAGCACTTCGCAGTGATGCCGGTACTCAACATATGCCTCAACTAATAATTCCAGAGCTTTTGCATCGAGTGTGCTCATGACACCCAGTGCATCTAACTCTTCACCCATTTTCTTGAACCAATACTTACCCCGCTTATCAAAATACTTTGGTGTTTGGGGTACCCCTGACGGCGGTTTTGGTTCTTGTTTATTAATGGGGCGTTTTGATGGGTTCCCCCTCACTAATTGCAGATGTGACGGGGTTTTAGGTGGTCCAGCCATGATAGAAACCTCCTATTAATTAACGCTGGGGATCCCCATAAAAAAGTTTTCTAACCTGCGGCGATATAACAAAAGGTAAGGCGGCGGTACTTTAGGGCGAGAGTGGTAGGGATTTGACCCGCCCCTCCCCCTTGTGAGTTGTCGCTCGTATAGCGGCTATCTTCTGGTTCGTTCGCTTGCTGTCTTACTTCTATGACATGGCCAGCACAGCGATTGCAGGTTGTTATCATCATCGGTACCACCATGCGCCTTGGGTTTGATGTGGTCCACTGTCTTGGCTTCAGTTGGTCTACCTGACTTCAAACACTCTTGACATAGATGTTTATCACGATGCAAAACGCGAGCACGTATCTTGTCCCACTTAGATCCATAACCGCGCTCATGCCTGCTCTTACCTTGCTGGTGGCTTTCCCATCCTGTATTCATGTGCTCTTGACAGTAGCCACTACGGTCAGTGGTTGTTTTACTACAGCCATGCTTGCGGCAGGCGCGAGGTATGCGAGGAGGCATATCAAGCGAAGCCTGAACTGTTGCGCAGGGCATCAATAGAAAGCTGTCGTATTTGCTCAGCAAACGCTCTGTTAGAATCGTTGTGTGCTCGGGATAGCTCTTCAATTCTTTGAAGTGCGCCGCAAGCATCACTAGCAGATTTCAGTGAGGCTCCATTGAAATACGCTTGCCCATTATCGATATTGATGTATTGAGTAACAAAGCCACCGCTTGCTGGTTTCTTTAGACCTACATTAACCATCAGAGCGCTAATTCGTCTTAGTTGTGCTTCTAGCTTATCCAACTCAGTAGTATCAACTGATACCTTGATACATAACTCAGTAACTTCTTTTTTATCTGACATAACTTTCTCCACAAATGAAAAAGCCACCAGTGATTAGCTGATGGCTATGAATATTTTATTTAAGTATACTCACAATGCTTCATAATAAATTTCTTTACTTACTTTTTAAAATTTAATTAAGGGCATAAAAATGCAAAGAAAAATCATTATTGCTGCGTTCGTTGCGCTACTTACTCCTGTTCTTGCAAATGCTTCATGCGAAGCTGTTGTTGAAGAGATTACGCAAAAAATCATTAACAATGGTGTGCCTGAAGAGAGCTTTACCATTACTGTCGTTTCAAATGAAGAAGCGGCTTCACAACAAGGTGCTGTTGTGGGTAACTGTTCTAATGAAACACAGAAAATTATTTATACAAAAAAATAATCCCTACCACACAGAGGGTTTGTAGCTAAGCCCTCACGCAATTATTCTAGTTGCAGAACGCAATGCTCATCAGAACCTGAATAAGCAATCAGACCTTCATATTGGATTAAGAAATAAATAGTGATACCATCTTATCGCCGGTCAAGGATGACTGGACCTACAATAATTATGAGTTTCTCTTGAACACTCCCCTTTTAATAGAAGGGGATTTTTTTTATCACTTCTGAATATATTCATACAACTCTTCACAGAATTGTTCTGTTTGTACGTAGATTTATTATATTAACTTGCTAATTTAAAATTACTTACTATGCTTTGCATGGATATCATATTAAATGTTAATACTGTTTTTTTAGCCCAAATCTCTGTGGGCTATTTTTTTGCCTATTAAAAAACCCCTAATCGGAAGCTCATATTTGTAATATCCGCTTGAGATTGCTACCTTTTGAAGGTTGTAGTCTTTCATGGTTAACGTATAGTGACGTCACATTCATAAACTATTATTCTCTACTTAGCCCCGATATCTGGGGCATTTTTATTTCTAATTGCCTCAATTTCTCGAATGGCTTCAAGCTGCGCATTCGCATTCTCTATCGTTCCTAGCAATAATCTGTTCCACAGTACAGACGCTTTGAATGATAGGGTTTTACCGTCACTGTCAGGCGGTAATGGCGGTACCACAGAATTAGTTAACGTCGAGGGTATTGGAACGCATTGCGCGCTCTCGTAGCTCGTTTGTATACTCGAACAAGCCATCAGTAACAAGCTGAGGCACAAGAGAATCACAAGAAGACTCTGCTTTGAGTATCGTTTTATATTCAATGATTTTCTCCTGTGCTTTCGCATCAGCTTGAATGCCGTTCCGGTATGCTGTTGTTGCTATCTGATTGAAGCGATTGAATTGAAATGACTGACGGGCAATGACTGCACTTTGTTTGATGTTATCTTGCTTTAATTTGTCGTTGTCGCTCTTAACTGCAGTGTTGTTATCATAAAGCGTTAATGCCAACCAGCTAACAGCAACTAACATTAAAAAAAGCCAAAACGAGTTATCTATCTTCATAATTTAACCTGCCGGGCTTTGTTGTAATTAACCGCACTTTGGCAGCGTTTTTCTAAACTTACCTTGTCAGTGCCACCGCAGGTATTGTCATTGAGTGCGTATACGCCAGCTGCCAAACAGACGGGGATTCCGATAATGAAAGCGGATACGCATAAGCAAACTTGCCATGGCATACGGCGTTTTCTATCTCTCTGCGTGTTATCAGGCCTTTCCACTCTTTACCCCCTGCGTATGTCCAGCGTTTAAGTTCGTTGCAAGCACCAGCGATATCACCTGCATTCAGTTTCTTTAGCATCGTAGAACGTGCAAAAGCACCTGTGCCCACGTTGTAAGCAAAGGAATAAATAGCGGCTCGGGTGTTATCGTCGATATCAACTTTAATTAGAGGATCCACGCCCTTTCTTACTTTGCTGAGGTCTTTTTCAAGCAAAGCTAAACATTCTGATTCTGTATATGTTTTTGTAGGAATAATGTCAGAACCCGTATGCCCAAAACAAACAGTAGTGACATTCACAACATCTTTATAAGGTTTGGTTTCCATCCCCTCAAAGTAAGCAATCATGCTTACAGTCAAAGCAACTAAGCCACCAGCGGCAGCCTTTTTGATTTTATTTGGTATTTTTGCCACTAGCCCCCCCTTCTCTTAATTTGAATTCTTTCCGCTTGTAGTACCAATTCACAGCAAAAGTGCCAACCGTACACAAAATACCTACGATTACAGCCCATTGATCTAGCGTGAAAATACCAAATATGGATGTTAGAACACCCCATATGATTGCAGCGGGGCTTGAATACTTTTCAGGCATACGCATATCCACCCCCTGCGGAGTGTTCCGATGTTGAGTTGATAAAAAAGCTGCATAAGCAGCTTATGTCAGTTTGATTTCAATCCCCGACTAATAACCCGGACTGTATCGCCAGTTACTGTCGTGATGTAGGCGTGGTCGGTTCGCTTGATATCAAATGAAGGAACAGAGTCCTTTGCGGTGTACTCCAGCCGAGCCACAATATCAGTATTTTCAGATACTGGATAAAACTCCAGCCGGTACATACTACCAATATGGTGAACTTCTTCGACTTTACGACCATTACGTTCTGTCATTAATTTAAGTGCGTACATAGTTATATTCCTTAGTTTTTAGACAACAAAAAAGGCCACCGAAGTGACCTTTAGTTAATTCACACTTAATAACTTAAGATGTATGACATTCTCTACTGCACCAATAACATCCATTTGCTGGGGTATATCCTAAGCTTCTCGCCATTTGAACCGCAGCCGTGCATGTATAGAAATTACCAAGAAGCCTTCTATTCAAGATTGTAGGCATATGACTACACCCATCTCTATGAACTTCGTAATCGCCTTGTGCATCTTTAGATGTGTGAACATAGTAATTCATGCATATCTCCTATTGTTGCGTACGCAAGGAAATAATACATGGAACAGTAAATAATACTTAAGCGAAATTCACATTTTTTACATTTAAAAGCCACCAGCAATAGCAGCTAGATTTAGATTAATGAATTTAATCAGTATTTGAGATAAGTTAGATGTTCAGCCCTATGTGACTTACCGAAGGGATGGCTGATTAACTTCGGAGTGAGATTTATATGGAAAATTACAGTCTTATTGGCATCCACGATTTATCACGTGTCTTTATTGCTAACCCTGTGCTGGGTATAAATTACGTTGTAAATGTGAGCCTGAGTGTAAATGGAATCACCACAATCATTGGTCTGGATGCAATATCACACGATATAAAAAACAAGACGCTGAGCGAGATAAGAGAAATAGCCTACAGTGAGTTTTTGAAGGGGCTTCCATCTACTTCAAAATAAGTAAACGAAGCTCATTTATAGCGTGATCATTAAACGTTTGAGCTTGAGAGGTTGCCGAAATTATTTGCAATGACTGTTTCTCAAGCTCTAAAACTTTATTACTGAGCAGCGCTACCCTCTCTTCCAGTGTTAATTGTTCATTATTAGGCTCTTTATTCTTCGACATAACAGTTCCTCTAAATGGAAAGCTACCAGCAAATTAACTTTACCGCAATTTAGTAAGTATATCTAACTAATGGCGTATACAAAAAAGCCGCACAAGGCGACTTTACTTTAACGTAAAACTAAGTTGGCAGCATAATCTCTATCTAGGAATACATCGCATTCTTTTTCAGGAAAATGACAGCGGACCATCACTTTTTTCCCTTTGTATGTTGATGTGTAAACATTAGTATATTTAGTGCTAAATACTCCGGATATACTTTTATCTTGATTAATCATGCTTTCATTTATGACAATGTCTTCATTGAATCTTATTTTTAAAGATCCGTTCGGCATATCAGCAGAAATTAGCATTTGCTCACCATCAATCGTTCTATATGGCTGCTTCGCGGTAAAGTTTGTACACCCAATAAGCAATAAAATGGAAAGAGATAATATAGAGAGTTTCATTTTATACCCTACCCACTACATTTTACTGCTTTTAGCCCTTCTAATTGAGTCAGGCGGGATTGAACTTTTTTTCTAGCATCCTCTTTTGCCATTCCATTGCCAATACCGAAATCACCAAGAAAGCCCAAAACTGTTTTTCCATCAAACTCACCCGTTCGTTCAATTTCATTGTGAACACCACGAGTCTTAGCAATCTCGATTTTAATATCATTACAAGTCATTACGGAAGATTCTTCTGGAGTTAATGATGCCGCTTGGGGGTACTGCTTTGTTGCGCAAGCAACAAGAAAAAACGATGGTAACATAGCAATTAGAAGTGACTTTCTCATGATTAAACACCTTTTACATTAATAAATTTTAAGTTTAATCACTAAGTAAATAGCCAATTCTTTTAATAACCAAATAAAATCAAGTATAATTATAAAATTACTTTATTATTTCTATGATAATAGATTAGCGTATAGGTATTTTGTAGTGTAAAAATTAGGCTTAATTAGCCCTAGAATATCCTTTGTCATATTACTCTCTTGACTACCTTAGCCAAAACGGAAATGCGATAAACAGCAACGCTAATACAGTTAATATCATGATTTTTTGAAGTGCGCTGAATATTGCCATGTATCATCATCCAATTTAATAGCCTTTTGTTGTTTAAATGTAGCTATTACCTGCATAATGTAAAGAAAATCACACATTAAAATTAATAACATGGAAAGTAAAATTCACAGTAAATATAAGATGAGCGCTAGACACAACACGATACATTTAAATGTTTATTGTTAATTTCACTTACATTTTATTTATATTTACACTACACTTAACACGCTAGACTGCTTTAAAGGGTGAAACAACACTTCCCCCTCATGTCCTAAATTAACTAGTTTTGTTGTAATTTCATGCCAAGCCTCTCTGCTTGGCTTTTTTTTGCCCAAAATTAATCCTTGAGCACATCAACACCCAAAAAATACCATTAGCCTCTTGAGTATCCGCTTAATTACTTCATTTTTGATACCCCAGAAAGCAAAAAACCCGCACAATTGCGAGGTTTCATTCTATAAGTTAGGTGACAACGTATTCACTCTTACCACACTAGCATCGATTTTGCGTAGCGTGCTAATATTTTTCACTATCTACCTTTTTGTTTCCGCAGAACTACTAATGCAAGTTAGTCCATTGTTAATACAGGTTAGTTAAGAAAACAGCAAACGGTCTCAACTTTACAAAATTATTTTTAGATTAATGTCAGTAAGTGAATATTTAACGAACTCGCACCCCGTGCGGCTTACCAAAATGATCAATTTTTATTATCAACTACTTATCCAGCAAAACAGCCTGATTCGCACACTTGATCAAATCAAACATTAACATTATCTTGATGTTGCTGTTAAAGAAAAAAGGCTAGAAAACAAATGCTTTCTAGCCTTTCCTCGGAGCCAACTAAAATTTATGACAAATTTAAATGTTGACTGTATTTCAAATTAGACACTTGTAATACTAAGCATCAATAAGTTCGTTGTAAAGGCTAGCTGGCAAACTTTACATTCTTAGGAATTTTAAAATGCTTAAAACGTTATTAAACAAGAGTATTTTAACAAAGTGCAGACTCGGCTTAAAACTTCGTAGCCTTAGCCTTTCACTCTCTGTTGAGCTAAAAGTAAATAAATAGCAATCCATAAAACCGGAAATAATAATTTATTTTCGGTTTTTTCCATGTTCACAATTATAAATAATAAAAACCCATTCAAGGGCAATAAACCATCCTATAAGCTAGGCTCCAAACGTTAACTCTTATCACATTAGCACCCAAAATTCGTAACGAAAAGTATTTAACTATCAATTGTTGATTTATTTGTCCATTCATCCATTTCCAAAACTGCACCAGACATAATTAAACAGGCATCAATAAAGGTTTCAGCTATCATAAGCTTTTGTCTAATTTTGCCTTCCGAACACTTCATGTCCCTTGCTATTGCTGATTTTGATATGTCCTTGATGTAATGTTTTTCTATCAGGTCATACTCATCTTTTTTACCAGCTTTAATTAGCTGCCCAACAGCTGAATCGATAAGTATTCCATCGTCATCGCAACAAGAAAGTCGCTCACCATTCACATTAGGGAGTAAGCCTTTAAACCCTGCAGCAATTGGTGAATAACCAACACGACTTTTACCTTCGGCAGCCCAACCACCCCAGCGCTCTAAAACTAACTGAATATCTCTCATGCAATAATCTCCACTGCGTTCCGCACAACACATTAACCGAATACGCCCAAACCGATTGAACGGTCGAGAAATTTAAATAACAAAACTAACTGGCTACCGTTTTCTTGTTCCCACTGCTTTGGATCTTTGTGTAACTCGCTGTGGTGAACTCGACATAATGGAATAGTGAACAAGTCATGGGCCTTTGTGCCTATGCCGCCCTGCCCGTGGCCGATAATGTGATGGGCATCATCAGCTGTGGCGCCACAAACACAACACGGCTGTGATTTAACCCATTGCAGATATCTCACACTCTCCCAGCGCTGAAGCTTTGGAAACTTCATAAAGCTTGCTGGTGGCTCAGGATCTACAGCTAAATCCAATACCTGCTTTATCTCTTCAATATCCTTTAACTCGTCGCTGAGGAATGATTGAGATAGAGAGATAGGCCCTGCTGATTTATCGCTTAACGATTCCGGTACCGGGATAATTAACATGCGACCAGTGAATTTATGCAGTTCGCTAACTCCTGGTCTGAATATCACAGCGCTAATTTCAGGTACAGGGATCGGCGTTAGTATCCATTGATTGCTCATGCAACTTTACCCACCATCATTAGTTTTACTAAATCAGCGCTTTTACTTTCGTAGAAGTGTGGCTGTGTTTCACGCGGGTTGTTAGGGCTAGTGATGTTTTTCCCGTAGATAAGTCCTTTAGATGTGATCGACCAGAAGTGTTTAGTTTTATCAATGCCTTTGGTGCTAGGGCGAGATTTTCGCTCCACCAGCCCTAATTCAGATAAGCGTTTATAAGCCGCTTGTGCGGAAATATTAAGTCCATTCTTACGGATAAATTCAGTTAGTGAATGCGTTGTACGGCTTGAGCCATCGACAGCATCGCTAGGAGCGTCAATTGCATAAGTAGGAGATAGATTAGGCAAGCCAGCCATTTGCTGTAGTTTTTGGTACCCGCCTAATTTTGACGAATTAGATAAGTTGAGAGTTTTAGCCATCGATTCCAGCAGGATGGTTCCCGCTTGAACTTTGTCACTTAATTTTGCTTGAATTCGTTGCTGGACAGTAGAATCGAAAGTACGAATGACTTTTAGGCTAAATGCCGGGCTGATCCACATGGCATATGCATAAACCAGCTCTTTACATGCATAAGAGCCTCGTTCAGAACCACCGTTAATAACTATAACAGGTTGATTTTCTTCCGATGACGGATTTCCGCCAGTGAATAACAATTCATTAATTAACGCTTTTGTTTGCTCATTATTCAGAAAATAGCTTGGTTTATGCTTGTTTTCACCACCAGCTGTACGATGTAAATCATTCAAGCAAAAACGACCGTTAAAATCTTGGCGTACACTAACGCCATCAATTACCAATTGGTTCATGATGTATTACTCCACAAATTGTTTAAATTCATTGAACCAGTGTCCGCATATCACTGGATCAACGTACAGGTTATTAGAATACATAGTTTGAGCCATATTGCACCAACAATTGAATTTTTGTTGTTAAGCTTTGAAGTGCTTTTAACTACGGGAATTCCCCGCAGTAACACAATCAAGGCTCAGGAATGACCGTTATTTCAAACCGACCGCCCTTTACTACCTCACACCACCATATATCTGCGTGTCTAACCTGCTTGTCATCTTTCCATACGTTCGCATAGGTAAGAGCATCAAATGGGGCTTTTAAAAAATTATCTATGTCTCTTCTGTGATTAGTTGGAGGGTACATCTTCACAATGACTGATACATCTTCTTCTATTGCCACAGGTCTTTTACGTAATTGCTGATACACCGCTGCTATTGCATTAGCCCGAAATGCGCGACCTTTTTCACTGATAATCATTGTGCCGCGAACAGTCCGCCAGCAAGCGTTAACACTTGGCGGAAATGGTAATGTTAAAGTTATAGATCCAGACATATTTGACCTCCACCTCGAATAGCAGATAGATGATTGCCTTTAGCTGAATTGAACTTAGCGTAGTGAGCTTGACGATAGACTTTGACCTGACCAATTTCATAAAAAATATAATGGCGCCCAAAACCTATTTCCTGACTTTCGCAAATAGGGCAATAATCAATTGATTCACAACCACCAGAGCGTCCCTTGCGCCAATGAAAATTGCCATGGAAGGTTGAACAACTTGCACACATAGGAGCATCGCAAGTGTAAGCCGATGAGAATCTGGATAATACGCCTCTATCATTTTTCTCACCGATGTAGCAAATAACCCCATCGCAATGCAAATCAGCATTGCCGCCACAGAACATGCATTTGTTGCTAGCCATTTGATACCACCTTATTCCAGATTCTTACGGCTTCTAGCTTGTCATTTATCGCTGGACCGTTGGCACCACAGCCGTGGCAATAAACATAAAACCAAGTTCGATACTCAAGAGTTTCGATGTGTAGATCTTCACTGCCACATTTACATTGATGGATTTCAGGCATATTGTCTTTCATGCTCGAACTCCTTTGATAAGCTCAATGCATCGAATGTATGTGCCATCCATTATGCTGCTACTCCCTTGGTTTTCGATAGCCACTGCACTTGTTCCAAAAAGACCCGTCCACGCTCCTCCAGCTCCTCACGCTGAATATAATCAAATGCCTTGCCAGTCCATGTTTTATCGAAAACGACTATTGCACCGGCAAAGAATGCACCACTTGGCTTCTGTTTATCACTAACTGGGTTAAACCATAGGGGGACATCGAAACCAATACGACCACGAATAAAGCAAACATGATCAGCATGCTCAGGCCACCATGTTTCACTAGTTGCAGCTTTTAGTAAAAACACATAGCGACCACCTTTCTCTCGCATCGTCATTGCATGATTCATAATGTGACCAACGCCAGTGATGGGCTGTTTTTCGTGATAGGAACTACGGGAATATGGCGGATTTCCAAAAGCAGCTCCGCCAACCTCTGCCAACTTAGCGGACCAGTCCTGCGTCAGTGCATTATCCTCTGCAGTATAGAAATAAGGGGCCTTGCTATTTTTTCCGTCAGTAAACAAATCCAGTTTGAAAATCCCGTATATTGAGCTAATTCCCCAATACAAAGCACTTGGTGTGCACCATTGATCACCAATTTCTTTCAGTTCATGGGTAGATCTGGTTTTAAGCTCGTTAAGCTTTGTGACGTATTCGCTCATTAAATAACACCTCTACTCTGGTATGCTTTCATATACAAACGAATACGGCAATAACGCTGCTGAACTTGAAAATAATCAACATAGTGGTTTAAATGCTTGTGTTTCCTGCAAATCACCAAGCCATCACGAGAATCATTCCAACAACTACGTAAGTCACGGATAGCAAGCGAACGGCACATCTGATGCAACATGGCAACGATGCAAAAAACGTTAGTGCCGTAGATTTTTTTAGCTTCACTGCGCATCATGCTGTCCCCCTAAGCGCTGTTCACATTCATTCCAAATACTTACCCATTTCTTTTGCGCCCAATCCGGTTGCATACGCTTAACACCCGCATTGCTTGCCTCTCTACAAACCAATATCTCCAGTTCCGATGGGTTTCTGATTGGCAACGACTGACTTAAAAAACGCTTGTAAGCTTTGTCGCATTCCGGATTGTGGGCTGCGGCTTGCTGTTTCGCAGTGTGTGGGCTTTCTTGGCTCTTAACTGTAAGGGTGTCAAAATGCTTGCGCAGGCTTTTCGTGCTTAAAATATTTTTGTGCCAAAAGGAATCTCGGCTAGCCCAGTCAAACAACGCACAGATTTGCTCATGTGTGCGACCATCAATTTCACGCATCAAGCGAATATCGTTAGCCCAGTCAAACCACTTAGGGGCTTTCTGAGTTGGGTTAATCACTTGAACCCGCTTAAACATCCACTGGGCTGTCTCTAAATCTTCAAGCGTTCCCCACAACTGGCCATTCGCACTCGATACCGCTGAACTTAAATTTTTATTAGAAATATCATTCTCAGCCGTGTCGCTGGATTCGTTAGAATTCTGCGACGAAGGGGTTTTATTGATCTGTAAGTTTTTATCTGAGTTAAGATCTGTATAAAGATAGGAATCCGCATTTTCGACGTTTCCATGATTCTGCATTTCTGCGGTTTCCATTCCGCATTTTCGACGATTGGAATCGTCACTTTCGACGTTTTCATTCCGCACTTTCGACGTTTCAGAAATTGATGGGAAAATCATTGAGATAAGCGCATTTCCATCTAATTTATAATGCGTCACCGGAGTGCCATTAACCTTTTTGGTTTTCGTTTCAATGATGCCGGGGAAGTATTTTTTACGCAGTTTATCCACCAATCGGCGTGATTGCTCTTCACCCGATAAGCCTTTAATCTCATCAGCCAGTTCCTCATGACTCTTATAAAACCAACCGTCGCCTGCACTGGATGAGATTCCAGACCAAAACACAAGTTGATTAAGCACAGCCGCTAACGCGTGAGCCTGCTGATCCCCTTTGAAGAACTCAAGATAAGGCACAGGAATAACAATTACGTTTTTATGTCCTGACATAGCCTGAACGATGTCAAATGTATTTGTCATGCCTTCACCTGCTTGCTTGCGTTAAAATCACCTACCAACCACTCAACAAACTTGTAGTTGGTTTCTTGGTAACCATTTGATAATTTAATCTCATAGACGAAACGGTTACCGCGCATTGATGCTCGTACTTGCGGACGACTCGTTAAATTTGCTAAGCTACTCATGCTAATTACTCCACAAATGTTTTTAGCGACCCCGACGCCTCGGACCGCATATCTGGGGCGTCAACCTTTCTAGCTATGCTCATCATTGTTTAATCCCATAAACGCTTTCTAAAGAACCCACGAAGCCCAACGCATAAGCAAAGACTTTCTCCATTTTTCGATAGATGGCTGTAATTTCATCTGGTGTTAAAACGCCGTCAGAAATACAGTCTTTGATTAAAACGCTTAACGCCCCCTGCATTGCACCCAAGCGCATTTGAATATCGAACAATTCAACCTTGTCTAAACTTTCAGCTTCAATTTTTACTGACGGGGTAATCCCGTGGCGTTCCATGTGATAAGCCACCAGCAGATCAGTACCGGATAACTCTTCAATCGCTTCCAGCTCATCAATTTCAAAAAAGCGACAGCCGTTTTTCTCATACAGCTTGTTGTTGAACGTTGTTTCAGAAATACCCAAAGCACCCGCCATCGCTGAACGACCACCGGGGAATGCCTTACACATCTCTTTCACGACTTCTTTTAGTGTTTGTTTGCACATATCTACAATTCCGTTGTTTTGTTTGTAGTTAACTCTGTTAGTTGGTTTTGGTACTTTTTAGTAAAGCGATGGATTAAATTTAAGTCTGCCTTTCGTTCTGTAATCAGCTTCAATGGCTCTACTTTTTGGTATCAATTGGTTTGGTCTTTTTTTCCATTGATAAAAAGCCTCTGGACTGATTTCGAAGAAATTTGCTGCCTTAATTCCGCTTCCAAAGTATTTTTCAACTTGATCTGTAGTCATATAACCCCCTTAACCCGAAGAATACTTAGATATTAAGGCCGAATTTTATGTTGGTCAATAAAAAATAAGATAACTTAGGTTTTAATGACTAATTGGAGATGTAATGGAGACTGTAGGAGAGCGGATTAAAAAAATGAGGAAAATATCTAAAACATCCCAGAAGGATTTAGGGGCGTTTTGTGGTGTTTCCGATGTGGCAGTTGGATACTGGGAAAGAGATCTTAACTTACCCAATGGCGATGCATTGATTAAATTAGCTAAATTCTTTAATACATCAGAGTCTTACATTCTGTATGGAATTCCAACTAGGGAATCTGATTCTGTAGTAACAACAATACAAAGAATCCCTGTTCTATCATATGTTCAAGCTGGGATGTTTACTGATTACCCACCAGAAGAAATTTTTAATGAAGATCTTGAATATGTTGAAACTAGTATAAAGGTTTCTCCAAAAGCATTTTCATTAATAGTAAAGGGCGACTCAATGACCAACCCTCTAGGTATGCCGTCAATACCAGAGGGTGCCCATATTATTGTAGACCCTAGCGTAGAGCCTATTAGCGGTAAATTTGTCGTTGCTAGGCTATCCGGTTCAAACGAAGTAACCGTTAAAAAGCTTGTTATTGATGGCCCAAGCAAGTTTTTATTACCTTTAAATCCTCGCTACCCAAGCATTCCCATCAATGGGAACTGTGAAATCGTTGGCGTTGTTAGAAGTGTTCAGTTCGAACTCTAACCCTTCCAAATAAAAACTCTAAGATTATTTAGATTTTGTATTGACACACTCCCTAAGCTGGATTAGATTTATATCGAAGACAACTTAGGAGGTGGTCATGCACACAAACCAATCGTTACTTTTAACAACCCAATGTCCACAGATGAAATTCATGCGTGGATTTTGGAGAAAGCTGCTGCACTTAAAAAACTTGAAAGCCTTAACGCTACCTACGCAGAACTCAAAGAAAAGCTGGTAAGAATCGAAGATGATATTTACGAGCAAACTGAGATCTGCAATGCAGGTCTAGGCCTACCAGCAAGCAACTAATCAACTATGTGGAGTAATTAGTGGAATGCTTATTTTAACTCGTCGTATCGGTGAAAGCGTTGTTATTGGTGATGATGTCAAAGTCACTGTTTTGGGAATTAAAGGATGCCAAGTGCGGATTGGTATTGAAGCACCAAAAGATACAAGTATTCATCGCGAAGAAATTTATCTTCGGATCCAAGCTGAAAATAATAATGCCGTTGCTAGTTAGTAGTTTTTGGCGGTGCCATGCCGCCTCTTTTTCTAAATATAAATAAGACCATTGGCGTCAGTCCATACGGGTAAATATGTACTTAATTACTGCCAGTGGTCTTATTTATATTGTGGAGTTAATTATTATGCGGAGATTAGCAAATGAAACGTTTTCCAATTAGCAGTGTAGTTGTATTTAAGGCTGAATTACCAAATGCTGAAGCGCTAGAAAATCATTTAAAAGAATTACCTTTTGTTGACATTCTTGAGTCACACTCTTTTAGTTATGGCTTTATTCCAAATAAAGTAACTGGTGAATTAGTCACACCAATTGAAGGTGGCTATATCATCAATTTCCGTATTGATGAAAAGATACTACCTAAAGCGGCTATCGCGTTCGAAATAAACAAACGCATTGAAAAACTGAAAGAACAAGGCATTACCGATTATCTTGTACCTGAAATAAAACGTATGGCTATAGATGAACTTCTAAAAATCGCATTAACAAAGACAAAGGTTATCACAGCGCTATACCATGTTTCCAAAGGATTCCTCTTCATATCAACAACAAGAAAACCAGATTATCAAGCACTGGTTGGTAGCTTAGTTAAGGTTTGTGGAACCGTAAAAACTGAAACATTTAACATCGATGATGCAAAAAACGGCATTACAACTCGACTATCAAACCACATTGATAATTTACCACCTGAAGAGTGTTTTGGTCATGACCTTCATCCTGGTAATTTCATTTTGCTACAACGTAAAGTTGATAAAAAGCTTGAAACTGTAAAATACGATGCTGAACTTAATCTAATTCGTGAACAAGTTAAAGATTCATTAGACAATCATTTCAAAGTTAGTCTAATTGAATTAAGCACATTTGATTTGATTTTCAAACTTACAGATAACTTTGACTTTAAGAATATTAATCCACTAGCAAAAATCGAATGTGTCGGTGATAAGGCATATCGATACAGACATACCAATGCAGTATTTATGTTTCATATGGTCAATACCATTGAGCTATTAATTGAATTATTAAAATACAAAGAAAAAACAGAATAACTATTTAGTCAACACCTAGGAATTTAATTCTCTTTATTAAGAGACAGACTCTTATTATCTAAATTTTGTGGAGTATTAATATGCAACTTAACCAAATTGGATTAATTTCCGCTATATCTACTGAAATAGAAAAACAAATACCCGGCACCCCTTCAGAACCTCGTTATATGAATGCCATTATTAATGCTGCTAATTTGATTTGTGATGAATTCAGAAAACCTATTGTTAAAACATCCAGTGGCATGGGCCTTACCGCTTGGTTATCGAGTGATGATACTGGGGCTAGTTCAAAATACATGGCTTCTATTCTTTCAGGTCAGTTTAGTGTTTCTCATAACTATCCTTGGGATCCGTCTGATTTTGGTCGCTGTATTCGATTACTGGAAGCGGTGCCTGAACTAGAAAGTGAATTACATAAAATGAAAGCATGTTCACCACAATGGTCTGCTGTAGTGGACAACTGGGATAAATGGAGCGAGCTCTATAAAGATCGCAATAGCAATAAACTTTATCAAGAAATGAAGTCTGCCTATAACTCTATTGAAGCAAGCAAAGGTATTTAATTATGTCTATTAAACCCGAATTTGATGCCGATTTGGAACTGGAAGAGATACATGAAAATCGTGCATCCGGGAAAGTTTATTCTGATAAAAAAAGACGCTTTCCTAATGGGTATCGAATTACAACATCTCCAGTAATCAATATTGATACCTATCTTGCTGATGGATATATCCAGACAGTTAATTCAGTTTACAGAATTGTTGTTTGAGGATAGCGATATGAGCATTAAGCAATTACAGCAACAAATTCATAAGCAAAATAAAGATGCTGGATGGTGGGACAACCCACGTGAAAAAGGGACGCTACTCTGCCTTATTCACTCTGAAATCAGCGAAGCGATGGAAGGTGAGCGCAAGGATTTAATGGACGACCATTTGCCACATCGAAGGATGGCTGAAGTTGAACTTGCTGATGCTGTTATTCGTATTTTGGATTACGCACATGCGTTCGGCTATGACATTGAAAGCGCCATCACTGAAAAGCTCGAATACAACAAACATCGTGCTGACCATAAACGTGAAAACAGAGCAAAAGAAGGCGGCAAGCAGTTCTAATTTAACTCGCAGGGATGCAATGAAGGAAAATTAATAATGGCAACCATTAAGCACCCACTCATTCGCTACCATGGCGGCAAGTATCGACTTGCCCCTTGGGTGATTAGTCACTTTCCAGATCATCGTTGTTATGTTGAGCCATTTGGCGGGGCTGCGTCAGTTCTTTTGCGTAAACCTCGATCGGAAGCTGAAGTTTATAACGATTTGGATGATGAAATAGTGAATCTGTTTCGCGTTCTACGTGATAAAGATCAGGCTGAAAAACTTATCGATGCTTGCTTATTAACGCCCTACTCACGAACTGAATTTAATTGTGCTTATGAGGTTTCTGATTGCTCTATTGAGCGAGCACGTAAAACTATTGTTCGCGCCACTATGGGGTTTGGTAGCGCCGGTGCAACGAAAGGTAAAACCGGTTTTAGATTAGACACTAAACGTAATTCCGCGACAGCACAAAAAATATGGACACGTGCACCTGAAAACCTACTCGCTGTAGTTGATAGATTGCAAGGGGTATTAATTGAAAATCGTGATGCTGTTCAATGCATGAAAGACCATGATACCACCAGCACCTTACATTTTATTGATCCGCCTTATCTACATGAAACAAGGAGCATGAGAAGCGAAACATATCGGTATGAAATGGATGAATGGGGCCACCAGCAATTAATTACAGTCGCTGGCCAGCTTCAAGGGAAAGTTATTATTTGTGGTTATGACAACGATCTATATAACGGCCAACTCTCGAGCTGGCGAAAAGAAGTAAAGACAACTGCAGCAAATGGCCACGCAGGTTCAGTAAAGCGTACCGAGTGTCTGTGGTTGAACTATTAAATCTGTATGCGGCAGATGTGGAGGTAATTATGTCTAGAATGGTATCTCTAGAAGCATGGGCAAAACTGGAATTCGGTGATGATGCGCCCAGCAAGCAAGTGTTATTGAAGTATGCGAAAGCGAACATGATGGTACCACCAGCCTTAAAAGTTGGTAAAAAATGGATGGTCGATCGTGATTCCCGCTGGGTGGGTATTGTTTCAAAACCTCAATTACCGAATTGCTCAAACGATAAACTTCAAAGGATATTATCTGATGGCAGCTAGACCCCGCGCTCATAAAATCACTATTCCAAATTTGTATCGGAAATTAGATAAACGAAACGGAAAGGTTTATTGGCAATATAAACACCCGTTAACTGGTAAGTTTCATAGCCTCGGCACGGACGCCGAGGAAGCAGAACAAGTAGCTACTCAAGCAAATGTGATCATAGCTGAACAGCAAACAAAGCAAATACTCAGCATCAATGACCGGCTTTCGAATATTAAAAATAAGAAGATCGGCATTAGCGTGTCTAATTGGATTGATAAATATTTAGAAATACAGCAAGAACGCATGGACCAAGACGAATTAAAACTAAACTCATACAAGCAAAAAATTAAGCCGCTAAATTTATTTAAACAGCACTGCGGGATGATGTCCTTAAAAGATATAACCGCGCTTGAGGTTGTTAAAATTACAGACGAAGTAAAAGCGCTTGGACATAATCGAATGGCTCAAGTAGTCAGATCCGTGATTGTTGATGTTTTTAAAGAAGCCCAGCATGTCGGCCATGTTCCTCCTGGTTATAACCCTGCCCTTGCAACTAAGAAACCTAGGAGCAAAGTGAAGCGTGAGCGCTTATCACTGGATGAATGGAAAGCCATCTATCAACAAGCAGCTATGCACCCTCATTACTTACAACATGGGATGCTGTTAGCCCTAATTACAGGTCAACGCCTTGGTGATATCACAAAAATGAAATTCTCTGATGTTTGGGATGGAATGCTGCATATTGAGCAAGAAAAAACAGGGACAAAAATTGCCATTCCATTAACGCTGAGGTGTGATGCCATAGAAATGACTCTTGGTGATGTGATCTCCATGTGTAGGGATCTTGTTGTTAGCCCTTACCTACTTCACCATCGCCATTCTATTGCTAGAGGTAAAAAAGGCGGGGCAATATCAAATACCTCATTAACGGCTGCGTTTAAAAATGCACGTAATAAATGCGGAATAACTTGGTCGAAAGGTGCTGAACCAACATTTCATGAACAGAGATCTCTTTCCGAAAGAGTATATAGAGAACAAGGATTAGACACGCAGCGATTACTTGGTCACAAGTCACAAACAATGACCGACCACTACAATGATGACCGAGGGAAAGAGTGGAAAACTGTCGTAATTTAACATTTCAAATTTTTAAATGTTTTGGGGAATTATTTTGGTGGAGTTTTGGGGAAGAAAATAATTGCTTATAAAACAATCGACAACATAACACCAATCTTTATATGTTTAGTCAGATAAAGAAAATCGAAAATAAAATTTCATAATATATACAATGCATTAGATTAATTAATAAAAATCAATCAAAATAAAACATTAGTTTAATTTAAGTGTAATGATAAAACGCTTCTGGTATACATATGTATTTTATGCATGTATATAAACAGTCAGTAGCAAACTTGAAGGACGGAAATATGAATACAGGTACGGTTAAGTGGTTCAATAATGCCAAAGGTTTTGGTTTTATTTGTCCAGAAGATGGCGGAGATGATGTATTTGCACATTATTCCACAATCCAAATGGATGGTTACCGGACTCTCAAAGCGGGTCAAAAGGTCAACTACACGCTTATGATTGATGGACCTAAAGGCGCTCATGCTACCGCCATTATTCCAATTATCGAAAGTAGTGAAGCAAAAGCAGAATAAGTTAGGGTAATAGAGCACAGTTAATTATTTTTAAGGGGTAAATAATTAACTGTGGCTATTTCAAATTAGCGATATTTTAGGTTAATAACACTCTAAATTAAGACAGTCTGCAACAAATATTATTACTCATCCGTTGCCTGCAAATGATGCATATCACCATACAATTCAGTTAATAGCTGATATTGCTCTTCATCATAGAACGCGCATTGGCCTTCGCCGAAAGCTTTTGCGACTTCAATCATGAATTTCACAGTCGCGGCAATGTCCACTTCATGGCTAGCTCCCGTTGAGCAACCCGGCACAACAGTTTCAGTGCAAATTGCGACACCAACGACCGGAACTGTTGTTGAAACCGCTGGCTGCATAATACTATTGAGGTGATGAAGCCCATTGCCATAAGGCGTGATATCTTGGATAGATAACGGGAAAGTCACCGCATTTTGTCCGCTACTCCACTCCATTAAACGCAATAGATCCTCAGAAACAGGTAGGATATATCCCGATTTAACCGTCGGTGATAGCGCATAACCTTTATGGTTAATTAAGCGATTTCCTTTGGTGGTATCCACCGATAAAATGGCATCCGCTTCTGGGATCCCTTCATGAAGATTCATCGTAGCGTCTTCAAGGGGTGAATCCATAAAATCGACTGGCGTATGCGGACGAGTTGGCGCGTTTGGGCAGATATGCGTTGTAATGATCACATCCCCTTGTAATGCGTCCCCTCTTTGCTGCATTTGAGCCAACTTTAATCCCGTTGTGATGGCAGCAATTGCGCCATCCGCATCAGAAACAACCCCAATGCGCGAAGGTCTTGCACCCAAACCACCTAAACGCCCGATGATCCCTAGCGTTGGTGCATTCTTACCTTGGGACTTGCCTTGTATGCCTGGAATGGTGATTCTGACGAAATCGCTTTGGCCTTTTTGATCGACTACAGTCGTTGAAATGACTTGAACTGCGGGGAAATCCTGGAACAACTGAACAACATCATGCCCACTAACATTCGCACAATCGAGCAGCTCATAAACGCACAAAGTTTGCTTTAGAGTCATTGTACTTCCTTTAATTCTAATTATTTTTTTTAGAGTTTTAGAGTAAACGGGCACCAAAGGAGCACCCGCTTACTCTGAATACCCCTTAACTAAAGACAAAGGGTATATTTCCTGATGAAGGCGTATTCACGCACTTTGAATGGTATTTAATTATTATTTACTGCAACTACTCATTACTGAACTTTTACTGCTGATACTGCTTTATATCACAAGGTTTTTTGACTACTTGGTACTACGCTCTAACCAGTAAGGGTCCCCAACCATACATCCTAGGTAAGAAGCCTTACGGTAAAGATCTTGGGACAGCTGCACGATAATCTCATCGGTCATTTGTGACTCTGGGAGACTCAAACACAACGCATATAATGTATTTTGTGAAGGGTCATATACTGTACTGGATACAGAGGCGACACCGGCAACTGACTCATTGACTGAAAACTCCCAACCGCGTTCATTGATCACGCTAATGCGCTCATTTAAACTGGCTCGAGACTCTTCAGGCTCTAAATTAATTAAGTTTATGCGCTCACTTATCGGCAATCGTGCTAATAATGCGCGTCCCGTTGATGTACCGCCAATAGGTAAACGCGTTCCAGGCTGCGTAATCACTTGCAGCATACTGTTACCAATTCTGGCATGAACAACACGGACTTTGTCTTCATCTAACGCAGAGACATAACTGGTAAACCCAGTATCTTTCGTCAAACTGTCTAACGCTTCTAACGCCATATCAATTAAATGGTTCATGCCACGAGCTCGGTGGGCAATCTCCATAATCAACAAACCTGGACGATAAATCGGCGCGTTATTTTTCTTTTCGAGCAACCCAAGTTCTGCCATCTGCTTTAGCAGACGTGAAGCAGAGCTTTTCGGCATCGATAATTCATTGACCAACGTGGTGACCGTTAACTCATTACCTGAGCGTAAAAATAAGCGATACACGTCGACAACACTTGTTAAAATACTCATACCTGAGTTTCCTGCACCAGCAAGCCATAATCCAGAGGCTTTCTATCCCTTAAATAAGGCACATTTAAACGCGTATGCGCCTGAAGACGAAAATCAATCTCACCAACTAACAACTGTTCTTGTTCGCAAGATGCCTCACACAAAACTTGCCCACGCGGGCCCATAATTTTACTGCCACCAAATAGGTGTAAATCTTCTTCATGCCCCCAGCGATTCACCGCTAGAAGATGCGTGCCATTCTCTAAAGCACGACACGCTGTATTGATATTCCACATATCTCGGTCTTGAATACACCACGCAGAAGGTGCAATTAGCAATTCAGCGCCTTGCAGAGTGAGGATCCGCGCCACTTCAGGGAAGCCCATGTCGTAGCAAATCATCACACCAATTTTGCCGATTGGCGTATCAAACACGGGGAAAGTATCCCCGCTTTTGAACCACTGCTTTTCAATACCAAACGCATGTACTTTACGAAATACGCCGCTGATATTCTCACAACCCGGATTCCAAACGCCTACAGAGTTATATACTTCACCAAGACGTTCACCGCGCTCAGCAAATCCCGCCACAATAGTGATATCTAGACGGGAAGCTAATTGGCTAAATAGGCAGTATGTTTCACTGCCATCAAAATCACTAAGATCCCATAACTGAGTGGAGAGTAGATCACCCCGATAGCCCGTTGTCGACAGCTCTGGGAAACAGATTAACTTAGCGCCTTGAGATGCCGCCTGCTCGCACAGTTGCGCCATACGCTGCAAGTTACCTATTTTATTCCCTAGTTCAGAATCAAACTGAGCCAGAGCTACTTTCACTTGGTTATCGGTCATCTATCTGTCCTCAATCTAAATGAGAAACTTGGCGGAAGTGAGTGCCTTTCTCGCCTCGGAATGCCGCTAATAAGCGCATACCAACCCAATAAGCCACTGCACCAACCAGTAAAGAGTTCAACGCTGGAACGCCAATATCTGCACCAAAAGGCCCCAGAGCAGAGGTGCCCCAACCGACGACAACCGCACAACACCATGCAACTAAAGTCACAGGGTTATACGCTTCACAGCGAGTTGGTAAAATGCCTTGTTCTCGGGTGATATCCAGCTCTTTTCTGTCACGTTTTAACAAGTAATAATCAACAACCATAATACCCGCGACAGGCGGAATCGAAATACCAAGATAAATTAAGAAACTAATAAAGTTATCTAAGATGCCTAACATGGAAGCTACGGTACCAAAAATACCAATAATCCATGTTAAATAACGGCGGTCAAAACGCTTATTAAAAATAGCGTTCAACAGTGTGGAGAAGCCGAGTGATGAAGAGTAGAGATTGATATCATTCATTTTAATTGTTGAGAAGATAACAATCGATGCACCTAGCAACCCAGTTAACGCCATCATCAAATCAAAAACTTGGCTTGTACGTAATGCTAAAGCCATTAATACCGCAATCATGTTGACGAAAAGCTCGCCACAGAATGTTCCAATCAATGTCATCCAGAACACATCTTTCGGCTTATGCATAAAGCGGCTGATGTCTGGTGTTGTTACAGCAGAGATGATAAAACCACCCGCAACCATCGTAATTGCAGCTGGCATTGTCATTAAAGGCCCGGCAGGTTCAGTGGCATTAATTAATAAACTAATGTCCTGTCCCGATAATAAATTATAAGTTGCCCAACCTAGTGCGAATAAAAATAGCGGTGTTGAAATATTCGCGGTAATAGATAAAAAGCGATACCCATATACCGTAATAATTGTCACCGCAATGCCTGTAATAAGCGACCAGGTCCCTGGTGTTAGCACGTTAGTCGCTTTATACATACCATCCGCGAAGAAACCATTTTGGACACCGAACCAACCCATTAAGGAGATAGCAATGGCTCCTCCAATTAATGCGGATCCTAGTTTTCCAAAACCAGACCACCGAGACAGTAGACTGATTGACATTCCTTCACGGCAAGCTGCCGCTCCGAGCCCCCAACTGACGACCTGTAAAATTACAGAACCGAGCATTGTGGCCCAAAACGCCTGCCAAAACGTTAATCCATAACCAAGCGCTGCACCTAGCATCACTTGCGAAACGCAAGCGAGTGAACCGATACGGAGGATCAACACTTCATAAAACGGTCGACGAGCACTTTGCGGTACCCGCGCCAGAGAATAATCTTCACCTGCTTTATTTGCCATTTTTTATGCCTGCTGTGTATGAGTCTTTACTTGTGATTTTTGGCTTTTCGCTAAAGTTCCATTTAATGGAACTAGGTTTCATTTATTCTACAAGACGAATAATATCCACGATCGGTACCAAATCGCAAGTAGAATTTACCTTTTTGATAGCTTTTTTATTATCGGTTATTTAAATAGGAGGAGAAATAGGAGGGAGTAAAAACAAAATAAGCTGTAAATTAATAGGTTAAAAATTCCGCATTTGATTAGAGAAACTTCATAAAATGAGTTATCAGCTATAGATAATTCTGATTTAGACACACCAATATGGAGTAAATTATCTTTTCATTGCAGTTAATCGCACAAAATATTCGACCTAAACAGCCATTCACCGATTATTTTATTTAATAAATTGCGTATTTGGTGAGAAAAAAGTTGTAGAGATCCCCTCTACAACTTTTCAAATAATCACGAATTGATAAATTACTCTCTTGCTAATGCGTCAATTGGGTTTAATCTCGCCGCATTTCTTGCTGGTAGGAAACCAAAAATAATCCCAATCGCCGTTGAACACGCAAATGCACTGACGAGTGCAATAGGATCAAAGGCAAATGTCCAACCCGGCAGCGCCATTTGAGCAATCAAACTGACGCCATAAGATAAGCCAATTCCCATTAAGCCACCAATAAGGCACACTAACACGGCTTCAATAAGAAATTGCTGCATCACATCCATCGTACGGGCGCCTACCGCCATACGAATACCAATTTCACGAGTTCTTTCCGTGACAGACACCAACATAATATTCATCACACCAATCCCCCCAACCACAAGCGAAATGACAGCGACTAAAGTCAAAAAGAGCTGCATAGTTTGGGTGGTTTTTTCCGCTGTTTTGACCAACGTATCAATGTTATAGGTAAAAATATCCTTCTTACCGTGACGCAATGTCAGCAAGCGGGTCAGTTGCTGCTCAGCGACTTTCGCATCAATACCATCCTTCACTCTCACCACAATACTGTCATAGTAAGAACGATTAATCAGCTTACTGTTAATGGTTGTATCGGGTAAAAACACTTCTAGGCTTTTGCTGGAACCAAAAATTGATTTTTGCTCCCCTAAGACACCAATTACTGTCGCGGGCATATTTCCGATAAGCAATATCTCACCCACGACATTCTGTTTGTTCGGAAAAAAGCGTCGTTTCGTATTACCGTCAATCACCACCACAGGCGCACGCCGATCAAGCATATCCTGAGTAAATCCCATCCCTTCAGCGAATTTATTACCATAAACTTGGAAATAACCTACCCCCACTCCTGCGACTCGAGCCACCGCATCTAAATTACCTTTACGTAATCGAGCAGAGGTATCAATGGAACCCGTCACCGACTGAACATAAGGCTGCTGAGCAATGGCAGAAATATCAGAGGCTTTCAACGCTTGTCGATTTTCTGGGTCATCACTACCAAAATCTTTTCCGGGATACACCGAAATTGTATTGGTACCAATCGATTTAATATCATTCAATACCATCCCTTTGGCCGCATCACCAATCACCATGATGGATACCACTGAGGCAATCCCAATCACAATTCCCAGCATGGTCAGCAAGGTGCGCATTTTATTCACCACCATCGCGCGCCACGCCATTAGTAAGGCTTCACTGAATCGACTAATCCATTGCCCTAATGGATTTTTCTTCATCGCAACTTTTGCCGGAAACTCCACTTTCTTCATTGCTAGCACACCAGAATCATTGATGATTTCGCCATCTTTGATTTCAACGATCCGCTCTGCTTGTTGCGCGACTTTCGGGTCATGGGTAACGATGATCACCGTATGCCCTTGGGCACAAAGATCTTTTAAGATCTTCATGACCTCTTCCCCCGAATGGCTATCCAGCGCACCCGTCGGCTCATCCGCCAAAATAACCTGTCCACCATTCATCAGAGCGCGAGCAATACTGACTCTTTGTTGCTGTCCACCCGATAATTGGCTTGGGCGATAATTGACTCGCTCACCTAAGCCTAAACGCTGAAGTAATTGTTCCGCTCGTTCCTGGCGCTGAGACTTGCCTGCTCCCGCATAAATAGCGGGGATTTCGACATTTTGCTCAGCACTCAAATGGCTCAGTAAATGGTAACGCTGAAAGATAAAACCAAAATGTTCACGTCGTAATTGTGCCAACTGGTCATTATCTAAGGTCGCAATATTTTGCCCTGCAACGAAATATTCCCCTGATGAGGGTTTATCCAAGCATCCCAAAATATTCATCAGCGTCGATTTTCCCGACCCCGATGCCCCAATAATCGCCACCATTTCACCGGCATTTATTTTCAGCGAAACATCTTTGAGTACCGTGATCTCCTGTTCACCCGCAGGATAGCGCCGCGTAATGTTATGCAGCTCAAGTAAAGTCGTCATCATTACGATTCCGTCTCGCTGCTGCGACCGACGATGACCTTATCCCCTTCCTTTAACCCGCTAATCACTTCCACAGAGACATCATTGCGGCTGCCAATTTCAACGTTTCTCTTTTGCGGGATCCCGTCATTCAAGACTTCCACTTCATAGACTTGTGGAGTGACTTCGTTTCCTAACGCCAATAATGGAAGGAGCAGCACATTTTTATGGGATTCAAGCTCAATCACCACCTGTGCGGTCATTTGTAGCTTTAAAAGATGTTGAGGGTTTGGCACTTCAAAACGTGCATAGTAGAAAATTGCATCGTTAATTTTTTCAGGGGTCGGGAGGATATCTTTCAGTTTTCCCGCGAATTTTTTATCTGGGGCACCTAACACGGTAAAAGACGCACTTTGTCCCGGTTCGAGGTAGATAACATCCGCTTCGGAAACTTCCGCTTTAACCAACATCGTATCCAAATCAGCTAGCGTCAAAATCGTTGGTGCCTCTTGAGCGGCAATCACCGTTTGCCCTTGTAATGTCTTGATAAACGTCACAATACCATCCATTGGTGCTGTAATTTGGGTGTATTTCAGATTCGTTTTTGCGGTATCTAAAGAGGCACGATTACGTTTAATCTGCGACTGATACGTAGCCACTTTCGCTTTATTCACTTCCACATCAGTTCTGGCTTTATCCAGCTCTTGCTGAGCCACCGCTTGCACTTTTGATAGGCTTAAATGACGTTGGTAAGTCACTTGCGAAAGCTTTAGTTCAGCCTGAGCCAATGCCAAATTGGATTCTAACTCATGAATAGTTTCTTGAGATTCAGTGACTTCGTTTTGCGCTTTTTGCGGATCAATAACGGCGAGCAGATCGCCTTTTTTAACGGTATCACCTTCTTTGACATACAGTGTTTGTAGCTGGCCGCTAACCTGCGCCCCCACATCCACTTTACGCACAGCATCTAATTTACCCGTCGCCATAACCCGCTTATCGAGGTCACCACGAGTCACATCAACTGTTTGGTAGCTCTCTGGCTGCTGGTTACCAAGAAAAAACCATGCGGTCACCAGCGCCGCGAGTAGGACAAATATGCCATAAATCCATTTTTTTCTTGATACTGCCTTCATTAACTCTATTCCTATTTTCAATCAGAGGGCCGCCCCTCTCTTGAAAATAAGATAGCTGAATAATTATCACTCTTCACTAAACAGATTTAAGATTAACTGCAATTTATATCAATACGCCTTACCGCGCGCCAACCATGCGACTCTTGAGAACATATTTCTCAGAGCCGATGGTACTGCTTCAGGGCCTAATTCAGCGGCACGGTTTACGGTCGCCAGTGCTAAGTCTGGTTTTGACGTCCGTGCAATCGCTTTTAAAATCACACGGCGAGTGGATACTCGGGCATTTTCAGGAATTTCTGCAATTTCATGATACAAACCTTGAAACCCTTCGCGATACAGAAAATGTTCCATATCCGGTGCTGGTAACATGGTTAACCGATCTCTATCTGGCGAATTAATTTTGTTGGCATAATGCGTCGCTGTTGCGGCATATTTTCGCCCTGCTTCATCCCCATCAGTTAATACATGCCATTCAATGCCCATTTTATTGGCAAATTTTAATAACGGTTTTAAGCCACTTTGTGCAAAGGCAATTACCTTAATTCCTTCTGTTTCGAAGAAATAATTACACTGCCTCGCAAATTCACTCATTAGCCAAATTTCCGTTTCTCCCTCAACCAGTAGCCAACAACGGGCAAATAATGCGGAAGGTCGATTAAAACGAATATGGAAAGAGATTTTACGTAGCTCTTCAGCACTTAAATCCTGCGGGTTCAAACGATACGCAGATACTTTATTCGTATCACGAACGAGTCGGCATAAGCTATCAATTGGCGCTTGGGAAAGTAAATCGCCAGAATTGGTTGTGGTGATCCGCTGCAAGGAGAACAAGCTAAACAGCCCCCACGCAATAGACAACATAATAGGATGTAACCGTGTTTCAGGGTCTTCCACAATAATAATTGGGCGAGCATGTTTATCCAGCTCAATATTCCCTTTAGATTGCAGTAATGACGAAAACATCCCTAGGATAATCAGACGAATATTACGCTGGTTCGGCTTCGCAATTAATCGGTTAATATTATCCAATGCCTGCCAACCTCGCTTACGAGGCTCGATACTAATCATTGGATTATCCGTTTTCACCATATGACCACTTTTCCCTGAAAAGTAGTGGCTCAGCAATTGCTGCATCGCGTCCACCCCATCTTCAAGATCATTATCACTTAAGCGTTCCGGATTATTCACCAGCGCCATGGTCAATTCTTTAATCTGATGATTAAAGTTTTCACGGAAATTGTTACTTCCGCTGACTATCGTCTCGGGGTTTATACTATTTAAGAAACGCGCATCTCGTAAGCGGATTACGGGATATAAACGGACAATTTCTTTAATATACTTACCCACATTATCGAGGGATAACTTATTTCCCCCAGAATTTAAGAAGCATTTATCTACCGCAACACTGTTATCGTCTTTTAGTTCCGCACTCACTCGGAATAAAATATGTTTTAAGTCATCTCCATTATCAACCCAAACAGAAGCAAGATTTTGGAAACGATATGAATGATGGCGACCCGGGCGACTCTCACAGAACTTTAAGACAATCTGCAAAGTACGAAAACGTGTTTCATCATCCCCTGTTGGATGGTGAAAATCATTAGCTGTGAATTGGTATTCGCGATGTTCGGGAGAGAGCAAAATATCTAAAGCATCGAGTAAACTGGATTTACCCCATGAGTTTTCTCCGATCAGAACGGTATTATTATTGAGTTCTAAAGAAAGTCGGTTGATCCCTCTAAATCCGTATATTTCCACACGTTCCAGATACATATCTCTCTCCTTGCTATCGAAAACTGAGTTTGATTGTAACATCCTGACCGCTCAAGGATCCGTGAAACAACCTGAACTATCGCAAATAAAAGCTTACTCATTAAGCCGATTAATTACTATACGAGTCAACATAGTACAAAAAAAACACGTTACGATACATGTCCCTGTATTGAGCTTATTTATTTGGTGATATAGGATGTTTATGCTTTATTTTCCAGCATTTTTCTCCTATTTTTAGTTAATCAGCCATTGAAAAATATTTATCACCTGCGTGATATTTAGCATCACAGGCTAAATTTATTCATGTTTCGATAGCAATGTTCATGAATATTTAAATATAATCTGTTGTTTATATTGGCATAAGTTTATATTTGCATAAATTAGTGTAGTTAATGCAGTAAAACAAAATGAAATAAAAGGGCACTAACATGTATTCTGGCTTGCTGATTATTCTTTTACCTCTGTTTCTGGGTTACTTGATACCCATAAAAAATAAAAATGTGCTTCATCGAGTTCATCAGTCTTTAAATTCGATGGTGTACGTCATTTTATTTTTAATGGGTATTACCCTTGCTTTGCTTGAAAACCTCAGCGCACATTTAGTGTCCATCTTAATTTATGCCCTGACCTTCTTCGCCTGCATTTTTGGCCTCAATGCGCTTTCTTTAATTCTCCTGGATAAACTTGATCCGTGGAAAGTCCCACAGCACAAGCAAGAAAAGCCCCCTTCACGTATCAAAATGGTGTTTGAATCCTTGCAACTGTGTGGTGTCTTGCTCATTGGCTTTTTGGTGGGATTAACTGGATTTAAATTCTTACATTATGCGGATAAAGGCAGCCAAGTGGCGCTAATGTTGCTGCTGTTACTGGTTGGGGTACAACTGCGTAATAGTGGAATGCATATTCGACAAATTTTAATTAACCGCCGAGGAACCACTATTGCCTTAGTCATGGGAGTGAGCGCCCTTATCGGTGGGGCAGCCGCAGCCTTTTTCCTTGGCCTTCCTATCAAAATGGGGTTAGCTATCGCCTCTGGATTCGGTTGGTATTCACTTACCGGTATCTTAATTACCGATGCCTATGGCCCCGTGATGGGCAGCGCTGCATTTTTTAATGACCTATTGCGCGAATTGACTGCCATCATGTTGATTCCGTTAATTATTAATCGCTATCGCTCTACTGCATTGGGCATTTGTGGCTCTACGTCTATGGACTTTACTTTACCGGTATTGCAGCGCAGTGGTGGCGTGTCGATTGTCCCCGCCGCTATCGTTCATGGCTTCGTTTTAAGTCTAATTACGCCAATCCTTATGGCCTTCTTTACATAAGTAGAATTTCAGTCACAATAGCCGTTAATTTAGGTATCACAGGAAATTAACATGACGGGTAAACAACGAGTTTTAGTACTAGGCGCCAGTGGCTATATTGGGCAAAATTTAATTCCTAAATTATTGGAAGAAGGTCATGAAGTCACTGCTGCTGCCCGACGTGTAGACTGGATGCTGTCTCAAGGTTGGTCAGATACTCGCTGTATCTATGTGGATTTACACCAGCCTGAAACCCTGAAAAATATCATGGATGAGGTGGATATTGTTTACTTCCTCGTTCATAGCATGGCGGATCAAGCCAACCTTATTGAACGTGAACGTGAAGCGGCGCGCAATGTACAAAATGCACTGCAAGGCTCTAACGTCAAGCAGGTGATTTATCTCAGCGCACTGCAACACGGGCATACTTATTCCCCGCATTTAATTGCCAGACGCTTAACAGGGGAAATTCTGCGCGAAAGTGGTATTCCTGTGACTGAGATCCGCGCATCCATTATCGTTGGTTCAGGCTCTGCGGCCTTCGAAATTATGCGGGATATGGTGTATAACCTCGCCATTTTGACGCCGCCGCGTTGGGTTCGTTCAAAGTCATCCCCAATTGCCCTTGAAAATATCCTGTATTACCTCACGCAATTAGCCCAACTCCCCGTTACAGAAAGCCGAGTATTAGATGCGGGTGGCCCTGAATACATAAGCTACCAAGAGCTCTTCAAACGCTTTATTAAAGTCTCTGGAAAGCGCCGTTTGTTAATTCCAATTCCGATCCCTGTCAGTATGATCTCCGTGCACTTTATTAGTTTGATAACTTCTGTGCCGCCCACGATTGCCAAAGAGTTGATCCAAGGCTTACAACACGACCTGCCTGCGGACGATAAACTCATTCGCGAACTTATCCCGCAAACGCTGATTTCATTTGATGACGCGGTCAGAACCACATTAGCGGAAGAAGCCAGCGCCATTGATAACTCAGATTGGGGTTACGATCCTGAGGTAAGAAAACGCTGGAGACCGGGTTACGGCTACTACCCTAAACAAGCGGGCTTTACTTTTAGTACCACTGCAACCACAGAATCGCTCTGGCATACCGTCCAGCAAATTGGTGGAAAAGAAGGTTATTTTTACGCCAATATCCTTTGGAAAACACGCGCCATTATGGACGATATGATGTTGAATAAAGTCAAATATGGCAGACCTGATCGTGACACCTTACAGGTTGGTGATGAAGTTGATGGCTGGCGAGTCATTAATATGGAGCCAAATAAGCAACTTAGCTTGCTTTTTGGTATGAAAGCACCCGGTTTAGGTCGATTGACTTTCACTATTCATGATAGTGGAAATCTACGTTCAATTGATGTTCGTGCATGGTGGCACCCAGCGGGTTTCAGCGGATTACTCTATTGGTTTGCGATGATGCCAGCTCATTTGTTCATCTTTAAAGGAATGGCTAAGCGTATTAGTGAATTGGCGATTCAACGGGACAAAAAGCTTGTGACAGCGCCGATAGCGGAAGATAGCTCCAATAAGCCAGAATAAATTTAGCGTAAAAAACCAAATTTTTATGCATAAAACATTGCATAAATATGCTTACAGGATTAATATCGCGGGTAGTTAATTTAGATATTATTGGTAAGCATGAGCATTCAATTAAAAAACATAAACTGTTTCTACGGTAACCATCAGGCACTCTTTGATATCAACTTAGAGTGCTCTGCTGGTGAAACCATGGTATTACTCGGGCCAAGCGGCGCAGGGAAAAGCTCCTTACTGCGCGTACTGAACCTGCTAGAAATGCCACGTTCAGGTCAACTCAATGTTGCCAACCATACTTTTGATTTTGCCAAAGCACCAGATGCGAAAGCTATTCGCGATCTGCGCCAAAACGTAGGCATGGTTTTCCAGCAATATAATCTTTGGCCTCACTTAAGTGTGATGGATAACCTAATTGAAGCGCCATGCCGCGTTTTGAAGTTATCCAAACAGCAAGCCCAAGAAAAAGCCGCTAAGCTATTAGAGCGTTTACGTTTATCGCAATTTGCTGACCGCTATCCCCTGCATTTATCCGGCGGCCAACAACAGCGTGTCGCGATTGCTCGCGCCTTAATGATGGAACCACAAGTTCTGTTATTTGATGAGCCAACAGCCGCACTTGACCCTGAAATCACAGCGCAAGTGGTGGACATTATTCGTGAACTTTCAGCAACGGGGATCACCCAGGTTATCGTGACCCATGAAGTTGAAATTGCCCGTAAAACCGCAAGCCGTGTGGTCTATATGGAAAACGGTCATATTGTAGAGCAAGGAGATGCTAGCCACTTCGCTGCACCTCAAACCGAAGCATTTGCAAATTATCTATCCCATTAATAGATTCTGTCCCACTAATAGATATAGGATTAAGCAATGAAAAAATTATTATTAGCTACATTATTAGGCGCTGTAACCCTATCTGCGGCGGCGGCGGAAAAAGAGACTATCCGTTTTGCAACTGAAGCCACTTATGCCCCATTTGAAATGTTTGATAAAAACAACCAAATCGTAGGTTTTGACGTGGATCTGGCAAATGCAATGTGTGAAAAAATGAATGCAACCTGCACATTCACGCACCAATCTTTTGATAGCTTAATCCCAAGCCTGAAATTCCGTCGCTTTGAAGCGTTAATGGCGGGTATCGATATTACCCCTGAGCGTCAACAACAAGTGGATTTCACCGAAACTTACTATCCGAACTCCGCTGAATTTATTGCAGTAAAAGATAAAGTTACTGCTGTTGACCAGTTAAAAGGTAAAAAAATCGGGGTACAAAACGGTACCACACACCAGAAATACATTCTGGAACAACATAAAGATATGACGGTTGTCCCATATGATAACTACCAATCTGCCATTTTAGATCTGCAAAACGGTCGTATTAATGCGGTCTTCGGTGACACTGCCGTTGCTGATGAGTGGTTAAAAGCGAAAGGTAATGAAAACTTAGCGGCTGTGGGCGACAAAGTGACCGATCCACAATACTTTGGTATTGGTTTAGGTATCGCGGTTCGTAAAGGCAACAAAGAGTTGCTTGATAAGATGAACAAAGCCTTATCTGAAGTTAAAGCCGATGGCACCTACGATGCTATCCATAAAAAATGGTTTCAACAGTAGTCGATATAATTAATGAATGATTTATTCTTTTTAGCAAGTGCCGCCGGTATTACCGTCGGCCTTGCCGTTTTAGCGCTAGTCCTTGGATTGGTTCTCGCAATGCTATTTACCGCATGGGAATCTGTTCGGTTCAAACCTCTCGCCTTTTTAGGAACCTGCTGGGTCACGCTGATCCGTGGTTTACCTGAACTACTGGTGGTGCTGTTTGTCTATTTTGGAACGCTCCAGCTCATTAACCTGTTAGGTGATGGTATCGCCATTAACTTAGGTTTCTGGCAAGGTACATTCCAAATTGATCCGAGCATTTTCTTTGCTGACAGCGGCGAATTTGACTACACGCCATTCTTCTGTGGTGTGGTTGCGCTTGCACTGTTATATGCTTCTTACGCCTCACAGACCTTGCGTGGTGCCTTGAAAGCGGTGCCTTATGGTCAATGGGAAGCGGGATTGGCTCTTGGATTAAGCAAACGTACCATTTTCTTTCGCTATATCATGCCGCAAATGTGGCGTCATGCCCTGCCGGGCTTAGGTAACCAATGGCTAGTGTTACTCAAAGATACCGCGTTAGTCTCCTTAATTAGCGTCAACGACTTAATGCTACAGACCAAAACCATTGTGAACCGTACCCATGAACCGTTTACTTGGTACGCCATTGTGGGACTGATTTACCTTGCTATCACCCTATTAAGCCAATTGGTGCTAAAACGTATTGAACTGCGCACCACACGTTTTGAACGGAGTGATGCGAAATGATCGATTTAATTCTACAAATATTACCGGGATTACCGACCAGCTTGTCACTGACCTTCAGTGCATTATTGGTGGCTTTTATCTTAGCCATCTTCTTTACGCTGATCTTATCCCTCAAAACTCCCGTCATTTCACAAGCGGTTAAGGTGTATATCACCCTATTCACCGGCACGCCCTTATTGGTGCAGTTTTTCTTGATTTATAATGGCCCGAGCCAATTTAAGTCACTGCAAGATTACCCAATGCTGTGGGAATTTATTTCGACGCCATGGGTTTGTGCGATGGTGGCATTAGCATTAAACAGCGCAGCCTATTCCACGCTGTTATTCCATGGAGCGGTAAAAGCCATTCCGTCGGGTCAGTGGCAATCTTGCCAAGCGTTGGGTATGAATAAGCTGCAAACCATGCGGATTATTCTCCCTTATGCGTTTAAACGTTCACTTTCATCCTATTCCAACGAAGTGGTACTGATTTTCAAAAGTACCTCTCTCGCCAGTACCATTACGATGCTGGATATTATGGGCTACAGTAGCCAAGTATTTGGGCAAACATGGGATGTTATGGCGTTCGTCGCGGCAGGGATTATCTATCTTGTGGTAAACGCGATTCTGACGTTAATTATGCGTCTGATTGAGCGTAAAGCACTGGCATTTGAACATCGTAGCTAATTTAGCTTACCATTGCGTTCATAAACTCATTGTTTTTACACATAAAAAAGCTTGGTTCAACACCAAGCTTTTTTTATATGAAAAATATACATAGCCAATTATTTTTGTATATATTGATTTTTGAAAGATAGAACCTTTTTGTATTGGTAGTATGAATTATTGCAAAATAATACTGATTAAATAAGGTTATCTATATGATTACACAGGTTAAATTTTCCATTCCTTTTCAACAAGCGCCTATTGTTGATTACATCGCAACGAATATTCCCAGTCTATTTGAAAATAAACTTGTCAAAGTCTCAAATATTGGTCCTATTCAAGCGGGTATTTGCCGTGGTCTTTCCACTTGTTTTCTGATGCATGAGAACAATAACCGTGGCACGCAATATATAGAGAAGATAAATGAGTCCTTGGACACTCTAACCCATTCTGAAGAGCCTCAAGATACACTCGATGAGTATCTTTTAAATTTAACTAAAAAAATTAAACTCGCAGAGTTTAACGTTCTAATTCATCAAGCCATCAATGAGCAAATAGATTATGGGAATGCCACTGAATTAAATAATCTATCACTCGATATAAATAATTTCACACTTAGAGAGATAGGTGCTCAGGAAGAAAATATTGAATATTTGGTTAACTTACTTCAAATACCCGAAATCACTCAAAAATTAAATGAACCCGATACGTTTCTCACTGACTATAATTTTCCTGCCAATATAGAGCATTACATAAATAAAATATTGAATAAAGATAATACTGACCATTTATATTTATCCAGTGAAAATGTAGAAAAAATCAACGAGAAATTATCGAACAAAAAACCATTAACCATAAATGACGCCAAGCTAATTCTAACCTCGTTTTTTCTACATGAAGTAGACAGAATCACCCTTATATCAGCGGCTAGGAAAGTGTATTCCGGATTAATCAATGACAATAGCTATACACTAAAAGATAGACACAATACTAACCATGATGGCGAGTTAAAAACACTCTCTCAAATTGAACTTGATATCGATGAATCGATAAAAAACAATGCCTACTATTACTGCCTTCTCGCTAGCCTAAATCACTGTATGGCCATATCCGTGCAGCGTTGCCATCAAAAAGTAATATATAAATTTTTTGATCCTAATGAAGGAATTTTAATTTCAGAAGATAGCTACGAATTTTTCAATCAATTGTTCCAAATTTTCAATGAGTTTAATATCAATGGGAAAACTGAGCGTTCTTATGCTGGTCACACTCTGCTTAATGTCAGACTTATTCAGAAAAAAACTGATAGTCACAATAGAATAAAATTATTCTCACTGACCAATAATGAAATCCAAGACAATATAAAAAAATCTCTAATAAAAAACAAAATAGAAATTACATTATCAGAAAATTTCAAAATGAAGCTAAAACACCATGACTCAATAAACAGTGAAACCCAATTGTCGATTGTGGGGTTGAAGAGGAAATGGAACATCTACACAACTGAAACGGATGTTGAAAAGATGATATTAACCGTTGCTGAAAAGCTCCCATTAATAAAAAACAAAAAAGGTAATTTGTCTATTGATGAATATGGAGAAATTCATAATAGATAGGCGCAAGCCTATCTATTCTAATCACTATTTTCGCTTCAATAAGCTCAATACTTCATAGTGTGCGGTATGCGGGAACATATCAAACAGTTGAACTTTGCAAACTTCGTATCCTGATAATAACTCAAAGTCTTGCGCCATGGTTTGGGCATTGCAGCTCGAATAGAGAATATATTCCAGATGCATATCGGATAAATAGTTGCATAAATTCTTACCGATACCGCGGCGTGGTGGATTCACCAATACTAAATCAGGAATATCTTGGCGACTGGTGGCAAAATTGGTTGAATCTAATGCTTGGAATTCCACATGCTGCAAACCCAGCTCTTGAGCAGACTGGCGAGCGCACTCAATAGCGGGCGCACTAATTTCAATACCCGTTAGCCTGGTCGTCTTATCCGCGCAATGCAAACCAAAGCCACCCACACCGCAAAACAGATCCCACAAGCTGGATATATTCAGCGCTTTGACCCATTCTCTGGCTGTTTGATATAGCTGTGCAGCCACAATAGGGTTGGTTTGGAAAAAACTTTGCGGGCGAATAAACAGAGGAACTTGGTTAAACTCATCCCTCAGCACATGTTGCTCAGTGAACATAATTTCCTGCTCACCTTCTAAAATAGCCATATGTACGGGCTGAATATTGGCAGTGATCACGGCCAATTGCGGCAATTTTTCTTGTAACCAAGGTAATGCTTTTTGTAATTGATCAATTTTTTTATCGGAGCGCAAGACAAAACGCAACATAAATTGTTTGGTATGCCAGCTTTGAGTCAGCAAAATATATTTTAGCTCACCGCGCTTACGTTCAATGTTATAGGGGGTTAACCCAGCTCTCGCGATAAAAGGCATAAGCTGCGCGAAGATTTCTGAAAATTCAGCGGGATATAACGGGCACTCCGTTAAACTAACAGCATCTCCATCACGGTTAACAATACCCAAAATCGGTTTTTCAACACTACCACTGACAACCATTTTGGCTTTATTGCGAAATCCTTCAAATGGCCCCGTCACTGGCGTCAAAAATAAAGATGACGCCAAAGAAGGCAATAAAGATTGCAGATTATCTTGTTTACGGGAAATTTGCTGTTCTGGCGATAATTCTAGCCACTGACAGGAGCGACATTCTCCTGCCAAATATTTTTCACAATGCATAGGGTATTTAGTGAATAATCACGGAAGGTTTATCATCAAGGTCGGATTCAGTATCGTCATCATTATCATCCGACTCTAACTCTTCATATTCATCTTGGTTAGCATAAAGCAGATTATTACTGAAAATTTCAAACACAATACCGGAAATTTGCTCTTCGGCTTGCTGTAAGAAATGGCTAAATTGGCGATAGGTAATCCCAGCCTCTAACGAAAATGATTGGCTAACCACCAATTTAGGTAGGTTTTCATTATTAATTTCGAGAAAAACTTTTGCCGTTAATGAGCTGGCGTTAATTTGGCTAATATTTGCCACCAACGTAATAATCGCGGTAGGTTTAAGTTCCGCCAGTGCTGAGAGTACTAACACATTATTAATAATGTCTAATTTAGCATCAAAGATCCCATCAATATTTTGCATATGAGGGAGATGCAAAGCAGCACAAGAATCACACTCGAAATAAGAGGTTTTGAGTTGGTCGAGCCACTCACGTAGTTGTGAGATATCTGGGTAACAAATAGAATCCATGATCAATAACCTTCTTCAACTCAAAATAGCGATATACCAAAAATAACCATATTCGTGCCAACCAAGCACTCATACTAATAATTCATTCTAACAAATAGAAAGCGGACAATTTTCACACATAGCCAGTCTAAACACCAGTAAAACCATGCCCTGCTCTACTTTTCGTCTGGTTTATCATCATCTCGTGTCGCCTCTTTTGGTTGATTACGACGATCACGACTCGCACCACCCGATTTATTATCAATGCCCAAAAAAGTAAGGCCATGAACGGCTCGCCAGATAATATTGATCATCGCTGGGATTAAACACCCCATTCCAACCAGCACCATAGAGACAATCGCGCCAGAGCTGGCTAGCCATTCCGGCAGCGTAATATAGTCATTAGTGGCAAGTAATACGGTGATTAGTAATAATATTCCGATACCCTCAAGAAATAGAACGGGTTTTGGCATATCCGCTAGTGAGCGCATCGTCCCTTTAGTCTCTTTTATGGGTTTTTGCTGTTGTTCCATGATGTTTTCCTTCGTTTTATTACCTTATATTGACAGTATCGTCACCACCACTAGCAAATTATATAGACTGCCTATAGCTATGAAAGGAAAATTCAACTTTTATTTAGAAGCTGATGTTGGCATAGTATTGGGCATTATTATTTTGTATCTGAATAGTCATTAGAATCTGAGTTCTAAATTTAAGGAGATATTATGTACACTGTTATTTTTGGTCGCCCTGGTTGCCCATACTGTGTTCGTGCTAAAGAACTTGCAGAAAAACTGAAGAATGAACGTGACGACTTCGATTATCGCTATGTTGATATCCAAGCGGAAGGTATCTCTAAAGAAGACTTATCCAAAACCGTTGGTAAAACTGTAGAAACCGTTCCTCAAATCTTTATCGATGAAAAACACATCGGTGGTTGCACCGATTTTGAAGCATACGCTAAAGAAAATCTGAGTCTGTATAAGTAATCAATCTTACAAGACATTTTCTTTTATAAAGCCCCAGATGAGCCTCTCATTTGGGGCTTTATTTTTTCTTTTTGTGCTATGCAAAAATGTTTTCATCAAAAATTGCACTTTTTCTGATCACCGAGAGAACTTTCCTCCTTTGCTGTAGTCTTAATTAGTGCCACTGCTTTTCTTTGATGTCCCCATATTGAGGAGCCCGATAGCCATTTGATTCTTTCATGCTATCGGGTTTTTTGTGTCTAGAACTTTTGCATTGCCCTGATAAATCACTGTTATTGAGCAAATATTGATTGAGTTAATGTTTAACAAAAAGTAAATTTGTCAGCTTGAGTAGCAAGGTCTAGAGCGTGTCTTAATTCACCCCTTCCCATTGCTATGTCCCGTCTTCTTGAGAACTAATGTCCGAGGTACTCTGATCGTGCTGGAACAACTAAATCTGGATCTTTTTAATCTGATCAACGCAACGCCTGAGTCCGCAAGTGGTACTATTGCGTTAGCCACGGTGATCGCCAAACGCTTGATCCTTATTTTCCCGCTATTTACTGTTGCGTGTTGGTTTTGGGGTGCGCAGTCAAATATGACTAGCCAACGCACCTTTGCCTGCAAAACGGCTTACGCCATTGTCATTGGCTTAGTAATTTCTTGGTTGATTGGTTATTTTGCACCCCATGAGCGTCCTTTCGTGATGGGCATTGGCTCTAATTTCTTAGATCACGACGCAACTCCGTCTTTCCCGAGTAACCATGGAACTATTGTCTTCACTTTCGTTTTTGCTTTCTTATTCTGGCTAAGAACATGGGTTGGCTTCGTGTTTATGGTTCCTGCCATCGTTATTGCATGGTCTCGAATTTATCTTGGTGTTCACTGGCCGTTAGACATGGTCGGTGCATTTATCTTAGGTGCTATTTCTTGCGGTTTATCTCAGCTGATTTGGGCTGTGGGCGGCAGTGTTATTCAGCAACCAATCACTCGTCTTTACCACCTCGTATTTGGTTCTCTCATTCGTAAAGGATGGATGCAACCTTAATTGGTGATTTAAAGTACTGACCTATTATCAGTGTCAGTACTTTCCCCTTCATTTTCCTCATCATTAAATATTGAGCTAAATCAAAGTTTGTTTTCATTTATTTTTAGCAGCAAAAACTTTATTTGAATTTATCAAATAAATATTAAAACAATTAATTAACAAATATTTTGTAACTATTTCTTATTATTTTTTGCGACAAAAAATAAGTATTCTATTTCTAATCTTAAATCCCCTAAAACAATTAACATATTCCGCAAGAACATTAATTAACCAAAAAAATTAATCACGTTATTAATCAATTAACGTAAAGATATAAATTCCTTTTATATCAACATGTTAAAATAAAACTCAGCTGGGTATTTCTCTAAAGAATAAAGCGGTTTTTTCATCCGTATTTTCAAGTTATTGATCATCTGATTGACGTTAATTTTTTTATTAACATGATAACGGTTTTAATGTTTTGTATTTTTATATAAATAAATTTGTCGAATAATCATTTTATGAACATTGCCGAAAATCTATGAAAACTAGCACTAAGTTAAATTCCATTAACAATTTTACAAAATTCACTGTGACCTGATAAACATGGGGGATATTTCTCTTTTGAGATAATGATCACGGCATTTTGTTCTGCTAAAATGTAGATTCTCACACTCAAAATCCACTTTTAAAAATTACTTATAAAATTACAAAACTGATTGAAAATGAATTTCATATTCATCTTAGTTTTATTTCCAATCAGATTGTTACGTATAAAACCATTATTAATGGCTAGACAGTGTATTAACCGATTGTTTATTTACTAACCACTGATTAAACCGTCGATTAATCGTACAAAAAGATTAAGAGCCTAGTGAAATAGGCACCCAATTTTTATTTTTGACTTTTATTTTTGGAGACTATTATGGATACAACAAAAGTTGGTTCCATCAACAAAACAGCCTCGCAAACAGGGAATGCTACCGCTTGGCGTAAAACAGACACCGTGTGGATGCTCGGCCTTTATGGTACCGCCATCGGCGCGGGTGTTTTATTCTTACCTATCAATGCGGGTATGAGTGGATTACTGCCAGTATTACTGATGTTAGTACTTGCTTTCCCAATGACATTTTTTGCTCACCGTGGTTTAACACGCTTTGTACTTTCCGGTTCAAAGAAAGACGGTGACATCACTGAAGTTGTAGAAGAACACTTTGGTCGTACAGCAGGTAACTGGATCACCCTGCTCTATTTCTTTGCTATTTATCCTATTCTGTTAGTTTATGGTGTTTCTATCACTAACAACGTCAACAAATTCCTGACTGAACTTTTAGGCGTTGGCGCTCCACCACGTTGGTTGCTGGCGCTGATTTTAGTCGGTGGCGTCATGGCAATCGTGGCATTCGGTGAAAAATACATTGTTAAAGTCATGAGTATGCTGGTGTTCCCATTCATCGCCGTACTGGTCGCTTTCTCTCTGTACATGGTTCCACATTGGAGCACCGATGTTCTGAGCACATTATCTTTAGACAGCGTAACTGAAGCCGCTAAAGCATCCGGTGGACAAAGCATTTGGATCACTATCTGGCTAACAATCCCAGTGATGGTGTTCGCGTTTAACCACTCACCAATCATCTCTGCATTCTCTGTGGCAAAACGTGAAGAGTATGATGAAGCGGCTGAGAAAAAATGTTCACGCATTCTGGCTTCTGCGCACATCCTGATGGTTCTGACTGTCATGTTCTTCGTCATCAGCTGTGTATTCACGCTGTCTTCAGCGGACCTTGCTGCTGCTAAAGCGCAAAACATCAGTATCCTTGACTACCTGTCTGGTTACTTTGATCAGCCGTTCATCAAGTATGCTGCCGCAATCATCGCCTTTATCGCTATCATCAAATCATTCTTAGGTCACTACTTAGGTGCTCGTGAAGGTTTCAATGGTTTAGTTGAACGAGCATATCGTGCAAAAGGCAAAACTGTTGATGTTAAAAAATTAAACCGTGGTACTGCACTGTTCATGTTAGTGACGACTTGGATTGTCGCAACACTGAACCCTGGTGTACTGGATATTATTGAAAGTCTGGGTGGCCCAGTTATCGCAATCCTGCTGTTCTTAATGCCAATGTATGCAATCAGCAAAGTCCCGGCAATGCGTAAATACTCCGGTAAACTCAGCAATATCTTCGTTGTCATCATGGGTCTGGTCGCTATCTCCGCCGCAACTTACAAGTTATTCTTCTAATTAAAAAAATTAGCAAATAATTAAGTAAATCTAAGCCCTCAATTAACCTATATCAATCTGGTTAATTGAGGGATCTTCTATAATCATCTTACTGACAACAAATACCCTGTAATTGGCAGTTTGATGGGGATCCTTCAATATAGGAAGACAGAATATGATTAGCGTATTCGACATTTTTAAAATCGGTATCGGACCATCCAGCTCACACACTGTCGGCCCTATGAAAGCCGGTAAGCAGTTTGTCGATGACCTCATCCAGCAAAATCTTCTCACTAAAACCACACGTATTTCCGTCGATGTTTATGGTTCTTTATCGTTGACAGGTAAAGGCCACGCCACTGATATGGCGATTATTATGGGTTTAGCGGGTAATCTGCCCGATACGATTGATATTGATGCTATCCCAGCATTTATGCGCAATGTTGAGCAAACAGGCAAGCTGATGCTGGCAAATGGCCAACATGAAGTTGATTTCCCAACTGAAGGTGGGATGAATTTCCATTCAACCAACTTACCATTACATGAAAATGGAATGACAATTACCGCATTTGATGGCGATAACATTCTGTATACCAAAAATTATTACTCCATTGGCGGTGGCTTTATCGTTGATGAAGAGCATTTCGGTCAAGAGACTGAAAATGCAGTTCAAGTCCCTTACCCATACAAATATGCGGCTGATTTACAAAAACACTGTAAAGAAACGGGACTATCTTTATCTGCATTAGTGATGCAAAACGAATTAGCCCTCCACAGCAAAGAAGAAATTTCTGAATATCTTGCGGCGGTGTGGGATGTCATGAAAGCGGGCATTGAACGCGGTGTCAGCACCGAAGGTTTATTACCTGGTCCACTGCGTGTTCCTCGCCGTGCAGCGGCACTGCGTCGCCAATTAGTTACTTCTGACAATAACAACATTGACCCAATGGCGGTAATTGACTGGATCAACATGTACGCCCTTGCCGTCAATGAAGAGAACGCCGCGGGTGGTCGTGTTGTCACTGCACCAACTAACGGTGCTTGCGGAATTATTCCTGCGGTATTGGCTTACTACGATAAGTTTATTCGCCCAGTCAACGAAAACTCTTATACCCGCTATTTCTTAGTTTCAGGCGTGATTGGTACGCTGTACAAAATGAATGCGTCTATCTCGGGTGCAGAAGTCGGTTGCCAAGGTGAAGTCGGTGTAGCCTGTTCAATGGCTGCTGCTGGTTTGGCAGAATTAATGGGTGGTAGCCCAGAGCAAGTGTGTGTCGCGGCAGAAATCGCCATGGAGCACAACTTAGGCTTAACCTGTGACCCTGTTGGCGGACAAGTCCAAGTACCTTGTATCGAACGTAACGCGATTGCATCTGTTAAGGCTGTAAACGCCGCTCGTATGGCATTACGCCGTGTGAGTGCGCCAAGCGTATGTCTCGATAAAGTGATCGAAACCATGTATGAAACAGGTAAAGATATCAACGCAAAATACCGTGAAACCTCTCAAGGCGGTTTGGCGATTAAGTTAGGTCATTGCGAGTAATTTATCGCTTACATTGCAACGTTGGTGAGCATTATCCAGAAAGGCCTACATATTATGTAGGCCTTTTATTATTCCTAATAAAATCAAGAATCAATTAATACAAAATTTTAAAAACCAATACCGCTAATGTGTTGAGCCGTTTGAGTCTGAACAAACATCCCTGCCGTTCCAACCATTCCTTTTACTGACTCTCCCGTATCTTTAATAACGGCTTCGGTGGTTTCCATCAAACTACTCATATTTTCAATTAATTTATCTGCAGCAACTTCAACCGCACTATCGTCAACAACCAAGCCAGTGATCTGAGTGTTGCTCGTGCTATTTCCACCATTAATTGTACCTAAATTAGTCCCTGAATTTTGTGCAGAACCACCTAATGTGCTTCCTGCTGAGCGTTCAGTTTTACGCGAGCTTACGGTTGCTTCAAATGTCACTGTCGACGCTTTAGATTGATCGTTTAAGATATCTTCACCTTGGTTTGCTAAATCACCTATTTTAGTGAGCATCGGTTTCAGCTGTTTAAATGTTTCCATGTCTGTTTTAACGGACATCTTATAGAGATGATATTCTTCAGCCAGTTTGGTATAAGATTGAAGTTCGTTTTGTAACAGGGAATCTAGCGCTTTTTTCTCCATTTCTAAGACGCCAATTTTTTCTTGCAGTTCAGAGACTTTAGAGCTGCTCTTAGACTCTTTTTCAACTTTTTCGTTTAAAATACTGTTTAGTTTTTTGATGTCATTTTCTAAACGCTGGATTTTGGTATTTAAATCCTCTTTATTTTTTCCTTCATCTGCAAGCTTGTTATTTAAAACATCAATTTCTTTTTGCTTGCCCTCAATCTTGTCTTTAGTTTCATTAATTTTTTCCTCTTGTTTTTTATTACGAACTTGCTGATTTTTTAAGCGTTCTTCGAGCTTTTCTTTGTCACCATTCGTCTGATCTAATTTAATTTCCAGCTCTTGGATCTCTTGCTTGCCCTTATCCACCTGAGCTTTGAGCTTGTCTATTTCACCACGTTGCGCTTTCATGTCGGAGCGAAGTTGGCTCACATCCCCTTTAGCCTTCATCAGTTCATTATTTAATGACTGTTTTTCTTTTTCACTTTGTGCAAGATGCTGTTGCGCCGCATTCAGCTTATCTTGCATATCTTTCGATTGAAAAGCTTGATCTGCTAATACTTGCTGCTGTTTTTGCAATTCTACTTTTTGTGATGCGATTTCTTTTTGCAGCGCTGACAACTCATTATTTTTACGAATAATTTCTTTATTTGCGTCCACCAATTGTTTTTGCATTCCTTGATATTTTTCAATACCACTTTGTAATTCACGAATTGCATTACCCCCTTTAAGAAACGAATGCTCATGGTTGACAGCACCAAATTCGTTAGTTGCCGCACCACCATGGAGGTCGTTGTTATTTAACCCAAAGTTGGTACTATGTCCCCCTTCCATTCCCCCATTATTAATGCCATCATTGCGCGCAGTACCACCTTGCATAATATTGTTATTGGTGTGTAGGTTTACAGTTTTTCCTCCAACAACTGAACCACCTCCGCTACCCGAGTCAGTCGCATCCCCTGACTTGATGACACCTTTATTATCACCTCGGTTATCCGCACTCCCCCCATGAACGCTGTTATCACCAATTCCTTTAGTATTTTGTCGATTTTGTAGCTGTTGCATTCTTTCTTCCATGGAAATGCCCATTGATAATTCTCCATTTTAATTAATTAAATTAATAAATACATTATGAAATTGAATGAGATAATTTCAGTCATTGATATTTAAATAACAATAAAATAGTTAGCTCTCAAACAATTAAAATGATTATTAAATTGAATTAGAAATATTTCAATTGAAGTTTATCTGTAAATTTATTTAATGTTATTCATTACAAAAAAAAGAGACCTCATAAAGAGGTCTCCATATATTAATTTTATATTTAAGTTTTAATCATCCAAAAATGGCATTCCACCAGCCAGTGATGGTTTTCATAATGAAATCCCAAATTCGGCCAATGAATCCTGCTTCTTCAACCGCTTGCTTGGCGACTAATGGGTGCTGCTCAATCACTTCACCATTAAGAATAAAGTTAATCGTGCCCACCTTTTGGTTCAATGCTAAAGGCGCTTCAAGAGAGTCATTATCCAATTTGATATCCACTTTCAGATTCTGTAACTGACCTTTTGGAATGGTCACTGCCACATCTTTTTCGACCCCTAAAGGCACTTCTGAAATGTCACCAAACCAAACACGTTGTTTCTGTAAAACTGCATCCCCTTTAATCGGAGTCACTGTTTCGAAGAAACGAAAGCCCCAAGTGAGTAACTTTTCGCTTTCGGAAAAACGAACGCGGTCACTCGGCGCCCCCAAAACGACTGAAATCAAGCGCATAGGACCATCAGTTGCTGATGCCACTAGGTTATGACCTGCCCCACTGGTATGCCCTGTTTTCACGCCATCGACATGGAGGTTTTGGCTCCACAATAGACGGTTACGGTTAGGTTGGCGGATATTATTGAAGGTAAACTCTTTCTCTTTGTGCAATACATATTCATCAGGCACATCACGGATCAGCGCTTGGGCTAACACCGCCATATCCCGAGCAGTACTGTACTGTCCTTCAGAATCTAAACCATGTACGGTTTTAAAATGCGTATTAGTTAAACCAATTTTTTGGACGTAGCCATTCATCAGGTCAACAAAAGATTCTTGGCTGCCAGCAACGTGTTCAGCCAAGGCAATACTGGCATCATTCCCCGATTGAATTACCACGCCTTTATTTAAGTCCAACACCGAAACGCGGTCTTTCGGTTTCAAGAACATCAAGGAAGAACCCTTTAAAATTGGATTGCCTGTCGCCCAGGCAGCTTCACTGACTGTCACCATATCTTGCGGTGTAATTTTTCCCGCTTTGACCGCTTGCCCAACCACATAGCTAGTCATGATCTTGGTTAGACTTGCAGGATCCAAACGCTCATCAGGGTTACCTGAAGCCAAAATTTTACCGCTGTTATAATCCATTAATACAAACGCTTTTGCGTCAACTTGTGGAGCAACCGGTGTCTGAGCGGCATAACTACTGGTGCTCATCACAACGAATAGACTAAACCCGATACCTGTTCCTCGAATTGCTGAGGACAATGTTGTTTTATTCATTGGTTACTCCTTTACTATTAGTATTGCTATTCAAAGCGTTCATCACAATCAAACCATTTTTAATAAAATATTCACTAGAAACCAAAAATGCAGTCAAATTCATTGAGATACTGCAAAATATTACGTTTATCAAAATCCCCCCATACCCTAAACAAAATAAGTGATGATGACCACCGCAATTAATAAATAATAAAGTTTCTCAATTCATTAATTTCATCTATCTTGTTTAGGTCAAAAATACCGTCTTTAAGTTAAAACATAGTCATGGGAGATTCCAATGTTAACTGTCTGGGGACGTACTAACTCTTCAAACGTAAAAAAAGTACTGTGGTGCTTGAAAGAGCTGAATATTCCTTATAATCAAAAAGATGTTGGTGGCCCATTCGGTGGTGTTGATACACCTGAATATAAGAAAATGAATCCAAACAGCACAATTCCAACTTTACAGGATGAAGGCTTTACCCTGTGGGAATCCAATGCAATTTTACGTTACCTTACGGAAAAATATGATCACTCTCACCTATTGTTAGCCCGTGATTTACAGGAAAAAGCGGCGGCAGATAAATGGATGGATTGGAGTAGCGCTAATTTATTTGACCATATCAAGCAGATGATGAACAAAATCGTTCGCGTTCCTGAAGCGGATAGAGATCCAGCTCAAGCCAAAATCATTTATCAAAATATCGAAAAACTGCTGAAAATTGCGGATGATGCTCTGGCGACTCAGGCCTATTTTAGCGGAGATAAATTTGGTATTGCGGATATCGCCATCGCGCCACTGTTCTACCCATGGCATGAAATTGTGACAGAGCGCCCCGAATTTCCTCATTTAGAGCGCTGGTATCAAACATTGGCCAAACGCCCTGCATTCCAAGAAATTGTGATGTTACCTATCAAATAAGCATTTAGCGTGGCGTTCGTATTGAGCGCCACGGCTTTTATTTAACTCATCGGCATATAAAGTGGGTGGGTAAACTCATACTCAAAACCCATTTCTTGGCAAATACGATTTCCATCGATTGTTTTCCCTTCAGCTTCATTCTCTTCAACCGCAAATTCAGGTGGAGTTAAGCCTAAAGTCGTTGCAGATTGGGTATAAAACTGCTGACGAGTCGGGTGGTCAGGAGCACATAAATTATAGGTATGCCCACCATTGGATTGCTGGATCAACAACAGAATTGCGGCGATCACATCATCTTGGTGCACCATATTAACTGGCTGATTAGCCCCTTTGACTTGCTGTTTCCCGGCTAAGAATCGTCCTGCATGACGTTTTTCACCCACTAAACCAGCTAATCGCAGCACGTCCACTCGAATATTAGGTAAGTCATGAAGCCATTGTTCAACTGCAATTAACGCTTGTGCTGAGGCGGTTTCGCCAAGTAATGGCGCACCTTCATCAATAACACCATCCACATCACCATAGACAGAAGTGGATGATGTAAAGATAACCCGAGGAATTTGATAACTAATTGCGCTATCAACTAACTGCTCAATAGCGACAATATACTCTGAGAGACTGACTTTCGATGGTGGTAATAAAATTACCATCACATCCGCCCCCTCCATTAATTCGCTCAAATCATCAGTATCGCATTGTAATTCTGGCGTCAGTTGCAATTGATAACAGTCAATACCAACCCTTTTGGCAGCTTCAACACCATCCAAACTCGTTTTCGTTCCCGCGACCGTCATTCCCTGCGCCATCAAACGACTCGCTAAAGGAACGCCTAACCAACCTAAACCAATAATGGCAATTTTTTTCATATTACTGTCCCGCATACTGAGAAAGTGATGACTTCATTGCCTCATAGATTAGCTGAAAATCATTCAACTTCCGAAGCTATTTTCCAAGGGATTAATCACTATAAAAAACCGGGAACTAATTATTATGAGTTATTTTGAAAAAAAGGGTTGCATTCATAGTATGAAATCGGATAGCTTGATTAGTATTGAATGTTTAAGCAATTATCCAAATAACTAAACGGAAGCTATTATGACTCGTATTTCACGCAACCATCATCATCACCATCATCCTGATTAGTCTTTCGGGCGATGTGTGCTGGAAGACGATCAACGACTCTTCCGGTGGCTGAAATGCGAATTGAGAAAACCCTCGGAAGATTATCTTCCGAGGGTTTTTTTATTATTAATCAAAAAGATATTTTAGGGATGTGGAGCAAAATTATGTTGGACAAATCACGTTTACGTATCGCAATACAGAAATCAGGACGTCTAAGCGAAGAGTCAAGAGAGCTACTTGCTCGCTGCGGCATTAAAATCAATTTACAACAGCAGCGACTGATTGCTTATGCAGAAAATATGCCTATTGATTTACTTCGTGTACGTGATGACGATATCCCGGGGCTGGTAATGGACGGTGTTGTTGACCTCGGTATTATTGGTGAAAACGTACTGGAAGAAGAAGTATTAAGCCGCCAAGCTCGCGGTGAAAATCCACAATTTACAACATTACGTCGCCTTGATTTTGGTGGCTGCCGCCTCTCTCTAGCTGCGCCATTAGACTTCAATTATACCGGGGCAGAATGCTTGAATGGTTCCCGTGTCGCCACCTCTTACCCGTACCTACTAAAACGTTATTTTGATGAAAAAGGCGTGACATTTAAATCTTGCTTACTGAACGGTTCTGTAGAAGTCGCGCCACGCGCTGGTTTAGCCGATGCCATTTGTGACCTCGTTTCTACAGGCGCAACCCTTGAAGCAAACGGCTTAAAAGAAGTGGAAGTCATCTACCGCTCAAAAGCATGCTTAATCCAGCGTGACGGTGAAATGTCCGCCGATAAACAACAGTTAATTGACCGTATGATGACCCGTATTCAAGGGGTTATCCAAGCGCGCGAATCAAAATACATTATGTTGCATGCTCCAGGTGAAAAACTCGAAGAGATCATCGCACTGCTGCCGGGAGCCGAGCGCCCAACTATTCTGCCATTAGCAGGTGACCAAAGCCGTGTTGCAATGCACATGGTCAGCTCAGAAACTCTATTCTGGGAAACCATGGAAAAACTGAAATCCTTGGGCGCAAGTTCAATTCTTGTTTTACCAATTGAAAAAATGATGGAGTAATTCGCCATGGAACTGGGATTCAATCAACCAATTCGCTGGTCAGACTGCCTTGAAGAGCAGCAAGAAGCTTTACTGATGCGCCCTGCTATTGCCGCCTCTGGCAACATTAGCGCCGCAGTCAGTCAAATTATTGACCAAGTGCGTACAGAGGGAGATGCGGCCCTCATCGCCCTGAGCCAACGTTTTGATAAAACAGACATTGCCTCTGTTCGTGTTTCACAAGAAGCCGTTGATGAAGCCCAAGCTCGCCTTGGCGATGACATTAAAGCGGCAATGAACACAGCGATTGGCAATATTCGCCGCTTCCATGAAGCCCAAAAACCTGCGCCGATCACCGTTGAAACTCAAGCAGGCGTGGTGTGCCAACAAGTGACCCGCCCGATTGATTCTGTCGGGCTGTATATTCCCGGTGGCTCCGCACCGTTGCTCTCTACGGTCATGATGTTGGGAACGCCTGCGAATATCGCCGGATGCCGCAACATTATTCTCTGCTCACCGCCACCGATTGCAGACGAAATTTTATATGCAGCCAAACTGTGCGGTATCACTGACATTTTCCAAGTCGGTGGTGCCCAAGCCATTGCTGCGATGGCATTTGGTACCCAAAGCATTCCGAGCGTTGATAAAATTTTTGGCCCTGGCAATGCCTATGTCACTGAAGCCAAGCGCCAAGTTAGCCAAAGCTACCAAGGTGCGGCCATTGATATGCCAGCAGGGCCATCTGAAGTGTTGGTGATTGCCGATAGCCAAGCAAACCCTGCGTTTACGGCATCGGATTTATTATCTCAAGCGGAACACGGGCCAGATTCTCAAGTGATTTTGCTCACCGATAACGCAGAGTTTGCTCAGCGCGTCATTGAAGAGACCGAAAAGCAACTTGCGGTGTTATCTCGTGCATCTATTGCGCGTGAAGCCCTCAGTGCAAGCCGTGTAATCATCGCGGACTCTATCAACCAATGTGTTGAAATCAGCAACCGCTATGGGCCTGAACACTTAATTCTGCAAACTCGCAATGCCGATGATTTGGTGGAATCTATCACCAGTGCAGGATCGGTGTTTGTTGGGGATTGGTCGCCAGAATCCGCGGGGGATTACGCTTCCGGCACCAACCACGTATTACCAACTTATGGTTACACATCAACCTATTCAAGCCTTGGCTTAGCCGATTTTATGAAAAGAATGACGGTACAAAAACTGTCGGCTCAAGGGTTATTAGGATTAGCCAACACCATAGAAACCTTGGCGCAAGCAGAACAGCTAACTGCCCACAAAAACGCCGTTACCTTACGAGTCACCGAACTAAAAAAACAAAATCAGGAGTGAACCATGAGCCAGACGTTTAACGCAGCCAGCCTTGCACGCGAAAATGTAAAAGTAATGACCCCGTATATGTCCGCCCGTCGTCTTGGGGGAAATGGGGATGTATGGCTCAATGCCAACGAATACCCAACAGCACCGGATTATCAGTTTATTGAACGTAATCTTAATCGTTACCCAGAGGCGCAACCTGCTGGCGTGATTAACAACTATGCGGCCTATGCAGGGTTATCACCTGAACAAGTCTTAGTGTGCCGTGGCGCTGATGAATCTATCGAATTATTAATTCGTGCATTTTGCGAGCCCGGTAAAGACGCAGTGATGTTCTGCCCGCCAACCTATGGCATGTACAGCGTCAGTGCGGAAACCTTTGGTGTAGAACAAAAAAAAATTCTGTCGTTACCCGACTGGTCACTGAATGTCACCGCTATCCGCGAAAACTTATCGAATACCAAACTGATTTACATCTGTAGCCCAAATAACCCAACGGGCAACATCATCGATAACCAAGCGCTGCTGGAAGTATTAGAAATGGCTGCAGGCCGCGCGCTGGTGGTGGTCGATGAAGCTTATATTGAATTTTGCCCAGAATTCAGCGTCGCGAGCTGGCTTGCCAAATACCCGAACCTAGTGATTTTAAGAACCTTATCAAAAGCATTTGCGCTAGCAGGGTTACGCTGTGGATTTACCTTGGCATCCCCTGAAGTGATTGAAGTCTTACTAAAAGTCATCGCCCCTTATCCGCTCTCTACCCCTGTGGCGCTGATAGCGGAAAAAGCCCTGAATGCTGATGGCATCGCCACCATGAAAAAACGCGTGTTAGAAATTCGCGAAAATCGTATTGCGCTTTCAGAAGCTTTGCGTGACTTATCGGTTGTCGAAACCGTCTACCCAAGTGAAACCAACTATATTTTGGTGCGTTTTACCGACGGCGCTAAAGTGTTTAAAGCTCTGTGGGATCAAGGCATTATTTTACGCGATCAAAGCAAGCAGCCGGGGCTGATCAACTGCCTGCGTATCACCATTGGTACCGAAATTGAAAACGTCCGTGTTATTGAAGCGATTAAAGCACTTTGCTAATTAGGAAATAGTCATGAGCCAGAAAATTCTTTTTATCGACCGTGATGGAACATTAATTACCGAACCACCGACAGATTATCAAGTGGATAGCCTCAGTAAGCTCGCCTTTGAAAATGATGTCATTCCAAGCCTATTAGCACTGCAAAAAGCCAATTATCGCTTAGTGATGATCACCAACCAAGACGGTTTAGGCACCAAGAGCTTCCCGACAGAAGATTTTGATCCGCCTCACAATTTAATGATGCAGGTGTTTGAATCTCAAGGCATCCGTTTTGATGACGTGTTGATTTGTCCACACATGCCTGCAGACAATTGCAACTGTCGCAAGCCAAAAACCAAGCTGGTGGAAAGCTACCTCAACGACGGTGTTCTCGATATCGAAAACAGCTATGTCATCGGCGACCGCGAGACAGATATTCAGCTCGCTCAAAATATGGGCATCAAAGGGCTACGCTACAGCGCCAAAGAACTGGATTGGAATACCATCACCAACCAACTCACTAAACGTAACCGCTATGCCTTAGTCGAACGCGTAACCAAAGAGACCAACATCCAAGTAGAAGTGTGGCTTGACCAAGAAGGCGGCAGCAAAATCAATACAGGCGTTGGCTTCTTTGACCACATGCTAGACCAAATCGCTACTCACGGCGGCTTCCGCTTACGCATTGAAGTTAATGGCGACCTGTTCATTGATGATCACCACACTGTGGAAGATACAGGCCTAGCACTCGGCGAAGCGCTGCGCGTCGCACTTGGTGATAAACGCGGCATTGCCCGTTTCGGTTTCGTATTACCGATGGACGAATGCCAAGCACGCTGTGCACTGGATATTTCGGGGCGTCCACACCTTGAATATAAAGCAGAATTTAAATATCAGCGCGTAGGTGACCTAAGCACTGAAATGATCGAGCACTTCTTCAGTTCGTTATCCTACGCGATGGGCTGCACGCTACACCTGAAAACGAAAGGGAAAAACGATCACCACAAAGCGGAAAGCCTGTTCAAAGTTTTTGGTCGTACCTTACGCCAAGCTATCCGTGTTGAAGGGGATACCTTGCCAAGTTCTAAAGGAGTTCTGTAATGAAGGTTGTGATCCTCGATACTGGCTGCGCAAACTTAGCGTCCGTCGCCTATGCCGTTAAACGCCTAGGTTATGAGCCGACTGTGAGCCGCGACACCAACACCATTTTACAAGCAGACAAAGTTTTTCTGCCGGGAGTTGGCACTGCCAGCGCCGCTATGGAAAAACTGGCTGAGCGTGAACTTATCCCTTTAATTAAAGCGCTAACTCAACCCGTTTTAGGTATCTGCTTGGGGATGCAATTACTCGGCAGTATCAGTGAAGAAGGTCAAACAGAAATTCCACTGTTGGGGTTAATCGACAGCCCCGTTCGCAAAATGGATGCAAACGGCTTACCAGTCCCTCACAGTGGCTGGAATCAAGTGAAAGCACTCGCGGGCAATCCTCTGTTTAAGGGGATTAGCGACGATGCCTATTTTTATTTCGTACACAGCTATTCAATGCCTATTTCCGCCAACACCATCGCGCAAACACAATATGGCAACCTGTTTAGTAGTGCCGTGAATAAAGATAATTACTATGGCGTGCAGTTCCACCCAGAACGTTCGGGTGCTGCGGGTGCTCGCTTGATCCAAAACTTCTTGGAGATGTAAAAACCATGATTATTCCAGCATTAGATTTAATTGATGGCACCGTGGTGCGTTTACATCAAGGGGATTACGCCAAACAGACAGACTACGGCACCGACCCGCTTCCTCGCTTACAAGATTATGAAAAACAAGGGGCAAAACTGCTGCACTTAGTGGATTTGACTGGGGCGAAAGATCCGCAAAAACGCCAAATCCCACTGCTGAAAAAACTGCTGGCAGGCGTTACAGTTCCCGTCCAAGTGGGCGGCGGAATTCGTACCGAAGACGACGTCAAAGCACTATTAGACGCAGGGGCAACGCGCGTGGTGATTGGCTCGACGGCAGTGACCCAACCAGAGTTAGTCAAAACATGGTTCCAACGTTATGGTGGCGACGCTATCGTACTGGCGCTGGATGTGCGTATTAATGCTCAAGGTATCAAAGAGATTGCCATTAGTGGTTGGCAAGAAAACTCAAACTTATCTCTTGAGCAAGCCATTGAAATGTATCGCCCTTATGGTCTAAAACATGTGCTGTGTACCGATATTTCCAAAGATGGCACGCTGGCGGGCTCCAATGTGGATTTATACCGCGAAATCAGCCAAAAATTCCCTGATATAGAGGTACAAGCTTCTGGTGGAATTGGTAATTTAAACGATATCGCCGCACTACCAGCTTCTGGCGCAGCAGGCGTAATTGTGGGTCGCGCGCTATTAGAAGGCAAATTTACCGTAACGGAGGCAATCCAATGCTGGCAAAACGCATAATTCCTTGTTTGGATGTCCGTGACGGACAAGTGGTTAAAGGGGTTCAATTTCGCAATCATGAAATCATCGGTGATATCGTCCCACTGGCTCAACGCTATGCCCAAGAAGGGGCCGACGAATTAGTTTTCTATGATATTACCGCCTCGTCTGACGGTCGTGTTGTTGATAAAAGCTGGGTCGCCAAAGTGGCGGAAGTGATTGATATTCCATTCTGCGTTGCGGGTGGGATCAAAAGTGTCGAGGACGCCGCGCAAATCCTCTCTTTTGGGGCGGATAAAATTTCTATCAACTCCCCTGCACTGTCCGACCCTACACTGATTAGCCGCTTGGCTGATCGCTTTGGCGTTCAGTGTATTGTGGTCGGTATTGACACGTGGTTTGATGCCCAAACCAATGAATATTTGGTTTATCAATTCACTGGCGATGAAAAACGCACCACCCAAACTCGCTGGAAAACCCTTGATTGGGTGAAAGAAGTTCAGCAGCGTGGCGCCGGAGAAATTGTGCTCAATATGATGAACCAAGACGGTGTACGCCAAGGTTACGATCTGGTACAACTGAAAAAAGTTCGTGAAGTGTGCCAAGTCCCACTGATCGCCTCCGGCGGCGCAGGGGAAAAAATCCACTTCCTAGACGCCTTTACTGACGCTGGCGTCGATGGCGCTTTAGCCGCTTCGGTGTTCCACAAGCAGATTATTAACATCGGTGACTTAAAGCAGTACTTAGCAGAAAATGGAGTTCAAATAAGAGTATGTTAACCACAGAACAATGTAATCAGCTTGCATGGCAAAAAGTCGATAACCTGATGCCCGTCATCGTTCAGCACGCTATTTCTGGTGATGTTCTCATGTTGGGTTATATGAACCAAGAAGCGCTGAAAGTGACTTTAGAGAGCCGTAAAGTCACCTTTTTCTCTCGCACCAAACAACGTTTGTGGACTAAAGGGGAAACCTCCAACAATTTTCTGAATTTGGTGGATATTGTTGCTGACTGCGATAACGATACGCTGCTTGCCATGGCTCTGCCTGATGGCCCAACCTGCCATAACGGTACCACCAGCTGCTTTGCGCCGGCTCAAAGCGAATGGGGTTTTTTATATGAATTAGAAACCTTACTGAAAGAGCGCAAAAATGCCTCCCCAGAAAGTTCATATACTGCCCGCCTGTATGCTAGCGGCACCAAGCGTATTGCACAAAAAGTGGGTGAAGAAGGCGTTGAAACCGCACTCGCTGCCACGGTTAATGACCGTGAAGAATTAACCAACGAAGCCGCCGATTTGATGTACCACTTAATGGTTTTACTTCAAGATCAAGACCTTGATTTAACTGCTATTATCAAGCGTTTGAAAGAACGTCATCAATAACTTGCTTAAGGGTAACTATTTTATGATAGCTGCCCTTACTTTCTTCTCTCGTCATTGTTTCTCTCTCTGAACTTGCTATCATTCCCTTCATTTGATGTGGACTTTTGAAGGAGCTCATTGTGTCTGACAATGACGTTTTTACACAGTTAACCCAATTACTGAATAGCCAAAATGCAAAATATCGCGTGATGGAGCATCCAACTGCGGGGAAATCTGAAGAAGTGGCAAAAATCCGCGGCACACAGCTAGGTCAAGGTGCTAAAGGGTTAGTCTGTCATGTGAAAGGAAATGGCATTCGCCAGCATGTTTTAGCCATCTTACCTGCTGATCAACAAGCGGATTTAGGTAAGATTGCCAAAGCCATTGGCGGTACTCGAGCCTCATTAGCTAGCCCAAAGGAAGTCGATGAACTCACCCATTGTGTTTTCGGCGCTATCCCGCCATTTAGCTTTCATCCATCGTTGAAGCTTATCGCGGATCCCTACCTGTTCACCCGCTTTGATGAACTCGCATTTAATGCGGGGAGCCTAGAACGCTCAATTATTCTCAATACCCAAGATTACCAGCGTATCGCTTCACCCACTTTAGTCGAGTTTATTCGCACAAATGATGAATAACTCATCACACTGATTGATTAGGAGCCTCCATCATCAGCTGGCTCCTAAATGACACTCAACGCGGTTTATCCAAATAATAGGCAGCGATGGTTTCAACAACAATCTGCTCATTGGGTATAACATCATAATCTGGAATAGTAACAATAAAATTTACCGTTTGTTTTGGCTTAATTGAACTCGTCACTCTATGGTTTGTTTCCCCAATAAACACGCCATCCTTCAGTAGCTCAAATCTAATATAGGTCTGATATAAAACAACATTTGAAACATTCGTGATGTTGCCAATTATCTCAGGGTAATCCAGTTGATCATTATATTTGATTTCAATCTGACTAATATTAATCGGTGCAGGATATGCGACCGCTTTTTCCGAGGAAGCATAAAGAAAAGAGGAAAAACAGCTACTAATAATGGGAAACAACAAAATACAACGATGAGAAGCCAATAAATGAAAAATACGACAAGTTAATTTTTTCATAGGCGTTGACTCAAATTAAAACTGCATGAGTTTGATACTGCATGAGCAAACCTAACACTTTACTGCCTAATTAACGTACTCGTATTATGGTAATAAATAAGCCAAGGTAGTCACAAAATGATGGGTAATTAATCCTAAAAAGGGCTATCGAGCGATAACCCTTCAAATTGAAAAAAGAGATTTTAAGCACTATTCCCGATTAATGAGTTTCGTCATACTGCTCGCTAGCCTCTCTTAAGGCCTGAAAATCCGAATTGCAAATAAACACTTTCAATGCTTCGAATTTATCTTCATGCCATTCATAGATCTTCAACGCTAATAATTGCTCGATTACATCAGGGGAAAAGCGCGTATTAATTGGCTTTGCAGGGTTACCACCAACAATGGTGTAAGGCGCCACATCTTTAACCACGACACTGTTTGCCGCAATCACCGCACCTTCCCCTATTTGAACGCCCGGCATAATAAATGCCCGCATTCCAATCCAAACGCCATCGCCAATAATGGTATCACCTTTACCAATATAGGCCTCTTCAATATATTCAAGAAAAGGGTACAAACAGAACCAATCTAATCGATGGGTATGATTTCCCCCCATCAAAATAACGGCTTCCGCCCCAATACACACATAATCGCCAATATAAAGTTGGTCGATATCCCAAGCTAATTGCCAATCTCGGCTCTGTTCATCGCCTTGTAAATAACGCACGACAGACTGTTCAAAACCGCCATCCCAACAATCACTATAATAACTGTGGCGTCCTTTAAGATGGATATTGGGATTTTTAACAACTTCATGTAATAACTGCGTTTTCGACCAATGTTTATTTTTCATGGTAAATAACCTTTAAATCAGTATTTTATTACCATAGAACGCATTCTATGGCGATGTAATTGCGTTCACACTACATCACCGCTAACCGATCCTCGGCTGCTTTAATAATGGATTATTAACCATAACGATTACTCTATTTTCTCTATTATGGCAGCGCGTTTTATACTGGTTTTTCTTGCAATTAATCCGAAAATACATCCCGCTAGCATCACTAGAGCAAGGGACAATTTCGGTGCTATCGGTAACGCAATTGCACATAACCCTAATACAGCACCACCCGCCATTTGCACAAACCCCACGAGGGCTGATGCCGCCCCAGCTTCATTGCCAAATGGCTCTAACGCATAGCTTGTCGCCGTGCCCATCATAAAGGCAAGCCCTGTACACGCGCAGGCAACCGGCAACATATACACTAACCAATGGGTTTGCATTTCAGGTGAAAGTACCATCAAACCGAATAATAAGCCGATGCAACCAAGTGCCATCATGACACTACCGATTGATAAACACGCTGGACGCCCCATTTTTCGAATGCAGTAATTCGCGATATAACTCGCCAGCATGATCCAGAAACCATTAACACCAAAGACAATCGAAAATGCGAGAGGCGATAGCTTTGCATCCCCCATTAATACGCTAGGGGCTAGAGAGACATACGTCAGTGCCATGCCCATTGCGCCGGCATTTACCAATGCAAAAATCAAAAAATGCTCGCTGGTTAAAATTCGAAAATAGCTCTTAAATTGAAGCTTTTTAACCTGCAGTAAACTGACTGGGCGCGTTTCTGGTAGGAAAAATAGAATCAGCAAGAAAATTGCCACAGCGTAAATCGCCAAGAACCAAAATGGCGCTCGCCATCCCCATGCTTCCGCCAGCAATCCCCCTAATAAAGGCGCCAAGGCGGGCACAATATTGAGTGTTCCGTTTAAAAAACCAAATGCTCTCGCGGCTTCTGTGCCATTCATACGGTCACGGACACAACTAAATGCCACTACAGAGGTGCAGCACACAGCCACTCCTTGTAACAGCCGGGAAGCAATAAATAACCCTGCCGTCGTTGAAAATGCGGCCACAATGGAGCCTGCTAGATAAATAGCTAACCCAATGATAGCGATAGGCTTACGACCAAATCTATCGACTAATGGTCCAGAAATTAGCTGCCCAATCCCTAAGACTAAAATAAATAATCCGATGGTCGATTGGATTATAGACTCGCTACTCCCTAAATCTTTAGCGATAGCTGGAATAGTCGGTAAATACAGATCTATCCCAAGAGGCCCTAATAGGACTAAAAGTAATAATAAAGCGAGAAATTTATGCATATGACCGATTCTGAGCAGGTGAGTTATCGATAGCGATTTCGAAAATGGCTATCGATAATATCAGAATTTCTGTATAGATATCGAATCTTATCGATACTTGGTAATTGCATGAACCTCTTCGGTGCCTCTTATCGGCTGTAAATCATCATTATCAATCAAGACACGAATATCTCTTGGTAATAACTTTTCGTTCAATAAACGGTACACGGTACGCTGGTTATCAATCCGATAAATGGTATATCGAATTAATTGAGTGGAGCCTAAATTATCAAAATAATAATATTCATCCCCTTTTTTCCATACCTGACCAAATCTGCGATTATCTAAATCACCCACCTTTTCCCATGGTGCGCTATTCGTCTCATTGAAACGATAAATTTTTGTACTCCGTGAAATTAACCCCGGATTTTTATTGGTTCCCCAAATCTCGGAATCCTGTAGATAATACGTTTGGTTATTATGAGTGAACACTAAAGGCGCAATTTCTTTTAATTCACCGTCAATAAATGGATTCGCTCCCGCGCGAACAATAGTTTCTTTTTCTCTATGATAGAAAAATACGCCATCCTTAGAGAGAAATAACGCTTGATTCACATGCTGGCCATTACGGCTTATTAGCTGGTAAGGAGCATGCTGCTCAGGAAATAAAATATCATTCATCGCCACATTGCCAGATTCCGGATCAATCAAATAACCTTCTTGAAATAACCCATCCAATATCAAGCTGTATAAACCAGAATGACTCTTTATTGGCAATTTATATTGGTCATAATAGACGTTCCGATTATCACGGTAAAAATGAAGGCTATCTCGTACAGAGTTATCATCTTGTACCGTACCAATATCCTGTAAGGTCGCAGGATCAGCATCCGGCATATATTCGCCTTTATAAAAAACACGCTGCCCGTCAGTTGCCAAATAACGTGATAATAATGCTTGATATGGCGTCGATGATGCGGGAAGTGGCTTCATCGGATAAATATAGGTTTGCGGTTTACTCCCTAAATCCCAACCATATAACCAAGACTGAAATAATTCATCCATTGTTGAAAGGTCATAATTTCTTACTGAGCCCATTGAGCAATATACGGTCTGATTTCCATCGGTAAAATAGTCATTCCCCACGATTATCACGCTGTTAGGATTAAATGCAGGGATTGCTAAATTTCCACAATAAACATGATTTTTATCTAATGCCACTTGCTGCTCATAACGCGAACTTTCAGGTAATAACGTAAAGCTAGAAGGGTCTGCATTCTCTATCAGATAATCGCCATTACTTGGAACACTCGCATACACTTTATCATTATAAATGGTGTAAATACTGTAGCCGAGCTTCTCACCATTATGGCGGAGCTCAGAACTAGGCTCTTTGTTCATAGAAAGCACGATGCCGGATATAAATGCACAAGATAAAATAAAAATAATGCCGAATACTGTAAGAATAATTATTTTGGCTTTCATGCTGTGGAATACCTACTTTGTTTTTTTAGTCTATTTTTTGTCAGAGTATTCAACGGGAAAAGCGTGAGGAAAGAAATACTCGAAGTCTGAAAGTGTATAAAAAGCTAGAAATAAAAAAGGCGCTCAATTGAGCACCTTTTTTCACTTATGGAAGATAACCTAACGGTTTATCTTTATTCCATCCACTCAGTGTGGAAAACGCCTTCTTTATCAGTACGTTTATAAGTATGAGCACCAAAGTAGTCACGCTGCGCTTGAATTAAGTTCGCAGGCAGTACCGCTGAGCGGTAGCTATCGTAGTAAGAAATAGCCGCTGAGAATGTTGGTGTTGGGATACCGTTTTGAACGCCGTAGCAGACTACATCACGCAGAGCTTGTTGGTACTCATCTGCGATTTGCTTGAAGTAAGGTGCTAACAGTAAGTTTGCGATCTGCGCGTTATCATTGTATGCATCAGTGATTTTTTGCAGGAACTGCGCACGGATGATACAGCCAGCACGGAAGATTTTCGCGATTTCGCCGTAGTTCAGATCCCAGTTGTACTCATCTGACGCTGCTTTCAATTGCTGGAAGCCTTGAGCGTAAGAAACGATTTTACCTAAGTAAAGTGCACGGCGTACTTTCTCAATAAAGACTTTTTTATCGCCTTCAACCGTTTTCAGTACTGGACCAGTTAAAACTTTAGATGCAGCAACACGTTGGTCTTTCAGGAAAGAGATATAACGCGCAAAGACAGATTCAGTGATCAAAGTCAGTGGGATGCCAAGATCTAAAGCACTTTGGCTAGTCCATTTACCGGTACCTTTGTTAGCCGCTTCATCTAAAATCACATCTACCAGATATTTACCTTCTTCATCTTTTTTCTTGAAGATATCCGCTGTAATTTCAATCAGGTAGCTGCTCAGTTCGCCTTGGTTCCACTCAGAGAACGTTTCCGCCAGCTCTTCATTGCTCAGGTTCAGAGAACCTTTTAATAAAGAGTAAGCTTCAGCGATTAATTGCATGTCACCGTATTCGATACCGTTGTGAACCATTTTCACATAATGACCAGCTCCGTCTGGACCGATGTAAGTTACACACGGTTCACCTTCCGCTTTCGCTGCAATCTCTTTTAAGATTGGGGCAACTAATTCGTATGCTTCTTTTTGTCCACCAGGCATGATTGAAGGGCCTTTCAGTGCGCCTTCTTCACCACCGGAAACACCTGTACCGATGAAGTTGAATCCTTGTTCTGACAGTTCGCGATTACGACGGATTGTGTCTTTATACAGGGTATTACCACCGTCGATTAAAATGTCGCCCTTGTCTAAATGTGGCGTTAATGCAGCAATGGTTTTGTCCGTTGCTTCACCCGCTTTAACCATCAACAGGATGCGGCGTGGTTTTTCCAGAGAGTCGACAAACTCTTCAATCGTGTAGTTGGGAACTAATTTTTTCCCTGGATTTTCGGCAATGACTTCATCAGTTTTATCTTTTGAACGGTTAAAAATAGAGACTGAATAACCGCGACTTTCGATGTTCAGGGCTAAGTTGCGACCCATGACCGCCATTCCGACAACACCAATCTGCTGCTTTGACATGAAAAACTCCTGTCTGATTAGGACCAAGTCAGCCTCGATTGTGCTGACATTCTGTTAACGGGATCACATGTTAACTCAGGATGCTGCTCCATGGTAGTTATTGATGCAATCGATAAACTAATCGAATCATTTTTTGCCAAATATCACGCTACTTGAATGAATTTTTATTGATATTTAGGTCAACAAACCTCATTATTCACCAGTCGGTATAAGCCGTCATATCAGAAGGTAAAACAAACTGTATGGAATGGATCGCAGATCCTTCGATTTGGGCGGGTTTAGCTACCCTAATCGTTCTTGAAATCGTTCTTGGTATTGATAACCTCGTTTTTATCGCCATTCTGGCCGATAAACTCCCAGCTAAACTGCGTGATAGAGCTCGTATCACAGGGTTAACGTGTGCCCTGGTAATGCGTATCATTCTATTATTCAGCCTTTCATGGTTGATCACGCTGACCCAACCTATCCTAACTCTATTTGAGCATCCATTTAGCGCCAGAGACCTGATAATGCTTATCGGGGGGATATTCCTCTTGTTTAAAGCCACTATGGAGCTAAATGAGCGGTTAGAAGGAAAGGACGAGCATACCAACAATCAACGTAAAACCTCCAATTTCTGGGCGGTTGTCGCGCAAATTATCGTATTAGATGCGGTGTTCTCATTGGACTCCGTGATCACTGCGGTCGGTATGGTTGACCATATCGGCGTTATGGTTGCAGCGGTGACTATCGCCATGATGTTAATGATCTGGGCAAGTAAACCACTGACTAGCTTCGTTAATGCGCACCCAACCATCGTCATTTTATGTTTAAGCTTCTTGCTGATGATTGGTTTCAGCCTTGTGGCTGAAGGTTTTGGTTACGCCATTCCAAAAGGTTATCTGTATGCGGCAATTGGTTTCTCTATCATGATAGAGATGCTCAACCAGTTTGCGCAGTTTAACCGCCGTAAATTCTTAAAAGGTAGCCGTCCTCTACGTGAACGTACCGCAGAGGCTGTCTTACGTATTTTAAGTGGCAAAACTGAGCGTGGTGAATTAGACGCAAGAACCTCTGATTTAATCTCCGATAATCAATCCGTATTTGATCCACAAGAGCGCTTAATGATTGCTCGTGTATTGGGTATGGCGCAACGCAACGTCGAAAGTATTATGACGTCCCGCCATGACGTAGATTATCTGGATATTAATAAATCCTCATCTGAACTGATTGAGTTGATGGAGAAAAATCCACACTCACGTTTTGTTGTGGTTGATGAAAGTATCGGCGATGACCCAATTGGTGTGGTGTATGTCTTAGATCTCGTCAAACAGCAGCTTAGTGGTGAACAACTGAATTTACGTGCGCTGGTCACCCAGCCACTTATCTTCCCTGAAGGTTTATCACTGTTAAAAGCGTTAGAACAGTTCCGAAAAGCTCATACACACTTTGCTTTCGTTGTGGACGAATTTGGTTCAGTCGAAGGTATCGTGACATTAACAGACGTAATGGAAACTATCGCAGGTAATTTACCGGTTGGCGACGAAGAAAATGACTCCCGCCATGACATTCAAAAATTGGATGATGGTACATGGATTGCCAATGGCTTTATGCCACTGGAAGATTTAATTATGTATATCCCAATGGAGCTGGATGATAAGCGTGAGTATGAAACGATTGCCGGTCTTTTAATGGAACATTTACAACGCGTTCCTGAAGTGGGTGAGCAAGTCGAAATCAATGGCTGTATTTTCCAACCTCTTGAGGTAAATAGCCATCGCGTTAATAAAGTCTTGATTACACCACCTGCACCTGTGGGCGATGGCTACGATTATGTGGATGACTAATCTGGCTTAATACAATGTGTGATTAAGACAATGTGTGATTAAGACAATGTGTGACTAAAACTAGTCACGATTAATACATTCTAAATACCGGCCTTTATCTTAATATTGAGCCGGTATTTTTTTGCCCGTAATGAGGGGAAATGCATCTTACTCAAATGTAACCGCGTTTTTTTAAAGAAAAAATCATTCGCTCATTGAATAATTTAAATAGTTTAATAATTAACTTTTAATGAGAGCATCCATCATGAAGGCGATCACAACTAATCATACTCCGGCGGTTCAACTTCGCCGTATGAGTACGACCGACCCTAAAGGCAATGTCACTGAATTTTCACGTTCGGCTAAAAGCGTCAATAATGACTCTACCCCTATGCCTAAATCTATTTTGAAGACGGCGAACTCGACCAGTGATACCTCTTCCCCTAAAAAGGCTAAACATGTAAGAATCATCACCACGGATCAAAAAACCGTTCATTTGAAAGATATCACTAGCCTAAAGAAAGAGATCAATTCAGGCATACAAGAGATCCGTGCCAATATTAAGGCGATTATGTCGAATAGCGCTCGCTGGAACTCACCCTGTGACCTAAGCTCTCAATTCTACAAATTACAAGATAAAGTCACTGAATATCAAGATAAGTTAAATATTTCCAGTTACAACCATCATAAATCTAAGCAAGTTTCAATTAATGAACTGAATAACAAAATTAATGCGACTGCACCGAGTATTGTTAAAGCTGAAGGAAAACTGGGATACATCAATAAGAAGATGGAAGACGCCAACTCTACACAAGGTGTGAAAAGTAATCTTGAGAAAATAACAGAAAAAAACCAAGCACTGAAGGACAGAATAGAGAACGGTTATACCTAATTATCGCCATTAGTGATTAAAAGACCGCCCACATGTTTATATCCATCTATGGGCGGCTCTTTAATGATGACTAAAGCGCATTCAATAAATCATTTAGCCCTTTATTTTCTTCTTTTTTCAAAAAGCTACCAATAGCTTCTTTAGCTTGAGTTCGTAGCTCATTACGCAGTAATTTTTCCACATCCAATTGGTACTGTAAGTTATTCCAACCGCCATAAATACGTAGTGGAATACTCATACTACGTAACTGCTGAACTAAGCGCGAATCCCCTGCCCAGCCACCGAGAATATTTACGCCTAAATTAACATCGATGGTTTCTTTTGGAATATTCACACGCCCCTGCCCAGTAATACTCAGCAGTGAAGACGTTGCTTTAAGAGCGGAAATATTCATATTGCCTTTATTGAGATATCCCGACACAGTGAATAAATCCACTTCGGTAAAGCTGTTGGTATCTGTTGGCATATTGATTTTATTAGTGAAACGGGACACCGATTGTTGGATCAATTGCGGAATATTTAAATCCGCCAACTTAGCGCTGCGTAGTTCAAAATTAACCGGCCCTTGCCACTGATTTTTAACCGCATAATCATCGTAGCCAATACCGGATAATGCGGCATTTAATGAGATAATCCCGCTCAGTTTTTCAGGCATACTAAATGCCTTTAATACCGGAGTAAGATTAATATTATTAAATACAGGTTTTGCCGAAACCTGCGCAGGAATAGCGCTGTAGTTAATGGTGACAGGCAGTGAGAATTGCCCACCGAACGCATTACCCTCTAACTGAGAAATGGTTAAACGTGGTGTTTGGTTATCACCCTTAATTTTTACCCCGGTCATCGACATACCGCGGTAAATCAGCGTATCCATTGAGACATTAAATTGGGCGGTAAACCCGTTCAGCCCCGTTAAATCATACTTCTGCATGTTGGAACCAGAAATCACTGGTTTGACTCCTACACGCTCATTATTACTGACGGTATTTTCTGAAGCTGCACTGACTGTATTTGATTTGCCGGGAGCGGGAGCTTGCCCAATTAACGTATCGAGATTCAAAGTAGGCGAGGATAAATTCACCGTTACATCAGGAATATCGGTTAAATTGATACTGATGGTGCCTGCTAATTGGCTGTCATTTGCCTGAATGGCGAGATTTTCAAGACTAATCTCCCCTGAGTTAGCTTTTGTATACAGGAAATCTGAGGTGATTTTTCCACTAATACCATTTTCTGGTAAATCAACACCACTGAGTTGGTAATCAAATTGCGTGATTTTTCCACTTACCTGCTGAGATAATTTAGATAAATCGATATCTGATTTAATATCAAAATTAAATTCTTGTTGGTTTTTATTTAAATTACCGCTGAATTTCATCGCAACTTGTTTATTATCACTTTTTTTCAGTGATAGATTAATATTGCGTAGGTTGTATTCATCTTTTGATGTTTGCCAGATAACTAAGCTATTCGTGATATCAATTTTACTGATATCGAGTAACCATTGGCTTTTATCTGTTGTGTCAGTAGGTACTTGGCTGCCGCCGGGGGCAACTGGGGTGTTAACCGTCGCAATGGGTTCACTTTCAGGTGTTTTGCGAATGACTGCGCCATCAATGACAATTTGTTCAACAGATAATCGATGGGAGATTAACGGCCATAAATCCACATCTAAGCGCATATTTTCAGCACTTAAAACAGGCTGGCTGGCGTTAGGTGCTGTGACTGAGACTGGGCCAGTAATGATGCTCAGTGTTGGCCATACATGCCAACGCATATCACCTTTGAAATCAAGTTGGTAACCACTTTTTTTCTCAACTTGTTGAACGAGGTAGCCTCTAAAATCATTCGGATTCACTAACATCACTAAAGCTGTTAGCCCCGCTACTACCACCACAAGTAAAATAATCAGCGTCGTTAAAAACCGTTTCATGCATCCCTCTCTTTTACTTTATTTGTCACATCTTTCGCCTGTCATTCCTTGACGCTAGCGATTGCAGACCTCTTCAAACTCCATAGAAGAGGCCGTTCGCTATCTTGCTGTATTAGTCTTGACTAATACGGCTACCAACAGCACCTTGTTGGTTTTTATACTTTGCATCTTGTCGGCTGTTATAAGGTCTGTCTGCACTGCCTGATAGCGGTTCAAAGCTCAGTGCACCAATCACCATGCCTGGACGTAATGCTAAAGGTAACTTACCTGAGTTATAAAACTCTAACACAATTTGACCACGCCAGCCTGGATCAATCCGGTGGGCTGTGACATGAACCATTAGTCCAAGCCTTGCCAGTGAAGAACGCCCATCTAACCAACCAACTAAATTATCGGGTAGTGTGACGGATTCTAGCGTAACCGCCAGAGCCAATTCACCAGGGTGAAGGAAGAAAGGCTCGTCATCTTTAAGAACAATTTCATCGCTCATCACACGGTCTAATGCCGCATTGACTTCATTTTTTGGTCCACTGAGATCAATAAATGCTGCAGTATGTCCACGAAAAACACGAAATTGGTTCCCAAGACGAACATCCGCAGTCGCTCCGTTGATCCGTTCAATCGGTGGACGTGGGCTAATAACAAGTCGACCTTCATCCATCCACTGAATTATATCGCGGTCACAAAGACGCATGATCACTTTCCCCCTTCATTATTTTATATATTCATGGCAGCTTATCGCTGGTGATATTTGATGCTATCAGTCCTGACAGAATTCACCAATTTTCGCTTTCAAAATATCAATCGCCACACGGTTTTTACCGCCACGAGGTACGATAATATCGGCATATTGCTTCGATGGTTCAATAAATTGTAAGAACATTGGACGAACCGTTTTATTGTACTGCTCAATAACCGAGTCTAATGTTCTTCCTCTTTCATTAACATCACGTTTGATACGGCGCATTAAGCAGATATCCAGCGGTGTATCAACAAAAATAGAAAAATCCATCTCTTCGCGTAAACGCTTATCTGTTAATAATAGGATACCTTCAATAATAATGACCTTTTTTGGTTTAAAACTGACGGTTTGCTGTTTGCGAGTATGAGCGACATAGTCATACTGAGGAATTTCGACGGCTTGACCACTTTTCAGTGCTTTGAGATGTTCATAAAGTAAACTGTGATCCATTGAATTTGGATGGTCGTAATTCACTTTGAGTCGTTCTTCCATTGGAATATCTGTTTGATCTTTATAGTAACAGTCTTCTGGAATAACACCGATATTATGATCACCAACCTTTTCTCTTAACTCCCGATATAAGGTGCTTGCAATTAGGCTTTTGCCAGATGCAGAAGCGCCCGATATACCTACAATGGTACAGTGATGCGATGTGTCAGTCATAAAATGGTAACCTGGTTAAAAATTTTAGAAATGAAGTGCATAACATCATAGTGTTATGGTTGGCGGGAATTATAGGGTGTAATGGTGCGCTGTACCAGTCTATCTCGTCAAAGACTGATAAAAAAACGCACCCAATTTTTTATTCTTCAAAGCGCAAGCTTCGCAATAAGTTTAAAACTGTTTACGCCCTTCCAAAGCCGCAATTCGGTTCTCTATGGAAGGATGCGTTGAAAATACAGAATCACCCTTGTTAAAAATATATGCCGCCTGTCTGTATGCCTGTCCGGTGCTTTCATCATCATAATCATGCTTTTGATGATCCCCTGAAATTTTCTTCAAGGCACTTATCATTGCTTGGTTATCAGAAGTTAAATCCACCGCTGCCGCATCCGCCATATATTCACGGGTACGCGATAAATAAAAATAGAGTACTTTGGTAATGATTGGCAACACGATATTCATCAATAATAAAATGGTTTGTGCTTTATTCGCTGAATTATTGCGGCTGCGTCCTGCTGAGCGAATAAACACTTGAGCAAAAACGTTCGTTACCGTCAAAATAACATTCGCTAAAATCCCCACATACAGCGTTAATTTTGAATCACCATGGATAATATGCCCCACTTCATGGGCCATTACCGCTTGAACTTCTTGGCGATTTAGCGTTTGTAATAAACCACGCGTGACGCCGACTAAAGCATTACGAGAATTCCAGCCAGCCGCAAATGCATTAGGTTCGTCAGTATCTAAAATATACAGGCGCGGTACATAACCTAATGTCGCACTTAAGCTCAGCTCTTCCAAAATATTGAATAGCTGTCTTTCTTCCGGGGTTGAAGCCCCTTCTTGGGTGATTTCCTTCGCATTCATTCCTGCAAGCATCAATTTATGCCCAAAGAAATGAATATAAAGTAAACCTAGAAATGTCAGACCAAGAATAATAAAGGTTGCCACAGGCAGTTGTTGTAATGTCGCAAATGCTATCAGGTTCGAGGTAAAATCCATTCTCTCATCTGGATGGGTTGCGGTATCCGCAAGCAAACCTATCACTAGCATCAACACAATATAACTCAACACAACTAACCGAGTACGGATATTGTTTTTACGTATAACGTTTCTAAAATCCATAATAAAACCCTGCCAATGGCAACATCCATTTAATCGAAATTAATACGGCGAGACTCTTCAGTTTTGATGTCTGCTTCGTCTAAACGCCAATATTCTTTATTAATTTTCAAGCTAGGAATAATGCCAACAATTAATGCAGCAGGCATAGAAGCGATATACGCATTATAAGTTTCTAATGAACGGTTATAACCACGTTTAGCAAAAGAGAGTTTATTTTCAGAAGAGACGATCTCTTCTTGTAAATTTGCCATGATCGCATCAGATTTTAGCTCTGGATACGCTTCAACTGCCACATTGATGGCACCGCTACTAACCATTTTGGACAGCGCATCTTCCGCTTCACGAGCTTTATCCCCCGTCGCATTTTGTGCTTGGCTTCTGAGCTCTGTAATTTTAGTGAAGACTTCTGTTTCATGGCTTAAATATTTTTTGACCGTCGCCAGTAAGCTATCAAAAACTTTACCGCGGCGATCTAATTGAACAGAGATCTCAGTTTCGCTAGAAACGACTGCTTCACGTAATGCAACGATGCGGTTATAAAAATAAATAACAATCAGCACCAATACGACAATAAAAATTAAAAATTTCATAATCACCTTTTAGGCATTCGCCAACGGAATAAAGACTGAATTTTCTATATCGTTAATTTTCAGGCTAGGAAATTCACTTATGCGTCATTCTACGCAGCCTACAACAATAAAGGAACAGTTTGAGAATAAATCAGAACAATCAAAGAATCGGATTTTATGGCAATAAAAAAGGCTACTTAGTCATTACTGACCAAATAGCCTTTATCGATGCCATTTAATTACACGGCGCGGAAAGAGATTTCCGTCGGGATCTTATCCCCTTCCCAATACATCAATGCAGAGATATTAGACGCAATTTCGCGATAGATATCAGCGAACTCGCCTTCAGGGTCGCGCATTACGGTTGGCTGACCACGGTCTAAGTCTTCACGTAATGAAATATGCAGCGGAACCTGACCTAGCAGTTTAGTGTTGTATTTCTCAGCCAATTTTTCTGCACCACCGGTACCGAAAATAGGCTCCACATGACCACAATTACTACAAATATGTGCGCTCATGTTTTCAACAACACCCAGCACTGGCACGTTCACTTTTTTGAACATGACAATCCCTTTCATCGCATCTACTAAGGCAATATCTTGCGGGGTGGTCACAACCACTGCACCTGTCACTGGAATATTTTGTGACAGAGTCAGTTGGATATCACCCGTTCCCGGTGGCATATCGATAACGAGATAGTCCAGATCTGGCCATAGCGTATCTTGCAGCATCTGCATCAAAGCTTTACTCGCCATTGGACCACGCCATACCATCGCGTTGTCGTCAGTGACTAAGTAACCAATGGAGTTAGTAGCTAAGCCATACGCCATAATCGGTGCCATGTGCTGACCATCTGGAGACGTTGGGCGCTCCAGTGTCGTTCCCAGCATATTCGGAATTGAAGGACCGTAGATATCCGCGTCGAGGATACCGACTTTTGCGCCTTCTTGCGCTAACGCTAACGCTAAGTTCACGGAAGTACTGGATTTACCCACACCGCCTTTACCTGAACTCACCGCAAGAATATTACGTACACCGTTGATGCCTGGTAAATCATTGGCACGCTTCAGAGTGGTAATATCGTGGCGTAATTTCCATTCTACGGCGTGAGCACCCGTCAATTGCTTTAACTCAGCTGTTTTTTCGCTGATCAGCGTTTGGAATGGGCCTTTCCAGACAAATGGCATAACTAATTCGACATGCAACACATTGTCCAACAGCGCACAACGATGCAATGCTTTGATTGAAATCAGATTGCGCTTGAGAGTTGGGTGTGTAAATGAAGCCAAAACAGTGGAGACTTGTTCAGTCAGCAGTTCTGGTTTGTTCTGCTCGGGGGATTTATCGTTCATCCCGGCTCCTTTATTTTCTTTTTTGTAACTACACATTTTTGACTACGTTGCATGATAGCAGAGAACGAAAAAAATAGTGACCGCCTAGCGAATGAAAAACCACAAACAGTAAAAATTTGTTTCCACCTAGCGTTTTTTCCTAATAATTGCCGATTAATATTTTATTGCCCTAGCGACATTTTTATTGATCGGTTAACATCAAAGACCCTTTATTAATAATGGAAGTAAGAAAGTTACTATGTCTCAAGTCGCGAATAAATTACTGGTAACCTGTGCGTTACCATATGCTAACGGTTCAATCCATCTCGGTCATATTCTGGAGCACATTCAGGCTGATATTTGGGTCCGTTATCAGCGAATGCGCGGCAAAGAGGTTCATTTCATCTGTGCTGACGACGCGCACGGAACACCGATCATGCTAAAAGCTCAGCAATTATGCATCACGCCTGAAGACATGATCGCTGCAATGAACCAAGAGCATCAGGACGATTTTGCAGGCTTCCAGATTAGCTACGATAACTACCACTCAACCCATAGCGAAGAGAACAAACAGTTATCTGAACTGATTTACGGCAAATTAAAAAGCAATGGTTTTATTAAAAACAAAACCATTTCACAGCTTTACGACCCAGAAAAAGGCATGTTCCTGCCAGACCGTTTCGTCAAAGGTACTTGCCCGAAATGTAAAGCGGAAGACCAATACGGCGATAACTGTGAAGTTTGTAGCGCAACCTATAGCCCAACTGACCTGATTAACCCACGCTCAGTGGTTTCAGGTGCAACGCCAGTTATCCGTGAAACTGAACACTTTTTCTTTGATTTACCTGCATTTAGCGACATGCTGCAAGCATGGACTCGCTCTGGCGCACTGCAAGAGCAAGTGGCTAACAAAATGCAAGAATGGTTTGAATCTGGTTTGCAACAGTGGGATATCACCCGTGATTCCCCGTATTTCGGCTTTGAAATTCCAGATGCACCGGGTAAATATTTCTACGTTTGGCTGGATGCGCCAATCGGCTATATGGGCTCGTTTAAAAACCTGTGTGACAAACGCAGCGATTTAAACTTTGATGAATTCTGGAATAAAGATTCTAAAGCGGATCTTTACCACTTTATCGGTAAAGATATCGTCTATTTCCATAGCCTATTCTGGCCAGCCATGTTAGAAGGCAGCAACTACCGTAAACCAACTAACCTGTTTGTTCACGGTTATGTCACCGTTAATGGTGCAAAAATGTCTAAGTCTCGCGGCACATTTATTACCGCTCGCGCTTACTTAGACCATTTCGATGCTGACTGCCTACGTTATTACTATGCAGCGAAACTCTCTTCACGCATCGACGATATCGACTTGAATTTAGAAGATTTCGTACAGCGTGTGAACAGCGATATCGTAAACAAAGTGGTGAACTTAGCATCACGTAACGCAGGCTTTATTGCTAAACGTTTTGCTGGAAAATTATCCGCAAACTTAGCCGAGCCAGAGCTATACCAACAATTTGTTGATGCGGCAAAAGTGATCGGTGACGATTTTACTAACCGTGAATACGGCAAAGCTGTGCGTGAAATTATGGCATTAGCGGATATTGCAAACCGCTATGTGGATGAGAAAGCGCCTTGGGTCGTTGCGAAACAAGAAGGTAAAGACCAAGAGCTGCAAGATATCTGCTCGATGGGCATCAACTTATTCCGCATATTAATGACTTACTTGAAACCAATTCTGCCAAGCTTAACCAAGCGCGTGGAAGAGTTCCTGAAAGTTGAATTAACGTGGGATTCCATCAATACGCCATTACTGAATCACGACGTAGCGCCATTTAAAGCACTATTCAACCGTATCGAATTAGCGAAAGCGGAAGCGATGGTAGAAGCGTCAAAGCAAAGTGCTCAGCCAGCGAAGCAACTGACAGGCCCTCTGGCAGATGACCCAATTCAAGAAACCATCACTTTTGATGATTTCGCTAAAATTGACCTGCGCATTGCGCTGATAAAACAAGCAGAATTTGTTGAAGGTTCAGATAAGCTGCTGAAATTACAGTTAGATATCGGTGGTGAGACTCGCCAAGTATTCTCTGGCATCCGTAGTGCCTACCCAGATCCAAAAGTCTTGGAAGGTCGTTTAACCGTGATGGTGGCAAACCTTGCCCCACGTAAAATGCGCTTTGGTATCTCTGAAGGTATGGTGATGGCAGCAGGCCCTGGTGGTAAAGATATTTACCTACTGAGCCCAGATAATGGTGCACAGCCGGGTATGCAAGTTAAATAAGTCATTGATTGTCGCTCGAAAAATTGAGCAACAAACTTAGGCCATATCAGTACGAAACGGAGCCACTTTAGTGAGCTCCGTTTTTTTATGGGTTTTTATTTGTGATCTCTGGCACAATTTCCAAGTTAATTGTATGATGAATGCCTGTCGAGTAATAGGACAAGTCCCATGTCATTAAAACAAGTATTGAATACCGGATGGCAATATTTGCGAGCCTTCGCAATACTTTACCTCTGCCTGATCATCGGAAATGTGATTTCCAAACTGCTTCCTTTTTCCATTCCCGGCAGTATTGTCGGTATGTTGCTGTTGTTTGTCTTGCTAGCATTGCAAATAGTCCCTGCTCACTGGGCAAAACCTGGATGTAGTATCCTGCTGAAAAACATGACGATTTTATTCGTTCCCATCGGTGTGGGGATTATGAATTATTATGATTTACTCAGCCAACAGATGATCCCGATTGTCGTCTCCTGCATTGCCAGTACATTAATCGTCATGATTGTTGTCGCAGTCAGCTCAAACTATATCCATAAAGAGCGCCCGATTGTGGGTGTGAAGCCTGATGAAGTTCCTCTTCCTCCTGAAGAACCCATATCTTCAACCATCAATAATGATAAAACCAAGGGGAAAGAGTGATGTTAGAACATATTTGGTGGTCACTGCCATTAACTATCGTTGTTTTCTATTTGGCAAGAGCGCTGTCGATCAAGTGCAAATTGCCCATTCTGAACCCATTATTGTTAACTATCGCGATTATTATTCCGTTACTGATCCTGACAAACACCTCTTATGAGCACTATTTTGCGGGCAGTAAAATACTCAATGATTTATTGCAGCCGGCTGTCGTCGCCCTTGCCTTTCCGCTCTACGAGCAAATGCACCAGATTCGGGCGCAATGGAAATCCCTATTTAGTATCTGTTTTGCTGGCAGTATTGTGGCGATGTTTACGGGCGCGACTATTGCACTGTGGCTAGGAGCAACACCGGATATTGCAGGTTCAATATTACCTAAATCAGTGACAACACCGATAGCCATGGCAGTTGCCGATTCAGTCGGAGGCATCCCAGCAATTAGTGCAGCTTGCGTCCTTTTTGTCGGGATTTTAGGGGCGATGTTCGGTCATAGCCTATTTGATGTTTTACGTATTCGCACCCACGCATCGCGAGGTTTGGCGATGGGTACCGCTTCTCACGCCTTGGGAACAGCACGTTGCGCGGAAGTTAACTATATTGAAGGGGCTTACAGTTCATTAGCATTAATGACCTGCGGGGTAATCACTTCGTTGATTGCACCTTTTATCTTCCCTGTCATTCTTCACTTATTTAGCTAAACTGAATCAATAAGAGAGGTCATGTACCTCTCTTATGCAAATTTCAGTGTAAAAACTTGAGATACATCTCTCATTTAATGAATTTGTTTCATTGATTGCATTCATGAAGTGATCGCGATCACATCCAATCCCCCTATTAATTGAATAGAATGAAAACAATTAAATAGGGAGGGTTACTTATGCATTCAAGATTCAAGGCCGCTTGGGCCGAACTTCCAGAAAAGTTACAGTCTGTCCTAAAGCCTATTATGGACAAACCTGATTTCTCAGCCATGTTAACCGCTGAGCAAGTAAAGCAAATTAAAGCTGAGAGTGGATGCACGGACAGCGAACTCGCTTTTTCATTATTGCCTTTCGCAGCGGCTTACGCTGTTACACCAATTTCTCGCTTTAATGTAGGCGCAATCGCTTGCGGTATCAGCGGTAATCTCTATTTCGGCGCAAATATGGAATTTAACCATGTTTCGATTGGTCAAACTATCCATGCTGAACAATGTGCCATTACCCATGCGTGGTTAAAAGGCGAAAAGCAATTAACCTCCATTACCGTCAACTACACGCCTTGCGGTCACTGCCGACAATTTATGAATGAGCTGCGTGAAGGCGGTAAGATTATGGTGCATTTACCAAAACGCCAAGCAGCTACACTTCATGAATATTTACCCGATTCATTTGGTCCATCAGACCTGAATATCACCACATTACTGCTTGATAGCGTGGATCATGGTTATCAAAATCAAAGCCGCGATAGACTGCTATCTGCTGCGGTTGAAGCGGCAAACCAATCTCATGCACCCTACAGTGAATCTCATTCTGGTATTGCCGTGCAGTTAAAAGATGGCTCATTGTTTACAGGCCGTTACGCGGAAAACGCTGCGTTTAACCCGAGCTTACCGCCATTACAAGCGGCGCTAATTATGGTGAATTTAGCGGGTAAAGATATTCACGCCATCGAACAAGCGGTATTAGTAGAAAAACAAAATGCAACGGTGCAGCAGTGGTGTACTACGGAAAATACCTTGCACGCATTAGGTTGCCAAAAAGTGGAACGTGTTTATTTGGATGAATCCATTTAAATACTATTTCATTTAAACCATTTTTAATTGAAAAAATTAAATATTCAAAATTAAGACGGCGGTTATTGTGAGTTTATTAACTTCAATAACCGCCGTTTTTTATTCAGATAATGTTCATATACTAGAAGAGTTTTTGAGAAAATTATTTGATAGCGGTACATCACTATTACCTCTGCTCGCTAGATACTGATACATCTCCTTTGGGCTTTTATCTTCCCTTAATAGTTTTTTAATCGTAATAAGATCATTTTTTTGTAAACACTCTACTTGCACTGTATCTTGTATTATTTGACATTAAAAATCCTTTTCTATTTAAGATGAATTATTACAAAACTTTTTGATTTTAATAAGATTTTCCTCCACTGATGCATTTGATTCCACTTTATATTTACTTGAATAGAAGCATCAATTTCCGGAATGCGTGAATTAATATCACAAAAGTAATATTCACTTTTTATTTGAACCCAACTACAACGAATAATACTCGTTACTTCATTTTTATTTTCGGACCAATAAACCCTCCTTTTTTTTATATAAGGCTCAATTTCATCCTTCATTAAAATCTTATCTTCCTGTTCAACGAAATATAAATCAAGCTCATCATCATAATAAACACCACTTCTTTTACCAAAAAAATCTTCATTAATTGAATTATCTCTAAACATGTTCATTGACGCTGTATTATCCGTCATTGGTGTCACCGATATGCGTATCTCCTTTTCATTTTGATCTGATTTCATTCTATCGACGGGGTGCATTTCCGGCCATGTCATACGTAAAGGTAATATTGTAAAATTAGCATCACACCCTTTTTTATTTTTGACTGATCTACGGTCAAAATAACTGTACCCCTCATATTCAGCGATAAAATCAACATAATTCCTAGTTACTTCAACAATATTCCCATTAAACCTCCCACAAACAAAACCGGGGCGATTATCTGCCATTGATAGAGTTGAAATTAACAAGATAAATATAGAAAAAATAAATTTTATTTTCATATTTAAATCCCAATTTAGACTGGATATTTATTTTTTATGATAAAAACCTTCATCTACCTTTTTTAGCGTTTTTTCTATCTCAATAACTAAAGGGACTTTTCTCATTCTATTTAACCATCGTTGGCTTTTTTCACGCTTTTCCGCATTTTTGCTTTGTGCTTCTGATTTCATTTTTAGCCATAGATTAATAAACACTTTCGCCTCTTGCTTTCCTTGGTTTCCAGACATTAAATCTAACACTTCACCCCAAAGCTTATCTCTATCCACCTCATTTAAAACATCATAGATATCAGCAAAAAACCAAGCATCATAGGGTATTCCTGATGCTTCATGCCCATTTTCATGAATAACAACAGCTTCATGGAATTTAATATCTTCCGTTCTAGGATTATTATTTCCGTTTAATTCGAACCAATTTTTCAAAAAATTTGCATATGCTAAAGACAATTCGTATTTATATTTCTCTCGTTTTTCTTGTGATAATGGCTGATTATATTCTTCCATAGTCACTCTCATATATTCATGAACAATTAATTTAAACATGCTTTGATTATTATCTTTAGGCTCTATACTTTGAGCTTGAAAGGAGAAAATTAAAAATATAAATACAAGATATTTTTTCATAAACACCACCACTGATTAATTATTTAGGTAAGAAACAAAACCTAAATGAATTAAAAACATGCGGCAATATATGATATATAAAAATATATTTAGCAGGATAAGCATCTAGCGGCCAACCACGCCATTAGCATTAATCCCTCACCTAACAGTTAAATAAATTTAATCTATAACAAAATGACATACTACGTTGAAAAGATTGATATCCTGATAAAAGCATCGGCGAACTTAAATAAGCGTGATCCACTCGTTGTAATGGTAAAACAAATCCCGCCTAAAATTCCCTTCGGTGAATAATTTCCTTATCATATAAACCATAATATTCAGTAAAAAATTTAACTGTTTTGTAGCATTATTTACTGTACATATTTTTTGTTTAGCTTAGGATCTAACCTGACTGTTGCTTACTAATCGTCCGAAGAGTGATATTTCATGGAACATGAACACGAAACAAAACGTCCCCTATACATTCCTTACGCTGGTCCAATCTTACTCGAATTTCCTTTACTGAATAAAGGAAGCGCTTTTACAGAAGAAGAACGCGCTAATTTCAACCTGTATGGTTTACTGCCTGAACAAGTTGAAACTATTGAAGAACAAGTTGAACGTGCTTATCGCCAATTAATTGATTTTAAAACAGATATTGATAAGCATATCTACCTGCGTAATATTCAAGACACCAACGAAACCCTATTTTATCGCCTGATTGATGCACACTTAACCGAAGTGATGCCGCTCATTTACACGCCAACTGTGGGTGAAGCTTGCGAACATTTCTCTGATATCTATCGCCGTGCGCGTGGTTTGTTTATCTCTTATCCAAACCGTGAATACATCGATGACATGCTGCAAAACGCCACTAAACAAAACGTAAAAGTTATCGTTGTGACAGATGGCGAACGTATTCTTGGTTTAGGTGACCAAGGTATCGGTGGTATGGGTATTCCAATCGGTAAACTATCTCTGTATACCGCCTGTGGTGGTATTAGCCCTGCGTATACTTTACCAGTTGTTATTGATGTGGGTACCAACAACCCACAACGCCTGAATGACCCTCTGTACATGGGTTGGCGTCATCCACGTATTACGGGCGAAGAATACGATGAATTCCTTGAAGAATTTATCCAAGCCGTAAAACGCCGCTGGCCAAATGTGCTGCTGCAATTTGAAGACTTTGCACAAAAGAATGCGATGCCATTATTAAATCGCTATCGCGACGAGCTGTGCTGCTTCAACGATGATATTCAAGGTACCGCTTCCGTGACTCTGGGTAGCTTAATTGCCGCTAGCCATGCAGCAGGCAGCAAACTGAGCGACCAACGCGTCACATTCTTAGGCGCAGGTTCGGCAGGCTGTGGTATCGCAGAACAAATTATTGCTCAGATGAAATCAGAAGGTTTAAGCGATGAAGAAGCACGTGCACGCATCTACATGGTTGACCGTTTCGGATTACTGACCGACAAACTGCCAAACTTGCTGGATTTCCAAAGCAAATTGACGCAAAACAGCGCTAACTTGCAAGATTGGGATGTCAACAGTGACTCTATTTCACTGTTAGATGTTGTGCGCAATGCGAAACCAACTGTGCTGATTGGTGTTTCTGGTCAAGCGGGTCTATTCACCGAAGAGATCATTAAAGAGATGCACAAGCACTGCCCTCGCCCAATCGTGATGCCATTATCTAACCCGACATCTCGTGTTGAAGCGCGCCCAGAAGATATTATCAACTGGACTGAAGGCCAGGCATTAGTGGCAACAGGTAGCCCATTCCCACCAGTAGCTTATAAAGACAAAGTCTTTGCTATTGCACAATGCAACAACTCCTATATCTTCCCTGGTATTGGTTTAGGCGTGATTGCATCTGGAGCGAAACGTGTGACTGATGGCATGTTGATGGCGGCAAGCCGTGCATTAGCAAGCTGCTCACCACTGGCACAAAAGGGTGAAGGTCCTCTATTACCACTGTTATCTGAGATCCAAGAAGTCTCCCGCGTGATAGCAAAACAAGTGGCTAAAGAAGCGCAAGTTCAAGGCGTGGCGACCATGACATCAGATAGCGCATTAGATGAAGCGATTGAGCACAATTTCTGGAAACCAGAATATCGTGTCTATAAACGCACCTCATTCTAATTAATTGTTTTTGCTAAATTAAAGAGCACTTCGGTGCTCTTTTTTTGTTTTCTCTTTTTTCTGTATTTCAACATTGTCTGAAAGTATCCCGTTTCTATAACTTGCGATTGAGATAGCCACCAGAGTTATTTAAGATGCAAACATAACCTGTTTACATAGGATCCGCTCATGTCAGAGCCAACCATACCTGAATCAACGCCGCCTGAATCAGCGCCGAAAAAAAACACGCGTAAATTTTCCCTATGGGCGATAGCACTCACGCTATTTATTGCGATTCTTAATATTGGTGTTTATTTTTATCAAATTAACTTTGCTGCCCCACTTGAATCTCAGGAATACAATTTGTTGCTCTTCGGGGCAAGCGTCTATCAACTTTCTCTCACCGGTGATTGGTGGCGTTATCCTATAAGCATAGTGCTACATTCTGGATGGTTACATTTAGGGCTAAATACCCTTGCCTTACTGGTTATTGGTATTGAATGTGAACGTGCTTTTGGCAAATTTCGTTACCTTGCTATCTACCTATTTGCAGGGATTGTTGGGTCATTTGTCAGTGCAGCTTGGCAATATCAAGAAGCCTTAAATAGCGCAATGCGTCGCTTTGATATGATGTCATGGAGTAGCCTGCTGCAAAATGATAATACCGTCTATATCACAGTCAGTTTGGGCGCTTCTGGGGCGATTATGGGTCTCGCTGCCGCATCCGTAATTGACCTTTTAAAACAGCTCAATAACCCTGACCTCACTAAAGACGCTCGCGATACCCTTAAGCGCCCGCTCTATAATATTATTGCCATGATTGCATTAACCTTAATTAATGGGATGCAATCGGAGGTAGATAATGCAGCTCATATTGGTGGCGCGCTTGCAGGTACTGTTATTGGGTTTGCTTTCGTTCTTATTCCTGCCAAAAAATACGTATTAGATTTACTCGTCGTGTTAATCATGGGGGGTATTTTAGCGCTCGTTATCCACCAGCAATCATTTTCGACCGATGAAGATCTTGTTGCTGAGCGTGAATTTATCTACCAAGAACTGGATAAAGAGCTTAACTCAGCCAAAGCAGAGCAAGCTAAGCGAGTGATGGAAAAAACTGCCGAAAAGGAGCTTGCATCACTTCCCGCAGCACAATCTGAAGAGCAAGTTGCTGGTATTCAAGTTCAAGCCCCTCAATTAATTGAACCAAGCTTTATTCTCAGTGATGATGCCCACCAGCGAGTCTTTATCACGGATGAAGAAGCCAACCTGGTTAGTGCTTACTCTTCTGCTAATGGTGATTGGAAACTACTATTTACTATCCAGCTTCCATTACCTAAAAATGAAACGGGTTGCAGCTCTAATCGCTGCCGTGGAATGGGTGCCTATGGGGCTTCGCTCAGCACCGATGGAAAGAAACTGTATGTTGCTTCACTTCAACCAAATAGCGTCAGTGTGATTGATATCGACACGCAAAAAGTGGAAGCTAATATTGAAACCAACTTTTTCCCACGCCAAATTTATGTGATGAAAAATAGCCCTCGCGCATTTGTCACAAGCGGAGTAGAAAACAGTATCGCAGTGATTAACCTTGCCAATAATACTGTCGAGAAAAAACTCACCTTCCCTGATAGCCAAGAATATCAAGGTGCTTTCGGCGTTCAGATGCCAGCCGCGCTTTCCCCCGATGGAAAACATCTAGCGCTGTATGACAATGTCACCCAAGCTGCCTATCTGTTAGATACTCAAACACTTACGTTTAGTGAAAAACCTTGGTTTACGGTAGAGAATTATTATGACTCTGTTAGAGAGTTTTATTTCACACCAGATAGCCAATCCATCTGGATGGTGACAGATACTCGCTTTGTTTTCGCTCATGTCACAGCACCAACCTCACCTATCACGGAATATCATTGGTGTGGAAATAATAGCGATATACAGTATGGTCGATATGGCATCAATACGGCATTAACACAAGCTTACTATTTGCCACAATATCCTAGTGAGGCCCAAGTTCCGCTGGTCACCACCAGCCTCAAGACATTGAATATCCATAATGTTCTGCCGATCCCAACAAACGGCGACTATATTCAAGGGATCGCTGAAACGGAGAACGCTTGGGTGGTGACTTATCCAAAATCATTTTATGTGGTTGATAAACAAAAATCCGTCGATAGGAATACTATTAGCCCATTACTCTGTTTTGGTGGAACACCAAACGAATAAACCAATATACGGCATCTTATTGTTTTTCAATTCGATACCATTACCTTATACGATATTGTCTTAGACGATATCGTCAACCGAAACATTATGAGCCATATTGACACGATTTTACGTTACGCGACTTGCGTCACGAAATTAAGTCAAGTAGCCTATTAATTGTTACCATTAATTATTATAGGCATTAATTATTCAAGGCGAGGACATGAGGAAACGTCTGCTTTATGGTCTATTAATACTGGCAGGGATAGCTTTCGCCACTGTTATTTTACTCGACCGCTGGATCAGTTGGGAAACCGCGCCCTATATCTATGAAGATGTAGAGCAACTGCCTGCCCGCGATGTTGGGATGGTTCTCGGCACATCGAAATATTATGCCTCCGGTGCCACTAACCTCTATTATACCTATCGAATTAAAGGTGCTGCGGATGCCTATCACAGCGGCAAAGTGAAGTACTTACTCCTGAGTGGTGACAACGGCGCGCACAATTACAATGAGCCTATCGCCATGCGTAAAGACCTCATCAAAGCTGGCGTACCCGCTTCAAAAATTGTGCTCGACTTTGCTGGTTTTAGAACCTTAGACTCCGTGGTTCGTACGAAAAAAGTGTTCGATACCGATAACTTCACCATTATCACCCAGCGTTTTCATTGTGAAAGAGCGCTATTCATTGCTAAGCACAAAGGGATTGATGCCCAATGTTTAGCGGTACCGACGCCAGAAGGTATGTTTAAAGTGCGGATACGTGAAGTGTTTGCCCGTTTAGGTGCACTTGCCGATCTCTATATTCTCCAGCGTGAACCTAAATTTTTAGGGGAGCAAGAATCCATTCCTGCTCCAATAAAAATGCCTGATGGCACAAAGGGCTACCCTGCAGTAACCCCCGATGAGCTAAACAAACTCAATTAATCTTCGGATGGTGAATGGCGATTTAAAAGATAAAACAGCTTGTCTGTCAGTTGTCGCCAACACCATTCCACAGGCCCTTGCTTAAAGAAGCTCAACCAGCAATAAGAAAACAGTAAATTGGCACACCAAATGGGTGGAATGAACGCTAACAGTTCCACTCGGGTAAACTGATAAAAATAGCCCAAATGGTAAAAAATGGTGGTACAAATCAGTGTTTGAAGTAAGTAATTACTCAGTGCCATCCGCCCTACATTTTGTAATGCTTTCGCGAGCACACTTCGGCTCAATGCCCCCCAAAACCCATACACTAACGCAATATAGCCCAAAGACTGAAACGGCACCGATAGCTCATTAATGATATAACCAACAATCGAGGTATCAAAGTAACGCCAACCGAAAAGACTTTGAACATAGAGAGCCACGGACTGAATCGCTACCGCTGGGAGAATGAATATAATGGCTATTCGGCGATAATGCTGCTCGGTAAACTGCCCTTTTAGCCAACCATTTTTCAGTAACAGCGCTCCAAGGATCATCATTGCAACCAGTTGCCAGCCATACTGGATCACCAGCAACTCAACCATCATCGCCACTTCACCCGCGCGATATGCTACCCCTGTCATTCCGCCAATGCGATGTTGCCAAGCATCAAGAAACGCTTGGTCTGCTGTGATCTGCCAAAAACTGGTATCCACCACATTACTGCCAATGGCAAATAGAATAACCAAACCAATCAAATAGATAGAAATGGCAATTTTAAACAAGGTGGAAACTGCATAGTGCGGCAGCACCATTATCGCAATCAGCCCCGTCAAGGAATAGGCGAGAAGAATATCCCCATCCCAAAAACCAATTCCATGAATCAATCCAATAATCGCTAAAACAATCAGTCGGCTACGTTGCCACAATATTGCGCGATAACTTAGTAAGCCTAATGTAGCGCCAAAAAGTAGGGAAAAAATACCCAGAAACTTCCCTTGAAAGAAAAGATTAAAAAACACCCAAACCGCCGCATCAGAGGATGATACTTCAGGGGTGTAGTAGGGATTAAGATAGGCCGCTTGTGGCAATGCAAATCCAAAGATATTCAGCAATAAAATACCGAGGATGGCAATGCCACGTACTGTATCAAGTTGCCCGATACGGCTTTTAGGGGCAACTGAAACGGTAGAGGTCATAAATTAGAGATGGCGAACCGCACGTAAGAATTCTTGACGTGTGTTTTGGCTAGACTTGAACAGCCCACCTAATGATGTAGTGGTCGTTGCACTCGTCGCATCACGTATACCACGGGCTTTCACACAGTAGTGAACTGCATCAATAGAAACCGCGACATTCATGGTGCCTAGCAACGTTTGCAAAGCCACTAAAATTTGCTGAGTTAAACGTTCTTGAACTTGTGGACGCTGTGAGAAAAACTGCACAATACGGTTAATTTTCGATAAACCAATCACTTTGTCTTTAGGGATATATGCCACAATCGCTTTACCGTCGATCGTCACAAAGTGATGCTCACACGTACTGGTCAGAGTAATATCACGCACAGTGACCATTTCATCCACATTCATTTTATTTTCAATTAATGTGATTTTTGGGAAGTTTGCGTAGTCAAGACCTGAAAAAATCTCATCCACATACATTTTTGCGATACGGCGCGGGGTATCAGCCAAGCTATCATCGGTTAAATCTAAGTTCAGCAACTTCATAATTTCGGTCATATGCCCTTCAATCAGTTGCTTACGATCCTCTCCGGATTTTGGCTGGATACGTAACGGGGTTTCAAGCCCTCTGGCTTCCAAAGCAGCATGAACTAATTCGGCCTCTTTACTCAGAGATGACATAGGATCCTCCACAGATGGTATAACGCTATTTTTATAAAAATGCAGGTGTGCGCGGTACTCTAAAGCAGCAAGTGCAGATAATCCAGTAATACATCTATCAACAGCATGAAATATTTGCAGGTTATCGCGCGACTCGATCCAGAATACTCCTTGCAATTTAAATAACTATTTCATTATTTAAATGCGATTAATAACATGCTTTATTTTATCCTTTTTAATAGACCTGTTTTAGCAAAAATCGTGTTATTTAATCGTGAGTTTATTAAAACAACGCAATGCGTGACTCAAATGACACAAACTATCCACTCAAAAGCTATCAGTAATCAATTTCTATTCATTCACCCAATGCGCTATATCTGACATAATACCGCCAACAATTTATTTTAAGCCTCGAAGGCCAATAACAAGATTAAGGGGTAACGATTTATGGACCAGTGTCATACTAACGGTTTGATTTCACTAGAGCTTGCATTAGAAAAATTACTTTCAAACACCACAACGGTCACTAGCACTGAAATCATCCCATTAACTGAGTCTGCCCAACGTATTATTGCCGAAGACCTCATATCTCCTATAAATGTCCCACCGTTCGATAACTCCGCGATGGATGGTTATGGTTTTCGCTTTGCTGATTGGGATGGAAAAACCCCGATGCCCGTCGCTGGAAAGTCCTTTGCCGGCAACCCAATGGAAGGGAAGTTACCCGCAGGTAGTTGCGTACGTATCATGACGGGAGCGCCTATCCCAGAAGGCGTTGATACCGTTGTCATGCAAGAAGCAACAGAGCAAACTGACCAAGGAATTATTTTTACGGAAAGCGTCAAGCAAGGAAACAATATCCGTAAAGCTGGCGAAGATATTGCCCAAGGTAGCGCGGTATTTCCAGCGGGAACCTTATTGTCCACCGCACAGCTTCCATTGATAGCGTCTCTCGGAATTGCGAATGTTACTGTCCAGCGCCGTTTGAAAGTTGCCGTGTTCTCAACCGGCGATGAACTTCAAGCGGTAGGCGAACCTCTGGCTGAAGGTCAAATTTATGACACCAACCGTTTTGCCGTTCGCTTAATGTTAGAAAAACTCAATTGTGAAGTGCTGGATTTCGGCGTGATCCCCGACTCACCCGAAAAACTCAAGCAAACCTTTATCGAAGCTAACCAATGTGCTGATTTAGTTATCAGCAGCGGCGGCGTCTCTGTCGGTGAAGCGGATTACACCAAACAAATTTTGGATGAACTGGGCGAGATTGGCTTTTGGAAATTAGCCATCAAGCCAGGTAAACCTTTTGCATTCGGCAAGCTAAGTTCAGCATGGTTCTGTGGCTTACCGGGTAATCCTGTCTCTGCCGCACTGACTTTCTATCAGTTAGTTCAGCCATTAATTGCTCGTCTCGGTGGTCATAGCCAATGGAAAGCCCCTGTCCGCTTCAAAGTACCTGTCACTACACCGCTGAAAAAATCTCCGGGACGCCTTGATTTCCAACGAGGTATTTTAAGCGTCGATGAACAAGGCCAACTACAAGTGGCGACTACTGGGCACCAAGGCTCACATGTTTTCAGTTCTTTTAGCCAAGCAAACTGCTTTATCGTATTAGAACGCGAGCGTGGGAAAATCGCGGCAGGCGAAATGGTTGATGTGGAAATGTTCAATTACTTATTAAAAAGTGAGTAAAACTGTGCAAGAACTGACTGATCAGGAAATGCTGCGTTATAACCGCCAAATTATCTTACGCGGCTTCGATTTTGACGGGCAGGAAAAGCTGAAGGCAGGTAAAGTCTTGGTCGTTGGGCTTGGTGGACTTGGCTGTGCTGCGACGCAATACCTTGCTGCAGCGGGTGTTGGGCATTTAACCCTCGTAGATTTTGATACCGTTTCCCTATCAAACTTACAGCGGCAAACCCTGCACCGCGACGCCACTATTGGTGATCCTAAAGTAGATTCAGCCAAAGCGCAGCTAGCGGCCATCAATCCCCATATCCAGATTGATACGGTTAATACGCAATTGAATGATCCTGAGCTAGAGCAATTAGTTCAACAGCATCATGTGATCTTAGATTGCACGGATAATGTAGCCATTCGTGAGCAGCTTAATCGCCTCTGCTTTAAGCACAAAATCCCTTTTGTTTCGGGTGCCGCGATTCGTATGGAAGGGCAACTTTCCGTATTTACCTACGAAGAAGGAATGCCCTGCTATCACTGCCTAAGTCGACTGTTTGGAGAAAATAGCCTGACATGTGTAGAAGCTGGCGTCATGGCGCCACTGGTGGGAACAATTGGCACATTAGAAGCGATGGAAACCATCAAGTTGCTGGCGCAATACGGCAAAGTCAATGTCGGAAAAGTGCTGCTATTTGATGCGATGACGCTGGATTTTCGCCAATTTAAACTCAATAAAGACCCACACTGTGAGGTTTGCTCTTAAGATTATCCATGGCGAGCTAAGTCTCGCCATTTTTCTATCTCACCATTTTTTAAGATACAAAATTAGGAATATTCCTAAAAATTCATTTATCTTGTCTTTGGTCTTATACTATCCCCCTTTCGGGGAACCTCGTTATCCCTACTGATTTGAACTATGACTACATTCATCGTCACTGAGAAGTTAGTCATCACTGAGAATATAAATATGTCATTACCTCCTTGCCCAAAATGTCAGTCTGAATACACCTATACTGACAACGATATGTACATCTGCCCTGAGTGCGCGCACGAATGGAATGATGCTGAGCCAGTTACTGACATTGATGAACTCATCGTAAAAGATGCTAACGGCAACTTATTAGCTGATGGCGATACTGTTACCGTAATCAAAGATCTTAAAGTAAAAGGTAGTTCTTCAATGCTGAAAATCGGAACCCGCGTTAAAGGTATCCGTTTAGTGGAAGGCGACCACAATATCGATTGCAAAATCGATGGTTTTGGTCAAATGAAACTGAAATCTGAGTTTGTGAAGAAAAACTAATTTTGAGGCTGTTCAGCCATTTTGAACGGCTAAATAAAAATAGCCCCGCGGGTATCACTCCGGCGGGGCTATTTTTTGATTCAAGCAAGATTAGATAACAACGCCTTGGCTTTTCAGGTACTCATCATAAGTACCTTTAAAATCAATAACTTTATCTTCTTTAATCTCAAGAATACGAGTTGCCAGTGAACTCACAAACTCACGGTCATGAGAAACGAAAATCAGCGTTCCTTGATACATTTCTAACGCTAAGTTCAATGATTCAATGGATTCCATATCTAAGTGGTTGGTCGGTTCATCCATAATCAAGATATTTGGCTGTTGCATCATCAGCTTACCAAATAACATACGACCCTGCTCACCACCGGATAAGACCGACACTTTTTTCTTGATATCGTCTTGAGAGAACAGTAAACGACCTAAAATACTACGAACCGCCTGCTCGTCATCCCCTTCACTTTTCCACTGGCTCATCCAGTCAAATACGTTCAGGTCAGTATCAAAGTCTTCTGCGTGGTCTTGCGCATAATAACCAATGTTATGGTTTTCAGACCATTTGACGATCCCGCTTGTCGCAGGTTGCTCACCGACTAAGGTTTTTAAGAATGTGGTTTTACCGATACCGTTAGCACCGATAACGGCCATCTTTTCACCCACTTCCATTAACAGGTTCACATTTTTAAACAGAGGACCTTGATCATAACCGTTGGTGACCGCTTCTAATTCTAAAGCGTTACGGAACAGTTTTTTCTCTTGTTCAAAACGAATGAATGGGTTTTGACGGCTAGAGGCTTTAACTTCATCCAATTGAATTTTATCAATTTGACGAGCACGAGACGTTGCTTGTTTCGATTTTGATGCGTTCGCACTGAAACGGCTGACGAACGATTGTAATTCAGCAATTTGCGCTTTCTTCTTGGCGTTATCAGATAACAGACGCTCTCTTGCTTGAGTTGCTGCGATCATGTATTCATCGTAGTTGCCCGGGAATAAACGCAGCTCACCGTAGTCTAAGTCCGCCATGTGCGTACAAACGGTGTTTAAGAAGTGTCTATCATGGGAAATGATGACCATGGTGCAGTTACGGTCATTCAGCACTTGCTCTAACCAACGGATGGTATCGATATCCAAGTTGTTCGTCGGTTCATCAAGTAACAGAATATCTGGGTCTGCAAACAATGCCTGAGCCAATAGCACACGCAGTTTCCAACCCGGCGCCACTTCGCTCATTGGGCCATAATGTTGCTCAACCGGAATACCGACGCCTAATAACAGCTCACCCGCACGCGCTTCCGCGCTATAGCCATCCATCTCACCGTAAGCCACCTCGAGATCCGCAACGCGATAGCCATCTTCTTCGCTCATTTCTGGCATCGCATAAATTCTGTCACGTTCTTGCTTTACATCCCAAAGCTCAGCATGTCCCATGATAACGGTATCTAGAACGGTGAACTCTTCGAATGCAAACTGGTCTTGGCGTAATTTACCTAAACGCTCGTTAGGATCCGTGGTGCTCACATTCCCTGCGGTTGGCGTTAAATCCCCACCCAGAATTTTCATAAATGTGGATTTACCCGCACCATTCGCACCGATCAGACCATAGCGGTTACCGGTACCGAATTTAACTGAGATGTTTTCAAACAGCGGCTTACTGCCAAACTGCATAGTGATATTGTTGGTTGTTAACACTGCGATGCCTTAAATTGATCTTTGTAGAGTCGCCCCGAGATTGGCTTAAGTGCCCTTATCTCGCCGACTTGAAGTCTGATAAGTATAAATAGCCGCGCATTATGCCATAATCCCGCGTTTAGATCTTGTGCTGATTTTGGCACGCAGCTATTTAGAAAAAAGGGGTAAATGGATGATTATTTATTTTTCGTAGGTTTTCACTGGCGGCGCTACATAGGTTTCAAACTGGTCTAATAAACTGGCTGGGGATGATTCCACAATCGCCATATGACGATATTTTTCATGTAAAAATCCCTCATCCGCCATTTTATTGGTCATATCAATCAGAGGCTGCCAGTAATTATTAATATTGAACAGAGCGCAAGGCTTTGTATGTAAGCCAATTTGGCTCCAGGTAAACACTTCACTGTATTCTTCTAAAGTCCCATAACCGCCCGGCATGGCGACAAAACCGTCAGCTAATTCAATCATTTTGCTTTTGCGCTGATGCATGGTGTCAACTTTGTACAGTTCAGTCAGATTTTTATGGGAGATTTCACGCTCTTCAAGCAGGGATGGGATCACACCAATAGCCTTACCACCTAAAGATAATACCGTATCGGCAACCGTTCCCATCAACCCAACACTCGCACCACCGTAGACTAAAGCGATATCACGTTTTACCAGCTCTTTTGCAAACTCAATAGCTTGTTTTTGATAAATCTCGTTAACACCTAGGCTAGAACCACAATAAACCGCAACACTTTTAATTTTTTTCATGTTCTATTTTCATTCCTATTATCATTCTTGTAAGCACAAAATTATACGGCACCCACAAAGAAGCTCAACTCACATTATTTTATTTTTATTCGTTATCCAATATTAAATAATATGATGAATTTTCCACTCTAAACAAAGCAATATAATCTGCATGAATTCTGTGAGATAATTCACGTCAATTTGCTGGCTTAGGGTAAATATCCCAATAAACCACCATTATTATTTAGATTCACCCATTTTATCTGTATATACAGTGCGGGTTTTATCGACGTTCCCAACGTTTTTCTGAGGTTTTTTATTCATGTCTGCCGATACTAAAAAGAGTGCTTTTCCGCTATTACCGATAGGCTTGCTATTACTGGCAATGATGTCAATCCAAAGCGGGGCCTCTTTAGCTAAAACATTGTTCCCACTTATCGGCGCACCAGGTGTTACCGGTTTACGTTTGTTGCTTGCCACGATTATTTTGTGCGTGATCTTTAAACCATGGCGTTTAAATTTCAGAAAAAGCTCACTGGGGCCACTGCTTGCTTATGGTTTATCTCTCGGAACCATGAACTACCTGTTTTATTTAGCGCTTGAGCGTATCCCTTTAGGGATTGCGGTCGCACTTGAGTTTACGGGCCCATTAGCCGTTGCGATGTTTTCTTCTCGCCGCCCTATCGATTTTTTATGGATTGGGCTCGTGATTGCTGGGCTCCTGTTCTTACTGCCTATCGGCAATAACATTGACTCTCTCGACCTGGTTGGTGCCGCTTATGCCTTAGGTGCCGGTGTCTGCTGGGCGATTTATATTATCTTTGGGCAACGCGCTGGTGCGGGTTACGGTGCCGCTACCGTTGCAGTGGGTTCATTGATTTCGGCACTCATTTTCTTCCCTATTGGGTTAATGCAAACTGGGGTTGAGGCGATGTTTGATCCTGCCATTCTCCCTATCGCGTTAGGTGTAGCCATTTTATCCACCGCATTTCCATATACGTTGGAGATGATAGCGTTAACCAAGCTGCCAGCGAAAACCTTCGGTACCCTAATGAGCCTAGAGCCTTGTATGGGGGCGTTTTTAGGTATTGTCTTCCTGCAAGAGCATTTAACTATGACCCAGTGGTTAGCACTGCTGTGTATTGTATGCGCGTCGATTGGTTCAACATCAACTTCGGTACCCAAATCAAAGATTGAAAAAGTATCGTAAATAATTAGTGATATTCACTTTTATCAAAGGCTAATAGGTATTTCTATTAGCCTTTTTGCTTTTTTACTCATTTCTTTATTTCATTATCTTGTAAGGTAATATTCATTTATTTGAAATGTCATACCGATAGATTCAATTGGTAAAACCTAAATAAACAAATATCTAAAAAAAATATCATCACCTTGCCTATTAAAGTAATAGATTATTACTTTATGACATTCCTAGCTTTACACTCTATATTTATACGCAGACAAGATAATTGAATCAATTTATATTTAAGAGAGGAAATTCTATGAATACTGCAAAATTATTTAAAACCTCTTCAACTGAACTTTTATATACCCGTAATGATATTGAAGATAGCGTTAAATTAGAAACCATTGGTATCTTAAACATGATGGTTATCCATTTCACCGATCTCTCTTTAATCACTAAACAAGCCCATTGGAATATGCGCGGTCGTAACTTTATCGCGGTACATGAGATGTTAGATGGCTTTAGAGATAGTATCGTCGGGCACTTGGATGAATTCGCTGAGCGTGCGGTTCAGTTGGGTGGCGTCGCCACAGGAACATCACAGCAAGTCAATAAATTCACGTCGTTAGAAGCTTATCCTTTGGATATTCATTCTGTACAAGACCATTTAAAAGCGTTGGCAGAACGATATGCCGTTGTTGCGAATGATATTCGTAAAGCCATCGACGAAGTTGAAGATGAAAATACCGCAGATATGTTTACCGCCGCCTCTCGCGATCTGGATAAATTCCTGTGGTTATTAGAAGCCAATATTGAGTAGTGTCGTAAAATAGAGTCAATATATTGACCATGAGACCACTTCGGTGGTCTCAATTATTTATCACCCTACTTCTTTATCGTCCTACTTCTCTGATGTTGGCATTTCAGGTTGTTCAATAGGGAAAATGGGTAACGAATTTAATAAACGTTTACCATAGCTTTTGGTTAATAAACGTTTATCATAAATGATAATTTCACCATAACATTCATGACTACGAATCAAACGCCCTGCTTGCTGGATCAAATTAAATGAAGCGCTAGGTAAACTTTGTACCTCGAATGGATAACGCTTTAAGGACTTCAGCCAGTCCCCTTCAGTAATAATCACCGGGTTTGTCACAGGTGGAAATGCAATCTTGTGAATATGCACCTGAGTTAAAAATTCCCCTTTTAAATCCAAGCCTTCCGCAAATGATTGTAAGCCGATTAACGCGCTTTTTTGCCCTTGTTTAATACGTTCACAGTGCGTCTCCACTAAACGGTAGCGTGGCTGATCCCCCTGCACTAAGAGTTGAAGGCGCAAATCCTTCACATGTTCAAGAAACCCGTCCATCGCTCGCTGGCTACTAAATAAGATCAATACCCCACGATGGTCACTTTCGGTAAATTGATGGCGAAAATAAGTTGCCATCTCTTTTAAATGCTCAGCTTCAGTTGCCATGGTTGGCTCATGCTGCATTTTTGGGATCACCAACTTACCCTGTTCAACATGATTAAACGGCGAGGTGAGCGTCACAAAACGGTCATCACTCTTTTCGGATAACCCCGTTAATTCCATAAAACGTGAATAGCTGTTCAAAGAGCGAAGTGTTGCCGATGTCACCACAATATGAGGCACATTTTTCCATAATAAATGTTGTAGCTGCTCACTCACGCGGATCCCTGCGCAATGCATAAAAATCCGGGACTGATTTTTTTCATAACGGCGGCTAAGCCATTTCGAAACAGGTGCACCCGAGCTTTGATCAAGTGAGGCTAAGCGCCACAATTTGGTCATATTTTCAAAATAACCCATAGCTCGGCTTGTCACTAAAATTGAACGGTGTAAACGCACAATATCTTGCTTTGCCGTTTGTTCCGTTAAGTCACTAAGAATCGCCTCTGATAGCCCACGCAATGCATCTGTGAGCTTAAATAGCTCTTGGCAACATTGCTGCATGACCTCGGGCAAGATCCCCATTGGGAACAAATATTCTGACTCTTTGGATGTTTCCGGTAATAGCCCGTTCGCTAACAATGAAAAATCACGGAAACATTCTCGCAATTTTTCGGCGTGTTGCTGTAGCTTATCGGGATTAGTTAACTTAGGTGGCTTTGCAGGGCGGAACTGCGCTACATACTGCCCCACATGGTGAATAAAATTATCCACCTGTGCGGTAAGCTGAACTAGCGTAATTTCCCCCTCCACTTCTAAGGCATCTCTCGCCACATCGGGAACGTGATGCCCTTCATCAAGAACTAACAATAATTTTTTGGGATCCGGCAATACCGATTCTGTTTCCATTGCCGCCATCACTAAAGCGTGGTTAGCAACAACCACATCTACATCTTCAATTTCACGACGGGCAATAAAAAAGGGACATCGTTGATAAAACTGACAATTACGCCCAAGACAGTTCATCTTATCGGTGCTAACTTTACGCCATAGACTATCGCTAAATGCTTTTTTATGGTGGTCACGCAAGCCATCCCAAGCAAAGCTATGAAAATCATTGCGTAATTGCTGGCATTGCGCTCTCTCTTCGCTGTTGGCAATTTCAGTTTTGTCTTCCACCAACAGCATTAAATCTATTTGTTCCCCTTCCGCAGCGCAGATAGCTTCTAAATTTCGGGGGCACACATAACGCGCTCGCCCAAATGCGCCTGTATATTTTAAGTCAGGAATAATTTTGCTCAGTAATGGCAAATCCTTACTAAATATTTGATCCTGTAGGGCGACGTTGGCGGTACTCACGACCAAGGTTTTGCCTTCTTCGCGCCCAACCGCAATGCCTGGTATCAAATAGGATAAGGTTTTTCCCACCCCTGTGGGTGCTTCAATAACTAAATGACGCCCCTGCGCATCCGACAAATTTTTCGCCACTTCAGCAATCATCTGCCGCTGAGGTGCCCGAGAGACGAACCCCTCGATTTGATTAGATAACCCCTTATACCATTGAGTTATTTGTTCTTTGATTTTATTTGACAGAGACATAGATACGCAGAAGACCAAGTAAAAAGGAGATGATAATCAATCAAAAAAGAGGCTGGAAAGCCCCTATTTCTCTTTTGCGAAACCCTTCGCAAAACTACTGTATTAATTTCCATTATACACAAATTCTGGAAAGCCTTTCGCAAAACACCAAATCGAGCCAAGAAAATACCCCGTAAAACTTGTTTGCTATCACCATCCAGTTATACTTTGGCATCTTCGTGTCAAATCAGGCTAATAAAAATGAAAAAAGTCGTCATCGCACTGTGCGCATTATGCGCATTGAGTTCTATTGGGGGTATTGTGCTTGCTGGGATGAATATTTACACCCGCTCCACGACACCTATAGAGCAAAATCAGGCTCAATCGCCATCGATATTACCTGCACCTAATCAGATCCAGTAATCATCCATTATTAATCAAACGGGACGGTGAGTTATGATGTACAACGATTATTTTGTAACACCAGAGTGGTTAAATTCACACCTTTCAGACAGTAATATTATTGTGCTTGATGTCTCTACGCCACCACCTACCGCCCCTTATGATTGCTACCAAAGCTACCTTGATGAGCATATTCCCCAAGCTCAATTTTTTAATCAAGATGAAGTCGCCGATAAGAGCTGCGACTTACCTCATATGCTCCCTGACGCCGCCACATTCAGTCAAGCTGTTGGAGCGATGGGGATTAATAATCAAACACAAGTCATTATTTACGCACAAAATAATTTATTTTCATCTCCACGTGCATGGTGGACTTTCCGCACTTTGGGCTGTAAACAGGTTAAAATTTTAGCGGGCGGAATTAACGCCTGGAAAGCGGCAGGCTTTGCAACTCAATCAGGTAAAGTCACCCCACCCGCTGCACAAACCTTTATTGCGGATAGACAAGATGCCAATGCGCTGAATCAACAGCAAATGTTAGAGGTTGCCACTGAAGGTAAAATCCAAATTATTGATGCGCGTGCAGCTGCCCGTTTTCTGGCTCAAGCCCCTGAACCTCGTCCGGGTTTAAGAATGGGCCATATTCCCGGCAGTAAAAATGTGCCTTGGGATTTATTAGTCGATAATGGGGAATATAAATCTCCTGAACAGTTAAAAGCTATTTTTGCGCAGCAAGGTGTTGATATTACCGCACCTACAGTCACAACCTGTGGCTCTGGCATGACGGCTGCCGTAGTTTTACTGGCATTGGTATTATTAGGTAACCCACATGTGCGCCTCTATGATGGTTCATGGGCGCAATGGGGGCAAGACAACGAGTTACCAATCGAACCTTAATCATTTTTTATTCCCTCATAAATAAATGTTAATTATGAGGGGATTTATTTATTCTATTTAAATATAATATTATAAAAAGTTAATTAAATTAATTAGAATTTCTATTACTCTATTTTTATGGAGCTAATAATTAATGAATACAATATGGGAACTCTGGGTAATAAACCTAGGGACGCTGTCTACCTTTGTAGGTACAGCAGCAACTTTATGGGTTCTATTACAAACATCAAGATTAACGATTAAATTTAATCGTAAGGCTTCTATTTATTTTCATAAAGAAAAGCTATCTAAGCTACTTAATGATTATTATAAACACTTATCAGAAGTTCATAATAAAAACACCTTTCATGAAGAAATGCATAGAAGGAAGTTACATAGTAGAATACAATCATTACACCATTATATTCTATTCATTGACTCTAAAGATAAAAAACTAATATCATCAATAAAACAATATAAAAGAAAAACCACAAAAATAACATCAATAAAAGATCATCATGATTTAGATATTAACCTATATTTTGATATGTTAGATGAAGTAAATCTTCTACTTAATTATCTTGATAATATCATTGATATTTCAGCTAGAAAAATATGAGGAAAAACTAATGAGTCCAACAGAACGCAAAGTCATATCTAACGTATTTTTAAAAAGCCTAAAGCGCCAAATAGAATGGGAGCAAACAAAAGATATCCATCCAGCCATTAACCAGTCTCCAAATTTTTGCATTCTCGGATGTTATAATACAACGAACTTAGATAACATGGCTTTCTACTTATACTCATATCGTACTATTGATTTTAATCATTACACTGAGACACATAATTCTGTAGTGAAATTTTCTCTTACATTAATTGAAAATAACTGCATCACTTGGAATACATTTCATGATGATAGACTATTAACTCAGCTATTTGAAATTACTGCATTTGATAAATCATCAATACATAAATTCATGGAATCATGTGAAAACTAAAAAATTAAAGCCAATCATTATTTAGCGAACATCATAATAGGTGGCTTTAATAAATATTTGATTGTGCGGTTGAAAGTCGTTTTTCCGCAAAGTAGCTATTTGAAAAACACTACTTAATAAACATTCCCGCAAGGAAGAGCACGACAATGGCACCGATCACGGCAACAATAAAACTACCGAAGTTAAAGCCATCCACCTTGCCTTTACCAAAGAATGTGCTGATATATCCCCCGACAACCGCCCCGACGATCCCCAATACGGTCGTCATGATAAAACCCATTTGATAGGTTCCAGGCATTAACCATTTAGCTAAAACACCTGCGATTAAACCAAAGATAATCCAAGCAATAACGCCCATTTGAGGCCTCCAATATCTCTGTTGCTCTAAATTTCCTAGCACGATAACTTTGTTACACGATATAGACTCTTTAATCATTACATACGGTGATGACAGTATTTTGAATTAATCACCACCGTACATTGTAATTAAAGACCTAATCTCAAATTTTGGCAAATTTCATCATGTTAAGGTGATGCGACAGAAAGCGGCTCCACATGCAGCGCAATAACATCCGCTATTTGCTCCGCCGTTTTCAACGCTCTTACTTGAGAAAATAGCTCATCCGCCTGCTGATACTCTTTACGTAAATAACTCAGCCACTGTTTGATACGAGCCGCATGATAATGCCCTGTATCTCCCAGTTTTTCTAGTTCCGTATACTTTAAGAGTATTTTCCCGACCTGTTCCCAAGGCATCTTCGCGACATTGTGTTTGATCACACGGCTCAAATTCGGTGTATTTAAAGCACCTCGACCGATCATAATCGAATCGCACCCAGTGATTTCCATACAGCGTTTAGCGCTTTCATAATCCCAAATTTCGCCATTGGCAATCACGGGAATCGACAGTTTCTGACGAAGCTCACCAATCGCCTGCCAGTTAATACATTCCGCTTTATAGCCATCTTCCTTTGTGCGCCCGTGAACGGTCAATTCGGTTGCTCCCGCTTGCTGTACAGCATCCGCAATTTCGTGAGCAAACTGGCTGCTATCCCAACCCAAACGGACTTTCACAGAAACGGGTAAATCTTTCGGTACCGCCGTCCTCATAGCTTTAGCGGCGTGATAAATAAGCTCTGGCTGCTTCAATAACGTCGCACCGCCACCGCTACCATTTACCGTTTTTGATGGACAACCGCAATTGAGATCGACGCCCCAAGAGCCTAATTCAACCGCGCGGTTGGCATTTTCAGCCAACCACTCAGGATGCTGCCCTAAGAGCTGTACTCGAACCAGTGTTCCCGATGGTGTTCGACTACCCTGTTGCAACTCCGGACATAACCGATAAAACGTTTTTGCTGGCAACAGGGTATCGACAACTCGCACAAACTCAGTAATGCACAAGTCGTAGTCGTTCACCTCACTCAATAAACGGCGAACCAGAGAATCGAGTACGCCCTCCATTGGGGCGAGTAGTACACGCATTAGCTATCATTACGCCCTTGTCTAACGCGCTTCTGTGCATTTTTCCATGGTGAACCTGAAGTCGATTCAGATTGACCTTTCTCGGAATTTGCATTTTGGCGACGAGGACGGCTTGGACCTTTATTGCTGCTGCGCTCACCGCGGCTATCCTCAGAGCTACGGCGATTATCCGAACCACGACGGTTATCAGACCCACGGCGGCTATCAGAACCACGACGATCATTACGCTGAGAAGGCTTTTGAATCGGCTCAGCTTTGATTGATGGGTCTGGCTCGTAGCCTTCAATCTCCATCTGTGGGATGGATTTTTTCAATAATTTCTCGATATCTTTAAGCAGTTTAGCTTCATCGATACACACTAAAGATACCGCCATACCCGTGGCTTCCGCACGTCCTGTACGACCAATACGGTGAACGTAATCTTCCGCCACATTCGGTAGCTCAAAGTTAACGACATAAGGAAGCTGTTCGATATCTAAGCCACGAGCCGCAATATCTGTCGCCACTAATACACGGATATCCCCGGATTTAAAATCAGCTAAAGCACGAGTACGAGCGCCTTGGCTCTTATTACCATGAATCGCCGCCGCTTTAACACCATCTTTGTTTAAATGCTCAGCTAAGCGGTTAGCGCCATGTTTGGTACGCGTAAACACCAGTACTTGCTGCCAGTTTTCACGCCCAATCATAAACGACAGTAATTCGGCTTTACGTTTTTTATCCACTAAATGAACATATTGCGTCACTTGCTCAGAAGCTGAGTTACGCGGAGCCACTTCAATGGAAACTGGATTGTTCAATAACTTGCTCGCCAACTGTTTGATCTCATCAGAGAACGTCGCTGAGAACAGAAGATTTTGGCGCTTTTTAGGTAATTTCGTGATTACACGGCGAATATCGTGAATAAAGCCCATATCTAACATTCGGTCAGCTTCATCCAAGACGAAAACTTCAACCTGCGATAAATCCACCGCGTTTTGATGTTCCAAGTCCAGTAAACGACCGGGTGTTGCGATCAACACATCTACACCGCCGCGCAATTTCATCATCTGCGGGTTAATACTGACACCACCAAACACAACAAATGAACGAATTCTCAAATGACGGCTATATTCTTTTACATTTTCAGCCACTTGAGCCGCAAGTTCACGGGTCGGGGTTAAAATCAATGCGCGAATAGGGCGACGGTTATTACCGCGTGGATTGTCCACCAGCTTTTGCAAAATAGGTAAAGTAAAACCAGCAGTTTTACCCGTACCTGTTTGAGCGCTGGCTAATAGGTCTTTGCCCGCTAAAACAGCAGGAATAGCTTGTTGTTGAATAGGCGTAGGGCTTTCATAGCCTAATTCATTAATGGCACGCAAGATTTCCTCGTTTAACGCGAGGTCAGAAAAACTAGTCAAATTAATTACTCCGGGCTCCACCGCTTCAATTTACTGGGCAGCTCTAGGGGGGAAGATTCGATATTCAATAGAAGAAAAGCGCAAACTGCCATGCGACACGCAAAAATTCTACCATCATTTGACCGTGATAAATATATTAATTTAGATTGATGAATAAACTAATACAAAATCTGCTTTATATAGTATATATACGTACACAAAACTAAAGATACATCCGTTTTCATCCTGCACAATGAATAAATGCCAACTAAGAGCATGCTAAAAATTATTTAATTCTGAATAAAAAGGAATGTTTATGAACACAAATTCGTCGCCAACATTACGCGGAGAGAGCGCCAAACTCCAACTTCTTCTCGCCGCTGCCGATGTTTATGGAGAACAAGGCATCGACGGGGCTACCACCCGCCAAATTGCCCAAGCCTCAGGGCAAAACATCGCAGCAATTTCTTATTATTTTGGTTCTAAAGAAGGTTTATATCTCGCCGTTGCTCAGCAAATTGCTAACAATATCAAAGAGAGTTTCGCTGAGAGTATCACTCAAATAGATAACTTTATTAATCAACCTGCAGAGTTACAAAATTCTGAAGAAGCGCTCGAATTATTCAAAGAAACCATTATTTCGTACAATTTTTTTCAACTTAAAAAAGAAAACTTAAGCTTTTCACGCATTCTAGCTCGCGAACAACTGAACCCAACTGAAGCATACGGATTGATCCACGAACAAGCGTTAGGACCTATTCACTCACGGCTTAATCGCTTAATTTCCATCTATATTGGCGCGGATCCCAATAATCTAGCGACCTTGATCCACACGCATGCCATTTTGGGGGAAACCCTCTCTTTCCGTATTGCGCGAGAAACATTACTCAGGCAAACAGGTTGGAAACACATCAACGAAAACGAATTTAAAATTATTAATCAGGTTCTTATTGAGCATATCGACATTTTATTATTGGGGTTACGTCATCGCCAACTAGCAGAAAAGTGATATGATATATGGATAAAATTGAATCATAATCCTGAGTAATGTTTTTATCCGTCACTAAGGTTAGCTATGAACACAAAACGCCGTGCACTGGTTATTTTACTGATTATCATGCTGATTGCCGCCATTGCAGGGGGCTACTATTATCAGTCACTTAAAGATAAAACATTCGCCTTATACGGGAATGTGGATGTGCGCACCGTTAACCTTAGTTTTCGAGTCAATGGTAAACTCGCCTCTTTAGATGTTGATGAAGGGGCGAAAGTCACTGCGGGACAATTACTCGGGAAATTGGATGATGCGCCTTACATCAACGCATTAAATAAAGCCAAAGGATTGCGTGATAGCGCCAAAGCCCAGTTAGCCCTCAAAGAAAAAGGCTACCGAACACAAGAAATTGCGCAAGTCGAATCTGAAGTGGCTCAGCGCCAAGCTGCTTGGCAATATGCAGATAACTTTTATAAACGTCAGCAAGGCTTAGCCGCTCAAAAACTGATTTCTGCCAATGATTTAGATAATGCCAAAAACAATCGCAATCAAACTCTTGCGGCGCTAAAAGCGTCCCAAGATAAACTAAATCAATATCAGAGCGGATTTCGCCAAGAAGAGATAGCAGCAGCCCGAGGGGAATGGCTACAAGCAGAAGCCGCCGTTGCTCAAGCGGAGCTTGACCTCTCAGACACACTGCTTATCGCCCCATCTGACGGTACAATCCTGACTCGCGCCATCGAACCTGGCACCATCATTGGTGCGGGCAATACCGTTTTTAGTGTGACATTAACTCACCCTGTTTGGGTACGTGCCTATGTGAGTGAGGCTCACTTAGGTGATGCTGTTCCCGGAAGTAAAGTCTTACTCTTTACGGATAGCCAGCCCAATACCCCTTATCATGGCACGATTGGTTTTGTCTCCCCCACTGCCGAATTTACCCCTAAAAGTGTACAAACACCGGATTTACGCACCGACTTAGTCTATCGATTACGAATTATTGTCGATGATCCTAATGATAAGCTGCGTCAAGGAATGCCCGTCACCGTTCAGTTTGCGGCACCTCAGCAATAGGGCGCATTATGGCTCAGCAAGATACTCACTCATTAAACAGCGTTATTTCGTTAAACAGCGTCGAAAAACGCTTTATTGGACTGAATAACCCTGCGGTTGAAAGCCTAACTACCGAAATTCACGGCGGCTCCGTGACGGGGCTAGTCGGTCCCGATGGTGCAGGGAAAACGACGCTGATGCGCATGCTGGCTGGGCTACTCAAACCCGATTCAGGGCAAATCCGCTTAATGGGATTAGACCCAATTAAAGACAGTATCGAAGTGCGGGCAAACCTCGGTTATATGCCGCAAAAATTCGGCCTATATGAAGATTTAACGGTTCAAGAAAACCTTGATTTATATGCCGATCTGCGCGGCGTTATTGGTGAAGAGCGCCAACAAACCTATAAACAATTACTCGCCTTTACTAGCCTAGCCCCCTTTACCGCTCGCCTTGCCGGTAAGCTTTCTGGGGGAATGAAACAGAAATTGGGGCTCGCCTGCACCCTATTAGGTAAACCGAAAGTTTTACTGCTGGATGAGCCGGGTGTCGGCGTGGATCCTATTGCCAGACGAGAACTATGGCAAATGGTACACACCCTTGCTGACGATGGCATGTTGATCCTCTGGAGCACATCGTATCTGGATGAGGCTGAGCAGTGCAAAGAGGTGCTGCTACTCAATGAAGGCAAGTTACTGTACAGCGGAAAACCCGAGCAGCTCACCCAAAAGATGGCGGGACGCTCATTTTTACTCGATGTTCCCGCAACACAAAAACGTACCATTCTGCAAAATGCCTTAGTGTTACCTGAAACCACTGATGGCGTGATCCAAGGTCGCTATATTCGCTTAATTTTAAAGCCTCACGCATCCCAAGAGAATTTACTTAATGCCTTAAATATGGGAAACCAAACGCTGATTGAAGCCCAGCCGCGCTTTGAAGATGCGTTTATTGACCTTTTAGGTGGTGGACCATCCCATCGTTCTGAACTCGCCGCTATCGTTCCACAAATTCCCCCCGCCCCCAATGAAACCGTCATTGAAGCCCGCAATCTGACCAAAAAATTTGGGGATTTTGCTGCGACGGATACCGTCAACTTTCAAGTAAAACGGGGTGAAATTTTTGGATTATTAGGGCCTAACGGTGCAGGCAAATCCACTACCTTTAAAATGATGTGTGGATTAATGAAACCCACGGATGGACAAGCTCTGGTGCTTGGTATGGATTTAAAAACCAGTTCAAACAAAGCCCGCCAGCACCTTGGGTATATGGCACAAAAATTTTCCCTCTATGGCAACCTCAAAGTTGGGCAAAACTTAAAATTTTTCTCCGGCGTATACGGTTTGCATCATAAACAGCAAGCTACCAAAATGCAGGAGATGATTAACGCGTTTAATTTTACGCCCATTATCAGCCAGATTACTGACTCACTCCCGCTGGGTTATAAGCAGCGCCTTGCCCTCGCCTGCTCACTGATGCATGAACCGGATATCCTGTTTTTGGATGAACCCACTTCAGGGGTTGACCCACTAACTCGGCGAGAATTTTGGCTACATATTAATGGCATGGTAGACAAGGGGGTCACCGTTATGGTTACTACCCACTTTATGGATGAAGCTGAATATTGCGATCGTATCGGGTTGGTTTACCACGGAAAAATTATTGCTGCAGGCACTCCAGATGAGCTTAAAAAACAGGTCTCCAGCACAGAAAATCCAAACCCATCGATGGAAGATGCCTTTATTGAATTAATTTTCAACTACGATAAACAGCGGGAGGCACAATGAAGACAACCGCCTCTGGTTTTTCATGGCGCAGACTTAAAGCCCTCTGCTGGAAAGAAAGTAAGCAAATAATTCGCGACCCTAGCAGCGCCTTAATTGCCATTGTTATTCCTCTGATGCTGCTGTTTATTTTCGGTTATGGGATCAATCTGGACTCCAGTAAATTACGGGTCGGTATCCTAATGGATCAACAAAGCCAACCGGCTCGTGAATTGGTCGATACGTTTACCGGTTCCCCCTTTATTGATGCCACCATTAGCGATAATCGCAATTTATTGATTAATAAAATGCAAGCGGGAGAAATTCGCGGCATTGTGGTGATCCCCGTCAATTTTGCTGAGCAACTTTCTCGCCCTGATGGACATGCGGCGATCCAAGTGATCACCGATGGAAGTGAACCCAATACCGCCAATTTTGTGCAAGCCTACACCAAAGGAGTTTGGCATACATGGCTTATCCAACAAGGTGAAAACCAAGGTTATCCCACCGACCCGCTTATCGAACTCAATATGCGCTATTGGTTTAACGAAGCGGCACTCAGCCAACATTTTATTATTCCCGGCGCCATTAGCATCATTATGACCGTTGTGGGCGCGATTTTGACCTCGCTGGTGATAGCCCGAGAATGGGAACGAGGCACCATGGAAGCTCTACTTTCCACCCAAATAACTCGTACTGAATTACTGCTTTCCAAATTATTGCCCTATCAAATTCTTGGGTCGTTCGTCATGGTGCTGTGTATGTTGGTGACGACATTCGTGCTCGATATTCCTTATCGAGGCTCTTTATTGATTTTATTTGTGATAACCAGCCTCTATTTAGCCACCGCATTAGGGATGGGATTACTGATTTCAACCATTACCCGTAATCAGTTCAATGCGGCGATGGTGGCGCTAAATGCAGCCTTTTTGCCTGCTATTATGCTTTCTGGGTTTATTTTTGAAATTGATAGCATGCCAGTATTTATTCAAGTTGTGACTTACTTCATTCCTGCTCGCTACTTTGTCAGCAGCTTACAAACCTTATTTTTAGCGGGAGATATCTATTTGGTGTTACTCACCGATTTCTTATTGCTGATTGCTTCAGCGATATTATTCATTGGCTTAACGGCGCTGAAAACGCGTCGCCGTTTGGATTGAGGTGAAATATGTTTTATCGTCTTTACACCTTAATTATGAAAGAGTTGCAATCACTATTGCAGGAAAAACAGACGCGAATTATTTTGATCATGCCCGTCATTTTCCAAATGATCCTCTTCCCACTGGCGGCGACTTTAGAAGTCACTAACACCACCATTGCCATTTTTGACCAAGATAATGGTGAGCATTCCATTGAACTCACTCAACGCTTAGCGAAAACCAGCGCATTTTCCCATGTGCTGTTACTGAAAAATGAACCTGAGATTCGTGAGACATTAGATAACCGTAACGCCTTGTTAGTCGTCCGCTTTAATCAAAATTTCAGTGCCGATATCGCTAGCCATCATACGGCGAATATGATGTTGCTGCTGGATGGGCGAAACTCGAATAGCTCCCAAATAGCGGCTAACTATATCGAACAAATTGTCATGCAGTATCAGCAGGAACTCACTCAAACCCAAGCGCAGCCCAATAACAGTGAGTTGATTGTCCGCAACTGGTACAACCCAAATTTAGATTATAAATGGTTTATTGTGCCGTCATTAGTCGCATTGATTACAACGATTGGGGTACTTATCGTCACCTCGTTGTCTATTGCAAGGGAACGTGAGCAAGGGACACTCGACCAACTGTTAGTTTCGCCACTCACCACATGGCAAATCTTTATTGGCAAAGCGATTCCTGCCTTAGTCGTTGCCACTGCACAAGCCACATTGGTGTTAGTGATTGGGATTTTTTGCTACAAAATTCCGTTCGCGGGTTCACTATTACTGTTCTATGGCACGATGATTTTTTATGGTTTATCACTCGTGGGATTTGGTTTACTTATCTCCGCATTGTGCTCAACCCAGCAGCAAGCGTTTATTGGTGTGTTCGTGTTTATGATGCCCGCGGTGTTACTATCCGGTTATATCTCCCCCGTCGAGAATATGCCCGTTTGGCTACAGGATATTACGTGGGTAAATCCCATCCGCCACTTCACAGATATCACTAAGCAGATTTACCTCAAAGATGCCGATTTTTCCGTGGTATTTCATAGCTTATGGCCTCTTCTGATTATCTTCCTGATAACCAGCTCTCTGGCTTATTACTTATTTCGCAAAAAGATAGCCTAGCAATCAGATTGATATCATAAAAAAACCCCGCAACCATTAACTGATTGCGGGGTTTCATATTTTCAATCTGCTTGATTAGCAATTAACGGCGATCACCGAAAATACGCAGTAACATCAGGAACAGGTTGATGAAGTCTAAGTACAGAGATAACGCGCCCATAATGGAGTATTTACGCATATTTTCTCTGTCATCTTGGTTGATTTGCTCACCCATTTCTTTCAGTTTTTGAGTGTCATAGGCAGTTAATGCAGCAAACAGTAACACACCACCGTAAGTAATCACCCAGTACATCATGGAGCTTTGCAGCCAGATGTTAACTAGAGAAGCCACAACCAGACCAATCAGCGCCATAAACAGGAAGTTACCCATTCCTGTTAAGCTACGCTTAGTAGTGTAGCCGTAGAAGCTTAACGCACCAAACATAACTGCGGTAATGATGAACGTTCCAACAACAGACTCACCCGTATAAACCGCTAAAATAACGGAGATAGTTAAACCAGTCAGTAATGCGTATAGCATAAACATCCCAGTTGCAATCGCGCCGCTCATTTTAGGCAGTAAGAAAGACAGGCCCATCACTAAACCGAGTTCAGCGATGATCATTCCAAAGAACAGAACTTTGTTCGTTGCGATAGTGAAAAACAGACCGCTGCTTAAGGAATACCAAGCAACAAAAGCTGTCAGTAATAACCCGACGGTCATCCAACCGTAGACTTGCGACATAAATGCCTGAACACCAGTACTGGCATTCTGGACAAGAGAATCATTACGTTGATCAAATTGACCCATGATGGTTACCCTTCCATTTTAAGAAAAATCGACCCAGCAAAACCACCAACAGAGTAATCCTTACTGTGATCGGACAAATTTGTTCCAAAGTTTATCACAATATTTTGACATTACCATTCGGCTTATTCGCATTTTCCGCGTAACTATTTAAGACTACCAACGGTTTGCAGAGGCTTCATCACTCTCTTTGGCTTCCACCCAACGCTCATTATCAGGAAGAGACTCTTTTTTCCAGAATGGTGCTTTGGTTTTCAGGTAATCCATTATAAATTCAGCGGCTTGGAATGCGGCATTACGATGTGCGCTGGTCACACCCACGAATACAATCTCTTCACCGGGTTGTAAAGTACCGATACGGTGGATCACACTCACGCGTTGCAGCGGCCAGCGTTCGCGAGATTGCATCACAATGTCCGCTAAGGCTTTTTCTGTCATTCCGGGATAGTGTTCAAGAGTCAGCGCCGCTACGCTGTCCCCTAAATTATGATTACGAACTTTACCTGTGAATGTCACTACGGCGCCATCACTGTCACATTCAGCGAGCCACGTATACTGCTCGCCGACACTGAAATTCTCGGTTTGTACCGCAATATGGGTATTGTCCATGATCATCCCCCGGTAACTGGTGGGAAGAAAGCCACTTCATCACCCGCATTCAGGGGATGGTCAGCAGAAACAAACGATTGATTAACAGCAGCTAATAATTTGCCATCTTCCAAGGCCAGCGCCCAACGATCCCCTTTTTGTGCCAATGCTTGGCGCAAAGATTCTACTGTTGGGTACTGTGCCACTAACTCTAAGCGGTCAGTGCCAACTAACTCACGAACTTGAGCAAAAAAGAGGACAGTGATCATGCTTCCACCTTAAAATGACCGGACTTTCCGCCCGTTTTTTCTAATAAACGCACAGGACCAATAACCATATCTTTTTGTACCGCTTTGCACATGTCGTAGATAGTTAATGCCGCGACAGAAGCCGCCGTTAACGCTTCCATTTCGACGCCCGTTTTCCCTGTCAATCGGCAACAAGTTTCGATGCGCACACGGTTATGGGCTTGCTCAGCTTCAAGAATGACTTCCACTTTGGTCAGTAGTAAAGGATGGCACAGCGGGATCAACTGCCACGTATTTTTTGCCGCTTGGATCCCCGCGATACGTGCCGTCGCAAAAACATCCCCTTTATGGTGACTGCCATCCACAATCATGGCTAAAGTTTCTGGGTTCATCGTCACAAACGCTTCTGCGCGTGCTTCACGGACAGTTTCTGCTTTAGCTGATACATCAACCATGTGCGCCTCGCCCGACGCATTGAGGTGGGTCAGTTGGGACATAATTACTCCTGAAAATCAAAAAGTTATTAACCGCCGATAACGGAAAGATTCGGGGTGATCCCGCTGTCGCCTTGGTGAAGGAAATGGGTTTCTCGCTTAGACATTAACCCACTTTGGATACGTGCTTTTAGGGCTTCATTCTGGTTTTCATCACCCAGTAAATCACGCAGTGGAATGCCATTTTCACCAAATAAACACAAATGCAGATTGCCTAAAGAAGAGACCCTGAGACGGTTACAGCTTTGGCAAAAGTCCTTTTCGTACGGCATGATCAGCCCAATTTCCCCTTGGTAATCAGGGTGACTAAAGACTTGAGCTGGTCCATCGCTACGAGAACGTGGCTGCATATACCAGCCTTCTGCGATGAGGCGATCACGAACGGTTTCACCAGACACATGGTAACGTTGGAATAGGTTGCTGCCTTCCCCTGTTTCCATAAGTTCAATAAAACGCAGTTGAATTGGACGGTGTTTGATCCAATTGAGGAAAGATTTAAGAGCGATATCATTGACGTTTTTCATCAAGACCGCGTTGACTTTGACTTTTTCGAAGCCTGCATCAAATGCCGCATCGATCCCTTTCATGACTTGGAAAAATTTATCTTGCCCTGTGATCGCGGCAAATTGGCGAGGATCAAGGCTATCCACACTCACGTTCACGGCATTCAAACCTGCATCTCGCCATGCTTGTACATCACGCGCCATACGATAACCATTGGTTGTTACGGCAATTTTTTTGATGGAATTATTTTCTTTGATAGCGGCGATGATATCGGTGAAATCTTTACGCATCGTTGGCTCGCCGCCAGTGATACGGACTTTTTCAGTCCCTAACTCAGCAAAAGCGCGGCTCACTCGACGGATTTCATCAAGTGTCAGAAATTCATGGCGGCCACTCGGTTTGTAACCATCAGGCAGGCAATATGTGCAACGGAAGTTGCAAACATCAGTGATAGATAAACGAAGATAGTAAAATTTTCGGTCAAATTGATCGACAAGTTGCTGCATATTCACACCTTTCCAAATACGGGAGATGCAGACATTTCTATCTTGCACCCTGGTGACTCAAGGTCACGGCCAGAGCATCATATTCAGGAGAACTTAGACACAAAGGCTAGGAGTTTTATCTGGAACCCTGTGAGTTGATTAAGCCTAGAGAGTTAAGACGATCATCACTGGGTTCACTTATTTTCTGTAAGGATTTTAGCCCATTGCAGATGAAAAAGCGAATCCAAAAACGATATATAACTTAATATACAACGACTTACAGAAAATAGCCGCTAGATTCAGAAGTCCTTATTATTATGGATAATTTTTTGCTATTTCCATGTGATGACAAACGCCTATCTGTCAAAATCTCGTCAAAATGAGGTTAACTCTGTGCACATTGTTTGTTGTAGATCAGTTTTATCTCGTACTTTTATTCAGAACATAATCAAGAAATTTGTGATACCGATCGAGAATATTCTCTTTTATTGTTTTTTATCACAGCAAGTAAACTTCGAATCGTGTTTTATGATAGATTAGCGCCAATTTTGTTTTAGCACTGATTCTAGATTGATAATTTAGCTAGATTGACAGTTTAAATAGATTGATTGTTTAAATAGGAACACTATGCCAAACCGTAGTTTGACAAATCTTAATCACGTCGTCGCCCTTGGGGGTGGACATGGACTTGGTCGAGTGATGTCTTCTCTCTCATCTTTAGGCTCCCGTCTAACTGGCATTGTCACCACCACGGATAATGGTGGCTCTACAGGACGAATTCGTCGTTCTGAAGGAGGGATTGCTTGGGGTGATATGCGTAATTGCTTGAATCAGTTGATTACAGAGCCATCCATTGCCTCTAAGATGTTTGAATACCGATTTGCGGGAACAGGGGAATTATCAGGGCATAATCTCGGTAACCTAATGCTGAAATCCCTTGACCATTTAAGTGTTCGCCCACTTGAAGCCATCAATTTAATCCGCAATATGCTGAAAGTGGATGCACAATTAATCCCGATGTCTGAATCACCAGTAGACCTGATGGCTATTGATGATATGGGAAATGAAGTCTACGGTGAAGTTAACGTGGATGCTTTACAGGAGTTACCGCAAGAACTGCGTTTATACCCGCCCGTTAAAGCGACCACTGAAGCCCTTGATGCTATCCATCGTGCTGATTTGATTTTAATCGGCCCCGGTAGTTTTTTTACCAGCTTAATGCCCCTGTTATTACTCGATGATATCGCCTGCGCCCTGAAAGAGAGCCAAGCGCCGATGGTGTATATCGGTAATCTAGGCAAAGAAATCAGCACCTCCGCTGCCAGCCTTACACTTCCTGAAAAATTAGTGATGATGGAGCGTTATATTGGCCGCAAAAAAATCGATGCGGTGATTGTTGGACCGCGTACCGATGTCACGACAATCCGCCAAGAACGCAAAGTGACTCAGCGAGTATTAGAGGCGGATGATATTCCTTATCGCCATGATAGAAACTTACTGTTAAAAGCCATCGAAGAGACCATTCCCCTTCTGTAATTCACTGAAATTTCAAGTTGCAGGTCAATCCCTGCAACTTTCTCTCTATTTATCTCCAATAATTTATGTCCGATAATGGTGCTTATCTAATCCATACTTTTTCATGCGCAAATAGAGTTTTTTCCGCGGCATTTGCAGATATTCCGACACATCGTTAATTCGCCCTTGATGAATATTCAGCGCTTCAGTAATAATCTGCCGTTCATAATTTTCAATTTGTTGATCTAATGCCGTTGGCGCTACCGACGTTAATAACGGATTCGCCGTTTCCCCCATCGGCATAATGCCAACCGCATATAGCTCCGCTGCGTTGGCTAGCTCCGTTACATTTCCAGGCCAATGACGCCGACTCAATTTTTTGACAAAAGACTCATCCAGTTCAGGTAGTTTCTGATTCAATCGAGTACAAGCCAGCTCTAAATAATACTGGAACAAAACCGGAATATCCGCCTTACGCTGAGATAGTGGCAAGCAATTCACTTGGGTTAATGAGAAATAATAATAGAGTTCCGCAATGATTTGCTGCTGTTTAGTCAAAGTAAGCAGCGGCTGATCCGAAATCCCAATCAAGCGAAATCCCCGTTGGTCTTGTTGTAAATGCTGAACCAAATAACGCTGTTGATTTACAGGAAGTAACTCAATATTCTTAATCACCAATGTGCCTGAGTGAGCCTCAGAGACCCATGTTTCAACAGGCACTTCTTGCTCATTTAATAATGTTTTGATCACCAATGGCGCGTGCTGCGGTGTGCTAATTTGATGTAGATAGCGAGCTAAATAAGTGCGGCCGCTACCTAACTCTCCTTGTAAAAACACGGCGGCAAGAGTTTCCGATAACCCTTGAAGCTGCCCGCGAACTTGTAAAGACCATTCACTGCTCCCTACAAAATTGAGCATCAATTGGTTTTTACCCCACCGGCGCTGCAATACACGCTGTTTCCGTGCCGCCAACGCTTTGGCAACTTGCTCTAAAAGATATTCCGGGTTAATGGGTTTTTGTAGAAAATCCCATGCGCCCATTTTGACCGCTTCCACCGCCATTGGCACATCCCCATGCCCAGTGATCAATACCACAGGGAGATGTTTGTCTTTGGCGAGAAAGAGTGTCATTAGCTCAATGCCCGAACATTCCGGCATACACACATCACTAAGAACAATACCACACCAATCGCGGTGGACTAACTCTTTTGCTGTCAATGGGTTATCACACGCATGAACTCGGTACCCCGCTTGTTCGAGTAATAGACAATACGCTTCCAATACATCTTTATCATCATCAATCAGCAATATGTCATGGTTGTCATCAAGCATCTTCAAGTACCTTTTTAAATTCTAAAATTACACACCCATTTCCACGCAGTGTAGAAGCGATTCTTAACTCACCACCAATTTGTTGCATAATCGATTGGCTAATGGATAACCCAACACCCAGCCCAATCTCTTTACTTGTCGTAAAGGGTTTCATTAATGTATCCGCCAAATGCAGTGGCCAACCCGTTCCGTTATCGCACAAGGTCAACAACAAATTATCCGCGGTTTCGCTGTAATCAACGGTGATTTCTGCCTCTGTGGGGCTGGCATCAAGCGCGTTAGAGAGCAAGTTAACCAACACCTGCTGAATACCAATTTCATCCCCCAGCACCTTAGGCAATATATCTGGATAACTTAATATCACTTTGCGGGTTTTATGTTGAAGCTTCAGAACATCCCAAGCGCTTTGAATTGATTGGCGTAAATTCACAGGTTGTAATTGCTCATTATCATCACGTTTGCGAGCAAATTGGCGAAGTGAACGCACAATGCCATCCATTCGAGCCACAAGTTGCTCTGACTTATTTATCGCCATCAACGAGGTGTCATCATCTTGCTCTGGCAACCCTTTTTTCGCCATAAACAGGTGCATCGAGAGCGCATTTAGCGGTTGGTTAATTTCGTGAGCTAAGGTGGTCATCGTCTGCCCCACGACGGCGAGTTTTGCCGTTTGGATCAGCTCATTTTGCGTGGTTCTTAAGTTTTCTTCTATTGCCTTACGCTCTGCAATTTCTTGTTCTAACTGAATTTTCTGTTGATTAATTTGAGCAATACTGCGCTGTAACAGTGTGCCAATTCGTCCTAACTCATCGCGACCTTCGACAGGAATATGGGTCGTCAAATCCCCAATACTGATCCGAGCCACTGCCTGATTTAATGCGGTAAAGCGCTTGACCAAGCGAGGGCGAATAAACAGCATATTGAACAGTAATACCAACAGTAACGCCAACCCTGCGGTAATAATAATAATTGTGCCACTCCACGACATAATGTTCGCTAAACGCTGGTTTAGTGTTTGTAGCTGAAAGTGGCTACTCCCAAGTTGCAAATCAAGCTGAGAGCGAAAATCAGCCAAAATTCGCTCCTTTTCGGTTGTCGCTTCATTCAAGGCTCTTTTTGCTGTTTGATAATTTTGTAGGACTTCAAGCATTTGGTTATCAGAAAGGCCAATATCTAATAACTCATCGATGGTTTGACGCAGCGTTACTGAACTTGGGTATAAATTCAACGCCTCTTCATTGGCTGCCAAATTCGTTTTTAAATACCCTAAATAGCGGGCATAACCGCCAACATCGATGGGATCATCAAAAGCATTATCCCCTTGAATATCCTTCAAGCGTCCCGTCAAAATATTGGTGATCTGCTCTTCCAAACGCGCCAGTGTATAAATTAACTGCAACTCCCCTTGGACGTTACGTAACCGACTTTGTAGCCCTTTTGCTTGACGAGGATCTTGCTCAATTTTGTCCAGTAAAGAGCCTTGCTGCAGGCTGATATCTTGCGATAACGAGTTGAGCTCCGTACTAAAGTCGTCATGTAGCCAGTTGATCCGAGAAGAGAGCGTATTAATTTTTTCCCGTGCTAAAAACAAGGCATACAGCGCTTTATCCAGACGCTGCAAAAGATCCTGACTTTGCAACAAAATCAAGGAAATCTGCTGTTGATCCTCCCCATTTAATTGTTGGTTAAACGCGGCGATTTGCGCCAAATGTGCCGTGATCTGGTTGCGTAGTTGTAATCTTGTTGCTGTATTTGGCGCTTTTAAAAATTCGTTCAACTCATTAACTAAGGTATTTAGCTGTCCTTCAATCAAAAATGAAGCCTGCATTTTGGGAAAATAGTCCCCAAGTGCGTAGCGGATCTGCTTATTTTGCTCTTGCCATGCATACAAACTGACGCAGCTGACGATCAATGTCATCAATGCACCCGCGATAAATGCTCCACGTAAAATAGCCGTAATACTAAAGCGCCCCATCAATTTCACTATCGATGTTTTCATTTAATCGCTTCCAATACACTGATGGCTTGGCGCTGCTGCTCCTGAAAAAAATGCTGCCAGCGCATATATTCCTCTTCCGCTTTGCGATTATCTTCAAAGCGCGAATAGTAAGCAGGATCCTCACTTTCTTTCGCACTGACTGGCATCGCCGTCAGTAGTGCTCGAACTTCTGGTAAAGGATGTTTTAACTTAGCTTCCGCCATATACACCGCACGCCAAGCATCTTTCGATTCCGTTAAACGAAACGTGATCGCCGCATCAAACAGTTGCTGAACTAATCGTTGACGCTGTAATACCAAATGGACATCTAGCGGTTTAGGGGAATCTAATAGTTGGCTTTGCTGCGCTTTTCGAGGGTTATCATCCTCAAGAGGCGTAACTGGGTATTTTCCTGTGCTGCTGTCTGCAAACACTTGTTGCCCTTGTTCACTGAGTAAAAAATCAATCAGTTTTCGCGCTTTTTCTGGCGCTAAACTATGGCGAGTGATCGCAATAAATGTTGGAGATGTGGCTGAATCCGGCAGATAGTGAAACTCGAGTTCAGGGTCGGTTAATAGCACATTTGCATAGTTATCAATAATCGGTGCAGCCCCACCTAACCCCACTTTGATTTTATCGGCAACCCCAAAACTGCGGGATGAAACAGTCGCTAAATTCCCCGACATTCCCAGTAAAATACGCCATCCATCTTCCCATCCTCGCTGCTGTAATAGCGACTCAATCATTAAATGATAGGTATCAGAGCGAGATGGACTGCTTATCAGTAACGAGCCTTGATATTGGCTATTTGTCAGGTCATCCCATGTCTTTGGAATGGGTAATTTGTTTTGTTCCATCCATTTTCGGTTAGTCAAAATGCCATATCCAGAAAATGCCACCGCAGCAACGGAACCTTTTAAAGATTCAGGAATTAAGCGCTGGGAATACTCAGGAATATCCGGCAATGCACTCAACCGATTATGCTGCTGCAAATGGTGCATCAGCATCGGCGAGGAGGTCAGAATTAAATCGACATTTTCCAAAGCATCGGTATCTAACAAGCGCTCTAATGATGCACTGGTTCGGTTAATCGTGCGGATAGGCATCCCATCCTCTCGCGCATTCCAATTCGTGACTATCGCCTGTGTCGCTTCGGGTGAGAATGTTGTCGCTATCACCAACTCATCATTTTTCGCATGACTAATTCCCACGCTGTTTAGAAAGATAATAAAAAAACAGAGCTGCATTATCAGTGGACGAATTGGTGTTATTAGTCTCATAAGCGTAGTCATCCCCTGGGTAGATGTGATTCATATCAAAGAAAGTAACAATAGTGTGAGTTTGTCAAAAAGTGCATTTGAGACAAATTTTACCCTTTTCGGATTTATGGGCATACGACAAAACTTACCCGCTTTATTCTCATTGTTATGCGATTAAATCAACCCTTAGTTGTTCATTTTTTGAAATCCATTCCCGTTAATTTATGAATGGGTCAATTTGACTCGTCACTATACAAAATTGGGTCAATTTTGACCCAAACCCTTCATATTGCGATATTTTTTCAACAAGAACATGATGAGCCTGTCAGAAATAAAACGACAAAAAACATCAGGGAATTTCTTTTTACTCTATTTCACAGGTGAACCTATGCTGTCATTTTTAACGCCAGCCACGGCAAAAAAACAAATTGCACCAGAAAAAGTTCCTGCCGCCTATAAACGCTATCGTGTTCAAGCACTGCTCAGCGTTTTCTTAGGCTATTTGGCTTACTATATTGTTCGTAACAACTTCACGCTCTCTACCCCATATTTGAAAGAAAACTTAGATTTAAGTACGACTCAAATTGGTCTATTAACCAGCTGTATGCTGATTGCTTACGGGATCAGCAAAGGCGTGATGAGTAGCCTTGCCGATAAAGCTAGCCCAAAAGCATTTATGGCATTTGGTTTGATCCTCTGTGCCATCGTCAACTTCGGAATGGGGTTTAGTAACGCATTCTGGTTATTCGTTGGTTTTGTAGTGCTTAATGGTATGTTCCAAGGCATGGGTGTGGGTCCGTCATTTATCACCATTGCAAACTGGTTCCCGCGTCGTGAACGTGGTCGTATCGGTGCATTTTGGAATATTTCTCATAACGTGGGCGGTGGTATTGTTGCCCCAATCGTCGGTGCTGCTTTCGCTGTATTAGGCACTGAGCACTGGCAAAGTGCGAGTTACATGGTTCCCGCTTGTATTGCGATTTTATTTGCAGGGGTTGTGTTGGTATTAGGTAAAGGTTCCCCAAAACAAGAGGGTTTACCAGCGCTTGACCAAATGATGCCAGAAGAAAAAGTGATCCTGACTTCGGCGCAAAAAGAGCAATCACCAGAGAATATGAGCGCCTTCCAAATTTTCTGTACCTATGTGCTGAAAAACAAAAATGCGTGGTATATCTCTTTTGTTGATGTCTTTGTGTATATGGTGCGTTTCGGCGTGATCAGTTGGCTACCAATCTACCTGCTGACAGAGAAAAACTTCTCTAAAGATCAGATGAGCGTGGCATTTTTATTCTTCGAATGGGCAGCGATTCCATCCACTTTATTAGCGGGTTGGTTAACAGACAAACTGTTTAAAGGTCGTAGAATGCCGTTAGCTATTGTCTGTATGACACTGATTTTCTTCTGCCTCATCGGTTACTGGCAAAGCCAATCATTAGCTGTCGTCACCTTCTTTGCTGCAGTAGTTGGTTGCTTAATCTATGTGCCTCAGTTCTTAGCGTCAGTACAAACAATGGAAATCGTGCCAAGCTTCGCAGTTGGTTCAGCCGTCGGCCTACGTGGTTTTATGAGCTATATCCTTGGCGCAACTTTAGGTACTAGCTTATTTGGTTTCGTGGTTGACCGTATGGGCTGGCATGCCGGTTTCTATCTGCTCTTAGGGGGAATTGTTTGCTGCATTATCTTCTGTGTGCTGTCTCACTTAGGTGCATTAGAACTTGAGCGTAACCGTCAATCGGTAATAGCAAAAGGTCAATTAGCGAACGCGTAATCACGCTAAAAAATTTGACTAAAAATATGGCGGAGTTCGGCTTCTCACTGAACTCCGCCTTCTTTATGTCTCAATGAATGATGTATCAATGAATTGCTTCGATTTCTGTCGGGGATAAGCCTGTAATTTGACTAATGACCTCAATGTTTAAACCTAAACTTAAGCTGGTCAAAACTTGGGCATAAATACGTTGTTTGGCCTTCTCCTGCTCCTCTTGTCTAGCCTCTTCACGACCTTCTTGTCTGCCTTCTTCTCTGCCCTCTCTTCTTCCTTGCCTAAACCCTTTTTTTAACCCTTCAATTCTTAAACGATCGGCAATGGTCATAACGGTCTCCTGATATCCTTCGGTTTTTTCTATTAATGTTTTGACTATCTTCTTGTATGTCGGCGTATCCATCACACTAAACAGATAGTTGATGATTAAAATAACGTCATCACGGTGGTTTTCATTCTCATGGATCACCTGCGCTAAGCGCTTTGACAGCACCATAAGGTCATCTTTCACAGAAGCATGTTTGAGAACTAACTCCATCGCCGCGACTTTTCGGTGATTCACCAGTTCATCGTCACTTGCCACTGTCACATCCACTAAAGGCAATGGATTACAGTACAAACTATGAGCTAAATCAGACCACTCAAAGCAATCCGTCCATGATTGGGAATAGGGATAAGGGGATTGATTTCCATGATAAAACAGGATGGGAACCACCAGCGGCAAAGTTTGGTGCCCCTGCTGCAAATGCTGATTCATCGCGCAAAATGCGTAATGCATCAGCCGCCAACCCATCAGCTTATCGGGGGAAGATTGGTGCTCCACCAAGAAATAAAAATATCCCTTACCCTTGAGCGTTTGAACGGAATAGAGCATGTCCGAGAAACGAGAGCGCAATGTTTTATCCACAAATGAAGCGCTGGCTAACTTCAACGTATCAAAATTGCAAAGGTGTTTAATGCGATTAGGAAGATGGACTTCAAAAAAATCCCGCGCATTATCCACTTTGCTCATAAAGCCTTTAAAGGTTGAATCATGAGGAGCTACAATTGATTGGGTC